>JBAYIG010000008.1:0-61776 GCA_041665725.1 Sideroxydans sp. | reverse complement strand
TGTTCATAAACCCTGCATCACTCGTGATAATCAAATGCCGCAAAGCCGTGTTTCTTCACCAACTCGTCACGTTGTGCGCTCTTTAGGTCTTCACGCACCATCTCGGAGACGAGTTCGTGGAAGGTGGTGGTTGGTTTCCAACCCAGCTTGGTGTGTGCCTTGGTCGGGTCACCCAACAAGGTCTCCACTTCGGTAGGACGGAAGTAACGCGGATCGACTTGCACGATGCATTTGCCGGTGGCGTTGTCGTAGCCCTTCTCATCCACGCCCTTGCCTTCCCAACGCACGTCGATGCCCATTTCTTTAGCAGCGATGCTGACGAAGTCACGCACGCTGTATTGCACGCCGGTAGCGATGACGAAGTCTTCAGGTTTGTCTTGTTGCAACATGCGCCATTGCATCTCAACGTAGTCTTTGGCATGGCCCCAGTCCCGCAAGGAATCCATATTGCCGAGGTAGAGGCAGTCTTGCAGGTTCAGCTTGATACGTGACAAGGCGCGGGTGATCTTGCGGGTCACGAAGGTCTCACCACGAATCGGGGATTCGTGATTGAACAAGATGCCGTTACACGCGTAGATGCCATAAGCCTCACGGTAGTTGACGGTGATCCAGAAGGCGTACATCTTGGCCACGGCGTAGGGACTGCGTGGGTAGAACGGTGTGGTTTCCTTTTGCGGGGTCTCTTGCACCAGACCGTACAGCTCCGATGTGGAGGCTTGGTAGAACTTGGTCTTCTTCTCCAAACCCAAGATGCGGATGGCTTCCAAGATACGCAGTGTGCCAATACCGTCCGCGTTGGCGGTGTACTCTGGCATCTCGAACGAGACAGCCACATGGCTCATCGCGGCCAAGTTGTAGATCTCGTCAGGTTGCGTTTGCTGGATGATGCGTATGAGGTTGGTGGAGTCGGTCAGGTCGCCGTAGTGCAGTTTGAACTTGGCGTTGTCCACATGCGGGTCTTGGTATAGATGGTCGATACGGGAGGTGTTGAACGACGAAGAGCGGCGCTTCAAACCATGAACCATGTAACCCTTCTTCAACAACAGCTCCGCCAGATAGGCTCCGTCTTGGCCGGTGATGCCGGTGATCAGTGCGACTTTGCTTGTACTCAAGATGTTCTCCTTAATAAATGATTCAAAATTCTTTGTCAGGCTGAAGCCTGACCTACGATCAACGCCGCGATCTCTGCAGTGCGCTGCTCCAGCAATTTCATATCCCCGCGTGATTCCACATTCAATCTCAACAATGGTTCGGTGTTCGAGCCGCGCAGGTTGAAACGCCAATCCGCGAACTCTGCACTTACACCATCAGTACGATCTACGACAGGAATCACCCCAACCCCTCTCCCAGAGGGCGAGGGGCTTAAGTAGTGCTGCAAGACGCGCTCGATGGACTGCTTCACATCACTCACGCGGTAGTTGATCTCGCCACTGCAGGGATACGCTTTGATGCGCTCACCCACTAGTTGTGACAGGTGCTTGCCGCTGCGGCTCAATAGTTCTGTCACCAACAACCACGGGATCATGCCACTGTCGCAGTAGGCGAAGTCGCGGAAGTAGTGATGCGCGCTCATCTCGCCACCATAGATGGCGTTCTCCAAGCGCATGCGTTCTTTGATGAAGGCATGACCGGTCTTGGATTGGATGGGGTTGCCACCCGATTGTTTGACGACGTCGATGGTGTTCCAGGTGAGGCGTGGATCATGGATGATCTTCTCACCCGGATGCTTGACCAAGAAGGCGGCCGCCAACAGACCCACGATGTAGTAGCCTTCAATGAACTCGCCGCACTCGTCAAACAGAAAGCAACGATCGAAGTCACCATCCCATGCGATGCCCATGTCTGCCCTGTGCGCCTTCACCGCGTCGGTGGTGGCTGCACGGTTCTCTGGCAACAGGGGATTGGGGATGCCATTGGGGAAGCTACCGTCTGCCTCGTGATGCACTTTGATGAAGGTGATGGGGATGTTCAGTTGCTTGAAGCGCGCCGCGATCTCGTCGATGACGTGGCCTGCCGCTCCATTGCCTGAGTTGACCACGAGCTTCAGTGGCTTGATGGCTGCGGGTTCGATGTAGGTCAGCAGGTGATCTACGAAAGGATTGAGGATTGAGGATTGAGTCAGCGTACCGCGATGAGTTGCGGGTGCGAATTCGTTCTCCTCAGCAAGGGCTTGAATGGCTTTAAGGCCGGTGTCACCACTGATGGGCACCGCCCCACGGGCGACCAGCTTCATGCCGTTGTAGTCCATGGGGTTGTGGCTGGCGGTGACTTCGATACCTCCGTCCACATCCAGATGGAATGAGGCGAAGTAGATCTCTTCTGTACCTACCATACCGATGTCAATTACATCCGCGCCGCCGTCCATCAATCCATTCGCCAAAGCTTGTTTGAGGGTGGCACTTGTAAGACGCACATCACCGCCCACGACCACACGTTTGGCACCTAGGTGTTGTGCATAGGCACGACCGATGCGATAGGCGATGTCGTCGTTGAGCTCATCGCCCAGCTTGCCTCGGATGTCATAGGCTTTGAAGCAGGTGAGGGTTTGCGTTGTCACTTGTTTGCCTTTAAGAAATAGCCGCCAGTCTTAGGTGCGCCTCTAAATTCAATTTGATCTTTCTCTTTGAGCTGCTTTAACCAGCGCTCAATTGTTCTCAGTGACGTATCCAATGGCTCGACCAATTCACTTGCACGTTTACCTGGATTAGCTTGCAGGTAAACAAGCAATGCATTTACTCCGCCATTTACTCCGCCATTTACTCCGCCATTTACTCCGCCATTTACTCCCTCACCCTTATTCTCAGGAACAACCTGAACGATTTCCTTGAATACCGTCACCGCCATGCCGCCTTGTGTCGCCTCAAATACTGGCTCTGGCAAACCGTATGCCACAAAGATATCAATGACGCGGCGCACACCACTGCCATATTTCTCGATCAATTCGAGTTCCTTGAAGATGCTCGCCACTTGTTTATTGCGCAGATACGACTTGTACTTGCCCGTTTTGATCTTTTCAACGGTGAGGTCATCGAGCAATTTCCCTGGGTTAAAAAACTCGATACGATCATCGAAAATCTTGATGGTGGAGTCGTTGGAACTGCGGTAATCGCGATGCACGATCATGTTGATGACGATCTCGCGCATCGCATCCATCGGGTAGTCCCAGCGCTCTTCGCGCCGTGGGTTGCCGGTGATGATGTAGGCTTTGTTGGTGTGTTTAGCGATGTAACCCATGATGCGCTCGACTTGTTCTATGAGCGTATCGCGACTGGTGATGCTGTCTTTGATGATGGTTTCACTCGCAAAGCGCCCTGCCTCAATCGTGCTCAAAAACACATCGTTCTTTGAGAAGAGCAAATGACAGGCAAAGGTGGGGCGACCTTGTTTGATGAGCTCGAACTTCTCCAGTACCGCCTCCACATTGCCCTTCACTCCAACCGCATCCGCAAAAGTTTTCACCTTGCTCTCGGAAATAGAGTCAATCGAGTGTTCAGGGTCTGGATAGTAGTCCCAGCTGGAGTTGATCAATTTGATGTGCGCATCGGATATCTCGGTGGCGCTCATCTGATGATTGGCGTTATCCACTCGCTTGAAATACCGCCCCTTGCACGCAACGGGTTTAACGGGATATTCACCCACGCTCACTACGGCGACCATTTTACCGTCAATCTCGACCAGATCAATATCGGGGATGACGCTAGGGCTGGTGCTTTGTTTGCATTGATTAATCCAGCTTTGAGCCGTTTCAGATTCAACAGTTATGCCAACGACTTTGCCAGAATCACTGATACCCACCAAGATCGATCCGCCTTGGCTATTGGCAAAGGCAGTCAATGATTCGATCACTTCTTTCTGGAAACTGCTCTTGAATTCTAGGCATACGCCTTCGCCCTGCGCGACCGCATCCAACAACAGCTTGGATGAGTCATTCGCAGATAGGCCACGTAGATTCAAAGGAGACAGAACAGACATGACGATGTGTTATTTCCTGCCGTAGGCGTCATCGAAGCGCACGATGTCGTCTTCGCCCAGATACTCACCGCTCTGCACTTCAATCATCACCAACGGCAACATGCCGGGGTTCTCCAAGCGATGTTTGTGGCCTGCGGGGATGTAGGTGGATTCGTTGGTCTGCACGAAGAGCTCTTGTTCTCCGTTGACGACTTTGGCCATGCCACTGACGACGATCCAGTGTTCGCTGCGATGGTGGTGCATCTGCAAGGAAAGAGATGCGCCGACTTTGACTTCGATGCGCTTGATCTTGAAGTGCTGCCCTTCTTCCAGCACGGTGTAAGTACCCCAAGGGCGATGTACGGTGCTGTGCAGACGATAGGCTTCATGACCCGCTGACTTAAGGCGATTGAAGATATGTTTGACGTCCTGCACATGGTAACGGTCTGCGACCAGAACAGCGTCCGGCGTGTCGATGATGACGAGGTCTTTGACGCCCACTGCGCCTACAAGGCGTTCGTTACTCTGGATATAGCAGTTGCTGACATCATGCAGCATGACTTCGCCTTCGATGCGGTTGCCTTGTGCATCCGCCGGGGTGAGGTCACCAAGTGCCGTCCATGAGCCGATGTCGCTCCAGCCGATGTCGCACGGAACGACGGCGACGTTGGCGGATTTCTCCATCACGGCGTAGTCGATGGAGTCATCGGGCACTTGCTTGAAGGCAGCCGAATCCAGTTCGAGCTGACTGAAACCTTTGCCTTCGGCACTGCGTGATTCGGCGATGCAAGCACGGGTCGCAGCTAGGATGGCTGGGCAATGCTTCTCCATCTCTTGCAGCATGACACCGGCTTGGAAACAGAACATGCCGGAGTTCCACAGAAAGCGACCAGAGGCGACGTATTCTTTGGCAGTCTCTAGGTTGGGTTTTTCGACGAAGCGTTTGACGGTGTTGCCATCGGCTTCGATGTAGCCGTAGCCAGTCTCGGGCATGCCGGGCTTGATACCGAAGGTGACGAGTTTGCCTTGAGCGGCCAATTGCATGGCACTCGCCACCGCCTTGGCAAAGGATTCTTGGTCGGCGATCAGATGGTCTGCGGCCAGCACGAGCAAGCAGGCATCGTCACCGTGGACGGCAGCGACTTGCAATGCTGCAGCTGCGATAGCAGGGGCGGTGTTACGCCCAAAAGGTTCGAGGATAAAACGGTTGGTGAAAGCTTTGTTGGTAGGGATTCCTGCTACTTCGCGGTATTCGTCTTCGGTCTTGAAGAACAAGTCGCGGTTGGTGACGGTCATGGTCTCGATGGCTTGCGGTAACACCGCCCCGCGTAGCCATGCTTTTTGCAAGAGACTCTGTCCATCCGCCAAGCGAATGAAGGGCTTGGGGTGGGTCTCGCGAGAGACTGGCCATAGGCGGGAACCTGCGCCGCCGCACAAAATGGTGGGAATTAGTTTTTTCATCGGACAAGTCAGCAAGCACGCATGATTGACACGCAACTCGCACATTTTATACGTTACATCGTGAAATACCTAGATTTTCAATGGCCTATATATTAGGCCCTAAGCCCTTCCATCGCCCCATTTCAGGCCTAACCAAACCGTTGATTCTAGGTAGAACACACTCCATAAAACAAGGCAAACATCCAGCAATTTCCCGGCGTCCTTCTGTCTCCAGAGTAGAAGGGGCTGAGGCGTTATCGCTCACCAGCACGTCGAGATCGGCTGCAAGAGTCGGGTCGCGGCGGATTTCAGCCGCAATCGACGCCAGCAGTTCGCAAGGAACTCAGGGCGATTATTAGGGTGTAACTGCAAGGGTAAGAAGCGGAGTTATCACGTACGGTTTACAGTAAAAGTTCTTACATTTTTAAATATTGCGATCGATTCCTGCATCACTCCCTCCAGCGAAGTCAAAGATGGCTGATATCCAAACTCGGCTGCTCTGGTATTCATCGAGTAGTAGTGTGGTTTGCTGCCTGTTGCGTTGACGCTGGCCACCACTTCGGAAACTTCATACTGCAACCCAAACTTCTCTTGCATGGCCGCCAATAGACTTGGCTTCTCAATCGGGGCCCGGCTATAACAATCGACCGCCGCATTCGCAACAGGTGCAGCAAGCAGCGTGCAAACCATGCGATAGAAATCGGAGGGATGCAAAAAGTCACGCACGATGTAATCCGAGGAAGTCTTCAACACGGTCTTATCGCGAATCGCGCGAAGAATATCTGTGATTAAAAAACGTGCTTCGATATCTTGTGTGTGGCTGAAATAGTTAAAGACGCGAATGTCGATGATGGATAGCTCTGGATGAGAACGATGTCTGCATTCTGCATGCAGCTTGGCCACGCCATACCAATCATGCGGCTCGAGCTTATTTATAGGCACGATAGCGGGTGTATCGCGTTTTGCAGGCTCGTTGAAACTTGAACCATAAGCGGCACCACTACTCAAGAACAAGTAACGACATGTAGGGTGCACCTGAAGGTATTCCAATACCATTTCGTCGAAGCGCAGGGTCACCTCAAAGATCGTATTGCCCATTGCCAGCGCTTGCGCCGGATTGCCGACGCCAACGAAATTGATGACCGCATCGAATGCTTGCTTGGGGAATTCGGAAAATTCATCCGTCGGATAGCGTCCTGCCAATCCTGTAGACACCAACCATTTCGTCACCTCATCTGGACGTCGCGCAAATAAGTGTAGATTGTCGTTCGCTGTCCTAGAGAACGAGACGATCAGGTCTCTGGCTATCTGACTGGTTGCACCTAGGATGGCTATCCTCATAGAGAGCCCCTAATTACTCAACTGGGGAAACTGCTCATCCAGTTTCGAGCCAAACGCTAGGCGCGGACGACATTCAGTCGCTCCGTCCATGACGACCTCGATCAGCAATGGTCCCTTATGTTGTGCGACCTTTGGCAGAATATTCTTCATGTCATCAGCACTGGAAATCTTATATGCGGCGATGCCGTAGGCCTTTGCAATATCAACAAAAGACGGGCTGCTATATCCCTTCTTGGTTGATTGATCACGACCATCAAAATACATATCTTGGAAATTCTTGACCATACCCAGAACCGAGTTGTTCATCACAATCACGGCCATATCCAGATCCAAACGGTTCAGCGTATCCAACTCCTGAATGTTGATCTGCATGCTTCCGTCACCCGTGATCACTACGACCTTTTTCTTCGATTCGATGCCGACACCTAAAGCCGTTGGTAACGCAAAGCCCATCGCCCCCATTCCGCCGCTGTAATGCACTGCATGGTTAGGCGATAGTCGCAGGCTTTGTGCTGCCCACATCTGGTGGTTCCCTACGTCGCAAACATAATCGACAGACTGTTTTGCCAAGAGATGATTCAATTGTTTGAAGAGCTCGCTCGGACTGATTTCCCAGTCCGCATATTCATTGACTTGCGCTTTTTCTCTTTGCGTTGAAAGTTCAGGCACCCAACTGGCATCGAGCTTCATAAACATCCCCGCTCGAATAGGAAAGGCACTGAAGAAGCTTTCTGCAGTAGCACAAATATTCAGATCAGCCTTAACACGATTGCCCAACTGCGCCGCATCAATATCCACTTGAACAACCCTAGCTCGGCGCGCGAAATCTTCTATATCTGCACCGGTTTGTCGCACGTCAAGTCGCGCCCCAACAACGATCAAGAGGTCACAATTCTGTACTGCCCAATTTGCTTCTCGATTGCCATAACTACCAATCATGTTGAAGTAATGGCTACGGGCCACAACACGTTCGTGCCCCATGAGTGTGGACACATAGGGAATACCTAGGCTATCAGCAGCGAACAGCCACGCATCCATGGAATCTGCCCAACGTGCTCCACCACCAACACAGATCAAGGGGCGTTGCGCCTCTTTGCAAAGTGCTGTCAGCTGCTCCAATTCATTTACGGATATCTGGGGGCCCGAACTGATATTGAGTGGGAGTTTCAACCATTCTTCGACCAAACTATCAGGGATATCTGCGCGCTGAACATCATTGGGAATGTCTAAGAGCACTGGGCCTTGCCTGCCACTCAGTGCTGTGGATATCGCATTGTGCAGTTGCATCAACAGGTCTTCTGGCCGGTCTACACGAGCTGCGTACTTAGTCAGGGAGCGTGCGACCTCAACGATGTCTAGCTCTTGGAATCCTTGCTGACGAATGGCTAGCTCACCCTTCAATTCGCGAGTGTTGACCTGCCCTGTGATGAAAAGACATGGCACAGAATCGAACCAGCAGTCTCCTATACCAGTGATCAGATTAGTTGCGCCCGGACCACTCGTTCCCATCGCTACTGCGATTGTTTTGCCTTTAGTATGCCTAGCCACACCCTCTGCTGCAAAAGCAGCAGACTGTTCATGATGCATCGAAACGATGTTGAACTTACCTGATTCAGCAAGGCTGTCGAGCATGTGTGTGATCATCCCCCCCACCAACTCAAAACAAGTCTGTACTTTATGGGCGATTAGAAATTTCGCGAGCGCGTCAGAAGCTTTCAAGGCTGTTTCCTGTATTCGTGTTCTCTAGAAATTCACGCCAAAGAATGCTTCGATCTTCTCGACCACAAAGCTCAACATCTCTTCAGTCAGACCAGGATACACACCGATCCACAGTGTGTTGTTCATGATGTTGTCGGTGTTGGTCAATTCGCCGCTGATGCGATAAGTGCGGCCTTCGAAATACGGTTGGCGTGTGAGGTTACCCGCGAACAGCAAGCGCGTACCGATCTTGTATTGATCCAGGTATTTCAACAGTTCGACACGATCCACACCTGCCGCTTCACGCACGGTGATGGGAAAACCGAACCAAGAGGGTTCGCTGCCCGCAGTCGCTTCTGGCAGCCCCAAGAACTCTTCACATGATTTCAAACGCTCCTTCAAGAAAGCGAAATTACGTTTACGTGCCTCAATGAACTCAGGCAAGCGATCCATCTGCGCCAATGCACAAGCGGCCTGCATGTCGGTGATCTTGAGGTTGTAGCCCAAGTGCGAGTAGGTGTATTTGTGATCGTAGCCCATGGGCAATGAGCCCAGCTGTTGACCAAAGCGTTTGCCGCAAGTGTTGTCACAACCTGGACCGCAGTAACAATCACGCCCCCAGTCACGGAAAGATTCGATGATGCCGCGCAGGTCGCGGTCTTTGGTGAAGATCATGCCGCCTTCGCCCATGGTGATGTGATGCGCGGGGTAGAAGCTACAAGTGGCGATATGACCAAAAGTGCCCACGTGCTGACCTTTGTAGCGTGAACCTAATGCATCGCAACAATCTTCGATGACCCACAGATCGTGTTTCTTAGCCACTGCCATGACTGCATCCAGATCGAACGGATTACCCAATGTGTGGGCGATCATGATGGCTTTGGTCTTGGCGCTGACCGCGGCATCGATCTTGTTCGGATCGATGTTATAGGTGGTCGGATCCACATCCACGAACACCGGCACCATGCCGTTCTGCAACATCGGGTTCACCGTGGTTGGAAAACCCGCGGCTACAGTGATGACTTCGTCGCCCGGTTTCAATGCACGTGCGCCCAGCTTGTGGGAGGTAAGTGCCGTGAAAGCCAACAGGTTCGCTGATGAGCCGGATGTCGTGGTCAGCGCATAAGGCACGCCGACGAATTCAGCGAAGCGCTTTTCAAATGCTTCATTGAAGCGACCTGTGGTGAGCCATCCATCCAGTGACGCCTCAACCATATTCTTCAGCTCTGCGGCGCCAATGACTTTTCCAGAGGGCGGAACCACACTTGAGCCGGCATTGAATGCTTTCGGTGCATATTGCACAGCACTGTATTGTTCAACCAGATCCAGTATCTGTTGTTTGATTGCTTCTTTACTCATCATTGTTTCTTCCGCTTATTTCTAAAATATTGGTTCAACGTGCATTCACATATTGCCGAATCTGTTCCTGCGTAGCTGATTTCAGCTCCTTGCCGTCTCGATAAGCCCGTTGCCATTCAACAATAGCCTCTAGTGCCTCTTCCAGATTCCATCTGGGATGCCAGTCCAATCGAGATTTCGCTTTGGAACAATCCAGCTTTAGATAATGTGCCTCATGCGGATGCTCGCCCCCATCCACTACCCAGCTTGCCCCCTCGCCCCAAACTTGAGTCAACTTCTCAACGATCCACTGCACAGGTTTGGCATCCTCATCATTTGGACCAAAGTTCCACCCCTCTGCATAGGCTGCACCTTCTTCGTAAAGCTTCTGTGCCAAAACCAAGTAACCCGAAAGCGGTTCTAGCACATGCTGCCATGGGCGAATCGCATGCGGGTTACGAATGTTGACTGGTTTTCCTGCACTGATGGCTCGCATGATGTCTGGAATGAGGCGATCGTCCGCCCAATCGCCACCACCAATGACGTTCCCCGCTCTGCCGGAGGCGATCGCCACACCATGTTCTTTGTATTTTTCTGGGTGGAAATAAGAGTTGCGATAGGCTGCAGTCACTAATTCAGCGCAGCCCTTGCTGCTTGAATAGGGATCATAGCCGCCCATCGCTTCGTTCTCGCGATACCCCCATGCCCACTCACGATTCTCATAACACTTATCAGTGGTGACGTTGACCACGGCTTTGACACTCTTAGTACTGCGCACCGCCTCAAGCAGATTCACCGTGCCCATCACATTGGTGGAGTAAGTCTCAACCGGCTCGATGTAGGAATAACGTACCAATGGCTGCGCCGCCATATGGATCACGATCTCCGGCTGATGTTCAGCGAACACCCTACGAAGATGTTCTAGGTCACGGATATCACCGATTATGCTGGTCATACCCTTAGCAACCTCGGCGACCTCGAACAGGCTCGGATCGGTTGGTGGGTTCAACGCATATCCCACCACCTGCGCACCCATGGATTGCAACCACAGAGATAACCAGCTTCCCTTGAAGCCGGTATGCCCAGTCAACAGAACGCGCTTACCTTTCCAGAATGAAGTGTTCACTTCCACACCTTCCAGGGCGCCTTGCCGGATTGCCATAATTCTTCGAGATGCATCTTGTCGCGCAGGGTATCCATCGGCTGCCAGAACCCCTCGTGATGGAATGCCGCCAAATTACCTTCTTCGGCCAGACGCTCCATAGGTTCACGCTCCCAAATAGTCTTGTCATTGGCGATGTAGTCGATCACTTGCGGCGACAACACGAAGAATCCGCCATTGATCATGGCACCATCCCCTTTAGGTTTCTCGCGAAAGCTCTTTACCTTGCTTCCTTGCATGTCGAGTGCACCAAAGCGGCCTGGTGGCAAAGTGGCCGTCAGTGTCGCTTTGACTTTTTGTGCTTTATGGAATGCGACCAGTTCGGTGATGTTGACGTCGCTCACCCCATCGCCATAGGTGAAACAAAACGACTCTTCATCCTTGACGTAGTCTGCCACGCGCTTCAGGCGACCTCCGGTCATCGTCTCGTCGCCAGTATCAACCAATGTTACCCGCCAAGGTTCGGCGTAGCGCTGGTGTACCTCCATCTTGTTGTGCTCCATGTCAAAAGTCACATCTGACATATGCAGGAAATAATTGGCGAAATATTCCTTGATGACGTAACCCTTGTAACCGCAACACACCACGAATTCATTGATGCCGTGGGCGGAATAGCTCTTCATGATGTGCCACAGAATCGGCTTGCCGCCGATCTCAACCATGGGCTTAGGGCGGGTGGATGTCTCTTCGCTGATTCGCGTTCCTAGTCCACCTGCGAGAATCACAGCTTTCATTTGTTGTTCCTATCAATTAGTTGCGTCAGAGTCCGTGAACTCTACGCACCATAGCGTCCGCCTCTTAACATCGCCCTGCCCTACGCCCAACCACCCTACATCCATTGGTCAGTCAATACAGTATCCAATGGTTGCGTAACTAAGTCTTAGATAAATCGATTGGCGAATACTTTTTTCTGTACGCACAAAACACAGGGGGCGATTTTATACGGTACGAATTGAATTACCTAAGCTTTCAACGGCCTATATACATTTGCTCTTGACTTATCTTTTACCCCATCTCACATCCAACCAAACCATCGCTACTAGACAAAATGCCACACACACACACAGATAGGATTGCATCATCCCCTGTTGCAATCCTATCTGTGCTGACATTCCGATTGCAGCCATAAATACATATTCAACATAGGCCACACTACGATGACTCATGCCACTTTGAATGGCCCGTTGGTAAAAATGATCACGATGAGCCTCTGTGATCTTCATACCTCGCAATGTGCGCTTGGCCAACGTCACAGTCGCATCGGCGATGAATGGCAGAAACACGAGCACTGGAAACAGAGGCGACCAATCTCCTCGCTGCCATCCCCACAGCCCCATCGCTGCCACCAAAAATCCAAGCGGGATGGATCCTGCATCTCCCATGAATATCTTGGCGGGAGAGAAGTTGAAAAAAAGAAAACCCAGCGCAGCCGCAGATATCGCCAGATTCATCATTGCAAAACTCTCGTCGTGTGCGAGCAATGCAGCGATGCCGTAATTGGCAAAGCCAAACAGAGTCATTCCACCTGCCAGCCCATCAGAGCCATCCATGAAATTGTAGAGATTGATCATCCACACCACGGCAAACAGCAAGATGAGGGAGATCCATAAACCTTGTTGGTCATAAATGTTCGCTCCTATCACCAATACGGTCGCTGCGATCATGTGCGCTAGCAGTCGTTCCTTTACCGATAAATTGTGGAGATCATCCATGAACGAAACAGCGAACAAAAGAACTGTCGGAACCACTATCCACCAGACCATAGAAGGCCAAAGCACCATCCAGCTCGATAACACTCCCGCCATCAAAGCTACGCCCCCCGTTCGCGGGACTGGCTTGCTATGCAAGGAGCGCTCGTTGGGGACATCCTGCACAGCGTTGCCCAACTTGCTGCGCAAGATGATGGTGATCACCGAAACGACGATCAAAAATGCAATGATGGGTGGCATATAGTTCATCGGTGAGTATCTCGATACCACTCTGCGGTCTTTTGTAACCCTTGCTGCAGACTGTATGGCGGTTTCCAATTCAACTCGCTACGAATCTTATGACTATCGATCTGCAACGACCCCATCAATCGTAGCAATTGGTCACGCCGACCAGCTATTTTTCCCATCATCGACAACAACCATATCGGGCTCGGAAATATACGAGTTGGGCGTCCCATCGCATCATCCAATCTGCGGAGTAGCTCTGGTGTTGAAACGTCCTCTCCATCGCTGACCAGATACACATTGCCTATCGCAGCAGGATGTGTAGCACACACGATCAGTGCATCTACCAAGTTGCCGACATAGATCAAGCTACGTTGATTTATTACTGCAGCAAAAGGTAAAGGGATACGCCTCGAAACAGCGCTAAGCATTTGCGCAAAATTCCCCTTCACACCCACACCGTAAACCAAAGGGGGACGAATGATGACGACCTCCAAGCCTGTTTCTGCAGCTACTCGGCGCAATGCCTGCTCTGCCTCCCACTTGGAGATACCATAAGGGTCTTGCGGAGATGGTGTGTCTTCCTCTGAATATCTGCGCCCGTTCGCCGTCTCTTCGCCATTCACCTTGATGGAGCTCACATAGACCAAACGCTTGACCCCAGCTGCGGCTGCGCTTCGCGCCAGATGCTCAGTGCCCTTGACATTCACTTTGCGAAATTCAGCCAACGGGTCTACCGCACTTTCATGCATGACATGCACTCGAGCCGCAAGATGGATCACGACCGATACTCCTTGTAGTGCATCGCGCCAATCCGTACTCCCATCTATCTCTTGCTGAGTACGCAAGATCGAACGGACATCCATGCCGCGGCTTCTTAACTCTGATGAGAGAGCGCTGCCTACAAATCCAGAAGCTCCTGTAACGAAGAATCTCATGGCGCGCCCTCTGTTAAGTTTTGATATATCTGCAAATGTCTTCTCACTACCTGCTTTATATCGAACTCTCTCTCAGCCAGCGCCCTGCCTGCAATGCCCAGACCTACGCAACGCTCCCTGTCATCCACTAAAGTCCTTATTGAAGCCGCCAAGGCTTCCGCATCTGCTACTGGCACCAATACGCCACTCACATCGATATCGATCGCATCACGACATCCAGGCACATCTGTCGTGATGACGGGACGTCCTGCGGCGGCAGCTTCTAGTAACACTTTGGGCAGCCCTTCCCGATAAGAGGGCAGCACAACGATATGCGCCTCCTTTAGCACTTCCCCGATATCAGACCGATAGCCCCATCGTTCAATGATTCCTTCGACTTCGTATCCACACAACTCTTCCTCTGAAAGGCTGCTTGGATTTTCTGGGTCAGTAGTTCCAACCAAGCAACAGCGAATCGCATGCCCGCTTTGATTCAATATGCTTGATGCTGCTATGAATTCTCTAACTCCTTTATCAGCTATCAAGCGGGCGATTAGCATCACTACTGGAACTCCTGTCGGCAACGGCGTTGCTTTGATGCGATCAAGATCAACACCCGACCCGCGAATCATCTCTACTTGCCCTTTTTGCAAATCAGTAAGTCGCATCAAAGCGATTCGATCATCTTCATTCTGAAAGATCACTTTCAGATTGCTATGCCCTAATGCGATGCGATACAGAGCGCTTACGACTTGCTGCCTTCTTCTACTTACCCAACCCCTATCTAGGAATACATACCCCAAACCTGAAATAGCAGCGACGACCGCAGGGATGCGCGCCATTCGCGCCGCGATGCCTCCCAACAATACGGGTTTGATGGTCACCAGATGGACCAAGTCCGGCCTTACCTTTAGAAACAGGTTGAGCAACTGGAAGAAGGTTCGCATAAGCCCGATCAGATTCGGGCTGCTCCGGTCAATACTGATGGAATGCACAATCAATCCACACTTCTCCATCGCTTCTTTTTGATCGGTGATGCCGGTAGCGATATGCACCTCATACCCTTGCCGCTTCGCCTCCAAGGCGATGGGCAGGCGATGAGACATGAAGAACCAGTCCACATTCACTACGAACATGAGTTTTTTGCTCATGTCTGATTGCTCTCTAACCAAGCTTGGAACATGAGTACGTTCCATAGCAGTGCCGCCCAGTTGCGTTGTCCACTCAGATGTTCCGTCCACTTCTGCCTGATCGGTTCAGGATGAAAGAAGCCCTCTCGCCGCAGTCGCTCTTCTCCCAAGAGCTCTTCCGCCCATTCACGCAGCGGGCCACGCAGCCAATCATGCAGAGGGATACCGAAACCCATCTTGGGTCGGTCGATCAATTCTCGCGGCACGTAACGGTAAAGCACTTGGCGTAATGGCCACTTGGTCTGCCCATCACGCAGTTTGTATTCAAGCGGCAGACTCCACGCAAATTCGACGACCCTATGATCCAGGAATGGGACGCGACTTTCTAGTGAAACGCCCATCGCAGCACGATCCACTTTCACCAAGATATCGTCAGGCAAGTAGCTCACCGCATCCAGTGCCATCATGCGCTCGACTGGATCAAGGCCATTCAGTGCCGCATGCTCACCTGTCAATCTTGTGAGCGGCTCCTTCCCTCCGATCACCCACGTTGCAGGATCCGGCAGATGCGAGACCATTCCCAGATAAAGCTCATCCACAGCGGGACAAGCGAGTACGCCCGCGCCCTTGTGCAACTTGTCACCCACTGCAGCGTAGCGCGAAGCCCCTGGGATGAATCGAGCGATACGATCCCATTTTTTCGGCGCTACAGAGGTGATCCCTTTAGCTGTCAACACGCGCAATGGGGAGGGGACGCGAGATATCTTGCGCCAGAGATCATTCGTCATCTGATAGCGGTTATAGCCACAGAACAATTCATCGCCCGCATCACCCGACAAGGATACGGTGACATGTTGCCGAGCGAGTTGAGACACCAAGAAGGTAGGTATCTGCGACGAATCAGCAAAAGGCTCGCAATACAGGGATGGTAATCGGGGGATCACATCCATCGCCTGTTGCGATGTCACATATAGTTCGGTGTGCTCAGTCCCCAGATGTTGGGCTACCACCTTTGCATGTTGTGCTTCGTTGTAGCCCTCTTCGTTGAAACCAATGGTGAAGGTCTTCACTGGGCGCGAGGACTGCGCCTGCATCAGCGCGACCACAGTGCTCGAATCGATACCGCCAGAAAGGAATGCACCTAACGGCACATCTGCCATCATCTGCTGGCGCACTGCGTCTTTTGCTAATTTTTCCAGCGCGTCGACTGCCTCGTTTTCCGAGCCCGCGAATTGATTCTTGGTTCCTGCTCTAGCCACTTCCAACGTATCCCAATACTTCCATTTCTTCGGTTCTGGCTTTTCCAACGAGACTGTCAATAAGCACCCTGGCTCTAACTTGGATATGCCTTGATAGATCGAGTAAGGCGCAGAGATGTAGTTGTGGCGCAAGAGCAAACAAAGCGCATCGCGATCGATTGGCGCCAAAAATGAGGGGTGCTGCTTCAGTGCTTTGAGTTCAGAACCAAACAAAAAAATGCGGTGCTCACCACTTCCCTGCCATCCAAAATATAGCGGCTTCTCACCCATGCGATCTCGAGCCAGCGTCAGCACACGGTTCTGCATATCCCACAAGGCAATGGCGAACATGCCGATGGACTTCTTGAGTGTTGCTTCTAGCCCCCAGACATCGATACATGCAAGCAAGGTCTCCGTATCAGAGTGACCACGCCATTGAAAAGATGCGCCCGATTTTTCCAACTCAGCACGCATATCGAGATGGTTGTATATCTCACCGTTGAACACGATGACGTAGTGACCTGAAACAGATGCCATCGGCTGATGTCCGGCAGGTGACAGATCGACAATGGAGAGACGTCGATGGGCCAAAGCTATGCAGGCCTCCACATCGGACCACACACCTCCATCATCAGGGCCACGATTAATGATGGCAGCCGCCATGCTTTGAGCCACCTCAGCTCGAGCGCCGCACCCCAATATTCCAGCGAAACCGCACATATCTGCCTTTTACTGACTTTCCACACTCGCAACACTGGGGCATGCGCCCATTTCTCGGTACATTGCTTCATAACCGTCTATGCATGCGGTCATTGAAAACAATTCCTCGGCTCTTTGGCGCGCCTTTGCACCCATCCTTATAAGTTCTCCTTGCTTGTTCACTCGCAAGATCGCATCCGCTAACGACTCTGGACTATGTGCGGGCACGACATATCCCGTTTCTCCATCAATCACTGCTTCAGCATTACCACCCACATCCGTCACCACCATGGGTAGCCCTGCAGCCATGCATTCAAGGATCGCATTTGAAAAGCCCTCCTCGTGAGAGCAAAGCAACCCTACGTCGGCTAGGCGCAAGAAATCATTCACATCCGGACGAGAACCCAGAAATCTAATATGTTCATTTAATCCCAGCGTTTCTGCATGTGCTTTCAAACTCGCACCTATCCCATCGTCCCGACCAAGGCAAAGGAGTAACCAATGTTCTGGTAAGTCATCCTTTATTCTTGCGAGGGCCTCGATCAGATCTGCATGCCCCTTGTAAGGGATCAGATTGGCCACGAGAACAAACACAAATGATCGCTCTGGTATTTCCTTTTGGATCCGCTCCTTTGAACGATCGAATGGCCCCGTAAACGAGGCCATGTCTATCCCATTGTAAATAAGCCTGAGATGCTTCTCATCTACGCCTTCATCCTCAAGGTCTCTCAACACAGCAAGAGAGTTACCGCAAACCATGTCCATTCTTGAGTGAAGGAACAATTCGATCTTTGTAGATATGGGATACGCCGATTGGTAGTGATTGAGACTTCTGCGGCTCATTATTCGAGTAGGCACTATTGCGAACAATGATGTTAGACCACCAATGATATAGGCCGCAGGCAAGAAAAAGTGTAGGACTGTGGGTCGGCGCAACCATAACGTTTTTATCAAAACGATTGAGGTTAGAAATAAATTCAACCGCGCTCGTAATCGTGCATTGCTGACCAATCTCGCAACCCAAGCGGGAAGACGCATCCCATAGATTGGGATACCAGTCGTCTCCAAATTAGCAGTTAGTGGGCCTCCAAGTGATAGCACGAAGAACTCCGGCTCCCATCCTCTAGCTTTTAGCTTGTTTGCGACTTGAGTTATGTGACGTTCGGCACCGCCAACATCTAACGAGCCGATCACATAGAGTATGCGCCCCTTTAAGATGGTCAATCTCCATCCTTTTGCTGAATAAACACATACTCGTTGTAGCCCAACCCTTCAACAAGAGTTTTCGCACATTGTCTGAGCCAAGCATTGGGGGAAGTATTAATTCCGTGTTGAGCCACGATCAATCCTTATGAAGTATTTAGGCTTACAACTTGATGAACTTTGTTCAAACCTATTTTCGAGCGCCAATCACGGCGATACTGTAAGCGAAGCCCTTATTTTGTAACCACCTCCAAACAGCCCGTGGTAACACTCGCCGAAAAAACACCTGCAGTGGTGTTGCCACCAAGTCGCCGTACCCGAAACAAGCCACCACGTCCATGCCTGCTTCTCCAACCATTTTTGCCAACTCACTTACCGAATAGAATCTTTCATCAGTAATCTCTCCTGTATAAGCGGTATATCGGGTTGGTATCTCAACAAGAACGTATTTTGCGCATAGTGCTTGCTCTTTTAGCAATCTGACCGTGACTTCGCGATCAAAATGTTCGAGTACGCCACAAGAAAAGACCAAGTCAAATTTAGCGTGATAGGCTGACAAATCGAAAGCATCTGCGACCTCAAATTCAGCCGAAACTCCAAGCAATTCAGCTCGCCGCTTTGCAAGCTCAACCAATGTGGGCTCATTATCGACACCCGTCACCTCATATCCCATCGACGATAGGTAAAACTCTGACCACCCAGGCCCACTCCCGACATCAAGAATGCGACTCGGTTTTTCACAGTAGCGCCCTATCATCCCATACAGCGTTTCGTGAAACCCCCAGTGCATCACGGCAGTAGAGAGCCAATTGTTCTCGTATGCACCATGCGATTCAAAATAGGATTGCCAACGCTCGCTCATAGAGAAGCCTTCTGTCCAACATCTGTTTTTGTGGCGGAGAAAGTCATAATGAATCCGAATCCTAATTTGTCTAAAACGGGCTCTAATGGCCGAGTCACTAATCGATCAAATCGACTGACCATCTTGATGGCAAAGGAGTTACGGCCTCTCCACTTGCACCAGAAAAGATCTGGGTCTTTGATCTGCTTCCACTCCGACATGGCATCTTCCTGCGAATAGCCCAGTACCCGCTTGATCAAATACAACAGCCCCCCCGCTAGGCTGCCTCCGAATATTTCTTGTCCCGTGTGTGTTGCTTGCAAGACCAATCCGTTCTTTTGTGTTACTCGCCGTAGCGATTCAGTTGAGAAGATCGTGAGGTGACGCGGATAGTCATCCGCTTTATATATCCGCGACTGGATAGAGTTGATATTGGTTACCAAACCAATCAGCAGACCACCTGGTCGCAATAGTTTTGACGCCTTTTCCAAAAAGAGAGACGGCTCGTACACATGTTCAAGCACCGCCCAAAATGTAACAACGTCATATACGCCCCCTTCAAATTCCATTTCAAGGAAATCCCCATAACGTATCGGCATGCCGGCCGGATTGGGCACAGTAGAATCAAGCTCTACTCCTTCTGTCACCCACCCCCTCTGCCCCATGTACCACAAGAATTCACCTTTTTGAGCGCCGATATCGAGCAATCGTCCAGATTTTAGATCGGGCAACCATTTTGCCTTTTCCTCCAGTTGCGTCTTCCTCTTTTCCAAGATTTCCTGCCAGCTTAAAACACCCGCCTCTCCTTCCCACGACCAGTAAAATTCTTTCGGATAGTATTCTTGGATGTCATTTCTTTTTGGGCGTGGACTTAGGTATCCACATGTACATCCAGAACACCTCCTAACGCCAAAGACGTCTTCAGAACACCGAAACACATAGTCTTTGGTTGAAAACAGAAATTTGGAGTCTGAACTTCCACAAACTGGGCAGGGAACTTCAAGTGTGTCGTTCAACATCATCGTTGCATCCTTAGGTCAGGCTTGTTTGTGACGCTTAAAAAGAAAACACCCATCGCTACCACCAACAAAGCGGAAGCTGATACCGCTAGCGATATGGAGTATTCACCCAGCAGTCCATTCAAGAATATGTAAGTCAGTGTAAATGCTATCAAGCTAGTTGCCGCCATGATCGATATCAACTGAGGTCGTTTCTGAGCCTGCCATAATTTTGCAAAGACAGTGCCCATCATCGCAAAAGGTATGCCTACCGTTAACAGAAGCCAATGCATCGTAACGTGCGTTGCCGCATCCCTATCAAAGCGCCCCCCAAACAACTCTTGAAGCAACGATGCGCCTATCGCAAAGACCAGCAGCGTTCCAATCACTCCCACTACTATCGAAATCAAAGAGGATTTGACCAAGATGCTCCTAACCGCAGGACTATTGTTCTGGGCCACCAGATCAGAAAACCGCGCGAGAATGACGGTGGAGCTAGCCATGACCAAGAATTGCAACGCCGAGGAATGTAGGCGATATGCATATCCGAACGCAGACACTGCTCCCTCACCATACTTCGCGATCCACACCATGGGTAAGGCAACAACCATATTGGAAAACACGACGCCAGGAAGTATCCACCGCCCCAAGCTGAGTATTTCTGCCCATTGTCGTTTGACTGTATCAAGAGCAGGGAGGGGCCCCAACAGTGAGAAACCAGTCTTTTTTAGTCCCCACAAACACAGAGATACCTGTAGCCCCAAACCAAGGATGGTGCCCATTATCAAGGTAGTCAGTCCACCTTCCGGCCATGCCGCCAACATAGTGGCGCCAAACAACCCATTCGCCAACGGAGCCCCCGCTGCGATAGCAAAACGGCCTCGCATCGCCAACAAAAACCCACCGCAGTCCCCAACAAAATTCATCGCCACCAAAATTGCGAGGGCAGGGAATGCATATTCAAGTGATGTTCGAACAGATTCTGTTGCGGACTGCGTGAGTGCACTCACTATGAAACTGGAGCAGGCCAACAACGCTATCGTAAAAACCCCTCCCAGCACTGCGATACCCAACAAGGTAGCACGCTCAAAGCGCTCAACAGTCTGCGCATCAGCAGAGGCATTCAATGCTGCTCTGACTGGAAAAATACCTGTTTGCACAACTCCTGCCATCACTCCAGAAATCAGCGTGGGTAGCACAAGCGCAAGGTTATATCCATCCAGCTCTGGCCCAATACCGAAGATACGTGCTGTGAACCAAAGTTTCAGCAAAGCCGCCAGTTGTGAAATAACGGTCAATGTCGATACCACTACGATTTGTCTTTTCATGACAGACCATCGATATCTGGCAAGCAGGCGGACTGCGTTGGACGTTCTCCAAGAAGCAGCACCATTTTAGACTTGATGGCTCACGTACCAAGCCATCGCCACTTTCATCCCGTCGTCGATCTTGTGAGAAGGCTGATATCCCAACAATGTCGCAGACTTGCTGATATCAGCCAATGAATGTTTAACATCACCGGCACGAAAATCTCGATAGATAGGCCTTGCCCCAACCAGATGCGAACAAGTGGGCAACAAGTTTTTCCGCAATTGATCGTACAACTGATTGAGTGTCGTACGATCACCTACTGCCACGTTGTACACCTGATTGCTTGCTTCTGCATTCTCTGTCGTAGCTGCCAATAGATTCATCTGCCGCACGTTCTCAATGAAACAAAAGTCTCGGCTAGTCTCACCATCTCCATTGATGTAGATCGGCTCGTTTTTGATCATGCTGGATATCCACTTTGGGATGACGGCAGCATAAGCACCATCTGGGTCTTGGCGCGGTCCAAAGACGTTGAAATAGCGCAGCCCTATCGTCTTAAAATCGTATGTACGCGCAAACACTTCGGCATAGAGTTCATTGACATACTTAGTGACAGCATAGGGAGATAGGGGCTTGCCGATCTTATCTTCTACTTTGGGCAACGCGGGATGGTCGCCATAGGTGGAACTGGATGCGGCGTATACAAAACGCCTTACCTTGGCATCGCGCGCCGCAACCAGCATGTTGAGAAAGCCACTGATATTGGTTTCGTTCGTGTCGATCGGATTCGCTATGGAGCGCGGCACACTACCCAAAGCAGCTTCATGTAGCACGTACTCGACAGCCTCCCTAGAAGGGGCGAACGTCATCGCACGTTTGCAATCTCCCAAGTCTCTAATGTCACCCTTGATGAATTGGAAATTACCCCACTGCTCGTGGGTGACTAGTGATTGAACTTCATCAAGATTGCGTTGATGACCCGTCGCAAAGTTGTCCAACCCAACCACGCGCTGGTTGAGCGCAAGCAGTGTTTCCAGCAGATTACTGCCTATGAACCCTGCCACCCCCGTGATCAGCCAGGTATGCGGTTCGGTCGCCAGTCGAGTCTTGAGTTGCGAGTATGCGTCGGTCATTTTCACAGACGCCACAACTTATGACCCGCCGCTTCTATAACGTCTTGCGGATAAGCCGATTTGATATCGATGAAGACCCCACCCGCTTTCAGCTTAGCCAATATCCGACTCACAGGCTGACTGGTGTACTCAGTATGTGAGACAGCGGCGACGATAGCGTCTGCCTGTTTAGGCAAGGCATCCCATTCTGTTAGGGTGATGCCGTATTCATGTACTGCATCTTTGGCTTCTGCCAGAGGATCGTGCACGCTGACATCGCAGCCAAACTCCTGCAGTTCTTTAACCAGATCGGCAACTTTGCTATTGCGTAGATCGGGGCAGTTCTCTTTGAAGGTCAGCCCCAGCACGATGACCTTGGAGCCTTTGACTGCGCCGCCCACCTTGATGATCTGCTTCACCGTTTGCTGCGCCACATAAGCTGCCATCCCATCGTTGATACGACGACCCGCAAGGATGACTTGCGAGTGATAGCCCAGCATGTCTGCTTTGTGTGTGAGGTAATACGGATCGACTCCGATACAGTGTCCGCCCACCAAGCCCGGACGAAATGGCAGGAAGTTCCACTTTGTACCCGCGGCTTTCAACACCTCCAAAGTGTCGATGCCTATCTTGTCGAAGATTATTGCCAACTCGTTCATCAGTGCGATGTTCAAATCACGCTGTGTGTTTTCGATGACCTTAGCAGCCTCCGCCACTTTTATACTGCTTGCTGGATACACACCCGCAGTGATGACGGAGCCGTAGATCTTCGTGACTGTCTTCAATGTTTCAGGGGTGTCGCCAGAGACCACTTTGACGATCTTGGTGATTGTGCGCTCTTTGTCGCCAGGATTGATTCTCTCTGGGCTATAGCCCACAAAGAAGTCTTTCTTCCACTTCAATCCAGAATGCTTTTCAAGCAGCGGGATACAAACTTCTTCGGTCGCGCCGGGGTACACAGTGGATTCGTAAACCACAATCGCACCTTTTTTGATGTATTTACCTACTGCAGTGCTGGAGCCAACGAGTGGCGACAAATCGGGGATATGCGCCTCATCAACCGGAGTAGGTACCGCCACTACGATGAAATCGGCATCCCTCAAAACAGAGGCATCGGTATGGCAGGTGAGTTGAGTCGCAGCACGCAGATCCTCTGAGCTGACTTCGCCCGTGGGATCAAAATAGTTGCGATAGGCAGCCACTTTTTCTGCCGACAGATCTACACCCACTGTCGGATATTTTTTCCCGAATTCAACCGCCAGTGGCAATCCCACGTACCCTAATCCCACGACTGCTATTTTCATACCCATAAACTCCCGAAAACTTTGACTGCTCTATTTGATTGAATCTAAGCGGTGTATTGCTGACTGTCTTTTTCTAATAAACCCTTTTGGACCGCCTCGAGTTGCAACTCTTGTATCTCTTTACGTAAGCGCTCATATTCTCTAATCTTGATTTGTAAGAATTCAACCGTCATGCGTGCTTTTTGCTCTACTCCTCTTGGAGTTAGTAGATATGCGTAAGCCAACTTATTTTCGCTATTGCGAAAGTTGTTGATCTTTAGACTACCCTTCTCAACAAGCGCGTTGAGGCAGTAGTTAACCTTCCCCAAGCTGACGCCCAAGCGCTTCGCCAAGTCTCTTTGTGAAAGTCCTGGATTCTCTTCAAGAGTCTTAAGCAAGCTGTAATGTGTGGTTTCGTCTAGCATCACGGGTGCGTTCAGTCATTGAACGGTGTCATTAGAGCAGTTCCAGCAAGCGAGTGTCAAGCCAGCGCTGGCGCTGTTTAGATACAATGTACGGAGTGTCCTAACAGCCCAATAATTTTGCCCACATCCTTACCTCTTAAGCCAAGTATCGCCATCGTCCGCTTCTCCGCACTTGGTGATGTGGTCATGGTCAGCGCCGCTATCAATGCCTTGCAGCGTGCTGCGCCCGATGCAGAGATCACGTGGTTCACTAGCCCGCTCACTTATTCTTTATTACATCGCATGCCCGGCGTGCAATTCGTAGTGGTCGATAAGCCTCGCTCCTTTTCAGATTACCGCGCTTTTTACCGACGTTTTCGTGAACGAGATTTCGATGCTGTGTTGGCGATGCAAGCGAACCTGCGCATCAACTTGCTCTATCCGGCCTTACGCGCACCGATCAAGATCGGCTTCGACCGCACCCGCGCACGTGAGGGTCAGTGGCTGTTCTGCGACCAACGCATCCCATTTCATGACGATCATCTGGTCGATAGCTTCCTGTCTTTTGTTGAACAGTTGACAGGACAAGTAGCCGAGGCGGTCTGGGATCTGCCCATTGAAGAGGCTGACCATGCTTGGGCAAACGAGCAACTACGCCATCTGCCAAGTCCTTTGATCACGATACATCCCCACGCCAGCAAAGCAGAGCGAAACTGGCTACCCGAGCGCTATGCCGAAGTGATCCAAAAGTCCTCTGGCAGCATCGTATTGACCGGAGGCGATTCGCTTGCAGAACGGACGCTGTGCCAGCAGCTCTGCGCCATCGCACCTGATCGCACATTGGATCTTTGCGGCAAGACATCGCCCAAACAACTGGCCGCCCTGCTGGGTAAAGTGAATGTACTGGTCGCTCCTGACACAGGGGCAGTTCATATCGCACGTGCGATGGACACCCCCGTCATCGGCCTCTATGCGGTCGCCTCTCCCAAGCTCACCGGCCCCTATCAGCGCATGGAATATTGCGTCAATCGTTACCCCCAAGCCGTGCGTAAATTTCTGGGGAAAGACCCGGAACAATTGCCTTGGAACACGCGCGCGCATCACCCTGATGCGATGTCGCTCATCGAGGTGGACGATGTGCTGCAACAACTGACCCGTGTATTGGATGGTGCAAAGTGATGCGCTTATTCGATTCTCGCTTCGCCTACACCGCCTTGCTTTGGCTGTTGCTACCGTATGTCTTCTTCCATCTGTGGTGGCGCTCACGCAAGCAGCCCGAATATCTAGAACATGTGGCCGAACGTTTCGGGCGCTATGCCGTTAAGGTCGACAAACCCGTCATCTGGCTACATACCGTATCCGTTGGCGAGACGCGTGCTGCCGCAACCCTCGTCCATAGCCTTCGCGCAAAATATCCCCAGCATCAGATATTGCTCACGCACACCACGCCCACTGGCCGCGCCGCAAGTGAGCAGTTGTATGGCGACGAGGTGATGCGCGTCTATCTGCCCTACGACTACCCTTTCGCCGTCCAACGCTTCCTTGACCACTTCAAACCACAAGTGGGTGTCCTGCTGGAGACAGAGGTTTGGTTCAACCTCATTCATCGTTGCAAAGCTTCAAACGTCCCATTGCTACTGCTCAACGCCCGCCTGTCTGAGAAGTCATCCGCAAAATATGCGCGCTTCCCACACCTTGCCCATGAAGGTTTATACGGATTGCATCTCATCGCCGCACAGACCGACGGAGATGCACAAAGACTGTCCGCACTTTGCGGACGCGCCGTTTCCACGATGGGCAATCTGAAGTTCGATATCGAACCACCCGCAAAGATGCTTGAGCAAAGAAGACTTCTGCGTGCACTGTTTGGCAAACGACCCATCTTTCTGGCAGCCAGCACACGCGAGGGTGAAGAGGCATTGCTATTAGATGCGCTACAAAACATTACCGTTAAAGACGTACTCACCGTCATCGTTCCGCGTCACCCACAACGTTTTGACGAAGTGGCGAACCTAGTTGAGCAACGTGGCTTGAAGATGCAGCGCCGTAGTGCCAATGTCGCGATAACTGCGGATACGCAGATCGTGCTTGGAGACAGCATGGGTGAGATGTTCGCCTACTACGCCGCATGTGATATCGCCTTCATCGGCGGTAGCCTGTTGCGATTCGGTGGGCAGAATCTGATCGAAGCCTGTGCCGTTGGCAAGCCCGTGCTCATCGGCCCGCATACCTACAACTTCGCGCAAGCCACCGAACTGGCTGTTGCAAGTGGCGCGGCGCTTCAAGTTAGCGATGCCAACGAGCTGTCGATACAACTCAATCGACTCCTGATCGATAACGTCGCAACACAAACGATGGCACAGGCAGGAGCACGGTTCATCAGTGAGAATCAAGGTGCTACTGAATTTGCGCTAAGGCTTATGGACGGCGCACTCCAACAAAAGACATAATCGCAGCTATAACCACCCACAAGATTGCCCCTATGAAAACCCTCATCATCACCGGCGGCGCCGGCTTCATCGGCTCTGCGGTCGTGCGCCAGCTCATCAACGAGACAGACTACAAGGTAGTCAACGTCGATAAGCTAACCTATGCGGGCAATCTGCAATCGCTGGTTTCTGTTTCCAGCAACCCGCGTTACAAGTTCGAGCAAGTCGACATCTGTGATGCGGCAGAAGTGAACCGTGTGTTCCGTGAGCATCAGCCGGATGCCATCATGCACTTGGCTGCCGAGTCTCATGTGGACCGCTCTATCACCGGCCCTGCGGATTTCATCCAGACCAACATCGTCGGCACCTACACCTTGCTGGAAGCTGCGCGTGCGCACTGGAACAGCTTGCAAGGTGAGCGCAAAGCCGATTTCCGCTTCCACCATATCTCTACCGATGAGGTGTATGGCAGCTTGGGTGATGACGGTTTCTTCACTGAAGACACCGCCTATGAACCTAACTCGCCGTATTCGGCCAGTAAGGCATCTAGCGACCACCTCGTGCGCGCCTGGCATCACACCTATGGCATGCCTGTCGTCACCACCAACTGTTCCAACAACTACGGCCCGTATCACTTCCCCGAGAAGCTCATCCCACTGGTGATCTTGAACGCGGTGAACGGTAAGCCGCTACCCATCTACGGCAAGGGCGACAACATCCGCGATTGGTTGTATGTGGATGACCATGCGCGTGCCCTGCGCACTGTGTTGGCGACAGGCAAATTGGGCGAGGCCTACAACATCGGCGGGTGGAACGAGAAGACCAACCTCGAAGTGGTGCAAGCCATCTGCACCATCTTGGATGAGCTGCACCCCCAAGGCGCACCACACAACAAACTCATCACCTACGTCGCCGACCGCCCCGGTCACGACAAGCGCTACGCCATCGATGCCACCAAGATCGCCGAGGACTTGGGCTGGAAGCCGCAAGAGACGTTTGAGACTGGCCTACGCAAGACCGTGGTTTGGTACTTGGAGAATACCGATTGGGTAAAAGGCGTCACCAGCGGTGACTATCAAAAGTGGGTGCAGAAGAACTACGCTGAAAGGACAACATCATGAAAGGCATCATCCTCGCCGGCGGATCCGGCACCCGTCTGTATCCAGTGACTTTGCCGGTCTCCAAGCAGTTGCTGCCCATCTACGACAAACCCATGATCTACTATCCCCTGACCACGCTGATGCTGGCTGGGATAAGCGACATCCTAATCATCTCCACCCCGCAAGACACACCGCGCTTCGAACAACTGTTGGGCGATGGCAAACAGTGGGGGATCAACCTCAGCTATGCCGTGCAACCTTCACCGGATGGTTTGGCACAAGCTTTCATCATCGGTGAGAAGTTCATCGGCAAAGACAGCTGTGCCTTGGTCTTGGGAGACAACATCTTCTACGGCGCCGATCTGGAATCCAAGTTGCGCGCCGCTGCCAGCAAGAACGATGGCGGAACGGTGTTCGCCTATCGCGTCACCGATCCAGAACGTTATGGCGTGGTTGACTTTGATACTCAAGGTCGCGCGCTCAGCATCGAAGAGAAGCCGAAACAACCCAAATCGAATTACGCCGTCACCGGCCTTTATTTCTACGACAACAGCGTCGTCGAGATCGCCAAGACCATCAAGCCATCGCATCGCGGTGAACTAGAGATCACCACCGTCAACCAGATCTATCTGGAGCGCAACAAACTGGACGTGCAAGTGATGGGGCGCGGCAGTGCGTGGTTAGATACGGGTACGCATGATTCTTTGCTGGAAGCCTCGCTCTTCATCCAGACCTTGGAAAAGCGCCAAGGATTGAAGATCGCTTGTCCGGAAGAGATAGCCTATCGTCATGGTTACATCAATGCCACTCAATTGGAAGAGTTGGCCAAGCCACTCGCCAAGAACGGTTACGGCCAATACCTACTGGCAGTCCTGCAAGAGAAGATCTGATGCAAGCCATTCCAACATCAATTCCTGATGTCCTCATCATCGAACCCAAGGTGTTCGGTGATGCACGCGGTTTCTTCTACGAGAGCTTCAATGCGAAACGCTTCGCTGACGTGACGGGCATCTCCACGCCTTTCGTGCAAGATAACCACTCCAAGTCCGCACGCCATGTGTTGCGCGGCCTGCATTACCAGATCCAACAACCGCAAGGAAAATTGGTGCGCGCCACTGTTGGCGAGGTGTTGGATGTGGTGGTGGATATACGCAAGAGTTCTCCCACCTTCGGCAAATCTGAGACGGTCGTTCTCAGTGCAGACAACAAACTCCAACTATGGATACCTCCGGGCTTCGCTCATGGCTTCGTCGTTTTGAGCGAAACGGCAGAGTTCCTCTACAAGACCACCGATTACTACGCGCCAGAATTCGAACGATCCCTCCTGTGGAATGATCCAGCGCTGGGTATCGATTGGCAGTTGAACGGTGCAACACCTCTTCTCGCCGCCAAAGATCAAGCGGGCAAATTGCTGAAAGATGCCGAGGTGTTTGCTTGAAGACCATCCTGCTGACTGGCTCCAACGGACAGGTGGGGTGGGAATTGCAGCGCGTGCTTGCGCCAACCACAAAAGTCATCGCTCTTACCAGAGAGCAACTCGACCTCAGCCAATCCGATGCGATTCGACAAGCAGTGCGTGCACACAAGCCCGATATCATCATCAATCCAGCCGCCTATACGGCTGTAGACAAGGCGGAAACCGAACCAGATATAGCCATGGTTATCAACGGGACTGCTGCTGGTGTAATGGCTGATGAAGCGAAGAAGTTGGATGCCTTGCTCATCCACTATTCGACCGATTACGTCTTCGATGGTACTAAGGCATCGCCCTATATTGAATCGGACATCCCCAATCCACAGAGCGTGTACGGCAAGACCAAACTAGCAGGGGAACAGGCCATCCAAGCGGTCGGCTGCAAGCATCTCATTCTGCGTACCAGTTGGGTGTACGGTGTACATGGTGGCAACTTCGTGAAGACCATCCTGCGCTTGGCGAAAGAACGTAACGAGCTGCGTATCGTGGCAGACCAATACGGTGCGCCGACGTGGGCGAGACTGCTGGCGGAATCGACGGCTCATATCATTGGAAAATATTCTGAAGATAAGTCAGGCGTGTATCACCTGACTTCAAGCGGACGCACCAACTGGCATCAGTTCGCTGAAGAGATCGTGCGCTTGGCTCGCCAGTATGATGATGCGTTGAAAGATAAATCCCTCACCATCCATCCCATCGCCACACACGAATACCCCGTGCCTGCGAAACGTCCTGCCAATTCTTCTTTATCGACAGAGAAGTTCTGCAGAACTTTCGGGCTAGAACTACCACGTTGGGAAGATGAACTGGCGGAGTGCGTCCGCCAGCTTTATAGCTAGTGCAGCGCCTTATTGACTTGGCTTATGTCTGCCTCAGCCAGATTGCCGACCGCCGCCTTCAAACGCAGATGGCTGATCAGATAGTTGTATTCTGCTTGGTATAGATCACGACGGGTCGAGTACATCTGTTGTTGAGCGTTGAGCACATCTAGGCTGGTACGCACGCCGACTTCCTGCCCTAACTTACTCGCCTGCAACAGGCTCTCGCTAGACTTCAGTGCTTGTTGCAGCGCTTGCACCTGCGCGATACCGCTCACGACACCTAGATAAGCTTGGCGTGTCTGCAACTCTACGTTGCGACGCGCATTTTCCAGATCTTGTTTAGCCTTTTCGTGATTCGCTTCCGCTTCACGCCATTTTGATTGTGTCGCACCGCCTGCGAACAGTGGCATGTTCAGTTGCAAACCAACGGAGGTGCTCTTGGTATCACCACACGAGAAGCTGCATCCTGTTGTGTTCGAATAACTACCCACCGCATCCAAGGTTGGCAGATGTCCGCCACGATTCTTTGCCACCTCTTGTTCTGCCAAGGCTTCAGCTGCTTGTGCCATCACGATCTGGTAATTGCCCCGTTGTGCATCGGCCACCCACTTCTGCGCATCCGCAGGATTGGGTGACTCCAATTTGAAGCCTTGCCCTAATGTGTTCAGTTCTTTGACGTCGGCGTTCACCAACTGTTGCAGTGTGCGTTTCTTGATCTCCAGATTGTTCGCTGCGGCGATCTCTTGCGCTACGACCAAGTCAAAACGCGCCTGTGCTTCATGTGTATCCGTGATGGTCGCCGTGCCCACCTCGAAGTTGCGTTTGGCTTGTTCTAATTGCTGCGAGATAGCGGTCTTCTGCGCATTGGTCAGCTGCACGGTATCTTGCGCGATGAGTACATCGAAATAGGTCTGCGCACTACGCAAGATGACATCTTGCTCTGCCAATTTGAACTGCGCTTCTGAGATGGCTACTTGCAAGTCAGACTGCTGATAGGTCGCCCAATTCTGCTCACGGAACAAGGGCTGTACCACGCTCACTGCGTATCCGTGGCTATTATATTTTTTCACCAGCAGTGGCGAATTCAAATCGTTGTAAGTCGTGTTCGCGCTCAGATTGACACTGGGCAACATCAAGGAACGCCCTTGTGTCAGCTTCTCTTGTCCCGCCTGCTGTGCAGCACGCGCAGAAGCGAAGACCGCATCTTGCCCTTGTGCAGCTTGATAGATCTCGATCAGATCGGTCGCCTGCGCCGATGCCTGCACACCCAGCGCCAGCAATACGCTCACGGTCAATTTTGAGAATTTCATCGGATGCTCCAATATTAGAATCTGCTAATATTACATGGAGTCGACAACTGAGACAAGCCGACCCTGCAAAACAGTTTGAGAGTTAGATCAGAATACGAAACGCTGAGGTTGCGCCGCATTCTGGAGTGGTGCCACGGCAGTCTCGAACAACACCTTGGTCTCGAATCGATCTGCAGCGACACGCGTGATCAGTTGCGCTTGCATGGCAGGGGCATCTCCGACGATAGCGAACAAGCGACCGCCCACCTTCAGCTGGTTCTTGTAGGCCTCAGGAATCATCGGCACAGAGCCGGTAAGGGCGATAGCGTCATACTCGGCCTCACCCCATTGATTGGCCGCGTCACCCACTTGCAACGTGACGTTGCCGATGTGATGCGTCACCAGATTACGTGCGGCGATGGCGCTCAGTTCTGCAACGATCTCGACACTGGTCACTTGACCGGCCAGCCTTGCCAGCAACGCAGTCAGGTGGCCGCTACCTGTACCCACTTCCAGTACGTTGTCGGTCGGTTGTAGATCAAGTGCCTGCAATGCACGCGCTTCGATCTTGGGTTGCCACATCGCAACGCCGTGTCCCAGAGGCACGTCGATATCCATGAATGCGAGCGCTTTGCTCTCAGCAGGAACGAATTGTTCACGTCGAACCACCTTCAGCAGATCCAGTACTTTCGGGTCGAGCACATCCCACGGACGGATCTGTTGCTCGATCATATTGAAGCGCAATTGTTCCAAGTTCATCTCTACTCTCCTTGTTCCTGTGTCCATTGTAGGCCGGTTCGTCTCGGGGCAGTATAACAACACCCCTGAATCGCCTCAACCACCGCGTTCTTCAAACCTCGACTTGCTTGGCTACCACGCCGCGCAACTTATCCACCTTGCTCTTCAACCAAACGATGAAGTCATCCACATAGGTATAGACGACTGGGATCACCAAAAGACTGAGGAAGGTCGACGTGATCAAGCCTCCAATCACCACGATCGCCATCGGCGAGCGGAAGCTGCCATCGCCCATGCCAACATCCATGGCTACTGGCAACATACCTGCACCCATGGCGAGTGTCGTCATCACGATGGGGCGCACGCGCTTTTTACACGCATCCATCAAGGCTTCGGTGCGATTCATGCCGCGATCGCGGCGCGATACGATGGCATATTCCACCAACAAAATGGAGTTCTTGGTGGCGATACCCATCAGCATGATGATACCGATCATCGACGGCATGGAAATGGCGCTGCGCGTGACCCACAAGGCGAGGAACGCACCCGGGATGGACAAGATCAGCGCCCACAGGATCGTCATCGGCTGCATGAAATCTTTGAACAGCAACACCAACACGATATATACGCACAACACGCCCGTGAACATCGCCAAACCAAAGCTGGCGAACAACTCTTGCATCGCCTCGGCGTCGCCGATCGGCGCGATGGAAATGCCTTCAGGCATGTTCTTCACCGAAGGCAAAGCGAGCGCGGCCTCTTGCACTTTACCCATCGGTTGCCCCGCCAATTCGATGTCGAAGGTGATGTTGCGTTGGCGGTCATAGCGGTCGATCTGCGCAGGGCCACTTTCGATACTCACCGTCGCCACATTGCCCAGCATCACTGGTCCGTGCGACCCTTGCACCACCAAGCGCGACAACAGCTCGATGTCTTGGCGCGCAGAATCTTGCAACTTCACCACGATAGGCAGTTGGCGATCAGGAAGATTGAGCTTGGCCAGCGACTGGTCGTAATCGCCTTTGGTCGCCACGCGCAACGCTTCAGCAATGGCCGCCGAAGTCACCCCCAGATCAGCCGCCTTGGCGAAGTCAGGGCGCACCACCACTTCGGGACGCAAGATGCTGGAGTTCGACACCACGTTGCCGATGCCCGGGATTGTGCGCAGTTCTTGTCCCACTTTAAGAGCTTGTTCGCTCAACAATTTTCCGTTCTCGCTGGTCAATACCAGTTGGTATTTGCCAGAGGAAGAACCCAATCCCACCGCAAAGCGTACGCCGGGAAGTTCGCGTAGAGATTCACGCAGATCATCCTCAATGATCTCTTTTCTGGGGCGCTCGTCACGCTCTTTCAGCTGGATCGACAAAGTCGCCTTACGCGCCTCAGCCGCACCCGATGGCTCGAACGCATTGCCGCCCGTTGCGCCGCCGCCGATCGCGGTATAGACCAAGGTCACGTTCGGATTACGCATCACGATGGCGCGCGCCTGTTCCGCCATGGCATAGGTCTGCTCGAACTTGCTGCCCGGCGGCAAGCTGATGGTCACTTGCGTCTGCGATTGATTGTCTTTCGGTTGGAAGGCTGTTTCCAAGGTACCCGCCAAGATGAATGAACCGAAGAAGAAGATCGCGGTCGCCGCCAAGGTGGTCTTGCGATGATGCATACACCATTGCGCCGCCTTCATATAGACATTGATCCAACCCGGTGTGGGGTGCGCCACACGTGGCTTTAAGAAATATGCCGACATCATGGGGGTGAGCAAGCGTGCCACCACCAATGAGAACAACACCGCCACCGCCGCCGTCCAGCCGAACTGCACGAAGAAACGTCCGGGTATGCCGCTCATGAACGCCGTCGGCAAGAACACGGCCACCAAAGTGAAGGTGGTGGCAATCACCGCCATGCCGATCTCCTCTGCCGCTTCCATGGCCGCTTGGTAGGGCGACTTGCCCATTTCCAAATGGCGCATGATGTTCTCGATCTCGACGATGGCATCGTCCACCAACACCCCCACCACCAGCGACAGTGCCAACAAAGTCACCAAATTCAGAGTAAAGCCGAACAGATACATCAGCACAAAAGTAGGAATGACTGCGAGGGGTAACGCCGTTGCCGCAACGATGGTGGCGCGCGCATTGCGCAAAAAGAAGATCACCACGATCACCGCCAAGATCGAACCTTCTAAGATCATCTCGAGCGAACCGCGATAGGTTTGATAGACCGTATCCACCATGGTGAAGACTTTTTCCGTGGTGATCTCGGGGTGGTCTTTCTTATATCCCTCTAATGCAGCTGTCACACCTGCCGCCACCGCCACATCACTCGCGCCGAGCGAACGCGTGATCTCAAAACCCACCACTTCTTTGCCATTGTGCAAAGCCGCCGAACGACGCTCCGCGATGGAATCGCTCACATTCGCCACCTGGTTCAGGCGCACGCGACGACCATCACGTAGGCTGATCTCCATTTCGCCTAATTGCTCCGCGCTTTGCACGGTCGCCACGGTGCGCACCGACTGTTCCGCACCGCCGATGTCGGTACGTCCGCCAGGTGCTTCTTGTTGGATCTGTTTGAGTTGACTGGATATCTCAGACGCAGTGAGATTGAGCGCCAGCATCTTGGTGGGGTCGAGTTCGACGCGCACTTGCCGTGTCACACCGCCTACACGTGTGACCGCGCCCACACCCTTCACACCCAGCAACAACTTGGTGATGTTGTTGTCCACGAACCACGACAATTCCTCTTCACTCATCTCCGGAGCAGAGATGGTGTAAGTCAGGATGGGCTTGCCCGCCATCTCCACTTTATTGATGGTGGGATCGAGCATCTCCCGTGGCAGGTCGCCACGGATACGCGACATAGTGGAGCGCACATCCTCCAGCGCATCACGCGAATTGCGCTCCAATCGGAACTCTGCCGAAACCACTGCCGAACCATCTTTCACTTGGGTATAGATGTGCTTCAGCCCCTGCGCGCTGGCCAAGGCGTTCTCGATCTTGCGCGCCACTTCCACTTCCATCTGATCGGGTGACGCCCCAGGGATGGAGGCAGTCACCGTAATCATCGGCAAGTCGATGTCGGGGAACAGTTGGATCTTCATGGCCTTGAATGCCATGATGCCCATCAGCGTGAGTAAGGCGAATCCCAGTACGGCGGGGATGGGATTCTTGATCGACCATGACGAGACGTTCATTTAACCACCTGCACGACATCACCTTCAGTCAAAAAGGCGCCGCCACTTTCCACCACCATCTCATCTGCTTTCAAGCCTTTCTTGATCTCGATGCGGTCGCCCACGCGTTGACCGATCACCACCTCATGTTCATTCACTCGACTATCCACCCCCACATGCAACACGTAGGTCTTATTGCCGCGCTGCATCACTGCCGATTGAGGCAAAGAAGCTAGACGTTTCTTACCCCCGCTGATATCGAACGTGCCGCGCGCATACGCACCGGCGATCACGCCTTGGCTATTGGGCAAACTGACCAGTGCATAGCCATAGCGCGTCTGCGCATTCACAGAAGGAGAGATCGCGCGGATCGTGCCTTTGATGACACGCCCCTCACCCACCACCACTTCTGCGCTCATGCCTTTGCGCAACAGCATCAATTCTTCCGCCGTCAAGTCGGCCTTCCATTCCAGACGGCCTTTGCGGATCAGGCGGAACAGTTCCGTGCCTGGTTGCAACATAGAGCCCACGTTCGCATTGGTCGCCGAGATGATGCCGAAATCAGGCGCAACGATGCGGCCTTGTGGCGCGCGTTCAGGATCGGCATCCATCGCGTTGGCGAAGTTATCCAAGGTCACCAATACTTGCCCTTGCTGCACGTGATCGCCGATGCTCACTTTCACCTCAGCGATGCGTAAGCCTGCGATCTGGGCGCTGATGATGGCTTCTTGCCACGGCAAGATGCTGCCGTTCGCCGCCAGCGAACGTCCCCATTTGTCGTCACGCAAAGAGGTGGTGCGCACGGTCAATGCAGGCCGGCTAGTCGCCGCCGCTACCGGTGCAGTTGCAGGCTCGACCGCCTCGCTTGGTTTTGAACATCCCGCCACTCCTGCGGTGATCGCCAAAACCGCAACCATTGCACCATCCACCATCCACTTTTTTTTGTTATTCATCATCTTTTTCGCTTTCATGTCTTGATCACTTCTGTTCATTTGAGTTACTTCTTAGCGCGAGCTGCGCGCTGTCTTTGTTCCGCCACAATGAGTGCCATCGCGTATTCCACCAACCGGCTCACCATCGTCTCTCTGGCTTTCTTACCTTTGACCAGTTGCGGTGCGAACTCCTCGACCGCACTGCGTCCACCGTGGAAATACACTGTTGCCAGACCGGCCAAACAGAAGGTCAGCCTATCCACTTCGAGGTCCGGTTTCTTCAAACCGAACTCGCGGCACAACAGCGCTTGAAGTTGTTGATGATTGGGTTGGAACGACTTGATCAACGCATCTCCCAACACCCCGCTAGGTTCGGCTTCTTCACGAGAGTGCAAGCGCAAGAAAAGTTGCAGCATGGGATCTTCATCCGCATCGACAGGGAATAGCCACGCATAGAAAGAATGCAGCGCTTCCTGCAGCGAGGTCTGTGAGATATCCAACGTAGCGAAGTTGTTGCACTCGCTCAGAAAAGGCAGACGGAATACTTCGCGATACAACTCCGCCTTGTCTCCAAAATGATAGTGGATGGAAGCTAGGTTCACCTCGGCGCGGCGGCATATCTCACGCGTGGTCGCGGCGTGGTAGCCAACCTCGGCGAACACCTCAGTGGCTGCCTGCAACACGCGCCAGCGCGTCTCTTCCTGCGAAGTGGGCGGATGTCCCAACAGACGTTGGGCCATCTCCATCAAAGGGCAACACAGACTTTGTTTTGCGATCGAACTCACGCTTGCCTCGGAACTTGAAACGGGCGAGCACGATATTTCAGTCGCTTGATTAAGTCAAGCGACTGAAACTTGTCGGGGATGGGCGGGTGTTCAGTCTGGAAGTACGTTCTCTCGATACGTCTCCAGCAACAACTCGACAAAGCGATTCGCCTGCGGAGACATGAACTTGCCTTTGCGCAAAACGAGCCCGTAGCCCCGTTGTGGGAAATAGTCAGAAAGCGGGATAGAAACGAGTTTCTCGTTTCCGGTCAGACAGATATCCGTCACGATCGAGATCCCCATGCCTAACTCGACATACTTCTTGATGACCTCCCAGCCCCCCGCCTCCAGCGTCACTCTGAACGACAGCTTGTGTTGCTGGAACACGTATTTGACCACCCCCCATGTAGAGAGGTGTCGAGGTGGAAGGATCAAGCCGTAATGGCTGACATCCTCCAAAGTGACTTTCTTTTTCTTGGCCAAGGGATGGCCGATAGGCACGATCAACACAGGATCGAAGGTCACCAACGGTTGATAGGTGATGTCATCCGGCACATCCAGCATCGAACCTACGGCAAAGTCGATTTCGTCCGACTTCAGCATCTTCAGGCCGTCGCGCCCCGTCTCGTTGTGCAAACGCAGATGGATACCCGGATAGGCCTTGGTGAAGCGGCTCACCACCTCGGGCAAGATGTAGAGGATGGTAGATTCACCCGCGCCGATGTTCAGCTCTCCCGACTCTAAGCGGCCATGCTGCGCTTCGAAGTTGGCATGCAAGCCATCCACCCCCTGCACCAAAGGCTCAGCCAAAGCATAGAGTGCCTCACCATCCGGCGTGAGGCGCATGGTGGGGCCGCGCCGCTCGAACAAGATGGTCTTTAATTCGCGCTCAAGTGCTTGGATCTGCAGGGTGACTGAAGGTTGGCTCAGAAATAACTTCTGCGCTGCCACGGTGATACTGCCGCTACGCACCACTTGGCAGAACGCGCGGATCTGTTTGAGTCGGTTGTTTTTGTAATAGGCCTGCTTGTCTGCTGACATCCCTACCCCCCTTTATTGTTTTCTCAATAATGAAAATTGAAATTATTGATTGCCCAAATGATAGTAACTTTAATAACCTTACTGCAACAAAAGTTAAAGAAAAAATAAAAACTACATTAGTAGTCCGCTGGCATCAGACGTTGCAACCGGGGAGGCAGCATGGGAACACTGCACAATATTTTCTTTGCTTTTGCGTTCATGGCAGGACTTGGCGTCCTGCTGGCGCTGTTTCTGGCTGTCGCCAGCAAACGCCTCTATGTGTTCGAAGATCCCCGTATCGATGAAGTAGAAGAGATGCTGCCGCATTCCAACTGTGGCGCATGTGGCACCGCCGGCTGTCGCAACTTCGCCGAACAAGTCGTCAATGGGACCATCGAGCCCGCTCGTTGCACCGTCAATCCCCCCGCTCAAAATCTATCAATCGCCGAGATGCTAGGCATCTCAATGGGTGATGTCGAGAAGCGCATCGCACGTTTGGCCTGTGCGGGTGGTCGCCATGTCGCCAAGATGCGCGCCCACTACGATGGTCTGAATTCTTGCGCTGCCGCTGCCGTTGCGGGCGGCGGAAAAAGTTGTACTTGGGGTTGCCTTGGCATCGGCGATTGTGCCGACGTGTGCGACTTCGATGCCATCACCATGGACAAATTCAGCCTGCCCGTCGTGGATGCCGCCAAATGCACCGCCTGCGGTGACTGCGTGGATGTCTGCCCCAAGGGTCTGTTCTCTCTGCAAGTCGAGTCGCACAAACTATGGCTGGCTTGCTGCAACGAATCCGATGGCGACATCGCCGAAGCCGCCTGCGAAGTAGCGTGCACTGCCTGCGAACGTTGCGTCGTAGATGCCGCCCCCGGCCTCATCAGCATCCAGAACAAACTCGCCGTCATCGATTACAGCAAGAACGAAAGTGCACAGCGTGCAGCCATCGAGCGTTGTCCCACTGGGGCCATCGTGTGGATGGAAGGAAGCAACATCAGCAAAGGCAAAGCTGCCAAGAAGATCATCCGCATCGAACCACTACCAGTCATCGCAGAAGCATAGGGAGAGACCATGTTGAACAAACTCAAACAATTCAAATTCCTTGGAACCGCATCGGATGCTGATGCGACCCAGACCCAGGTCAAATATCCCGGCGTACGCGATGCCATCGACGGCAATACCGCGGTCATCATGGTGGAACGCGAAGCCTCGCAAGGCGCAGGTGCTTACCCCATCACGCCTTCCACGCAGATGGGTGAATACTGGGCGGAAGAAGTCGCCAAAGGCCACCTGAACGCGGCTGGCAAACCCCTCATCTTCGTCGAACCTGAATCTGAACACGCTGCTGCAGGTGTCACTGCCGGCCTCTCCATGACTGGTATCCGCGCGGTGAACTTCACCTCCTCGCAAGGCTTGGCTTTCATGCATGAGTCCTTGTATGCCGCTGTCGGTAAGCGCCTGCCTTATGTGCTGAACCTCGGTTGCCGCGCCATCACCAAGACCTCGCTCAATGTGCACTGCGCACATGACGACTACCATTGCGCCGACGACACCGGCTTCATCCAAGTGTTCGCCAAGAACGGCCAAGGCGCAGCCGATCTCAACATGATCGCGCGCAAGACCGCCGAGCTGGCGCTGACCCCTGCCATGGTGGCGCAAGACGGCTTCCTCACCACCCACCTGATCGAACCGATGTTGGTGCCTGAGCGCGAGCTGGTCGCGGAATTCTTGGGTGATGCGGATGACATCATCGACACACCGACCCCTGCACAAAAGATGTTGTACGGACCGAAACGCCGTCGTGTGCCCATGAATTGGGATGTGGACAATCCGATGCAGACCGGCGTGGTGCAGAACCAAGATGCCTACATGCAGGCCGTCGCGGCGCAGCGTCCTTACTTCTTCGAGCACATCCCCGCCCTGTTCGATCAATGCGCTGCAGAGTTCAAAGCGTTGACCGGTCGCGACTACAACCGCATCGACACTTATCGCTGCGAGGATGCCGACTACATCATCGTCGGCCAAGGCAGCATGACCGTGCAAGCCGCCGCCGTAGCGGATTGGTTGCGCGATAACCGCAAGATCAAAGTCGGCGTCGTCAACATCACCATGTATCGCCCCTTCCCCGGCGACCTGCTGGGTCATGTGCTGAAAGGCAAGAAGGGCATCGCCGTGTTGGAACGTACCGACCAACCGCTGTCGGAAGACCTGCCGCTGATGCGCGAAGTGCGCTCCACTGTGACAAAGTGCATGGAGAACGGGCGTGAGGAATGCTACGCAGACTATGCGAAATATGAGCACGCCAAAGACATGCCGACGCTGTATTCCGGCTGCTATGGCTTGGGTTCGCGCGACCTGCAACCCGAGGGATTGATCGCCGCCGTCGAGAACATGTTGCCCGGCGCGACCCGCCGCAAGTTCTACTACTTGTCCGTCGATTTTGTGCGTGACGAATCCGCCAATCCGAAACAAGAGATACGCCAACAAGAGTTACAAGCGGCCTACCCCGGCATCAAGGGCATGGCGCTGCGCGGCACCGAGAATCCCAACCTGCTACCCAAAGGTGCCATCGCCGTGCGTATGCACTCCATCGGTGGCTGGGGTGCGGTGACCACGGGCAAGAACTTGGCGATGACCTTGTTCGAACTGCTGGGCTGGGACATCAAAGCCAATCCGAAATATGGCTCCGAGAAGAAAGGCCAACCCACGACTTACTACTTGTCCGCAGCGCCGGAACCTATCCGCATCAACTGCGAATACACCCGCGTGGATGTCGTGATGTCGCCCGACCCTCAAGTGTTCGGTCACACCAATGCGCTGGAAGGTCTGAACGACGGCGGCGTGTTCATCATCCAAAGCAACTTGGATAACCCAGGCGCAGTATGGGAGACCTTCCCCATGCGTACCCAGCAATACATCGTCGATCACAAGATCCGCGTGTATTACCTCGATGCGTTCAAGATTGCGCGCGCCGAGTCCAGCAACACCGACCTACAACTGCGTATGCAGGGCAATGCCTTCCAAGGCGCCTTCTTCCACGCGTCCGATGTGAAGGATCGTGCAGGGCTTTCCGAAGAGACGCTGTTCAAAGCCATCGAGAACCAACTCGAATCCAAGTTCGGCAAGAAGGGCAAACGCATCGTCGACGACAACCTACGCGTGGTGCGTCGCGGTTACGAAGAGTTGTTCGAGATCAAGCCGGAACACATGAAGGTAGGACAACGCGCCAAGGGCGAACTCAAAGCTGCGCCTTCCATGCCGGTCATGCTCAAGCAATTACCTGAAGGTAACGGCGGTCAATCCGACGTCCATCGTTTCTGGGAACAGACCGGCAGCTTCTACATGAAGGGGCAAGGCTCGGACAATCTGGTCGATCCGTTCATCGGTATGTCCGTGGTGCCTGCCGTCACTGGCGTGTATCGCGACATGACTGGTGTGCGTTTCGAAGTGCCTGAGTGGATTGCCGAGAACTGCACCGCTTGCGGCGAGTGCTACACCCAATGCCCTGACAGTGCCATTCCCGGCTTGGTGTCCACACCGAGCGACGTACTCAACAGCGTCATCCAAAAGATCGAGACCGGCGGACGTCCTACACGTTTCCTGCGCAAATTCAGCCGCACCATCGAGAAGAAGTTGCGCGCGTCTTTGGACAAGGACGGTCTGGATGTACGTGCTTTGTTGGCGAACGCCATCACCGAGGCCTTCGCGGAAGACACGACGGCGGGTGACGAACGTGCACGTTTGGAAGTCGAGCTGAACCTGCTGCGGGACGGCATCGGCAGCTTCAAGTTCGCCACCACCAAACCGTACTGGACTCAAAAAGAGAAGAAAGAAAAAGGCAGCGGTGGCTTGTTCTCCATCACCATCAACCCATACACCTGCAAGGGCTGTGCGATCTGCGTGGATGTGTGTGCCGACAACGCCTTGAAGATGGTGACACAGACCAACGAGAACATCCTGACCCTGCGTGATGATTGGAACGTATGGCTGGACTTGCCCACCACGCCACCTCAGTTCAGCCGCATCGACGATCTGGACGAGAAGGTAGGCGCGCTGGAGACCATCCTGCTCGATAAACACAACTACCAATCGCTCGCCAGCGGCGACGGCGCTTGTTTGGGTTGCGGTGAGAAGGGTGCCATCCATCTGTTCACCTCTACCGTGACGGCATTGATGCAACCACGCGTAAAGAAATACGTGAGCAAGTTGGACTCTCTCATCAGTGGATTGGAAGATCACATCCGCCTGCGCCTAGGTAGCTCGGTCAATCTGGCCGATACCGATGGCTTGATGCAGGCCATCCAGAACTACAGCGGACGCGACCTGACCTTGGCCAAGCTGACCGAGACCTTGCTTTCGCGCAACCCTGCCGAGCCGATCGACCCGCAATGGTTGAAGCGCGTGACACAGATGTTGGAGAAGTTGAAAGACCTGCGCTGGCGTTATCTGGAAGGCCCGACCAACCAAGGTCGCGCTGAGATGGGCATCATCAACTCCACCGGTTGCACCTCGGTGTGGGCCTCCACCTATCCGTTCAACCCCTATCCGTTCCCATGGACATCACATCTGTTCCAAGACTCGCCTTCCGTTGCGATGGGCGTTTTCGAAGGACACATGGCGAAGATGGTGGAAGGCTTCAAGGCCGTGCGCCAAGTCGAGATGGAACTGGCTGGTGGCTACGTGCCCGAGGACAGCGACAAGTTCTTCGCCCATTTCAATTGGGAACAATTGAGCGATGAAGAATTCCATCTGTGCCCACCTGTCGTAGCGATGGGCGGTGACGGTGCGATGTTCGACATCGGCTTCCAGAACCTGTCGCGCGCCCTGATGTCGGGCAAACCGATCAAGGTGTTCATCGTGGATACGCAGGTGTATTCCAACACCGGCGGCCAAGCTTGCACCTCGGGCTTCATCGGCCAAGTGGCCGACATGTCGCCCTATGGCGCAAGCCAACACGGCAAGAGCGAGAGCCGCAAAGAGATCAGCCTCATCGGCATGGCGCATCGCACCGCGTTCGTCCACCAAAGCTCTCTGTCCAACGTGAACCACATGCTGGAAGGTTTCATCGACGGCCTCAACAGCCGCCGCCCAGCCCTGTTCAACGTCTACGCCGTATGCCCACCAGAACATGGCGTGGGTGACAACAGCGCTGTGGCACAAAGCAAGATGGCAGTCGAGTCGCGCGCCTTCCCACTGTTCCGTTTCGATCCGGATGCGGGCATCACCTTCTCCGAGTGCGTCACCTTGGAAGGCAATCCCTCACTGGATTTCGATTGGCCGGAATACAAGCTCGAGTACAAGGATGAGGCAGGAAATCAACAGTCGATGATCTTACCGATGACCTTCGCCGACTTCGCACTGACTGAAGGCCGCTTCGCCAAGCAGTTCAAAAAAGCACCGGCAGACACATGGAACGACGACATGGTGTTGCTGGGAGATTTCCTGAAATTGTCGGAAGACGAGCGCGACGGCAAGTTCCCCTTCATCTGGTCGGTGGACAAGAAGAACCATCTGATGCGCGTGCTGGTCTCGAAAGAGTTGGTGCTGTCTTGCGAAGAGCGCTTGCAGTTCTGGAAGCAACTGAAAGACGTGGCAGGGGTTGGTCGTACTAGCAGCAACGAAGAAGCCATCGCCAACCGTGTGCGTCAGGAACTCATCCAGATGCTGTCATCTGGTGTGAGTGGCGCCGCACCGAGTTCACCCACCACGGTCGCCGTCCCCGCCGCCTCGAATGCAGCCGATTACGAAGCGGTGTTCATCGACACCCCAGAGTGCACTGCATGTGACGAGTGCATGAACATCAACCCCAAGATATTTGCCTACAATGATCAGAAGAAAGCCGTCATCATCAATCCGAAAGCGGGTAGTTTCCTTGACATCGTTAAAGCTGCGGAGAAATGCACGGCTGGCATCATTCATCCGGGCACGCCTTGGAACAGCGGCGAAGCAAACATCGACAAACTAAAGGCACGTGCGGCGAAATTCAATTGAGATGAACATGCGCCTTCCTTTCTTCAACCGCACGCCGACCTTCGATCACGGCATACACCCGGTCTATCACAAAGAGACCGGGCACCTGCCGATCCGCCGCTTCCCGTTCGCACCGAAGCTGTATGTGTCGTTGGAGCAACATATCGGCAAACCTGCGATCGCCATCGTGCGCGTGGGGCAGGAAGTGTTGCGCGGTGAACTCATCGCCAAACCGGATGGTCTGTTCTCGCTGCCCATCCACGCACCCGCGACAGGCATCATCGAAGCATTGGAGCCGATGCCCTCGGATAACGGCGAGATGGAGATGTGCATCGTCATCCGCGTGTACGAGGCCGACACGCAAGAAGTACAAGTGCGTTATCCGCACGATCTGGAGAACATGAGTGGGCGCGAACTTGCGCTGGTGATGCAAGAAGTCGGTGTCGCTGGTAAAGGCGGCGCCACCTTCCCCACCCACGCCAAGCTCATCCCACCTAATGGTTGCACCATCGACACCATCATCGTCAACGGCGCGGAGTGCGAGCCTTTCCTCACCTGTGATCACCGCATCATGGTGGAGCGTGCGCAAGACATCATGGAAGGTATCAAGTACGCACGCCGTGTGTGCGGCGCACCACGCGCCATCATCGGCGTAGAAGACAATAAACTGGATGCGGTCGCCGCACTGGAAGCCGCGCTACCTGCCGATGGCTCGGTCACGGTCAAAGTCGTGGAGACCAAATACCCGCAGGGCGCTGCAGAGACTCTCATCGCCGCATTGTTAGGACGTGAAGTGCCTGCCGGAAAACGCAGCTCTTCCATCGGCGTCGTGATGAACAACGTGATGACGCTGGCCTACATGGGCAGGCTGTTACCACTGGGCGAAGGCATGACCGAGCGCATCGTCACCATCGCAGGCCCTTCGGTGGAACGCCCCGGCAACTACATCGTGCCATTGGGAACACCACTGCGCTTCCTGCTCGAATATGTGGGTGCGCGCAGCTCGGCGACCGAGGTCATCCTAGGCGGCCCGATGATGGGCACGACCATTCCCTCCGTCGACGTGCCCATCACCAAGGGCGTGTGTGGCGTGTTGGCCTTCGGCAAGAAGGATGCCGTGCCGCCCCAGATCTACCCTTGTATCCATTGCGGAGAGTGCGTGAACGCCTGTCCGAAGAAATTGAATCCCACGCAAATGGGATTGTTGGCTGCCAAACGTGAATATGACGTGATGGCAGAACAGTTTATGCTTGGCGAGTGTTTTGAATGCGGCTGTTGCAGCTATGTGTGTCCCTCACATATTCCCCTGGTGCAACAATTTCGTGTCGCCAAGTACTTTCTTAAGAACCGGGAGAAGGTGACGTGAGCAAACATCGTATCGAGCTACGCGCCGCGCCCCATCAGCACAGCGGACACAGCGTACCCACCATCATGCGCAACGTGGTGTATTCCTTGTTGCCCATCTGCGGCTTCTCGATGTGGCAATACGGTTTGGCGGCATTGGCCTTGTTGCTCACGGTCACCGCCACCTGTCTTGCTACCGAACGTCTGCTCAATCGCAATGCGAACACGCTGGGCGATTGGAGCGCGGCCATCACTGGCATCCTGCTGGGGCTAACTCTGCCGCCCGCCTTCCCCTTGTGGATGGCAATCGTCGCTGGCTTCGTCGCTATCGCCATCGGCAAGGCGATGTTCGGCGGTCTTGGGCACAACCCTTTCAATCCTGCATTAGTCGGTCGCGCGTTCGTGCAAGCCGCGTTCCCCGTGGCCATCACCACTTGGGTGCCCGCGTTCTCGGCCAACCGTTTCAGCGAGTTCGTGCCCACGACCTTCACCGCACCGTTGATGATGCCGCCCGACATCGTGGGCTGGGTAAAACAACAAGGGGTGGATGCCTTCACCGGCGCGACACCCTTGGCGCGGTGGAAGTTCGAGAACGTGACCGCCTCGGCGCACGACCTTCTCACGGGTACAGTGACTGCCTCGGCAGGCGAGACCTCCGCCCTGCTCATCCTGTTGTGCGGCGCTTATCTCGCCATACGCAAATTCATGGACTGGCGCATCCCTGTCGCTGTGCTGGGCTCGGCGGCACTCACCGCTTGGGCGTTCCAACTGTATGACCCTGCACACTATCCAGCCCCGATTTTTGTGATGCTCTCTGGCGGCTTGATGATCGGCGCGATCTACATGGCGACCGATATGGCGACCTCTCCGGTCACCCCTGTCGGCGTGTGGATCTACGGTGTCATCATCGGCGTGATGACGGTCATCATCCGTTATTTCGGCGGCCTGACTGAAGGGGTGATGTACGCCATTCTGCTGGGTAACGCGCTGACACCGCTCATCGACCAATATACTCAGCCGCGTGTGTATGGCACTAGCCGAAAGGAAAAGCCATGAGCGAACCGATCCCAGTGCACACCACCCCCAGCAACAAGATGATCATCACCATGGGGCTGGTCGCGAGCATCTGCGGTGTCCTCATCGTGGGGGCTTACGAAAGTACGCAAGACGCCATCGCCAACAACAAACGCATCATGGTCGAGCGCGCCGTGTTCAAGGTGCTGCCCGGTGCGGCCAAGGTGAGTGAGTACGTCGCCACACCAAGCGGCATCCAAGCACTCACCGGCAACGTGCCAGAAGGTGGCGTGAAGTTCTACGCCGCATACGATCAGGCCGGTGCATTGAAAGGCATCGCCGCAGAAGCGGCTGGCAAAGGTTACGCTGATATCGTGCGCGTGTTGTATGGCTACGATACGAAGTGCCAATGCATCATCGGCATCGGTGTGGTGTCCATGCGCGAGACACCCGGTATCGGCGACAAGATCATCACCGACAAAGAGTTCCTCAAGAACTTCGATGCCTTGGATGTGCGCGTGAACGCCGAGATGACGGCGCTGGCGAATGCCGTCAAAGTCGTGAAGCACGGCACCAAGCAGAACGCGTGGGAGATCGATGCCATCGCAGGCGCGACCGTCACGACCAAAGCCGTCGGTCGCGGCATCAATGAGAGTGCGCAGAAGTTGATGCCCTTGTTAGTGCCACATGTTGCGGAGTTGAAACCATGAGCCAGAAAAAAGAGATCGACGAAGGCATCACCTTCGACACCTTCATGGAAGGCGTGTGGCGGCAGAACCCTGTGTTCGTGATGGTGCTGGGTATGTGCCCCACACTCGCGGTGACCGTCTCCGCCGTGAACGCGGTATCGATGGGGGTCGCCACCTTGTTCGTGCTAGTGAGTTCTTGCCTGCTGGTCTCACTCATCCGCAACTTAGTGCCGAAGGAAGTGCGCATCGCCACCTACATCGTCATCATCGCCACCTTCGTGACATTGGTGGACTACATCATACAAGCAGTGAGTCTGTCCTTGTACGAAGCGTTAGGCGCCTTCATCCAACTCATCGTGGTGAACTGCATCATCTTAGGGCGTGCCGAGGCACATGCCTCCAAGAACCCACCTCTCAAAGCCGTCGTGAATGCGATGGGCATGGGCATCGGCTTCACCATCGGCTTGCTGGCCTTGGGTGCGACACGCGAGATCTTGGGCGCAGGCAAACTGTTCGGCTTCTCGCTATTCGGTGAACACTTCCAACCTTGGGTGGTGATGGTATTGCCCCCTGGCGGCTTCTTCGTATTGGGTGCTTGGCTGCTGTTGTTCTCGTTCATGCGCAGTCGTTCGGAAAAAGGAGTCGCACATGAATGAGTCATTGAGTCAGATCTTCATCGCCACCCTGCTCACCAACAACTTCGTGTTGGCGATGTTCTTGGGTTTGTGCCCGTTCTTGGGTGTGTCCGGTCGTTTGGGCACAGCTCTGCCGATGGGGATCGCCACCACCTTCGTGATGCTGGTCGCCTCGTTGTGTGCCTATGGATTGAACCTGTTGTTGAGTGCGTTCCACCTCGACTTCTTGCGCCTCATCTCCTACATCGTGGTCATCGCCTCGTCGGTGCAGCTGGTGGAAATGGTGATGAAGAAATACAGCCCCGCTCTGTTCCGTGCGCTGGGTATCTATCTGCCGCTCATCACCACCAATTGTGCGGTGTTAGGCGTAGCATTGTTCCAGACAGCACGCGACTACGACTTCGCACAATCACTCAGCTTCTCCTTGGGTGGCGGTGCGGGATTCACGCTGGCTCTGGTGTTGATGGCTTCGCTGCGTGAGCGTCTGCAACTGGCGAATGTGCCAACACTGGTGCAAGGCACGGCGCTATCGCTCATCTTGGCAGGATTGCTGTCGCTGACCTTCATGGGATTCGCTGGATTGGGAGGTGGGGAATGATCTACATACAGACCATATTGATCGTGCTGGCGCTGATGACTGCATTCATCCTAGTGCGCAACGCCGCAAGACGTTATGCCGAGCGTCATCCCGAGTTCGGCCCACTAAAAGAAGAAGGCGAAGGTTGCGGATGCGGGAATAAACGTTGCGGTGAGTCGCAATGCAAGAAATCTGTAAGTTAATACGGGTAAGTTGCCAGTCGGCGAGTGAAGTAAATCGTAGTTACTAAATCATCAGGAGATAGTCATGCAACCCTACGTCATTCCATTCCAGTCCCTCGGTATCGCGGACATTCCCGAGGTGGGCGGGAAGAACGCTTCACTCGGCGAGATGATCTCGAACCTGAGTTCTTCCGGTGTTCACGTTCCCGGCGGCTTTGCCACCACGGCGCAGGCTTACCGCGACTTCTTGGCACATGGCGGATTGGATAAGCGTATCGAAGAGCGACTCTCTACCCTGAACGTAGATGACGTGTCCGCGCTTGCAGAAGCGGGCCGCACCATCCGTAGCTGGATCGTGGAAGCACCGCTACCCGACCGTTTGAATGCCGAGATACGCACCCACTACGACAAGCTCGTTGCCGAAGGTGAAGGTAGCTTCGCGGTACGCTCCTCTGCTACTGCGGAAGACTTGCCCGATGCATCCTTCGCAGGTCAGCAAGAGACTTTCCTCAACATCCACGGCATCGACAACATCCTGCACGCTATCCGTGAGGTGTTCGCTTCGCTGTACAACGATCGCGCCATCTCCTACCGCGTACACAAGGATTTCACCCATGCTGACGTCGCCTTGTCGGCGGGTATCCAGCGCATGGTGCGTTCCGACCTAGGCGCATCGGGTGTGATGTTCACCATGGACACCGAATCCGGTTTCCGCGATGCCGTGTTCATCACTTCATCCTATGGCTTGGGTGAGATGGTGGTGCAAGGCGCGGTCAACCCCGACGAGTTCTACGTGCACAAACAACAACTGGCTGCGGGATTCCCTGCCGTCGTGCGTCGTGGTCTGGGTTCCAAACAACAACGCATGGTGTTCGACGAGCAACGTTCCGCTGGTCGTTCCTGCCGTATCGAACCTGTTCCTGTCGCCGACCAACGTCGTTTCTCGCTGACGGACGAAGACGTGTTGCAACTGGCACGTTACGCCATGTCCATCGAGAAGCACTACGGTCGCCCGATGGACATCGAGTGGGGCAAAGATGGTTTAGATGGCAAGCTGTACATCCTACAAGCGCGTCCTGAGACAGTGAAGTCGAACGCAGCCGCAGGCGGCACTGAGAAGTATCGTCTGCAACAACGCGGTGACGTGTTGGTGGAAGGTCGCGCCATCGGTCAGAAGATCGGCGCAGGACGCGTGCGTATCGTTCACGACATCTCCGAGATGAGCAAGGTGCAAGCGGGCGACGTGCTGGTCACCGACATGACCGACCCCAACTGGGAACCGGTGATGAAGAAGGCCGCCGCCATCGTCACCAACCGTGGCGGACGTACCTGCCACGCTGCCATCATCGCGCGTGAGTTGGGCATCCCCGCCATCGTCGGTTGCGGTCACGCGACCACTGCCTTGCAAGAAGGTGAATCGGTCACTGTGTCGTGCGCCGAGGGTGATACCGGTTTCGTGTATCACGGCAAGCTACCGTTCGAGATCGTGGTGCATAGCGAAGAAGCGCTGCCGCAGATCCCTGTGAAACTGATGCTCAACGTGGGCAATCCCACGCTGGCGTTCGAATTCGCGCAGATGCCATCGGCAGGTGTGGGCTTGGCGCGCTTGGAATTCATCATCAACAACCTCATCGGCATCCACCCCAAGGCCGTGTTGGAACACAACCGCCTGCCTAGCAAGATCCACGAAGCAGTGATGCAACGTTGCGCGGGCTATGCCGACCCGGTCGAGTTCTATGTAGAGAAGATCACCGAAGGCGTCGCCACCTTGGCGGCTGCGTTCTGGCCGAAGAAGGTCATCGTGCGTATGTCCGACTTCAAGTCGAACGAATACCGCAAGCTCATCGGCGGCGAGATCTACGAGCCGATGGAAGAGAATCCGATGATCGGCTTCCGTGGTGCGGGTCGTTACGTCGCTGCCAACTTCAGCGATTGTTTCGAACTCGAATGCCGCGCAATGAAACGTGTACGCGAAAAGATGGGCTACACCAACGTCGAGCTGATGATCCCCTTCGTGCGTACCGTGGGTGAAGCACGCGAAGTCGTCGCCACCTTGGAGAAGCACGGATTGAAGCGCGGCGTGAATGGCCTGCGTCTCATCATGATGTGCGAGATCCCCTCCAACGCCTTGCTTGCAGAACAGTTCCTCGAATACTTCGACGGCTTCTCCATCGGCTCCAACGACCTGACGCAACTCACGCTGGGTCTAGATCGTGACTCTAGCTTGGTCGCAGACAGATTCGACGAACGCGACGATGCGGTGAAAGCCTTGCTCAAGATGGCCATCGAGACCTGCAACCGCAAAGGCAAATACGTCGGCATCTGCGGCCAAGGACCATCCGATCACTTCGACTTCGCACAGTGGCTGATGGAGATCGGCATCCAGACCATGTCACTCAACCCAGACACCTTGCTGGAGACTTGGCGCAAGCTGGGGCAGGTCGAGAAGAAGTAAGTACGCTTTAAACCGTTTGTGAAAAGTGGGCAAAACTTGTGTTTTGCCCACTTTTACTTTAGTTTGCGTCCCTCGCTAGGGGTCTGCCAGTCTGGCAGTGAGACACACCCTTTGAACCTGTACGGGTCATGCCGTCGTAGGGAAGCATCCGATGATGCTCCCCGTTAATTTTGGAGCATCACAATGAACGCCAATCCTCAATTCCTCGCTACTTCTGCTCACGTCGATGAGGCTGCCGTCAAGCCGTTGCCGAATTCGCGCAAGGTCTATGTGCAGGGCTCACGTCCCGATATCCAAGTTCCGATGCGCGAGATCACGCAGGACGAGACACCCGCCAGCATGGGCGCGGAAGTGAACCCCCCCGTTTACGTGTACGACTGCTCAGGCCCTTACACCGACCCTAAGGTAAAGATCGACATTCGCTCCGGTTTGGCCGAGATGCGCGCAGGCTGGATCGCCGAGCGTGACGACACCGAAGCCTTGCCTCACCTCACTTCCGAATACGGTCGTCAACGTTTGAATGACCCTGCATTGGCTGACATGCGTTTCAACCTGCAACACACCCCGCGCAAAGCCAAGGCGGGCAAGAACGTGACGCAGATGCACTACGCGCGCCAAGGCATCATCACGCCCGAGATGGAATACATCGCCATCCGCGAGAACCAAAAAGTAGATGGCATGAGCGAGATGATGTTGAAACAACATCCGGGCGAGAACTTCGGCAAAGCGATGCCCAAGAAGATCACCCCTGAGTTCGTGCGTGCCGAAGTGGCCGCAGGCCGCGCTGTCATCACCACCAACATCAATCACCCTGAATGTGAGCCGATGATCATTGGCCGCAACTTCCTCGTGAAGATCAACGCCAACATCGGCAACTCGGCGCTGGGTTCCAGCATCCAAGAAGAAGTCGAGAAGATGACTTGGGCCATCCGTTGGGGCGGCGACACGGTGATGGATTTGAGCACCGGCAAGAACATCCACGAGACACGCGAGTGGATCATCCGCAACTCACCTGTGCCTATCGGTACTGTGCCTATCTATCAAGCGCTGGAGAAGGTGAACGGCAAGGCTGAAGACCTGACGTGGGAGATTTTCAAAGACACGCTCATCGAGCAAGCCGAACAAGGTGTGGACTACTTCACCATCCATGCGGGCGTGTTGCTGCGTTACATCCCGATGACCGCGAACCGCATGACCGGCATCGTGTCGCGCGGCGGCTCCATCATGGCGAAGTGGTGCTTGGCTCATCACAAAGAGAACTTCCTCTACACGCACTTCGAAGAGATCTGCGAGATCATGAAGGCCTACGACGTGACCTTCTCGTTAGGCGACGGCTTGCGCCCCGGCTCGATCTACGATGCCAACGACGAAGCGCAACTGGGCGAATTGAAGACGCTAGGCGAACTGACCCAAGTAGCGTGGAAGCACGACGCGCAAGTGATGATCGAAGGCCCCGGCCATGTGCCGATGCACATGATCAAAGAGAACATGGACCTGCAATTGAAGTGGTGCCACGAAGCGCCTTTCTACACACTTGGCCCACTGACGCAAGACATCGCCCCTGGCTATGACCACATCACCAGCGCTATCGGCGCGGCGATGATCGGCTGGTTCGGTACGGCCATGCTGTGTTACGTGACACCCAAGGAACACTTGGGCTTGCCCAACAAGGCCGACGTGAAGGAAGGCATCATCACCTACAAGATCGCCGCCCACGCCGCCGACCTCGCCAAGGGTCACCCCGGTGCACAAGTGCGCGACAACGCGATGAGCAAGGCGCGCTTCGAGTTCCGCTGGGAAGACCAATTCAACCTTGGCCTCGACCCTGATCGTGCGCGCGAATTCCACGACGAGACCTTGCCTAAAGAATCCGCCAAGATCGCGCACTTCTGCTCCATGTGTGGCCCGCATTTCTGCTCGATGAAGATCAGCCAAGACGTGCGCGACTTCGCGGCGAAGGAAGGTCTATCAGAACAGATGGCGCTGGAAAAAGGCATGCAGGTGAAGTCCATCGAGTTCGTGAAACAAGGCGCCGAGGTCTATCACAAGGCTTGATGATGGAGTGTCGTAACGGGTGCGGTGCGTGTTGCATCGCTCCTTCCATCACCTCTCCCCTACCCGGCATGCCGCAGGGCAAACCGGCTGGCGTGCGATGCGCACAACTGCTGAATGACTATCGTTGTGCCGTGTTCGGCAAACCAGAGCGCCCTACCTTCTGTGGTGGACTAAGACCTTCGACAGAGATGTGCGGCGAATCACGTGAGCAAGCGATGCAGTGGCTATCAAGCTTGGAGCTTGCCACGCGACCCTCGGTATAATGCGCGCCATGTCACGTAGCTACTCACTGTCACCATCCACCGAGATCACCTCCGATTCCCCCTGTAGCGGTCATTGCACGACCGTGTTGGGTGATGATGTGTGCCGCAGCTGCCATCGCACCTTCGAGGAGATCACGCGCTGGGTAGAGATGAACGACACCGAACGCTGTGCAGTGAACCAACGTATCGCAATTTTAAAAACTACTGGATTACCGCCCGAGCATAGCTAGGTTCATCCTGAGCATGTCGAAGGACGGAAATGACGAACTAATGGACATCATCCTGTTACTCAAAGCCGCCATCCTTGGCGTCGTCGAAGGTTTGACCGAATTCCTGCCTATCTCTTCCACGGGCCACCTCATCTTGGTGGGCGACTTGCTCGACTTTAACGATGAGCGCGGCAAGGTGTTCGAGATCGTCATTCAGTTCGCGGCCATCCTTGCGGTGTGTTGGGAATATCGCGCTAAGCTGACTTCGGTCGCTACCGGATTGGTACAGAAACAAGAAGCCGCACAGCGCTTCACCTTCAATCTGTTCATCGCCTTCTTGCCACTGGCGATACTGGGCTTGCTGTTCGGCAAGGCGATCAAGGCTCACTTGTTCGCGCCCGTGCCTGTTGCATTGGCATTCATCATCGGTGGCTTCATCATCTTGTGGGCGGAGAAACGTCAACACACGGAACACATCGGTAGTGTGGATGACATGCACTGGAAGGACGCGCTGAAGATGGGCTTGGCGCAGGCGCTGGCATTGATCCCCGGCACTTCACGTTCGGGTGCGACCATCATCGGCGGCCTGTTCTTTGGTTTGTCGCGCAAAGCGGCAACCGAGTTCTCGTTCTTCCTCGCCATCCCCACGCTCACGATGGCGACACTGTACGAGGTGGTGAAATACCGCGACCAGTTCCACGCGGAGGACCTCGGTATCTTCTTGGTCGGCTCTATCGCTTCGTTCATCAGCGCGTTCATCGCGGTGCGCGGATTGTTACGCTACATCAGCCGTCACGACTTCACCATCTTCGCCTGGTATCGCATCGTGTTCGGTGTGATCGTGTTGCTCACCGCGTACACAGGTATGGTGAGTTGGTCCGCAGCTTAGACAGCCTTACCCCGCCAAAATGGCGAGGATAAGTCCAAGGATGATGATCTCGATTAGGTTGAGGTTGGTGTACTTCTTGGTCGAGCCGTTGATGCGCATGAGGAATGCAAGGAAGTCACGCATCTTTAAAGCTTAACTTTGTTCCCAAGGCAGACCTGCTTTGCGCCAGCCGTTAGCGACACCGCGTTGGTTGCCACTATTCTTATCTCCCTCGAAGCCTTCTAGGATGTTGTAGCAATCAGCAAATCCTGCTTGGGTCGCCACTATCGCGGCGGCGTGTGAGCGCTGGGCGCTACGACACAGGAATAACACCAGCGACTCTTTGTCTACTTGTTGCTCCAACGCGGCCATAAAGTTCGGATTCGGCTTCATACCTGGATAGCTAAGCCATTCGATCTCGACCGCTCCTGGGACTTTGCCTACCCAGTCGATCTCGGCACGCGTACGCACATCGACCAATCTAGCACCCGGTGCGCTTTTCAATATCTCGTAAGCCTCGCTCGGCAATATTGCCCCTTCGTAAGGTAGGTTTGCTTCCTTTGCGCGTTGTTGCGCCCTGCTCAATATCTCGGTGATCTTGCCCATGTTTCACTTTCAAAAGGTTTTAGGTTTGATGCGTCCCTGCTATCCTGCACGCTCGCTTGCATACTATCCCAACGGCAATGAAAAATCACACTCACGGGCACAACCACTCACACGATAAATCCGCCGCTTTTGAGCCCGCCCATCCCGAGCGTTTCGCCGCTGCGCGCAAGAGCACATGGGTGAGTATCTTCATCAACTTGATATTGACTATCGTGCAGGTGTTGGCCGGTTTTTTCGGCAAGTCACAATCACTGATGGCCGATGGTCTACATTCACTGGCCGATCTACTTTCAGATGTGTTGGTATTGTTTGCCAATCGCCACGGCAACAAACATGCGGATGCTGACCATCCCTACGGTCATGCCCGCATCGAGACAGCCGCTTCGCTCATCCTTGGTGCCAGCCTTGCCGCGCTCGGCATCGGCCTGCTCATCGCAGCAGGATTACGTTTACAACACCCCGAACAAGTTCAAGCCGTGCATCCCTTCACGCTGTGGGTCGCCCTCTTCGCGCTTGCCGCGAAAGAAGGCATGTTCCGTTACATGTTGGCTGTGGCTCAACGCGTGCGCTCACAGATGTTAGTTGCGAACGCTTGGCACGCACGTTCTGACGCAGCCTCCTCTCTAGTCGTTGTCATTGGTATCGTCGGTAACCTGTTGGGCTATACCTTCCTCGATCTGGTCGCCGCAGGTGTGGTGGGAGTGATGATCGCCTACATGGGCATCCAGTTCGCGCGTGACGCTTTGCTGGAACTGGTCGATACCGGATTGGACGAACAGGAAGTCCGCGCTATCCGCAATACGCTCAAGGCCGTTCCCGGCGTCATCGGACTACACGATCTGCGCACACGCAAGATGGCGGATAACGCACTGGTCGATGCGCACATCATGGTCGATCCCAAGATCAGCGTATCGGAAGGGCACTACATCGCCGAAGCCGCACGTACCGCCGTGTTGAAAGGGCACCACGTGATGGATGTGATGGTACATATCGACCCCGAGGATGACGCCCACGCCAGACCGAACGCCCATCTACCGCAACGCCACCTGTTGTTGGCACACCTATATAGCCGCTTGGGCGAAAACCTCCCCGCTTCTACGCAGGTCGTGTTGCACTACTTGAACGGTAAGGTGGACGCGGAGATATTGCTGAACTCGCCTGTCGATATCATCGGGTTGCAACACAAGTGCTCGTCGCTCACCGCCGACGATCCCTATTTCCGCTCGATCTGTTTGCACCAGACCATTGCACCAAAATAGTGCATGCCTTCACTTGTGCGCCCCAATCAAGGGCATTCAAGCGGCGGCATGACCCTGCACAAATATGGCACAATGCGCGTCTTGCAGGATTCAGGGTGATGGCACAGTTTCTGCTGTTCAGAACAAGTCACACTATTAAGTTCGTTTCAAAAAAAGCATCGTTTAATTTTTCTAATTGGGAGATTTGAGTATGGCTAAAACAGCAGCTGACGTTCTGAAGCTGATCAAAGAACAAGGTATCAAGTTCGTCGATCTACGTTTCACAGACACCCGTGGTAAAGAACAGCACGTTGGCGTGCCAGTCTCCCACGTTGACATGGACAAGTTCGAAGAAGGCCACGCATTCGACGGTTCTTCTATCGCTGGTTGGAAGGGCATCCAAGCCTCCGACATGTTGCTGATGCCGGATCCTGATTCTGCTTACATCGACCCATTCTTCGACGAACCGACCATCGTCATGACTTGCGACGTCATCGAGCCAACTGATGGCAAAGGTTACGACCGCGATCCACGTTCCATCGCTAAGCGTGCTGAGGCTTACTTGAAGTCCTCCGGCGTGGGCGACACCGCTTTCTTCGGTCCAGAGCCAGAATTCTTCATCTTTGATTCCGTGCAATGGCACATCGACATGTCCGGTTGCTCTGTGAAGATCAATTCGGAAGAAGGTGCTTGGTCTACTGGCCACGCATTCGACGGCGGCAACACAGGTCACCGCCCAACAGTGAAGGGCGGTTACTTCCCAGTTCCTCCAGTCGATAGCTTGAACGACATCCGCGCACAGATGTGCTTGCTGTTGGAAGAGATCGGCATCCCTGTCGAAGTTCACCACCACGAAGTTGCGAACGCTGGCCAATGCGAATTGGGTACCAAGTTCAGCACATTGGTGAAACGCGCTGACTGGACACAGACTCAGAAGTACGTGATCCAGAACGTCGCTCACCAATACGGCAAGACAGCGACCTTCATGCCTAAGCCAATCGTTGGCGACAACGGCTCCGGCATGCACGTTCACCAATCCATCTGGAAAGATGGCAAGAACCTGTTCGCAGGTAACGGCTACGCTGGTATGTCTGAATTGGCGCTGTACTACATCGGCGGCATCATCAAGCACGCTAAGGCACTGAACGCGATCACCAACCCAGGCACCAACTCTTACAAGCGTCTGGTTCCTCACTACGAAGCGCCAGTGAAGTTGGCTTACTCTGCTAAGAACCGTTCCGCTTCGATCCGTATCCCTCACGTCGCTAGCGACAAGGCACGCCGTATCGAGACACGTTTCCCAGATCCTTCTGCTAACCCATACTTGTGCTTCGCAGCATTGATGATGGCGGGCTTGGATGGTATCCAGAACAAGATCCACCCAGGAGATCCAGCAGACAAGAACCTGTACGATCTGCCACCAGAAGAAGATGCAAAGATCCCAACCGTTTGCGCATCTTTGGACGAGGCATTGGACGCACTGAAGAAAGACCATGAGTTCTTGACTCGTGGCGGCGTGTTCTCCAAGGACTTCATCGAGGCTTACATCGACCTGAAGATGGAAGAAGTGAACCGTATTCGTATGACGACTCACCCAGTCGAGTTCGACATGTACTACAGCCTGTAATCTGGATACAGGTAATGAGAACGGAGCCCTAGCGGCTCCGTTTTCTTTTGCAGGAACCCTTATCGGTCAGCGTTTGTCACAGGCACAGCCTTAACCTATACTCCCGCCACCACTTTGCAAGGCATGAACATGAAACTATTTCGCCTAACCCTGTTATGTAGCGCCATCGCTCTCACCAGCGCCGCCCAAGCCGAGATATACAAGCGCGTGGATAAGAACGGCAACGTGACCTATTCCAGCGCGCCGCTCAAAGGTGCGAAGAAGCTCGAACTGGAGCCGCTCCCCACGATGAACGCGCAACCCGTACCCCCCAAGCAACACAAATACAGCGAATCTTCATCAGACCTGCGCGTGAATTCTGAGACGCAGAACCGCCGCGACGACACGCGCCGCAAGATACTGGAAGACGAACTTGCTACTGAAGAACGCGCCCTTGAAGATGCTCGCACCAAACTAAAAGATGCCGAAGACAATCCCGAAGTGTTCAAGACCTCGACTGGGCAGACCTTCCGCAACGTCGCGAAATATGAAGAGAAGGTGAATGTGGCGCAGGATGATGTGAAGTCACACGAGAACAACATCAAGGCGCTAAAGACCGAAATCTCGAATCTCCGATAATCGATTCACTGGCATGTTTTCTGCTCACTAATCTGACATGCCAGACAAGCTCCTCCCCTCGCTAGATCATCTCGCCACAGCCGTCTTGCTGCTGGATGACCAATCCCGCATCGCTTTCCTGAATCCGGCGGCAGAGCATCTATTCGCGGTCAGTCATAGCAACTTGGTCGGCCATCCTTTGCAACATGCTTTCACCCACGCCGATCAGTTGTGGGCAGCCGTGCAATCGGCCCTCTCCAGCAACGCCGCCCACATCGAGCACGACCTGATGCTGGGTGCGCACACGCTAACGACCAAGCTGCACCTGAGCTGCACCGTGACGCCGCTACATCTTGAAGGCTACGCGCTGTTGTTGGAATTCCACACCATCGACCGTCCGCTGAAGATGGCGCGTGAAGAACAGATGCTGGACCAGACGCAAGCGAACCGCATGCTGTTGCGCAATCTGGCACATGAGATCAAGAACCCGCTGGGTGGCATCCGTGGCGCAGCGCAGTTATTGGAACAAGAGTTGGAAAGACCTGCATTGCGCGAATACACCCAGGTCGTCATCCAAGAAGCGGATCGACTTCGTTCCCTCATGGAAAAACTGCTTACGCCGCAGCACGTGCCCCATTTTAGTGCGCTCAATATCCATGAGGTGTTGGAGCGCGTTCGCAGCGTAGTACTGGCGGAATTGCCTGAGAGCCTCGTCATCCAGCGCGATTACGACTTGAGCTTGCCCGAGTTACACGGCGACAAGGAACAGCTCATCCAAGTCGTTCTCAACATCGTGCGCAATGCGGCGCAAGCCATGAAGGGTCACGGCATCATCACCTTCCGCACCCGCATCTCGCGCCAAGTCACCTTGATGAAGAAACGCCACCGTTTAGCCATCTCGGTGCAGATCATCGACAACGGCCCCGGCATCCCCACTCACCTGCGCGACAAGATCTTCTATCCGCTGGTGTCGGGGCGCGCCGATGGACACGGGCTTGGACTCACACTGGCGCAAGACTTCGTCAGCCAACATCAAGGTAGTATCGAATTCGAAAGCGAACCGGGGCGCACCTGTTTCACCGTGATGCTGCCGCTCACCAACATGGAAAAGACAAAATGACTAAATCCGTTTGGATCATCGACGATGACCGCTCCATCCGCTGGGTGCTAGAAAAAGCACTCGCGCGTGAACAGATCGAGTTCAAGAGTTTTGCTTCGGCTGATGAAGCATTGACCGAGCTCCCCTCTGGCTTGCCGCAAATGGTCATCAGCGACATCCGCATGCCCGGCAGCTCAGGGCTGGATCTGTTGCAGATATTGCGCCGTGATTATCCAACGCTGCCCGTCATCATCATGACAGCGTATTCCGACCTAGAAAGCGCGGTGTCGTCCTTCCAAGGCGGTGCGTTCGAATACCTACCCAAACCTTTCGACGTGAACCACGCGGTCGAATTGATTCGCCGTGCATTGGCGCAGAGCCAACGCAAGAGCACCGGTAGCCAAGAGTTGCCAGATGCGCCGGACATCCTTGGCCACGCACCCGCCATGCAAGAGGTGTTCCGCGCTATCGGCCGCCTCGCGCAATCCAACGCCACGGTGCTCATCAACGGCGAATCGGGAACAGGTAAGGAATTGGTCGCGCAGGCGCTACATCGCCATAGCGCCCGTGCTGACAAACCCTTCGTCGCCATCAACACCGCCGCCATCCCGAAAGACTTGTTGGAGTCAGAATTGTTTGGCCACGAGAAAGGCGCTTTCACCGGCGCAGCCGCGACACGTCACGGACGCTTCGAGCAAGCCGAAGGCGGCACGCTATTCCTCGACGAGATCGGCGACATGCCTGCGGAATTGCAGACGCGTTTGTTGCGCGTGTTATCCGACGGCAACTACTACCGTGTGGGTGGTCATCAACCCATCAAGGCGAACGTGCGCATCATCGCCGCCACACACCAGAACCTAGACGAGCGTGTGAAGCAGGGTTTGTTCCGCGAAGACTTGTTCCACCGCCTAAACGTCATCCGCCTGCGTCTGCCGCCACTGCGCGAACGTCGCGAAGACATCCCTGTGTTGGCCAAGCATTTCTTGCAGAAGAGCGCGAAGGAACTGGGCGTCGAACAAAAGATCTTGAGTGAGTCCGCGCTCAATTACCTCTCAGCGCAAGACATCCCCGGTAACGTGCGGCAATTGGAGAACCTGTGCCACTGGCTCACCGTGATGACGCCGACACAACAAGTGGAGATCGCCGACCTGCCCGCTGAATGGCGCGATGGTGCGCAAACGGCACCTGCCGCCAGCGACTGGCGCTCTGCTCTCGCTCAACAAGCCGCGATGGCGCTGCAACGCAACGAATCGAACATCCTCGACACCCTTACCAAAGAGTTCGAGCGCACGCTCATCACCCAAGCTTTGCAACACACAGGGGGACGACGTATCGAAGCCGCCACGCTGCTCGGCATGGGGCGCAATACGTTGACGCGGAAGATCCAGGAATTGGGGTTGGATGGTGGAGGAGAGTAAGGCTAGTGTTTCTTGCCCGCCTTCTTCCACACACCCGTGATGGGTTGCTGATCTTTGCTCTCACCCAAGACGGCCAAACCATACATCTCGGAAAGCGTGCGTAGCAAAGTGTAGTGGTTGATGCGTTGTGCTGATCTTCCGGGTTTCACCATCTCACCCACGAACATCGTCGCGATGCGATTCCCTTCGCGGCCATCGTCTTCGTCGAACGTCACGATGAGCAGACTGTTATGGGTCATCGCCCACTGCGCATAAGCCTCGATGTTCTGCGCCAACCAAGCGTCACCTTCTTCGATGCTGCCATCGTGCATGTCGTTGCGCTGATCTGGCACCACAAAAGATACGGTCGGCAGTTGCGAGAAATCTTGTGGGAATGCAGTGAAGGGCTGGTTGAATGCAGCCAGTTCTTTCCAGTTCGCCGCAGGATTATGTTTGCGCATATAGGCACCGTAGCGACACCCTTCGTAACCTGTCTCAGGCAGCGACTCTGAATAGCTGACGAAGCTGAGCTCCTTCTCGATGAGCGCCCCACCCAGATTCTCGCCTTTCAATTCCAAGGGGCAGGCATTGCTGCTGATGCCGCGCGTCGTGCCAGAGAGCAAGGCTAGATAGTTGGGCTGACTGGGATGGGTGACACCATACGATTGGGTGAACAACACGCCGCGTTGCGCAAGGGCGTTGATGTAAGGCGCATCAGCATTACCGATGATCTTGGAATAGCCTCGGTTCTCTTCCACCACGATGACGATGTGATCGGGGCGCGGCAGAGCGGCTTCTGCCGCAATGGACGATTGAGAGACACAAAAGAACGCAAGCGCGAACAGTGGCTTCACGAACTCACTCATCTTTTTCAGAAGTCGGAGCGGGTGTAGAGGATTCATCGAGCGGTTTCTTCTTCGGGCGGTTCTTGCTCGGGTCAGCGAAGTTGAAACGCCCAGCCAGCACGCAGCCCTTCATACCGATGTCACAAGGTTTGTTCAGCACCTTCTGGCACTGATCATTGACCTCATGCGGACAACCCCAACCGCCCATATGAAACCTCACAAAAAATCCGTTCGTGGTGAGCTTGTCGAACCATGAACGACTTCACCCTTCGACAAGCTCAGGGCGAACGGAAATTGTTAAGCCTTCTTCACGAACTCGGTCTTCAACTGCATCGCGCCGATGCCGTCGATCTTGCAGTCGATGTCGTGG
>JBAYIG010000007.1:0-62401 GCA_041665725.1 Sideroxydans sp. | reverse complement strand
AGTTACCGCCACTGCAACCGTAGTTGAGCGAAATGCCGGCGCGCATCGCAGCCTCCAGCAAGGTATCCCGACCTTCGACCAAGAAATCCTGCTGGCTGGGCAACAGCGTCACTTGCGCGGCCATCACGCTCAAGATGCCGTCTTGGATGGCCAATGTATTACTGAATCCCGGTTCCATCACTGCGGCGACCTCTTGTTTTATCCACCATTTCAGACTCTCCATCTTGGCAAGCGCTTCGCCGTGACATTGCCCCTCCATCACACCGAGCTTGTCCCATAGTTTGCCGAACAGCGCATCGAACTGCTTCAACTGCCTCTGGTTCCGCGCCAAGGTAGAACTCAATTCCGTGATGCGCGCAGCCAGCACTTCCGCATCGGGCATGGCGCGCTCGAACACTCTTTTGCCAAAGGCTCGTTCTTTGATCTGGGTGACCCGTTTGAACTCGGCGATGTCTTCCAATTGTGCAGTCGGGTAACACAGCAACAGATCCTCGACGGTGATCTTGCCGTCGAAGGACGACATCTCGCCATTTTGTATCTTCTTCTGCAGTTCGGTGCGGCTCACGCCCACCAATCGCGCCGCACGACTCAGACTCAGTAGCCCACTCATCACTCGATCCGATCCGTGCTGGGGTCCGCACTAACCTTGCGGATGGAACCATGCGAGTTTTTCGCGCAGGGTGACCACCCCGCCGACGATGATGAGGGTCGGTGCCTGCGGCTGTTCGCGCTCGGCGATCGCGGGCAGTGTCGCCAAAGTACCCGTGATGACGCGCTGCGTTGGCTGTGTGCCGTGTTGCACGATGGCGATGGGGGTTGTATCAGGCAGTCCATGCGCTATGAGTTTGGCGCACAAAGTGTCCAGTCCATGCAGCCCCATATAGACCACCACGGTCTGCCTTGGTCTAGCCAGCAACTCCCAGTCCAGATTCATCGTGCCGTCTTTTAGATGGCCGGTGACGAACACACAGGCTTGCGCATGGTCTCGATGTGTCAGCGGGATACCCGCGTAAGAAGCCACACCAGAAGCGGCCGTGATACCGGGCACCACTTGGAACGCGATGCCTTCCGCCGCCAGCGTCTCGATCTCCTCGCCGCCGCGCCCGAAGATGAACGGGTCGCCGCCTTTCAAACGCAATACGCGCTTGCCTTCCTTGGCTAGGCGCACCAACAACAGATTGATTTCTTCTTGTTGCAAGGTATGGTCGTTGCGCTTCTTGCCCACGAAGATGCGCTCGGCATCGCGCCGTGTCATCTCGACGATGGGTTTGGAGACCAAGTTGTCATACACCACCACATCGGCTTTCTGCATCAGCCGCAGGGCGCGGAAAGTCAGCAGGTCGGGATCACCCGGGCCAGCGCCCACCAGATACACCTCACCGCGCACGATGTTGTCTTCATTCGCCAGCATCTGTTGCAGCATGGCTTCGGCACTGCTCTCGTCGCCAGTCAGCACCTTCTCGGCGACCACGCCATCCAGTGCGTTCTCCCAGAAGATGCGGCGCTTGGCTGGATTGGTGACCTTGGTCTTGACCAACTCTCGGAAGCGTTCAGCGAACGCAGCCAGACGACTGTAGTTCTGCGGTATGACGGACTCCAACTTGCCGCGCATCATGCGTGTAAGCACTGGGGAAGCGCCGCCACTGGAGAACGCCACCATCAAGGGAGAACGATCGAGTATCGCGGGCATGATGAAAGAGCACAGCTCAGGGTCATCCACCACGTTCACCGGGATGTTGCGAGCTTGCGCCAATTCGGAGACTTGTTTGTTCACTTCACGGTCATTGGTCGCCGCGATGATGAGACTCACACCATCTAGGTACTTTGACTCAAAGCGAGCAAAGATACTCTCGACATTGGCTTGCGCTTGCAGTTCGTCGTCGATCTGCGGGGCGACCACACGTACCTTAGCACCCGCCTCCAACAGCACACCCGCTTTGCGCGCACCGACAGCCCCGCCACCTACCACTAGGCATAGACGGCCTTTGACGTTCTGGAATACTGGTAGGAAATCCATTTATCGCACCGCCTTCAAGATCAGTGGCACCAAGGCTTCTGGCAGTCTGATCTTGCCAGTCAGCGCGAACTGATGCGCGCTATCGGACATCTTGTCCCATGTCTTTTTGATGATTAGGATCCACTTGGCCTCATCGTAATCTGGATGTTGGCCCGCGAACGCCAACATGTAGTGCTCGATGAACACCAAGTCCACCACATCTTCCATCATCTGTGTCTCTGGATTGGTCTTCAATTCTTTCTTACCCACGATGGATTTCACGCGCGCGATCATCTCGTCGTCGTAGCCGACTTGCTTCATCAATGCGCCCGCAGTCTCTGCATGGAACTTGTACAGATTGGTACGCCACAACATGTAGCCCTTCTTATCCATCGGGTAGTCACTACGCGGACTCTTCCAGCGCTGGATATGCTGTGCACGACAAGCCAACTTCACCGCCTCAGGCGCATCGGGAGCAAAACGTTCCTGCATCTCGGTCATGCGTTGCGCGTATAGGAGTTCCTTCGGGTAGTCCCTGCCCGCAAACGATTCCTTGTTCGGGTCTTGTGCATTGGCTTGATCGAAAGCTGCAATGGCAGCTTGATACTTACTGTCGTTCATCTTGTGTTCTCGTTCATTGAGGTTGAAGAATGTGCCTTGTGGCGGCGCACGAACGCGACGAAACGGGTCGCCCAGTAACAACTGCCGATGGTGCGCAGATGTGTATAGGAAGCCAGCAGATTATGGATGACCAGACCGTCGCGTTCACCGTCGATGCCATAGCCGCGCTCGACGTGATAAGCGTAGCGCATTTCTGTCGGTAGATTCACAAGTTTCGAGTAATGGAATTCATGCGCGCGGATTTGCGGTGCAGGCACGTCGGGGCGCGGCCAAGGATGCTCAGCATCCTCGCGCAGATGCACATAGCCGCGACCGATGGGTTTGGCATGCATCTGCACATCACCGGGGATCACGCCGACCATCTCGAAGTCGCGCCCTTGGTAATCGATACGACGAGATAGATACATCAACCCACCACATTCCGCATAAGCAGGCATGCCACTCTCGATGGCTTGTTTGATCTCATTGCGCAGGGTCGTGTTCGCCTCCAGTTCGACCGCACACGCCTCGGGGAAGCCGCCACCGATGTACAGTGCGTCCACCTCCGGCAGATGTGCGTCATTGAGCGTGTCGAACGGCACCAACTCCGCCCCAGCTGTCTGCAAAGCATCCAGATCGTCTGCGTAATAGAAACCGAAAGCGCGGTCACGTGCCACGCCGATGCGCACCTTCTCGCCGACAGGTATCGCACGTACTTCTGCGATATGCGGAACAGGAAGAGCCTGCTTTTGCGTGAGCGATAGCAATCTATCCAGATCGACTTGCTCGGCAATGGCCTCGCCGATCTGCTTGATCTTCGCGTTGGCTGCGATGGATTCGTTACTGGGCATCAGACCTAGATGACGCTCGATGATACTCAAGCGTTCGTCATGCTGGATGGCGCCAATCACGGGCACATCGGTGTAATGCTCGATGACTTGACGCAATTTTGATTCGTGACGCTTGCCGCCAAGGTTGTTGAGGATCACGCCCGCGATCTGGATGTCCTTATCGAACGCCTGATAACCTAGGATCAAGGGGGCGATGCCGCGTGTCATGCCGCGCGCATCGATGACCAATATCACTGGCAAGTCGAGCATCTTGGCCAATGCTGCGTTGCTGTTGCTACCATCCAGTGCAAGGCCGTCATACAGACCTTTGTTGCCTTCGACCAGATTCACTTCAGCAGCGTGTCGCGCAAAAGTCGCTACGACATCGTCGTTCTCCATCAGGTAGAGGTCGAGATTGCGGCAGGGATGTCCGGTAGCCTGACTGAGCCACATCGGGTCGATATAGTCAGGGCCTTTTTTGAACGGCTGTACCGCATGTCCACGTGCAGTCAAAGCCGCGCACAGACCGATGCTGACCATGGTCTTGCCTGAGGACTTGTGCGCTGCAGAAATCAGGAAACGGTTGCTCATTTTTGCAACCTCACATAAAGACGATCATCAACAACGAAGAGGACTATTTTTTAGGTAACTCGCGTGGTACGAAATCCAACACACGAGTGCCAATAGCCGTGATCAGGAAAGCGACGCCGACCCCACCCAAACCCAAAAGAATCTCAGGCAAAGAAGGATGGTAACTACCGATCTCCCCGTCCGCAAAACTGCTGCTCACGGAGTAACCCGGGAAGATATCCAAGGGAAAGGCTTGTCCGCCGATGATGAACACATAGAGCAAACAGAATCCCCCAACAATGACCAACAAAGATGCGAGGGGGATGCGCTTGTATCTATCGAGAGCGGGTAGATAGATGAGTATCAATGGCAACACGTTCCCCAGCAGAACGTAACCGATCCAGAACAACTGCGGGTAGATGCCGCCCTCACTCAAGATAAAGCGCTCAAACTCGGTCTGGCGTGCAAAATATAGATTGGTCAGATGATAGGTCGCCACAAAATAGAGCGAGGCGATGACGAACACACCCATCAGGTTGCGCATGCGTTTCTGGACATATTCATCCAAGTGCAAGCCGTTCCATTCATATATCGCTGCTTGCACGACATGGAACACGGCCAAACCCCATGCGAAAGAGATGACGATGAACATCGGTGGCAGGATCGCCGTACCGTAAGCTTGGCGCGCAACCAAAAAGGAGAAGATCACGCCCGTACCTGTGGTCAACACGAAGCGCCAGATGAACACGGCGAAGCCAGCCGGCTTGGACCACGGATTCATGCGTTGCTCCATCAGCGTCCACAGATACACGGCAACCGCCGCGAACATGCCGGAGTACAGCACGATGTTCCATGCGAACACGGAAGTAGGATTGAAATTGGTGGCGGCGACGATGATGCGATCGGGCCTGCCTAGATCCAGCATCAACACGGTCAACCCACCCGCCAACATAGCAATGGACAGCAACCCTGCCAACGGTGCACGCACCTTGTACGCTGGTTTGTTGAACACCGAGCCGATGGATGAGACATTGAGCACACCGGATGCGGCAACGATCAGGAAGATGGCGAACACGTGCGGCATGCCCCACACGATCTGGTTGTTCATGCCAGTGATGATGTGACCATGTTCTTCCATCGCATGCACGGCGAACATCGCGGCGAGCACGATCGCCCCAGCTACTACCATGAGGATATAGAAGAGATGGCTTCTTAGTTTAGGTATGGAATAACTCGCCATGTTCATAACCCTTGGTAACGCACACCTGGATTCAATTTCAAGTCGGCACGTATCTGCGTAGAGACGACCGCTTTCACTTTCTGCGCGATCTCACTGTTCGGGTCGTTCAAATCACCGAACAAGATCACCTTATTGGCACACGCCTCAGCGCAAGCCGGTTGTCCGCCTTGGTCGATGCGATGGACGCACAGCGTGCAACTCTCGACCGTACCCTTACCGCGTGGCACATCAGGATTCTGGTCGTGCAATGGCTCATGTACGAAAGAACGCGCCTTGTATGGGCACGCCATCATGCAGTAACGACAACCGATGCAACGGTGCTTGTCCACCAGTACGATGCCATCGGCGCGTTTGAACGAAGCGCCAGTCGGACATACATCGACACAGGGAGGATGTTCACAATGCTGGCACATCATCGGCAACGACACTTCGCGCCCACTGCTGATGTCCTTGATCTCGATCTTGCGTATCCACTGCGAATCGGTCGCGGCAGTACCGCCCGACAGTCCGTTCTCTTTGTTGCAGGCAGTCACACAGTCGTTACAGCCAGGCTTACACGCTGCGGTGTCGATGAGCATGCCCCAACGCACTTTGCCCGCTTCGATCTGTTTGCCATGCGCCACATCGAACAACAGCATCCCCGGAGCGACCGTGACCAAGGCCGCACCTGCCGCTGTCTTCAAGAAGTTCCTGCGTTGAAAGTCGATGTCGCTCATTTGGCATCCCTCTTCAGCCATGCACTTTTGCGCAATCCTGAATGACATTCAAAACAATCCAGTTTCACCGCTTCATACTTATGGCAAGCCACGCAAAAACTGTCTTCGCGCGCGATCACACTGTCATCCTTGATACTCGCATGACACTCGATACAGTCCTTCAGGCTGCTGCCCTCTCTGTTCCCTTTGTGCACCGTCTCATCACGCTGATGCTTGAGCATATGCATGTGATTCTTTCGCATCCACTGCGTGTCTTTGACACACTCCCCGCCTTTGCCGATATCCAACTTCGGCATGGCTGACTCTCCCGCCCAAGCGACGGATAAGCAGAGAGACAACAACAGAGATGCGAAATATCTCATCACTCACCCAAACCCATTTGGATATACCCTGTCGGACAGACATCCGCACAGATGTGGCAACCGATACACTTGTTGTAATCGGTGTCCACATAACGTCCGAGTGTCGCTTTCGCTTTTGGCACACGGAACACCGCTGTTTGTGGGCAATACATCACGCAGTTGTCACACTCGAAACACATGCCGCAGCTCATACAACGCTTGGCCTCGGCCACTGCTTGTTCCTGCAGTAACACACCCAAACGATCATCAAAGTTGCCCAGTGCCTCTTGTTCGTTCAACGTGACGACATTGCGCTTGTTGCGCGCCACAATAGCGAAGTGGCCCATGAATAATTTGTCGTGCGGAATGATGTAACGATCCGAGCGGTTATCGAAGTTATGGATAGCCACGTTCGACTTATCTGTGCCACGCAATGGTTCGTGCGTATCCTTAACCTCAAGCCCCTTCTCGGTCATCTTGCGCATCAGATCGAATTGATGTGCATCGATCTTTGGACGTTTTTCCAAGTCCATACCATTCAAGAAATTATCGATCCCGTCGGCTGCGATAGAACCATGACCGATAGCGGTAGTCAGCAAATGTGGACGAATGATGTCGCCACCTGCAAACACGCCTTTTTGCCCCGCGACCAGATAGTTCTTGTCGGTGCTGACTGCACCCTTGCCGTTATTGAACTCTTCCAAACCAGTGAAATCGACCGCTTGGCCGATCGCTGACACGATCAGATCGGCAGGAATGTCTTGTTCCGTTCCCTCGATGTTCTTGATCTCCAACTTGCCACCAACCAACTTCGCCTCGCACTGGATCACACGCAGTGCTGTCGCACGTCCGTCCGCGCCGCGAACGATAGACACAGGAGCCAAGCTACCGCGAATCGCGATACCTTCCGCCAAAGCCTGTTCGATCTCGTGCTTGTTCGCTTGCATCTTGTCGATATTGAAGATCGAAGTGAGCGTCACATTAGCACCCTGTTTCACAGAGACTTCAGCCACATCATGTGCCATCTGGCCTGAGATAGCTTGTTCGAAGTCAGTCGGTGTAGAACTCTCCAAGTGGCCCAAGCGACGTGCAACGGTCGCCACGTCGATAGAAGTATCACCACCACCCACGACGACGACACGCTTACCAACATGTTGCAAACGACCGTCATTGAAGGCTTTCAGGAAGGCCGTCGCTGTGACCACGTTCGGTGCCACGCTATCCGCCAGCGGCAGTGCACGACCCGCCTGAGCGCCCATACCCAGAAACACCGCATCGAAGTCTTTACGGATCTGTTCCAGAGAGATGTCAGTACCGATACGGCAGTTCATGCGAGTCTTCACACCCAGATCAATGATGCGCTGGATCTCAGCATCCAACACTTCTCGCGGTGTGCGGAAACCAGGGATGCCGTAACGCATCATGCCGCCCAGATGCTCGTGGTCATCGAATACGGTTACTTCATGGCCTTTCAGCGTCAATTGATACGCACAAGACAAGCTCGCTGGACCACCACCGATGACTGCGACCTTCTTGCCTGTTGGGGTCGCCTTGTTGATGAATCCCAATTTGTTCTGGATCGCATATTCACCCAGGAAATGCTCGACCGAATTGATGCCGACGTGATCTTCCAGCGCATTGCGGTTACAGCCTGATTCGCACGGTGCAGGACATACACGACCCATCACTGAAGGGAATGGGTTCGCTTCAGTCAGACGGCGCCATGCGTATTCTTGCCAAGGCATGGTCGGTTTTCCATCGGCACCGACTGGGGGCTTTTCAGTGCCACGTACGATGGATAAGTAACCACGGATATCTTCGCCTGCTGGGCAGCTGCCTTGGCAGGGTGGCGTAGATTGGATATAGGTCGGGCATTTATGCGTATGGCTAGCTTGGAAGATCTGTTCATTCCAACGCTTGACCTTGTTATCACCGTCTTTGTAGCGGCGGAACGTGATCTTTTGTGGGGTTGCTGTTGTTTCAGACATTTTGCCTCCAGTGAATTATTTATCTTCGCCAAGAATGATTGCATTGCTGACCAGCTGGTGAACCCCGCCGACCAATTTTCTATCGAAACCGTAAATAGGTAGAACCTTGGTGAACTGCGCCTTGCAGATCGCACAGATGGTCGCCATGAAGTTCACACCGTGTTCATCTTTTACTTGTTGCAATACTTCCATGCGCGGCAAAGCCCCCTTGACGCGCAGATCAAGTAAGTCGTCCGTCAAAAGTCCACCACCACCACCGCAACAGAAGGTCTGTTCGCGCGTGGTGCGCGGATCCATCTCGACGAAATTATTTGCACATGCTTTGATGATGTTGCGCGGGATCTCGAACTGGCCACCCGCGTAATCGCCCATTCGCGAACCGCGCGCCACGTTGCATGAATCATGGAAGGTGATGATGTGCTTGTCGTTCTTCGACTTATCGAAGCTCAATCGCTCATCTTGGATCATGTCCCAAGTGAATTCGCAGATATGGGTAGGTTGCTTGTAGCGATGGTCGAGCTGTTTTTGCAACATCTGAGCGAAGCGGTCATTGGCATCCGCACCATCGCCCACGCCGGTCAAGGTGTTCCAGAAACTATACGCGACACGCCATGCGTGACCACATTCACCCACGACGATACGCTTCACGCCCAATTCCAACGCGGCCTGACGGATACGCATGGCGATGGCTCTAAGCTGGTCGTAGTTACCGATGAACATACCGAAATTGCCCGCCTCGGACGACATGGACGACAAGGTCCAACTGGTCCCTGTTGCGTGGAACACCTTGGCATAACCGATCAAACTATCGATGTGTGGTTCTGCAAAGAAATCAGCGGATGGCGTGATGAGCAACACTTCCGCCCCTTTCACGTCCATCGGGAACTTCACGTCGACGCCGGTCGCATCCTTCACATCTTCTTCCAACCCTTCCAGCGTATCCAACAGTGCCGGACCGGGCAGTCCCAAGTTATTGCCGATCTTGTGGACCTTGCCGATGATCTCGTTGGAATATTTCTGACCGTAACCGACGGAGTCGAGTATCTCGCGCGCCGCCATCGTCACTTCAGCGGTGTCGATACCGTAAGGGCAAAACACCGAACAACGGCGACACTCTGAACATTGATTGAAATAGTTGTACCACTCGTCCAACACTTCGCGAGTCAGGTCGCGCGCGCCGACAAGTTTAGGGAACATCTTGCCGGGCAAAGTGAAGTAACGGCGGTATACGCTACGCATCAAGTCTTGGCGCGCGACCGGCATGTTCTTCGGATCCTGCGTCCCGATGAAGTAATGACATTTGTCGGAGCATGCGCCGCAGTGCACGCAGGCATCCATATAGACTTTGAGCGAACGATATTTGGACAACAAATCGCCCATCTTGGCGATAGCTTTGTCGTGCCAATCCTCCACCAATTGCCCTGGGAAACCGATGGCCTCATTGATCTTGTCGCTCGCGACAAATGGGCCCTTGCCCTCCATTGCGCCCGGCTTCAATGCTGGCACGATGGGGATGGTTCGATAGGCTGGTGCGGTGATGTCAGCCATGTTTTATTTCTCCGATTCCAGCTTGGCAGCCCAAGCACTGAGATGACGCTTCTCGCGTGGATTGTCGGTCTGATTACGCGTCGGTGAGAAAAAGACCCCTGGTGCGTGCAGCAATTTGCTGTAGGGAAACACGACCAGGAGCGATACAACCAAGAATAGATGGATGAACAAGAGTGGGTCAGATGGCAGCACACGCACATCAAGGCCCATCAAGCCCAAGAAGAAACTCTTTACTGCGACCACATCCGTATGCACGGCGAACTTCATCATCAAACCTGAAGCGGCGATGCCGATGAGCAATACCAGCATCAGATGGTCGGACGGTGTCGAGATGTAACGGATGCGTTCGACGAACAGTCTGCGCGCCCACAGGCCGCACAGACCCAATAACATGGTGATACCAGCGTAGACACCGAAAGGTTGGATGAAGGTAATCCATCCCCATACCGGATCGGTGAAATAGCGCAGATGACGCAATGTGACCAATGCCAGACTGGCATGGAACAACCATCCCATACTCCAAATCCACAGATTGGCCTTGAACAGGCTTTCAAAGAACACCACTTCGCGCGTCATGCGCAACACCACCCCACCCGTCGTCGTCGGTGCAGGCGTCGTAGGTATCTTCAGTGGGGCCGGCGTACGTGCGTAGACACTGATGCGATAGAACACCCCCACGACGAACAAGAGCGTAGCGAGATAAAACAGGATCGCAAAGACGATGCTCGCCATGGTGTGTCCCTATCGTTTAACTTAGATCAAACGCAACCGGTCGGTTTTGGCAGGCCAGCGATCTTGCAAGCCTGTTTGCCTGGGCCGTATGGGAACAATCCGTACAGATACTCGCTATTGCCTTTCTCAGGTCCCAGCTTCTTGCCGATGGCCTTGGTCAGGACACGTACCGCTGGAGCGATCTGGTATTCCTCGAAATATTCGCGCAGGAAGTTGATCACTTCCCAGTGTTGTTCGGTCAGCGCGACGCTCTCTGTCTGCGCCAGATATTCACCGACCTCTTTGTTCCATTCAGCCAGATTGACCAAGTAACCTTCTTCGTCTGTTTCGTAAGATTTACCACCAACTTCGATACTTGCCATGCTAGTTCTCCCAAAGATTGATACAAATTACAGCCAAGATTGGCAACTGTTGTTACTGATCGTTAGATCGACGAAACCACCATAGTCCACTGCCGACACGCCTTCGATGAGTCGATCAGAGAGTCCCCTCGCATCTAGGTCTGGTTGCAACACATAGACCTTGAAACGCCCCATCGCCTCACGCAACTTCCCCTCAAAGGCATTGCCTGAAGTCGCGGCGTAGACCGCGTCTTCGGTCAGCAGGATATCGCCAGACACGGCGACCCGCAAACAACTGTCCAACGAATTGTTGCCCAAGGGAGATTTATTGATGATGTGTAACATGCCGCCCCCTTAGAAACTCAAGACAACGTCTTGTTCGTTCATCAATGCGCCCATCTCTGCACGCCCCAGTACGGTGACATCCACCAGCAGGTCCGCTTCCGTCAGACCGCGCGCTTCAAGAGACTCTTTCTCGACATACAACTTCTCGATGTCATAACCTTCCAGTGCGCGATAGGTCGGCGAGAAGTTCTTAGTCTCGATCCCTTTGGTCTGCTGACCTTTCTTCAATTGATAGACGCCGTCATCCATGAAGACCAATGAGACATCCTGATCGAATGCCGCAGTGATCAAGACCACTTCCAAGGATTCCAACGCATAGATCGTTCCATACGGCGCCTTGCGATTGACGAACATGAATTTCTTTATTGCCCCTTCGCTCATCTCGTCTCTCCTTAATCGCCGAACGTGATCAAACGGTCACACTTGGTTCCAGCCTCGACCAACTGCCCGAGGCCAGAGATACGAAAACCTGTTGCCAGATTCTCGTCCTTGATGCCACGACGCAAGGCGGCAGCCACACACACCACCAAGTCCACCTTGTGCTCTTCAGCCAATTTGGACCAGCGGTTGACGATGTGACGATCATCCTGCGGAGGCTCGGTGAGTTTGGATGCGTTGTTCACCCCATCGTGATAGAAGAACACACGCCACACTTCATGCCCCTTGGCGATGGCCGCCTTGGCGAACAGGTAAGCAGAGTCGCTTGCCTGATGCTGGTACGGCCCTTCGTTGACTACGATTCCGAACTTCATACCGGCTTCCTTTTAGAAACGAATATGGGTCGAGGAATTGAGGTTGGCGCGCGAACCACGCCAATCGTCAATCAGGTACTTGGTGAACGGCAGACCCGTCTTCTCGAAGAAGCGCGGCCAACCGATACGGTCAATCCAATCCGCCAGACGTTCCCATGCACGTGCATCCTCTTTGTAGACGGTCAGGATGTTCTTCACGACCGCAGAAACCTCAGGCCAACGCGGCGCATTGTTTGGCAATCCCGAAGCCACCATCTTCATGAACGTAGGCTTGCCGCGCGCATTGGAGTTCTTACCGCCGACCCAGATCGCCAGCTTGGAATTCTCTGGGTCATTGATCTGCATCGGTGGGCATGGGGGGTAGCAAGCGCCACAGCACATACACTTGGACTCGTCGATCTCCAGAGAAGGCTTGCCGTTCACCATCGCAGGACGGATCGCAGCGACTGGGCAACGTGCAACAACGGTTGGACGCTCGCACACATTGGCAACCAAATCATGATTGATGACTGGTGGCTTGGTGTGTTGCACGATGATAGCCAAGTCAGCCTGACCACCGCAGTTGATCTCGCAGCAGGAAGTCGAGAGGTGGACGCGGTTAGGCATCTCTTCACGGATGAACTCTTCGTGCAACTCATCCATCAGCGCTTTCACCACACCCGATGCATCCGTACCTGGGATGTCGCAGTGCAACCAACCTTGAGTATGCGCGATCATCGTGATCGAGTTACCCGTACCACCGACTGGGAAGCCATGCTTACCCAATTCAGCGATCAGCGGATCTACCTTCTTAGCATCAGACACCATGAATTCGATGTTGGAGCGGATAGTGAAGCGCACACGACCTTCAGCGTACTTATCAGCGATGTCGCACAACAAACGAATGGTATAGATATCCATCTGACGTGCAGTACCCGCACGAACAGACCAGATCTCATCGCCTGAATGGGCCACGTGGTGCAACACACCAGGACGAGGACGGTCATGGTATTTCCAGTTTCCGTAGTTCTTCGCCATCACTGGGTGAAGATATTTCTTGTTATCAGGAACGCCAGTCTCTTTAGGCTTGCGTTTCGCGGCAGGTGCAGCAGCAACGGCTTGGTTCATTCTCTATTCTCCTCAGGCAGCTTGCTTTTTAGCATTGATCTTGGCGACTTCGTCGTCCCAACCATCGGTACGGACGTAAGGATTCATACGTGGCGAGTTGACCATAGCCGGGTCAGCTTCGATCTCCATCGCTTCAAGGAAGTTAGCCAGACCGATACGCTCGATCATCTCGCCAGTACGTTCATGCTCCAACGCGTTCTCGGCAAAGAAGTCGATGGTGCGTTGTGCGAAGTCGACCAACTTCTCAACATCCTCTTCGGTATCCAATTTCATGAACGGGATGATCACGGTGCCCAACAGACCACCGATCTTGAGGTGACTCTTACCACCCACCAAGATAGTCGCGCCCTTGTCCTTACCTGGGGCCAACGCACCTGTCATCACGTTGATGCAATGCATGCAACGCACGCAGTCGCGGTTATCGATCTCGATCGCATGCGTATCGCTCACGGCAACGCTGGAAATGCTGTCGGACTTCTTGACGTTCTTGATCTCTTTCAACTGGAAGGTCTTAGTTGGGCAACGCGCAACTACGTCATTCACCAACTCATCCATACCGTGCTTAGCGAACCATTTCTTCGCCAACGCCTCATCGGTGCGGATGTTGTCGCGCCATGTACCGATAACCGCCATGTCAGAACGTTGTACGGAGTTCATACAATCGTTAGGGCAACCGGAGAACTTGAACTTGAACTTATAAGGCAGTGAAGGACGATGGATGTCGTCAAGGAAGGTGTTAAGCACGGCGCGGTGTGCTTGCGCCTCGTCGTAGCAGGACTGTTCGCAACGTGCCGCGCCCACGCATGACATGGAGGTACGTACCGCAGGACCTGCACCACCCAGATCGAATCCCATCTCGTTGATCTCGTCGAACGCTTTCTGCACGTTCTCTGTCGTCGCACCTTGGAACATGATGTCGCCAGACTGGCCGTGGAAGGCGATCAGACCGGAACCGTGTTTCTCCCAGATGTCGCAGAATTGACGCAAAGTGTCGGTGTCATAGTGCATGCCAGGAGGAGGCATGACGCGCAAAGTGTGGAACTCAGCTGCGTCTTTGAATTTTGGCGTACCGTCCGCATTCTTCAACTCGGTAAAACGAGGGATGACTCCGCCGCCGTAACCGAATACACCTACCGTGCCGCCTTTCCAGTAACCTTTTTTGGTCTTGTAGGATTCTTCCAACTGGCCTAACAAATCAACGACGTAATCCTTGTCTTTGGCCAGATCTTTCAATCCAGTCACAAAACTTGGCCATGGACCATCCTCAAGTTGATCGAGGTTGGGGGTATCATGTAGCTTCTTCGCCATGTTCTTTCCTTTCAGTCGGTTCGCCGACGGCTCCAAGCCGACAACTAGTTAATGGCCCGGCACAAACGGGGTTAGTGATACAAACAGTGATTCGGTTGGGCTCTACCATTCACGCATACCAGTGCGCCCAATTTCTTGATGGATTGGCATACTACGGGGCATCACCCCTGCTAACTATCACCCGTAGCGGGTATTTTTCATAACCCTTACGGGTGGTATCAAACCGTCCCCGAGTAGTATTCCAAACTCGGCTCGATTGGGGATAGACTCCCGCCCCACATCAATGCCCATAGTGAATGAACATGGCTGAAATCACCGCGTTGTCAAAATTCAAAGTGCCGCTGGGGTCGCAAGAGATCGAGTTGCAGCAGATCGACCATGCCGAAGGGGGCATGAGCCTGCTACGCCTGCGTATCCGCGAAGGAAAACGCTTCACCATCTTCGACATCGATTCTGACACTGCCAAGAAGTGGGCGGCGGCCATGAAGGAATGGGCTGATGGTCAAGAAAACCCCCATGACTGACACCACCCCAGACATGATCGATGCCGTGTTCGATATCAGCGGCGAGACCTTACCAGCCGCCTACCCTGCTGCACTTTGGGACGCCCTGATCCACCACGCCCCCGTACTCAAGGAAGACAGCATGGTCGGCGTACTCCCGATAAAGGCCGCGAATGGCGCGGGTGGCATGTTGCTCCCTAAACGCGCCAAGCTGGTATTACGCATCCCCGCTCACCTCACCACGCTTATCGAGTCACTGGCAGGCAAGTCATTGGAAGTTAGCCCGACGACGCTCCAGCTAGGCAGCGGCAAGTTACGCCCGATACAACCGTATCCCACCCTGCATGCGCATTTGGTGACCGGACATAGGGACGAGGCGATCTTCGTGCAAGAAGTGACTGCACGACTGGCCGAGCTAGGCGTACTGGGAAAACTCATTTGCGGTATGCGTAACCGTGTGGATACACCCGACCACACGATCCACGGCTACAGTTTGGTCATACACGACCTTAAACCTGACGCCTCACTGCGCTTGCAATACACGGGTTTGGGCACCGACCGTCGATACGGTTGCGGTATTTTTGTTCCTCACAAAGCCATCTCCGATCTTGACTGATGGCGGCGTGAGTTAATTTGAATGGAGGAAAGGCAATGAGCTACACAGTGGCAGGAAACGAACTCGAGACCGACGCGGACGGATATCTGATCGAAGCGGATTTCAGTGAAGAAGTAGTAAATGTCATCGCCGCAGCAGAAGGCATCGAACTGACACCGAAGCATTGGGAGATCGTCAACTTCATGCGCGAGCAGTTCCGCGACGAAGGCCACACCCCCAACTTCCGCAACATGCTCAAAGCAGTGAATGAGTTCTGGCCGGAAGCGGACAGCAAAGCACTGTATGACCTGTTCCCGACCGGCCCCGCGAAACAAGCCGCCAAAGTAGCGGGCTTGCCCCAGCCGTATGGCAAAGGCGGTTACTGAGTCGGTATAGCAGTTAAGGATTATCATAGCGATGGCGCACGGCCATCCTACTCAAGGAGGATCGAATGAATATGGAAATGGTGAACATGGTGATCGACATGAAGGGGCTTTCTTGCCCCAAGCCGCTCATCGGCGCCAAGCGCATGGTCGATGAATTGACCGCCGGACAGGTCTTATTGTTAATATCTGACTGCCCCGGCACACAGGACGACCTGTTCGCATGGGCGAAACACACGGGCAACCAGATCCTCAAGACAGAGAAGATGGAAGACGGCGGGACTGGCTATCACATCCAAAAAGGCAGCGCTTCCAAGCTACCCAAGGTCAATGTGGAATTGGACATCCGTGGCTCGGTTTGCCCAGGCCCCATCGTTGAAGCCAAGAAACTGTTGAATGGCATGCAGACGGGCGAAGTACTGAAACTGACCAGCGACTGCCCAGGCGTAGAGACCGACATCACAGGCTGGGCTGCTGCAACCGGCATGACCTTGCTCGACACAGTCGATATCGCCATGGGCGTGCATCAGTTCTATATCCGTAAAGGCTGATTTTGCGCATCAAGAGCAGTTGGTTCAAAGCAGGACGCGAACATAGCCCCGACGAACTCGCCGGGGCGTTGTCATTTGTGATCTACCGCATCGCAGACAATGCGCTCAAGAACACACGTAAGGCGAAGTTCGAGATCGCGGTCGGACCACAATACTTCGCCTTTCTTACCGAGTTCCTGTTGTACCAAATACAAGTCGCGGATCGCATCGCACATCGCCGATTGTCCGCCGAAGATAGATTGGCCTTCACCTCTACTCTGGCCAATCGTGTCGCTGAGACACATGCTGAGAACGAGAGCCGCTTGCTGGAAAAGGAAGCGGCCGAATGCAAGCAGCGATTCATAGACAGACTCAACCAACGCTTCGAAGAATATGCCGAGTTCGGTTATGGCGAGAACGGCCCCGACTTCTCTTTCATGCGCTATCTGGCGTTCTGCATGGAACAAGTGATGGACGACAAAGACAGTTGGTGGATCATCGACCAGATGATGAGCATCGAAGCACCGGAAGCCGTCGACATGCTGGAAAAGACTTTCCGCAATCTGTTGGAGACCGAGCCCAAACCAGCACGCCGACGTGCATCGGTCAGCGGTGAATAACAACATGGCCGCCCCCTTCGCTCTCGAAGACACAGATGCCTATCTGCGATGGCGCGACCACAAATTGGCACATGCCATCGTTAAGGCAGATGACCTGATCGTTGAGATCGTCGACCCTCTGCATCTCACTCAAACCGAACGCGCCAAGCTAGCAAGCTGTTGCAAACGTAGCAACATGGTGGTCTACGCAAGTCCTGTGGATATGGATGAACCGATGTTGCGCGAATTCGGCGCACAGTTCGGCCTTGTCGACCTAGATGCCAATTGGTTAGCTGACAAACACGGCATCTCACGTATCACGGTGAGCAACCCTGACAACCAGCGTCAGACCTACATCCCGTATACCGACCGCGCCATCAAATGGCACACCGATGGTTACTACAATCCGCCTGAAAGACAGATACGCGGCATGGTGTTGCACTGTGCGCAGAACGCGGGCATCGGCGGTGAGAATCGCGTGATGGATCACGAGATTGCCTACCTGATGTTGCGCGATGCGAACCCTGAATTCATCCGCGCACTCTCCGCGCCAGATGTGATGACCATCCCCGCTCGTATAGATGAGTTCGACGGTGTGCGCGAGGCTCAGACTGGGCCTGTGTTCTCGGTCGATGCTACCGGCAACTTGCACATGCGTTACACCGCACGCACCCGCAGCATCGAATGGAAACAGAACGACCTCACGCTGGCGGCAGTCGCCAAACTCGAACAGATCTTGGATTCAAACTCAGAACATATCCAGCAACTCAAAATGGAAAGCGGCATGGGTTTGTTGTGCAACAACGTACTGCATGACCGTTCCGCCTTCACCGACGATCCAAACAACCCGCGCCTACTATTTCGCGCACGTTATCTAAACAGGATCGTCACAGCCTGAATGCCGCCTCATCTGATGTGAAGGAGTTTGCGATGTTGAAATGGTTCTTCCTGCTCTGCCTAACACTGCCTGGCATCACGTTTTCAGCCGAGTTCAAGATCTTGAATATCGCGCCCGGCATCTACGTCCATCACGGCGAGCATAAAGACCTCGCACCACACTACGGCGGCGACATCTGCAACATCAGCTTCGTTGTGGGTGAAAAAGGCATCGCCGTCATCGACACCGGCGGCTCCCCCGCCGTGGGTAGACAGCTACGTAAAGCGATACGTAAAGTCAGCAAGAAGCCCATCCTCTACGTCATCAATACGCACGTACACCCTGACCACGCCTTGGGCAACGCCGCATTTAAACAAGACAAACCGACCTTCGTTGGACATGACAAGTTAGCGGATGCCATGTCGCAACGCAAAGAAGTCTATCTACGTAATCAGGTCGAATGGGTTGGCGCAGATGCCGCAGGCACAGAGATGATCGCCCCGACTTTGGCAGTCAGCACCACACATGAACTAGACCTCGGTGGACGCTCGCTACAACTGACCGCATATCCCGTCGCGCACAGCCCTAGCGACCTTAGCGTGTTCGATACTGCGAGCAACACGCTATGGACGGGCGATCTGTTGTTCATCGAGCGACTGCCATCGGTCGATGGCAACGTCCTTTCGTGGCTAGAAGTCATCGAGCGATTGCGTAACGTGGCATCAACACGCATCGTCCCAGGACACGGCTCGGTCACCACAAATGGTGGTGCCGCGTTAGATGATGAGAAGCGTTACCTGACGACCCTACTGAATGATGTGCGCAGTGCCATCAAACAAGGTCAAAGCATGGAAGAAACTATCGAGACCGCTGCACGATCAGAACAGGGAAAGTGGCTACTGTTCGACATCACCAATCGCCGCAACATCGCGCGCATATTTCCGATGTTGGAGTGGGAATAAATCTGCGTCCGCCAACGAACAAAAGTTGTTGGCAGATCTGTTGGTACTAAACGACTCAAACTCGGCCTGAACGGACGGTGGAGGCTTTACTCAATTGCGACAGGTACAGTTGGGGTGCCAATAATCGCAGCAATCAGGGAAGCTGTCGACTTCGCATTTTCAGAAAAATTGCCCATGCCGTTCTGAAAGTAGATACGGATGCTGCTGAATAGATTTCCGTTTGCATCAGTCGGGTAGTAACCCATATCAGTTCCCTCTTTAAGAGTGTTGAAGTCTTGGGGGATTTTTATATCCTAAACGACACTACCGTCTAATTTCTCAATAGAATTTTGCGTGAGCGTGGAATGCATTGATCTATCTCCACCGCCATTAAGGCTTGTTGTTGCTTTGCCATTGCTGAAGAGTGTTGACCACCTCCGGCTTGCTTAAGTAGTTCGTCATCGGGTGGTAAGTTGTAATTCCAAAGATACTAGGGACAGCGGTCAGACTCGCCCCCACAGCTCCACCAGCCACCACACCCACAGCTCCACCAGCGATGCAACCCAGAAGCAGCCCCGCAGCCGCAGCCCCACATCCATATACTGCTCCGTAATACATACCCGCACCAGTTGCTCCAATTATCCCCCCTCCCGCAGTCTTGCTATACGTTACCGGATCGCGCCAATCGTTTGTTTGTCCCAGGTATGTACCTCCCGTGTTGCTGATAATCTGATTCAGCGTGCTATTTCCAATCGGTGAACCTAGAGAATAGAAGCTCAAGTTCGGATATTGATGGTCGTAAAGGTTACCCAACCGCAAGGCTTGCAATGCATCGTTATTACCAGCACTGTGCATGACTATCAGCGTGGGCACACCACTTTGATCTAACTTGCGATAGGTGAACTCATTAAGTACATCTTTGGTTTGCGGGAGTTTGAGATACTCATTCGTGTCGTCTGCAATCCCATGAGTATTGTTTGCAATCCTACCTACCTGCACTCCGGTAATCGCAGCAATCAGGGAAGCTGTCGATTCCGCCTCTTTGTAATTATTTTTCATGCCATTCTGAAAATAGATACGGATACTGCTGAATAGATTGCCATTTGCATCAAGTGGGTAGTAGCCCATATCTATTCCCTCCTTAAGTGTGTTGAAATCTTTTGGGTTGCTCAAATTATAAACAGCACTGCCGTTTAGATTCTCGATGGTGTTGTCAGCCACAACGGGAATAACGAATGCCCCTGCATTGTCACCGCCAATAACTTGCAGTTTCTTGGCATCTTTATCGTTCAGCTTCACTACCTTGTTGTCATCTTGCTTGTCTCGTGCCACGACGAACCCATTGTGCAGGAAGAGCGCATTATTTTCCGTCTCAATCGTAGCCGCATTCGTAGCACTCGCTACATTGTTCGAGCCTGCTGCCGCTGCAATGCCCGTCACCAAGGTGGCAACAAGGTTCTTTCTACTATCCTTCTCAGCCGCTGTCATCCTACTAGGGTCGCCTGCCATCAGGCTGTTGATGACTGATCCTGCACTCGCACCCAGTGCGGCATTGCCGCAGTCGGTGCCTTGTGCCGCTTCGCCTCCACAAGCAAGGATACCGTGTAGGGCGGCGCGTGCGCTTTCACTGTCTAGGCTGTCGGCGATCTTTTTAACTTCTGTCGCGCCTAGGCTTTGGATGTAGTTGACCGCAGCCCCTTGGATGAGTTGGTTGGTGCCACCTGTGACGTTGCCGCCTGCGGCTGCGGTAAGGGCAGTGGCGATTTGGCGGTAGCTGCCGCCGGATCGCCATTGGGCACTTTCAGCGACGCTTATATTCTTTCTTGTTTTCAAATCATCACAATGGTGCTAGGACGAAGCGCCCTGCTTGACAACATAAAGCTCCATTGCCGTGATGATAGAATCCGCGCCCATGTTGAATGACCGCGCACAGATACTGTTAAAGACCCTGGTAGAACGCTACATCAGCGACGGCCAACCGGTCGGTTCGCGCGCCTTACAGCAGTTCTCCGGCTTGGAAGTCAGCCCCGCCACCATTCGCAATGTGATGGCTGATCTGGAGGCAATGGGCTTGGTGGCCAGCCCACATACTTCCGCAGGGCGCATCCCTACCGCACTCGGCTATCGTTTGTTCATCGACACCCTGATGGTGGTGCAGCCGCTTTCTGATGCGCGCGTGTCGCAGATGGAAACGCAGTTACAACCCGACAACACTTCGCGCTTGCTGACCCAAGCATCCAACGTACTTTCCGAACTGACGCAATTCGCAGGGGTGGTCGCTACGCCCAAACGTGCTGCCATCACGGTGCGCCAAATCGAGTTCTTGCGCCTGTCCGAGCGCCGAGTGCTGCTCATCATCGTGATGCCGGATGGCGAGGTAGAGAACCGCGTGTTGGTGACACACAAGGATTACACCCAATCGCAACTCACCGAGGCCGGCAATTTCTTGAGCCAGCATTACGCTGGTATAGGTTTCGGTGACATCCACCAGCGCATGCAGAACGAACTGCGCCAGTTGCAACACGACATGACCGCGTTGATGTCTGCTGCGATGGCGGCGAGCGATGAAGCCATCGCACGCAAGAATGAGGATTACGTCATCAGCGGCGAACGCAATCTGCTACACATCAACGACCTCTCTGCCAACATGAACCAGTTGCGCAACCTGTTCAACGTGTTCGAGCAGAAGACCGAATTGCTGCAACTATTGGATGCCAGCCGCCACGCACAGGGTGTGCACATCTTTGTGGGTAACGAGTCAGGATTGCTCGGATTGGATGAATGCAGCGTGGTCAGCGCCCCTTATACCGCTGATGGTCAGATCATCGGCACACTCGCCGTGGTCGGCCCTAAACGCATGAACTACGAGCGCGTGGTGCCCATCGTGGACATCACGGCGAAACTTTTGAGTAACGCGCTTTCACAACACTAAGACACCATGAGCTTCCAGATCGAACCCAGCTTCACCCACGGCACACCAGAGAAGACAGGCATCTTGCTGGTCAACCTCGGTACGCCCGATGCGCCGACAGCGCAAGCGGTGCGTCCCTATCTCAAAGAGTTCTTGAGCGACCCGCGTGTGGTAGAGATCCCCAAACACATCTGGTGGTTGATCTTGAACGGCATCATCCTCAACGTGCGCCCCAAGAAGTCAGCCGCGAAATATGCCAGCGTGTGGATGCCTGAAGGCTCACCGTTGCGCGTCTACACAGAGAAGCAAGCCACATTGCTAGAAGGCTATCTGAGTGAGCGCACCAAAGCGCCGTTCGTGGTGGACTATGCGATGAGCTATGGCAATCCCTCCATCGCCAGCGTGATGCAAAAGCTGAAAGCGCAGAACTGCACTCGCATCTTGGTGGTACCGTTGTATCCGCAGTACGCGGCCAGTTCCACCGCCACCGTGTTCGATCGCGTGTTCGCCGCAGTACAAACCATGCGCAACACGCCAGCCATCCGCACCATCAAGCATTTCCATGATGACGCGGGCTACATCAAAGCATTGGCAGCGAACGTGAATGAATACTGGATAAAGAACGGTCGCCCAGAAAAACTGGTGATGAGTTTCCACGGTGTGCCGCAATACACGCTAGAAAAAGGCGATCCCTACCACTGCGAATGTCTGAAGACTGGACGCTTGCTGGCACAAGAACTTGGGCTGAGCAAAGAACAATATGTGGTGAGCTTCCAGTCTCGCTTCGGCAAAGCGGAATGGGTGAAGCCATACACGACTGCTACATTGTTGGAGCTAGGAAAACAAAAAACCAAGCGCGTGGATGTGGTCTGCCCGGGGTTCGTCGCGGATTGTCTGGAGACGCTGGAAGAGATCGCGATGGAAGGTAAAGAGGATTTCCAACACGCGGGCGGTGGCGAGTACAACTACATCCCCTGCCTCAATGACCGCAACGATTGGATGCACGCACTCACCGATCTGGTGATGAACGATCTGCAAGGCTGGTTGATCGAACCGAATGCTGTCGAACTAGAACACAGCAAAGCGCACGCATTGAAACTCGGCGCGAGGCAATAACTCAGGCTAGGCTGATCTGCTCCGCTTCGAGTTGCACCATGTAACGTTGGATGACGTTACTGGCCCCTCGGCTCAGGCTCTCGAACTCTAGACCCACACGGTGAAAATGCTCACCGCTCAAAGTGCTGATGGTCGACCACTTGCCGCGCACGCGCAGATTGATCGGCACTCTGCCGACCTCGGGCAACTCGATGCTGCAACCTTCCAATATCTCGCCTTGCACAAAGATAGCGGGGAGTTCACCTTTGATGGTGACACCGATACCGCCCACACTCATATCGAACAGCGGCACCTCGATGATCTCGTTCTCCGTAGGTATCCTGCAGCGCAAGACGTTCTTTCCTTGCGGCGTAACGAGGCGAAAATATTCGCGGCGCTGGATACGTTCTATCGAAGACGGCACATGCATGGAGAATGCGTGTTTGCCATTAGGCATCGCCACCAATTGCAGATGGGTGGAATACCAGCGCACCTTGATGTCGGATTGCGACACGAAAGAAACGCGGTGACTGTGCAAGATGCGTGCATTGACCCCCTCATCGGCCCCCACATCGATGCACACATATTTCCCATCCCCGCTGACATATAAGACAGAGGTGACCAACACCACCCCTTCATCAGCCTCTAGCGTGACGGGGGTCTTATGCTTCGCCAAGTCCTCCAGATGGAAGGTGATCTCCTTATGGCTACGGATAGCAAAGGGAGATTCGTCTATCGAGTGCGTCATGTTTTCGTTCTCATCATCGTTTGCAAGATATCTGCTGCTTCAATCACACCAGAACCAAGTTCTGGCTGGCTTCGTTTCGTCGAACATGCTTCAGCCAAGACCGCTCGCATGTTCCCTTGTTCCAACATCGCCTGCGCCACTTCGACACAGACACCATGCCGCCTCAACCAATCCACCAGATAAGGTTGCTCGGGCCACTCGCCGCGCGACACATAGATGACTGGCACTCCCACATACGCCGCTTCAGCAAACGTACCATACCCAGGTTTCGTCAGCACGACGTCACAGGATGCCAACAGGTCGCTAAAACTCATCCCCATCGTTTCCAATGCGCTCGTGTCGTCACGTTGGATATCCCACGCTTGCGGAACCAACCAACGCACGCCGGCGATGCGCGGCCACTTCTCCATCGGTAGGCGATAGTCGATACCGCCCATCGCCACCAGAACCAGCCTGTCTCCCTCACTTGCGCCACATCCAGATAGCGCCAACGCTCTCTGTGCAACGCCAACCTGTGCGATGGGAGCGATGGTTCTCTCCTTGTTCAGGCTCTCCATCGGCATCGTCGGGCTGACCTTTAGAAAAATCTCCGCGCTGTTGTAAGCAGCGAGCATCTGCGCATGGATGGCTCGACTTTCCGCATCATCTGGGGCGTAGTGACGATAGATGTCCGCCCAATTCAAACAGCACATCGCCACAGATGGAACACCCGCAACCTGCGCCGCAGCGAGTGACCTATAGGGCACGTTGGCGAACAGCAGGTCCGGCTGCAAAGCCTGCATCTCCGCAGCCGCCTGCGTGACTTTGGCCTCCCAATCGGCGTGATATTCACGATAGTTAGCCAAGCTACGCGGCACATCCACTTCCACCGCATTGAACATCGTCATGCCGAAATCGAGCGCGGTATGAACGTGTTGGAACGGGATAGTGAAACGTTGCTGTAGGTAAGATGTTGTCGCCGCAGAACGGACGGTGACGCGCAGACCGGGGATGCGCCGCGCCAGTTCATTGACCACCGGCGCGGTCTGCGCGATGTGGCCGTAGCCATGCGCAGTGACATCGACCAACAGATGCGGCATTACAGTTTCAAGAAGTTATCGCGATAGTGTTTCATCTCGGCGATGGATTCATAGATATCCGCCAACGCCTCGTGCTTGCCGTGCTTCTTCAAAGTGCTGGCCACTTCAGGTTTCCAGCGTTTCGCCAATTCTTTCAAGGTGCTCACATCGAGGTTGCGATAGTGGAAGTAGTCTTCCAGCTTGGGCATCCAGCGCGCCATAAAGCGACGGTCTTGGCAGATGGAGTTGCCGCATATAGGAGAGGTGCGAACTGGCACATGCTGTTTGAGGAATTCGATGAACTGCGCTTCGACTGCGGCTTCATCTAGTGTGGAGGCTTTGACCTTGTCGATAAGCCCCGATTTACCGTGGGTGGATTTGTTCCAATTGTCCATGCCGTCGAGCACGATATCGGATTGATGCACCACCAAGGTGGGTGCTTCTGCGATGGTGTTCAGATCACCATCGGTGACGACCATCGCCACTTCGATGATACGGTCTGTGTCAGGTACAAGTCCGGTCATTTCCATATCGACCCAGACGAGGTAGTTTTGGTTTTGTGCCATAATTCGCCGCGCTTTCAAATGAATGAGGCGCGCATTGTTACATAGCTTGACCACCCTCTCCAACGACTATCCGAACCCATGACCGCATCACAATTCTCTGCGTTATTCGTTGCCGCTTTACTGAGCAATGCCGTCGTCAAACTTTGGCTTGCCTATCGCCAGTTAGACCACGTTGCCGCGAACCGCGCAGAAGTACCCGCAGCCTTTCGCGAACAGATCAACATCGCCGCCCATCACAAGGCCGCTGATTACACCAGCACCCTCGTGCGCTTCGGAGGACTCACCGTGATATTCGATACCTTCCTGCTAATGGTATTCACCGTGGGCGGTGGTATCCAGTGGTTGAGTGACGCCACCTCCGGCTTGACGGATAACCTGCTGTTGCAAGGGATCGCCGTCATCGTGTCAGTACTGGTCTTGCAATCCATCCTCGAGATGCCATTCGACCTCTATCGCACCTTCAACATCGAAGCTCGCTTCGGCTTCAATAAGATGACGCTCAAACTCTATCTGCTCGATGCAGTGAAGGGAACGTTGCTCGGCGCGGTGCTGGGGCTGCCCTTGTTGTTCGCCGTGTTGTGGATGATGTCCGCCATGGGCGACCTGTGGTGGCTATATGTGTGGGGTGTGTGGGTCACGTTCAATCTTCTGTTGCTGTTCATCTACCCTACTTACATCGCGCCGATGTTCAATAAGTTCGAGCCGCTGCAAGACGAAGCGCAGAAACTGCGCATCGAATCCCTGCTCGCGCGCTGCGGTTTCGAGTCGAGCGGGTTGTTCGTGATGGACGGCAGCAAACGCAGTTCACACGGCAACGCCTACTTCACCGGCTTCGGCAAGACCAAGCGCATCGTGTTCTTTGACACACTGTTGCAACGCCTCAGCCCCGGCGAGATCGACGCGGTGCTGGCGCATGAACTTGGGCATTTCAAACATCGTCACGTCATCAAACGCATCGCCTTCACCTTCGCTGTGAGCTTGGGATTCCTGTGGTTGCTAGCGCAGTTGCTACATGCGGATTGGTTCTATGCAGGACTCGGAGTACACACGCAATCCACTGCCACCGCATTGTTGCTGTTCTTCATGGCACTGCCCGTGTTCACCTTCTTGCTGCATCCACTCACCTCTGCCTACTCACGCAAGCACGAGTTCGAGGCCGATGCTTATGCCGCACAACAGACGGATGCCAACGAATTGGTGAACGCATTGGTGAAGTTGTATCAGGACAATGCCAAGACGCTGACACCCGATCCGTTGTACGCTACCTTCTACGAATCGCACCCCCCCGCACCGATCCGTATCGCACATCTGCAAAAACTAGGAGAAAACAAATGAAGAAATTCCTTTTCCTGATCTTGTTTGCCGCCAGCACAGTCCAAGCTGCACCTTTCGCCAAGGGACATGCAGACAACGGCAAGAAGTTGTTCGCCCACTATGAATGTAGCACCTGCCACGAAGGCAAGGTCGGCGGCGACGGTAGTGCCATCTTCACCCGCAAAGATCGCCGCGTCACCAGCGCGTCCAACCTCGTCGCCCAGATCGAGCGTTGCTCTGGCGCCATCGGTGCGCAGTTGAGCGAACAAGAGAAGCAAGACCTCGCAGCTCACCTTAACCAGACCTACTACAAGTTCAAGTGAGGGCGATATGGCGACCGTCTGCGACCTGACCAACAAGAACTGCAAACCCTGCGAAGGCGGTGTACCGCCGCTGTCACAGGATGAGGCGACTGCGCTACTCGAACAACTCGACGCATGGGAACTGAATGACAAGTGCATCAGCAAGATCTTCGCATTCAAGAACTATTATCAGGTGATGGCATTCGTCAACGCAGTGGCATGGATGACACATCGAGAGGATCATCACCCGGATATGTCCGTTGGCTACAACCAATGCCGCGTCGAATATTCCACCCACGCGATCGGCGGCCTGTCCGAGAACGACTTCATCTGCGCCGCCAAAGTTGACGCACTGTTCAAGCTTTGAGCGAACAACTGAAAGGCCTCATCATCGCCGCCTTCGGTCGGCACTATCTGGCAGAGCTGCCTAGTGGCGAGGTCGTCGAGTGCGTTCCGCGCGGCAAGAAGAGTGACGTCGCCTGTGGTGACACCATCACCCTGTCACGCACCGGCCCCGAGCAAGGAGTCATCGACAGCATCGCACCGCGCACCTCTCTGCTCTACCGCTCGGATGCCTTCAAGCAAAAGATCATCGCGGCCAACGTCACGCAACTCGTCGTCGTCGTCGCCAGCGAACCTTCGTTCAATGATGAACTGCTCGCACGCTGCCTACTGGCAGGACACGACCAGAAGCTGAACATCCTCATCGTGCTGAACAAGAGCGACCTGCCGCAGATCGCTGCCGCACGTGAGCAACTCGCGCCTTACACCAAGATCGGCTACCGTGTGCTGGAGCTGAGTGCGAAGCAAGACATCGCACCGCTGCTGCCCTACCTGCAAGACAACACCAGCGTGTTCGTCGGCCAATCGGGTATGGGTAAATCCACGCTCATCAACGCCGTCATCCCCGAGGCGCACGCTGCCACACGCGAGATATCCACCGTGCTCGATTCCGGCAAACACACCACCACCCACGCCAAGTTGTATCACTTGAATAGCAACAGTCACCTCATCGACTGTCCTGGTGTGCAATTGTTCGGACTTCATCATCTGGATTTTGCGGCGATGGAAAGAAGCTTCCCTGAATTCTTGCCCTACCTCGGCGAATGCCGCTTCGCCAATTGCAGCCACTCACACGAACCGGATTGCGCGATACGCAAAGCGACTGCTGAGGGGAAGATCGACGAACGTCGGTTGAAGTTGTTTCAGCAGATCGCGGGGCGCTGACCGCTCATCCCGCTCTAATGGGCGGGATTCAAAAAGCCGCTCAGGTATTTGCTACGCGCTTCGATCTTGCCGAACATCTCTCTGCTTTCCGCATTCCATTTGATGTTCAAATGACTGCACGCGTGCGCGGAGAGTTTGATCACACGATTCTCGGAATATTGAGACAACTCCAACGCATCTGATAGGACCTCGGCGATGTGCGTCAAGGGCACGAGAGGTTGCGTCAGGCAATGTTCCGGCGTGTGGTGATACTGAATGGCGGAGCATACGCTCTTGGGTAAAGACCAAGACTCTGCCAGCCAAGCGCCGATATGGGCATGGTCCACGCCGAAAACCATCTTCTCCATCTCATCATAAGGATGCGAAGCCGCGCGGGCATCCCGCATCACCCGCATGTACTCTTCTTGTTTAAAGCAATAGAGCCACAACTGCCCCACATCGTGCAGCAATCCGGCGACGACCGCCGATTCAGGTGGCACTTCGATCTGACTATGCAAAGCCAACTCTTCGCAACTGGCAGCGACCGAGATGCTATGTCGCAAGAACTCAGCATGAATCTTGGTTTCGTTCTGGCCGCAGAAGATGGCGAACCCTCGGGTCAACGCGATATTCCTCAGCGAAGAAGTGCCGATCAGCGAGATGGCGGTATAGGTGTCCTTCACTTCGCGAATATTGCGAGTGCGTGTCGCGACACGGTTCGCCAGCGATAAGACCTGACTCTCGATAACGGGATCGCGTTCGACGAAATCGATCAAAACATGCAGATTGGATTCCGGGTCATCCAGCGTTTCCAGTGTCTGCTTGATCACCAAAGGAAATGCGGGCAAGCGTTTGCCGTATTCAACCACCTCTTCTCGTGTAATCGTATTCGTCATCACTCGCTCCGATAGATCAGTATCTGGTCGAACAGTGCCGCCACATTGGGGTCGGAAAGATCCGCCGAGGAAAACACCTCCATCACTCGCTTGGCCGCCGCCGCCGCATCTACTGCGATCTGGTCATTCGAGCGCTCTTCTGGTTCAAGGATGAAGATAGTCATCCCGCCATGCGCCACCAATTGATGGATCGTGCTATCCGTAAGTTCTTGCCCTTTGGAAAGGGACAGACTCAAGTAGCCGTGGTTGACGATCTGTATCGGCGCACCGAGCAACATCCCTGGTTCTGCCTCAGCCAGTTGGATGCAACGCGGGCGCATTCTCTGCGTAGATGCCATGTTTATCTCACTTTGATGACGCTATCCTATGAAGCCACACCGTGACTGAAGTCCCCTTTCCCAAGGTGCTGTCCACTTCGACACGGCCTCCGTGCAACTCAACGATCTCTTTCACGATACTCATGCCCAAACCCGTCCCCAGTATCTTTCCGGACGAATCAGCTCGGTAGAAGCGCTCGAACACCCGCGATGCTTGCTCTCCCGTCATCCCTATACCGGCATCACGCACGCACACACCCACCAATTCGTTCAAATCGGAGGCAGATGTTTCAGGCGTGACGATCTCGATCCCAACTCTCCCGTCGACCCCACTGTACTTATAGGCATTGGAAAGGATGTTCATGATCGCCTGTTGCATCTTGTTCTTATCGGCAAAGACTGTGGCGGCTTGAGTGGAGAACAGGATGCTTGGTGCACTGCGACCTTTGGGCGGTTTGAAATTGGTCACCACCTCCTGCACCAGAGAATCGACTGTGACTGGCTTCATGACGAAGTCTTGCCCGCGTCGTGCCTCTATCCGTGCCAGATCCAAAAGTTCGTTGATGATGGAGATCATCAGTTCGGATTGGTTGTAGATGATGTTCAGGAATTCTTGTTGCTCACTCTCGCTGAAGTTTTGCGACAACAATATCTCCGAAAAACCGTAGATGCTCGCCATAGGTGTTCTCAACTCATGCGCGGCAGTCGTCAAGAACTCGCTCTTCATCCTATCCACTTCGGTCTCGTACGTGATATCCCTGAAATACAGGATCTGCGAGACCGTGCGCGCTTGCGATTCGCGCAGCCCGACCTCTAGGATGCGCCGCCCGTTGCTCCTCAGTTGGATGCTGACCATGTTCTTTCGATCATCCGCCCTGACAGCTCGCAATGATGCGATCCCTTTGAAGGGAAGGAGATCGTTACAGGCACTCGCCAGCTTGGTGGAGAAGGCTTCCTCATCCATCCCCACGATCTCCTCGCGCCCAAGGCCTGTGAGCTTGGTGAAGGCAGGACTGGCAAATTTGACGTGGTGCGTCTCATCGAAAGAGACGAAACCATCCGGACTCAAGGCGAATATCCCATCGAGTTGGGCGGTACGATCCTCCGCTCGCCCTTGGGCGGCACGTCTCTCCTTGATCTCATGGCTGACCTTCTTCAGGTAGCTAGAGAGCGCCGTGGCCAGTACGAGTATCAACAGACTCAGCACAAAGGCCTGCAACAACAAGGCGTCGCGCGCACGGTGATAGTTCGCGAACAAGGTCTTGGTATCCACACCGTCGACCACAACGAGCGGGTAGCGAGGTAGCTTGCGGAAGTAATACATGCGCTCGATGCCATCCACCACGGAAACCGAGGTGTAACTTCCCTCCGTCAACCCGTCGCCGAGCATCTTGAACAAACGCGCGCCCGTCGCTTCACCGCCGAATTCTTCTTTGTCTCCCACCTTGCGCGCGCGCGCGATGCGATCCAGACCGTATAGCGCCACGACCCCTTGGTCGCCCAGTTTCAAGTCATTGTAGAAACGCGTGAAGTAGCCCGGATCGATAGACACGACCACCACACCGGCGAACTCGCCGTTCGGACGGGTGATGCGACGCGTCAATTGGATAGACCATTTCCCGGTCGATCTACCCAGAACTGGTTTGGAGACGAACAACTCTCCCGTATCCGCCGCCACATGCACCTTGAAGTGCTCTCTATCCGAAAGATCGAGCCTGCTTGTGATCGGACGATTGGCAAGGGCATAGATACCGTGCGCATCGATGATGCCTACTTGAGGGAATATCTCGGTATCAATGACACCTTGCGCGCTGAGCTTGGTCAGGTCCAGCTTATTACCGATCTCAAGATAGCGTGCCTGGATGAAACGGATCACTTGATCGGTCGCTCTGAAGGTGCGCACCGCATGCTCTTGACTGACCCGAGTGAGGTTCGCCAGATCACGTTCTGCCGTCAGCAACTCCCTGTTCCGACTTTCCATGATCAAGGAGCCCACATGCCACCACGTGACCAACAGCATGGCGACCGCAACCGACCAGATCAGCGCAAGGGTGGATCTCTGTGTAGGGATATTGGATTTCATTATTTGTCCTTATTCAGACTCAAACATTGAGCGACTGCCCAGCGGAGCGATCGCTCTCCACTCCATACGGAAGCCACAGCGTCACCGCCGTACCCTTACCCGGGGCGCTTTGGATCTCTACCGTTCCTCCATGCAACTCGACGACCTCTTTCACGATGCTCATACCGAGTCCGGTACCAGGAATCTTGCCGGAGCTGTCTGCCCGATAGAAACGCTCAAAGACACGCGCCACCTGTTCTGGGCTCATACCGATACCTTGGTCGGTGACACGGATGCCGACCATGCTGCGCGCCCTTGCCTGCTCATCCGCCTGATCTGATGAGCAGATCAGCTCGAGTTCGACCTCGCCCCCATTCGGTGAATACTTGAACGCGTTGGACAGCACGTTGTTCAAGGTCTGGATCATCTTCTTTCGATCCACGTGCAGGAAGAATTCGCGCTTACCCTCGGGATCGAACCGGCATACACGACCCGATTTCGTCCTAAAGCCGGTGATGACCTCGCGGATCAGATCGCACAGATTGACGGACTCGATGATGAAGTCCTTACCGCGTCTCGCCTCGATGCGGGCGATATCCAACAACTCATCGATGATGGAGGCCATCAACTGGGATTGCTTGAAGATCGTGGTTTGGAACTCGCGTTGATCTTCGGGTGAGAAATCTTGATTGATCAGCAACTCGGAATAGCCGTAGATGTTGGCCATCGGCGTGCGCAACTCATGCGCTGCGGTCGACAGGAACTCGCTTTTCATACGGTCGACTTCATACTCGTGGGTGATATCGCGGAAATACAGGATCTGCGAGACTGCGCTGGATTGGCCGAGTCGCAACACCACTTCCAACACTCGCTTGCTAGGCAAGGCGAGTTCGATCACCTGACGATAGCTCCCATTTTTATAAGAAGACTCATCACGCAAATGATCGACACCGAGGAAGCGACTTCCGTCCAGGCAGAGTTTATCCAGCGCAAGCGAGAAGGACTGCTCGTTCAAACCGATCAACTGCTCCGTACGCATTCCCACCATCGCCGCGAAAGACGGGTTCACGTAACTGACGCATCGGTCTTTATCAAATGAAACGAAGCCATCCGGACTCAATGCGAAGATGGTGTTCAACAACTCCGTTCTCTCGGCCAAATCGATCTCGTTCGACTTGTGTTCCGTGATATCCACCACGGAACCGACCATGCGCACCGGCTCCCCATTGGGCTTGCGTTCTACGACGTTGCCCCTATCGAGCACCCAGATAATCCTGCCATCTTTCAAACACATCCGGTGCTCACTGTGATAAGCCGAGAGACCCTTCATGCAGTTCGTGATCCTGTCCATCATCGCTGCGGCGTCCTGCTTGTGGATCAATTCAGAGAACACTTCCAGGGGATGACTCAGATACTCGTCATCCAATCCAACGATCTTGCACCACTGTTTGTTGTGCGTAACGATCCCGCTCGCGACATCCCAATCCCAGACCCCTTCGCCCGTGGCCTCCATCACATAGTTCAATCTGCGTTCGCTATCTTCGAGCTTGGATTGGGCGTTCTTCAGATCGGTCACATCATTGGCGATCACCAATATCTGCCGTTCGCCTTCTGCGGCAATCAGCGGTTTTTTGATCGATTGGAAGTAGTGTTTCTCACCCGTCTTGGCGTTGGTCGACTCTTCCATCACGATCTTGGTCTCACTCTGAGACATGATCTCGCGCACATTCTCCAGATAGAAGGCGACTTGCTCCGCATTGGGGTTGAAGGCACCATCGTCCTTGCCGACCAAATCGTCAGGTGTCGTGCCATACAAAGTGGCAAGCGCCTTATTCCCAATCAGGAACTTGCCGTTCCAGTCCTTCATCAAGATGATGTTCGGATTCTCATCGATCACCGTCTTTAACAACGCGTTCGCACTCAGGTCCGGATTCAAAGGGGTACTCATCATTCCGCCCTCCCGTGAGCGTGGACACAGCCGCTTCCAAAGATCGAATAGGCATTGCCACCGACCTTCTTCGCGTCATACATGGCTTGGTCGGAATGCAGAAGCAAGGTGTCCGCATCGCCCCCATGCACCGGATATGTCGCGCATCCCAGACAAGCACCAATGCGTACCTCGCCCCCACCGATGTTTAGCGGAGCGGCGAGTGCCGAGAACAATCTTCCACATAATTGATCGATACCGATGTCATCAAGCAAGCGAGGGGAAAGCACGATGAACTCATCCCCGCCCAAGCGGGCCAGAGTGTCGCACTCCTCCAATGCGGCTTGCATACGACGTGAGACTTCCTGCAACACGGCGTCACCGACCGCATGTCCGAAGCCATCGTTCACCTTTTTGAATTGGTTCAAATCAATGAAGAGCAAGGTGAACGAACCACCCGTGCGCTCCGCAGTTGCAAGAGCCTGTTCCATCCTGTCGTGCAACAACATGCGATTCGGGAGGCCGGTGAGGCTGTCATAGAAGGCGAACTGGGCGATCTTGCTTTCAGGCTCGATCAGATTGGACAGGTCCGAGAACACGCCGATGTAAGTCAGCACCTTTCCGTCCGAATCCTTTGCCGCACTGATCGACAGCAATTCCGGATATATCTCACCATTCTTCTTCTTGTTATAGACCCTGCCTTGCCAAACACCCGTGGCTTTCAGCGCGACCCACATCTCATCGTAGAACTGTTCGCCTTGTCTGCCCGATTGAAGTATCCGCAGATCCTGCCCAATCATTTCAACGGCATCGTATCCAGTGATCCGACCAAACGCAGGGTTCACGGCCAATATCCGCCCTTCCGTGTCTGCGACCATGACACCTTCAGAAGCATTGTTGAGCACCATCGAGGAGACTTGATTATCTAACTCACGCTCACGCAAAGTTGAGATGTCACGTATCACCCAATGCAGGTCCTGCGTACCCGTCGCTTCGCGTATCGAGAACACCTGGACCGAGGTGGATATCTGGGCTGCGTCACCCACAAGATGCTCGAGTTGGAGCTCATCCTGCTCATCGACACCCGCCACATGCAGCACGACTTTATCCAACAGTTCTTGAAAGCGTTCGATATGGGATGGACTGATCCAATCTGAGAGAGATGCACCAATCAGCTTATCTTGTGATGCCAAGATCGAAGCTGCCGGATTGGCTTGCAGGATGCGACCTGAGACATCTGTGACCAAATGGATGTCACGCGAACTCCTGATCACCGCATCCAATTCTTTACCGCTTGCGAAGAGCTTAGAACTGTACGCCACCAACGCGTCATACTGCCGCTCCAACTCTTCATTGCGCTGCACCATCTGTTGCAGATCTTCGGCATAGCGATAGAGCTGATCGTGCAATGCCTCGCTAGGCGCAAGCGCTGGCTGTACGCCTGCGGGCTTGGGATCATCAGATGATGAGGATGGCGTATTCATCATTCTCACCCAGCCAACTTCTCCTTGATGAAGCTGACTAGCTGCAATGGACTAAATGGCTTGATGAAATAGGCATCGGCACCGCGCTTCATGCCGTCGTCGTGGTCTTGCGCCTGACCGCGCGCCGTCACCATGATGACCTTTGTGCTCTTCAATTCAGGATCGCCCTTGATGATGTCCAACACCTTGAGGCCATCCATCTCACCCGGCATCATCACATCGAGCACGACAAGGTGTGGCCTCATCTGGCGAATGACGTTGAGCGCGGTCACACCGTCTTCCGCCTCCAACACCTCGAACCCTTTACCCAGTGTGATACGGACCAATCTGCGGATATCAGAATGATCATCCACCAACAGAATCTTCTTCATGCAAGCTCCTTTTGAATATTGGATTGACGCACGGCCACCAGCTCCTCGGCGATGGCACGCAACTGATCGAATGGGATGGGCTTGGGGAGAAGGTCGACTCCAACCGGGATACCACCCCGTTCTTTGATCTCTTGGGCGCTCAATCCACTGACGATGACGATCTTCATCCCGCTCAGCTCGGGCATGCTATACAGCACGTTCAGCATGCGGAATCCATCCATCCCCGGCATATGCAGATCGGTGACCAACAGGTCCGGCATACCCCGGCCGACCTTGACCAAAGCCTCATATCCATCCAAGGCCGTACTCACCTCCGGCTTGATCGACCAACTCCTCATATTGATCGCGTACAGACGTTGCAAATTAGGCTCGTCTTCCACAACCAATATCTTGAGAGGCGTTTCAGATGCCACCTCTGCCTTACTCACTACGGCTTTGCGATTAGCCACTGAAGGTACGAGTGACTGCACTGAAGGATTGGCCAGCAAACGCTCGACTGATTCGCGCGAGATACGGCGATGCCCTCCCTCAGTCTTCCACGCTTCAAGCAATCCGCTCTCAGTCCACATCTGTGCCGTTCTCAAGGAGATACCCAGCATCTCAGCGGTTTCGCTCGTCGTGCAAAATGTCTTAGGGGTCAGTTTGTGATGAGACACTTTATATCTCCAAAAATATTTGAGGTCATTTTACTTTCATTTTTTATCATTTTGCAATTTATTTTTTCATTTGTTACGCTGTAAAAACTAGCCCACCGCACATCGAACAACATCCCTAAAATAGGCATATTAAATTGTTTTTATTAGATATTACCGCACAAAATGCATAACGGATACTAGAGAGAGGCGGCTTATGAACTACAAGACAGCATCGAACACCCCGCCTTATCCAATGCCCAGTCGGGTCGTTTAGCGATGAGGTTCGCGGAATGAGACTCATCATAAGGATGGCGCGCGGCCTGCATCAGTTGTTCGATCTTGCTCAAGTCATTCTGCATCGCCGCGTCGATAGCTTCTTGCGCTAGATAATTCCTCAACACGAAACGCGGATTCACCTTGTTCATACGCACTCGGCGCGACGCATCATCATCTTGTTGTTGCCCCAAGCGATTCGCATAACGCAACAGCCACGCTTCGAACAAGGCAGCGTGTGATTCATACAACGGCGCGCGATAGAAGGCCGAGCGCAAGGTCTCCAAGGTGGGTTCATGTTGCTTCACTTCCGCCAGTTGCCTAAAGAACTCCGTCATATCCACTTCGGCTTGTTGCATCAGATCGAACACCGTCTCGACCAAAGCCATATCGTCTTCTTTCCACGTCAGCAAGCCGAACTTCGCCGCCAACATCGTTGCGAGTGCGGCTTGGAAGGTTTCATCGAAATGCGCCAGCCCCTCATCCAACATCTTGCGCGAAGGAGCGACGGGCATCAGCGCTTCCGCCAAGCGTTCCAGATTCCAACGTGCCACCACTGATTGCCGACCGAAACAGTAGCGGTGGAATTGTTCATCGGTAGTGTTCGGCGTCCAGCCCGGATCGAAGTTGTCCACCCAACCATACGGACCGTAGTCGATGGTGAGGCCGAGGATGGACATGTTGTCGGTGTTCATCACGCCGTGCACGAAACCCACACGCAACCACTCCACCATCAGCAATGCGGTGCGCTCACACACCAAGCGGAACCATGTGGCAAAACGCTCGGCATCCGTCCCCACGATGAACGGAAAATCGCGCGACAAGGTGAAGCTCACCAAGCGTTGCAACAACTCATGCTCGCCGCGCGACGCCAATATCTCGAAGTGACCAAAGCGAGTGAAGGATGGAGCAACGCGACACACGATGGCACCCGGCTCGACGGCAGGATTGCCGTCATACAACATGTCGCGCACCACACCATCACCCGTGGCGATCAGACTCAACGCGCGCGTAGTGGGAATGCCCAGATGATGCATTGCCTCGCTGCACAAGAACTCTCGCAACGAAGAACGCAACACCGCGCGTCCATCCGCCCGCCTTGAATACGGCGTGACGCCCGCGCCTTTGAGCTGCAACTCCCAGCGCTCACCTTTTGAATTGATGACCTCACCCAAACCGATGGCACGCCCATCCCCCAGTTGCCCCGCCCATTGTCCGAACTGATGACCACCGTAACGCGTGGCGTAGCTCGCCATCCCATCAAGCAATCGGTTGCCCGCGAATGCCTGCAAGAATTCGGGCGAACGTGCATCCGCATCACTCAGATCGAGCAGCTCTAACACCTCCGACGAGTACGCCAGCAAGAATGGACGACTCACCGATGTTGGCACGACCGCCGACCAGCAGATGCCTTGCGACGTTCTGCTAGCGCCTGCATCACCCGGCAACTCACGGATGAATCGGTTATCGAAATTGAGACGCTTCAAAGGATGCCTCACTCCAGAAGATGGACGGAAAGACGTGTCGAAATTCTAGAGGATTGGAACGAGGCAATAACAACTAAGTTCTGGGGGTATTGAAGTCGGCTAGAGTGATGGGCTTTTCATAACGCCGTGCAGAAGCTCAGTCAAAGCAACGCGAGGGGTATGGACTTAGCGGACGGTCGCTGGAACGCTCACATGCTTCCGCACTATGCCAAAAGCGGACGAAACTTAGGATGATCCAAACGTCCGCTAAGGCCGATATGTGACACACCATATACACCAGCAACCCTCCACTCCGAGTTACTTCGCGCCCCTCTCTGCCCTGAATCACTTCACAAGATCATTTTGATCACGAGACCAACCACGGCACACAATGCGATGACTTCCATCACGCCGCGTTTGTAACGGAACAGGGCGAAGGTAGCCGCAAGCGCGATCATTGCTGAAGCGATATCGAATGTGCCCTTAAAGCCTTGCGGCCACAGCACGTGGTAACCGAAGAACATAGCTAGATTCAATATCACGCCGACCACGGCGGCCGTGATAGCCGTGAGTGGCGCGGTGAATTTCAGATCGCCATGCGTGGATTCGACCAGCGGACCGCCTGCGAGGATGAACATGAAGGAAGGTAGGAAGGTGAACCACGTCACCAGCGTAGCGGCTAATGCCCCCGCCAGGAACTGATTCTCTGCACCGAACAACGCTTGCGTGTAACCACCAATGAAGCCGACGAAAGCCACCACCATGATGAGCGGTCCCGGCGTAGTCTCGCCCAGCGCCAAGCCGTCGATCATTTGCGTTGGGGTGAGCCAACCGTAGTGCCCGACTGCACCCTGATACACGTAGGGCAACACCGCATAGGCGCCGCCGAAGGTGAGTAGCGCAGCCTTGGTGAAGAACCAGCCCATCTGCGTCAAGGTGTGATCCCATCCGTAGTTCAACGTCAGCAAGGTCATGGGCAGCAACCACAACAACCCACCTATCAAGACTACCTTGATGAGTCCCGTCCAACGGAAACGTGCGTGCTCTGGGGTTGGTGTGTCATCGTCAATCAACGCGGCGCCAAAAGACTTGTTCGCTTTGCCATGTCCGCCGCCAGTTTTGAAGTGCTCAGGCGAGATGCGTCCAACGAAGAAGCCGATCAAGGCTGCACCAAACACGATGGCGGGGAACGGCACATTCATGGCAAAGATGGCGACGAACGATGCGGCGGCGATGGCCCACAGCACGTTGTTCTTGAGCGCACGTGAGCCGATACGATGTGCCGCATGTACCACAATGGCAGTCACTGCAGGTTTGATGCCGTAGAACAGCCCTGCCACCAGCGGCACATCACCGAAAGCGATATACAGCCACGACAACGCGATGAGGATGAACAGCGAAGGCAAGACGAATAGCACACCCGCCATGATGCCACCCCATGTGCGGTGCATCAGCCAGCCGATATAAGTGGCGAGTTGTTGCGCTTCGGGGCCGGGTAGCACCATGCAGTAGTTAAGTGCATGCATGAAACGTTTCTCGGATATCCAGCGATGCTTCTCCACTAGATCATGATGCATGATGGCGATCTGCCCAGCTGGCCCGCCAAAACTGATGAAGCCCAGCTTGAGCCAATACCAGAAGGCCTGCATCAGGGTGACCTGTGGAGGGGGTTGTGAATTTTCGGTAGTGCTTTGCGATGTGTCCATGGCTTGTCCTTGGAATATCCAATGATGATGCAAGCCTTGGACGATGAGTTGTCTGATTCGGGGAGGCTGCGATATCCCCGATGGAATGCGCCAGAGAAGGTCTGGTTAAATCTTCAAGCTATGGCTTTTGTCTCGGCAGCATTATGCTTCTCGATTACGCCATCGATGAATTTGCGCAGGAAGCCTTCCGTCTGTGAACTGTGGAAGCGATCGACCTCCACGCCTTTGCTGTAGGCGATCACGGTAGGGAATCCCCTCACCTTATGGCGCCCAGCGATCTTCATATTCTCATCAGCGTCTACGATACCCAATATGAACTTGCCGTCATAGGCAAAGACCATCTTGTGTAGCAATGGTGCCAACACCTTGCAAGGTGCGCACCAGTCAGCACTGATGTCTACCAAGACGGGTATTTCGTGCGACTTCGCGACCACCAATTCATCGAAGTCGCTTTCTTCTACGTTGTACGAATAATCACTCATTACATTTCCTCAATTCAACCGCGTTCTACCGTTACAGATCACCTTTGCTTGCTGCTACCATCATGTCTTTCATAGCCGCCATCACACGCTCTGCACTTTGACGCGTATCCGCAGGCATGGCCTTGATCAACTTCAGATCCATCATCATCGAGATAACCCATCGCTTGCCTTTACTGTCTTCTATCAGTGCGATGCGGCACGGCATGAAGGCGATCATCATCGGGTCGGCAGCGAGCATCTTGTTGGCGGTCAGACCATCGCAAAAATTGAATATCTCCATGCGTTTTGCGGGCTTGCCAGTCAGTGCTTCGATCTCTTTGTAGAGTTGGTTCGCTCCGACGAATTTTAGATTGTGTTGATTGGCGCGCAGTTTGAGCGATTCCACTGCATCGTCAAAACTCACACTATCTTGAATCTGGATACGCGCGATCTGAAGTTTGACGTTGGTGTAATTGATCCCTGCCTTATCCGTTTCGGCGATCGCCATTTGAGCAAAGGCGATCAGCAAGATTGCGATGAGTGTCTGTAGTTTTTTCATTTTGCCTTCCTTTTTAGCTTACTCAAATCATGCCAGGATTGCCTGCCACACCTTTAAGTTTTGGCACGTTCGGTGTGCTGACTTTGACGACTTTTTCATTTCGCAGATGACGTGCAACCAAGTCCCATATCGGCTCACCGCCTTTGTCTCTTGCCGCTTCGGATACAGGTGCCCAACCCGCCACCTTGTAGGTCTTGCTCGCATCCAATAGCTGCCCGTTCAGGCGCATGTCTTGGATGCGCTGCCCCATCTTCGCGTTCGGCTCACAGGTGTATTCCAAGCCACCCACACGCACCATATCGCCACCTTGCTGGTAGTACGGATCCGGATTGAACAGGTTGTCTCCCACGTCTTCCAGCACGCCTTTGATCTGCGCGCCCGTCATCTCGGTGAGTGTGCTGTAGGGATAGGTGATGGCGGTCTGGTTGAGCACATCTTCCATGGTGATATCTGAACCCGGCAACAATGATGTTCCCCAGCGGAAGCCGGGCGAGAAAGCGATAGGTGCGTCTTTCTCTTTCATCAGCGCATCGAGTATCACTTGGTCGAAGCTGCCGTTGAAATTGCCACGGCGGTACAGCAGACCATCGGTGGTCGCCAGCTTTTCGGAGAGCTTGCTCTCGTAGGGTGCGCGGTGCTTCTGCATCAACGCGGTCATGCTCTTGTCTGCTGCCAGCAAGTTGGAAAACACCGGCAGTAATTTGTAATGGAAGCTCGTGATCTTTCCGGCCTTCACGTCGAAATCCAACACGCCGAGGAACTTGCCATTGGAGCCAGCATTGGTCACCAGCGTGGTGCCGCCTCGATTCTTCACAGGGATGGGTGCGGGTATGCCGTCATGTGTGTGACCACCCAAAATGGCATCCAATCCACTGACGCGCGACGCTAGTTTCAAATCCACATCCATGCCGTTGTGAGACAACAGCACGACGACCTGCGCGCCCTTCTTGCGCACCTCATCGATGGTGGCTTGCAGATTCTCTTCTTGTATCCCATAAGACCAATCGGGTACGAAATAGCGCGGATTGGCGATGGTGCTGTAAGGGAAAGCTTGGCCGATGATGGCGACAGGAACACCGTTCATCTCTTTCATGACGTAGGGCTTGAACACAGGATCGCCGAAGTCCGTAGTCTTGACGTTGTGCGCCACCACGTCCATCTTGCCCTTCAAGATGCCCTCTTCCGCATCTTTGATGCGTTGCGCGCCATACATGCATTCAAAGTGCATGGTCATCACATCCACGCCCAATTCAAGACAGGCTTCGATCATGTCCTGACCGTTGCTCCACAGTGCCTGTCCACTTCCTTGCCATGTGTCACCGCCATCCAATAGCAATGAACCCGGGCGCGAGGCACGTATCTGTTTGACCAGTGTCGCCAGATGCGCGAAGCCACCCACCTTGCCGTAGCTCTTCGCCGCCTCGATGAAATCTAAACTGGTGAAGGCATGCGCTTGCGGCGAACCCTGCTTGATGCCGAAGCGCTTGAGCAGTGCCTTGCCGACCAGATGCGGCGCTTGCCCACTCATAGCCGCCACGCCTAGATTGATCGAAGGTTCGCGGAAATGGATCGGATACAGCTGCGCATGACTGTCAGTGATATGCATGAAACTGACGTTGCCGCGACGTGGTAAGTCATACATGCGCGAGGCATCGCTGGCTGCATAGCTCTCGTTGCTGTTCAGCACGAAACCGCTCGCTGATGCGATGGCCATTATCTGAAGGAATTCGCGACGATTCATGCTGTGGGATCCTTTGTTGAATGCAGATAGAGACTACGAGACCAGCGAACTACCCCTCCACGAACGGGAGGGGTGCATCAGCGGTGTTACTTATTGACGGGAGATTCAGGATCCAACAACAGTGCGACCAGATCCTTCATCTGTGCTTCGCTCAAGATACCCATGTGGCCGAAGCGCGGCATGTTGGCGCAGGCATTCGATGCCTTAGCGTCGTAGATGCGTGCATATACGTAGCGCTGGATGTCCTCCCCATTGCCGCGTACCTTGCCGAAGTTCAGCAAGCTAGGACCGATGGTGCCGAAGGCGATCTCTTTGGATGAGAGTTGGTGACAGTTGTAGCAATTGCCGCCGGCTGGATCCTCTGCCTTGTCGCTCCATGTCATACCGCGCCCACTTTGCGCCAACTTCTCGCCCGCTTTCCAATCACCCATGAATTTTCCATCCGCAGGAAATTTGATCGCCTCAGATTCTTTGGCTTCCAACTTGGCTTTCAGTTTGGGCGGAAGTTTATCCACGTATTTGCTGCATGCCGCTTGCAACTCGTCTTGATTCACACGTGTCGCTTTGGCGATACCTTTGTCGCGAAAATCGCGTTTCACGATCTCTGCGGTCTTGGCATCCAAGTTTTCTGCAAAGCTAGGCATCGCTAGCGATACACCCACCATCAGTCCGATCATCAGTTTTGCATTCATGTTCATATCCCCTTTAGCGTTTCAGACCTGGGCCAGCAAATTCTGCACCGTTCGCGCTGACTGCCAAGAAGGTGGTCAAAGCGACAGTCGCTTCAGAAGCGAACTTGGGTTCAGGGAATCGTTGTTGACGGAAACAATCGTTCAAGCGCCACTGGAACGAACGTGTCAGCCCTTGTGAGACACGATAAGCAGGCCAAGTCGTGTAGGCAGTCTGCGCATCCTTTTTGTTGTGACTCAGGTTGGGCAGGTCTTGCATACGGATTCGTACGCCCGTGGTGGCATGGCAAGTGGAACAAGCGAAGTCATACGGCCCTGCGCGATAGTTGAATATGCGCTTGCCGATCTCGTACGACTCTTTGACTTTAGGATGCTTGGTCGAAACCGCCATCTTGATGCCTTTGGATTGCCCCACCACATAGGTCGCCAGCGACGAGATGTCAGAGGCTTTCTTATCCGATGCAAAGGGTTTGGCAGCCACTTCATCTTCAGTAAAACCTTGCAGGGTCGTCATGCACGTCAATAAGCGAGACTCAAGATCCTGCACCTTGTTCGTGTCTTTGAAATACTTCGGCAATTCGGCGTAAGCGCCCTTCACCACACCCACGCCTTTACCCAGATCGCATTGCTCCAAACTGACTTTATTTGGCCCCGCCGCTTTCTTCCACAACTCTTCGCCGCGCATCTCATCGAACTCGGCAGGATTACCATCACTGATCATTTCACGATACTGCTCGATGCGATCCGAATCAGTCACCGCAGTTTCAGCAGCAACCGCCGTGATGCTTGCTGACAGAGCAAGCAATAAAAGCGCTTTGTATGTCTGTTTGGTTCTCATTTTCTCTCCCTGATAAAAAATGGCCATGCAGTCGCATAGCCAATTTATTCATTCATCGCATCATGCTGCGATCGTCGCCTCGTCGGTACGGCTTTCGCCTTTGTTATCGACCCAGCTGACTGAGACCTTCTCTCCCGCCGTTCCCCCTTTGAATCGGAACAGCAGGTAGGGATTCTTGGATACAGACTGTCCAAATTGCGCTTCCATCACTGTGCGGCCTTGATATTGCGCTTTGACTTCGGTGATGAACCAAGCAGGTACCAAGGTGCCATCTGCCTCTTTGCGCAACCCTGTCTCCATATCATGTTGCATCAAAATCTTTACTTCAGTCACGCCCTCTTTCGCAGTAGCGCGAATCTTCATTGGATTTGCCATGTCTTCTTCCTTCTTCGAATGTGTCGTCTCAGGGAATGATCAGCCGCCGCAACCACCAGCCGTGACCTTGACCTCTTTGGCAGTACGATAGAACTTGCCATCCGCCTTGACGATCGCCACGACGTTAGCCGTTTGGCCCATCTTCACACGGGTAGTCACCAACGCTTCTGTGCCTTGTGGGAGCGTAAAACTGGCTGCCAATACGTTGGGGTTCTTGTCCACCAAGATGGATATCTGCTCGACATTCGCGAGCGAACTCGACACAGTGACAGGAACTACAGAACCATTCTCAGCGATCTCAGGAACAGTCAATTGAATGGCTGTCGCATTGCTCTCCGGCGCAGTCGCGCCCAAACCTGTAAGTGCCTCATCCATTGCTTTGGAAGTGAAAGCTGCCTTGTTCCATTCAGCCAATGCATCAGTCGGACGCAAAAGACTCAAGCCTCCAAACAGCGCCAGCAACCCCATCCCTCCACCGGCTTTCAATGCCTTGCGGCGATTCAGATCGATCTCATTACTCATCAGTATCTCCTCTTTACGTTTGGGACAAATGATCGCAACACCCAACGACGCGGCCCGATAGATTATCGGGCCGTTTCATTGAAGCTTAGCTTTTTTTGAGAACTTACAAACTACGGCTATACATCAACTGCCAGTTCATCTGACCGTGGTCGATCGTGTAGCCACCCGATGCCGCTGGTGCAGTAACAGTCACTTTAGGTGCATAGACAAAGGAGCCGTTTATTGATGATGCGTTGTCAATTGCATAACCAGCGCCCATCGTGATGTGGTTCGCAACAGTCGCAGGGAACAGAGGGTTCACCGTATCATTCGGCACTGGATTACTTGCCAGATTAGCTCCTGCACGTACTGTTAGTGCTTGGGATAACTTATAGGCCGCACCCAGTTGAATGACATCTTGGTCTTTCCAATTTTGCGGCATGGTCATGTCCATAGCGAGTCCACCCATATCAGTACTGGAGAACTTCATACGGAAATTTTTCATGGCCGATTTCCAACCAATACGCTTCCAGTCAGCAACAACCATCAGATCATCTGTTGCTTGATAAGCAGCCCCAAAACCATAGGTCTCTGGGAATTGAAAATTGACGACCGTGATCTTGCCATTCAGTGTGTAGGTTGTCCCAGCCCCACCACCCAATGCATTGGCATTGTCTACCAACATCATTTGACCACTGTTGCTAGTCATATCACCGACTGCCGTCTTTGCATGATAGGTTGCGCCTAGAGTCAACTGCTTGCCGAGTTTATAAGTCACACCCAACTTACCAGCGTATCCGGTCGATTTAGCACTACCAGTGAATGAACTATTGTCAGAGAAATTGAAATAGCCAGCATTGTTCGTACCACCAAGGAATGTCGGTAATGTTGCGGCAGCTCCACCACTCGCTGTGATAAGACCAGCACCATACATTGAGCTCATTTGGGAAGCAGCCATCGCCATCTTTAAATCCATACTGGACCAAACGACATCCAATGTGCCACCGATCGTCAGCTCTGAAGAAACATCATAGGCCATAGGAATGATTACATTACCAACGGCAACTTCAGAACGGCTTGCCAAACCAGATCCTGCGCCAACCCAATCTGTAGATTTATATTCCGTACCCATGCCGCCTTGCGCGAACATACCAATACCATAAGCCATGCCCCCTTTCTTACTAGTCCAACCAACGGCTGGCATGTAGTAAGCAGTACCACCGGATTCAGCATTGGGCATACCCGTCATTTTTGAAGTGATGCTTGGATGCAAGCCACCTAGGGCGATATCCAAACGACTTCCATCTGCCATCAAACCAAGGGTCGCTGGATTGTTAGCCATGCCTGCATTACCGTTGTCATAGGCCATCGATGCGCCCCCCATACCGGTAGCGATAGGGCCGTAGCCTTCCATCAACATACCGTTGGTCGCGTTTGCAAATTGAGGCGTAGCCAAACCAGCGACGCAAAGTGCAGCAAGAATTTTGTTCATCTTCATTTAGTGCTCTCCCTGATTGATTTTAGTGGTACTGCGCTTGACGACAAATTCACGACGAGCTCGCCCTCTCTGGGAACGAGCATGCCGAGCTTGGATCAGATAAACAAACAAACGTCAGTATCGCCAGCGAAACCCATGAACATGGTCGCGCCGCCGTACTCTACGTTCTCGATGAACTCACTCTTGTCGAATTCGAACAGATCGACGGTCATTTGGCAGGCGATGAATTTCACCTCAGCCTCAAGGCACAGATCGCGCAACTCTTCCAAGGAAGCGACACCGTGCTTAGTCAGCTTCTGTTTCATCATCATGGTAGCCATCGATTCCATACCTGGCAGCATCTGCACCATCACTGGCATAGGCACTGGCATCGGCATCGCTGGGTTAGCCAAGGGGCTGATCTTCACATCAGACAGGTCTTTGCGCAGTAGTTGCAATCCATAGAAAGTGAAGAATATCTGTACTTCGTATCCAAGCGCCGCAGCGGTAGAAGCCAGGATGAACGGCGGGTATGCCATATCCAGCGTGCCTTTGGTAGCGATGATCGCCATTTTCTTTTGCGTCATGTCATTCCTCTCGTATCAATTCGCGATGAATCACTTCTTCTTCATGAAGAAAATGTACTTGCCACCTTCTTCAGTGTTTGACAACAGCGTGTTACCCGTCTGATCGGCAAACGCCTGCATATCCTTCACAGCTCCGCAGTCAGTTGCGATCACTTTGAGTACCTGACCAGACTCCATATCCCCCAACGACTTCTTCGTCTTGATGATAGGTAACGGGCAGTTCAGTCCACTTGCATCAAACTCTTTATCGAAATTCATCTTTCTTCTCCGTACTGTTTAAAAGTTGTTACAAAAATATTGTCGAGCCACGAACGCAACGTGGGCACGGTATTAAGAACGCGCCACCACTTCGAGTCCATAACCACGACGGGCAAATCAGATAGCCCTTTGGAGTTACGCCTGCGAGCCCTCCAAGCTAAATCAAACACATTGCTTAAAACATACCCTCATATTCTGGAAGTGCCTAGTGGCACCTCCAGAGTTTCCGCATCAGGTCAACACATCGTTCAAGATGTTTTCCAACCAGTAGTTGGCCATCGCGCCTTCCAATTCAGAGCGTTTTGCCGATACACCGCCACCCTCTGCCGAGATCATCGCTTGCTTTTCAACATTGAAGCGGAACACGTTAGCCACGTGCACCGATTCGATGTCGCTCACCATGCTGTAGCAGGTGTTCACGATGGTTGGATTCTGATCCGGCGTCTGCCCTTGCATCAGTTCAATGATGGCTGCCGCACAGACTTTAGCCTGAGAGGTCGCCATATGCCCTGACTTGGGCAATGCAGCAGAAATCGCATCTCCGATGATATGGATGTTCTTGTGGACCTTCGATTCATAGGTCAAGAAATCGACTGCACACCAACGACCATCTGCACCCACGACACCCGCCATACTAGCCACTGCACCTGCCTTCATCGGTGGTATGACGTTCAGCACATCTGCCTTGATATCTTCAAATTCTGTCTTGGCAGTCTTGCTCTCGACATCCACTTTCAACACAGCCGCATTGGGGCGGTATTCCACCATGTTTGGATACAGTTCGTTCCACGCAGCGGTGAACAACCCCTTCTTGGAGGTGATGTCTGGATTGGCATCCAAGATCAACACCTTGGACTTTGGTTTGTTGTTCTTCAGATAGTGCGCCACTTGGCATGCACGCTCGTATGGTCCAGGTGGGCAACGATAGGGAGCTTTAGGGATACTGAGCGCGAACACGCCACCGTCCGGCATCGATTCCAGTTGCTTGCGTAAGGCCACAGTCTGCGCACCCGCTTTCCACGCATGGTGGATGCTCTCATCAGCCACCTTGGCATTCAGACCTTCGATCTGCTCGAACATGAAATCGACGCCGGGGGCAACGATCAAACGGTCATAGCTCAAATGCCCATTAGCCAACATCACCGCTTGCTTTTCAGGATCGATGCCTGTGACTTCACCTTGGATCTGTTTGATGCCATGTTTCTTCAAGCCATCGTAATTGCGCGTCAAGTCTTTGATGGTGCGCTTACCGCTCAACACCGTGTTACTCATCGGACAGGAAACGAACTGTTTGTTCCGCTCCACCAGTACCACTTCGATCTTGTTCTCACTCCACATGCGGATATATTTTGCTGCCGTGGCTCCACCAAAACCACCACCCACGATAACGACACGTTGGCCTTTTTTCTTCAACAATTCACTTTTAGCAAACGCGATACTGGGGAATGCACCAATAGCGATTCCAGCTGCACTCAATTTCAAAAAATCACGACGATTGATTGACATGTTCTGCTCCCTGATAGATTGATGAGTCGATGATCGACTATGACTAGCGTTTTTGAGCCGCAAAAAAATCAGCCAACAGGCTGAATTCATCATCGGTGTATCCCTTGGCATGCTGGTGCATGACCGTGGCGGGACGAGCGCCTGCTTTGAAGTCTTTCATCGAGCCGATGAACAATGCTTTGTCCATCCCAGCCAGAACCGGCGTGCCACCTGCGCTATGACCACCGGTACCATGACAAGCCGCACAAGAAGCGGCCAGATTGCGTGCATGTTTATCTACTTCCGCCTGTGCTTGGACCGCAGAAAATGCCAGACCGACCGCACATGTGATAACGAACAAGTACTTCTTGATCATTTTTTAACTCCCTCGTTAAGGTTAAGTTGCTTCCACCCTGCCGCCCCGTATCGATCAGATGATGATCATCCAGTCGGTCATGCTTACCTTCACTTAACACAACGAACTTGGCGAAAGTAGCGCAAAAAGACGACGCATATTTGAGCACTTACAAAACCACGTCCATAGCCATGACGGGTAATCCATACTACACCTTAGGGTTATTTATCAGCGAATGCTAATTCAGCCGTGCGGGAACGCTATGACACACAAGGCTTTTCCCTTATGCGAATCGATTGGCACCAACTCGGCGTTGGTGGAATTTTGAGGAGAGTTCTTCCCATTCGATGATGAGACTGCCGCCGGTAGTCTCATGTTGACGTTCCCAACTGGACAGAAGATCAAGGCAGGCATGGTCGATGTAGTCCAAGTGCTCGAAGTGGATGTGTGCTTCAGAACCCGGCCTGACCCCTTCCAGTTCCGCCGCCAGCATAGGAAGTCGTATCAGAGTAGCCGCACCTTGCAGATGGATATGCACGCGATTGTTGATGATGTCCTCATCCCATTTGATCTCTAGGTGTGAAAAGGCTTGCAGCAGTTTGAGCACCGACAGCCCGAGACCGATCAATACTCCTTCCAGCAGATTGGTGGTGACGATCATCACGATGGTCACCGCATAGATCGCCACTTCACTCTTGCCGAATTTGAGCAAGCTAGGGACGGCTTTAGGATAGGCCAATTTATAACCCGTAAATACAAGCACGGCCGCCAAGCTGGCAACGGGGATGTAGCTCAAGGTGAATGGCAATGCAGCAGCGAACAGCAACAGCCAGACTCCATGCAAGATGGCGGAGGCGCGTGTCTTGCCCCCCGCCTCGACATTGGCGGTGGAACGCACGATGACACCCGTCATCGGCAACACACCCAGCATCCCGCACAGCGTGTTACCCACTCCTTGTGCAGAAAGTTCTTTGTCATATTTGGTGCGCGCACCTTGATGCAACTGATCGACAGCACTGGCGCTCAACAAGGTCTCTGCACTGGCGATGAAGGCCACCGAAACAGCGGCGATCAAAATCGCTGGCTCGAATGCACGTCGCAGATTCTCTAGCGTGGGATACTGCACCGCCGACCACAGGTTGTAGATGTCATCTGGATTGCTCAACAGGTCGGGGATATATTTGATCTTGAGTTGCATCGCAGCAGCGACGACGACAGCCATCACGACAGCCACCAGTGTAGCCGGAATGATCTTGAACCTAGCAGGAGCGAACTTGCTCCACAGCACGATCAATGCGATGGTCAGCAGGCCGATGTAAAGCGCCTGCAAAGATGCTCCATTCGACTCTATCGTCTCGAACAGCACCGCAGGGATACCCGCAAAGTTTTGCAGACCATCACCCAGCGGTTTCTTGTCGAGCATCACATGGAATTGAGAGGCGAAGATCAGCACGCCGATACCCGCCAGCATGCCGTGAATGACTGCAGGGGAAACTGCGCGGAACCATTGCCCCAACTTGAGCAGACCCGCCAACAGTTGGAGGAGACCTGCCAAGAGCACGATCACCCCCAGCATCGCCATGCCATGTTGTTGCACCAACTGCCACACCAGCACGGTCAACCCTGCCGCAGGGCCACTCACTTGCAAAGGCGAGCCTGCCAAGAATCCGACTACTAATCCGCCGATGATGCCGGTGATCAGACCCGCCATTGGAGACACACCAGAGGCGATGGCGACCCCCATACATAGCGGTAACGCTACTAAAAAGACCACCACAGAAGCCAACGCATCTTTGCCTAACGTAGCACTAAAGCCCTGCTGTTCTTTACCTCCGGTTGGATGAGCCATCATTTACGATTCCGCGCCTACAACCAAGTCTTGATTCCATCGTCACCGCCTATGTGCTGCTTCAGCAGGCGACGTTTAGCATCAGGGCGGACTTCCAACACCTCGACATAGATCGCTTCCAACGCTCTTTCCTCATCGGGGAAGATATTGTCTTGTCCGATGTAATCCAGTAGGCCCGATTGGCGCATCACATCCAACACTTGCTTCTTCAATCCACTGAAGGTCACCCGAATACCGTTGGAGCGCAACCGCTCCACGACGTGGTGTATCACCTCGTCGCCCGAAGCATCGAGCTGATTGATCCCATCCGATACGATCAACAGATGCATTGCGCGCGGATTGTTCGCCACTGCCTCCAAGACCGCATCTTCAAAATAGGGGACGTTGGCGAAGTAGAGTGAACCGTCGTAACGCAGTGCGATGACGTTCTCACTGACCGACAGATTGTGTACTTTGACATCGCGTAGCGTGCCATCAGGATGGCGCCCAAGGATCGCCACTCTGGGAGACATGGTGCGATACAGATACAGGATGATGGCGAGGCCAGCTCCCACCATGATGCCGTTATCCAGATGCGGTGCGAATGCCAGCGTCGCAATGAAGGTGACGACCGAAGCGATACCATCATGCTTATGTGTATGCCACGCATGGCCGATGGCTTTGAAGTTGATCAGCCCAACCACCGCCATCATGATCACGGCAGCCAATACCGCTTGCGGCAGGTGGTAAAGCAACGGCGTGAGAAACAGCAAGGCGACCAACACGACCAAACCTGCGAACACATTAGACAGCCCTGTTTGTGCGTTGGCATTGAGATTGACTGCGGAGCGAGAGAAGGAACCGCTGACTGGAAATGCTTGGCTGAAGCTACCGACGACGTTGGAGAATCCTTGACCAAGCAGTTCTTGATTGGGGTTGATGCGTTGCTTGGTCTTCGCCGCCATCGCCTTAGCGATGGAGATCGCTTCCATGAATCCCACTAGCGCGATCACCAGTGCGCCGGAGAACAACGACATCACCATGTCCCAACTCATCTTCGGCATCTCGATGCTGGGCAAGCCAGCGGGAATACTGCCCACCACCTCACCACCACCAACCAGCTTCAATTCCCCTTGGCTCACTTTTTTGATACGCCAACGGTAACCATCTGACACTTCCCCTGGCGGCACTTGCCCTGTCAGATAGAGTTTTGCAGCTTGTGTCTCCGTGGCAGGTGTCTGTTCAAAGATGAACTTGCGCAACGCACGCGCGGCTTTTCGGTTCTCGCCTTCTAGATTCTTCAGCTCTAGCTTGATCAGCTCTATCTCATAGTTGAGCGCGGCATTGTGTTGACCGCTACCTTCATGGTTCTTTTTTAGCAGCTTGAGTTCAGCTACTTTGGCGGTCAAGGCGTCATTCAATTCGGCGATCTTGATCTCAGATTGAGATAACTCGTTGGCAAGGTTCTTGACCTCGACATCAACGATCTCATCGACCTTGGCTTTGCCGTTGTGTTCAAAACCGATAGTGAAACTCACCAGCGTAGTGATCACAACAGCAATCAATACACCGGGTAATTTTGGCGCATATTTCTTCAGCAGCCACATGATGGCAAACGCGGAGACGCCCATCATCAGAGTGGGCCAGTGGGTCTCACCGATCTGCATCAGCACGCCCCACACGTCATTGATGAAATGTTCGCTACGCCCCATCGAGACGCCGAACAGTTTATTGAGCTGAGACAGTCCGATGATGATGGCGGCAGCATTGGTGAAGCCGACGATCACAGGGTGAGATAAGAAATTAACCACTACACCCAACTTGAAGACGCCCAATGTCAGCTGGATCACCCCAACCAGCAGCGCCAACAATATCGCCAGCGCAACGAACTGCTCTGACCCTGTGGCGGCGAGTGGTGCTAACGCAGAGGCCGTCAGCAGAGAAGCCACGGCGACGGGACCCGTAGCCAGTTGCGCCGAAGAACCCCACATCGCAGCGATGATGCCCGGAAGGAACGCTGCATACAGCCCGTAATACGCAGGTAAACCAGCGAGCTGTGCATACGCCATGGATTGCGGTATGAGCACCAGTGCAACGGTAATACCTGCGATCAAGTCGGATCTGACTGTGTGCCCACGCAATGGCCACCAAGACAAGAATGGAAAGTAGCGCGTGAGACGATCGTTCATTGTTACCTCTGTTCCCCGTTAGGTAGCTTCTCTTGGCATTCGGCAAAGATACGTGCTTTGCAGTTGCGGCATATCTCTGTATCAAGCGTCGCATAGACCGGCTTGATCCAATTCGACATCACGGGGAAAAAATTGCGTTCGCCGATATCTTCCATTTTTCCTGTTTTCCTAAGGAAATCCATCGTCGCCGGCTTGGATGAGTAGAAATACACCCCCCCTCCCAATTTACGACGACGGCGCGATTCTTGCGCCAACATCTCTGCACCCGCCACATCAACGAACGTGATTCCTCGAGCGGCGATCAGAACCGTCTTTTGTAGCGGATTGATCTCATCGATCTGTCTCAGCTTGTCGCGCACATTATCGACAGCGCCAAAGAATAGAGCGCCATTGATACGCATGATGCTTACCTGTGGACATTGTTGGTGTCCCTCGGCACTCACGAAGTGGTACGCACCCTCCTCTTTCGCGGGAACGACCGCCAGCATACCGGGGCGCGAGACACGATAGAGATAGATGGTCAATGAGAGAAGGATGCCGAAGAAGATGCCCTTCTCCAGATCGATCAGGGTTCCAATCAATGTCACCCACAGGATGACCGTCTCGCTGCGACTACTCTTGCCGATAGCGGTTATGTGATGGAAATCGATCAACCCCCAAGCCACTAGGAACAAGATGCCCGCCATTGCGGCTGTCGGTAGATAGGAGGCGAGCGGTGCGACCAGCAACAACACCAAAACCAAGAAGATCGAGGCATACACGGTCGCCATCGGCGTCTGCGCGCCCGCCGCATAGTTCACTCCACTCCGATTGAATGATCCGCATGATGCGTAACCGGAGAAGAAGCTACCCACCAGATTCGACAAGCCTTGCCCGACGAACTCCTGATTACCGTCGATGCGCTGTTCAGATTTGACTGCGATGGAACGCGAGATGGATACCGCTTCCGTCAGAGCCAGCATGGTGACGACCAGTGCCGGGAACATCACTTTGTGAATCGTCGAATATGAAAAGTCTGGCATGACGAACGGTGGCAATTGCGCGGACAGAGCACCCACCGTCTTGATCATCGTGGTCTCGACACCGACTTCGAGATTGATCAGATATGCGATCACGCTTCCGACAACCATCGCAACGATCATATAGGGCAACTTGGGAATGAAACGCTTAGCTAGGAGACCAACAGCCAACGTGGCGAGACCTACGAACGTGACATAAGGATTGATGTTGCCAAACTGTGCGGCCGCCTGCTCGAGCACCACATGGAACGGAGCCCCACGCGCGATATCGAGTCCAAAGAAATTCTTGATCTGGCTCGCCGCAATGAGTAGTGCAGCACCTGCCGTGAAACCGATGACGACTGTATGTGAGATGAAATTGACTAGCACTCCCATGCGCGCCAAGCCCAAGATCAACTGGAACACGCCCACCATGAAGGTGAGCGTCAGCACCATACTGATGTATTGCGCAGAACCAGGATCAGCCAGTGGGCTGACCGCCGCGAACACCGCGATCGAGATGGCAGTCGTTGGGCCGGAAACTAGATGCCAGCTCGAACCGAACAATGCCGCGATGATGGCTGGCAACATGGCGGCATAAAGGCCGTATTCCGGCGGCATCCCTGCGATGGTGGCAAACGCCACCCCCTGCGGCAGCACGATCAACGCACCCGTGATGCCAGCCATCAGATCGGCGCGGGTGGAATTGCGATCCAACATATGCTTCCACTGCATGAACGGGAACAGTCGATGCAGCCAGAAATTGCGCGTGTGTGCAGTCTTCAAGATGTCGTGCTCAACCTATGGTCTGGTAATAGAGGTTCTGCGGATGGTTGGCTTGTGCAAAGAAGAACCAGCGCTCAGCCAGTAGCCCGATGTATTGCAGTATAAACGCAACGCCGAGCAACGCAGGCGTGAACAATCCCAGCGTCAACAGCGTAAGGGGAGCCACGAAGGCCAGCAACAAGAAGCCGGGTTTGATCATGCGCATGAACGATTCTTTCTTGCCGTGAAAGAACTCACGTGTATTGAACGTACCCCCCATCGCGCCCATCGAGCGCTGTACGATATGCGGATGCTTGACCCCGATCGCCGTCTGCATCGTCGAAGTCGGCTTCAAGCGCGCATTGCGTATCAAGGATGCCCAACGTCCCACGAACGCAAGTAGCGTAATGATGATCGCCCAGCCCGCAAAGAAATCTGCCTGATCTGGTGCGGCATAGGAGGCATAGAAAGAAGCGAGGATGAATCCTGATGAACCGCCCATCAAGATGTAGTTGATGACCGTCAGCGGCGAGTGCCACTCACGCAGGAAACGCAGACAGGCGTAGATCATCGCGGTGCAAAGGAACAAGGCGAACGCCATCAAAGTACCCACGCCACCTATCAAGATAGACAGATCGATGACCAAGCCGCTGGGCAAGGTCACCACTTCCGGCCTGTAACCCATGAGATGCGTGATACCGTACAAGAACACCACGCCCATGAAAGCGGGTAGCGCGATCAGTTCGCGCGACAGCCACGATGTACGCCACTGCAACATACCGCGCCAAGCACGGGTGAACATATAACTCGGCTTGCCGAGATGGAACACTGCGGCGAACAACCCTCCGCACAACAGCATCAACGCGATCACGCTACCGTAGCCATAGAAGCCATCAGACTGCATCGGCAACAGACCGAACAAGGCATACGACTGGTGTGTGAACAGTGCGAGGAAAAGACCCTGTGCAGCACCGATCAGGGTCGTCAGAAAGATCACGGAAAAAGCTGGCTTCATATTTTTTGCTCGATCAAATTATGTTGTGGCATCCAGTGCATCACCATGCGGAAGCATCATCCATCGAGGAATCGCCCTTGGCTGGTTTGGGTAGATGTCCTTCCACCTTCAACGGATTGTCTGCGCGCTCCAACTCATCGTGATGGATCTTGAGCTTGGTCTTGCGACGCGGCAGATAATGGTTGGAAGGGTGTGTCCCCCACTCCGGCATCAACGCATAGCCGCCGTCCTCTCGGATCGCTTGCGATACCACCGATTCAGGATCATGGATGTCACCGAACAGACGCGCATTGGTCGGACAAGCCTTCACGCAAGAGGGTTTGCGATCCTCTTCCGCCATTGTCATGTCGTAGATACGATCCACGCACAGCGTGCATTTCTTCATCACCTTCTGCTTCTCGTCGAGTTCGCGTGCACCATACGGACAGGCCCAAGAACAGTATTTGCAACCGATGCACTTGTCGTAATCCACCAGCACGATGCCGTCTTCCTTGCGCTTGTACGAAGCGCCTGTCGGGCACACCGGCACGCAAGGTGGGTCTTCGCAATGCAGGCAGGATTTGGGGAAATGCATCGTCTCACTATTGGGGAAGGTGCCGATCTCGAAGGTCTGCACACGATTGAAGAATGTGCCGGTCGGATCCGCGCCATAAGGATTCTCGTCACATAACGGGCCGGCTGAACCGGACGTGTTCCATTCCTTACAGCTCGTCACGCATGCACTGCAACCCACGCAAACGTTCAAGTCAATGACCAATGCCAACTGTGTCATTGCGCACCGCCTTTCTTCTTGCCGCCACCAAAATAGGCAAGCCAGCTAGGTGCTTCTTTCATTCCAGGATATTTCTTCATGGGTTCGAATTGTGGCGAGGTCTGTTCGGGCTCGCCCTCCTCTGCCTTGTAGATACGCACGCGCACGTCATACCACGCAGCCTGTCCAGTGATCGGATCGGAGTTGGAGAAACGCTTGCCGTCCGCTTGAGGTGGTAGCTCTTCCGAAATGACGTGATTGAGTAAGAATCCCTTTTGCGACTCGTTCGCGTCGGGTGTCAGGTTCCATGCACCTGCCGCCTTGCCGATCGCGTTCCACGTCCATACCGTCCCTGGCTCAACAGATTCGCTGTAACGCGCCATACAGCGCACCTTGCCCCACTGTGATTCGCACCATATCCAATCGCCATCGGCGATGCCTGTGTCCTTGGCAGTCTTCGCATTCACGTAGAGATAGTTGTGTGCATGGATCTGACGCAACCATGCGTTCTGCGAATCCCAAGAGTGATACATCGCCATCGGACGCTGCGTCACTGCCGACAGTGGATATTTCTGTTTGTCGCTGGTCTGTGTCTCCAACGGCTCGTAGTAGAACGGCAACGGATCGAAGAAGGTCTCGATGCGTTTCGCCAGATGAGCTGGCGGCTGACGTGTGATGCTCTTGCCCTGAGCGGCGAGGCGGAACTTCTGCAACACCTCGGAATAGACATGGATCAGGATAGGTTCTGCATAGCGGGTGATACCGTTGCTCTGCGACCATTCCAAATAACCCTGATTCCAGTTGCGCATGAATTGGTAGGAACGCGGCAACACATGGTGGTGCACGCAGTCGTTCTTGGCATACATCTCCCACTGGTTGGGGTTCGGCTCTCCGCGCAAGCTCTTCTCGCCGCCCTTGCCACGCCAACCGGACAGGAAGCCGATGCCGGAACCTGGCGCAGTCTCCCAATTCACGATGAAATCAGGATAGTCGCGGTATTTACGCTCGCCTTCTTTAGTGACGAACGCGGGCAACTTCAAGCGCGTGCCCAGTTCGATCAACACCTCTTGGAAAGGCTTACATTCTCCTGTTCGCGGCATGATGGGGATGCGCACCGCATCGACCGGACCGTCGAATTCGGAGATTGGCCTATCCAACATCGACATCACATCGTGGCGTTCAAGATAGGTGGTGTCCGGCAAGATCAGATCGGCGAACGCGGTGGTCTCAGAATGGAAGGCGTCACATACCACGAGGAACGGGATCTTGTATTCACCGTTCTCATCCTTGTCCGTGAGCATCTCGCGCACCTCACTGGTGTTCATGCTCGAGTTCCAAGCCATGTTCGCCATGAACAACAACAGCGTGTCGATCTTGTACGGGTCACCGCGCCATGCATTGGTGATGGCGTTGTGCATCATGCCGTGCACCGACAGCGGATACTCCCACGAGAAGGCTTTGTCGATACGCACCGGACTGCCATCCGCATTCACGAACAGATCATCCGGATCGGAAGGCCATCCCAGCGCCATACCGTCCAACGGCGTGTTCGGCTGTACGGCACGCGGGTCGTTCGGTGTCCGTGCGCAAGGTGGGATAGGACGCGGGAACGGTGCCTTGTGACGGAAGCCACCAGGTCGATCGATGGTGCCTAACAGCGTCATCAAAATAGAGAGTGCGCGTATCGTTTGGAAACCATTGGAGTGCGCTGCCAATCCGCGCATGGCGTGGAACGAGACAGGATTACCGGTGACGGTGTCATGCTCCTTACCCCAGCTATCCGTCCACGCGATCGGCAGTTCGATCTTTTGATCGCGCGCAGTGATGCCCATCTCGTGCGCCAAGCGCTTGATGGTGTCGGCGGGAATACCTGTGATCTGCTCCGCCCATTCTGGCGTGTAGTCCTTGACGCGATCATGCAACAACTGGAATGCGGGTTTGACCGCCACACCATCTGACAATTTGAATTCACCCAACAGGAAAGGATCGGCCCCTTCGGTATGGGTGATGACCGGCTTATTGGTATTGCGATCCCACCACAATTTGTTCTGCGGATCGTAGCAACCTTCTTCTGTTGGCACTTCAGTGCGCACGAACATGCCGAACTCATCGTGTTTGTCGTCGAGGTTAACCAATTGCCCCGAGTTGGTGTAGCGCACCAAGAATTCGCGGTCATACAGACCGAGGGCGATGATCTCGTGGATGATGGCAAGAAGCAGCGCGCCATCGGTACCGGGGCGGATAGGCACCCATTCATCCGCGATGGCGGAATAGCCTGTGCGTACAGGGTTGATAGAGATGAAGCGGCCACCTTCTCGCTTGAACTTGGACAGCGAGACCTTCATCGGATTGGAGTGATGGTCTTCTGCCGTACCAATCATGATGAACAACTTGGAACGCTCCAGATCAGGCCCACCGAATTCCCAGAACGAACCTCCGATGGTGTAGATCATGCCTGCGGCCATGTTGACCGAACAGAAGCCGCCGTGTGCCGCGTAATTAGGTGTGCCGAACTGGCGCGCAAACAGGCCGGTCAAAGCCTGCATCTGATCGCGTCCAGTGAACAGCGCGAACTTCTTCGGATCGGTTGCACGTATCTTGCCCAAGCGCTCCGCCAGAATGGAGAATGTCTCCTCCCAAGTGATCTCCTCGAACTCACCTGCTGCGCGCTCTGTTCCGGGTTTGCGACGCAAGGGTTTGGTCAATCGGGCCGGAGAGTACTGCTTCATGATGCCGGAAGAGCCTTTGGCGCAGATCACCCCACCATTCAATGGGTGGTTCGGGTTGCCATCGATGTAGCGCACCTCACCGTTACGCAGATGTACACGGATGCCGCAACGGCAGGCGCACATATAACAGGTGGTGTTCTTGATCTCTGTCGTAGCGTCCGCAACGGGCGGAGCAAGTGGGTCGTGCAAAGGAGTCGATGACATAGGGGCTTTGTTTAGTGTTTATCGAGGCACGACAATCCTACGGAATCAGTCGGTTTTTACGGGTTGCAAGTATGCGTATCACACGCCAGCCCTACCATAGCTGTGATGAGGGATTCTGACATAACCCATAAGGGGGGGTGCATCCCTTAACCCATGAGGGGTATCGCAGAGTCAGGGGTGATGCTCTAGTGTGCCGAACTTGAAAAACCATGAGCAGATGAATGTATTCAGGGAGACAAGTATGGCACTGGTAAACCCGCATGGCGGGGGCAATCTTAAGCCTTTGTTGCTAGAAGGCGAAGATCTGATCGCAGAAGTACAGCGCGCTCGCAACTATCCAAAAGTGACGGTGAGTTCGCGTGAAAAAGGCGACATCATCATGCTCGGTATCGGCGGTTTCACTCCGCTAACTGGCTTCATGAACCATGCAGACTGGCAAGGCGTATGCGACAGCATGACCCTGACCAATGGCCTGTTCTGGCCTATCCCCATCACGCTCTCCACCGACAAATCCGCTTCAGACTCGATCCAACTTGGTAGCAACATCGCACTGATCGATGCCGACGATGGCAGTGTCTTGGCGACCATGCAGGTCAACGAGAAATACAGCATCGACAAAGCGCATGAATGCGCTAGCGTGTTTGGCACCACAGACCTAGCCCACCCAGGTGTGAAGATGGTGATGGCACAAGGTGAAGTGAATCTTTCCGGCCCAGTGAAAGTCCTGTCGCAAGGCGGCTTCCCGCAGAAGTACGGCGACATGTTCAAAACGCCAAAACAGACGCGCGAACTTTTCAAAGAACTCGGTTGGAGCAAAGTCGCTGCGTTCCAAACACGCAACCCGATGCACCGTTCACACGAATATCTGGCCAAGGTCGCTATCGAAGTATGCGACGGTGTGCTCATCCACTCGTTGCTGGGCAATCTAAAACCCGGCGACATCCCAGCAGAAGTCCGCACCCATGCCATCATCGCACTGACCAAGAACTACTTCGTCGCCAAGACCGTCGTGCAAGCTGGATACCCATTGGATATGCGCTACGCAGGCCCTCGCGAAGCTCTACTACATGCATTGTTCCGTCAGAACTACGGCTGCTCACACCAGATCGTAGGGCGTGACCATGCGGGGGTCGGCAGTTACTACGGCCCGTTCGATGCGCATCACATCTTTGACAAGATACCCAAGGGTGCACTCGAAACAGAAGCGATGAAGATCGATATCTCGTTCTGGTGCTATAAATGCGGCGGCATGGCCTCGGGCCGCACCTGCCCCCACACAGATGCAGACCGTTTACAAGTCTCGGGTACTCAATTGCGCAAGATGCTGTCGGAAGGCGCGCAAGTGCCAACCGAATTCAGCCGCCCCGAGGTGCTAGAGATATTGCGCAAGTACTACGCCGAATTGGCTGAGGATGAAAAAGGAAAGTAAGACTCGGCGGATATTCGCAAGCGATAGATAGATTTCAATTTTTTGACTGATATTTTTTTGAGGAGGAACTAATGTTTACGAGCAATCCATTTGCCACACTATCAGGAGTCATTTCACCCGAAATGATGCAGGGGTATATCGTTCTTATGGTCCTTCTGGTCATGGGCGGAACCATCCTCGACATGATCCACAAGAAGAGTGCGAAGTACTTCTTCGAGAATGCGAAAAAAGCGCAGAAGAGCGCAAAACGAGAAGTGAGCGGCGGTGAAAAGGTCGCTATGGCCACTTCCGTGCTGGTCAAAGAAGTATTGACCTCCGGTGAATTCAGCAATCCGCGTCGCCGACTCTCCCATCTGCTGACCATGTGGGGAACCATACTCTTCATCGTGACGACCGCGAGCATGATCTTCTCGCCCGAATCCACTTCCACCTTGTTGCCACAGCTCTGGCACATCGGCGCGCTGATGCTGGCTGTGGGCGGATACTGGTTCTGGTTCGCTATTCGCGTCGATGTATCTGCGGAAGGCCTGTCTTGGTTCCGCTTCGAGCGCGCAGACCTGTTCATCCTCTCGCTACTAGCCACCTCGACATTCGCATTGGCCTGGTCGTTCACTGGCGGCGGATTGAGCGTTCTCTTCGCCTTGTTCATCCTGTCCAGCACTGTGCTCTTTGGCGGAGTGTATTGGTCCAAGTTCGCCCACATGTTCTTCAAGCCTGCTGCGGCCTTCCAGAAGCGCGTCATCATGGCTGACGGTGGGCGCGAGAACCTGCCACCCGACTATGACCTGACGGATCCTGAGGTACAGCGCAAGTTCCCAGATGTGCCGATGTACATGGGCAAGAATCCGCCCAATATGGGCTTGTGTATCAAGGCTGAAAGAGCGAAACACTACTAACACTGTATTGCCCAATTTTCTATAAAAAATAGAGGAATAAATTATGCCAACCTTTGTATATATGACACGTTGTGACGGTTGCGGAGAATGCGTTGACATCTGCCCATCCGACATCATGCACATCGATAAAAAGCTGCGTCGTGCTTACAACATCGAACCCAACATGTGCTGGGAATGCTATTCCTGCGTGAAGGCCTGCCCACACCAAGCGATCGATGTGCGCGGTTACGCAGACTTCGCCCCACTTGGACACAGTGTTCGCGTGATTCGCGATGAAGAGAAAGGCACGATCGCGTGGCGCATCAAGTTCCGCAATGGCAAGAAAGACATGGAACTGTTGGCCCCCATCACGACCAAGCCTTGGGGTTCGGCAACGCCGAAACTCGCAGACGTGCCCGCTCCAAGCAAGGAGATGCGCGACAGCCAGTTGTTGTTCAATGAGCCAAAATACATCCGTATGGATGACGGCGGATTGCACACACTGCAATCCAATGGTCTAGAAATCAAAAAAGGGGTGCAATACTAAAATGAGCTACTCGACAATCATTGAAGACAATATCGACATCCTAGTTGTGGGTGCTGGCTTGGGCGGTACGGGTGCAGCATTCGAGGCAAGATATTGGGGGCAGAACAAGAAGATCGTGATCGCCGAAAAGGCGAACATCATGCGTTCCGGCGCGGTGGCTCAAGGCCTGTATGCGATCAACTGCTACATGGGTACACGCTTTGGCGAGAACAATCCTGAAGATCATGTGCGCTATGCACGTATCGACCTGATGGGTATGGTGCGTGAAGATTTGCTGTTTGACATGGCGCGCCACGTTGACTCCACTGTGCATAATTTTGAAGAGTGGGGTCTGCCCATCATGCGCAACGAGAAGAAGGGTTCGTATCTGCGCGAAGGTCGTTGGCAGATCATGATCCACGGTGAATCCTACAAGCCTATCGTGGCTGAAGCCGCCAAGAAGTCCGCAGACAAGGTTTTCAACCGCATCTGTGTGACGCACCTCTTGATGGATGAATCCAAAGAGAACCGTGTCGCTGGTGCTGTGGGCTTCAATGTCCGCACGGGCAACTACCACGTGTTCAAGT
>JBAYIG010000006.1:0-94597 GCA_041665725.1 Sideroxydans sp. | reverse complement strand
TTTTAGGGTGAATGACACCATCTGCCTGATCGAACCAGAGTCATCCACCGTGAGTATCGTCTTTGCCATTTATGTCTCCTTCCTCAGTTACCGCCTACCTAAACAACGCCTTAAAATAGTTCGACATCACCCGAATCCATACTTTCTTGCCGTACAGGATTCTTGTGGCTCGCCGCATTCGCCATCGAGAGCAAGTCCTCGATCTCGCTCAACATCTGCCGCTTCATCTCTTCTGTGGCAAGGATGCCGTTGCGAGAATTCTCCGACCACTCGCCGATCTTCTCCCAAGCCGCGTGGATACTTTCCAAGCGCGTAGCTGAGTGTTGGATCAACTGGGTCATCATGTCTTGGAATTGCAGGGATGTGATCGCCTTGCCGACGACGATATCGACTTCCTCGGTCAGTTTTGACTGCTCCTCCAAAGCGGCGGACATCGAACTGTTGACCTCCTGTGCGTGCGCCATGGTGACTGCCAGACGCTCCTCAGACTTGAGTGCGAACTCCATGTCCAGCGACGCCATCTGATTGATCGATGTCTCGGCATCGGTGATGGAGTGATGCATGAGCGCCATGTTGCCCCGTATCTCATGGCTGAAATGCGCCGAACGTGCCGACAGTTTCCTCACTTCGTCCGCCACCACTGCAAAGCCACGTCCAGCCTCGCCCGCCCGCGCCGCCTCGATGGCGGCATTCAAGGACAGCAGATTGGTCTGCTTGGCGATGGCGTCGATCTCTTCTAATCCTTCCAACACGCTGCGCACCTGAGTGCCGACCGCTTCCATCTTTTCGACCAACTCCATCCCAGCCTTGCTGTTATTAACGATGCTCCCTACCAGCGCTTTCAGGGTCTCTGAGGTCTCTGCCATGAAGTTGTGCAACAAAGCATCTGAGCTGGCCGAGTTCTCGTTCTGACTGCCGAGTGCCTTTTGAGCGCTACTCTTTTGCAATTCGATGAGCCCATGCATACCGGAAAAGCTCTCGAACAACTTCTCGATCGCATTGGACAGCAAGCTCTTGGCCTGATCCAGGTCGGCGTTCGCGTTGGCGAACTGCTCGGCGAACTTGCCGTGTGTCTGCAAGACCAAGACCTCGATGGCACTTCCCCCCTGTTCCGCCACTTCGGCGCGTGCGCAAGCCTCGTCCCGCCCACTGCGGATCGACCACATCCACCCAAGTGCGCCGGCTGTGATGCACACGTGCAGAACCAGACTCAGTCCTTCCGAGTCCAGCCAAGCGGCGAGCCAGTGGGCTAAGCCTGCCACTATCACTAGAATCGCTATCTTTTTGATCACCATAATCTACGGTCTCTGTTGAAGACTATCCAAGGGTTATCATTTTTATCAGGAAAGCCCGACGACCATTCACTCGAACTAAGCCATAAAACGACCACTATTCACTGGACCTTATCGGTCGTTTTCTGAGAACCTTTAACCCATCATCAATCTAGCTATGATCTGGGCATGCCCTTCAGACAAAGATGTCGCCTCGCTTTCTTGCTTCCGGAAGGAGCAAGAGCCTCCGCCATTACTCCCGAATACCTTTGCTCACGGATGTCTTCGTGTGACAATCAGGGGGATTAGGAAATAGACATGTATATCCATTGGAACAAAGATCTTGAATTAGACAACCCGCTGATCGATACCCAGCATCGGATCTTGCTGCTGCTCTGTCGCAAGCTGGACATCGCCATCAAGACGCGCGAACCCGAAAAGACGGTGTTGAGTGTGATGCTGGAACTGAAGAAATTCACCGAGTTCCATTTCGTCAGCGAAGAGAATCTGATGCGCGAGGTCGGTTATCCAAAAGTGGATGACCATGCACTCATTCACTCCGATCTATTGATGCAACTGGACATCGCCCTCGCCAAGATAGGGCGCCACCAAGAATTCCCGGAAGACCTATTGTTCTTCCTCAATAAATGGCTAGCCAACCATGTCATCCATGAGGACCTTAAGATCGCCGAATATGTGAGGAACGGACGACGCCGACCGATCGGCGAGAATCTCTACGCCGAGTATCTGCTGTCCAAGTGATCATAAATAATTCACATTATGGAAAAGAAGCGTAGCCACAGCTACCTCGTTGTCACCTTTGCGCTCTTGGTTGGAGGCGCGTTATTAAACGACATCGATTGGCAAGGGAGCGTCAATTTCCATACGCTGATGGAGTCATTGGCCACCTTGCTTGCCTTGTTCGTCGGCACGATGGCATTGATCCGCTACTTCAGCCAACGTGACGATCTATTCCTCTACATCGGCGCTGGTTTCATCGGTACGGCGTTCCTTGACGCTTACCATGCGATCGTTACGTCTGCATTCTTCTTGCCTTACATGCCAACCGACTATCCCAATCTCACGCCGTGGAGTTGGATAGCCTCTCGCTTGTTCTTAGCATCCTTCATGTTTCTCAGTTGGCTATTGTGGTATCTGCATCGCCATGACAACAAGTATCTGCACTCGTACAAACAAGTGTTTTGGTGGACTGGCCTGGCAACGATCACTTGTTTCTTATTATTTTCGATCGCGCCTTTACCAAGATTCACCACCGATGGGTATTGGATCCATCGGCCTTTGGAGTTGATACCCGCCCTCCTCTTTCTTCTTGCGCTCATTGGTTATCTACACAAAGGTGCATGGAAAGATAATGATTTCGAACATTGGTTGGTGCTGTCTTTGATCGTTGGCCTAGCCACACAGTCGGTGTTCATGCCTTTTTCCCTCAGCGTGAACGATACCGAGTTCAACCTTGCGCATCTGCTCAAAAAAGTAAGCTATGTACTCGTTCTGACGGGGCTGTTGATCAGTCTGTATCAAACTTACAAATCCCTACAGCAAGAAACACGGCGTCGAATCGAGATCGAGGAAGAACTGAGACTGGATGCGGTCGCCTTAGCCAAGAGTGAACAATGGTTCCGCGCCGTGGCCGACTACACGTTCGATTGGGAGACGTGGATCTCCCCCTCGGGAGAGATGCTCTACAATAGCCCTGCCTGCGAAAGTGTGACAGGTTACCCCGCCAGCGATTTCCTATCTGGAAATATTGGTGTTCAAGATATCTTGTCTCCGCGTGAGCGTATCGGTGTGGCTAGGCACTTTACCGAGATCGGTGATCATGAGGCAGAGGTCATGGATATCCGCATCATCAATAAAGCAGGAGAAGAGCGTTGGATCAATCATGCCTGCCAGCCCATTTTCGACAAGGATGGGAAATTCTTAGGACGTCGCGCTAACAACCGCGATATCACTGATCGAAAGCTGGCGGACATCGAGAACCAGACATTATTGACGGCGTTGCAGAGCGCGCCCTTATCCGTAGTCATCACCGATGCCGGAGGACGCATTGAATACGTGAATCCAAAGTTCGTGGAAGTCACCGGCTACCCAAAATCTGAAGTCTTGGGCAAGAACCCACGGGTACTAAAGTCTGGTGAACATAACGCTGAGTTCTACCAACATCTGTGGGGAACGCTCACCTCTGGCGCCTCTTGGGCGGGTGAGATCAGAAACAAACGGCGTGATGGATCCTTGTATTGGGAATCGGTTTCGATCTCTCCCATCTTGGATGGCGACGGCAATATCCGTAAATATGTCGCCGTAAAACAAGAGATCACCGAAAAGAAACAACTGGAGGAGATACTCCATCAAAAAGCTAATTTCGATGCGCTCACGGGATTGCCAAACCGCACGCTGTTCGAAGACCGTCTGGCATTGGCACTCAAGAAGGTCGCAAGGAACACCAACAATCTCGCCCTCATCATGCTCGACCTCGACCACTTCAAGGAAGTGAACGACACGCTAGGTCACGATGCTGGGGATGAACTGTTACGCCAAGCAGCAGCGAGAATGAAACTGTGCGTGCGTGACACCGATACGGTAGCGCGAATAGGCGGAGATGAATTCGCCATCCTGTTAGAGAGCATCACCGATCAGACGCCGCAAGAGATCACTCAAAGATTGCTCACCGAACTGGGCAAACCTTTCTTGATATTGGGCAAGAATTGTCAGATATCAGGCAGCATCGGCATCGCCTTTCCCAAACCAGATAACGCCAATATCGAATCGCTTAAAAAAGAAGCCGATATCGCGCTGTACCAAGCCAAACATAATGGCCGTAACTGTGCGGTGTTCTTTAGAGAATGATCGGAGCAAGTTCCAAGTAAGCTGCCAGTGTTAGGATTTACCCCAAACGTGGTATCTCCAAACCCACACATAGGTGGAAACATGAGTATCAAACGCACGGCATTCTTCATCTCGGATCGCACCGGCATCACTGTTGAGAAGTTGGGTCGCAGTATGTTGAGCCAGTTCGATGGCGTCCAATTCAATCAAGTCACCCTGCCCTTCGTCGACTCGGTTGAGAAAGCCAATGAAGCTTTAAAGACCATCAATGAAGCGGCGCAACACGATGGGCAACGCCCTATCGTGTTCAGCACCCTGATCGTGCCTGAGATCCACGACATCATCGAGCAGAGCGATTCACTCATCCTCGACTTGTTCGAGAGTTTCATCGTTCCAATCGAGAATGAGTTGGGTATCCGATCCTCCCATGCCGTGGGCCGTTCACACGAGACTGGCGTGCATTACAACGAGCGCATGGATGCGGTGAATTACGCCTTGAACCATGACGATGGCGGCGTCACCAAAGACTTGGGAAAGTCGCAGATCATTCTGGTCGGTGTCTCCCGTTGCGGCAAGTCACCCACTTCGCTCTACCTCGCTTTGCAGTTCGGCATTTACGCTGCCAACTATCCGCTGGTGCCTGAGGATTTCGAGAACAACTCCCTGCCGCCTTCGGTCAAGCCGCTCATCAAGAAGTTGCACGGCCTCACCATCCAACCGGAACGTCTGGCACAGATACGCTCAGAGCGTATGCCCAACAGTCGTTATGCCTCGCTGGAGAATTGTCAGAAAGAGGTGAGACAAGCGGAAGAGATGATGCGTAAAGCAGGTATCCCGATGTTGGATGTGACTGCCATCTCGGTCGAAGAGATCGCCACGACCTTGCTACATCTGACAGGATTGAAACGCCACTAAGCTCGCTGGCGCACTGCCTCGAACAAACAAACCGCAGTTGCAGCGGCCGCATTCAAAGATTCCACCTTGCCCGCCATCGGAATGATGAAGCGTTCTTGCACGGCGTCCTGTAATCCCTTGGACAGTCCCGCCCCTTCGTTGCCGATGGCGAATCCCAACTTCCCACGCAGGTTGCTGGCATAGAGCGAACGCTCGGCTTGCAAAGACGCAGCCAATATCTTGCCGCCGAATTCGCGTGTGACCGCGATGAGGTCGCACCGTTCGTGGATGTTCAAAGCAAAGTGCCCGCCCATCGCTGCGCGCAAGACTTTGGGTGACCAAGCATCCGCACATCCCGCAGAAAGGAACACGGCATCACATCCCGCTGCTGCTGCACTACGCAGGATGGAACCGAGATTGCCGGGATCTTGTATGTCTTCCAACAATAGGATGAACTGACTGTGTGCTGGCGATGCTGAGGGTTGCGGAACACCAACTAAGGTCAGCAGACCATTGGGCGTCTTGAGTTCAGAGAGTTGCGAGAACAATGCATCGTCGAGCTGCGTTCGCGGAAAATCATCACACTCTGATAGCAGATCTTTTATCTCAGGATTTTGAACGGCTGACTCGTTGATGAGTAGGTGGACTGGTTTTCCACCCGCATCTAGAAAGGCGCGTAGAAGATGTGTTCCGTCGAGTAGCGTCTGCCCTGCTTCGCTCCGCTCACGTGCGGAGGACGACAGCTTGAGCAGTGATTTGAAGAATGGGTTGTCGCGCGAAGAGATTCGCTTCAGATCGGACATCAGGCTTCAGCATTCCCGCTTTGATCCAAGAGGCTTCCCATCTCTTCCAAAGCTGGTAATTCGCCCAAAGTACGCAGATTCAAGTCATCCAGCAGTTGCTGGGTGGTGGCGAACAACTCGGGCTTGCCCGGTGTGTCGCGCGTACCGATGACCTCGATCCACGAACGTCCTTCCAAGGTCTTAAGAACTTGCGGTGAGACATTCACACCACGGATCTCTTCGATGTCCCCGCGCGTGACTGGCTGACGATAGGCGATGATGGCTAGCGTCTCCATCACAGCGCGCGAATAACGTGGCGCTTTCTGGGGATTGAGCTTGTCTAGATGGTCTTGCAATTCAGGGCGTGCGCGGAAACGCCAACCACTGGCGACACGATTCAGCTCAATGCCGCTGTCGTTGTATTTCTCTGCCAGCTCTGACAACAGTTTTTCGATGAATGCGGTCTCCAACGGCGCATCACTCAAGCGCTTCAACTCGGTGATGGACAGCGGCTCCTGCGACGACATCAACGCCGCTTCGTACACGCGTTTGAGCAGCACGGTATCCACGGGATGATCGAGTTCGACGATGTCAGTGCTTGCGGTGTCTGTGGTAGCCAGCTCCTGAGATTCTGCGTGATCAGTCATTTGATTCCTCCTCGACCGTGATGGATCGACTGGTTCGGACATAGATGTTCCCTAACGATTCGGTTTGCGTGATCTCGATCAAGGTCTCTTTCGCCAATTCAAGGATGGCGATGAAGGTGACGACCAACATCGGGATGCTCGCTTCTAACTCGAACAGGCTTTCAAAAGTGACGTAATCGGTATTGCGCAATTGACGTAACACCTTGGTCATCTGCTCGCGCACCGATAACTCTTCGCGGCGCACCTTGTGATGCGCGTGTACTTTGGCACGAGTGAGCAGGGCCAGCCATGCACTGCGCAGGTCTTCCACACTCACGTTAGGCAAGCGTTCGATGACGGTACGTTCGATCAACACTTGCACCAATTCGAAATCGCGCCCCGCTTGCGGCATCTCGTTCAAGCGATGCGCCGCCAGCTTCATTTGCTCGTACTCCAGCAACTTGCGCATCAGCTCAGCACGCGGATCTTCGTTGCTCTCCTCACCACTCTCTTTCGGTGGGCGCGGCAACAACATGCGGGATTTGATCTCGATGAGAACGGCGGCCATCAACAGATATTCGGCGGCCAACTCCAAACGATTGTTCTCCATCAACTCGATGTAACCCATGTACTGCTGGGTGAGTTGCGCCATCGGGATGTCGAGCACATCGAGATTGTGTTTGCGGATGAGATACAGCAACAGATCGAGCGGCCCTTGGAACGTCGCCAACACGACTTCCAGCGCATCCGGCGGGATGTACAAGTCCTGCGGCATCTCCATCATCGGCTGGCCGTGAACGTGCGCCACCGGATTGGTGATGAGTAGCGGGAGTTGTTGTTCAGCTTCAGCCATGGGTCACTCGTTTATTTGTATTCCAAGCCCATCGCTTCGCGTACGTCGCGCATGGTGTCCTGCGCCATCTTGCGCGCCTTCTCGTTACCATCGGCGATGATGTTACGTACCAAGCTGGGGTCGTCCAGATAGAGTTGCGCGCGTTCACGCATCGGCTTCTGTTCTTCCAGCACTGCCGTGATGACAGGTTGTTTGCATTCGATACAGCCGATGCCTGCACTAGTACATCCCTGCTTCGCCCATTCCTTGGTGGCTTCGTTGGAGTACACCTGATGCAACTGCCACACAGGGCATTTATCAGGGTTACCAGCATCGGTGCGGCGGATACGCGCGGGGTCGGTCGGCATGGTGCGTATCTTCTTGCTCACTTCAGCTTCGTCTTCTCGCAGGCTGATGGTGTTGTTGTAGGACTTGGACATCTTCTGACCATCCAGACCTGGCATCTTGGAAGCGGCTGTGAGCATGGCTTGTGGCTCGGACAGGATCATCTTGCCACCACCCTCAAGGTAGCCGAACAGACGCTCGCGGTCGCCGTGGCTCAGGTTCTGCTGTTCGTCCAACAAGGCTTTAGCGGATTCCAATGCTTCATCATCGCCCTGCTCTTGAAAACGAGTACGCAGTTCGGCATACAACTTGGATTTCTTGCCACCCAATTTCTTGATGGCCGCTTCTGCTTTTTCTTGGAAACCGATCTCTTTGCCGTAGATGTGATTGAAGCGGCGTGCAATCTCGCGGGTGAATTCGATGTGTGGCACTTGGTCTTCGCCCACCGGCACTTGGGTGGCGCGGTAGATGAGGATGTCGGCGCTCTGCAACAACGGGTAACCTAGAAAACCATAGGTGCTGAGGTCTTTGCCCGACAGCTTCTCTTGTTGGTCTTTATAGGTCGGCATACGTTCCAACCACCCCAGCGGCGTGATCATCGACAACAGCAGGTGCAACTCGGCATGCTCCGGTACTTTGGATTGGATGAAAAGCGTGGCATGGGCTGGATCGACTCCGGCGGCGAGCCAGTCGACCACCATGTCCCACACGGATTGTTCGATGATCTGCGGGTTGTCGTAATGCGTGGTCAGCGCGTGCCAGTCGGCCACGAAGAACAGGCACTCGAACTCGTGCTGCATTTGCACCCAGTTCTTCAACACACCGTGGTAATGCCCCAAGTGCAAACTGCCTGTGGGACGCATCCCGGATAAGACTCGATCAGCAAACATAGCTAGACTTCACAATCAAAAGATAAAGTTAATGAATTTCATCACCGCGACGACCGGCGGGGTCAATATCCATCCCAACACTGGCGTGATGGCCAGACCGATGAGGATGAACATGCCATAGGGCTCGATACGCGACAGTTGATACGCCTGACGATGTGGTAACAGACTGACCGCCACTCGCCCTCCGTCCAACGGAGGCAAGGGCAACAGGTTGAGCACCATCAGGATGGCGTTTATTTTAACGCCTATCTGCGCCATCTCTAGCAAGGGCTCGGTGAAATATCCCCCAGGGAACATCCAAGCGACTTTGATCATCAGCCCCCAGAACAAGGCCATCACCAGATTCGATGCTGGCCCTGCGATGGCGACCCACAGCATGTCCTGCTTGGGTCGACGTAATGCTGCAAAATTGACGGGCACAGGTTTGGCCCAGCCGAACAAGATGCCCCCCAAGGCCAATGTCAGTAACGGCAACAAGATGGTACCGACCGGGTCGATGTGGCGGATTGGATTGAGCGATATGCGTCCCTGCTGATAGGCTGTCATGTCACCGAAGTGACGCGCCACATAGCCGTGCGCCGCCTCGTGGATGGTAATCGCGAACAACACAGGGATCGCCGCGATGGCGATGAGCTGGATCAGGTCGTCCATCTAGTTCTCAAGCCCAAACGGAGCTAAATCACCATGTCCGGCACGCACCAATACGGGTGTGTCACTGGTCAGATCGATCACTGTGGTCGGGTCGAGCCCAACCAAACCGCCCTCGATGATGAGGTCTACCTGACGCTCCAAATGCTCGCGAATCTCATCCACATCAGTCAGTGGAAAACTCGCTTCTGGCAGGATGAGCGTCGAACTCAACATCGGCTCGCCCAATTCTTCAAGCAACAGTAATGCGATCGGATGATCTGGGATGCGCACCCCCACCGTACTGCGTTTTGGATGCTGCAATCGACGCGGCACTTCCTTGGTCGCTTCGAGGATGAAGGTGTAAGCCCCCGGCGTGTTGTTCTTGAGCAGACGGAACTGTGCGTTGCTCACACGTGCATAGGTGGAAAGCTCGGATAGGTCGCGGCAGATCAGCGTCAGATGGTGCTTGTCGTCCAAGCCGCGTATCTGACGGATACGCGTGACTGCTTCTTTATCTTCTAGGTGACAACCGATGGCATAACCAGAGTCGGTCGGATAGACGACCACAGCGCCATCGCGCAACATGGCGGCGGCCTGTTTGATGAGGCGCGGTTGCGGATTATCAGGATGTAAGGAAAAGAACTGAGACATCAGGCGGCTTTCAATGTGGGTACGTGGTGCCAATGTTCCCAGACTGGGCGGCAACCGAGTGGCAAGTCAGGTAGACGACCTAGGTCGCGATAACTTTCTTGAGGGCCGTGGAAATCAGAACCGCAGGAGGACAACAAGCCGAACTCCTCGGCGTATCGTGCGAACTCGGCGTACTGTGGTGGCGTGTGACTCCCCGTCACCACCTCTACCGCACCGCCGCCCAATTCCACGAACACACCCAACAATTCGTGCATGGTCTGTTTCCCCATACTGTGCCTGCCCACCATGTAGCGACCGGGATGTGCTAACACTGCGATACCACCACTGCCGCGTATCCAAGAGATAGCATCCGCCAAATCGGCCCACTGGTGCGGAACATAGCCGGGCTTACCGCTGGCAAGGTAGCGATTGAAGACGCTCTTCACATCTTTGCAATGACCGGACTCCACCAGATAACGCGCGAAATGCGTGCGGCCGATCATGTTGGGATTGGTGGTGAATTTGTATGCGCCTTGCAGTACGCCGCCGATGCCGATCTTGGCCAACTCATCCGCCATCTTCTGGGCACGTTCTCCGCGCCCGCTACGCACTTGGCGTAAGCCTTGTACAAGCGGTTCGTAGTTGGGATCTATGCCAAGGCCGACGATGTGCAAAGTATGCTTGCGCCACGAGACCGATATCTCGACGCCGTTGATGAAGGTCATGCCGCACTGATCGGCTGCGGTTCGTGCTTCTACAAGCCCATCGGTATCGTCATGGTCAGTCAATGCCAACATGGTCACACCGCGCTCAGACGCACGTGCGACGATCTCGGTCGGGGTGAGCGTGCCGTCTGAAAAGGTGGAGTGACAATGAAGGTCGAAATCAAGCATCCCCGCCGCCCTTCTTCATGACTTTGCCTTCCTCGGCACGTTTTCGGCGTACCTCCTTAGGGTCGGCGATCAAGGGGCGATAGATCTCGATACGGTCTTTTTCGCGCAACACGACATCAGCCTTGCTCAGCTTGCTGAAGATACCGAACTTGCTCTTCGCCAAGTCGATGTCTGGATATTTGTTCGTGATGCCAGAAAGCTTGACGCCTTCGATCAGCGTAGTACCAGCAGGCACATCCAACTTGAGCAAGGTCTGCTCATGCGCAAGGGCATAGACGACTTCGATATGTATCTTTTCAGCACTCATTCTGTTGCGTAGACCTTTTCTGCACGGTGGATGAAAGCATCCACGAAACTGTTGGCGATGTAATGAAAAACGGGGCCAACCAACTTCTCCAACAGCTTGCTGGAGAACTCGTAATTCAAGCGGAACGCTATTTTACAGGCTGTTGGTGACAAGGCGATAAAAAGCCACTCCCCGTCCAGATGGCGGAACGGCCCGTTCAACAAGGTCATATCGATACGATTGGGAATCGAACGCTGATTCTGTGTACTGAAACTCTGTTTGATATGGTGGTAGTCGATGTGAAGCGTGGCATGCATGGTGTCGCCCACCATCTTATCCACCGTCGCCCCGCCGCACCATGGCAGGAACTCGGGATAGGCTTCCACTCTATCCACCAGATTGAACATCTGCTCCGCACTATGCGGAACGATTACCGTCTTTTCAACTAATGCCATCGCTTGCCAAAGCCCGTCAATCAAAGGCTGGTAGAATATCCCAACACATCGTAAAACTCACCAGATATGAGCATCATCAACAATAAAAAAGCGTTCCATGAGTACTTCATCGAAGAAAAGTACGAGGCTGGACTCGTCCTGCAAGGCTGGGAGATAAAAGCCATCCGCGAGGGGCGCGTGCAACTCAAGGAAGCGTATGTAACAACCAAAGACGGAGCACTGTACCTATTCGGTTCGCACATCAGCCCACTGACCAGCGCCTCCACCCATATCGTTCCCGACCCCACGCGCACCCGTAAACTCCTGCTACACGCGCACCAGATCGACAAACTCATCGGCAAGACTCAACGTGCCGGCTACACCATCATGCCGCTGGATATGCATTACAAGGGCGGACGGGTGAAGTTGGAGATTGGACTCGCCAAGGGGAAGAAAGAGCACGATAAACGTGCTACGGAAAAGGAACGCGAATCGAAACGTGAGGCGGCACAGGCGATGAAAAAAGAACGCCGCTGATATGTTGCGCTTCCTGCTCTTAACTCTTCTCGCATCACATGCTCTTGCAGGAAATGCACAAACGAAAGGAGCAGCTATGCCAAACACCGTTCAAACGACCTACCTCTCCGGCGGCTGCTTCTGGGGAATGGAAGAATTGGTACGTCAGATTCCCGGCGTTCTGGAAACCGAAGTCGGATATACCGGCGGCCAAACACCAAATGCGACGTATGAGGTAGTTAAGACTGGCCGTAGCGGTCATGCCGAATCGCTGAAGATCGTATTCGATACTAAGCAACTGACCTATCGCCATCTACTGTTTGAGTTCTTCCGCATGCATAATCCGACCACACGCAACCAGCAAGGCAATGACGTCGGTACTCAGTATCGGTCGGCTATCTTCTATATGAATGAAGAACAAAAACATACGGCCGAGGAAGTCATCAAGACGGTGGATGCTTCAGGCGAGTGGAAAGCAAAGGTAGTGACGGAGGTAGTGCCATTCAAAGCGTTCTATCGTGCAGAGGACTACCATCAGGACTATCTGGTTAAGCATCCGCATGGATATACCTGCCATTACATGCGCAGGTTGAAGTTGGGGGAGTAGTTCTTATTTTTTCAGTTTGAACGCCAGAAGTACGCCCACTACCGCGCCCGTAGCACCACACATCAATACTTTGTTGCGCATTTCTTCGATGCCGGAGATTGAGCGGAATGCACTTTGAAATCCATTGCCGCCGAATGAGAACAAGGTGTTGAAGCTGACGTATTCGCCGCCCCATTTCCCAAACAATAGATAGCCAGCGATCAGACCTGATAGTGTGAAGGCCACGATAAGTGATACTTTCTTCATGCGCGCTTCCCCCACTTGTGCTTTGTTAGGCTCAATTCCAAGAATACCCAATAACGGCAACCCCCATGGTCACGACACCCAAGGATAGGTTGACGGCGACCAGCTTGCGTATCTTACCTAACAATTCGCCCGCTTCTTTCCAGCGTTCTTTGGCGACGTGTAAGCTCAACGGGACATAAAGGCCAAAAAATACATATGCGTAGACCACTGTCATCACCAATCCCAGCAACAACATGATGTGGATGTGATGCGATACATGCGCCATGCCACCATATTGGTAGATCAGATAGAAACCCGTGACGAGGATCATGCCAACCGCAGCCCACACCCAAGTGAAGAAGCGTTTGAACACGTTATCCCACAAACGTAAGCGTTCCGGCGGCTGTAGGACATCGACAGCGGCGGGGCGTAGCACGACATAGGCGAAGAACATCCCACCTACCCAAAGAACGGCAGCTAAAAGATGCAGAAGTTTGAACGCGATCATGGTTTTTCCTTACGTCTTGTCTTGAGTGTACAACAACACCTCGCGCACTGGCTTGAAGCTGCGGCGATGGACTGCAGATACGCCATGCTCGCACAGTGCAGCAAGATGTGCTGCGGTGGGATAGCCTTTGTGGCCATCGAATCCGTACTGGGGATATTGCGTGTGCAATTTGAGCATCAGTTCATCCCGTGCGGTCTTGGCCAAGATAGATGCGGCAGAGATTGCGGCGACCTTGCTGTCGCCCTTCACGATGGCTTTGCTGGGAATACCTGTCTGTGGACAATACAGGCCATCCACCAACACTTTCTGGGGTTGGATAGGCAAGGCCAATACCGCACGGCGCATCGCCAACAATGTGGCCTGCAAGATATTGAGCGTGTCGATCTCGTCAACTTCCGCATAGGCCACCGCCCAAGCCAATGCGCGTTCGCGAATGATGGGAGCCAACAGATCGCGCTTCTTCTCGGAAAGTTTCTTGGAATCGGCCAACCCTTCGATGGGGCGTGACGGGTCGAGGATGACTGCCGCCGCACTGACTGGCCCAGCCAGTGGACCGCGCCCTGCTTCATCTACACCGCAGATGAGCAGGACATCGCTCATGCGAGATAAGGGAGGATGGCCGCAGCTGCTTTCTGTGCGGTGTTCTGGCGCAAGGTCTGATGCATCGCACCAAAGGTCTCCTCCAACTCCGCGACGGCATTCTTGTTGTTGACCAGATTGAGCAAGGCCTGTGCGAGATTCTCTGGTGTGGCGTCGTCTTGCAATATCTCTGGCACGACGAAACGACCAGCCAAGATATTGGGCAGGCCCACATAACGCTGGTACATCTTGCGTTTGTGCAGCCACCACGAAAGAGCAGGCATCTTGTAGGTGATGACCATGGGACGCTTGAGTAAGGCTGCTTCCAAGGTCGCCGTTCCCGATGCCACCAACACGCCATCTGCCGCGATCATGGCATCGTGCGCATGACCGAACAGCATGGTGATGGGAAGTTGTTGGGCCTCCAATTTCCACAGCACTTCTTCAAAGATGTTGCGTGTCTCTCGACTGGCGAGGGGCACGAGGAACTGTGCCTCCGGCAATTTTTGCAAGATGAGTTTCGCCGTCTCGATGTAAGTATGCGCAAGTTGGCGCACTTCACTCTGGCGACTGCCCGGCAAGAGGGCGAATATCTTGGCAGTCTTTGGCATGATGCGCATCTGCTCTCGCATCTCAGCACGCTTGGGATGGTCGGGGAGAAAATCAGCTAATGGGTGCCCCACATAAGTCACAGGCACGCCGACCTTCTCGTACAGCGGCGCTTCAAACGGGAACAGCGCCAACACATGCGAGACTGCTTGTTTTATCTTATGGATACGCTCACCGCGCCAAGCCCAGATAGACGGGCTGACGTAGTGTATGGTCGGCACCCCGCTCTGCTTCAGCGCCAACTCTAAGTCGAGATTGAAATCAGGGGCATCGACGCCGATGAAAAGATCGGGCGGCTCAGCAAGAAAGCGTTCGCGTAATTGACGACGGATACCGACGATCTCACGATAATGTTTGAGCACTTCGACGTAGCCGCGTACCGCAAGCTTCTCCATAGGAAACAGCACATCCATACCGATGGCTTGCATCTTGGGGCCACCGATGCCGATGAAGCGCACATTGGGTGCAGCTTCTTTGATGGCGGTCATCAACATGCTCCCCAGCAGATCGCCCGATGCTTCACCAGCCACGATGGCGATTGTTTTCACTTGCGACGACATGATTTAACGAACGATGCCGCGTTGGGTACGGTTAAGGAAATCGGACATCAGTTTCAATTCTGGATGTTCCACCAACTGTTCGTTGATGGCTTTCTTCGCCTCTTCCAAGGTCAGTCCAGACTTGTACAAGGTCTTGTAAGCACGTTTGATCGCCATCACGGCTGCACTCGAGAAACCACGGCGCTTCAGACCTTCCGAGTTCGTACCATGCGGCGCGGCTGGATTGCCCGATACGGTCACATACGGCGGGATGTCTTGGAACAAGATGCTTCCCATACCCGTGATGACATGCGAGCCGATCTGGCAGAACTGATGCACCACGGTGAAGCCGCCCAAGATGGCGAAGTCATCCACGATGACGTGGCCAGCCAACTGTGCGTTGTTGGCGAAGATGGTGTTGTTGCCCACTTGGCAGTCATGCGCCAGATGCACGTAAGCCATGATCCAGTTCTTGTTGCCCACGCGAGTCACGCCACCATCCTGCGCCGTACCCAAGTTGAAGGTGCAGAACTCACGGATCATGTTGTCGTCACCGATCTCCAACCGAGTCGGTTCGCCCGCATATTTCTTATCCTGCGGAATCTCACCCAAAGAACTGAATTGGAAGATGCGGTTGTTCTTGCCAATGGTTGTGTGACCGTTAATGACGACATGCGGCCCGATAGTCGTGCCCGCACCTATCTCGACGTGTTCACCGATGATGGAATACGCGCCCACACTGACGTCAGCAGCTAGCTTGGCGTTGGGATGGATGATCGCGGTTGGATGACGCATGCTGTCCATTATTTATCCTTGATGGCGCAGATCAATTCGGCTTCTGCGGCGATCTGTCCATCCACCTCGGCTGTCCCTTTGAACTTGAACATACCGCGACGGTTCATCGTCAGTTCCATGCGGAAGATCAGTTGATCACCCGCCGTAACAGGACGTTTGAAACGTGCATTGTCGATACCCACGAAATAGTAGACAGAATTGGCATCGGGTTTGGTGCCCATACTTTTGAAAGACAACAATGCGGATGCCTGTGCCATCGCTTCGATGACGAGTACGCCTGGCATCACAGGATGATGCGGATAGTGGCCAGGAAAGAACGGCTCGTTGATGGTGACATTCTTTAACGCCACGATGCGTTCATTAGGCACGACTTCCAATACGCGATCGATCAGCAAGAACGGGTAGCGATGTGGCAAGTGCTCGAGTACTTCGTGGATGTCCATTGTGATTGGCGTGCTCATGAGTTTTTCTCCGTAAGTGTTGCTATCTGTTGTTCCAATTTTTTGATGCGATTAGCCATCTCATCCAGATGGCGTAACTGTGCTGCATTCTTGCGCCATGCGTGGTTATCGTCGAATGGGAACGTACCGGTATAGGTGCCCGCTTCCCGAATGGATTTGGTGATGATCGTTCCGGAAGACACTTCGACTTTGTCTGCGATCTGTAAATGCCCCAAGATGATCGCTCCACCACCGATACGGCAATACCGCCCGATGTTGGCACTGCCGGCGATACCGACACAACCTGCGATGGCGGTGTGTGCCCCGATGCGGACATTGTGGGCGACTTGGATCTGGTTATCCAACTTGGCACCTTCTTCGATCACGGTGTCATCCAGCGCCCCTCGATCGACCGTGGTATTCGCGCCGATTTCGACGTGATCACCGATCACCGCACGACCGATCTGCGGTATCTTCAACCAACGACTTTCTTCCATGGCGATGCCGAATCCATCCGCACCAATCACCACCCCCGAATGCAGGATGACGTGGTTTCCAACGACACAGTCTTGATACACCACGACACGCGGATAGAGCCGTGTGTTCTCGCCTATCTCAGCACCATCCCCGATGACGCAACCTGACATCACGACTGCACCTGCTCCTATCTTTGCACCTTCTCCGACAGAGACCAAAGCCGCGATATGTGCATCAGGCGAGACCTGAGCACTCTTGGCGATGACCGCAGAGGGATGGATACCAGAAACATATTCTTGCAGTGGATTGAGAAAAGCTGAGAGCTTGGCGAAATAGGAATAAGGATTGGCCGCAACGATGCGAGGAATCGATGTCGCTGCAGAATCGGATTCCGACAAGATGACGGCAGCAGCCTGACTGCTTTCCAATTGCTTGCGGTACTTCGCATTGGCTAGAAAAGCGATCTCACCTTTTTGGGCTGCATCCAATGTGGCGATCTGGGTGATCAGGGTATCTGCATCACCGACGACTCTACCGCCGAAACGTGCTGTGATATCCGACAAACGATAGGCTGGTCGAGTCATGGAGTTACTTGCCAAATCTCTCGTTATTTGCCTGTACCTTCAGACGGCTCATCCGCCAAGTACTTCAACACTTTATCTGTGATGTCGACACGCGGGTTGTGATAGACGGCTTCCTGCAGAATGACGTCGTATTCTTCGCTAGCCGCGATTGCCTTGATCGCCTTGTCGGCACGTGCCAAAACTTGGGCTAACTCTTCATTTTTGCGTAGGTTCAAGTCTTCACGAAAATCTCGCTGCTGAGTCTGCAATTGGATATTCAGATTAGCCAGTTCACGCTCTTTGATACGACGATTGGAGTCGGACATTTTGCCGCCCTCTTTTTCCAAAGAGTCCTGCAATTCCTTGGCTTGCTTGATGAGCTTTTTGATCTCCTGATCACGAATGGCGAACTCTTTCTCGATTTTCTTCTCGGCGTTCACCGCTTGTTCTGATTCGCGCAAGATACGTTCTGTATCAACAACACCAATGCGAGACTCGGCTGCTTGAGCTGCTGTGAGACAACTTGCTAACAGGACAGTGGATAGGATGATTTTTTTCATTGTTCCTCCTTCAGCAGCGATGACTAGAACATACCACCCATTGAGAACTGGAAGTTCTGCAACTTATCTTGGGTCTGGCTGTTCAGCGGGGTTGCCCAACTCAACTGGATAGGTCCCGCAGGTGAGAACCATGTCACGCCTAGGCCGTAAGAATAGCGCATTCCAATGGATGCCGTATACGGAGTAGCAGGACCGTACACTGCTCCACCATCAATGAAAGCGCTCAAACGTACCGATTTTTCTTTTTCCATCCCAGGAAAGGGGAACAATACCTCGGCGTTGCCGACCACACGCTTATCTCCGCCCATCGCATAGTTACTAGCATCTCTGGGCCCCAGTGAGCTGTAGTCATAGCCGCGAACCGAGCCCGTACCACCTGCATAGAAGTTCTTGAAGAACGGTAAAGCATCCCCATCATAGCCACCCGCAACACCCACATCCCCATTCAGACGCAAAGTGAAATACTTACTTAAGGGATGAAAAAACTGCTGGGTATAGTTCAACTTGTAGTACTTCTGCCCAGAGACTGGCAAGGAAGCTTCGATCGAAGCACGCTGTGTCGCTCCCTCTGTCGGATTGAACCCGCTATCTCGCGTATCGCGCGACCACGCGATGGTGCCCAATACGTTCTGATTGGTCGAACCAAATGTATTGATATAGTCAAGAAAACGCTGTGGACTGATATCCGTCAAACCGATCGTCGTATTTTCAAGTGCCAGCCCATAGTGGAACATCTCCTCATCACTGATAGGAACGCCATAACGCACTCCGCCACCATAAGTCTCTGAGGTGTATTGGCTGACCGAGATGGTCGTCGCATTGGTCCTGCGCTTGTACACATCAAAGCCACGACTGATGCCATCATCGGTGTAATAGGGATTGGTATAGGATACTGAATAGACTTGATTGACCTTGCTGGTATTGATCTGCGTGGAGAGATAATTTCCGGTACCGAACAGATTGGATTGGGTGACCCCCCCCATGAAGGTCAATCCCTCAGTGTCGCTAAAGCCAGCCCCCATGTTGAAATTGCCTGTTGGTTTTTCTCCGACAGATAGATTCAAATCTATCTGATCGTTGGTACCCTGCACGGGTTGAGTCTCAATATTCACCCCAGAAAAAAATGCCAGCCTATCAATTCGTTGCTTGGATTTTTTTATCTTGGAAGTGGCGAACCACCCCCCTTCCATCTGGCGGAACTCGCGACGAATGACCTCATCACGTGTCTTGTCGTTACCCGTCACATTGATACGCCGCACATAGGCGCGCTGCATCGGATCAACGACCAGCGTAAAACCAACCGTATGTTTTTCCTTATTCACATCGGGTACTGCCCCCACGTTGGCAAAAGCATAACCATCTTCGCCATACTGTTCTCTGATCTTGTCAGTAGAAGCAGTCAACGCTTCACGCGAGAAGGTGTCGCCCGCTTTTATCGAGATCAATTCTCGTATCTGCTCTTCGGCCAGACCGCCTTTTGCGGATGCTATCTTCACCTCGGAAATCGAATATTTCTCGCCCTCAGTGACGTTCAGCGTGATGTAGATGTCTTTCTTGTTCGCCGAGATTGAGACTTGTGTCGAATCGACAGCGAAATCCATATAGCCAGAATTCAAATACAGCGTACGGATAGATTCGATATCGGCAGCCAATTTGGGTTTGGAGTATTGGTCGTTATTGGTGAACCAAGTGAACATCCCAGGTGTGGTGAGCTTCATCACATCAAACAGATCATCTTCCGAATAGGATTTATTCCCGACCAGATTGATCTGGCGTATCTTGGACGGCTTTCCTTCGGTCACATCAAAACTCACCGCTACACGATTCCGCTCCAGTTCCTTGATCGTCGTCTTCACCGAGACTGCATATTTTCCGCGTGCCACATACTGGCGCTTCAATTCGTGTTCGGACTTATCTAAAGCAGATTTATCGAAGATGCGCCCCTCACCCAGACCCACCGATTTCAAGTTGTCGCGCAACTGATCTTTGGGAAAGTCTTTCACACCATTAATCTCGACGCTGGCGACAGTCGGCCGTTCTTGCACTCGCACAACGAGCACACCTTGCTCAGCCAACAACTTGACGTCCTTGAAAAAACCGGTCGCGAACAAAGCGCGCAATGCGGTCGTAGTCTTCGCATCATCCAGTGTATCTCCCACTTTCACGGGCAGGTAACTGAACACCGTGCCAGCCTCAGTGCGTTGGATACCTTCGACGCGGATGTCTTTGATGACGAAAGGTTCAGCAGCCCAACTGGAAGCCGCGTACAGAAGAGGCAGTACGCCCGCTAATTTTTTTAAATTCATTTGATGTTCAACCCGAGATCAGGCGGCTGATGTCGTTATACAACGCAAAAGCCATCATGGTAACCAAGAGCGCGATGCCCACTTTCTGCCCAGCCTCCCACAGCGAGTCTGGCACCGGACTACCCTTGAAAAATTCGACCGCATAATACAGCAAATGCCCCCCATCCAATAACGGGATAGGCAATAGATTGAGCACACCAAGACTGATGCTGATGAGTGCGAGGAAGCCAACATATGCGCCTAACCCAATCTGTGCTGATTGACCTGCATAGTCAGCGATGGTGATCGGGCCAGAGAGGTTCTTCATCGACACCTCGCCCATCACCATCTTGCCCATCATCTTCAGGCTGAAGATGGAAGTATCCCAAGTCTTACGGAAGGCTTCTTGCATGGCAGCGATAGGCGGGTAACTCACTGTGGTGATCATTGCCTCGAAAGCTGTCTTGTCGATGAATGCGGCCGCGCCGATACGACCAATGGCCTTCCCAGCATCATCAAACGGCTCTGGAGTGACAGCCATCTTAAGCTGCATCCCTGCTCGCTCGACTTCCACATCCAACGCTTTGTTCGGATTGGCACGCACCACATCTACCCAGTCTTCCCAAAGTTCGACGTTTTTGCCATCGACGCTCAATATCTTGTCATCCACCAAGAATCCTGCTCGCTGTGCCGCCCCCCCCTCCACCAGCTTGCCGATGATGGGATAGACGGGTGGTTGATAGGGCTTCAATCCCAGCTTGTGCATGAAGTCGCCATCCAGATCAGCTGCGGTCAAACTGTTCACCTCAAGCACGCGAAACTCAGACTCACCATCTTGCGTACGCAACTCTATGTTCGCCGCCTTCTGCTGCAAGACCTTATCCAACATCACCCAGCGTATCTCTTGCCAGCTCGGTGTCGCTTGTCCATCGATAGCGACGATGGTCTTTTTGCTTTGCAGACCTGCTGCCGCTGCTGGTGTATCAGCCACGACATCACCCAACACAGGTTTCAATCCTGGCACGCCATGGATGAATAGCACGAAATACAAGCTGATCGCCAAGAGCAGATTCGCTACTGGCCCTGCCACTACGATGGCCATACGCTGCAAAACAGGCTTGCGATTGAAAGTGCGATACAGCTCGTTCTCAGCGACTTCGCCTTCGCGCTCGTCCAACATCTTGACGTAGCCACCCAAGGGAATAGCCGAGATGACCCACTCCGTCTCCCCCCCAACAAAACGTTTGGCGTAGATCACCTTGCCAAAACCCACAGAGAAACGCAGAACTTTGACGTCACACCAGCGTGCGACCCAGTAGTGTCCCAGCTCGTGAAACACCACCAACACGGCGATGGCGACAATGAAGGCCAACAACGTCATCATTGCGTGATCCACTCCTGAGCCGCTGCACGCGCCGCCGCATCTGCGTCCAGCACATCTTGCAGGGCATTCACTTCACAGCGTGCGACGCTCCCCAATACGGATTCGATCAAACGCGGAATATCCAAGAAGGCGATCTTTCTATCGAGGAAAGCGGCAACTGCCACCTCGTTCGCCGCATTCAGCAAAGCGGGGACAGTGCCACCGGCACGCAAGGCTTGATAAGCCAGACTCAAACATGGGAAGCGAACGAAATCAGGAGCCACGAAATCAAGCTTGGCAATCTGGAACAGATCGAGTGGTGCGACACCAGCATCGATACGCTCTGGATAGGCCAAGGCATAGGCGATCGGTGTACGCATGTCAGGATTACCCAACTGTGCCAGCACTGAGCCATCCACATATTGCACCATCGAGTGGATGACGCTCTGCGGATGCACCACGACTTGGATGTCATCAGCCGACGCGTTGAAAAGCCAGTGAGCTTCGATGACTTCCAAGCCTTTGTTCATCATGCTGGCAGAGTCCACCGAGATCTTGCGCCCCATGCTCCAGTTAGGATGCGCGCAAGCTTGCTCAGGGGTGACGTTCTGCAATTGTTCGAGTGGCGTATTGCGGAACGGCCCACCCGATGCGGTGAGCAGGATCTTGCTCACGCCGCTGGCGCGCATGTCGCCTGCATAGTTGCGTGGCAACGCTTGAAAGATGGCGTTGTGTTCACTGTCGATGGGGAGCAAGGCCGAACCACTGCGATGCACGGCATCCATGAACAGATGCCCCGCCAACACCAGCGTCTCTTTGTTCGCCAACAATATCTTCTTGCCCGCCTTGGCAGCCGCGAGTGTGGGCGGCATACCCGCCGCACCTACGATTGCCGCCATCACGGCATCCACCTCAGGCAAGACCGAGACCTGCTCAAGTGCAGCTGTACCACACAACACCTCGGTGATACTTCCAGCTACTTGAAGGTTCTTCTTTAGACGTTCACTAGCAGCTTCATCTAAAAGGACAGCGTAACGAGGCTGGAACTTTTGACACTGTTCGAACAGCAAGTCATCTTGCTGGTTCGCAGTGAGCGCGGTGATCTGATATTTATCGGGATGGCGCGCGACGACATCGAGCGTGCTTTTGCCGATGCTACCAGTGGAACCTAATACGGTTAATCGTTGCACTAGCTCAATCCTTGGAAGATCAGCGCCAATGCTGCCAGTGGCAAGGTAGAGGTCAGCGCGTCGATGCGATCCAACAATCCGCCGTGTCCAGGTAACAATGCCCCGCTATCTTTGATACCCGCTTGGCGTTTGATAGCAGACTCGAATAGGTCACCGATGACAGCCAGCACCACCCACCACCAAGCCGTCAACATCAAGGCGGGTAGCATCTGCAAATTGGTGAACTCGGGCCTGAACACCCAAATCAATCCGATGTAGACGGTCACCCCCGCTATCGCACCCGCAACACCTTCCCATGTCTTACCGGGACTGATGCTCGGTGCCAGTTTGGTTTTGCCGAATCTGCGTCCTGCAAAATAGGCGGCGCTATCCGCCACCCACACGAGTCCCATCACGCCCAGCAAAATCCAAGGAGCGGGCATCGCCTCGCGCAGATCGATCATGGCGAGCCCTGTCGGTATCAACAACATCCAACCAACCAAAGCCATCAGCATGGGTTGCTTCACCTTCCACCCCATCATCAACCAAGGCGGAACTACGATCAGCCACAACACGGCAGCAAGTAGATAGGCGATGAGGTGCGTGGTGGTTTGTTGTTCGGGAGTGGAATTAGCATCCAAAGCCAATATCGCCACCATCAAAACCAAGGTCGAAACCCAGTAGATCTTTGCGCCTTTAGGCGTCAACTCGGACATGCGCGACCACTCGGATGCACCTTGCAACACCATCGCCAACACCAACACAGACCATGCCAACGGCGGGAGCAAAAAGAGTGCGGAGAGGAAGAGTACCAACATCACGATTGCTGTGATGACGCGAGACTTAAGCATCGTTTTCGCCTTTCAATTGTTCGCTGGTGCGACCGAAACGACGCTCGCGTTTTTGGTAAGACTGGATAGCCGCCTCTAACTCTGGACGCCCGAAAGCGGGCCACAAGATGTCGGTGAAATACAGTTCGGTGTAGGCGCACTGCCATAGCAGGAAATTGCTGATCCGTTGCTCGCCACCCGTGCGAATGAATAGATCGGGCTCGGGCGCATAGTGCATGGATAGATAGGGAGCGAGCTCTTCTTCTTCGAAAGCCGTCGCACGTTCAGGATGTGCCAGACTCAAGGCATGCATGGCCTGCATGATGTCCCAGCGACCACCGTAGTTAGCAGCGATGGTGAGAGTAAGGCCGGTATTGTTTTCGGTGAGCCGTTCTGCATCTTCGATGTACTTCACCAGCTGTGCATCGAATCGACTGCGGTCGCCGATGACTTTCAAGCAGATGTTGTTCTCATGCAGCTTGCTTACTTCGCGTTCCAGCATCTTCAAGAACAACTGCATCAAGAAGTTCACTTCGTCAGCAGGGCGGCGCCAATTCTCGCTACTGAAAGCGAACAGCGTCAGGTATTCCACGCCCAATTCGCGACAGGCTCTGACCATGTCACGCACCGACTCCACACCGCGCTGATGCCCCATGACGCGAGGCATGAAGCGTTGTTTCGCCCAGCGCCCATTGCCATCCATAATGATGGCGATATGGCGCGGAACTGCATTGATATCGGGGATGGTGCGGGTAGAGCTAAAGAATGGCAGAGCCATGATAGATTGGCTTAAACCGCCATCAGGTCTACTTCTTTAGCTTGCAGAGCTTTGTCGATCTCTAGCACAAAGCGGTCGGTCAGTTTCTGCACATCGTCTTGTGCGCGACGCTCGTCATCTTCACCAACTTCTTTATCTTTGAGCAACTTCTTCAACTGTTCGTTAGCATCGCGACGGATGTTACGCACAGCGACTTTGGCATCTTCGCCTTCGCTCTTGACGACCTTGATCAGGTCACGACGACGCTCTTCTGTCAGCATCGGCATCGGCACACGGATCAATTCGCCGTTAGTAGCTGGATTCAAACCCAGATCAGAGTCACGGATGGCTTTTTCGATCGGACCGATCATGTTCTTCTCATAGGGCTGCACACCGATGGTGCGAGCATCCGTCAACGTGATGTTCGCTACTTGATTGATCGCTGTTGGGCTGCCGTAGTAGTCCACCATCACGTGATCCAAGATGCCCGTGTGTGCACGTCCAGTACGAATCTTACCCAAGTCCAAGCGCAACGCCTCTAGCGACTTCGCCATCTTTTGTTCAACGTTCTTTTTGATATCAGAGATCATGCCTAGCTCCTAATCCACTCTTACCAAGGTACCTTCACCTTCGCCGAACACCACGCGCTTTAGCGCGCCCGGCTTGAAGATGCTGAATACGATGATGGGGAGCTTCTGATCGCGACACAAGGTCAGCGCAGTCGCATCCATCACCTTCAAATTCTTGCTGATCGCCTCATCGAAGCTCAAGCTTTGATAGCGGATCGCATTAGGGTTCTTCTTGGGATCGTCGGTGTAGATACCGTCCACCTTGGTGGCCTTAATCACTACATCTGCCGACATCTCCACGCCGCGCAATGCAGCAGCGGTGTCAGTGGTGAAGAACGGGCTACCGATACCTGCCGCGAAGATCACCACCTTGCCGTCTTCCAAATAACGCAATGCCTTGCCACGAATGAAAGGCTCGGCCACTTGCTCCAAGCTCAGCGCAGATTGCACGCGACATTCCAAACCCGCACGCGTCATCGCGTCCTGCAATGCCATCGAGTTCATCACTGTGGCCAACATGCCCATGTAATCAGCGGTCGCTCTATCCATCCCGGCAGCCGCAGGTGCGACGCCACGGAAGATATTGCCACCGCCGATGACCATCGCCACCTCGACGCCCAACTCAGAGACTTCCTTGATCTCGGCCACGATACGTTCGATGACCGCACGGTTGATACCGTAGCTATCATCGCCCATCAAGGCTTCGCCGGAGAGTTTGAGTAGGATGCGTTTGTAGGCGGGTTTGGACATGGTTCTTAGCCTTTCTTACTTGCAGCAGCCACAGCTGCGACTTCAGCGGCGTAGTCTTCAACCACCTTCTCGATGCCTTCGCCCACGACGAACATCTTGAATGCAGTCACAGTCGCACCTTTGCTCTTCAGCAATTGCTCGATGGTTTGCTTACCATCTTCCGCCTTGACGAACACTTGGCCCAGCAGAGTGACTTCTTTCAGGAACTTCTGCACGGTACCTTCAGCGATCTTTTCCAACATCGCTTCTGGCTTGCCGGACTCTTTAGCCTTCTCGATCGCGATGCGGCGCTCTGTGGCGATATCCTCTGGATTTACGCCTGTAGCATCAACCGACTTTGGCTTGCTCGCAGCGATGTGCATCGCCAAGTCTTTGCCCAATGTCTCGTCGCCGCCGGTGTAATCCACCATCACACCGATCTTGCTGCCGTGCAGATAGGTAGCCAGCTTGCCCGCCGTCGAGTAACGCTCGAAACGACGCACTGTGATGTTCTCACCCAGCTTCATCACCAGAGCCTTACGCACTTCTTCAACAGAACCTGCGCCATTGACCAAGGCTGCCGCCAACAAAGCATCACTATCGGCAGGTGCAGCTTGCGCTACGGTTTGTGCCACGTTCTTAGCGAAGGCCACGAAGTCATCATTCTTTGCAACGAAGTCTGTCTCGCAGTTGATCTCAGCGACAGCACCTGTCTTGCCATCGACGGACAAGAACGCGCCGATGACGCCTTCTGCAGTCACACGAGTAGCGGCCTTGCTAGCCTTGGCGCCGCTCTTGATGCGCAGCAACTCTTCAGCCGCCTTCGCGTCGCCATTGGTCTCTACCAATGCTTTTTTACATTCCATCATGCCGAGGCCAGTCGCCTCGCGCAGTTCTTTCACCATACCTGCGGTGATTTCAGCCATATCAAACTCCTAAATATTCAAATACAGAATCTAGTTACAAAAAAGGGGGCTTGCGCCCCCTTGTTGCGGCAGGCTTGCTTAGGCAGCAGCGCCTTCTGCGATTTGTGCAGTCAGCTCAGTGGTCGCTTGTTCGCGGCCTTCCAAGATCGCATCAGCTACGCCACGTGCGTACAGACGGATCGCTTGGCTAGAGTCATCGTTACCTGGGATGACATAGTCAACGCCCAGCGGGCTGTGGTTGGTATCGACCACGCCGATGACTGGGATGCCCAGCTTCTGCGCTTCAGTGACAGTACCCTTTTGGTAGCCAACGTCGATCACGAAGATAGCGGAAGGCAGACCTTGCAGGTCCTTGATACCGCCCAAGCTACGCTCCAACTTTTCCAGTTCGCGACGCAGAACCAGACCTTCTTTCTTGGACACCTTCTCGATACTGCCGTCAGCGATCATCGCTTCCAGCTCTTTCAGGCGCTTGATAGAGATCTGAACTGTCTTGAAGTTGGTGAGCATACCGCCCAACCAACGGTGATCAACGAAAGGAGAGCCAGCGCGGATCGCTTCTTCGCGGATGATCTCGCGTGCTTGACGCTTGGTAGCGACGAACAGCACGGTGCCTTTCTTTGCGGAGATCTTGCGAACTTCTTTCATCGCGTCGTTGAACATCACGACGGTCTTTTCCAAGTTCACAATATGAATTTTGTTGCGATGACCGAAGATATAAGGGGCCATTTTTGGGTTCCAGAAACGGGTCTGGTGACCGAAATGGACACCCGCCTCCAGCATTTGACGCATTGTTACTGCCATGTGATTCTCCAATCGTTAAGGGTTAAGTCTTCCACTCGCCAGCCTGATCCCCCATGTGACTCAAGGGACACCCCAACATGAACGAGTGTGTGGATTCCTGAATATTCAGCGGTTGCCGGATAAACAGGGCGCGCATTGTAACCGAAGCGAGGCTTTGACTCAACGGGCAGTCAGCGTCTTGTTTGTCGCAGGGAACCGAATACGCTCCTTACAGTCCGAGCCGTTAAAATAAGCAAATAAAAACTCAATCAACCTCATCGAGAATGCGTATGAAAACCCAACCACATCACGAACTCAGCCTAATTGCTCGCAATTCCCTACTTTCCCTCTCGCTCCTTTTTTCTGCCACAGCGCTGGCTGAGGAAGTCGTAGCTGATAAACCAGTCGCAGCATCTCCTGATAAACCTGCGGAAGTGATCGTTGAAAAACCAATGGAGTCCGCCCCCATCAAGCCCAATCAAAGCAACTCCGCCTCCATCGGCCTCTCCACCATGTCCGACACTTCCGTACCTGGGCAAGAGGTCAGCCAACGCGACATCCCCATCGCATTCGCGTACGAGACGGACAAATACGTGTTTGAATTCAGCATCCCCTACATCACAAGAACAGCCCCTTCCGGCAAGGTCGCAAAAAGCCACCACCACGAATCGCACAAAATAGAGACCAACGCCACCGGACTGCCTACCACTATTCTTACCACTTCAGGCCTAGGCGATATCACCACCTCCTTCACCTACAAGCTGATGAATGAAGAGGAAGCGTTCCTATCTTTGTCTGCCAAAGGTGAATTGAAATTTGGAACAGCGGATGTCGCTGTCGGCTTGGGAACGGGAGTGAACGACTATTTCGGGGAGTTGGATGCCAGCAAATCGTTTGGCGACCTCAACTTCAGTGTCGGCTTGGGTTATGCGATCTTGGGCAGCCCCGGTGAGATAGAGATCAACGATGTGAAGAAATCCATCTACTTCAACAACATCTTTTTCGGCTCTGTAGGCGCCGAATACCAACTCACCGAAAACTTCAATTTAGGTGTGGAATTAGCTGCAGGACAAGCTACCGAAACAGGCGGCTCAGAACAGCGCGACGTATCCATCACAATGTCCTACAGCCTAACTGAGAGTCAGTCCGTCGACTTCCACGCGGTACGTAGTTTGACACCCGGCGTCACCAGCCACACTTATGGTGCAACATTCTCGACGGCTATGTGACTTAGACGGATAAGCGCACCTGTAAACCTAGCTCACTTATCCGCTGAGTAAATCTTTCCATCACCTCTTTGGGTAAAGCAGATAAACGGTTGGCCTCCTGTTGCAACGAAGGACGCGCCAAGCCGTAGAGCAACACCCCCTGCGGCTTGATCTCGCCTCGCAAACAATTATCCAGAAATTCGAGGTAATCATCTTCGTCTTGCTTGCTGGGCGCGATGCCATCCAAGGCGAACCAGCAGGTTTGCAACCAAGTGTTGGGACAACATTCGATAGCGGTGGCGAAGTTCTGCCCCACTTTGTCCATTGTCATCTTGGTATCGTTCACCTGCGCCATCCCCACCTCACTGGCTCTATCCAATTTGAACCAGACCTCACCATTCAGTTGTGCCATACGGCGCAATCCTTGTTGCACATTCACGCGTTGCATCAGGCTGCCGTTGGTGATGAGAACGAGTTTGAGGTCGGCGGGTTTGAGCTTGGCGATAACTTCGATGACCTCGGCGAATTCCTGCGCGCTGGTCGGCTCGCCATTGCCTGAAAGTGCGATGTCGTTGATGCGGCACGCCTCGGGTGGCACACGTTGCATGAAGTCGCCGTGCTGCAGTTCGTGCAGAAAACTGCTCAACTCTTGTTCCAACAACGCTAGATCGATAGGTGGCGCAGTGCCACGCGTAAGGTCTGGCACTTGGCAATAGATGCAGCGCCAGTTGCAGGCATTGTTGGGATTGAGGTTGATACCGATGGAGACACCACCTGCGCGGCGCGAGACGACGGGATAGACGTAACGAAGACCTGCGCTGTCGCGGCTGTGGTCTGTGATGCTTAGAGGGTTATCACTCAAGACTTGACCAACGGCAGATACTTCGCAGGATCGACGGGTTTACCCAACTTGCGTATCTCGAAGTGCAACTTGACTTGGTCAGCATCGGTGTTGCCCATCTCGGCTATCTTCTGCCCTCGGCTCACACTCTGCCCTTCTTTCACCAGAATCTGATCGTTGTGAGCATAGGCACTGAGGTAGGTCTTGTTGTGTTTGATGATGATGAGCTTGCCGTAGCCGCGTAGACCGCTACCGCTGTACACCACCTTGCCTGATGCGCTCGCCACGATGGCTTGGCTACGCTTGCCGGTGATGTCCACGCCCTTGCGGTTGGCACTCTCGGAGAACTCGGCGATGACTTTGCCACTGGTGGGCATACTCCACTCCATCGCTTCTTCAGGCGTATCGTCTTTCGCAGTGCTGGCTACTTGTAGCTTGGCGATCGCTACCGATTGCACAGGTTGCGCTACGTCTTCTTGCATACGGTCCGCCTTGGCTAAAGCCTCTTCGCTATAGGCAAGCCGCCCGACTTTGGGTTGGTTCCTGATGCCGCCCAATTTAGGAGGAGCTAACGGAGCTGCTAGTTTTACTTCGACCTTTTGCGCGACAAGTTCATCGCTTGGGATATTCAACTTCAGCTGCTGACCGATCTTGATGGCGGATGGATCTTTGATGTCGTTCCATTCCGCTACATCGCGATAGTCCACCCCATTCACGAAGGCGATGCTGTAGAGCGTATCGCCCTTCTGTACGACATGGATTTTAGTAGTTGTAGTTGTGCGGGAAACTGGTTTGTGCGGTGCGACTGAAGTCGTCGATTGAGGATCTGCGATGCCGTGTTCAACGATGGGGGCTTTGCGTCCGCTTGGCGCAGGCGCGCCACAGGCGACCAACAAGACGGCGACCGATGTCACTGACCACAAAGTGCGCTGCGCGATGTTACGAACTGCTGTCATGCTTTTCCCATCAACAAAGGTACGAATTTCACAGGCTCAAGGCGCGTCTCACGGAAGCCATTCGCCTCACGTTCGATCAGATACAGGAACTGTTCTTGTGTGCCTATTGGAAGCACCATTCTACCACCCACCGCCAACTGCTCTTTGAGCGTGGCAGACAGCGCGGGCGCGGCACACGCCATGATGATGCCGTCAAAAGGTGCGCCATCGGTCAGACCAGATGTACCGTCCGCATGACGCACAAGGACGTTGCGCAACTTCAAGTCAAACAGTTGTTTCTTCGCCTTGGCGAACAGCGGTTGAATACGTTCGACGGTGTAAACCTCTTTCGCCACATGCGCCAACACTGCTGCTTGATAGCCACAACCCGTTCCGACTTCGAGCACACGCCCCAACTGTTTCCCGTTGCGCAATATCTCAGTCATGCGCGCCACGATGTAAGGCTGCGAGATGGTCTGCGCATGGCCAATGGGCAGCGATACATCGTCATAAGCACGGCTAGACAAGGCCTCATCGATGAAAGCATGGCGCGGCACGCTGTTCATCGCCGCCAGCACCGTCTCATCTTGGATACCTTGAGTCCGCAGGCGCTCGATCATACGTCCGCGTGTGCGCGCAGAGGTCATACCGATGCCTGCGTGCATCGAATTCATGCCGCATCCCCTAACCAAGAACGCACTGCATCGAGTTGGCTGTATTGCGTGAGGTCGATCTGTAAAGGCGTGATGGAGACGCGCCCCTGCGACGTCGCGTAGAAATCGGTGCCCTCACCTGCATCCTGCGCCTTGCCAGCTGCCCCCACCCAGTACACGGGCTGCCCGTGCGGATTGCTACTCTTCACCACAGGTTCTGCTTTGTGACGCTTGCCGAGGCGTGTCACTTCCATACCTTGCAATTGCTCATAAGGCATGTCCGGCACATTCACATTGAGCAACCACGGTTGCGAATGCTGTTCTTTTTGGAAGCGTTGCACCAACTCCACCGCCACTCGTCCCGCCGTGTCGTAGTGCTCTGGATCGTGCTTGGCCATGGAAATAGCGATGGATGGGATTCCCAACAGGAAGCCTTCGGTCGCCGCTGCGACAGTGCCGGAATAGATAGTGTCGTCGCCCATGTTGGCGCCAGAGTTGATGCCAGACACCACCATATCGGGCTGTGTGTCCAACATGCCAGTCACCGCCAGATGCACACAATCGGTCGGCGTGCCATCCACGAAATAGAAACCACTGGAAGCGCGCTTCAGATTGAGCGGTCGGCTCAAGGTCAGGGAATTGCTGGCACCGCTACGGTCACGCTCGGGCGCGACCACCACCACCTCCGCGATTGCGGAAAGGTGTCGTGCCAGACATGCCAAACCCGGCGCGAAATAGCCGTCGTCGTTGGAGATAAGGATGCGCATCAGAAGTGTTGCTCCGTTTTAGTCAGCGCGGATTCTACTTTAGAAGGACGAACAACGGGCGTCTCAGCGAGGGATAACGAGCGTACGGAAGATTCAAACCATAAAGATGCGCTTTACACAAACGATGGCGGAACGGTAAATTCCGCCCCCATGAAAATCCTCTTTCCTCTATTATTTGCCTTTCTAATCGCGGGTTGCGGCAGTCCCGCTCCACGCGCAGACATCGATTCTAATGATCAAATGAACGATCTGGTGATGTACGCCATGAGCCTAGCGGACACGCCCTATCGCTACGGGGGCAATTCAGCAGAGAGTGGATTCGATTGCAGTGGCTATGTCGGGCATGTATTCAGGCATGAACTCAGCATCTCACTTCCTCGCACCAGCCGTGAGATCAGCCGCGTCGGCGAACCCATAGAACAGAGCGAATTGCATCCTGGCGACCTCGTGTTCTACAACACTTTGCGTCAGCCGTTCTCGCACGTGGGTATCTACGTCGGTGATGGGAAGTTCGTCCATTCGCCCAAGCGTGGCGATCGTATCCGCGTGGAACCGATGCACTACACATATTGGAAATCGCGCTTCAACGGTGCGCGCCGCATCCGCTAATGCCTCGCTGCTTTTAGCTCCGAGGCGAGTTGGTGAACCGTCATGGCGTAATAACTACTGATGTTGTAGCGCATGATGACATCGAAATTCTCGAACACCAGCCAGTACTCTTTGCCTGAATCAAAGGTCAGATCCAACACCCATGATGGCGGGAAGATAGATTCGGCGGCTACCAGCGGCGTCACCCCTGCATCGACCTTCCAAGCAAAGGTCGGCCTGACTTCGGTTAGCACATCCAACCTTTTCTCATCAGCGATCTTTGCTTGAACGGCAACGGGTTCGCCCGCACGCCAGCCATAGTGCTTGAAGTAGTTAGCCACGCTACCGATGGCATCTTCAGGTTCGTGCAAGATGTCCACTTTGCGGTTACCGTTGTAATCCAGCGCGTATTTCCGATAGTTGCTCGGCATGAACTGGGGGATGCCCAATGCGCCTGCGTAAGAAGATTGGATGGAAAGTAGATTGAAATCTTGCTCACGCACCAACAATAGGTACTGCTCCAACTCTGAACGGAAGAATTCCTCGCGCTTGGGATAATCGAAAGCCAGCGTAGTCAATGCATCCAAGGTACGGAACTTGCCGGCATTCTTACCGTAAAGCGTCTCCACCCCGATGATCGCGACGATGTATTCCGCTGGCACGCCGAACTGTTTCTCTGCACGTTTTAATGTCGCCTCGTACTTGTTCCAAAATTTGATGCCAGCATCGATACGTTGCTGATTGACGAACGTCGCGCGATATTCCGCCCAAGGTTTCATGGTGGCCGGCTTGGAGATTGCTGCGATGATATCCGGCCTATGTTCGGCCCGTTTGAAGGTGCGCACCAGTTCTCCTTTTTTGAACTGATGCTTCACCACCATCTCGTCAATGAAGGCGGGAATACCTGGCAAGTCAGCAGAATGAGCAAGTGCAGGAAGCAGAATGAGGAGTAAAACGGGCAGTGTTTTCATAGCGCGCGCATTTTACTCGACAGCCTGTCGCCTCACTGTTAAATTTCGGCCTCTTCAATCAAGCAAAAGCCCTGTAAATATCATGGAAAAACCCGTACAACATCATCGCCTCCTCATCCTCGGTTCTGGCCCTGCCGGATATACAGCAGCCGTCTATGCAGCACGTGCCAATTTGAAACCTGTGCTCATCACTGGTATGGCGCAAGGTGGACAGTTGATGACCACCACCGAAGTGGACAACTGGCCAGCGGATGTAAACGGCGTACAAGGCCCCGAACTGATGCAGCGCTTCCAGCAGCATGCAGAACGTTTCAACACACAGATCGTGTTCGATCACATCCATACGACCAAGCTGCAACAGAAGCCATTCACCTTGATCGGTGATGCCGCCACCTACACCTGCGACGCGCTCATCATCTGTACCGGTGCATCGGCACAGTACCTCGGCTTGCCATCCGAAGAATCGTTCATGGGTAAAGGCGTCTCGGGTTGTGCGACCTGCGATGGATTCTTCTATCGCAACAAACCTGTCGCCGTCGTAGGCGGAGGCAACACCGCTGTGGAAGAAGCACTGTACCTCGCGAACATCGCAAGTCACGTCACTCTCATCCACCGTCGCGACACGTTCCGTGCAGAAAAGATCATGATCGATCATCTGATGGATAAGGTGAAAGAAGGCAAGATCACCTTGCAACTACACCAGACCTTGGATGAAGTGCTAGGCGACAACAGCGGCGTGACAGGTGCGCGACTGAAGAACGTACAGACTGGCACGACACAGGACATCAAAGTAGATGGCGTGTTCATCGCTATCGGCCACAAACCCAATACCGACATCTTTGCCGGACAACTGGAGATGGAGAACGGCTACCTCGTCACGCAAGGCGGACGCAACGGTAATGCAACCCAAACCAGCATCGCAGGTGTGTTCGCTGCGGGTGACGTGCAAGACCATATCTATCGCCAAGCCTGCACCAGCGCTGCCACTGGCTGTATGGCCGCATTGGATGCAGACAAATACCTAGCTTCATTGGGGTAAGTCGTGAAAGAAAAGCCGGAACAGGATAAAGACTTGTTCCGGCAAGCACTGGAAGACGTGGTCCCGCTCAAACCGAATGACCGCGTCGTTCCGATTCCCAAGCCGCTCAGAACAAAAGACACACCACTCACTTACACTTTCATCGCGGACGACCTGTCCGATCACGGCGCTGGCGATATCGCAATCACCGAATATCTAAGCAACGGCCTGAACCGCATGACTCTGCGCAAATTGCGTAAAGGCGAGTGGCCGCCACAAGACAGCTTGGATCTGCACGGTCTCACCAATGACGAAGCAAGACAGTTATTAGTGACGTTCATCCATCACGCCAGACAAAATGGCTTACGTTGCGTCAACATCATCCATGGCAAAGGATGGCGCGATGAAGGACGCGACGGGATACTCAAGGTCAACACACGCCATTGGCTGACCCAACATGCGCAGGTATTGGCGTTCTGCGAAGCGCCACAAAATGCAGGTGGCGGCGGCGCGGTGTGGGCACTTTTAAAGACCAAGACATAATTCAACATCACAGTTGACATAAGAACGAACGTTCTCTACCATGCAAAGAACGTTCGTTCTCATGGAGATTGTCATGCCCCTACTTAACCACCACCTCGCAAGCTCAAACCGCCGCAGCGCCTCTGTCTTGCTGTCCCTGACGCACCCGAACAAATCCATGTTCGAGCGACAACGCGCATTGTTACGCAAAGCCGTTCCCGCAGGCTTTCCTTCCCCTGCTGATGATCATGTTGAACGACGCTTGAGCCTAGATGAACATCTCATTGAGCACAAAGAGTCGACTTTCTTCATGCGCGTGGCAGGACACTCGATGCGCGAGATGGGAATCTATGATGGCGACCTATTGGTGGTAGACAGAGCTGTCCCAGCCACACACAGCAGTGTCGTGGTAGCCGTGATCGATGGCGAATTCACCGTGAAGCAATTGCTCTATACACCGCAAGGGAAAGTGTTGCGCGCCGCACACCCAGACTATCCAGATGTAATCGTTCAAGCTGACCATGACTTTTCGATATGGGGTGTTGTGCAATGGAACGTGCACAAGGTGTAATTGGAAGTTTTTGGATGTGAAAATTAAAAACCCGCTGATCGTTAAGATCAGCGGGTTTATTTTTGGGGTGATCGATGGGGCTCGAACCCACGACAACTGGAATCACAATCCTTATGTCTCGTATAAATCTATAATTAAATCAAATGCTTTGGATTGTGCATTGTGGTGAAAAGACGCCTCAAGACATTGAGGTTTAAGCCTGCCACCGCACAAAATTACCACACCATCTAGCTCAGCCCAAGTCCTACAACCAACCGCCTGTATCTTACAAAACTATGCCACCCGAAGGTGGCATAGAGTGGATTTAAAATCCCGTGGGCTAGGCCCAGTCGGATTTTATCTTAAAAGGTAACCGCCGCACCAAAAACATCTGCGGTGTGATTTTTGCCACACGCCACAGTGGATGCAGCGCACGTATCCGGTATTCACATCACCGCCGATCAGCAAACATCATCCGGCCAATCAGGAATATCTACAGTCTGTCCAGCCAGCTTATGAGTGCAGTCTCCAAGGAATTGGATGCGACCATCGGTGACGAATGAATGGCAGACCATATTCACGTGGTCGAATGAGAAGCCATCAGGAAGCTTTTTATATCCTCCAGCGCGCCACTCAGCCATGTCCGCCTCACCCTTCTCGGTGGTTTTGGTATATCGCGTGAGGATCGATGGCGTGAATGTTGGCTTGTCGGCACTACCATTCCAACCCCATCGAGGACCGTCACCAGATCCATGCTGAATGCGGTGCGCGCCATCGCAGCCAGGACACCAGAACATCAATCCATTGTTCTCTGTGTCTCTTAGGATTTTAGATAATGCACTCACCACCGATACCCCACCCCGCCACCCGCAAACCACCGGCCATCGCTATCCAGCGAGGCGTGTAGTCCGGCGTGCAGTGCTTTGACCTGTAGCAGATCCTCGCGCACGGTGAGGCGGCCTATGGTGTCGATGCCGTTCTTGATGCCCACGTCGAATCTCAGCTCGCCGCGCTGCTCGGCAGCGAGCCAGGGCAACGGTTCTCGCCGCACATACGTCTGCACTTCGCCGGTCTTCTCATCGATGACGGTGGTGATGGTCGAGGGATGGTCGTCGCTGGAGACGCGGGTGGTGTCCAGTACGTGAACATCCGGGTCGTTGGTGATGGTGGGCGGCAGATCGAGCTTGCCCTTGGCCTTGGGGGCGTACACCTTCACCTTGGATGGAGTGATGTCCACCTTGGGCACGTATTTGACTTGGGGCGCTGGCTGGGCGGGTGTCCACTGGTTGATGGGTGCTGTCGCTTCCATCAGGAACTTCCATCCATGCATCGCCAGCGTGAGGATGACTGCCAGAAGCGCCAAGCTCTTGAGGTTGGATAGCATCACTTATCCCTCAGCGGTCGGCTGGTGCGGAAACGCAGCAGGAAGTTACCCACCAGCAACACCACCATCATCTGCTTGTAGAACTCCGGCGAGACGTATTCCTGCAACTGGGGAAATGCAGCGACGGCTTCTGGCACGGCCAATGCCAAGCCACCGACGATGCCATTGAACCAGATCGTAAGCGATGCGTGCATGCGCTTCAGGTCTGCCTTCAGGTTTTTGATGAAGTCTTTGAACCATGCTTTCATAGCGCCTCCTAACAATCCATCGCGCCGTAGCGCAGATCCTGTGCCGCACGACCAGCCCAGCCCTTACCGAATGCTGGCCAAGTGCTTAACTTGCGCCAGAAGTCCAGCCTCTCAGCGATCAATAGCATCACCATATCGCTTGCACTCTTAGCCTTCACAGCAGCTACCGTCACCGAGCCTATATGCCCGTCATCTGCCACGCCCGCTGCACGCTGTAACATGCGAACTGCCGTCTCTATCCCGCTGTTGACAGCGATGTCGAACACTTGGAATGCGATGGCCGAGTCGTACTCGTTCATCTGACCGCGACACCAGAAGTCTTTGAAGTAGATCTCCTTAGCCTGCTCGCGCGTCAAGTTCTTTATGTCAACCTTGGGGTAGCTGCGCTTGCAGATACCCCAGTTGGTTTCCCCACCAGGGTCTCGCGGATCGTTCACATACCCGCCCTCATGCCCAATCAGTCGCTCAAATGCTTGATCGAAGTTCATAGCTTCCCCACCTTCTTAGCCAACTGCTTCGCGCCAATCTCGATCAATCCTTCCGCGCTGAACAGCAAGCGCGTGGCGAAGTGGGCAGAGATGCCTGCCGCAGCGGCCGCCATACCATCGTTGCCGATGTAGTTCTGGGCGACGACAAAGCCGGAGAACCCAACTAAACCACTAATGGCAAACTCGCCCACCAGCTCGATCAGATTGAATGCGCGTGCGTGGCCTTCTTTCACGCGGCGATACCAACTGGTGATGCCACCCAATAAGATCATCACTACCAACAACGCCCATGTAGCCAAGCTCCACGTCTGCGGGTCTTTCTCCGGCATTTTCTTTCCCCTTTAATTTGTGTGATTTTTGTCACAGGAAGACATTCAATACTCCTTAACTAGCGAACCGACACAGCCGAACAATGGCTAGAAGTAGCAGCGCATAGATGATGATCTCCACACTCATAACTACCCCACGAACAACGGCAACGAAGCGATCAGCTCGGCAGTTGTTGGGATGGTGGAATTCGGGGAGGACTGGAACGCTGCTAGTTGTGCGTAGCACTTCGTCCAAACATCACCACGCCAGGCGATGAATGCGACAGACTCAGCTTGGAACGGATTCGGCGCACCGGCGTAGCTGCATGCGGAAATGATGTTGTCGTATCCACGCGCTTGCGCAGTGGCGTCAAGATGGTTCTGCACATCTTGCTGAAGTGCTGCGAGCCGCTGCTCGATGGTTGGAGGCGTTGGCGGTGTCGCAGGCGTGACGACCCAAGCGCCTCCAATAAGCGCGAGAGTCTCGCCATCAGCCAATACTGGAGGAGGTATTTCTGTTGCGCCCTCTGGAATTAAATATATTCCTTTCTCAATAGGGCATTCTTGCGCGTTGTATTGTGTTCCGTCTTGCAAGTAAACTGTTTTCATTTATATCTCCTAGTATTTAACGCAGAACATCACGCGCGAACCCGCCGCCAAGTTTGCCGCCCCACCGAATAGGTTAGTTGGGAATGTAGTCGCGCCAAGCACACCATTTGTTATTCCGAGAGGGCTGTATTGAACTCCACCCGCCGCAGTGTCAGGGCGTATGTCATGCTGGTGTGATTTCACTACACCGGTTGTCTGTGTGCCCACATTAGCAACTGCCTGAGAAAGCGAGTAATCAGCAGGGAAAAAAGGAATACCAAATGTCGTAGAGCCGTCACCAGCTCCCCACGTTGTACCTATGGCCGCGAATAATGCTGCGTATGTTGTTCTAGAGATATTTGTCACTGCTGTCGGGCATTGCAAATATCCGGATGGCACGGCTGTCCCTGCGAACTGAATGATCGTCCCTGCTGGCGCAGCTTTCGGACCAATAAAGATAGGCTCAACATAGACAACACCACCTGTTTTAAATACATGCACTGGCTCACCAGCCGAACATATGTAGCTTCCGCCCGTGATAATTTTGCAGGTTGTCGCGTGGTAAGTCAGCGGCCAAGCACCAACCGCCACCAGCGTCATGTGCTGGCCATCGTTCATGGTGAAGGCGGAGGTTGCGGTAGTGCCGGTGATGGCGGCGGCAGACATGCCGACCACACCGATGGCAGTTAGGTCTACCGTGGCAGCGCTGGCAATATCAGCAGATGACTTCTGGAGTGGCAGGACGATCCACCCGGTGTCTGCTGCATCCCTTATCTTGTAGACGATCTCGCTGCCGCTGGTATCTGCCCAAGTCAGTCCAGGCACCGTCGTCGCTGGAGCCGTTGCACCGCTGTTGTTACTGAAAAGTGCGGCGAGTGCTGCGTTCGCATCCGCCCTGAATGCAGCACCTACTGCATCTGCTAATACTTGATCATGTTGTGCCATTGTTGGTTCTCCTATGCTGGTAATTTGGAAGTGACTGAAAGCTCTGAAATAGCGATGTTGTGGGTGGTATCTCCACTCACCATCTGCAACTTGAATCGTGCTGCGCGGCAGGAATAATCCACCACATCAAATGGAGCCCATGCCGACCATGTCGGCGTGCCTGCTGGGTCGTCATTTGTGGTGGAGATAAGCGCGGCCACATTGCAGTCGTTGATCGCGCCACCATCGATGCTTGCCCACGTATCGATGCTGTCCAGCCGGTTGTCGATGGTGTCGCCAGTGTCGTAAGCCAGCGACTTGATGTGCGCATGCAGGCGACGCACGGCGACGGTGGTCATATCCATCACGCTGTCGAATTCATACTCGGCAGATGCCTGCACACCGCCTAGCGAATCAACCATGCCCCACGTATCGACTGTTCCGGTAATGCTGTCGATGGTGGATGCGCCGTCAATCTTGAGCACACCATCCGGCGCTGAACAGTTGGTGCGCGTACCTGCAAAAGCCGTGTGTTGCGTGCTGGTTGCCACTGTTGTCCAGCCGGTGACCAGCGCCTCGGTTGCAACGAACACGGCCTCGGTTGCGCTGTAGTGGCCAGTAGAGTCGATGAACTTGGCCATATAGGTGCCGGTGATCAGCGGCAGCATGGCATGCACAGTGTCGCCACTCTGCTTGCGGACGATGCGGCCAGATGCCCATGTCGCACCCGTGATGAGCGAACTGTGGCGGATCTCGATATAGCCACCGATCTTCACGTCAAGGCTGGTCGTCACACTCCAATCGGCAAGTGCCACGCCGCCCATCGCGATCACACTGAAGTTGCTGATATTCTCCGGTGCGGCAGTCAGGCCATAGACGGTGAAGGTGCGGATGGCGGTGTACTCACCTACGACGCCAAGCGAATTGCGCGCCTTCACGCGGAAGTCATACATGTCCGGAGCGAGATCCACAAAGTCGTAGAACGTGCCGCGCACGTTCACCAACTCGATCCACACGCCGTCGGTGTAGGGCTTGTATTCCAGCTCATAGTCCACCACCGCCACATCGGCAGGGGCAGTCCAAGATAGGCGTGCACGGCTACGCACCCCTGCGCTGCCGGTCGTTTCATAGATGGTCTCGACCATCTGCACATCGCCGCATAGGCCGACGCTGAATGGATTGGGCAGATTGGTGTTGGGCGTGTCATCGACGGTGACGGTATCGGCCAGATCCCAGATGCTGGCGGCGTCTTCTTTCAGGGTAATCTCAACGGCTTGATCGATGCCGAAGCGCTTATCGGTGACGCGGTACACCTTGGCGGCCTGCCCCAAGAAGGTGCTGGTGAGGGTGACGCGCTGCCCTATCTTGGCGCGCCATGCCTTGAGCGAGAACGATGCCTTGACGGTGAAGCCATTGCGCTGGTCTTCGCACAATATGCGCGCCAGGTTATGCACGCGCTGCAACTCATCGGTGAAGTTGAAGTCGATGTTCGTCCACAGCTCGCGGCCATCGGAAGTGACGTAGGTGCTGTTCTGGTAAGGAGTGAAATCAGTCGGCACATACTGCGTCTCAACACCGACGTAGCGCCCCTTCACGCCGTTATATAGATTGGCATCAGGTGTGCCAGCAGCGATGGAGAGCGCACCCACGATGTCGCTTTGGTCAAACGCCATCACTGGGGCGGTGTATTTGCCTGCGCTCAAGCTCCATGTGGTAGCCACGATGGTGCCTGCCATGCACTCCGCCATCGCGGTGAGGATCTGCGCCTGGTCTTGATCTGAGGTGACGGTGCCGTTGATGGTGTAGCGCGCGCCGATACTGATGGCTTCATCGCAGACATTGGCTGCCGTGATGTAGTCCGCCAACGGCAGATCAGAAGCATCCACCCCGCACATCTCGCCGGTGAGGTAGTCATACACTGCCAAGGTGGGGTTCTGGCTCCATGCGGTCAATCCAGAACGCGGGTCGTACAGCTTCTTGCCGCGCACCAAGACTTCGATGGGCGGGATGCCGCCTTTGAACTCTTCCTGATTCAGATCGAGGCGGATGACGGTGTAGCAGAAGTCGCGCAGGACGGCGGCGTCAGTCCAGCCCACACCCAGCGCCATCAAGCCCGCATCGGCAGTATCTGTTGGTGTGCCCAGATGTTTGGTGACACGCACGCGCGGCACAGCATCGATGTAGTCGTAGTGGCAGTCGAATGAATGGCTCGTTGCCACGGTGATGTTCGCTCCCGACAGGGTGAACGGCATCGTCTTGCGTTTGTCTTGGCTGTTAATGTAGGTGATGCGAACCGAGCCGGGTATAGGCGTATGCGCCAAAGTGAAGCTTGTGCCCGAGTGCTCTTCTGAATTTATCGAGAGTGTCCGCTGATAGAGATAGTCCCCGCTGGTCACATCACCGTTGGCATCCAGCGTGCCCAGCGCGACGCTGTTGATATATACCTCTTCGATCGCATCACACTCGTGCGCAGCGTGCACGCAGACGATATGTTTGTATTCATCGCGCGCACCACTGGCGAACATCGCCACGATGTCGGAGCCCACTCTGGTGCGGCCATAGATGGTGCGGTGCGCTGCATTGCTGGCGACGCCGGTGACAGTGCGATCGTTTAGGCTGTTGTTGTAATCGATGCGCGCTTGTTTTTTGGCGCGCTCGGCAGCCAAGCGTGCTTGCCATCCACCATAGACCGCATTGACTAATGCAAGCACGGTGACGGCACCGCTCAATGTCACATACGTCGTTGCAAAATAGACGGCCCAATACACCACCGGCGCGGCCTGCGCGCTGACGGGTAACAGCAGCGCGATTATCAGTACGACCAGGCGCACGTTGCCTCCATACGATTCTTGAAGATCAAGCCTTCGATGCCGGGGCCGACGATGTGCGACCCGCTGAAAAGATAGGCCGTGCCATCGACCAACGTGATATCGCCATCCTGGGCGAAGTTGGGATGGATGCGTTTTAGGTTTGCATCGAACAATCCTTCCAGCCCACCCAATTTCTTGATGATGCGAGCGGCCTGTTTGCCTGTCGTCCAAGGGCGATACGGCGCAAGCAGATCCTCCATCGCCACAATGGAAAGCCAGCCAATGGCGAAACACACACAATCATGCTCACCCCAAGTGAATGGCGTTTGCAGGCGCTCGGTGATGTAGTCAGCGAGGGTCATATCTGTTGGAACTTTTTAGAGAGCCACAACTGGGGGCGAGCGAGCAGGTCATTCAAAAAGTCGAAGCCTGTATCGCCGGGGTGGCGTTGTTTTTGTTGGGCTGAATTAAGGCGCAAGGGCTGGCGACGCTTGATGCCGTAGGCGCTGGTCTCACACTTGAGGGTGACTTGTCCGGTCTCACCATCTACGCCGACCGCTACCGTGTCCATGATGCCGCGCCAGCAGATCTCGGGCGTATCGATCAGGCGGAACTGCTCATCGAGCGGGCAGAAGTACAGCTTGGCTGGTTGGCCACGGTAGTCTTCCACCGTACCCAGCGCCAATGCCAGGACGGAGGCGTCTGCAATGTTGAGGGTGAAATTGAGCGCGCTCGACGTGAGGCCAGCGCCCTCTTCCACCGGACTGATGCTGCCGACCAACCCCATGCCGAGCCAGTCATAGCCGCCCCAGTTGATGGTCTGTAGTGCAGTGCACAGGCGCAGCGTACCGCTGACAAAATGCAGCTCGGCAAAATACACCACCCGTGCGACCGGGCTTTCCAGCGCGGTCTGTTGTGCTGTGGTGGTCATGCGCGCCAATCCTCAATGAGGTCAAGCGACATGCCGCCCACTGCGCGGCCTTGTGCGTAGTCCCATGATGCTTTGGTGGCTGATTGGCGGAACAGCGCCTTTGGCTTATCCCATACGACTGATGCCCCACCGGCAAATGCATTGCGCAGAGCGGGATTGATGTTGACGCTGATGACGCCAGATCCATTGGCGACGGCATCATCCAGCACCATCACGACTTGCTGAGTGGTGCCACTACCCATCCCGAGCAGATCGCCGGCCTTGAGTGTCTTGGCGGCTTCACTGGCCGCGATGATGGATAGCGCCACATCGCCTTGAGCGGCGGCAGCATTCAATGTCATCGTGCCGCGCATCGTGCCGATGGGTGATGGACGCATCACGTTCCATAGTTCGAGCTGGTTCACCTTGCCGGATAGCTTCAGCAGAAGGGATTGCCATGCGCCCGCATCAGATTCTTTGGAGTTGGATGAGGTGATGCTCACCATCCACAGCGGGCTTGAGATACCGACAGACTGGCTACCAAATAAGGAGTTGAACGACAGGTCGCGCCGTTGCTGACCCCAGGTGAACTTGCCAACGCCGAGCGATTCTGAAAAGGTGATGACGCTCATAGCACACCCCTACGCTGCAAGGTGTCGACCAGCTCGGCATTGCCTTGCTTGACTGAGTTATCGACAAGCTGACGTACCTGCGCCTGATCGGTGCGGCTGTCGATCATGATGGTTGGGGCGTAGGTGACTTGCACGGAGTTTCCACCTTGAGAGCGCACACCCAGCTTGCCGTCCTTGCCACGCGACAGCGGCATGACCGCTTCTGGTCCGGCCTCGCCCATCACGCCCAGATTGAATCCACCGCCAGATGCGAACTTGAACGCGGTGGGTGCATTGAATACGCCGTTGGTAAATGTGCCGCCGTTGGCGAAGGCAGCCACACCGGAGCCGGTAAAGGCGTTGCCGTTGGCGTTGAATAAAGTCTTCATCCATCCAGCCAATGGCCCGGTGATCGATTGCTGAATCTGCATGCGAATCAGGTCATTGATGATGGAATCGGTCAGACTTTTAAAGTCCAGCTTTCCAGTCTGCACGAATTGCACCAGCGCATCTTCCATACCTTTAAAGCCATTCCTGAATATGGATTCGCTTTGCTTGGAGACGTTTTCTACTTCATCTAAATAGTTTTGTAGCGCAACCTGTGCGCCGTATTCCCACGACTGATTGAGCTTGTCCTGCTCCCCACGCAAGCGGGTGATCGCGCCGACCTGTGCCTCTTCTGCCGCAGAGACCTCGTCCAGCCGTTTCTGGTAATCACCAAAACTCTTGCCGCCAGCCTCGATGCTGGCCTTCTGTTTTTCCAGCTCTACGCGAGAATCCTGCGCGCGCTTATGTGTCGCGCGCAGCGCTTCTGCCAGGTCTTTTTCGCTGGCGCTCAGTAGCGGCGCATTAATCGCTTCGCTGCGCTTGGCTAGTTCGTTCTGGTATTCACGCTCTAGCGCGATGACGACTTGCAGGCCGTCTTTTTGGCTGGAATTGAGCAGGTCGGTAACGGCTTGCGGGGTGGTTTTTGGCTTGTCTCGACCACCTATCGGCTTATCCAACTCAGTAGCATGCTTCTTGATCGTCTCGATCTGGTTGCGCAACACGGTTGCGCGCTGCTGCATCTCTTGCGGAGAGCCGTGCAGCCATTTGCCGATCAGGCCCTCACCGCGACCACTGGTGCGTTTTAGATACGCCTCGATGCCGGAAAGCTCGCTTTGAAGTTCTTTGAGGCGGTTGGCAGATTCGAGAGACTTTTTCAGGTCTTCCGGCGGGAACAACAGGTCATATGGAACCTTTGCCATACCAGCTAATCCGCGCCACACTGCCAGCAGCAGGTTGCCGGACTGCGCTGCGTCATTCATACCCTTGGCAGTTTCATTCAATCCGGGCAGTAACCGGCTTGCGATCGCAACGCCAACCCCAGACATGCGCGCCTCCAGCTCCGCCATCTGATCCTTGTATTCCTTGGCCTTGGATGCACTCTCGTCGGTGACCTTGTAAACGTCTTTGCCTTTGGCGATGTAGGCTTGCAGCGCCGCACCGCCTTGGCTCAAGAACTCCGCCATCTCCGGCCCGACCTTCTTACCCATCAGCTCTGCCAGCAGCGCGGTCTTCTGGAATCCATCTGGCATGCCGGAGACGATGTCGGAGATCTGCACCAGTGCGCCGGTGGCGTCTTTGGCGTTGATGCCAAGCTTGGCGAACTTCTCCGGTGTATTGGCCAACCCAAGAGACAACTCTTTTACGCCCTTGGCGACCAACTCCAACGACGCGCCGTTCTGGTCGGCGGCGAACTTGAGTCCACCAAGGTCTGATGCTGCGATGCCGGTCTTCTTCGACAGGCTGCCGAGTTCGTCTTGCAGGTCGATGCTGGATTTGATGAAGTTGGCGAATGCGCCGACGCTGAGCGCGCCGCCGATGGCGCCGGCGAACGAGACCAGATTACCCTTAAGGCCGGTAAGCGACCCTCCCAACGACTTGAGCGCCCGCTGCGCCTCTGCCGTCTCGGCCGTGATCCTGATCTTGGTATCTTGATTTGCCATTTCAGCGCTCGTTGATCACACTCAAGGCTTCGTTTTCCATGATGCGCAGGGAATGAAACATCTCTGCGCGCGCTTTTTTCTTGATGCCACAAGCTTCGAATACTGGCTGCAGCGCTTCGTATCTCAGACCCACATAGCCGCCGTAGGCCACAGTCCACTGCGTTGACATCGATCTGAACACTTGCAGCGCCTGCCAGTTATCCGGCCAACATCCGATCTCTTGCGGTTCATCCATCCCGAGCTGCTCGCTGAGCGATCCGATGATGTTGTCCGGCTCCTGTTTCGCGCCGCCCGCATACAAGGCACGGGCGACGCTCCTCAGTTTTTTAACTTTTCCTCTTGTAGCCCGGCGAAGTACGCCAGCGGTATCTTGGCCAGAACGCCGGGGTCTTTTGCGATCAGCATGAGCATCGCCTGCTTGCTATACGGCACATCAAACCCCGTGTCGCCTTCGTCCCAACCCACTACCATCAGGTCGAGCAGGTCTAGGTTGTTCACCCACTTGCGCTGTGTGATGCACAGTTTGGCGAAGTGCCATTTGCGCACCAGCCAGGTCTTCTGCAGCAGGCCAGACAACACCAGCAGCGACATGACCAACCCCATCTCCAACGCTCGGAAAGTTAGCTTCGCCATTACGTCCGACGAACCACCACGCAGTGCGATGGGTACTTCCTTCTCGAAGGTTGGGTTGGGTGTGAGGCGGATCATGGTTTAGCTCGCGTACACCATTGGCTTGCCGAACATGGTGATGACCACTGAGGTCTTCACTACATCCTGTGCGCCACCCGTTGGCAGCATCGAGCAGCCGACGTAACCGGTGAACACCAAAATCTTGCCGTTGGAGAATGTGAACTTGAACGCGCGCTTGGCCTGCGAATCGGATGCAGACTTGAGCGCAGCCAGACCAGCATCAGATGGGTCCCAGATGTTTTCGAAGCTGAATGTGGCCGGATTTGCCATGCCGGGGATCTGCTTCTTCACGCTGTCGTGGATGGTGGTGACATCGATGAAATCGAAGTCGCCGCCGGAAGCGGTGATGCTGGTGGCAGTCGACAGCGAGGTGCCGAATGTGATCTCTTCTGCCGTACCGCTGGAGAAGGTATCGAACGCTGTTGTGTTCAGACCTTCCAGCTCGTAGGTGCCTGCTGCCTGGTTCGCCACGCGGACGACCATATCGTCGAGCTGGTGCATACCTTGGATGGTGTGGACGGCATAAGCTCCGTTTGCCATACCGTGTGCGGCAGCGCTAACTACGCCGGGGTTCGCTTTGGTGATCGCGCTGATCGTGTCTGCCGCTGCCAGCGCAGACTGAACAGCAATCGCCACACCACTCCATTTCGTTACGTTCGCCATGATGAATCTCCTTTAAGACGCCTCACGGCGTTGTTAATTTGAAAGCCGCCCAGCACTTCACAGTGTTAGGGCGGGGTACTACTTAACTCAAAACATCCGGCGCATTGCTGTATGCCGTGTAATCTATGGAAAAACGCAACCGCTTAACGCCCACCGGCTTATCAGCAAGATCGTCATCAAACTGCATGCCGAGGTAGGTGATGGGCAGATGCTTACTGCTCAACGTGATGCCGGCAGCCACCGCCGTCTCTACTTCCTTGCTGATCTGGTCCAGCGTGTCGTCCAGCGATGTGCTAGCCTTTGCGCAGCATTCGACAATGATTCCGAGCTGCCTTTCCTGTAACTGTGGCGTGTGTACCGTAAGCACCGTCGACTCTTCTGAATCCATAAAGATGCGCAAGCCAGGCAAGTTCGCATCGGCCATCGGCTGCAGACGGTTGGCGTAGACCTTAGTGTCTGTCGTCGTCAGCCCGGTGAGCAGCGTTTCCACTGCTTCACGGATCTGCCGGTGCAGATGGTTTGCCATCTCAAGCCTCCGCCAGCTGCAGTAGCGTCATGCCGGTGCCGTCCAGCTTGATGGCAGCAACGGTGTAGCTCACACCATTCACCACCACCGCCGTGCCCTGCCCAGCTGTGGAAACGTCTGCACTGGTACAGGTGAGCGCGGGGAAAGAACCGGAAAACCCGAGCGGGTCGGTGTAGTTGTCATCGAACAGCCCGCCGATACCAGGAACACCACCGACCGTCGCCGAGACGTATCCCGGCGTGTCGTCGTTGATGAAGTCGGAGAGGGTTTCGACGAAGGCCATGATCAGCCAGCAACCACAATAGCCAGATACGCCTCGAAGTCGTTGCCGTGCTGCTCACGCAGGTCGGCGCTGCCTTCCCATGCAGTAAGCGCATCGGTTTCGAGTTTGTCGCGCAGTTTCTTGGCGTCTGCTTCGGCCTTGGCTTTCGCTTTGGCTTCTGCCTCTGCCGCTTTTTTGGCTGCCTTTTCGGCATCCGCTGCGCTGGTCAGGTTGAGAGCCAGCGCCTTGGGCAATTCGCCCTCGTAGCCGAACTCTTCGCCGAGTTTGAACTCCACCGGGTTGACGATCTCGTAGCGGCCTTTGCCAACCTCTTTCAGGTTGTGGCGACGCGGACGGGCTTGTTCTTTTGTAAGGACAAGCACACCCGCGTGCAGGCGCGCAGAGACCGCCGTGACTTTGAATTTATCAGTCATGGCGGCTCCCGATTAAACCAGCGTGTTAAGCACGGCACCTTGCCAGCGGCCGTAGCCGACGTTGTGCCAGCCGTCGATGCCGATCTGGATTTCGTCGTTGTCGAAGGCGTGTTCGCTGTTTTCGTCCTTGACCTTCAGAACCACCGAGGTCTCTTCCTGGCGGATCAGCGGCTTGATACTGCCGTCGGTGCGGAAGGTCACGAACTCGTCCGTCCAACCCGCTGCGGTCAGGCGCGGATTGACGGCCAGCTCGATCTTGTAGCCGTCCATCGATGCCATGCCGGGGCCGATGACGTTGGTGCTCGACAGTGCATTGCGCGCGGCGGTATGCAAGCCCACCGGCACCATCACCAGGAACGATTGCGCATCCTCGTTGATCGGCTCGCCCTGATCGTCGGTGAAGGTGAAGAACTGGCTGATCGACTTGGTGATCGCGCCCAGCATCTCTTCCTTCGACGGCGCGGTGATCACACCATGCACTTCGGCAGGCACTGCTGAGATGTCGGTGGTGATGTCGTTGTCCAGCGTGCCGCTCTTTCCCTCGCTGTGGTCTGTGTCGAAGAAATACTGGCCGTCGTAGCACAGCGAGCTTCCGCCGTTGGCGATCAGTGTGGACAGCAGACTGGCGTAGTGCGTCTGGCCGCGTGTTGCAAACTCAGTCAGGCGCGCCTTGAGCTGGCCGGTCTTGTCGCGGCGCATATCTTTGAGCGCAACAGCCATCGTCGCTTCAAAGTGCTTATTGATGATGTTGATGCTATTGCCGGACAGACCCTTGGCCTGACGACCGCCGATCCATTCGCGCATGGCGGGCGGCATGCCCAGCCACGGGTAAGTTTCCGATTCCTGGTCGGAGCCGAAAAGGTTGGAAATGCCGTCGATCCATTTGATACCGTTGGCGGCTGCGAGTGCCTCGTAGTACATGCCGATAACGGCACGCGAGGAGAGAAGAGATTGATCCATTTTGTTTTCCTTTCGTGGTTATCGGTTATTAAGCGATGGTCCAGATGCCGCGCACCTGTTCGACCATGTAGCCGTCGTCGCCGCCGGAGCTGATGACCGCGTAGTCGCCGCGACGTGCGGTGGCTTTGGTGTTGGTCATCACGCCGCCGTCTGCGCCGGTGTCGTTCGGGCCGGAGATCAGATCGCCTGCAGCCGGATCGATGGCGACCGCTACGGTGCCGAATGCGCCGATGTTCACTACCTTGACGCGCAGCGCGGTGGCGGCGGCGTAGGTCAGCAGGGTGATGGTCTTGGCGTCGGTATCGACGAACAGCGTCTTGCCGGTGTCCTGAATGTCCAGCGTGAGATCGGCGGAAACCGTCTCGCGCACGCTGTCGCCGTAGGGGTCTTTGTAGTCGGGAGCATCGAAGCCCACGACCACGACACCGCTGGAGACGTAACGCTTGACGTAGCCGATAAACACGGCGCCGACCGGCAGGAACACGAAGGTGTCGTCGTCGGTGGCGTAGACGGGCTGGCCCACGTCGGTGATGACCGCTCCGGAGACCGACAGCTCGATCTCGCCGGACTGCACGACTTCGACGTTGACGGCTGCGGCGGCACCGGCGGAGTTGTCCGCCTTGGCAACTGCGAAGCCGACGAACTTGTCAGCCGAGGTCAGCGGACGGGCGTGGCCGGAAGCATCCACGAGGCCGACTGCTGCACCTTCGTAGATGATGTCTGATGCGATCACCGGTAAGTGGTTGCGCTCACCCAGCTCGTAAGCGCGTGGGGAATTGGCTGCGAGGGTTGTCATGCCCACGCCTGCCAACATCGACAAGCCGCTGAGATCGGCGCTATGGAAGTAATCCAGAGCCGAAACAGAGACGGCGGCGATGGTGTCTGCCGCTGCTGGGAAAGAAAACGCGGCCATCACCATGGCTACGATCAGAGTGAACATCCAGAATACTTTTTTCATGTCTTTTCTCCTTTACTTGGATAGAACCTTGACCGTGCCGGCGTCGTGCGCTTTGGCATAGGCAAGATAGGTTTCGTATGCGCCGAACTCGGTGCGCAACTCAGCGGAAGCATCCCACTTGGCTTTGGCGCGCTCTTCGAACGGCAGGCTGGCGTCTTCTGCGGCAGCGGGCTTCGCTGCGTCGCTCGGCGCAGCCGCATGCGGCACGGCAGCGGGTGCGTCGGCACGACGGTCGCCCAGGGCTTTGTCGCGCAGGCTGCGCTCGGCGCCCAGCACGGCGACGGCGGCTTCGGGGCCGGTGGTCTTGCCGTCGAATGCCAGCGAGTTGATCAGAGCTTCGTGGCCGGGCATGGCTTGCGCCATGACGGACTGGATGCGCTCGCGCTCGGCGGTTGCACCGGTGGCGCTGCCTTCGGCGATGAGCGCCTTGGCAACGTCCGGCGCATCGGCCAGCAGTTGTTCTTTGGTGATACCCATTGGATATTCTCCTTGTGTGGTTAATGACTCAGCCGCAATTGCGGGCTGTGTGATTGCTGCGGTCTTCCTTGCGGAAACCAGTGCGCCAGCGCCCTGCTGGCTGAGTTTGGCGATCAGCGCGTCGAGAGTGGAAACACCGTCCACCAGCCCCGCGTCAACCGCCTGCTGACCGATGAACACTCGTCCATCAGCCATGTTTTCGAGCACGGTCTCCACGCTCACGCCACGGTTGTCCGCGACGGTCTGCACGAAGACCGAATAAATTGTGTCGACCTGATCTTGTATGGTTTGGCGACCGCTCTCTGTGAGCGGCGCGAACTGGCTGGCCGCGCGCTTGAACTTGCCGGCGGTGATCTCAGTGGTCTTAACGCCGCGCGCGGCTTCGGCGGCGCTGATGTCTTGATGGGTGGCGACGACGCCGATGCTGCCGATCTGCGCCACGCTGTCGGAGATGTATATCTCGCTGGCGGCGGAGCCGATCCAGTAGGCGGCGGAGGCCATCATGCCGTCGGCAAAGGCGACGGTCGGCTTGGTGGCGCGCGCTTCGCGCACCAGGTTGGCCAACGTCTCGGTGCCGTCCACCGTTCCGCCGGGGGAATCGATCTGCAGGATGATGGCCTTGACTGCCGGGTCGTTGATCGCCGCCTTGAGGTCGCGCGCTACCAGCTCGGTGCTGACACCGCCGCTGATCTGCGCAAACAGGTTCATGCGCTTGCTGATCACGCCGGTGATGGGCAACACGGCCACGCCGTCGATGACTTCGTAGCCTTGGGATTGGTTGTTGAGCGGGCGGCCGATCGCGGCTTCCACGCCCTTGAGATCGATCTTCTGGCCGCGCAGGTGCGTGGCATAGATGCCCTGGATCTCCAACAGCTTGGAAGGCTGAATGGCCCAGGGTGAAGTGAGGACGTCGAGGATTTTCATGTGGGCATCCTATGGGGTAGTCTGTGCAAAATTAAGGCGCGTTTTGCACTGGCATTAAGCATCTGCGTCTTCCGGCGGAACGGCAGGCGCTGGCGCGTTCGCGGCAGAATTCGCCAGCGTGATCGGCGCGCGCACGCCGCCGTCCTGTTTCCATTTCTCGACCACCTCGGCGGACATCTCGGCGAGCCCGGCTTTTTTGCGGAACTCTTTTTCGTCCTCAATCTGCGGTGTGACCACACCGGCGCGGACAGCGACACCGATTGCGTCAGCCATTTGTTTTGCCTTGTCTGGTGACATCTCACCCCCCCCCCGAACCGGTCTCATCCGCTTCGTTCGTTTCGTCTGCTTCATCCGCATCCGGCTCAACTTCCGCAGCCATCGGTGCAGACGCCTGCGCTGCGCCCGGATCTGGCAGACCGGCGGCGCGGCGGGTGGTGTATTCCTTGACTTGCTGGCGGTGTTTGGTTTCCCAGTCGATGCCGTCGTAGCGGATGGATTCCGCGTCCAGCGTGCTGATGCCGAGCTGCACGCGCTCTTTGGCGGCGCCCACTTCTTTCTGTGGGTCGATGCTGCCGGGGCCGTCGCCTGCCCATTCGGCGCTGCACCAGGCTTTGTGCATGAGCGGGTCGGAGAAGAAACCGAACAGCGGCAGGCGGCCCATGGCGACGGCTTCGGCAAGGAACTCTTCGTACACCGGCTGGCAGAAGCGCGTGGCCATGAAGGTGCGGCGTTTGTAGAACACGCGCCAGGCGATGAGCAGCGCGGCACGGGCTGCGCTGTAACTGCTGGCGAATGACATGGTGAGCACTTCGAGCGGCAGCTCCAGCGCCATACCGATCTGCTTGAAGATGGCGGCGACGAATGGATCGAACTGGGCGTTGGGTCTACCGGGGTTGGCGCTGGAGACTTCTTCGCCGGGGAGCAGGTTGACGGCCTTGCCGCCGGAGATGTTGCCGTCCCATTTGCTGGCGGCGTTGATGACAGTCTGCTGCGCTTCTTCGTTGAACAAGCCTTGGAATGCATCCGGATCCATCTTGATGAACACGGAGAACGCGCCGCTGATCACGGCGGCCTGCAGTTCGGAATCGGTATAGGTGCCGAGCTGGCGCAGCGGCTCGATCACCGGAGACAGGAACGGCACGCCGCGCGCTTGGCCGGGGCGCAGTTGCTCGAACAGGTGCAGCACGTTGCGGCGGCCGGTGTTGGCGCCGAATGCGAGGTATGGTTTCCAGCTCAACCCGGCGCGGTTGATGTCGCCGGGGTGTTTGTCGCTGATGTGGTATTGCTTGGGTGCGCCGTAGGTATCGAACTCGACACCGCCGACCATGCTTTGTGTGTCAGCTCCCCAGCTCGGGTTGCTGATGCGGTCGGCTTCGATGAGTTGCACCGCCAGAGTATAGGGGGTTTGCTTGCGCTGAATGCTGGGCAATACGGCGAAAGTGTCGCCGGATTCGAGCATGGCGCGGAATGCTTGTTCTTGCAGGCCGTAAAAATCCAGCGTGCGCGCGGCGTCACAGTTTTGGCTTTCGGCCCATAGCTTCCACTCGCGCTCGATCTGGTCTTCGTAGTCTTCGGCCTCTTCGTCGGTGATTCCAAGCGTCTTGGCATCGATGCGCGGGCGCATGGATAGGCCGGTACCGATGACGCTGGTGACGTTGGCGTTGATGGCGGCGCAGGCAGTTGGGTTGTTGCGCGCCAGATCGCGCGAGCGGGCGCGCAGGTCGGTGCGGTCGAATGTGGTGTCGGCATTGGCCGAGCCTGCGCCGGGGCGCCAGTTGCGCAAGGCGGCTCGATCCTGTCTCCCGCCGTGGTAGCCGTCTGCCATCGCCATGATGCCGCGCGCCTGCATGCGGCGGGCGGCGGTCTTGGGTGCGGCTATGCCGATGACGCGGTCGAGCGCGCTGCCGATCTGGTGGGCGAGGCTGGGTTGTTTGGTTTTGTCTTTCATCGCGGAGACACCGTGATGGCGCGGCTGCGGCCTTGCGCGGATTGGGTGAGCGCCTGGACGCGCTCGTTCCAGATTTTGATGCCGGCCTGAATTTCGGCCAGATTGGCGCGGTTAAGCCTGCGCCCGGCGATCTCGTAGGACTGACCGGAAAGGACGCGCGTCTCGGCAGCCAGGTAGCTGTCGAGCTGGGTTTGTGCTTGTGCGAGGGTGATTCCGGCCATGAGGCATCATGGCCAGATGCTTGTGCAAAATTAAGGCGCGTTTTGCACTGGCTCAATCAGAAACGACAAGCCCATCCACTCCGCACACTTGCTTGGCATGTTCTCGCCAGCTTCGTATTGAAACTGGTAGCCGAAACGAATTCCTTTTTTTCCACAACCCCATACCACGGCATAGCCCCGCGCCTTCACTTGCTCTTTGCAGCGCCTGTGCTGGCAGGTGTAGCAAGGATTCACGGCAGCGCATATTTATCGCGGCATGGTGCGCAGGCGCCCTGCACTAGCCGCATACTGTGTTCGCCGCATAAGTCGCAGTCGCCAGCGCTGCCCGCAGGCATATTCTCTGCTGCATGGCGTGCATTCGCTACCTTGATCGATTACGTCAGCCATTGTCTTTCCCTTTCTTGATCCAGTTGTACATGGTGCGGCGGCTGATGCCGTTTTCGCGGATGATGTCGCTGTCCGGTTTGGTGCCAACTTGCGCAATGACCCGGACGCGCGCGTCCTTGAGCAGTGGGCCGCGCTTGGCGATGAACGGCCGCTCTCCGCCCCAGTCGCGCCGGACCTGTTGCTCGACTTGCAGCGCCTGCTCTTCGCTGAACGATGGCGCAGCGGCCATCACCAACTTGAGCACCTGCCGCAGGAAATCTTCGTCTTGGCTCATTTTTTACCGAACCTTCCGCCACTACCAAGCGAGATGCGACCACCGCTGACGCTGTGGCCTGCGGCGGAGGGCGCGGAGGGCGCAGGCGTCTGCACAACCACCTCGCCGCCCGCCTCTGCGGCAGGAATATAGATCGCCGCGCCGTTTTCCAGCATCGCCTCCAACCGAGTCCAATACTTCGCATCCGGACGCCCCGCCCTGCCGCGCCCAATGTTCACATCGCGGTGGTGGCCAACTGCCCAGGCATACACGCAGGTATCTAGCGGCTCATTGCGTTTGTGTTTTGCCCCCAGGCGCTGGATGTAGCGCTTCTTCTCCGGGTCGTAGACTTCGGAGAGTAGGCCGTCGAAGTATTCGGTGGTGAGCCCCTGCGGGAAGTTGAAGACGCGCTCACCGGGCTGGCGCTCGCCATCGGCGGTGAGGTTGGCGAATATGTGGTCCTTGCAGTATTCAGTTCCCACGTTCCACACCATGTAGCCGTGGCGGATGGTTTTGCCGGTGCGAGTCTTGCTCGGGCTGCTGCCGCTCTGCGCGATGGCGCGGCCGATGCGGTTGGTGGCGCCCTGCACGGAATACACGGGAATCTTGAGGCTGGTACGCATGACGAAGTTTTTGACTTCTTCGGTGCGGTGGCCGCGCGAGTCGATGGCAGCGGCGCGGATGCGCATCTCTTTGCCGAAGCTGTTGACCAGCGGGCGGTGCAGATAGGCTTCAAGTTCGTTCCACACCTGCGGGCTGGTGGTGTCGCCTTGGATCTCGGTCCAGTCCAGTATCCATAGTCGCGCGGGGCCGTGTTCGTGCGCAGGTGCGCCCCAGCCCAGCAGGGTGATGGCCAGCCATTTGTCTTGGGTATCGATGCCGACGGTGATGGCGAGCACGCCGGGCGGGATGATGCCCATGCCGTATTCGGCAGCGCGCTTTTCCAGCTCGTTGGATTTGAGTTTGTCGGTCTGGTCTTCCCACGATTCGCCGAGGTTCTGATTGACGAAGGTCTTGAGCTGCACAGGATCTTTGTGCACACGTCTAAACTGGATGACCAGATCGAGCCACGATGGGCCCAGGCCGATTGGCGCGTATATCGCGCTGATGTGGTAGCTGCGGTGCTTTTTGCGCTCGGGATGCTCGGGTATCCAGATGCCGTCAGCCAACATCTTTGGTTTGTGGTGTTCTTCGATGCAACTGCCGCAATGCTCGCACTCATACCACGCCTCGGTGAGCTGTGCGTTCGCCTTCACGTTGCTCCAGCGCAGCACTTGGCGCTCGCCGCAGTGCGGGCAGGCCATGTGGTAGCGGCGCATATCGCCCGCCTCGAATTCACGCTCGATCAGCGATGCGCCTTTTATCGTACCGGTGCTGGCCTTGAGAAATTTATAACTATTGGGGAACGACTTCATGCGACCACGGCCAAGCTCAACTGGATCTCCCTCGTCGCCAACTTCAGCGGGGAATCGGTCCAGATCGTCCAGCATCACCACCTTGGCAGACTTTTGTGCGTAGCTGTTGGGTGAATTACCACCGGCGAGGAAAAGTATAAATCCGGGGCCTTCTATCACGTCTTTGCTATTCGATGCGTCGCGCGACTTCATCCCGCCCAGAAGATCTCGGATGCAGGTGGTATCGGTCAGCATCGGATTGAGTTTCTGTACCTTCCAGGTGTCGCGCGCTTCCAGCGTCGGCATCAACACCATCATCGGGCACGGAGAGTGGTCCATGTAGAAACCAATCGCCGAGATGAATGGCCCTTCCGTCACCCCCACCTGCGACGATTTCATGATGGAGATTTCGCGCACCGGAGAATGCGGCGACATGCAATCCATGATCTCGCGCAGCATGGGGTTGCGCGACGTGCGCCATTGGCCGGACTCGTTGCTGCCTTTGGTGGAAAGCACGCGGTGCTTGTCCGCCCATTGGCTTGGTAGCAGGCGGTCGCGCGGGCGCACGGCGCGGGATGCGGCGGCGGCCATAACAGTGCGGGCAGATTGGGTTAGGGGGGCGTTCATTCACACAACCCGAACTTAGATTCGCAGCTCGGCCTTTCTTCCACGATCTTGATAAAGTCCTGCTGGCGACCGCCGTGCGCAGTCGTGCACCATTCCAGCACATCATCCATGGTGTTGATCACCATGCCTGGAACCATTGGCGCAAAATATGTGCGCCCAGTGTTACGCTCGTAAGCTCGTATCTTTTCGATTTCTTCGGGAAAGCGTTGCGACCAAAGCAGGATGTCCTCCTTCCCGCTATTGATGCACGGAGCGCAACCAACTCGACCAAAACCAAGCTTGTAGAGTGGGTTGTATTCCTCGCCGTGCGCTGTCACGTACTCGAAACACATCTTCTTGCTCCAGTCGGCAAGCGGATGGTTTACATAGCAATCAAAGAACTTATCGAACTCGCGGAAAGGCGTGTTTTTTCTGGCATCCGATTCGTCACGGCGCAGCCCGGTGTATCTCTCGTAGTCGTCAGATACATTCTCATCAACCCAACGGCGAAGCGGATTCAGTTTCAATATCTCGGTGCAGAATTGAGCTTTGCGTGATGGAGCCCTACCCTTTACCTTCATCATTCCCTCAAAGGTCAGTTCGTCTGTACTGTTGAACCCCCTCGTCTCTGCAAACCGCTCCGTTTTCCAGAGATCGGCATAAGTGCCCATTACCTGGACCACAGGGAATACATTTTCCGAATACCAGTTAATGAACGCTTCGGTTATCGGGCTTTCGTTTTTCCCGGCCTTCGAGTTAAGCAAAATGATCTCGTCGCCCGGGTGCCGGTTTCGCACATGCAGCGCAGCCGCTTGCGAATCAATCCCCCCAGAAAAACCAACAATGCGGATCACACTTCCCCCCATTTCTTGATCTTGTCCGCCAAATCCCCCAGTACCTGCTCACCGTGCTCTGCCATTACGGCGCGTGTCGATTCGATGTCATGCAATGGCACAACTTCCGGCGCGAGGCGGTCCCACAACGCTTCAATAGCGCTACGAAATGTGGATGCCAGATCGGCTGCGAATAGACGGGCTTCTTCTGCATCCACCAGCTTGCCCTGCTGCACCGCCAGATCCAGTTCGGCTATCTGCGCTTTGGCCATCTCATTGCGCGTACGGGCATCGTTGTAGGTGCCGCCAGCGGCCTTTTCCGCCCCCTTGCCGCGCTTCGCATCCTGTCCGCCATGCGCCGGGTCAGCAGTCTTGGCCAACAGTGCCTGGCTGGCCTCCACGTCCACCCGCTCGCCTTTAGACGTCTGCACCATCACCAGCCGCCCTGCCTGCTTCAGGCGCGTGACGTAGCCTTTGTCTTTGCCGATGATGGCGGCGAATTTGGATTGCGTGGCCGTGGTCATAATCCCTTTCTCTCTTTTCTTTTTTTTAAAGATTAAAAAACATAGGAACGCACGGGTGCGCGAGCGAGCGCACGGGTATGCGCACGGGTACATCCCCGCAACGCACGGGGCGCACGGGCGCACAGGTAATATGCGCGCACACGGGAGATATGTGCGCGCACGCGGGCGGTGCATTTCTCCCCCGTATGGGCGCGCGCGACCCGTGCGCCCGTGCTATCCGTGCGCTACGGGCTTTTACCCGTGCGCATACCCGTGCGTTTTTGGTCTGTACCCGTGCGCTCATTGGTCGTCTCCTAGCGCTTTTTTGAAGTCGAAAAAACACCGCGTGGCCCATTGCGACACGGTTTCTTCATCTTTCTTGCGGTAGTCATTGCCGCCGCGCTTTATGGCATCGGCCATGTCTAGATCGGACGGTGTGATCATGCGTTGGCGCTTCTTTTCGCCGACGAACTGGTAGTCCGAGTATCGATCGCGATGTCCCTTTTCCCAGCCGATACGCCGCGCCATGCGGCTGCTGAACTGGTTCTGTGCGCGCGGTCGCATCTCGCCTTCCTTGCGACACCATCGCGAGTACGCCAGGTATAGTTCGTCGCTTCCGCAAGCACAGAATGGCAGCGGTGTATCGTTGTGTAGGATGATGTCGCCCGCTATCCAGTCGCGCACGAAGCGGTCTTCGCTGGGCATGGATAGGTTGATGAGGGCTTCCTTGGATTCAGTCATCGGCGGGCGCTTCTTGGGGTGGAAATCGCCAAGATCGATGTGCATCAGGTAGTAGTAGAAGGCTTCGATTCCTCCGTGTTCTTGCTCGATAAATACCTCGTCGTAAAATTCCGCACCGAGCTCAGGTGGCGTCCACACGACGCAGTGCCGTCGGTCGTCGTTATCCAGCGGCAGTGGTTGGTCTTCGTTTGATAGATAGACGATGTTGACGTGATTCCGCTGACGATACGCCGCGACGTTCTTTGGATTGACGCGGATCCATTCGCCGGTGACCAGCTCTTTGAGTTCGTTTTTGATGTGCCACATCTCAGCGCGAGTGACGACTTCTTCGGCCAAAATGAATAGCTTTGAATCCGACCAGTCGGCATTGAATTTGTCTTCCAGCCCGCGCTGGTTGAGCACGGTGGAGTAGTCGCCGTATATCTTAGACAGCGTTTGGAATACGGTGGACTTACCAGTGCCCTGCGGGCCGTGCATGATGACGGCGCTATTCATCTTTGCGCCGGGGTTCTGCAGCGGGTAGGCCATCCAGCACAGCAGCCATTTGACGACCTCGGTGCTGTTCTTCTCTCCACTGCATAGGTAGTCGATCAGCTCGAGCAGACGTTCGCACGATCCGCGCTTCGGCTTGATAGGCCACCCCTTCCATGTGTTGAGCTTGACCATGCTGTCATTGCCAGCCGGGTCGAACCCAACCTGATCTAAGTAATACGCCCCGCGCGAGATCCACACCGGATGGCTCTTGACTATATCGCCACGAACACCAGCGGGCAGCAGCGCCACCATCTGGTCGCGACTCACGATCTTGCTGGTCCAGATGTCGAACAGGTACTTACCGGTGCCATCATCCAGTGGGACGAAGCGATCGACCGCATCATCCAGCGACATCACAGAGACGGCAGAACGCCTGCCATCGCCTTCCCCACCCCCCTGTGTTGCGGGTTCCCCGCGCGGCACAGAGTCGTTCCATTTCATCTCGCTGAGCTTGGCATTGATCTGGTCCGCCAGCGTGAGGGGTAATCCGGTCATGATGAAAAGATCGTTGAAGTCGGTGAGCTTCTTTCCGTCGCGCAGGTCTTTGCCGTCCGCGTCTTTGGGGAAAATAGGCTTCACCCAAGCGGAACGCTCGATCTCGGCGGTGGCCGCAGAGCAGGCGATCGCGCCGGTGTTTTCCTGCATGTGCTTGGCTCCGCAGTGCGAGCAGATCGGTGACTCGGTCAGCGTGGGCTTCTTGCATTCGCGGCAAGGCTTGAGGTAGTCGTCGTCCGCACAGAACAGGAAGCGCAGCCGTGGGTATTCTTTGTTGAGTTGCTTGCCAGCCTTGAGCAGGTTGTTGGCAGCGAAGGCATAGGCAACGGTTTGCCCAGTTGATTCATACAGGCTGGCGGCTGTGGCGTAACCCTCAGTGATGAGCATGACGCCCTCGCGCTTGATGGGGCCGACCAGCCCGAAGGTTCCACCCATGGCCATGCCGCTTGGCCAGAATTCCTTGTCGCGGTCTATCTTTGCTCGGCGCGGGTGGCCTTTGGCGTAGATGAACTGCAAGCCCTGCATCGCGCCCTTAGCATCGTGCATCGGAACGACCAGTGCACCGGCCGCAGACTTGAGGCGGAATGCGTTGGAATCGTCAATGCCAGCCAGCGTCATCCCCTCGATGGTGTCGGGCAGGATGCGCAGGCCGTGCGGCTTGATCTGCTTGCGCTCCAGGTATTCGTGAGCCTCGCATGGTGCGCACTTCCCCCACACCGATTCCGCCCAGGACGCTGCGCGCTTGATCTCGGCCTTGCGCAGATCCGCGACCTTCTTGGCCGCTTCCTTGTTCGCCGCCTTGATGGCTTCCATATCCTCAGCGGTGATGCTATTCGTCACCGCAGTCTTGCAGGATGGACAGGTCTTTTCCTTGAGGCTCATCTTGGCCCCGCAGGAATCGCACACCTTGCTCAGCTCGATCTTGGTGTAGCCGTCATCGTTACCGCGCCACACGCCGAACGCGCCGACGATGAAAGTGTTGCCCGCCTTCGACTGCCACTCGCGCAACTTCGACCACCCCCGCCGCTCGCGATCCTCTCCGTCAACCTTCCACCGCTGCACACGGGCATCCAGCTCCAAAGGCTTGTCGAGAATCAGCCCTGCATCCTGCAGCTGGGTCTTGGCATCGTCGTAGTTCGCCCAACTCATTTGAACAACTCCAACTCGATGGCTTTATCCATCTGGTCTTGAATGTTGTCTTCGAACGCAACCTGCGCAACATCTTTAAACCTGAATATTGGTTTGTATGATGTGCCCTTTCTGACGAATATCAGCACAGGCTTTAAAGCAGATCCATGACCCAAAAAGAATCGCTGATATATTCCTGGTTGTTTCAGATTCTTTTGCGCGCCAGGTCGAACATATACATATTCGAACCCGACCTTGCTACGTGTTCCTTTGCGGCGCTTATCCCGAGTTGCATCTGTCATGTTTTGAGTCGATCCAGAGTATGGTTCGGCAGCACTGAACCAGCTCATGATTTGTTTTATTTGCCCAACGGACATATTCCCGTACCCGTCAATAACCGCACCCTCGCCAGGCATTGCCAACCAACCCATCGGCAAAATTCCAGCGCGCAACAAGGCACGCTCAAACCCCTTCATTCTGCGTTTACCACCTTCCATCTGTACCGACAGGTAACTTTGTTTTCGCTTGTCAGCCGGGCTTTCTCCGACAATCCCAACTGACACCTCAAGTTTTCCAGTTACCTTCACCCTCATGGCGCCACGAGTCCAGCTCGTTGGCTTATTGAAAACTTTCTCGATATGCTTGCTTTCTCTGTCGCGTATTATTTCTGCGGTTTTCAACATCGCCCGCTGTGTCGCGATCTCCAACTTGCGCGGAGAATCCGCCAGCTTTCGCTGCAGCTCATCAAACCCTTCCAGCTTAAAAGTCAGCATCTATCAGGCTCTCCGGTCAGTTGACCAAGTTTGAAACATCACAACCTAGCGGAATAACGTGGTTCGAATTACCCGCAGTGGGAAAGCTCAGGGAGGACCCGTGAACTGGCTGACGCTTTGAGGTTGTTGCAGTCGTTGCAACAGCGATGCAACTACGCGAACAGCCGAGCCGCTTCTTAATCAGTAGGGGGACGGGGATATGGTTCATGAGTGGCGGCCCTGCTTGGATTCCATTGCAGCCAAGATGGATTCGAGCTTGCCGCCTTGAGCCACCAATTCGCCAAGCTCCTTGCGCACTTGGCGCAGCTCTGTCTTTGTTATCTTCTTGTCGGTGAGTGACTTGGTGACTACTTGTAGGAAGTCTGCGAACTCCTTGACCGTATCAGTGATGGCCTCGGTTGCGGTCTCGTCATCAATAGTTGGAAGCGGGAGAACCATATATCCAAGTGACTGCGCGGCGGCATGCAGTGCGCTATGGTCACCAGTCATCATCATGATGGCCATCAGATCACTCACTGTCAGGTGGTTTGCCGAGTCGTTCGGATTTAACTTATGCGACAGGACTGCCGCATTCTTGGCACCGATGCGGATGGCTAGAGGAGCGATGCCGCCTGGGTAATTGTGTGCGGTCAGGTATGCCGCATCAAGGACGCTACTGGTCATGTCATCTCTCCCTTTATTTTGACGTGGCAGGCATTGCGCCTTCGGCGCAAAGTTGAGCCATGGATAACGACGAACTCATCGACCGGCTCAACACACTGCAAGCGCAGAACATCGCACTCATGCACTTGGTTGCAGCAGTGATCAACAAGACCGGGTTAGACGTGCGGAACGAATATGCAGCTCGTTGCGCAATATTTTGTAAGGTCACCGAACCAAATGCCGATGCAGATGCGCGCGAGATACAGCGCGAGACATTCGATAAGGTTGAACGGACAGTGCTAGGAGACCGCCATGCGATCAACGCTGAATAAAAAAATACCGTCCAAGCTTGCGACTCGGACGGTACAAAGCCGCACTGCTGGCGGCACCCGCTCAGGGAGGATAGGTAGCAGCGGGGTTTGGTTGAGGCGCGAATCACAGCGCACCTCCGTTAAAAGAAGGGCATCCACGACCGTGATAGGATGGAGTTCTCACACTAAACCCCAGCACGAAAGGAATGCCCATGAAGCTCATTACAAAACTAACTATCGAAAACAAACTGGCGGATATACCTTGGCCGGAAGAAATCCCAGCGCCAATGGTTGGCGACAAAGTGGTCATGCTCATCGGCAAAGAAACGCACGCCTTCACGATTCGCTCTCGCCTATATTCGATTGGAATAGACCCAAAGAACGGATCACCTCTGACGGTAATGTGTTTAACAGGGTCGCCTGCTTAGCCGCGTCTAGCAGCATCACACCACCCTGTGTGACGGCATACGCAGTCAGCGGAGCGCCGGGCAACAGCAGCAGCGCAGGCAAGCTGTTCGCGTCAAAATTTAGATGCACAGAGCAATCAGCAGAAACGCTTGACTTGATCATCGATTCACCTTTTGAGCGCCCGCGCACTTTTCCCGATGCGCAAGAAATAACTGTTCGATCACGGCCGCTGATATGCCAATCAGCGCAGCACAGAGAAATTCCATTACGCGGCCTCCTTATTCAGCTCAGGCCATATCTGCTTCCAATCATTCGGGCGCAATTCCTGCCTGGTCACCTTCTTTCCAACGATCTGCTCGATAGCAGAACAAAACTCAGGGGGTGCTACGCCATTGGAACGGTTGATCCAATTCCACACATGCGCCTGCGTGACCGGCTTTGTGGTCAGCTTCGTCAGTTCAATTGCCAGCTTGGTTTGTCCGCCAGCCAGCTCAGCAGCTTTTTCGAGTGGAGTGTTCATGCCCAGACTATAAAACAATTGTTTTCTATTGGTCAATACATTTGTTGTTTGTTTTATAACAATGGTTGTTTTACCGTCCGAAAATGGCACTAGGTAAAAAAATATTGAAGTTGCGGGAGGCGAAAGGCCTTACCCAAGACGCGCTGGCTAAACTGACAGGGTGGTCTGAAGACACGCCCAATATCGGCGTATCCCAGGGAGCGATCAGCGCACTTGAAAAGCGGGATAGCGAATCCTCCAAACATGCAACTGCTATCGCCAAAGCGCTGGGGGTCTCAATCGATGCGCTGCTGAGCGATGCGCCCACTGCAAATAAAGTATCTGATAATGTTGCAACCTATAACGCGCGAGATCCAGTCCTTGATGATCTAGACGCACTAGAACCAGAAGATGCTGATGTGTGGCGCGCTCAGATCAGAGCCGCAGCAATCAAGGCACGCAAAATAACCGAGGGGAAAATGAAGGATCAGGAGAAGAAGCGCACTCTTGATCCGCCAACAGACAAACGGCACGCCGCCTAACACTGGTCTCATCGACGGTGTGCCATAAGTTTGAGCGAGACCGACCACAACAGCTTTTTCTATTTAGTTTCGGATGAGGGTGAATCATGGCTTTAATCAACTGCAACGAGTGCCAAAAAGAGATCAGCGACAAAGCAACCACATGCCCTCACTGTGGCGCACCAACTGTGGTACTCCAAAAAATAGAACAAGCCAACAACTGTAAAAAGTGCGGTACCCCATATATCACTGAGCAAAAGCCCGTATCACTCAGTCCTGTGTTGCTGCTATCTGTTCCGCTATTCCTTTTCGGTATTGTTCTGTTTGCCTTCAACTGGCTGGCAGCCCTTATCGTAATCGGCATCGCTTTCATGGTTGATCACTTTGGTAGAAGCAAAAAAACGGTCGTGATCTGCCCAAAGTGCAAGTTCCAGCCCTATTGATTTTCAAATAACCCCCAGCCGCAGGCATACCCCTGCGGCTTTATTTTGCCCCGCTTCAAAACAATTGTGTTGACTTAATAAAAACATTTGTTTTACAGTGCCGACCGTACCCCCTCAAAACGGAGACGGAAATGGCAAGCAAACAGCAACCCACCGCAGAAGAACTCAGCAAAGCCTACAAGCAGGCACAGCTTCGTCGTATCGGCGTGAGCTTGGTCAAGGCGCTGTCCACTCCCATCCTATACAAATCGCTCGTCCTTCAAGCGCAGGCCATGCGCGATGCAGCCGAGCGGCAATCGAATCACCACCACGCATAGGGAGAACGCCATGCAATTTGAAATAGACAAGCACTACACCCGCAAAACGATTGTTAAGGATATGGAGTATCGCGGTCCAACCACATTCGATGTGACGCACTTCACCAACATAGGCGAAGATATTCCATACTCGATCATCACCATCGATACCGGTGCATGCCATCTTCACATTCGCATCACACCAACTGAGGCGCGTGACCTAGCTGCAAACCTGTTTGCCCACGCGAAAGAGTTCGAGGCTCACCAAGCACAGTACGCACTTGAGAAGGCGGCAGCATGAGCCGCAACATCGACATCATCAAGCGTCATCTACTCGAACACTACGCCGATCGCACATTCACGTTCTTTGATCTCAAGCAGGCCAACACAGACGACCTGAAGAAGATCGACGTGAAGCAAGTGAGCGGCGCCATCTCATCGCTGGATGAGCAAGGTCTCATCACCAGAACAGGCAAGAAGATCACCTACAGTCGCGGTGGCCGCAGCCATGAATACACAGCCAACGTCGAGGCTATCCGCGAATCACTGGCCAAGCGCATGAGTGCGCCACCCACCAAAAAGAACTCCACGCCAAAGACGAAATTCTATGTTGAGCAAGCGGAAGAGCGCATCCGCATGATGGGGACGGCCTTGGATCGCCTTCATAAGTGCCTGGACAACATCGTGCGCAGCGGGGTGTCAGCATGAACACGATTGCAGACGTATCCACCAGCGCACACCAAGTGTCCGTACTCATCAAAGCGTCGCTCGATGCAGTGATGGATCTGGACCACATCAAGAACAAAGCCGCGCTGACCGAGCATGAGCGCGACATCACCGTGCAGATCATCGAGCGCGGCCATATAGCCATCAACCAGATGAGCGCAGATCCACAGGTACAGACTGCTAGGCAGATCCTTGATGCACTCATCATCGCAGAAGACTTCATGGCTGGCTTTGAAGACGACGACATACAGGATGGTATCGCCGAGAAGCTACACCGGGTGCGGGCCGCGATAGGGATGGTGCCAGCATGAAACATTACCTAATCACCCTCATCCACGGCCACACACGCACGGTGCGCAACGTCATCGCGCGCTCATCCATGCAGGCCACGCTGATCGGCATCCGCATGCTGCCAGACACCAAAGAGCCGGTGAGAATCTTCTGCAAACCGATGGAGGCCGTATGAACTCAAGACTACACATCCCGCGCATCGCTAAGCGACGCAATCCGAATTGGCTCATCCGCCTCGCCAGATGGATTGGCAAAAAGCGTAGGCAGATGGCGCTTTATCGCATCTATCGCGGCATGAACCACACCCATGCCGAGGCGTGGGACAAGGTAGAGCGAACGCTGTGAGGATCATCGCCGCCATCGCTGCCCTGCTCTACTCGGCCAGCGTCACGCCGAGCGAAGTGAAGCTGCAATGGTGGCAGCCCTACGAATTCGGACGCTGCACCAAGACGGACATCAAAGAGCTTGGTGGATGCGGAAGACTGGAAGTGAAAAGGAAACCAAAGTGGCAATGAAGCGTAACAAACCCTACCGACCACGCGAAGTGAAGATACCCATCACGCGCGGACTGCTCGACTCGTTCGGGCAAGAGCTGCACTTCGCGCTGATGACAGCGCGCGCTGGGCATTTCAACACAGACAACTTCGACCGTATCGCGGCGGCATTCAACGTCATTTGGGGCGCACTGTTCCACCACCCCAGCAAAGACCCCGCAGTCATCAAAGTGCTGGAAGGCGCGATGCGTGCAATGAATGAATGCTCCGCACGCGGCGACCGCACCGGCGTATGGACGCTGAACATCACCGAGCTGGCGACTGTAACCGCCGCCACTCACAAAGCCGAGGAAGCCTTGCAGTTCCTCAACGTCAACGACCTATACAACTCGATGCAGAAGCTGCGCGAGGTGAGATTGGAAGAAAGGAGAGCGGCATGAGCCAACAGATATACGCGAAGATCAAACGCAGCAGCAAGTACGCCCATCAAAACAAGACGGCCTCAGAAGGTCATTGGGGATGTCCGTTCGAGGTGGAGATATATGCGATAGATGATGCCTACTGCGTGAGTGGTGGCCCAGGTGGAAGGTATCGCCTAGCCGACCTTAATCTGTTCATCAAAGATGATGGGCGTGAAGTGAGGATCGCATGACCGAGCTCACCCTCTTCACTTCTTCCGCCCTGGTCGTATTCGCACTTGGCCTGCAGCAGCTCAACGTGCAAGGCAATCACCACGTGCTTGCCATCATCACCAGCTATGCGATCGGCGGATTGAATCTATTCATCTGGCATGCAGTGCCAAGCATGACGTGGTCAGAGATATTCGCCACACTCAATGGGGGTCCTGTCGGCATCATCGCCGCGATGTGGTCTCACCCACGCCTGGTCAAGGTTTTGCGGAGGAAGGCATGACCAAGAGCCGAGGCATATTGCCACCCCGCAAGGTCTGGACCGAATCCGAGATTGATCTGCTCAAGTCTCGCTATCCGAACGAGCGCGCAGAAGACATCGCTACTGAACTCGGCGTGAAGATGTGCGTGCTCTACGCCAAGGCCAAGCGGCTTGGTCTGTGTAAGTCAGAGGCATTCAAGTCTAGTCCTGCATCAGGCCGATTGGATGGTGTAAAGGGTGGATCTACACGGTTTCAAAAAGGCAGGGTTTCACATAACAAAGGCAAGAAGGGGATCAGCTACCCAGGCGGAGTTGCAACCCAATTCAAAAAAGGAATGACTCCTCACAACCACCTGCCAGTTGGCACGACGGTGATGGCAACGATTGGCTACTTTAAGACGAAGGTCGCCGAGCCAAACAAATGGAAATTCACCCATCACATGAAGTGGGAAGAGGTCAACGGACCAATCCCAAAAGGAATGATGCTTGAGTTCATTGATAGGAATCGTGAGAACTGCGATGTTTCAAACCTATTGCTCGTCACCAAACAAGAACACATGCAGCGCTACACCATCCACAACTACCCCCCAGAGTTAAGGCAGTTGATGAACCTTAGCGGCGCTATCACCAGAAAGATCAAACGGAGACTGAAAAATGAGCGAACAAACCCAGCAGCAGAATGACATCACTCAGGTGCGCAACGTGCTTTTCGATACGTTGCGCTCATTAAGTGACAAGGAAAACCCGATGGAGATCGAGCGCGCGGCAGCAATCAAAGACGTTGCACAGACCATCATCAATAGCGCAAAGGTTGAGGTTGAAGCTCTGAAAGTATTAGGAGGAAATGGCACAGGCTTCATTCCAGTGCTGACAGCGCCAGCAAAACCAATAGGCGGACAAGTGAGAGAGATACGCACCGGCGAAGTTATACAAGAGGGAAACGTCCTTCGCCATACATCTAAATAACTAAGGAGCATGACCATGAACAAACCCGAACTGAAAGACAACGAGATCTATGCCGGAGCCATCATCAATCCGGACGGCACCGGCCACCACATCATCCTGTTGGATGGCGACAACGACGATGCAGACTGGAACACACAGATGGAGTGGGCGAAGTCTCTCGGTGGAGACCTGCCGGATCGTGTCGAGCAATCCCTACTCTTCAAGCACCTGAAAGACCGCTTCGAAGAGGATTGGTATTGGAGCAACACGCTTCACCAAGATACGCGCTTCGCCTGGAGTCAGGATTTCAGTGGCGGAGACCAGTACGACATCATCACGAGCGACACCTGTCGTGCGCGAGCCGTCCGCAGAGTAGCCATTTAGTCACTCATCAATTCAGTCATTAGGAGATCGATATGAAGAAGAACAGCACAGCCAACGCCAAGGTGGAATTCTTGGCCAACATCCTCAAGAAGGGTGAAGCCTACGCAGGCATCCTGCTCGGCAAGAACGGAGATCCAGACCATCACATCATTCTGCTACCGGGTCAGGCCAACGATGTGACATTCCAGCAAGCACAGGAATTCGCTGCCAAGGCAGGCGGAGATCTCCCCACCCGCCGTGAGCAATCCTTGTTGTTCGCCAACCTCAAGGAAGAGTTCGAAGAGCGCTGGTATTGGTCTGGTGAGAAGCATTCAGATACGCGCTTCGCCTGGAATCAGCTTTTCGCTTACGGATTCCAGGACGTCCTCTTCACGAGCAGCACCTGTCGTGCGCGAGCCGTCCGCAGAATCATCATTGATTGATTCACCCATTTAATTATTTGGTTTTATCAGCATGGCACTCCACACCAACCTGCCGATCTACAAAGTGGCCTACGACTTCCTCGATGTCGTCACCGACCTTGCCAAGAACATGCCGCGCGACTTCAAGCAAAGCATCGGCGGCAAGTTACGCGACGAAGCGGTAGAGATCAGCGTGCTCATCTTCCGCGCCAATGTGGCTCAGGAGAAAGCATCGCACCTCATCGAGCTGGTCGAACGCCAACAAGTAGTCGAGCTGCTGTTGCGCCTGTCTCGCGATAAGCGCCTGATCTCCACCGGCCAGTATGCTAAGGCCATCGAGCTCACCAACAGCATCGGCAAGCAGGCCAATGGATGGCGTCGTTCCGCAACATCGCCCGCTTCATCAGGGTCACGGCCATGATGACTGTGCGAACTTTTGATCTGGTTGTGCCGCTGGCAAAAGCCACCGACATGCGCATCGCAGATACCAGTGGGCTAGATACCCATGCTCGGTCTGGCGCAGTTTCCTTGCTGAGCGATCGGCAGGGCGACGTGGATAGCACAATAGGACGCGCTTCGCCTGGAATCAGAATTTCAATAACGGAAACCAGTACGACATCATCACGAGCAACACCTGTCGTGCGCGAGCCGTCCGCAGAACAAACCGATGCCGACCATGCTGACTTTTCAATGGAAGAACTGGTGCAGGCATACCTAGATTGCCGTCGCACCAAACGCAACAAACCGAGCGCCATCGCGTTCGAATTGAACCTTGAAGCCAACCTATGCCAACTCGCAGATGAACTGCGAAGTGGCACGTATCGCCAAGGCAAGAGCCTTTGCTTCGTCATCACCCGACCCAAGCCGCGCGAAGTGTGGGCGGCAGAGTTCCGCGATCGCATCGTGCACCACCTGCTGTACAACCGCATCTCACCACGCTTCTACGCTGGCTTCATCGCCGATAGCTGTGCCTGCATCCCTGGGCGTGGAACACTTTACGGTGCACAGCGTCTGGAAGCCAAGGTGCGCAGCATCACCCAGAACTGGAGCAAGCCTGCGCACTACCTGAAACTAGATCTCGCCAACTTCTTCGTCAGCATCGACAAGCACATCGTGCGCGACCTGTTGGCCAAGCGTGTGAGCGGATGGTGGTTGCAGTTGGCCGAGCAGGTCCTGTTCCACGATCCGCGCCAAGACTTCGAGTATCGCGGCAACCCTGCGCTGCTTGAACGAGTGCCCGCACACAAGCGCCTCACCAGCCAACCGGCACACCTCGGGCTTCCGATCGGCAACTTGTCATCGCAGTTCTTTGCCAACGTCTACCTCGATACGCTGGATAAGTTCTGCAAGCACAAGCTGAAGGCCAAGCACTACATCCGCTATGTGGACGACTTCCTACTGCTGCATGAATCGCCACAGTGGCTCAATGCGGCCAAGTGGGAGATCGAAGAATTCCTGCGCGACAACCTGCACGCGCGTATCAACCCAACCAAGACCATCCTGCAACCGATAGAGCGCGGCGTGGACTTCGTTGGCCAAGTGATCAGACCATGGCGCCGAGTCACCCGCAAACGCACCGTCAATACCGCGATGGCCAGAGTGCGCGACATCGATGCAGCGGATCTATTCGAAACCGCCAACAGCTACTTCGGCCTATTCAGGCAATCCACCCACAGCTACCACCAGCGCGCGAAGTTATCCAACGTGCTTAGGTATCGCGGGCATTGCATTGGCGGGGATTTAACCAAGATATTCAGGAGGCACACATGAAAGAGCGCCCAATACTAATGAACGGCGCGATGGTGCGCGCTGTGTTGAATGGCACGAAAACGCAGACTCGACGCGATGTGAAGCTGCCCAAGCACCATGTGTGGGGGATGGATTACGAAGGACAAATTCTTTACAGACCAGAGGACCTTTCCAAGATTGGCGACTTTAGTATCGATGAACTTTCCTGCCCGCACGGGAAGGTTGGAGACCTTCTATGGGTGCGCGAGAACTGGGCATTCCATCTACAGTCAATCGGTTCTGCAACGGATGAAGATGGCCCGTTCGTGTATGCAGCTGATGAGTTCGCGCAGCAATACCGCCTCGATGATAAGTGGACACCATCCATCCACATGCCGCGCTTCGCATCGCGCATCCTGTTGGAGATAGTAAGCGTCCGCGTTGAGCGGCTGAACGACATCAGCGAGGCCGATGCGCGGGCGGAAGGAATCAGTCGCACAAAAGATGGTGCATTCCACGTCGAAGATGACAAGTTCCGTGCACCCAGCGCGAAGGAAAGCTACGCGCGCCTTTGGGAATCAATCAACGGCGAAGGATCATGGAACACCAACCCATGGGTGTGGGTGGTCGAGTTTGAGGTGGTGAAGGCATAACCATGCGCACCCTCGACCTCACTGAAGCTGCTGAATTCCTGCGCTTGCACCCGCATACGCTGGAAGCGAAGGCGCGCGCCGGTGAGGTGCCAGGGGCAAAGCCGGGTAAATGTTGGGTATTTCTTGACGTTGACCTGGTTGAGTGGCTGCGCGCACAATACCGCGCGCCAAACAATGATGGAGAAAAAGCATGTCGCTCTACAAGCGCGGGACGAATTACTGGTGCGAGTGGCAGATCGGCGGCCAAAGAATTAGGGAATCGACTGGCACGGCCAGCCGCCAAGCCGCGCAGGAATACCACGACCGCCGTCGTGCTGAGCTTTGGAGAGAAATCAAACTCGGCGACGCGCGCATAGCGACATGGGATGAAGCCGCCCTCGATTGGGTGGACGAACACGCCATCCACAAAGCAAGTTTTGAGACCGACCGCGTTCGCTTGATCTGGCTCACTGAGCAGTTGAGCGGGAAGCCCATCACCGAGATCACCACCGACGTCTTGCTGGCTATCCGCAAAGAGCTGCTGACCACCCGCGCACCGGCTACCGCCAACCGCTTCCTCGCCATCGTCAGCGCCGTACTCAACTATGCCCACGCCAAGAGCCAGCTCGCTGCTGTGCCTAAGATCCCATACTTACCTGAGCCAAAGGACCGCTTCCGATGGATCACGCGCGACCAAGCACGCGCACTCATCGCGGAGCTACCTGATCACCTCGCCGCGATGACGCGCTTCGCCCTGGCCACTGGCCTGCGCCGTGCCAACGTCACCGGCATCACCTGGCACAATATCGACCGCGATCGAAAGGTTGCATGGATATGGCCAGACGAAGCCAAAGCAGGCAAGCCGATACCGGTTCCACTCAACGCAGATGCACTGGTTGTGCTTAAAGAACGATGGGAGAAAACCGACAAGCACGGAAAACAATGCAGAGACGCACGCTATGTCTTCACCTACCGCAAGCAGCCGGTGATTCGCACAACAACAAAAGCATGGGTAGAAGCGCTTGATCGCGCAAAGATAGATGCTGGCCTAACCTTCCATGACTTGCGTCACACATGGGCGAGCTGGCACGTTATGGGCGGAACGCCGTTGGAAGTTTTGAGGCAGTTGGGAGGGTGGGCCGATATGACCATGGTGCTGCGATATGCGCATCTAGCGCCGGGATATGTGGCAGGGTATGCCGAGAATGCATCCCTCACGATCTCACCCACATCTCCCCCTGAAACTACCCACAGCGAAGAAGATGTTAGTGAGGACTATCGCGGAACTGCTAGTATCTTGGGGTGATCGATGGGGCTCGAACCCACGACAACTGGAATCACAATCCAGGGCTCTACCAACTGAGCTACGACCACCGTTGAATCGTTGAAGTCTGTGGTGTGCCCGACTGGAATCGAACCAGCAACCCCCAGCTTAGAAGGCTGGTGCTCTATCCGGTTGAGCTACGGGCACAATTCGGTCGGCATACTACAAACTTCTTGCTACATGAACCTGGTCGGGGTGGAGAGATTCGAACTCCCGACATCCTGGTCCCAAACCAGGCGCGCTACCAGGCTACGCTACACCCCGAGAGCGCGGCATTATACAGACCGCGCGTTGAAAATCAATTCCGATTTTGAGATTTTATTTGTGGCGCAGCCAACATCAGGTAATACACCATCGACCACAGTGTAAGAATGGCTGCGAGATAGATCAGCAAGGTGCCGACCCATTGCGTAGAGATACCGAATAGTGGCTCATGGAACAAGAGGAATTGGATGGCCAGCATCTGGAACACGGTCTTCACTTTACCGATCATCGATACCGCCACACTCTTGCTCCCACCCAACTGTGCCATCCACTCGCGCAAGGCTGAGATTGTCAACTCACGTCCGATGATGATGAAAGCGATGATGGCATCCACGTAACCCAAGTTGAGCAGAATGACCAGTGCAGCAACGACCATCAACTTATCTGCGACTGGGTCGAGGAATGCGCCGAAAGCCGAGCCTTGATTCAAGACCCGCGCCAGATATCCATCCAGCCAATCTGTGATCGAGGCAAGCCAGAAGATGGCAAAACTCAGCATGTGTTTGTGATACATGCTCAATGTCTCATCCGAGACATAAAAGACAGCGATGAATACAGGTATCAATAAGATACGTAACCACGTGAGCAGATTTGGGATGTTTATAGGCATGTCAATGTAAGCTTTGATAGATTCTTTCGGCTAGTGCAGGGCTGATACCCTCAACCCGCGCCAGCTCGTCCACACTGGCTTGTTGCACACCTTTCAAACCGCCAAAGTGAGTCAACAGATTACGTCTGCGCTTCTCGCCAACGCCTTCGATGTCTTCCAAACTAGAGGTGACTCGCGCCTTACCACGTCGCGCTCGATGCCCACTGATGGCGAAACGGTGGGCTTCATCACGTACTTGTTGGATCAAATGCAGGGATGGACTGTCCGGTGGCAATTGTAACGATATTTCTATACCGGGTCGGATTAATTGCTCCATTCCTGCTTTGCGTTCCACGCCTTTCGCAACACCAACAAGACTGATATCGGACAAACCAAGTTCTTGCATCACCTCCACGGCGATGCCGAGCTGCCCCGCACCACCATCGATCAAGATCAGATCGGGGCGCTTCCCCTCACCTGCTTGTAGTTTCTGATAGCGACGGGTCAACGCTTGGCGCATGGCCGCGTAATCATCGCCCGGTGTGATGCCACTGATGTTGAAACGACGATATTCCTGCGGACGGATCGCAAGTTCGTCATACACCACGCAGGATGCGACCGTGGCTTCGCCCATGGTATGACTGATGTCGAAACATTCGATGCGTTTCAAATCCGGCAAAGCCAACACCTCTCGCAATGCATCCAGTCGCAGTGCTTGTCCCGCCTCTAATCCGGCCTGCCTTTGCAGTGCTAATAAGGCATTGGATTGCGCCATGTCCAACCACTGACGGCGCTCTCCCGTGACCGCATGACGTATCTGCACCTTGTGCCCAGCTTGTTCGGTCAGCAACTGTTCTAACGCTTCATCGACCACTTCGATACTCGTGATGATCAAGGGCGGCACACTACGTTCCAAGTAATGCTGTGCGAGGAACGCTTCAAATACTTCGACGCTATCTTGCCCTTGCACGTTGGCGGGGAAGAATTGTTTGTCCCCTAGATGACGGCCTCCCCGCACCACGGCAAGGTTCAGACACAGCGCTCCTTCAGCATCAACGACAGCGACGATATCCGCATCGGTATCGCGCCCACTTTCGACAAACTGTTTTTCCTGCACGGCATGCAAAGCTTGTAACTGGTCGCGCAAGGCGGCGGCCTTCTCAAAGTGTAGTGTCTCGGCCGCTTGCTCCATCGCCGTGCGCAAACGCTTCTCCACCTCGTCATGCTTGCCCTGCAACAACAATCCCGCATTTCGCACATCGGTGGCGTAATCCTCTGCGCTGATGATGCCAACACAGGGTGCGCTGCAACGATGGATCTGGTGCAACAAGCATGGTCGTGTCCGATTGTTGAACACTGCTTCCTCACACGTTCTCAGGAGAAAGACCTTCTGCAAAAGATTGATGCTCTCCTTCGCCGCTTGCGCATTGGGGTATGGTCCGAAGTATTGATGGCGCTTATCGGTAGCACCGCGATAGTAGGTCAGACGCGGCGACGGACTGCCGGTGAGTACGATGTAAGGATAAGACTTGTCGTCGCGGAACAAGATGTTGTAGCGCGGTTTGAGCGACTTGATGAGGTTGTTCTCAAGCAGTAGCGCTTCAGCTTCAGAACGCGTCACCGTCACTTCGATGCGCGCGATATGAGACACCATGAGGCGGATGCGCGGCGATAGATTGCTGATCTGAAAATACGAGCTGACGCGTTTCTTGAGTTGGTTCGCCTTGCCGACGTACAACACCTGCCCCGCCTCATCCAACATGCGATACACACCCGGCTGCAAAGGCAAACTAGCAAGAAAGGGCTTGGGATCGAACGCTGATTCAGCCATGAGTCACATCAACGCTTGCAGGCCGTTAGCGAATTCGGTCGCACCACCGTTCGCAGGATGACGTACTGCACCCGTCACTTGGATGCCCATCTCCGCCAACAAGCCTTCCGCCTTCTTACCGACTGCAACGACCTTTGCCTTCGGAAACGCCTCGATCAACAAGCGCATGGCGGGTTCGCCTAGCTTGATCTCATCTGGCGTGGGTGTCCTATTCGACCATAGATTGTCGGAACGGTAAGGATGCAGTTGCATCGCATTCCACAGGATGGTGCGCTCGGAGATACCGAGGCGATAGAGCGTCTTCCACACGATGGTGGCAGATGGCTCAGAAAAAGGTAAACGCCGATCCGACAGACGCCCTTGCAAGGCCGCGATGCGCGGTATCGCGCCCTCACCCAGCAAGCGTTCGCTGGTGAAGGCCACTCCGCTATAACGGCATCCCTGATAGCCCGGCGCCTCGCCAACCAAGATGAATCTAGGATCGCAATCTAAATGCTGTGACAACCGTTCCAACTTTGCAGCGGGCCCATTACCGTCCGCATCGTGCGGGCAACAGTCTTTCCATGGATTGAACAAGCCTTCCAAGCCAGATGGCAAGGTATCTACAAGATTTCTAGCGAGTGATTTCATACTCTTTATGCATGCAATTTGATATGAGGGATTCTCGCAGTCCGAACGCGATATCGCAATCAATTACGCCACGGATCCACCAAACAAAAAGCCCCGCGCTAGGCGGGGCTCGTCGCGGCGATAGTTTGCCTTATTCTGCAGCAGGTGCTGCGGCTTGAGCCAACAACGCCTTCATACTCAACTTCATACGGCCCTTGTCATCCACTTCCAACACTTTGACCTTGACCACTTGGCCTTCTTTCAAATGGTCAGAAACGTTGGCGATACGCTCGTGCGAGATCTGAGAGATGTGCAACAGACCGTCTTTTCCTGGCAGGATGTTGACCAGCGCGCCGAAGTCCAACAGCTTGACCACTGGGCCTTCGTAGATCTTGCCGACTTCGACTTCAGCCACGATATCTTCGATACGTTTCTTAGCAGCCTCACCCGCCTCGCCGCTCACGCAGGAGATGGTGACATTGCCTTCATCATCGATGTCGATCGTAGTACCTGTCTCTTCGGTCAATGCGCGAATGACAGCACCGCCCTTACCGATCACATCACGGATCTTGTCTGGGTTGATCTTCATCTTGATCATGCGTGGCGCGAAATCAGAGACTTCAGGACGCACAGACGGCATCGCTTGTTTCATGATGCCAAGGATGTGGATACGTCCTTCTTTAGCTTGGCTCAATGCGACTTGCATGATCTCTTTGGTGATGCCGTTGATCTTGATGTCCATCTGTAGCGCAGTGATACCGCGGTCGGAACCAGCCACCTTGAAGTCCATATCGCCCAAGTGATCTTCGTCACCCAAGATATCTGTCAACACAGCGAAACGACCACCGTCTTTGATCAAGCCCATCGCGATACCTGCCACGTGGTTGGTCAATGCGACACCTGCATCCATCAATGACAAGCAACCACCACAAACGGAAGCCATGGAGCTAGAGCCGTTAGATTCAGTGATCTCGGAGACCACGCGCATCGCGTAACCGCATTCATCTTCGCTCGGCAACACAGCAACCAATGCACGCTTAGCCAAACGGCCGTGACCGATCTCACGACGCTTTGGTGTACCAACGCGGCCTGTCTCGCCAGTCGCGTACGGAGGGAAGTTGTAATGCAACATGAAGCGGTCAGAGAACTCACCTTGCAATGCATCGATCTTTTGTGAATCGCGCATCGAACCCAGCGTAGCGACCACCAAAGCTTGTGTCTCGCCGCGTGTGAACAGTACGGAACCATGAGTACGTGGCAGTACGCCGGTACGGATGGTGATCGGGCGCACGGTACGTGTATCACGGCCGTCGATACGTGGCTCGCCGCTCAGGATCTGACCGCGCACGATCTTAGCTTCCAACGCGCTGAACAACTCGCCGATCTCGTTCTTAGAGACGTTCTCGAACTCTGGTGTAGCCAATGCTTCAGACACCTTGGCACGGATCGCATCCACTTGATGGGTACGAGCTTGCTTCTCACGCACTGCGTACGCTGCCTTCAAGTCACTTTCAGCCAATGCGTTGATCTTAGCGATCAGCGCTTCATTCTTAGGTGCTGGTGTCCAATCCCAATCGTCTTGACCCACTGCATCAGCCATCTCGTTGATGGCATTGATGACGGCTTGCATCTGTTCGTGGCCGAACACGACCGCGCCCAACATGACTTCTTCGGACAATTCTTGTGCTTCGGATTCGACCATCAGCACAGCCTTGGCAGTACCTGCGACGACCAAGTCCATCTGCGAAGTGACCAACTCGTCTTTGGTTGGGTTCAACAGATATTGGCCATTGGCGTAACCCACGCGGGCTGCACCGATCGGACCATCGAAAGGGATACCGGAGATCGCCAAGGCTGCGGATGCACCAATCATGGATGGGATGTCAGAGTCGATCTGAGGATCAGACGACACCACGGTCGCTACGATCTGCACTTCGTTGTAAAAGCTTTCAGGGAACAGAGGGCGCAATGGACGGTCGATCAGGCGAGAAGTCAGGATCTCTTTCTCGCTTGGGCGACCTTCACGTTTGAAGAAACCACCGGGGATCTTGCCGCCAGCGTAGGTGCGCTCTTGATAGTCAACAGTGAGCGGGAAGAAATCTTGATCAGGCTTTGCATCTTTACGTCCCACCACGGTGACCAGCACCACGGTGTCGCCCAAACTAACCATCACTGCACCACTAGATTGACGAGCGATCTCGCCTGTTTCCAATGTCAGTTGTTGATTACCGTAACTCAGTGTTTTTTTATAGTGACTCAAGATAGCGCTCTCCAATGTGAATGCCTGACCGAGTGGTCAGGACACCAATACGACACCCAAAACAAAGCGGGCCGCTATCGCGACCCGCTCGTAAATCTTAATTACTTGCGCAGTTCCAAACGTTGGATCAGCTCTTTGTAACTACCCTCATTCTTGCTCTTCAGGTAGTCCAGCAGCTTACGGCGGCGGCTAACCAAACGGAGCAGACCACGGCGTGAGTGATGGTCTTTGTTGTGTTCTTTGAAATGTTCTGTCAGGTAGTTGATACGAGCAGTCATCAAAGCGACTTGCACTTCAGGGGAGCCAGTGTCGCCCTTGGCACGTTGATAATCTGTAACGATCTGCGATTTTTGTGCTGCGGTAATAGACATTTACTTACTCTCTCCAAATAAAAAGTGCGGCATTCTAACCTTGAACGGGGTATCCACTCAAGCTGAATTAGGGATGGCGGCGGCCTTGGCTATACTGGACAACAGGCGGCTTGGTGACAATCTGCCGCCGACCAGCTCGCCCAAGCCGATAAATCGCCCTTCTGCGTACAATCTGCGTTTGCCATCGGGGTGGTTGTCGGTCAAACCCAGCCGTTGTCCACGGGCTAAACGGGTAGCTTGGACACTATCCAGCTCTAAAGTCGGCAGATTCAGCACTAATCTATCCAAAGGCATCAGGCAGGCATCGCGTTCAGCCGCTCCCATGGCTTCTAATTGCACCAAGGTATGGGCCTCGTTTAAGCAGAATTCACCAATGGAAGTGCGACGCAAAGTGATCAAATGACCGCCACAGCCTAAAGCTTCACCGATATCTTCAGCCAAGGTACGTACATAAGTACCCTTGCTACATAAGACGCTGAATTCCAACTCCTCGCCTTGCAAACGTTCTAGCTTCAATTCATGTATGACGATTTGGCGTAGCTCACGCTCAACGGTCTCGCCCTTGCGAATATATTCGTACAGCGGCTTACCTTGGTGCTTAATGGCACTATGCATGGGGGGCAGTTGTTGGCCTTCGCCCAGAAAGCCCTCCAACACTGACAACACTTGAACTTCATTGACCGCGACTGGACGAGTTTCTATCACCTCGCCTTCAGCATCACCGGTCGTCGTCTTTTGACCTAAACGTATCGTAGCGCGATAGCCCTTGTCGGCGTCTAACAGAGCAACGGTGTATTTGGTCGCTTCGCCAAAGCAAATAGGCAACAATCCGGTCGCAAGTGGATCGAGCGTGCCAGTGTGTCCCGCTTTCTCGGCACCAAAAAGCCAGCGTACCTTTTGCATGGCCGTGTTGGAGCTCAACTCCAATGGCTTATCGAACAGCAGCACGCCGTCCAACTGCCTTTTGATGCGGGTCGTACGATTAATGGTTGGTGTCGCTGGCAACGGCTTTGTCGATCAACTGAGAAAGATGAGCACCACGTTCGATGGAGGCGTCATAGAGAAAATGCAATTGAGGGGTGATACGCAACTTCATGGCCTTCGCCAACTGGCTACGCAAGTAGCCAGCCGCACGTTCCAAACCTTGGAGCAGCTCTGGGCTATTGCCATCCAGAGAGGTGTAGAAAACTTTGGCATGGGCGTGGTCGTTAGTCACTTCCACCCCCGTCAAAGTGACTTTACGCACGCGCGGATCTTTGACTTCTAGCCGGATCAGTTGTGCCAGCTCGCGCTGGATCTGCTCGGCAATACGATCGGTGCGTGCGTAATCCTTAGCCATTTATTGAAGAGCCCGCGCCACTTCCACGATCTCGAACACTTCCAAGAAATCGCCGACTTCCAAATCGTTGAAGCCGCGCAATGACAGGCCACACTCGAAGTTGGATTTGACTTCTTTAGCATCGTCCTTGAAGCGCTTCAAGGAGTCGAGCTCGCCCGTATGGATGACCACGTTGTTGCGCAGCACACGTACGCTGGAACCACGTTTGACCATACCCTCGGTGACGTAGCAACCCGCGATGGTACCGACCTTGGAGATGGTGAACACCTGACGGATCTCGACCATACCGATGATGCTCTCCTTCTTCTCGGGAGCCAGCATGCCGGACAGCGCCGCTTTGATCTCATCGACCATCGCATAGATGATGTTGTAGTAACGGATATCCACACCTGACGACTCCGCCAACTTACGTGCAGTTGCATCAGCACGAGAATTGAAGCCGATGATAATCGCCTTGGAAGCCAGCGCCAAGTTGACGTCCGACTCGGAGATCGCGCCCACACCGCTGTGAACCAAGGTGACCTTGACTTCAGAGGTAGAGAGTTTCTGCAAGGAACCAGCGATGGCTTCGAGAGAACCTTGCACGTCCGCCTTGACGATGACAGACAGAGAACGTACTTCGCCCTCGCCCATCTGCTCGAACATGTTCTCCAACTTCGCTGCTTGCTGCTTCGCCAATTTCACATCGCGGAACTTGCCTTGACGGAACAAAGCGATCTCGCGCGCTTTCTTCTCATCTGCTAACACAAGGAAGTCTGCGCCAGCGACAGGCACTTCTGACAGACCTTGGATCTCGACTGGGATAGAAGGGCCAGCTTCAGTGATGTTCTTGCCGTTCTCATCCAACATCGCGCGCACACGACCTGAGACAGAGCCCACCAAGATGGCATCACCACGCTTCAACGTACCAGACTGAACCAGCAAAGTCGCGACTGCGCCCTTACCTTTATCCAAGCGAGCCTCGACGACGACACCCTTGGCACTCGTGTTCTTGGCGGCCTTCAGCTCCAACACTTCAGCTTGTAGCAAGATGCCTTCAAGCAAGGTGTCGATGCCTTGACCGGTTTTCGCAGAGACTTCGACGAACATGCAGTCACCGCCCCAATCCTCGGGAACGACGCCTTCGGCCACTAACTCTTGGCGCACGCGCTCAGAATTCGAATCAGGTTTGTCGATCTTAGTGATCGCCACCACGATGGGCACTTCTGCCGCTTTCGCATGGTGGATCGCTTCCTTGGTTTGTGGCATCACACCGTCATCGGCCGCAACGACCAGAATAACGATGTCAGTCGCTTTTGCACCACGTGCACGCATCGCCGTAAAGGCTTCGTGACCGGGTGTATCGAGGAAGGTGATCATGCCGCGCGGTGTATCCACGTGATACGCACCGATGTGCTGTGTGATGCCACCAGCCTCGCCTGAAGCGACGCGAGTGCGGCGGATGTAATCCAGTAATGATGTCTTACCGTGGTCGACGTGACCCATCACGGTGACCACGGGTGCACGCGCTTCCAGTACAGCGTCTTCATGCTCTGCCGCATCCATCAGGAATGCATCCGGATCATCCGGTTTGGCTTGTACCGCTTTGTGCCCCAACTCTTCAACGATGATCATCGCCGTCTCTTGATCGAGCACTTGGTTGATGGTGACCATCGAACCCATCTTCATCAGCGCTTTGATGATCTCTGCCGCTTTGATGGACATCTTCTGCGCCAACTCGGAGACCGTGATGGTCTCAGGGATCATCACTTCCTGCACGATCGCTTCTGTTGGCAATGTGAATGCGTGTTGCGCGGTATCGTGTTGCTTGCTGTGCTTGTCATGGCGACCTGCGCGCAAAGAACTGCCCGCACGAACACCTACATTGGCACGAGGATCAGTATTGCGTGAAGGTGGACGCTTCTTGTGCCCAGCCTCATCCCAAGGGCTGTCTTTAGCGGGTGCCTTGTCTGCTTTTTTGGCTGGCTTCGCCACCTTGTCGCCTGGCTTGAGCGTTGGCTTGTGTAATGTGCCTTCTTGCTTTTCGGCAGGAACGACTGGCGCAACCACTTCCACTTTGGCCTCAACGACGGGTTCAGGTGTTGGTTCTGGCTTAGGCTCAGCTGCCGCTGCTTTGCGTTTCGAACGTGCTTGTTTAGCTTCGATCTCAGCCGCTTGGCGAGCTGCCAATTCAGCTTGGAGGCGAGCTTCTTCTTCGCGTGCTTTCAATTGCTGCTCGTCCAAGACGCCCTTGGACCTTACTGGTGCCGGTGTCGCAACAGGCGCAGCTTCAGCCACCTCCACTGTCTCAGCGACAGGCGCTGACTTCTCTTCTGTTTGTGCAGTAGGAGCAGCGATGGTTCGCTTCTTACGCACTTCGACTTGAATGGAGCGCGCTTTACCTGTGCTGTCAGTCTTCTTGATCGCAGTGGTTTCGCGACGCGTCACGGTGATCTTGCTCTTGCTCGCACCACCGTGCGCACTGCGCAGATGTTCGAGCAGCTTGGCTTTATCTTGCTCAGAGATCGCGTCGGATTCTGCCGCTTTGTCCACACCAGCCGATTTCAACTGCTCCAATAGCAGTTCGACTGGAAGACCAAGCTCCCCAGCGAATTGAGCGACATTCATTTTTCCCATTGCATTCCTTCAGTCCTGCGGACTTTGTATTACTTATACGAACCAAGGCGCACGCGCCGTCATGATCAACTGATTCGCACGTTCAGCATCCATGCCAGTCAGTTCTACCAACTCCTCGCCATCCAGATCGGCCAGTTGGTCTTGTGTGCCCACCCCTTTGCTTGCCAATGTGCGCGCAGTCTCTTCATCCATACCGTCGATCTTCAACAGATCTTCGATACCATGTTCGACTTGCTCTTCGTTCACGATCGCAGCGGTCAACAATGCGTTACGCGCACGGCTACGCAACTCGTTCACCGTTGCCTCATCCAATGCTTCGATCGCCAACATCTCTTCCAACTCGACGTATGCGACCTCTTCCAAGGTATTGAAACCTTCTTGCACCAAGATGTCGGCCACTTCCTCATCAACATCCAATTTTTCTACGAACATATTGCGAATGACGGCGAATTCTTGCTCGTTCTTCTCGGCAGATTGCTCCACCGTCATCAGATTGATCTCCCAACCTGTCAGCTCGGTAGCCAGACGCACGTTCTGACCGCCACGACCAATGGCTTGCGCCAAGTTCTCTTCTTCGATGACGACATCCATGCTGTGCTTGTCTTCATCCACCACGATGCTGCTGACTTCGGCTGGTGCCAAGGCATTGATGACAAAAGTCGCCGGTTCGTCCGCCCACAAGATGATGTCCACACGCTCACCAGCCAACTCATTGGTGACCGCTTGAACGCGAGATCCGCGCATACCGACGCAAGTGCCGATAGGGTCTAGACGTTGGTCGTTGGTACGTACAGCGATCTTGGCGCGAGAACCTGGATCACGCGATGCGCTGACGATCTCCAAGATCCCTTCTTCGATCTCAGGCACTTCCAGTTCGAACAACTTCTTCAAGAATTCAGATGTGATACGGGACAGAATGATCTGTGGCCCGCGCACTGTGCGATCCACACGCAACAGATAAGCACGCACACGGTCGCCCACACGCAGATTCTCTTTCGGGATCATCTGGTCACGTGGCAACAAAGCTTCGATCTTGCCGAACTCGACGATCGCGTTGCCGCGCTCGATACGTTTGATGGTGCCGGATACGAGGTGCTCGTTACGCTCCATGAAGTCAGCCAAGATCTGCTCGCGCTCTGCGTCACGGATCTTTTGGAAGATGACTTGCTTCGCCGCTTGCGCACCGATACGGCCAAAGTCGATGCTCTCCAAAGGCTCTTCGATGAATTCTTCCAACTGGATAGCTGGATCGCGCTTCTGCGCTTCTTCCAATTTGATGTGCAGTTCTGGCGTCTCGAATGTCTCGTCGTCCATGACCTGCCAGCAACGGAAAGATTCGTATTCACCCGTTTGGCGATTGATGCTTACACGCACATCTGCCTCTTCATCAGCGAAACGCTTCTTTGTAGCGGAGGCCAAAGCGGATTCCAGCGCACCAAACACGATCTCCTTGTCCACGTTCTTCTCACGCGCCAAGGCATCTACCAACAATAGAACTTCACGACTCATCGCTATCTCCGACTACTTCAAAAAACCGGCACTAGACGTGCCTTGTCTATATTCGACAATTCGATAGAAACCGAACTGCCCTCCAGATCCAACTGCAAAACTCCATCTTTCAACTCGCCGATGACTCCGACGAAATTCTTGCTTCCATTCACAGGCGTACGCAATTTGAGCTTGGCCTTCTGTCCCACGAAACGCACGAAATCAGATTCTTTCTTCAACACACGATCCAAGCCGGGCGAAGAGATCTCGAGGCGCTCGTAAGCCACCCCTTCCACCGTGAACAAACGCACCAACTGGTTGCTCACGCGTTCACAATCCTCGACCGAGATACCCTCTGGCTTATCCATGAACACACGCATCAGCCCGCGTCCAGACACTTCCAGATCGACCAACTCGTATCCCATACCAGTCAGCGTCGTATCAACCAGTTTTGCCACATCCATATTCGTACCCACAAATAAAAAACGGGCTCGAAGCCCATCTGAAAACGGCGCGGATTGTACCAAAGGAATGGGCTAATGGAAACAGGTATTTAAGGGAAACCCAGAAGTCCCTTAAGCGCAAGGTAGGCTGGCGGTGAAGTACGAACCCCAGCTTCGCGCTCCCAAAATGCTGGGGTTCGCAAGCTCACCACCAGCCTACCCTCCAAGTCATCCCGCCATCAACTTCCGAATGCCTTGCGCATCCGGCTGCAACACCACCCCCCGCTCAGTGATCAAACCCGTCACCAACTCTGCCGGAGTCACATCAAACGACGGATTACGAATCTTCACCCCCTCCGCCGCCCAGTGGGTATCGCGAAATCCCTTCACCTCATCCACCGAGCGCTCCTCGATAGGGATGTCCTTGCCCGTAGTGATGTTGAGGTCGATGGTCGAAAGTGGGCATGCCACATAGAACGGGATGTTGTGTCTCTTTGCCAATACCGCCACCATGTAGGTGCCGATCTTGTTCGCCACATCACCGTTGGCAGCCACCCGATCCGTACCCACCACTACCGCATCCACCTCGCCCTGCGCCATCATGTAGCCCGCCATGTTATCGGTGATGAGCGTCACGGGGATATTCTCCTGCACCATCTCCCAAGCGGTCAGCCTTGCGCCTTGTAAGAAAGGCCGCGTCTCGTCGGCAATCACCGATATCTTCTTGCCCGCCTCCACCGCCGAGCGAAACACGCCTAACGCCGTCCCCCATCCCGCCGTCGCCAGCGCCCCTGCATTGCAATGCGTCAACACCCGCGCCCCATCTTTCAGCAAGGCTGCACCATGCGCCCCCATCGCCTTATTGATGCGGATGTCCTCCGCCAGAATCTCATGCGCCTCTGCCAACAATCGCTGCGCGATCTGTTCTGGTGGTTGCTCCGCAACACTCTCCCATACCTTGCGCATACGTTGCAACGCCCAGAACAGATTCACCGCTGTCGGGCGGCTTGCTGCCAGCACGGTAAAGCCTGTTTCCATGCCAGAGTTAAAAACATCCCGTTCGCCCTGAGCCTGTCGAAGGGGGGACGACAACCGCAACGCTTCCAGCGCCACACCATAAGCCGCCGCAACCCCAATTGCCGGCGCGCCACGCACCACCATACTGCGGATGCCCTCGGCAACCGAAGATGCGGTGTAGTAACTCAGGTATTCAAAAGCGGCAGGCAGGATTCGCTGGTCCACCATCTCCAGCCTGTTGTTGAACCAGCGTAGGGTTTCGACTTTCATTTAGTCCCCCTCAAACTCGCACAACGCAAACACCTTCTGCCCCAGCTTCTCCAGCCGCGCGCGTCCACCGATATCCGGCAAGTCGATGATGAAGCAACACTCGACGATGTTGCCGCCCATCTTTTCGATGAGGATGCAGGCGGCTTCGGCTGTGCCACCGGTGGCGATGAGATCGTCCACCAGCAATACTTTCTCTCCTTTATGGATGGCGTCGGTGTGGATCTCGATGCGATCAGTGCCGTATTCCAGCGCGTAGTCGTGACCGATTGTTTCGGCGGGCAGCTTGCCCTTCTTGCGGATGGGAACGAAGCCTTTTCCAAGTGCATACGCCAATGGTGCGCCGAGAATGAATCCGCGCGATTCGATGCCGGCGATCTTGTCTATCTTCACATCTTTGTATCGTTTTACCAGTTCATCCACGGTCGCGCGAAAACCTTCAGGGTCTTTGAGCAAGGTGGTGATGTCGCGGAACTGGATGCCTTGTTTAGGGTAATGGGGAACGGTTCGTATTTTCGATTTGATGGGCATGGTTTTCCTAACTGCGTTTCTTATATTCAACGAATTTTTCTTTTACTGCATGCATCTGCTGCGCGGTGAGTATCTGGGGCGTACCTGCTTGCAGCGTGCGCCAATATATCTCGCATAGATATTCGACTTCTTGCGCGACGGACAGCGCATCAGCCAAATCTTTACCCAAGGCGATCATGCCGTGATTACCCAGCAGGCAAGCCTTGCGATCATGCAGCGCTTCGAGTGCCAAGTCAGAAAGGTTCTGTTCGCCAAAGATGGTGTACGGCGTGCAACGGATGCTGTCGCCGCCTGCGATGGCGATGTGGTAATGCACAGCAGGCACGTCCTTGCCTAGGCAAGCGATGGTGGTGGCAAAGCTGGAGTGCATGTGCAGCACCGCACCGATCTCGGGACGTGCAACAAAGATGTCACGATGAAAGCGCCATTCGCTAGAAGGCTTGCCGCCCTGCAGCACCTTACCTTCCAAGTCCATGCGCACCATGCTGTCCGTCTTCATCTCCGCTACAGGGAGTGCAGAGGGCGTGATGAGCATGCCGTCGCCCAATCGCACCGAGGCGTTACCCGCCGTACCGCGATTGAGGCCAAGTTCGACCATGTGGCGCGAAGTGGCGAGCAGCTGTTCGCGTGATTGTTGTTCGTTCATATTCAGCCTTTCAGTACACGTCCAGCGATGGCTTGCAGTTTTTCTTTCATGGCAGCATCACGCGCTTCCGGTGCAGTGATGAGTGCATATTGCAACGCACTGCGGCAACCACAGTCACAGGCTTTGGCATCAGAACCAACACGAGGCACGACTTGCTTTACCAGTGTCTTTGCTTTATCCGCATTCTCCAACAATACTTTGATGATCTGATCCACGGTCACGTGATCGTGGTCGGGATGCCAACAGTCGTAGTCGGTGACCATCGCCACGGTGGCGTAACAAAGTTCGGCCTCGCGGGCGAGCTTGGCTTCGGGCATGTTGGTCATGCCGATGACATCGCAGCCCCATTGGCGATACAGCTCGGATTCAGCAAGGCTGGAGAACTGCGGCCCTTCCATCACCAGATAGGTGCCACCGCGCAAGGCGTTGATACCCGCCTCTTTCGCTGCCGCTTCGATATGGTCGCCGAGGCGCTTACAGACCGGATGCGCCATCGAGACATGCGCCACCAAACCTGTACCGAAGAAGGACTTGTTGCGAGCGAAGGTGCGGTCGATGAACTGATCGACGATGACGAAAGTGCCGGGTCTTAGATGTTCACGTAGCGAACCAACTGCACTGACGGAGATGACATCGGTCACACCCACCCTTTTCAGGGCATCGATATTGGCGCGGAAATTGATCTCGGAGGGCGGTATCTTGTGGCCACGACCATGACGTGGCAGAAAGGCGAGTTTCACGCCATTGAGTTCGCCGAACAGCAACTCGTCCGACGGTTCACCAAAGGATGATTCCACCTTCTCCCAGCGTTTGTTCTCCAAACCAGCGATATCGTAGACCCCGCTCCCCCCGATGATGCCGATACTTGCCTGCGCCATGTCTTTTCCTGCTTTTTTAATGATGCGGGATTGAAACAGGAAACCCTGACCAACTCAAGGATAAGCCCATGTTTTGTGATTTTTCTCACATACCCAAGCTGGATTCAGAATTACTATGCAATCCCTTTTCATCAATCACTCAAGGAGCACACCATGAAAGTTAACGTTGGCGGTATCGACCGCATCCTGCGTATCGTCGCCGGCCTCGCCCTCATCGGCGTTGCACTGGCTGGCATCAGCGCATGGGGCTGGATCGGCCTCGTGTTCTTGGCGACTGGCATCTTCAAGTTCTGCCCGTTCTATCCACTGCTGGGCATGAATACCTGCCCGATGGAAGAAAAGAAGTAAGTCTTTTCTACTCGATCACGCCCGACTCGTTCGGGCGTTTTTCATTTTGGAGGCAACTATGCAAAAGAAAATCATCATCGCTTCATTACTCGCATTCAGCGCTGTATCCGCCTTCGCTGACAACAACATCGATGCACTCAAGGATGAGACGCGCGCAGCAGCGATGCCTTTCATGAAGGCGTTAGCCGAAGAGAACAAGAAAGCCGTGCAAGAAGGTGGGCCAGAATCAGCGGTTAAGGTTTGCAAAGACATCGCCCCCAAGATGGCGAGCGAGCTCTCCCGTCAAAAAGGTTGGAAAGTGACCCGTGTGAGCATGAAAGTACGCAATCCGATGTTGGGCACGACAGACGAGTGGGAACAAAAGGCATTGAAGAAGATGGAAGAACGTCTGGCTAAGGGTGAGAAGCCTGAGACACTGGAAGTAGCCGAAGTCATCAAGGGTAAGAATGGCAAGACCTTCCGCTACATGAAGGGCATCGTGTTGCAACCCGGCTGCGTAAGCTGCCACGGCAAATCTGAAGAACTGTCAGATGCTGTCAAAGCCAGCCTTGCTGCAGAATATCCGCATGACCAAGCGACGGGCTATGCGCCAGGCCAATTGCGTGGTGGTTTGAGCATCCAACGTAAGCTGTAACCACGCGACGAAACACATAAAGCGGATGTGGCTGAGAAGGCCACATCCGCCTTTTTGTTGAAGAGTTTCCCTTTGAATTCTGGTAAATTCAACCAACTATGACCCATACCGAACAACACGCAGAACTTCAGATCGTTGGCATGCGTTGCGCTTCATGCTCTTCCCGTCTGGAAAAGTCCCTGAACCAGCTGCCCCAGGTCAATGCGGTGGTGAATCTTGCCACCGAAAAAGCCAGCGTCACCTTCGACCCTACGCTGACCAACGTCGACGAACTCATCAAAGCGGTATCTGACACAGGCTTCGACGCGCATGTGGCCCGTGATTTCGCCGCCGAGAAGGCAGAGCGTGCCGAGATATTCCGCAAAGAGAAGTTGGAATTCTTGATCGCTCTGGCACTCATCACGCCGATGCTGCTTGAGATGTTCCTGATGTTGTTCGACGTCCACTTCAACATCCCAACATGGCTCCAGTGGTTGTTGGCGACACCCGTACAGTTCTGGGCGGGTATGCGTTTCTATCGCGGCGCTTGGGGCAGTATCAAACATGGCAGCGGCAATATGGACCTGCTGGTCGCACTAGGCACCAGCGCGGCTTACTTCCTTAGCTTCTTCATCATGGTGCTCGGCATCCACCAACCCGTGTACTTCGAAGCGGGTGCGACACTCATCACCCTGGTGCTCCTAGGCAAACTATTGGAAGCAGGAGCCAAACAAAAGGCGACATCTGCGCTCGAAGCCCTGTTCCACCTGCAACCCAAGATCGCGCATGTAGAGCGTGATGGCGAGGTGATCGACGTTCCGGTCGGTCAGTTCCGCCCCGACGATATCTTCATCGTGCGCCCCGGCGAGAGTGTGCCCGTGGATGGTGTCGTATTGGAAGGCGCCTCCAGCCTGAACGAAAGCATGTTGACCGGCGAGAGCCTGCCACAAGCGAAGGCAGTGAACGACAAGGTCTATGCCGCTACAGTGAACCAGCAAGGCATGCTCAAGTGCCGCGCCATCGCGGTGGGTAGCCGTACCCAATTGGCCGCCGTCATCCGTTTGGTCGAACAAGCGCAAGGTTCAAAAGCAGCCATCCAGCGCATGGCTGACAAGATCTCCGCCATTTTCGTCCCCGCCGTATTACTACTGGCGGCAGCGACATTCATTTACTGGTTGAATTTCGAGGGAGACTTCTCCTACGCACTCATCAATGCGGTATCGGTATTGGTCATCGCCTGCCCTTGCGCATTGGGCCTTGCGACGCCGATCACCATCGTGGTCGCCAGCGGCTTGGCAGCGAACAACGGCATCTTGGTGAAAGATGCTTCAGCGCTTGAGCGTGCGCACAAACTTTCTGTATTGGTATTGGATAAGACAGGAACGCTGACCGAAGGCAAGCCCACTGTCGCAGAGGTACGTCCAAGTGCTTCTAGCGGCGTAGGAGAACTGCTACGCATCGCGACCAGCCTTGGCCAACATTCGACTCACCCTTTGTCTGTCGCGTTGCAAGACTACGCACAGACACAGGATGTGATGGCCCGCCCTATCAATGACTTCAACGAGACCCCTGGCAAAGGTCTTCGCGCCACGATGGACGGTGAGAACTATGTGATGGGTTCCCCCACTTATGTCGCAGAACAAGGTGTGAAGCTGGATGAACCCTCCATCACCGCATTGCAACAGCAAGGTAGATCGGTCATCGCGGTGGCACACGACAATGTCTTGCTAGGCTTGATCGCTTTCGCAGACCAACTCCGTCCGACCAGCATCGTCGCCGTGGCACGCCTGCGTGAGATGGGGATACGCGTGGTGATGCTGAGTGGCGACAACGATGCGACTGCTCATGCGGTGGCACAACAAGCAGGTATCGATGAATATCTGGCTGAAGTCCTTCCACAGGATAAAGCACGCTACGTCAATTCGTTCAAAGCCAAGCAACATATCGTCGGCATGGTGGGTGATGGCATCAACGATGCGCCCGCTTTGGCTGCGGCAGATGTGAGCTTTGCCATGAAGAGTGGTAGTGACATCGCTATCGAAGCGGCTGACATCACACTGATGCGCAACGACCTTTCCAGTGTGGCAGACGCCATCGACCTGTCGCGCGTCACATTGAGCAAGATTCGTCAGAATCTGTTCTTCGCTTTTGCTTACAACGTATTGGGTATCCCACTGGCAGCGATGGGTTTGCTCAACCCCATCATCGCGGGCGGTGCGATGGCGATGAGTTCGTTGTCAGTGGTGAGCAATGCGCTACTACTCAAGCAATGGCGCCCGGGTTACAGAAAGAATGAACCGAAACCGACAACTGGGGTCGAAGCAACGTCCGATACCGGCGAACAAACACAAGGAGCACGAACATGAACACAAAACTAATCTTATCCCTTTCCGCGATCGTCCTGCTGAGCGCTTGCGCCACAGGCAAATCGGGCGATGTCTATACCCGTGACCAAGTGCGCCAGATCCAAACCTACAAGGTCGGCGTGATCGAGCAGATCAATGTGGTGCGTATCGAAGGTACACAAAGCCAAGTCGGTACGGCAGCAGGCACCATCGCAGGCGGTATCGCTGGAAGCGGTGCAGCCAGCGGTAAAGCTGGCGAAGTAGCTAGTGTGTTAGGTGCAGTCGTGGGCGGCATGGTCGGTGCGGCGGCAGAAGAAGCCTATACCCGCGAGAGTGGCCTCGAGTTCGGCATCAAGATGGAAGATGGCAGCCACATCTCTATCGTGCAAGCAAAGTCAGTGAATGATGCCGAGTTCAAAGTCGGCGACACAGTTCGAGTAATCGAGAGCGGCGGCGTGACTCGCGTCACACACTGATCGTTCTTTGCTCTAAACAAAAAGCGGTGGGTCTCCCCACCGCTTTTTTGTTTGCCCTCGAAAAGTTCTACTGAACTACGGTATTTAGCGCGACCTTCTCAGGCATGGTCAGCTCGGTGCTCATCTTCATACCATTCACTTCGATGCGCTCATCTTGAACAGGAGTTGGCGTCACGTTAGCGATGGTAGAAGCAGGCTCACCAATCAAAACCTGAGGCATCGCCATCCAAATCCCTGCTGTGATGACCAACGTTGCCACTAGCGCCGCTTGAGACAACTTGCCAATGAGCGTGGTCTTACGTAGCTTCTGCATCAAGTTCGCCGTCTCGATAAGGGCGGTTTCCTTGTCCAACTCACGACGTAAGGCATCACCCTGTTTGATCTCTGCATCAGCCAACATCATGTCGGCCACCTTGAGCTCCTCTTCAAGCAATGCCCTCTCTTCTGCAGCTTTTCTTGCCAAGCCATCTGCAACCACACGCTGACGAGCAGCCTCAGCCGCATGGACTTCAGCTTCGGCAAGTGCCTTAGCTTCGATATCTATTTGCATCTCAGCTGCCAAGCGTTCTTCATGCAAAGCGGCGATGCGCGCTTGCACGAGCTGGTTCTGTTGCAGCAAATCGATTTGGGCTGATTCCTTCAATTCGACTTCGTGTACCAACAATTGCTTATGTTCTTCGGCGACTCTCTGCGCTTCCTGTTCCAACTCGATCAAGTTCGCTTCCACCAGCTCGTTTTGTGCCGCTGCGCGCTCGTTCTCTTGAGCCATGCCTAGGCGCTGCCTTGCCAACACAGTTGCTCTAGCAGAGGCTTTCAACGCGTCATCTTCTGCATTGATGGCTTTCTGCAATGTTTCAACTTGCAGTTTCCCCATATTTATCGCACGCAATGCGATCTCTTCTTTTTCTTTCGCCATCGCGATCAGAGTCACTTCCTGAGCCATCTTGGCGGTAGCGATCTCTTGCGCCCTGACTTCCAACTCGATGCACTCGTTGTTCGCCTCGATAGCGCGCGACTCTGTATCCATACGCAAGGTGATCGCCTCGATGGCGCGTTGCTCGGACTCGAGCTTTTGCTGCGCCAAGCTCGCGGCCTCAGTCTCCATGGCGATACGTTGCATGGAGAGCTGAGCAACCTGCTGTTCAGCAACGATGCTTTGGTGGATTGCCTCTTGCTCCTCCAATTCCGCAGCCAATCGTTCCTCGACTGCCTCATATTCATCGATCGAGAGCTGAAGTCTTTGTTGCGAAGCGGCCAAGAGTCCATTGATCGCATCCAGTTTTTGCTGGAACACTTGCACAGACTCCTTGTCGTTGCTGGCTCGTTGTTGTTCCTCTTGATACAGACGCGCTTCTAGTGCCGCCTTCTCATCGGCAAGCTCTTTGGCGCGATCAGCCATCTCCTTACGATGTGTCGCATTCGAGATAGCCTCTTGCTCTGCCGCAAGTTGGAGTTCGATCGCACGTGCTGCACCCATCTCGGCTTCAGCACGTTGCTGAGCCTGTGAACGCAACTCACTTTCCGCTTGTAAACGCGCCTCTGCGGCACGCTTGGCTTGTGTCTCCGCCACCAATAGATCACGCGCTTCGATCTCGGCCTTGGCGATGAGTGCGTTCGCCGCCTCGCGCTCTTTGGCAGCCAGTTGTTCTGTCTTGACACGCTCATCCAATAACTTGAGCGATTCCTGATCCGCTTGTAGTTTTCTTTGTGCAGCGATGCGCTGCTCCTGCTCTTTCGCCGAGATGTCCTTAGCAAGTGCGGCAACCTTCACCTCATCCGCCAAACGTGCAGCCGTGATCGCTTGTGCCTCGCGCTCGATGAGTGCGCGCTGTTCGATACTTTCAGTCAGGCTCTGCTCTTCCTTTGCGCGCGCCATCGCAGCACGCTCTGCTTCCAACTCGGCAGCGATACGTGCTTGTATCTCGGCCAAGGCCAAGGCCTCACTACGCGTACGCGTCTGCATGGCTTCTTGAGCCGCCACTTCTGCCGCCAACTTGGCATTGACCAACGCGACAGCTTCTTTCTCTTTCTTTAGTTTCTCTTGTGCTGTGTCACTCAATAACGCCTCTAGATGTGCTTTTTCCTGTGCTGCGATAGCCGCAACATGGTCAGCCTCGGCGCGACGCTGCAACTCATCACGTAATTTCCGTTCGCCTTCGAGGCGGAGTTCAAGTTCGATCTGCGCCTGTCTTTCGGCTTGTAGTCTTTCATCAACTTCTTCCGAAAGACGGACTTCCGCCTTCAGCTTGTCTTGTGCTGCTTGCGTGAGTTCACGCTCCAACTCTAGGCGCGTATGGACTTCGTCAACGATCTTCTCTTCTGTTCGGTTGCGCAATTCGATCTGCCCCGCCAGTTCACCTTCACGCTGCGCCTTGCCCTGGGCGATGGCCCGAGCATGCGCATCAGCACGCGTACGTGCTTGAGCCGCGAGCTGCGCATCGATCTCCGCCTCGATGCGGGCGCGAGATTCAAGGATCGCTTCGGATTCAGCAGGATCACCACCATCACGTGATGAGACTAAACGGATCTTATTGAGTGCTGACATGTTTCACCTCGTATCGAACTGGGTTGCCAAGGATTGGCACGAGGCTAAGGTAACAAGTTCCGCCCTATCCCAAGCGTGGAATAGAGCGGAGAAATGGGGCTATTTCTTAAGCGCAGAAAGGACAAGTAGGCGACCTTTACGAGAGCCGCAATAGCTCCCGCACAGTGTCAGCACTCTATTCCCACTCTATTATTTACGAGCGCCTAACCTAGTTGATTCTATTGGAATTTTCATGACACGATTTCTTAAATACCATGAAAAATACCCTGTCTGAAATTCTTACTACTTTAGATTAACGGCTGGCGATTAAAATTTAGCGCCAGAATGCTACCACAGCGCGTCAAGAGCATAGTGGTCGAGCGCTAGCTGCCGGTGGCGTTACGGCATCAGCGGTTCTAGCCCCTCGCCCCTATTTCTCTTCATCTGCTAAGGATTAAATCACCTCTCGGTAATTGGCTGAGGGGAAACAGGCAGGTTCTCGGCCACAACGGTCCTTCAAGCTTAAGATTCAGAACGGCTGTTATGCAAGGCTAAAGCAGTCTCTGGACGTAACCAGAGTTTGGGGCAGAGGGCATACCAAGAACTAGCTGTTTACTCCAATGATGATGAGGCCAATCACAATCAAGCCAGATCCTAAAGCACGTTGCCGCCACCCCTCATATTCTTTAAGCCACACTATCCCTAACAAAACAGTGAGTACGATACCTGCATTAGTCAGTGTTACTGCATAAGCCGCAGGCAACCAACGCATTGCATATATGACAAGTGCATAGGCCGTACCTATGCCGACTGTTCCAATCACTAGGGACGGAATCGTGGGAACGATACTAGGAGCCCACCGGCCTGTTCGCCTTTTCTGCTCAAAGCATAGAAAGCCCCAACTGATTGCATAGTTCACGCATACATAACCGAGCGCACTGTTGATTCCTTGCATATTTGATGTTGCGACCTTGTCGCTCAAACTGTACACAACG
>JBAYIG010000005.1:0-104568 GCA_041665725.1 Sideroxydans sp. | reverse complement strand
CGCAGTGGACAACGCAGCAGCCAAACCACCCGCAGCCACCAAGCCAGTGATCACGTATGGCAGACCCGCGATCTCTGGTGTCGCCAACACGATCAAGTCACCACCGATGGTGATCTCAGCCAGTTGCACGATGCCGTCCTTGTTGATGTCAGTCACACTCATCAGCGACTTATCAACTGCAGCCCACGATGCGACCCAGCTTGGCAACTCGGAGAAGCTCGAACCTACCAACAGCGTGTAGACGTCGAACTTGGCCAATACAGCCAATGCAGGTGCTGTGAAGTACAACAGGAAGATGAAGAACAACGACCAGAACACAGACTTACGCGCTTCCTTCACCGATGGAGTGGTGTAGTAACGCATCAGGATGTGCGGCAACGCTGCCGTACCCACCATCAAGCACAATACCAACGCCAAGAAGTTCTTACGTTTCTTGTCGATAGCTGCTTGGTCCTTGCCAGCGAATGGCTCGGCGTGAGCGGCGATAGGTGCTGTCTTAGCTTTGGCACCTGCTGCCGCTTTGGTCCATGCTGCTTTGGCTGCTGCTGCATCCGCAGGGAAATCTGCAACCGCTTTGTCTGCTGCTGCAACTGCTGCTGGATCAGCTGCTGGTGTAGCCGCCTTCAGATCGGCTGCTGCTTTTTCCAGCTTGCCTTTCTCTTCAGCCAAATAAGCTGCACCACCTGCTTCCAATGCCTTCAACTTGGCTTCTGCGCCCTCTTGACGAGTCTTGAAGATGGCACGTACTTCAGCTTCTTTCGCGCCTTCTGGAGTGGTTGGGTCGTTCAGCACTTTTTCACGTGCAGTCACTTTTTCCAACACATAACCGTAAGCCACTTGAGGAACTGGGTTGCCTGTGTGTTTAACCGACAGCCAGACCACGGGGATCATGTATGCCACGATCAAGATGATGTACTGCGCGACCTGAGTCCAAGTCACCGCACGCATACCACCCAAGAAAGAGCACACCAAGATACCGCCCAGACCGACGAACACACCGACGCTGAATTCCAAGCCAGTGAAGCGGCTGGTGATCAGACCCACGCCGTAGATCTGCGCGATCACATAGGTGAACGAACACAAGATCGCAGCGAACACGCCGATGGAGCGCGGGATGTTGCCACCGTAACGTGCACCCAAGAAGTCAGGGATGGTGAACTGGCCGAACTTACGCAGATACGGTGCCAGTAGCAACGCTACCAGACAGTAACCACCCGTCCAACCCAGCACGAAGGCCAAGCCATCATAGCCAGACAGATACAAAGTACCCGCCATACCGATGAAGCTCGCTGCCGACATCCAGTCCGCACCTGTTGCCATGCCGTTGAACAACGCAGGAACGCGTCGGCCCGCAACATAGTATTCAGATACGTCTGCTGTTCTAGACATGAAACCGATACCCGCATACAACAACACGGTCGCTGCCAAGAAGATGTAGCCGAGGATCTTATTCGGCACACCCATCTGCTCAAGGATGGCGACGATGATGACGAAAGCGATGAAACCTCCGGTGTAGAAGGAGTAGTAACGCTTAAGTTGTGAGAAGAACTGCGATTGAGATTGCGTAGCCATTATTCGTCTCCTTCATGTACGCCATACTCTTGATCGAGTTTGTTCATGTAATGGGCGTAATACCAAATGATCGCCACGTAGATCGCCAGCGAACCCTGTGCTCCCATGTAGAAGGAGATAGGGAAGCCGATGAAGGTGACAGACTGAAGCTCACGCGCGTAGTAGGCGATGACGAAGGTGACGATGAACCACAGCACCAACAGAAACCCTGTCATGCGGAGATTCTTCTGCCAGTACTCCTTATGTTTCTCAGTAAGTTGCATGTTTCCCCCTGATTGAATAAAAACCATCGCGACGACATTCTGTGTTGTTGCGATGCTTCTCTGGAGTGAAGAATAAAAAAGCCGTGAATGACCTTGTACAGTTGCAAGACTTGGACAATTCACAGCCACCACTTAAAATACCCCTTGAGGAATGTTGGAATCCTGCCCCTTTAACATTCCGCAGCCGAACCATAATGCGGCATCCTTACAGACAGCTTACAGCCCTATGCGCATACTAATCGCCGAAGATGATGAAGTGTTATCCGATGGATTGTGCCGCTCCATGAAGCAGTCAGGCTATGCCGTGGACTGCGTCAAAGACGGGCAGGCAGCCAGCCTCATCTTGAGTGGTGAGCAACCTTTCGATCTGGTGATCCTCGATCTCGGTCTGCCCAAGATGGATGGCTTCAGTGTGTTGCGTGGTCTGCGCGAGAAGAACAAACAAGTCCCTGTCATCATCCTCACTGCGCGCGATGCGGAAGGCGACCGCGTCAAAGGATTGGACTTGGGGGCGGACGATTACATGATCAAACCGTTCAGCCTGCCAGAGCTCGAAGCGCGCGTGCGTGCGCTGATCCGGCGCGGTCAATGCGGCGTGAACCCGGTACTCACCTGCGGTACGCTTTCCTTTGACAGTGTGGGCAGACGCGCACAGATCAACGGCGAGCTACTCGAACTCACCACGCGCGAACTCAGCGTGCTAGAAGCGTTGATGACCCGCATCGGCTGGGTCACCAGCAAGGATCAACTGCTAGAGCGCCTGTATAGCTACGCGGAAGAGGCCAGCGGCAACGCCATCGAAGTCTATATCCACCGCTTACGTAAAAAGATCGAACCCGCTGGCGTGACCATCCGCACCATTCGCGGTTTGGGCTACATCATCGACAAAGCCACTGAGACAAAAAGCTAGAACGTGGCAGAAAAAGAAACTAGCGCCCTTTCGCTCCGCATCCACCTCATCAATTGGTTGCTGACGCCACTCTTTGTGTTGTGGCTGTTCAGTACCATCGCAGGCTACGTCGCCACACTCACCTACGCCAACAAACCTTATGACATGGTGTTGTTGCAACGCGCACAGGCGATCGGCGCACAGCTTGGCCTGAGTGGCGGTAAAGAACGTCTGGACTTCGCGCTTGAACTGCCTGATGGCCAATCGCTCGCCGCACCCGATGAGGTGTTCTATACCGTCAGCGACAAAGAAGGGAACAAGCTCGCGGGTAACGTCAATCTTGGGCGTCCATTGAATTTTCGTAATGGCAAGATCGGTCCTATCTTCAGTAACGGACAGCATGATGGGAGTAAGACGCGCACTGTCAGCTTGGTCTTCTTCAACCCAGACAATCAAAAGTTGTACCAACTCTATCTGTCCGAGACCATCAATCAGCGTCAGGCTTTGATACGCGGCATCCTCGCCAACATCGTCATCCCACAACTGCTGCTGATCCTGATCGCAGTAGCCGCCGTATGGTTCGCTCTGAAGCAAGGTCTAGCGCCCTTGGAAGAATTGCGCAGGCAAGTGATGTTCAGGAAGAAAGACGACTTGCGGCGCTTGGATGGTAGCCAAGCCCCCGATGAGGTCAGGCCGCTGATCGATGCCGTGAACGACTTGCTCGAACGCCTGAAAGCGGTGATGCGTGCGCAACAACGCTTCGTCGCGGATGCGGCACATCAACTGCGCACCCCTCTGGCAGGCCTGAAGACGCAATCCGAACTGGCGCTGCGTGAGCACGATCCCGAACGTAAACAACAAGCGCTGGAACACATATTGACCAGCGCCCAACACGGCACGCGCTTGGTCAATCAACTGTTGGCATTGGCGCGTAACGAGCCCGTCGAGTTGATCTCCGACACTTTCACCAAGACCAACCTTAGCCAGATCGCGCAGGAGTGCGCGGCCAACTGGGTACCCATGGCATTGGAAAAGCGTATCGACTTAGGTTTTGATGGGACGCGCGAACAGCAAATGGTCATGGGTGACACGACGAGCCTGATCGAGCTGTTGAACAATCTCATCGACAACGCCATCCGCTACACCCCCATCGAAGGACAGATCACAGTGGGCATCCACGTTATCGGTAAGACAGTGGTGTTGAGCGTGGAAGACAACGGGATCGGCATCGATCCGCAACATCGAGAGCGCGTGTTCGAGCGTTTCTATCGCGTGCTAGGTACTGGACAAAGTGGTAGCGGCTTGGGGCTAGCTATCGTCGCCGAAGTAGCCAAACGCCACAATGCGGACATCCGCATCGACGCTGGCACCAATGGGATCGGCACTCGCTTCAGTATCCAATTCCCGATGCCCGCGACGGTTTAATCCTCAACCAACAGATCGAGTTTCTTCGCCAACCATTTCGTCGTTGTCGCTTGGATGATGATGGTCATCAAGATGGCGATGAAGGTGACCGAGGCGATGATCTGCGCACCGGGGGCGTTCATGCCCACCAACATGCCTGCCAACGCACCGGGAATGACACCCGTCTCCCGCGTCCAACACATGAACAACATCTCTTTGAAGCTCCACTTGGCGCGGCGATCAGGTAGGGCACACAAGAACACGGTGACCGGACGCGCCACCAACATGAACACCACCACGACTGCGATGCCTGCCCACAGGTATTGATCCATCAAGGCGAAGTCCACCTGCGCACCCAACAAGATGAAGATGAACATGCGCATGATGAGGGAGGTGGTCAATACGAAATCTTCCAACTCATGGCTCTCTTCAACGGAACGATTGAATCCCAATGAATCGACGTTACCCAACATGATGCCGAACACGAACACGGCCATGAAGCCGCTGGCGTGGAATCCATCCGCCGCCATATAAGCACCGATGACAGCCATCAAGGTCACCACGGGGGCGAACTCGGCGAGGAAGTTGAACTTCTCATGCGAGATGAGTACCGCCGCCATATAACCCAAGATGCCTCCGATCAAAATGCCGATAACGGATTGTTTGAGTAGATCAGCCAGCGCATCACCCGCAGAGAACTCCCCTGCCCCCATCGCTACGCCCAACACTGTGAAAGTGAGGATAGCGCCCATCGCATCATTGAAAGCGGATTCGCTCATCACCGTCTGCGCCACACGCTCTTTGATCTTGATCTGCTTGAACACCGGCACCAAAGTCGCGGGATCGGTGGAAGCCAAGGTCGCACCCAACAGCAAGGCGACCATGACGGGAACGCCAAGGAAGTAATAGGCAGCAGCCCCTGTGATCGCGCCCGTGATGAGTACGCCGATGGTGGCGATGACGAGAAGGGTGATCCACACTTCTTTCAACACTTTGAGACGTATCGAGGCGCCGCCGTCGAACAGGATGTAGCTGGAACCGAAGATGAGGATGAGTTGGTTGACGGTCGAGCCAGCGGTGATGTTCACCCAGCCCAACATGCTTGGCCCGACCAGCATGCCCACCAACAGGAACACGACGACATCCGGCACTTTAGCTAAACGTGCGAGCAGACCCGAGAACGCACCCAAGCTCAGGATGATGCCGAAGATCAGTAGTGTATGTTTGGCGAGTTCGAGTGAGGCGGAGGTTTCCATGACGTTCCTTTGTTGATTCGATTCGTGATGATCAAGCGTGGTGCGATGTTAGCGCAGCACGATGCGTTGCGCACAGTTTGAGACAAATCGCTTACTTGCCCCTTACAAAGAAAAACCCCGCCGGGGAGGAGGCGGGGTTCAGTGATACGACTACTTTTTTCTTAGTGTGCTGACGCTGCTTCTGCATTGATGCCGGTGTTCTGGCGTACGTACAGTTCATCCCACATCTCTTCGGAACGCTTGTCACGTGTGAACAACGAACCCAAGATGACCAACAAGAAGCCCAGAGGGATGGAGATCAAACCGGGGTTCTTCAACAGGAAGAATGGTTTTTCCAAGCCCATCATGCTGGTGGTCTGACCTTCGAATTTCTTCAGGTCAGCTTCCGCTTTGGCTTTTGCCTTCTCGACAGCAGCGATGTCTTTCTTCAACTTCGCGACATCTGCTTCAGCAGTTGCTTTAGCTGTCACATCAGTGATGGTTGGCAACGATGTTTCCAGTGGTTGCAACTTCGCATTCAGGCCAGCCAATTTCTCGGCAGCACCTAGTTTAGCTGGCTTCTCTGGAGAGGCCGCTTGTGCTGGTTTAGCCAATACGCAACCATCCAGGGCGAACAACTCACAGATAAAGGCAGAGCGCTCGACCGCTGGTACAGCTTCTTTAGCTGGAACAGCTGGCTCACCATTCAAGACCTTGTTCGCGCCGGCAATGACTGCCTTTGGATAGGTCATGTTTGGAGAGATCATCACCAAGCCGATCGCGGTCAATGAACCTACGATCATGCCCATGATGATGCCAGTGGTGTTGCACTTCTTCCAGTACAGCGTGAGGAACACGGCTGGCAGATTAGACGATGCTGCCACCGCGAACGCCAACGCGACCAAGTGCGCCACGTTCTGACCTTTGGCCAAGATGCCGACCGTGATCGCGATGACACCCACGATACCGGAAGCGACACGGGCTGCGATCACTTGCTCGCTTGGTGTGGCGTGGTCGCCACGGATGACGCCGACGTAGATGTCATGCGCCATCGCCGAAGCGGCAGCCAACACCAGACCAGCGACCACCGCAACGATGGTTGCGAACGCCACGGCAGCCACGAAGGCCAACATGAAGTTACCCATGTACGATTGTTCACCACCACCCAAGTATTGCGCCAGCAACGGACCGGCCATGTTGCCGCCCGCGTCAACCGCCGCGATCTTGTCTGGACCAACCAGCATCGCTGCGCCCGTACCCAAGAACAGGGTCAGCACATAGAAACCGCCGATGATGCCCATCGCCCAGATCACGGAAGTACGTGCAGCTTGTGCTGTCGGTACAGTGAAGAAACGCATCAAGATGTGTGGCATACCCGCTGTACCCAACACCAATGCCAAGCCCAGAGAGATCTGGTCGATCGGGTTCTTCAGGAACAGACCTGGCTCAAGGAAGCGCTGACCCAATTCTTCTGGTGTCATCGTTGCTGCCTTGTCGCCCAACAACTTAGCGACTTGCTTTTGCACATCAGGATCGGCCACCACGCTACCCAAGTAACCTGGGAGGCTGAAACCATATGGAGACCACACCAAGAACACGAGGATCAAGGATGCCATCACCAGCAACACAGCCTTGGTGATTTGCACCCAAGTGGTCGCCTTCATACCGCCGAACACCACGTAAGCCAACATCAAGATACCCACGCCGATGACGGAGATCTCGTAGTCGATACCGATGAGTGTCTTGATGAGCACACCGCCACCGACCATCTGTGCAGTCAGGTAGAAAGTGGACACAGTGATGGTGGACAGCGCGGCAACGGTCTTGGTCTTCTTAGGATCGTTACGGAAAGCCAAGATGTCGCCCATGGTGTACTTGCCGATGTTGCGGCAAGGCTCAGCGATCACCAGCAACACGGTGATGTAAGCGACCAACCAGCCCACGGAATACATGAAGCCATCGTAACCGTACAAGGAAATCAGACCGGCGATACCGAGGAAGGATGCAGCAGACAGATAGTCACCTGCGATGGCCCAACCGTTCTGGATACCGCTGACCGAACGGCCCGCCGCATAGAACTCGGAAGTGGTATGCGTGGTACGTGCCGCCCAGAAGGTGATGGCCATGGTGATGGCGATGATCACGCCGAACACCGTGAAGGTCATCCACTTGAACTCATCTGCCACTGCGCCATTGCCCGCGAAGGCGGCGCCACTGATGCTCAATGCCGCGACCGAGAGGGTCAATTTTTTTAACATACTGCTCATTTCATTCTCCCGTTGTTCACGTCGTTGATGATGTCTTGTGCCATCGCATCGAACTCTTTGTTCGCTTTACGCGAATAGACGTAAGCGATGGTCCATGCCACGACGAATTCGGACAGCGCGAACAAGATGCCCACGTTGACCACGCCCCACACCTTGATCTTGAACAGATCTTGGTAATAAGCCGCGCCGATAGGCAACAAGAAGTAGTAAGCGGTGGAGAACACCATCAAACCCCACAAGAAAAGCGTCTTCTTGCGATGGAGTGCTTGGAATTTGGGGTTGGAATCGATCGCCAACCAATTGACATTTGGATCAGACATATTTGCTCCTCTAGAAAAACAACAGGCTAGGATGGGCTAGCCTTCTCATCACTACTGGAGCAGATGTTACTCAGACAGCCTTACGGTCAACTTACGCTATTCACCCAGCGCTGGTTCTTTTCCAAATCATGCAGTTCGGACATCCGAGTGATGTCCTTCTGCGCCGCTTGGGCATAGGCCACTTGCAGCAGTTGTGCGGTCGCCAGCGCGTCTGCCAAGGCGTTGTGGCGAGCATCGATGCGTATCTTGGAATGGCCGATCCAGTCATCTAGGGCACGAAACCTTTTTGCGAGGGGAGGATTAAGTCCCGGCATGACGTAAGCCAGATCGAGCCAAGGATGCTTGAAGTTGAGCCCCACATAATCACGCAAAGCTCGCTTGATCATGGTCTCATCGAAGGTCACATGGAAGGCGACCAGCGGGTCTTTGCCGAGGAACTCCAAGAACGATAGCAACGCATCTATTGGAGGCTCACCTTGCAGTTGTTCGGCATGGCCGATGCCGTGGATGAGGATGTTGCCTTTGTCGCTGGCCGCTTGCTGCTGCAACACGATATAGAAGCTATCGCCTAGCGCGATCTTGCCATTCACCACCGCCACCGCGCCGATGGAGATGAGACGGTCTTGCATCAGGTTGAGTCCGGTCGTCTCCACATCCACCACCACACAGCGCATCTCGCTGAAGGGTGTTTTCAGTGGCGCATCAGGCAACGCCTGCCACGCATCGAAGCGTAGCTGCTGCTCGGCACTCAACAGCGGTTTGTCACCCAGCAGGCTCTTTAGCCACGAGATCACAGGTGATACTCCATCGCCAATCGCGCTTGTAGTTTTCTCGCTTGGCGGAACGCCTCTTTCAAGATGCGCCTATCCAGTTCGTTCAATTTCTCCGGATCGATGAGATTGTCCAACGCTTGGTCATCGACACCTTGCGCACTCGCCTCATCATGGCGACGCATGCGTAGCACTTGGATGAACAGCAGTGCATCTATCCAAGCATCGATCTCCGCATTGTCTATGCGCATCTTCTCCGCGCTCAAACGCAGACGTTGGATGGTGTTGGTAGCGGCCACGCCAGATGCCAAACTGAAGATACGCGCCGCATCGACAAAAGGCGTGATGCCGTTCAGCTTGAGGTCGATCTTGTTCTCTTTGCCCACCACGAAGTCGCGCACGACACCGAGCGGCGGACGATTGCGCAAGGCGTTCTCTGCCATCATGTGCAGGAAGCGGCTGTTGTCGCTGGCGACGCGCCCCAGCCAGCCGCGCAGATCTTGCGCCAAGTCGAACTGACCGTAGAGCGGACGAAAATCGAAGAAGATGGAGGCATGCAGCAGCGATTCCGGTGAGCCGCCGCTGATCCATGCCGAGAATGCACGCTTCCATTCTTCTAATGACATGCACCACTTCGGGTTGCTGGCCATGATCTCGCCCTTGCACAGCGGGAAACCGCACTGATCTAGCGTCTCGTTGATGCGGCGCGCGATGGGCAATAGTTTTTCGCGCACTTGGTCGGCTGTCATCCCATCCGGTACTTTGAAGATGATGGCGTTGTCTTGGTCGGTGTTCAGTGTCTGCTCGAAACGCCCTTCCGATCCCAGCGCCATCCAACACAATCCGTCATGCAAAGGCGTACCCGTGATACCGCTGGCCTTGCACTCCAATTCCACGATGCGCTCTGCGATCAGATCATTGAATGTGGAGATGAACTGGGTGAGCTGTTCCGGTGCGACGCCTTGGGCCATCATGTTGCGCGCCATGTGGCGGATGTCAGCCGCGCCTTGGCGTAGCGCCTCGACCGTCTCCGCATGACGAATAGAAGAACCGATCTGACGCAGACCGACGCGTTGCAAAGCAAACAAGTCTTTCTCAGAGACCAAGCCCACCAGCCGTTCGTTCTCGACGATCAACACATGCCTGAAACCTTGCTTCGCCATCAACAGCGCGGCCTCATGCGCCAAGGCTTGTGGCGGCAAACTGGACAACTGTGTGCTCATCACATTGATGACCGGTTGATCTAGGTCGATCTGCGGGATGGCGATACGGTCCAGCACGTCATGCAAGGTGACGATTCCTAGCGGTCTGCCTTGAGCATCTGCTGCAACCATAGAGCCAATGCGCTGTTCTTTCATGATGGTCAGAACACTTCTGACCGTGACATCGGGAGAACAAGTGATCGGCGCGCGACGGATGATGGCCGACAGCGGGCTCGCCAACGATTGCTGCTCCACACTCGACTGACTATATTGCGCTTGGATGACTTGTTTGGAATGTTCGAGCAGATTGGCGATGCGGCGCGTACAGAAATCGCGGAAGGCCGCGCTCATGCCGATGAGTTCGCTGAATGCAGGCGCTGGAAGTTCGTAACAGAAGATATCCGTCCCGGCACGATAGGTACTGGCAACTGAACGGTTCGCAAGCAACGCCCCCAAGGGGAAGCACTCGCCCTCCATCAATTCCAGCCAGGTATCGGCATCCGACGCTTTGGCGACGTTCTGCTCGCCATGCACCACACCTTGCTTGATGACGAACAACCGATCGACCACGCCCTGATCCGGCGAGATGATGACCTCGCCCTCTGCGTAGTAGCCCAGTTGCATGCGCTCCAGCATCCATAGCACATGGCTCAGTTCCATGCGATTGAACGGTGCGTGCTTGGTGATGAAGGAGAGTTCTGAAGGATGGATCGCGCTCAAGGTATGGCCTCTATCGTTTGCGTAGCGATGGTTTATTATAGCCACACCAACTTTCAGCAAACTGACATGACCTTCGCCAATCCTACCCCTGAGCAGATCCGTGCGCTATTGACCCAAGTGCGTAGCGTGGCCGTGGTCGGTTTGTCCCCACAGCCCGCGCGCCCCAGCTTCAATGTCGCCAAGGCGCTGCAAGGCTTCGGCTACCGCATCATCCCCGTGCGCCCCATGGTGGACGAAGTGCTAGGTGAAAAAGCCTACCCTGACCTTGAGAGCCTGCCCGAAGTACCCGACATCGTGGACGTGTTCCGCGCTTCCGAACACGTGCCTGCGATCGTCGAGAGCTGCATCAAGCTCGGTATCAAGAACCTATGGCTACAGGATGGCGTGATCCACGAAGAAGCCGCCCTGCGCGCGCAACAAGCTGGCATCACAGTGGTGATGGATAGATGTATGTACCGCGACCATGCCCAGTTGTTAGGATGAACACCGTATAATCGCGACAGTTAATTGAACGACTCTCACATGGCACTCAAATTCACCAAGATGCACGGCGCTGGCAACGACTTTGTCGTCATCGATGGCATTCGCCAACAGATCTCGCTCTCGCCTGAGAACATCCGCTTCCTTGCCAACCGCAACTTCGGCATCGGCTGCGATCAATTGTTATTAGTGGAGAAGGCGCAACACAAGGACGCCGACTTCCGTTATCGCATCTTCAATGCCGATGGTGGTGAAGTGGAACAGTGCGGCAACGGTGCGCGCTGCTTCGTGCGTTTCGTGCACGACCACAAGCTGACCCACAAACGCGAGATCGTCGTAGAGACCAAGAGCGGCCTCATCTCGCCGCGCTTGGAAGAAGACGGGCGCGTGACGGTAAACATGGGCGCACCCATCTTCGAACCAGCACTGATCCCGTTCGTCAGCGACAGCCGCGACGTGATGCAAGCTTTGCAGGTCGGCAATGACACGGTCCAGATCACTGCCGTGTCGATGGGTAACCCGCATGCAGTGCAAGTGGTGGACGATGTGGAGACTGCGCCCGTCGCCACACAAGGCACGCTCATCGAGAACCATCCGCGTTTCCCCAAGCGCGTGAATGCGGGCTTCATGCAAGTGTTGGATCGCGATCACATCAAGTTGCGCGTGTTCGAACGCGGCGCAGGCGAGACTTTGTCCTGCGGCACGGGCGCGTGTGCTGCCGTGGTCGCAGGTATCCAACGCGGGCTACTGGATGCCACCGTTCACGTGGCGACCCGTGGCGGCACATTGAGTATCACTTGGAATGGTGAGGGTTCGCCCGTATCGATGACAGGCCCAGCCATCAGCGTGTTCGATGGCGAGATAAATCTATAAGGATTTGAAGATGAAATCAGAAGACGTAGCAAAGTACCTAGAAGAAAATCCTCAGTTCTTTGAAGAACACGCCCAACTTCTTTCCGAGATCACCCTGCCCCATCCGCACGGCGGCCGCACGGTATCTTTGTCCGAACGCCAACTACTCACCCTACGCGAGCGCGTGAAAGAGCTGGAGAAGAAGTTGCACGAATTGCTCGAATACGCGAAGGAGAACGATGCACTGCAACTCAAAGTGCACCAATTCAACTGCGCCTTGTTCGGCCCGCATGATCGCAACACGCTACAAAGTCTGATCGTGAACAATCTGCGCGACATCTTCGCCGTACCGCATGCCGCGCTGCATCTGTGGAAAGACGAACCGCCCAGCGCTGAAGTGCTGGCTTTCGCCGACCAACATCAACAACCCGTGTGCACACACCACGCTGCGCAAGACACGCTCACTTGGTTCGGCGAATCAGGCGAGCATCTGCGTTCGTTCGCCTATCTGCCGCTGCGCGCGAATGGGCAAACCATCGGCATGCTGATCCTCGCCAGTGAGGACAAGGAGCGTTTCTATCCAGAGATGGGAACCATGTTCCTACAGCGCATCGCCGAGACGTTAGGCAGCGCATTCCGCTTACATGTGTGATGTCTGAAACGGTTGCGCCGGTTCCTGCCACGCTTGAAGGCTATCTCGCCTACCTGAACAACGAGCGCAACTACTCCCCGCTGACTGCCGAGAATTACGCACGCGACATCCGCCGCTTGTTCACACTGGCGGGTGCGACTCCGCTCCCCGATCTCAAGAGCCACCACATCCGACGTTACATCGCGCAGTTGCACGGCGGTGGACTGGGCGGTCGTTCGCTGGCGCGTGTGCTGTCCTCTTGGCGCGGTTTCTTCACTTATCTGATGCGCGACCACGGCTGCAAGAACAATCCCTGTGTCGGCTTGCGCCCACCCAAGGCGCCTAAGACATTGCCGCACGCGCTGTCGCCAGATGAAGCTTCGAAGCTGATGGAGATGCCGGTAGAGAACCCCATCGACGCACGCGACAAGGCGATGTTCGAGTTGCTCTATTCTTCAGGATTGCGGCTGGCTGAGCTGGTGAGCCTCGACCCCATCGATATGGATTTTGCCGACGCATCGGTACGCGTCACTGGTAAAGGTAATAAGACACGCATCGTGCCTCTAGGTAGTCATGCCATCACTGCATTGCAAGCATGGCTAGCTGTGCGTGACCAGATAGCCAAACCAGATGAACTCGCCTTGTTCGTAGGCAAGAACGGCGCGCGTATCTCTCCACGCACCGTGCAACTACAACTGCGGCAGCGCGGCATCACACAAGGCATCGCCAGTGGTGTGCACCCGCACCTGTTGCGCCACTCGTTCGCCACGCATGTGTTGCAATCCTCGGGCGACCTGCGCGCCGTGCAAGAGATGCTCGGGCATGCCAGCATCTCGACGACGCAGGTCTATACCCATCTCGATTTTCAATATCTCGCCAAGATCTACGACAGCGCACATCCACGCGCCAAGAAAAAACCATGAGCCAAACCAAGCCCCGAACCCATTCCACCCCGCACCGCCAATCACAAGGCGGCAAAGATTTCCGCAAGCGTGTGCAGCGCGACAAGTCAGCGCCAGACACACACGCACCCCAGACCAACAGTAAGCCGCGTGTCGGCGATGTGTCCGCCAAGCCTTGCATTGCGCTCAAGGAGGGACGCGAAAAATCGCTGCAACGCCGCCATCCGTGGATCTTCTCTGGCGCCATCGACCACATCGATGGCGCGCCTAAAAGTGGCGACACCTTGGCAGTGCGTGATGTCTCAGGAAACTTCCTCGCATGGGCGGCTTACAACGCCGACTCGCAGATCACTGCTCGCGTGTGGTCGTGGCATGAGAAGGACGTCATCGATGCCAACTTCTTCCGCACCAAGATCACTAACGCACTCGAAGCACGCCTCACTCTGGCAATCAGTAAAAGTGGCAACGGCATGCGCATCATCCACGGCGAATCGGATGGTCTGCCCGGCCTTATCGTGGACAAATATGGCGATGTACTAGTGATGCAACTCGGTAGCGCAGGGCCCGAACATTGGCGCGACACGCTCGCCGATATCCTGCAAGAATTGCTTTTCCCTACTTGTATCTATGAGCGCTCCGACTCGGATGGGCGTGAGTTGGAAGGTCTTCCGAAACGTAACGGCATCGTGCGTGGCACTTTGCCTAAGCACATTGAAGTCAGCGAGAACGGATTGCATTTCTCCGTTGATGTGGCGGAAGGACAGAAGACCGGCTACTACCTCGACCAACGCGACAACCGCGCTTTCACGGGCGAGTTGGCGCAAGACAAAGACGTGTTGAATTGCTTCTGCTACACCGGCGGCTTCTCGCTCTACGCGCTGCGCGGCGGTGCAAAGTCAGTGCTCTCCATCGATTCTTCGCAAGAGGCTTTGGAAATCGCACAGCGTAATGTTGAATTAAACGGACTTGATGCTTCGAAAGCGCAATGGCAATGTGCCGATGTGTTCGAAGCGCTACGCAAACTGCGCGACCAGAACCGTAAGTTCGACCTCATCATCCTCGACCCACCCAAATTCGCCCCCACCGCCGCTTTCGCCGAAAAGGCCTCGCGTGCGTACAAAGACATCAACCTGCTGGGATTCAAACTGCTGCGTCCGGGTGGCTTGCTGTTCACCTATTCCTGCTCCGGTGGCATCAATGATGACTTGTTCCAAAAGATCATTGCAGGGGCCGCACTCGATGCGGGCGTGGATGCACAGATCGTGAAGAAACTGCACGCAGCACCGGATCATCCGGTGCTGCTGAGTTTTCCTGAGGGGGCGTATCTAAAAGGATTGGTACTGAGGATCGCGGGCTAGCCGCTTACTGCTTGATGACTTCCAAACCGGCCTGTACCCAAGCCGACGTTCCGCCTTCTACGTTGACCACTTGTGTGAAACCAGATTCCTTCAAGAGGGATACCGCTTGGGCAGAACGACGGCCAGAACGGCAGATCACGGCAACAGGCTTGTCTTTATAGGCCTCGATCTCTTTCAGTCGCGTACCCACTTCGCCCAATGGGATGAGCTTGGCGTTGACAGCATGGACAGCAGCATATTCATCCGGCTCACGTACATCCAACAGCAAAGCACCTTGGTCGCTCATGCTCTTCGCCATCTTCACGTCCACACCCTGACTTGCTTGTAACTGCGGCACTACGAGCGCTAGGCCCAATACGACCGCCACGCCCCACAATATCTTTGATCTCATCGCGAACGCCTTAGGCCAACTGGTGAGCAGGGAAACCGCTCTGCGCCCAACCCATCATGCCGCCACGCAGGTTGAATACGTTGGTGAAGCCTTGCTGTTGCAAGTACATGCAAGCTTGCGCAGAACGCGCGCCACTGCGGCACACCATGACGAGTTTTTCGTCGCGGGACAAGTCTTGCACTTTGGCTGGGAGAGTATGCAGAGGAAGTGCTTCGGCCTTGGGCACGGTACCCATGGCGATCTCTTCCATGCCGCGCACATCGATCACGCGCATGCTGTGGTTGGCATCATTGACCCACTTGGCCAACTCGTGAGCGTCGATCTCTTTGACTGAATGTCCGAACATTTCAATTACTCCTTGGATGAATGATGTGCGCATATTAGCATATTCTAATATGCGCACAAGTCCAAACAAGTGAGAAAAAGAAAGTGTCTCTAGTGCAGGCTGACGAAAGGTTTGAATCCCAGCTTGGCTTGTAGCTTGGCCGCCGCTTTGCGAGCCTCATCGGCATTCGCATAGGGGCCAAGGTGGACGCGGGTCAGACCGCTCTTCTCGTACAGCGCTAGGGCCTTGCCACTATCGGTGGTCGCCGCGCTCATCTTCACCAAGAAGCTCTCTGCACCTTGCTTGGCCTTGAACGCACCGAGTTGCAAATAGACCTTGCCTGTGACCGCCCCCGCTGTCGCCACAGGAATGGTCGGTGCTACTGCCACGACTGGCGCGACGACGGCCGGCTCGACTTTGACAGGAGCGGGCTCGACTGCCGCAACGACAGGTGCGTTCGGATCGACAGCGATGCTCTCGACCTCGACCTCTGCACTACCGTTATTGACGTAACCCAATTTGTACGCGGCGACGTAAGACAGATCCATGATGCGGTCATGCAAGAACGGGCCTCTATCATTCACACGCACGACCACGGACTTACCGGTTGCAACATTGGTGACGCGCGCATAGCTAGGGATAGGCAAGGTCGGATGAGCGGCCGTCATGGCATACATGTCATACACCTCACCGATGGACGTATTCTGCCCGTGGAACTTCTTGCCATACCAAGAAGCGATGCCGCGCTCTTTGTATTTGCCCGTCTCTTGCATCGGCACATAGGTCTTACCCAGCGCGGAGTATTGGCGGTTCGCATATTTGTGTAACGGCTCGACTTTCGGCACAGCATCAGGGATCGCATCCAGATTCGCCGGTACGTCAGCGCCAGGACCGTCGCCCGCGAGATAAGCGCCACTCCCTGTTGAGGTCGTTTGTGTGGCTGCTTGCGGCACGTTGCCGCCATTGCGCAGATCGACGATTGGCGCCGCCGCACCTTGGCGTGTCTCGGCTTTTTTTGGAGCGCTAGAACACGCGCTCAACAACACGACACTGCCCAACAAGCCAATCAGTTTGTGATCCATTTGTATCTCCCTAAGTTTTTACGAGTCGTTGGTGCGTATGGATGCTCATCAATACACCGAAGCCCAGCATCAGTGTGAGCATGGATGTGCCGCCGTAACTCAACAGCGGCAATGGTACGCCGACCACGGGCAAGATACCGCTGACCATGCCCATGTTGACGAAGGTGTACGTGAAGAAAGTGAGTGTGATACTACCCGCCATCAAACGTGTGAAGTAAGTCGATGCATTGGCGGTGATGATGAAGCCGCGCCCAATGATGAAGATGTAGATGCCGAGCAGGATCAGGTTGCCGAGGAAACCGAACTCTTCCGAATACACAGCGAAGATGAAGTCGGTGCTACGCTCAGGCAAGAAATCCAGATGGGTCTGCGTGCCTTCCATGTAGCCTTTGCCTAGGAAGCCACCCGAGCCGACCGCGATCATGCCTTGGATGGTGTGGTAACCCTTACCCAAGGCATCTTGCGAAGGATCGAGCAACATCATGATGCGATGTCGCTGATAGTCGTGCAGCATGCCCCACACGAACGGCGCACTGGCCAAAGCGCCCACGAATAACGCGCCCATCACACGCCAACTCAATCCAGCCAGAAACAAAACATAGAAACCACTCGCCGCGATGAGGATGGACGTACCCAAGTCGGGTTGGCGCACGATGAGCACGAAGGGCATCGCCAGCAACACCGCCGCGATGAGATGGTTGCGCCAAGTGAGCGTGGCTTCGTGCTTCTCGAAATACCATGCCATCATCAGCGGCACGGCGATCTTCATCAACTCGGAGGGTTGGATGGTCGCCACGCCGATATTGAGCCAGCGCCGCGCACCGTGACTGATCTCACCGAACAGCGCCACGCCGATGAGTAGAGCCATGCCCAAGACATACATAGGCACCGCGATGCGCATCAGCCAATGCAAAGGCATGTTGGCGACGATCCACAGCGCTGTGAACGCGACCAATATGTTGGCCAGCTGCCCCAACACGCGCATCCAACTGCCATCGCTCGAACTATAGAGAACGATCAAGCTGACGAACAACAAAGCGCCCAACCCGTACAAAAGCACGGGATCCAGATGCAACATGAAACGGCGTTTTACTTGTTGGACATTGATCATCAGTCGACCTCCGCTCCGACTTTCTCGTCGGCTTTTTTCAGCGGTGTGGGTATCTTGCCAAGCAGATAATAATCCATCACCTTACGTGCGATAGGCGCCGCCACCGAGCCACCGTGTCCTGCGTTCTCACCCAACACAGCCAAGGCGATGCGCGGTTTGTCTGCGGGCGCAAAGGCGATGAACCATGCATGGTCGCGGAAATACTCAGACACCTTCTTCTCGTCGTATTTCTCACCCTGCTTCATGCCGATGACCTGCGCCGTGCCGGTCTTACCCGCGATGGTGTATTGCGCCCCCATACTCGCGCCGACCGCCGTACCGCCCGGCTGGGTGACAGCCACCATGGCGCGCTTCACCAAGGCAAGGTCTTCGGCAGGGATATCCACTTTATAGAGCGGCTGCGGCGGTATCTGCACCTCGCCCTCAGGATGCTGTATCTCTTTCACCAGATGCGGTTTGAACGCCACACCATCGTTGGCCAATGTCGCCGTCGCAAAAGCGAGCTGCATCGGTGTGACCAGATGGTAGCCCTGACCGATACCCGCCGAGACGGTGTCGCCGGGATACCAGATCTGCTTGTAACGCTTCATCTTCCACTCTGTCGAAGGCAACAAACCAGAAGTCTCTCCTTCAAGGTCGATGCCCGTCTTCTTACCGAAACCGAACTGCTCCAGATAATCGTGCATACGGTCGATGCCCAACTCGGTCGCCAAGCCATAGTAGAAAGTATCGCAAGAGACTTGGACGGACTTGAACAGATCGACGCGACCATGCCCGCCTTTTTTCCAGTCGCGGTACTGATGGCTGCTACCCGGCAAGGTGTAATAACCGGGGTCGCTGATCTCGCGCGTCGTCATCTTCGCGTTGTAATGCAGACCTGCCAGCGCCATGAAAGGTTTGATGGTCGAACCCATCGGATATTGACCACGCAAGGCGCGATTATTGAGTGGCACATCAGGAGAGTTGTTCAGCGCTTCCCAGTTCTCGGTATCGATACCGTCGATGAAAAGATTGGGGTCGTACCCAGGCTTGCTCACATAAGCGAGGATCTCTCCATTGCTCGGATCGATAGCGACCAACGCGCCGCGATAATCACCAAAGGCCTGCACCGCGATCTCCTGCAACTTGGCATCCAAGGTCAGCGTCAGGTTTCTACCCGATTGCGGCGAGGTACGCGACAACATACGTACGGCACGGCCACCCGCGTCGACCTCCACCTGCTCGAAGCCGGTCACACCGTGCATCTCTTTCTCGTAACGCTGTTCGATACCCGTCTTGCCGATGTAGTCCGACCCCATGTAGTTGGTCGCCCGCTCTTGCTCTTCCAGCTCGTCGATCTCTTGCTGGTTGATGCGGCCGATATAGCCCAATAGATGGGAGGTCACATCGGTGAGTGGATATTCACGGAACAGACGCGCTTTGATCTCGACCCCCGGAAAGCGATAACGCTGCGCAGCGAAGCGCGCCACCTCGTCATCGGTCAACCGTGTGCGGATGGGGAGCGTCTGCAAGGAGCGTCGCTCCGACATCAGCTTCTTGAAGCGTCTCAGGTCTTTCGGTTTGATCTCGACCAACTTGCCGATCTCGGCGATGGTCGCTTCCATGTCGGGTACTTTTTCTGGTGTCAGTTCGAGCGTGTAACCTGAATAGTTGCGCGCCAACACCACGCCGTTGCGGTCGGTGATGACACCACGATTGGGAACGATAGGCACGACATAGATACGATTGCTCTCGGCCATCGTCTCGAAGTAATCATGACGTATCACTTGCAGGTAGAAGAAGCGCAACAGCAGGATGAAGAACATCACTGCGACGAAACCCAAGCTCAGGAACAGGCGCAGACGGAAGAAGTAGATCTCGCGCTGCGTATCTTTCAGCTCGACGGTGCGGCTCATAACTCGTTAGGGTCGCGGCGCGGACGGCGCAGAGCTTGAAGCAGATGCGTGAGCGGTATCCACAACAGAGCAGAAGTCACCACACCCAAGAAATATTCCCAAGCCACGAAACCGCGCACTTGCCAATGCACGACGGCATAAACGGAATAGCTGGCAAGCAATAAGGCGAAGACGTGTACCGATTGCTCACGCAGATTGAACATCTGCACACGACGGTTCAACACCAATCCACCGAAGGCCAATACCGAGTAGGCAAGTGCGTGTTGGCCGAACAAGCTCGCGTCCGCCACATCCACGAAGATGCCCAGCATCCATGCGATGCCGATGCCCACCCGGTGTGGTTTATGCGTACACCAGTACAGCAACACCAATCCGACGAAGTCAGGACGTAGCGCCAACATCCATCCGCGCCAAGGCATCCATTCGAGCAATACGGCGATGAAGAAGCTCAGCGCGATGAAAGCCGTGCTGGCAGGCAACAAGAACTCGCGGTCTCTCGCCAGATCGTTTCTCATGGCTTGCTCCGTTTCACGATCTTCTTCACGCGCTGTGCATCATCAGCCTCGATTTCAGTGACTGGCCGTTCTTGGAGCGGCGGCACACTGGAGACGATGAGCAGGGTGCGATGCCTATCCACGCCTGCCAAAGGTGCACACACGATGTGTGCGAACGGGTAAGCGGGGTCTCTATCAACTTTGACGACTTGGGCGACAGGAAGCGCTGGCGGGTAAGTCCCGTCCATGCCCGAAGTGACTAGCACATCGCCCACTTCGATGTCGGCATTGACTGGTTGGTAACGCAATTCCAATTCACTGATATTGCCCGACCCGAACACCACTGCACGAATACCGTTGCGCACGACTTGGATAGGCACTGCGATGTCTTTGTCGGTCACCAGCGTGACTTCAGACAACCAAGGGAACACTCGCGTGACCTGCCCCACCACGCCGCCGTTATCCACGACAGCCTGCCCTGCTTGCACCTTAGCCTGCTCACCTTTGTCTATGAACAACTTGCGCTTGAAGATGTCGCGCTCGACATAGGCGATCTGCGCCATCTGCATGGTGTAGTCGGCACGCTGCGTCACGTCCAGCAATTCACGCAGTTGTGCATTCTCAGCTTGTAGCGACTGCATCTGATTGAGTAGCGCTGCGTCCGCATCGTGTTGCAGGTGTAGCTGTTCGTTATCTGCGACCAGATGACGTTGCAACGTGATGTACGCGCCCGCACCGTTCCATATTTCGCCGGGTAGCGCAGTCAATCGCTGAAGGGGATAGATGATGACCGCGATGACTTGGCGGGTGGATTCGAGATATTGGTATCTGGCATCGACGAACAACAACACCAAAGACAGAACGGAGAAGAACACCAGACGCGCGACCGCACTCGGGCCGCGATTGAAGAAGCGTAGCGTTCTAGTGTCTTCCAAGATTAATACGTACAGTGTGTTGAAAAACGTAGCGAGCGAAGACAGAACAAGGCGCGAATGGAGGAGAAAGCGGAGTTTACAGATACGTAAATGAGCATTTCGAGTCCATGAGCAACGCGGTTATGTCGAGCGCAGTAGTTTTGCAACACACTGTTAGTCGCTAGTGAAGATGTTGCTGTATTTATCCATACTGTCGAGCGCCTTGCCGGAACCGCGCACCACGCAAGTCAAAGGATCATCCGCGATGACGACGGGCAGACCGGTCTCTTCCATCAACAAGCGGTCAAGGTCACGTAGCAATGCGCCGCCACCGGTCAGCACCATGCCTTTGCTGGCGATGTCCGCGCCCAACTCTGGCGGGGTCTGCTCTAGCGCGGTCTTCACGGCACTCACGATGCTGTTCAGTGGGTCGGTCAACGCTTCCAATATCTCGTTGCTGGAGATGGTAAAACTCCGTGGCACACCTTCTGCCAAGTTACGACCATTCACTTCCATCTCGCGCACTTCGCTGCCAGGGAAAGCGGAACCGATCTGCTTCTTGATCTGCTCGGCAGTCGTCTCACCGATCAGCATGCCGTAGTTGCGGCGGATGTAGTTGATGATGGCATCGTCGAACTTGTCACCGCCGACGCGCACAGAGCCAGAATACACAGCGCCACCCAGAGAGATCACACCCACTTCGGTCGTACCACCACCGATGTCCACCACCATAGAGCCGGTCGCATCTTCCACTGGCAAGTCGGCGCCGATCGCAGCAGCCATCGGCTCTTCGATCAACTCCACGCGACGTGCGCCTGCACCGTAAGCAGATTCGCGAATAGCACGACGCTCGACTTGGGTGGAGCCGCAAGGTACGCAAATGACGATGCGTGGGCTAGGCGTGAAGATGCTGGATTTGTGCACGCGACGGATGAACTGCTTAAGCATCTGCTCAGTGACGGTGAAGTCGGCGATCACGCCGTCTTTCATCGGGCGGATGGCGGTGATGTTGCCGGGTGTACGACCCAACATCTGCTTCGCCGCCAAACCGACTTGCTGGATGACTTTTTTACCATTCGGTCCGCCTTCTTGGCGGATCGCCACAACGGATGGCTCGTTCAATACGATGCCTTGACCGCGCAACCAGATGAGCGTGTTCGCTGTACCGAGGTCGATAGCTAAGTCGTTAGAGAAATATCCGTTGAAATAATTGAGCATGTTGAATCCTGTTTGATTGTAGGGCGCTTCTAGAAATTCAAAGTTCTAAGCAAGACAAGGCGCGAACAGAAAATGACGACGCGGCATATGTTTCGATATGTAAGTAGTCATTTTTTGTGAGCAACACAGTATTGCGACGAAATTTGGATTTATAGAAGCGCCCTGTAATGAGGGTGCCGCCTAGAGGCCGCGTATGATAACCTATCGGCCTTATTTGAATAAAGATTTTGCTATGAGTTTGAGTACTTCTGATGTTGAAAAAGTGGCGCGTCTAGCGCGTCTGGCGATGACCCCCGCCGAGATCGAAACGGCCCGTTCGCAACTCTCCGGCATCTTCGGTTTGATCGAGGAGATGCAAGCCGTGGATACCAAGGGAATCGAACCGATGTCTCATGCACAGGACGTTGCCCAACGCTTGCGCGAAGACAAAGTCACCGAAACCAATCAGCGTGAGGCTTTCCAAGCCATCGCCCCCCAAGTGGAAGGGGGTCTCTACCTCGTTCCGCAAGTCATCGAGTAATTGAAATGATCGAATCCAGCCTCTCACAGATTGGCGCGGCATTGCGCGCCAAAAAGATATCCAGCGTCGAACTGACCCAGCTCTACCTCGACCGCATCGCCCAGCATAACCCTGAGCTGAACGCCTACATCACGACGCGCCCTGAAGCCTCATTGGCACAGGCTAAAGCGGCGGACGCACGCCTCGCAGCGGGAACTGCCGAAGCCTTGACTGGCATCCCCTTCGGCCAGAAAGACATCTTCTGCGCCAAAGATTGGCTGACGACCTGCGGCTCCAAGATGCTGCACAACTTCGTGTCGCCCTACGACGCGCACGTCATCTCACAGTTCAACAACACAGGCGCGGTGAACCTCGGCAAGACCAATATGGACGAATTCGCCATGGGTTCAAGCAACGAGACCTCGCATTACGGCATCGTGAAAAATCCTTGGGACAAAGCGCGCGTGCCAGGCGGCTCTTCCGGCGGCACGGCTTCTGCCATCGCAGCGCGTCTGTGCGCGGCAGCGACTGGCACCGACACCGGCGGCTCTATCCGCCAACCTGCCGCGCTGTGCGGCATCTCTGGCCTGAAACCAACCTACGGCGTAGTGTCGCGCTACGGCATGATCGCCTTCGCCTCCAGCCTCGACCAAGCAGGCCCGATGGGACGTAACGCGGAAGACTTGGCGTTGATGCTGAACACCATGGCCGGTTTCGACGAGCGCGATTCCACTTCGCTGCAACGCGACAAGGAAGACTACGCACGCGACCTGAACAAGCCGCTGAATGGCCTGCGCATCGGCATCCCCAAAGAATTCTTTGCCGAAGGCTTAGGCAACGACGTAGCGAAAGCCGTAGAAGCGGCTATCGCGGAATACAAGAAGATGGGCGCGGTCATCGTCGATATCAGCCTGCCCAACACGCGGCTCTCCATCCCCGTTTACTACGTGCTGGCACCCGCAGAAGCGTCGAGTAACCTGTCGCGTTTCGACGGTGTACGTTACGGTTATCGCGCACCGGAATACACCGACCTCGCCGATATGTACGAGAAATCTCGCGCACAAGGTTTCGGCGCGGAAGTGCAACGCCGCATCATGATCGGCACCTATGTGCTGAGCCACGGCTACTACGACGCCTACTACCTGCAAGCGCAAAAGATACGCCGCCTCATCGCGCAGGATTTCGTGGAAGCGTACAAACATTGCGACGTCATCATGGGGCCAACCTCGCCCTCCACTGCGTTCAAGCTGGGCGAGAAAGGCGACGATCCGGTACAGATGTATCTGTCTGACATCTACACCATCGCCGTGAACTTGGCTGGCTTGCCCGGCATGTCCATCCCTTGCGGCTTCGGCGACAACAACATGCCGGTCGGCTTGCAGATCATCGGCAACTATTTCGACGAAGCGCGCATGCTGAACGTGGCGCACCAATATCAACTGGCGACCGACTGGCACAGCCGCGCGCCACAGGGGATTTGAACATGACTTGGGAAATCGTCATCGGACTGGAAGTACACACCCAGCTCTCGACCAACACAAAGATCTTTTCGGGCGCATCGACTGCGTTCGGCGCGGAACCGAACACACAAGCGGATGCCGTGAGCTTGGCCTTGCCGGGCGTGTTGCCGGTGCTGAACAAAGGTGCGGTAGAACGCGCCATCAAGTTCGGCTTGGCGACAGGCGCACACATCGCACCGCGCTCGGTGTTCGCACGCAAGAACTACTTCTACCCCGACCTCCCCAAGGGCTATCAGATCAGTCAGTTCGATCTGCCTGTCGTCGGACAAGGTTCACTCACCATCCAAGTCGAGCCCTTATCTGGCAACGCGAAACCTTACGAGAAGACGGTGCGCATCACGCGCGCCCATTTGGAAGAGGACGCGGGCAAATCCGTTCACGGCGAGTCGCAAGGTGTGACGGGTGTGGATTTGAACCGCGCGGGCACACCGCTGCTGGAGATCGTGTCCGAGCCGGACATGTGTTCTGCTGCCGAAGCAGTGGCCTACGCCAAAGCGCTGCACACGCTGGTGCGCTGGATCGGCATCTGTGACGGCAACATGCAAGAAGGCTCTTTCCGTTGCGACGTGAACGTGTCGGTGCGCAAGCCCGGCCAGCCGCTTGGCACACGCCGCGAGATCAAGAATCTGAACTCGTTCAAGTTCATGCAACAAGCTATCGACTACGAAGTGCAATGGCAGATCGACACAATTGAAAATGGCGGCAAAGTGCACCAAGCCACCATCCTGTTCAATCCCGACACCGGCGAGACGCGCGCGATGCGCAGCAAAGAAGACGCGCACGACTATCGCTACTTCCCCGATCCTGATCTGTTGCCACTTGAGATCAGTGAGGAATGGAAAGCACAAGTACGCGCCACTTTGCCGGAACTGCCTCAGGCGAAGCAGTCTCGTTATGTGAACCAACTCGGCTTGTCCGCCTACGATGCGAGCATCCTCACCTCGTCACGCGAGATGGCGGATTTCTTTGAGACCGTTCTCGCTGCCGTGCCGAAAGATGCAAAGATGTGCGCAAACTGGATCATGGGCGAAGTGAACGCGCAGTTGAATCGCGACGGTCTCGATATGTCGCAATCGCCCATCACGGCGCAACAGTTGGGCGGCATTTTGAAACGTATTGCCGACAACACCATCTCCAACTCAGGCGCGAAAGAAGTGTTCCGCACGATGTGGGCAGAGGGTGGCGATGCAGATGCCATCATCGAGGCGAAAGGTCTGAAGCAAGTCTCCGATAGCGGCGCGATCGAAGCGATCGTAGATGGCGTCATCGCAGCCAATGCAGACAAAGTGGCTGAATACCGTAGCGGCAAGGACAAGCTTTTTGGCTTCTTCGTCGGCGCGGCCATGAAGGCAAGTCAAGGCAAGGCCAATCCGGCGCAGTTGAACGAGGTGTTGAAGAAGAAACTGGCAGGTTAGTTCACGGCGCGCGCAGCGCCATCAATTCGAGGGGGAACCATGTTGCGATCTATTCTTGTAGCAGTCATCACTTCATTATTGCTGAGCGCCTGTGGCACCAATCCAGTCACTGGCAAGCGCGAGCTGCAGTTCGTCTCCGAATCGCAAGAGATCGCGATAGGCCAGCAGAACTACGCACCTGCCCGCCAACAACAAGGCGGCGACTACATCATCGACCCCGAGCTGACCGCCTATGTACAAAGCGTGGGCAACAAACTTGCCGCTGTGGCCGACCGCAAACTCCCCTATGAATTCGTCGTGCTGAACGACTCCGTTCCCAACGCGTGGGCGATGCCGGGCGGCAAGATCGCCTTCAATCGCGGGTTGTTGTACGAGCTGAACAGCGAGGCCGAACTCGCTGCCGTGTTGAGCCACGAGATCGTGCATGCTGCGGCACGCCACGGCGCAAAAGGCATGGAATCGGGCATGTTGTTGCAAGGTGCCGTACTCGCCACGGGCATCTACACGCAGGACAAGAGCTATGCCAATCTGGCTGTGGGTGCGGCGCAACTCAGTTCGCAACTCATCTCCACCAAGTTCGGCCGCGATGCGGAATCTGAGTCGGATAAATACGGCATGATCTACATGAAGCGTGCAGGTTACGATCCGCGTGCCGCCGTCACCTTGCAGGAAACTTTCGTGCGACTGAGCGAAGGAAAACAATCTGACTTCATCTCGGGATTGTTCGCCAGCCATCCGCCCTCACCAGAGCGTGTCGCCGCCAACAAAGCCACCCTCGCAGAATTGGGCGAAGGCGGTGAATGGGGGCGCGAGGTGTATGCGAAAAAAGTGGGCAAGCTGAAAGCGACGCGTCCTGCTTACAGCGCTTATGATCAAGGCGTCATCGCACTGAGCACTGGCGACACCACCAAAGCGACTACGCTGGCAAAGAAGGCGGTGGCAGGTGAGCCGCGCGAAGCACGCTTCCAAGAACTATTGGGCGACATCTCCCTCACACAAAAGAACAGCGCTGCCGCACTGCCCTTCTACGAACGCGCCATTCAGATGCAACCTGATTATTTCCGCCCACACTTACAAAGCGGCATCGCGCTGAAGAATCTGGGACGCAATCCCGAAGCCGAAGTAGCCCTCAGCAAAAGCACTTCCCTATTGCCCACCGCGCCCGCACACGCGTTGCTTGGCATACTGGCCGAGTCGCGCGGCGACATCAACGCCGCGATGCAGAATTACGGCGCGGCAGCAGGCTCTGATTCCAGTGCAGGACAATTCGCCGCCGCCAAATTCACACGCCTAGACTTGCCGAGGAACCCAGGCAAATATCTGCTGAGCGGCGTACAAGCCGATGCCCGCGGCAATCTCTACGCAGTCGTAGAGAACCCCACTGCCGAGACCGTCAGCAACGTGCAAGTACGTGTCGTACAGTTTGATGCAGCGACACGTCGCGTCGTCGCTCAAAGCCAGCCTCTACTCATCACGTCGAACATACCGCCAAACCAACAAGGGAACGCGCAAGTGAATGGCGTGCGTGTGAAGAGCGATCAGGAGTTAGCGCTGTTTCAGGTGCAGATATTGAGTGCGGCGGTGAGCAAGTAGCCGTTACTGCGAAGCTGGTAACTTGATGTCTGAGATCGGCCAATATTGGTCAGCCAGCCAGTACAAATCACCACCATAAAGTAGTCACCGAACTCACTCAGGGGGCGTGGAAATTACGAACTGGTGACGTATAAAATCGCTTGAGTGCTACAACTATGTTTTTCTTATCATCCCGGATAACGTCTAAAGTTATTCAGCACTGTGACGCTAAAGTCATGTGCTTGGCAAATTACTAAATAGGCCCTACAAATTGTTTTTCACTAAATTAAATTACGAAAATAAAGAACTTAAGCGAACGATAGGCGAGATGACAGCATCCATCAAGGATAAGGATGCTGTCATTGCTAAGCTAACGAGCCAATTGGAGCTGTCACAAAAAGAAAATGGACACCATGAAGCTCGTTGCCTCACTATGTTAGGTGTAATCGAACACTTTCCTACCTTTAGAGAATCTCTTGTGGCTTTGCAAGCTAGCCTGAAGTACAACGCAGAATATATGCAGGCTGAGCGCATTAGAGCAATAGAGGCTCAAAGTGCCTCACTTGTCACAAGAAATGCAACCGAACGTATGACTTCCGATTTAATTGAGATCGAAGGTGTTACTAAACACGTATCTTTATCCATAGAGTCTCTTGACAAGGATGCTCGTGAAATTGAAAGCATCGTCACCCTAATCAAAAAGATTGCAGATCAAACCAACTTATTGGCGCTAAATGCAGCTATCGAGGCCGCACGGGCTGGCGAGCAGGGTAGAGGTTTTGCGGTTGTGGCTGATGAAGTGCGTAAATTGGCAGAAAGAACTGCAACCGCAACCAGCGAAATATCAAAAATCGTCAGTCAAATCAGCCAAGGTGTTATTAATTCCAATGAGCAAATGCTTCACCTTTCCTGCCAAGCCAGTAATTTTAGTCAGCACGGAATAACTGTTTCAACCACGGTATCGAATCTGCTAGAACTCTCAGGCCATATGGAGCACTCAATCTCCGCATCTGCATTGAGAGGTTTTTGTGAACTAGCGAAAACGGACCACATCATATTTAAGTTTAGGGTTTATCTCGTCATTTTGGGAATGTCAAAAGAAACAGTCGATCAATTTAGAAACCATACTGAATGTCGCTTAGGTAAGTGGTATTACGAAGGGCAGGGTAGAAACGATTTTTCTTCGCTCCCCAGCTTTATCAGACTAGAAGAGCCGCACAAAAAGTTCCATGAAGCCACTGTAGAAGCTATGGAATACCACTCCCTGAATAACCCTACCTCAATGGTTGAAAGAGTTGCAGCAATGGAAAAATACAGTAAAAGTGTGATTTCCATTCTTGAAGAGATGGCTATTCAAAGTGAATCTATCGCCAACACTCAAGCTAATCAGAGTGGAGGAGTGGAATTATTTTAGGGTGAGTGCAGTTAATTAATTTGAAAAAATCTATCCAATCTGAAAGTGAGGGTATGTTTTTTTTGATTGTTGCGCGCCGCACTCCAGAATTTCAATATCGACAATCACACCATAGAAGCTATCGAGCACTGACTGCAATGGGTTAGGAACAGCCCCTCAATTCGAGCCTTACCGCCCAACGTTAAATCTCATCACCCGATAAAAATCTCCGAAGCAATGCTCAACATCTGGCTCAGCCGCCAACGTCTTACCTTGGCGTTGTAACGCAGCACTCAATTTTCCCGTCACATCCTCCTGCCAGAATCCCGGCAGGAAAGGCTCTAGATAACCAATGATGAAACGTGTTGGCCAGAAGCGATACAGCAAATGTCCGCGTGGCGTGTCGCCGTATTCCGTGATGAGAACCGAGCCGCCACGTTTCACCACGCGCGCGATCTCGTCGTACACGTGTTGACGCGCTGCGGGTGGCAGTTCATGGAAGAGGAAGAACAGGATCACTTGGTCGAACGAGTCATTGGCGTAACCCAACGATTCGGCATTCATGCGCGTAAGTAGGCAGCGATCTGCCACGTCAGTGGTTTTGCTGCGCGCCAGTTCCAATTGACCTATCGCGACATCACACAGATGCACTTCGTTGTCGGTGTGATGCACTAACGAAGGGGTGAGCTTGCCATACACGCAGGTGAGTTGCAGTAGCTTCGCCCCGGATTTGCGCTCTACATGGGCGAGCGTCTTTTGCATCAACTTCTCGTATTGCCCGAACAGGATGGCGTTGATGATGGGCTGGTGATCGAAGAACCAGATGCTTCTGCGCCACAGGTAGGCCCACCAATAATGGCGCGCTAGGTATTCGGGAACGCCGCCGTGTTGGAATCGTTTGTAGATCGCCATGATTATCTCTTGAGTAAGCCGCGCGGTTTGTGCGGCGCGTTGGCGAACAGTCGGTCATACAGCCAATTCGGTAATCGCTTCATCACCCAACCCACGACACCCATCTGCCACGGCACGACGGCGAACGAACAACCTCGTTCGATGACGCGCGCCATGCGTTGCGCCGCCACTTCTGGCGCAAGAATGAAGGGCATGCGATAGGGATTGATGTCGGTCATCGGCGTCTTGATGTAACCCGGCGCGATGGTGACGACCTTTACGCCACTGCCACGCAGCTCGACTCGCAATGATTCCAAGTAGGAGATAGCAGCGGCCTTAGAAGCCGAGTAGGCACTAGCACCGGGCAGGCCACGGAAACCCGCAACGCTGGCGATGCCAACCAACGCTCCATGCTTCGCTTCAGTCATCGCATGCACGAAAGGCTGGAAGGTCTGCACCATACCAAGCACGTTGATGTCCATCACTTGCTTGAATGCATCAAGGTCTTCGGCATCTTCGGTAAGGGTGCCGACGCTGACACCTGCGTTAGCGATGACGATGTCGGGCACGCCGACCTTCTGGATAAAATCCTGCGCGGCTTGCTGAATGGCAGACGCGTCACGCACATCGAGCGTGTAGCAATGGACTTGATTGGGGAATTCAGTAGCGAGGGTTTGCAACAATTCGCCTCGGCGGGCGAAGGCGGCGACGGAGGCGCCGCGCTCAAGATAATGGCGCGTGAGGGCTAGACCGATGCCACTCGACGCGCCACTGATTACTACTTTCATTAACGCTTGTTCGCTTGACGTTCCTTGCGTGCGATCTTGATGACTTCATCTAGCACGCGGATGGTGTCTGCTGGCTCAAGACCTGTGATGATGTATTTGCCATCGATGGCAATCGTCGGTGTGCCACGGATACCGAACGCTTGAACCATCTGGTTGCTACGCGCGACTTTGCTTTGCAACGAGAAGGAGTTGTACGCAGCAGTGAATTTAGATTTATCTACGCCGTGCTTCGCCACGAAGTCGGATATCTTTCCCGCATCGCTCAGGTCTGTGTTGTAGACGTTCCATGCCTCGAACAGGTCATTGTGCAACTTCTCGCGTTGACCGATGGATTCCAAGGCGTAGAAAGTGCGTGCCATTGGCTCCCAAGAATCACGGAAGATGACTGGAACCATTTGCAGGTTCACATCCTTAGGCATCTTCGCTTCCCATTTGGTCAGGGGGCCATGCAGGTGGTAGCAATGCGAACAACCGTAGAAGAAGAACTCCAACACTTCGACTTTGCTGCCACCGCTAGTGGGCTGTGCTGGGTTGAGCACTTTGTAATCACGACCGGCGACCACTTCGGCTTGCGCCTGTGTGGCGAACAACAACACGACGATTGCGAAGAACTTAGCAAACAGTTTCATCCTTATCTCCTGTAGATCACTGGGCATGCAACGCAGTAGCGTTGCTGATGCCATTCTGTTTCAAATTGGCGATGGTGGAATTTGCTTCTGCCAATCCCTTGTATGGACCTAGACGTACACGATGGAACACGCCCTTACCTGGAATGTCCGCTTTCTGTACGCTGGCTTCCATGCCTACGAGTGCCAACTTCGCTTTTAGTTTCTCTGCATCGGCAGCATTTTGAAACGAGCCTGCTTGTACGAAATAGAGCGTGCTATCAACGGCTGCTTTGGCTGGTGGGTTGACGACCGGTGCTTGCGGCTTGGTGACCACTTGCTTGGTCGCACTGCCTTCGGGTTTGTCTGGCAACTCTTTGTAGAACTCGAATTTTGAGGTTGTGCCTACGCTTGAAGCGGCGACTGGGGCGCTCACTGGTGCCGGCACTACTTGCGGCACCACCTTTGGCGGCTCACGCAGTTCTTTATTAGTGAAGGAGGCAGGATTCTTTGCCAGCACGTACCAAGCGACGAAGCCTGCGAACGCAACGCCTAGCACGATGCCAACGATCAGCCCTGCCATCACTTTGGATTTAGGAGAACCGCCGCCACTACCTGTGTTGCCTGCTTTAGCCATGTCCGTTCCTTTATTTACTTACATCTTGTCAGGCGCACTGACGCCCAACAATGCCAAACCATTCTTGATCGTTTGCGCCACGGCGGCGATCAATGCCAAGCGTGCCAGCTTGATCTTCTCGTCCTCGACCAAGAAGCGCGAGGCATTGTAATAGCTGTGGAAATCAGCCGCCAACTCTTTGAGGTAGAAGGCGACCAGATGCGGCGCAAGATCTTCTGCCGCCGTCTCGATGACTTGTGGATAATCGATCATACGTTGCAGCAACGCCGTCTCATACTCGCTATCCAAGATGCTCACATCGGCACTCAACAACGCTGCGCGTTCACCGCCCCACTGACCCAACACCGTGCTGATACGCGCGTGGGCGTATTGGATGTAATACACAGGATTGTCGTTGCTCTGCGATTTAGCTAGGTCGATGTCGAACACCAGTTGTGAATCAGGGTGGCGTGCAGCGAGGAAGTAACGCGTGGCATCGCAACCCACTTCGTCGATGAGGTCGCGCAAGGTGACATAGCTACCCGCACGTTTGGAGATCTTTACCTCTTCGCCGTTCTTCAATACGGTCACCATCTGGTGCAACACGTAATCTGGCCAACCCTTAGGGATGCCGTCATCCAATGCTTGCAGACCGGCACGTACACGCGTGATGGTGCTGTGGTGATCGGAACCCTGCTCGTTGATGACGCGCACGAAACCGCGTTTCCATTTCTCCAGATGGTAGGCGACGTCCGGCACAAAGTAGGTATAGCCGCCATCGGTCTTGCGCATCACGCGGTCTTTATCATCGCCGAAGTCGGTGGTACGCAACCACAGTGCACCTTCTTGTTCGTAGGTGTGGCCGCTGGCGATGAGTTTCTGCACCGTCGCTTCCACTTTGCCTTCGGTGTAGAGCGCGGACTCCAAGGAGAACACATCGAACTCGACACCGAATGCGCGCAAGTCCAAATCCTGTTCTCGGCGCAGATAGGCGACGGCGAAATGGCGAATGGCTTCTGCATCGTTCACGTCACCTTTGCCGGTGATGTTCTGGTCGCTAGAGACGATGGTCTCTTTCGCCAGATAGGCGCGCGCCACATCAGCGATGTAGTCACCACGATAGCCTGATTCTGGCCAAGAAGCATCATCCGGCGTAACGCCTTTGCAACGCAATTGCACCGACAGGGTGAGGTTGTCGATCTGCACGCCCGCATCGTTGTAATAGAACTCGCGCGTCACATCCCAGCCTGCGGCATCCAACACGCTGCACAGACAGTCACCCACCGCCGCACCGCGACCATGACCGACGTGGAGAGGGCCTGTCGGGTTCGCCGAAACGAACTCCACGCCCACCTTCTTACCTGCGCCTGTATTGATGCGACCGTAGTTCGTTGCCGCTTGCAACACGCCACGCACCACCTCTTGTTTGGCAGTCTTGGTGATGAACACGTTGATGAAACCTGCGCCCGCGATCTCCACCTTCTCTACGACATCGGATTTCGGCAATGCGGCGATCAAAGCGTTGGCGATATCGCGCGGTGATTTGCGCAAGGGCTTGGCCAACTGCATCGCCAAGTTGCAAGCGTAATCGCCATGCGAAGCTTGTTTAGGTCGTTCGATGAGGATGGTCGCACCGACAAAATCAGGTGCGACCTCGCGCAAAGCGTGCGCGAAAGATTCAGCTAAATGAGATTTGAAATTGAGAACAGCGGACATGAAACAGCACCAGAGTAAAAATGATCATCGCCTAGCGATTCGATTATTTGAACAGGTGTTTTACCCGCCCAAAAGAGGCGCGGATTATATCACCTTGCCCGGATTCATCAGCCCCTGCGGGTCGAGTGTTCGCTTGATATCGCGCATCAATTCCAGCTCCAATGCGCTCTTGTAATGAGTGATCTCTTTTCGCTTCAATTGGCCCAGCCCATGCTCTGCACTGATGCTGCCATCCAGCCTTGCCACGACCTCGTACACGATGTGATTCACTTCATGCTCCTGCTGTTCGATGAAAGCTGCGTTCTTGGCTACATCGAGCATGGAGATGTTGTAGTGGATGTTGCCATCACCGATATGGCCAAAGGCGACGATGCGGACGCCAGGATAGGTGTTGCACAGATCGGCACTGGCTTGCGTGATGAATCGCGGCACGCTGCTGATCGGTACAGAGACGTCGTGTTTGATGCTGATGCCTTCTGCCTTTTGCGCTTCGGCGATGTTCTTGCGCAGGCGCCACCAACGTTCGGCATTGGATTCATCATTGGTGATATCGAACTCGATGATGCCGTTTCCGAATGATTCGAATGCATCGCGCAAGACTCCATCCAAAGGCACAGGCAAAACGTCAGCCAGCTTGGTGATGACGATCCATTCGTGTTGCGTTGCAAAGGGTTCGTGCGTATCTGCGATGTGTTTGAACACGAGGTCGAGACAGGAACGAGAGATGATCTCGAAGCCGCTGATCTTGTCGCCACAGTTGGCACGCAGATGCGCCAGCAGGTCAACGGCCGCAGCTGGGTCACGCACTGCGATGCAGGCAGTCGCACTAGATCTTGGACGCGGATAAAGTTTGAGCACGGCAGCGGTGATGATGCCGAGCGTGCCTTCCGCCCCCATAAATAGGTGCTTTAGGTCATAGCCCGTGTTGTCCTTACGCAGACTGCGCAGACCGTTCCAGATGCGGCCATCGGGCAACACCACTTCCAAACCCAGAACGAGGTCACGCGCACTGCCATAGCGCAATACGCCGATGCCGCCGGCATTCGTGGAGAGATTGCCACCGATCTCACAGTGCGGTGCGATGGCAGTGAGTCCTAGCGGGAACAATCGGTCTGCTTGCTCTGCGGCTACGTACAACGAAGCGAGTTTGCAACCCGCCTCCACCGTCATGGTGTAGTTGATCGCATCCACATTGCGGATGCTATTCATGCGCGAGAGATTGATGACGATCTGTTTGCTGCCATTCGCCAATGGTACCGATGCTCCGCACAGGCTGGTATTGCCGCCTTGGGGGACGATAGCGACACCGTTCGCGACACAGATTCTCACAACATCGCTGACTTGCTGCGCATCGCTCGGAAAAACAACGGCGAGCGCCTTGCCAGAAAAACGTCCGCGCCAATCTTTGTAGTGAGGTGAAGCGGATTCGCCCGTTAAAACGCCATCGCCGCCAGTGATGGCGGCGATGGCGTCAAGCAATTGGCTTTCAGGCGTCACAGTTATCACTGCATCGGAGGATCGACTGGGTGAGCCTTACGGCGTGGCAGTATCCACATCTGATAGAGCGAGGTGAAGATCATGATCGCTGCGGACATGCTATATCCAAAGCCACCGATGATGACGAACCAAGCGAATCCCGGATTCCACTTGGTGAGCCACCATGCCAACACGTCCACCATCAGGAACAAGAAAGGCACGGATATGATGATGGCCTTGTTTCGTTGCGAGATGCCTGTGGCATAGGTAAAAATCCAGCCCACAAAAAAGAAGATGAATGAGATACCAAACAAATGGATGTGCGAAACGCGCGTCAAAGTAGAGGGGGACTGTCCATTGTCCACCGCCAGCATCTCATCCATCACTGCCTTGTCGGTGATGTTAGCCAAGCCGGGGATATTCGCGTGACATGGCGCGCAATATTGATCGACATCCATGGATATCTTTTCATCCCATTCTTCCGCAGGGCCGCCCGCATCTGCCCACTTGATCATGGCAAGACGCACCTCGGGAGGCGCGTTGTCTTTCATTGAGCCATTCAATTTGGAGACCAACTTGGAGCCTTCGTCACGCTTACCGTAATAGCTGTAAACGATATCATCCACCGACAATCCGACTTTGCCGTCTGCCATGCCGTGCGTCAGCATGATCTGTCCGCCTGCGAACAACAGACCCAAGCCGATCACCATCAGGTAACCAGAGAAAAGTGTCTTCATGGGAAGCGTCAGATCTGCGAGGGTGAAGCGTTGTATCTCTTTCATTTCATTCTCCGTATCAACATTGAAATCCTGCGCATTATATTCCTCTCCCGCAAAGATGGCTCATAACCCTAACGGGTGATTATTAAAATTCCAATGGATCGACATCTAAAGACCAACGAATTTGCTTGGTCGGCATCGCATCCAGTTGCGGCTTCCACTCACGTAAGAATGTTTGCAATGATCTGCGGTTGTCGCTTTGCACTAGGAGTTGCGCACGGTAGTGATTGGCACGCTTCGGCATCGCCGCCGGAATGGCGCTATACACCTCGACTTGTTGTTTCAATTCAATCGCAGCGACGCGTGCCTTTTTCAAGAAGGCCATTGCTTCACCCTCCTGCTTTGCTTCTGCACTCAACAACACTTGGAACATGAACGGCGGGAACCCTGCCGACTGACGCTCGTTCAGCAACACCTGCACCCACGCTTCAAAATCATGTTCTCGCAAGGCATTGAACAGAGGGTGCGTCGGGAACGCGGTCTGCACGATCACCTCGCCGACCTTGTCTGCACGCCCAGCGCGGCCACCCACTTGCGTGAGTTGCGCGAACAGTTTTTCCGAAGCGCGGAAATCGGCACTGTATAGACCGCCATCAGGATTCAACACCCCGACCAACGTCAGATTGGGAAAGTCATGTCCCTTCGCCAGCATCTGCGTACCGACCAAGATGTCCGCCTCACCATCGTGGATCTTTTTGCGCATGGCATCCCACGCACCCCTGTTGCGCGTGCTGTCGCGGTCCACTCGCAAGATGCGCGCGTCAGGAAAACGTGCCTGCAATGCCTCTTCGATGCGCTGCGTACCCATGCCCACTGGCTTTAGATCCGCATCGCCACAAGTCGGACACGCATGCGGCACACGTTGCTGTGCGCCGCAATGATGACAACGCAGCGTGCGGTCTTTCAGATGTAACACCAATTTGCCTGCGCAATGTTTGCACTCGGATAGCCAACCACAAGCGGTGCACATCAGCACGGGCGCATAGCCGCGTCGATTGATGAAGATGAGACTCTGCTCTCCACGCTGCAAGCGCGCTTCGATGGCAGTGAGCAACGGCTCACTCAGTCCCTCTTGCAATGGCAACTGCCCTACATCGAGACAGCGCACCACAGGTAATGTGGCGGGCTGCACAGCACGTTGAGTCAACTTAAGCAGAGTGTAGCGACCGCTCTGGGCGTTGTGCCAGCTCTCCAATGAAGGCGTGGCCGAGCCCAACACGATGGGCACAGCGTGCTGATTCGCGCGGAAGATCGCCACATCGCGTGCCGAGTAGCGCAAGCCATCTTGTTGCTTGAACGAAGCATCGTGTTCTTCATCCACAAGAATGAGGCTCAATTTTGGCAAAGGGGAGAACACCGCAAGGCGTGTCCCCAACACGATGCGCGCCGCACCAGATTGCGCCTTGATCCAATTCTGTGCACGCTCACCATCGGCCAGCCCGCTATGCAGACTCACCAACTCCACGTCAGGGAAGCGACTGCGGAAATAGCTCTCCAGTTGCGGCGTGAGGTTGATCTCAGGCACGAGCAACAATACCTGCCCTCCGCGTTGCAACATCGCATCCATCAGATGCACATACACCTCGGTCTTGCCACTGCCTGTGATGCCATGCAATAAGAAACTCGCAAAGCCCTTGGTTTGAGCGACTGCATCCACGGCTTGTTGTTGCTCTGCGGTCAGAGAGTGAGCATTGTTGAAGGTATGCGCATTCGACGCCATAGGTGTGCAAGCTTGCACCCACCCCGCCTCAATAAGTTGCTTGAGCGCCGCAGATGCACTGGCGGATAGTTCGCGAATCTGCGCCCCGCTCTGCGGCCCTTGTTTCAACGCCAGCAAGATGCGTTGCTGCACCACGCGACGCTTGGGTAGTGATTCAACGTCCACCGTACTTCCAGCTTCACTCAAGGCGTAGGCCAATGATTGCTTGATCACGATAGGTTCGATATCGCGCAAACGTGTCGGCAAGGCGGACAGTGCCGTCATGCCGATCGGGTAGTGGTAGTAGTCGCTACAGAAGCGCAGCAGATTCAATGTCTCAGACGGCAGCGGTGGCACATCGTCCAACACGCGAAAGACAGACTTGATACGAGCTCCATCGAGTTCAGACTGCTCCGCCCACTCCATCGCGATGCCGACCACTTCTTTACGACCGAATGGAACGACCAGACGCTGCCCGATTTCGAGCTGCATCTCGTCATTCACTTTGTAATCGAAAAGTGTTGACAAGGGCACGTCTAGCGCGACGCGAATAATGGACATGTTATGCAGATTCTCTCTGGTGATTTCTATGAAGTTTAGCTAATCGCATTGAGTCGTATAGGTATTTTTTCTTATGCACATTTCCTGTGGATAAGAATGTGGAAAACCACCCTGTAACTACGCTAACTCTAAACGGTGTATACGGTTTTTTTTCGGCGCTCAATTTCCGCGCAATCCATCACTTCTTTAATAAACAAGAAGTTAACGATAAAAAGCAAAAAGCCACGGAATTCTCGTCCCATGGCCCTTGGCGAATATTAGCCCCTGTTTATAACGTGTGAGGCTAGGTGCTGATTCTAGTGATATTTTTTGCTCAGCTCGTGTACTGCCTGTACCAGTGCTGCCGCATTCTCGGGGTCGGTATGTTGCGAGATACCATGGCCCAAGTTGAACACATGACCACTACCGAAGCCGTAACTGCTCAACACTTTCTCTACCTCAGCGTAGATCACATCAGGTGTCGCGAACAATACGTTCGGATCGAGGTTGCCTTGTAGCGCGACCTTGTTGCCCACCTTCTGACGCGCGATACCGATGTCCATCGTCCAATCCAGACCGACCGCGTCTGCACCGATGTCAGCGATGCTCTCGATCCACAATCCGCCGCCTTTGGTGAATACGATGGACGGGATGCGTACGCCGTCTTTTTCTTTGATCAATCCCTCGACGATGCGCTGTGTGTAGGCCAAGGAAAACTCGTGGAATGCCGAATGGGACAAGGCGCCACCCCATGAATCGAAGATCATCACAGCCTGTGCGCCTGCTTCGATCTGCGCATTGAGATAAGCAGTCACCGTCTGCGCAGTCACTTCGAGGATGCTGTGCATCATCTTAGGATTCTTGTACATCATGGTCTTCACTTTGGCGTAGTCATCGCTACCGCCGCCTTCGACCATGTAGCAAGCCAATGTCCATGGGCTACCGGAGAAGCCGATCAAAGGCACGCGGCCATCCAAAGTCTTGCGGATCTGTGAAACCGCATCCGTGACGTATTTCAAATCGGTTCCGATATCAGGCACGTGCAAAGCCTTCACATCCGCTTCGGTCACGATAGGACGCTCGAACTTCGGGCCTTCGCCTTCAGCAAAATACAAGCCCAACCCCATCGCATCTGGAACGGTCAGGATGTCGGAGAACAAAATGGCTGCATCTAACGGGAAACGATCCAGCGGTTGCATCGTGACTTCAGTCGCGAAGTTAGGGTTCTTGCACAGACCTAAGAAGCTTCCTGCGGTGCGACGTGTAGCGCGGTACTCAGGCAGATAACGACCTGCTTGGCGCATCATCCACAACGGGGTGTAATCGGTCGGCTGACGCAACAAGGCGCGCAGGAAAGTGTCGTTCTTAACTTTGAAGTTCATTTTTCTCTTTTCTTATCGAGGCAAAACAGAAGAGCCCATGAGGAACTCATCCACTGCGCGTGCTGCTTGACGACCTTCGCGAATGGCCCATACCACGAGGGATTGACCACGACGCATATCGCCCGCTACGAACACCTTCTTCACATTGGTCTGATAACAACCCGCGCCATCGGTCGTGGCTTTTGCATTACCGCGACCATCCTTCTCTACACCGAACGCATCCAGCACTTGCGCAAGCGGATTGGTGAAGCCCATGGCCAAGAAGACGAAGTCGGCTTGCAGTGTGAATTCACTGCCTGCCACTTCCACCATCTTGCCGTCCTTGAATTCCACGCGTACGCACTTCAACGATTTCAGAACGCCGTTCTCGCCCACGAATTCCTTGGTGGAGATGGCCCAATCACGCACACAGCCTTCATCGTGCGAGCTGGAGGTGCGCAACTTCATCGGCCAGTATGGCCAAGTCATCGCCTTGTTCTCTTGGTCTGGTGCGCGCGGCATCACTTCGATCTGCGTGACCGAGGCTGCGCCATGACGATTGGATGTGCCTACGCAGTCAGAACCGGTATCACCGCCACCGATGACCACGACATGTTTGCCTTTGACGTTGATCGGATTCTTGCCATCGCCTGCCACTTCTTTGTTCTGTGGGATGAGGAATTCGAGCGCGTAATGCACGCCTTTCAGTTCACGCCCCGCAACAGGCAAGTCGCGTGGTTGTTCGGAACCGCCAGCGATGACGACTGCATCGAAGTCCTTCTGCAATGCCGCTGGGCTGATGGTCTTCTTCGCGTCGTTGGCGATGCCTTTGCCAATCGCATCTTTGCCGATGAAGGTGTTCACTTCGAACTTCACACCTTCCGCAGTCAGTTGTGCCATGCGCCAATCGATGAGGCGCTTGTCCAACTTAAAGTCGGGGATGCCGTAACGCATCAGACCACCGATACGACTGTTCTTCTCGAACACGGTGACCGCGTGGCCTGCGCGTGCCAGCTGTTGCGCAGTCGCCAAGCCCGCAGGACCTGAACCTACCACCGCAACCTTCTTGCCAGTTTTCTTCTTTGCAGGCTGCGGAGTTACCCAACCATTTTCACCAGCCTTGTCGATGATGGCGTGCTCGATGGATTTGATGCCGACCGCATCGTTGTTGATGTTGAGCGTACAGGCTGCTTCGCACGGTGCTGGGCAGATACGCCCCGTCACTTCAGGGAAGTTGTTGGTGGAGTGCAACACTTCGATCGCTTGCTTCCAATTGCCGCGATACACCAAGTCGTTCCAATCAGGGATGATGTTGTTGACAGGGCAGCCGTTATTGCAGAACGGGATGCCGCAATCCATACAACGCGCACCTTGCTGTTTCGCTTCGGCATCACTTAGGTGAGCAACGAACTCTTGATAGTGTTTCAGACGTTGTTCGACGGGTGCGTAACCTTCATTTACCCGATCGAACTCCATGAATCCAGTTGGCTTGCCCATTATGCGGCCTCCACTTCTTTGGCTTGTTGTGCCGCGATCTCAAGCAGTGCACGACGATATTCGGTCGGCATGACTTTAACGAACTTCGGCAGATAGATGCCCCAGTTATCCAAGATCTGCTTGGCACGTGGACTACCGGTGTAACGCAGATGCTTCTCGATCTTGCCGCGCAGCACTGCTTCGTCAGCCCTGTTCAGATGATTGAAGTGCACGCGACCTTTGGAGTCGACCTCGCCCGTTTCGCTCGCAGCCGCCTCTTCAGGCACTGCCTCCAGTTGCACCATCGACATGTTGCAACGCTTTGCAAAACCACCATCTTCATCCAACACATAAGCAACGCCGCCGGACATACCTGCTGCGAAGTTGCGACCGGTCTGACCCAACACCACGACCATACCGCCCGTCATATATTCGCAACCGTGATCGCCCAGCCCTTCGACGACAGCGATGGCTCCCGAGTTACGCACAGCGAAACGCTCGCCTGCGACGCCATTGAAATAGCATTCACCAGCGGTCGCACCGTACAGGACGGTGTTACCTACGATGATGTTGTCGGCTGCGGTCAGTTTGCTATCGGCAGATGGCTTGACGATGATGCGACCACCGCACAGCCCTTTACCTACGTAGTCGTTGCCCTCACCTTCCAATTGGAAGCTGACGCCGTGCGCCAAGAATGCGCCGAAGCTTTGACCGGCAGTGCCTGTCAATTTCACGCGGATGGTGTCATCTGGCAGGCCTGCATTGCCATGACGCTTCGCCACTTCGTGCGACAGCATGGCGCCAACGCTACGATTGACGTTGCGCACCTTGGTTTCGATGCTGACATTACGTTTCGCATCCAGTGCTTCTTTGGATTGTGCAATCAGGTCATTGTCGAGCGCTTCGTTCAAGCCGTGATCCTGCTCTTCCAAGTGACGACGTGCGACGCTGGCTGGAACGTTAGGCTGATGGAACACCTTGGTGAAATCCAAACCCTTGGCTTTCCAATGCGTGATGCCTTTACGCATATCCAGCAGATCGCTACGACCCACGAGGTCGTCGAACTTGCGGATACCCATCTGCGCCATCAACTCACGCACTTCTTCTGCAACGAAGAAGAAGTAGTTCACCACGTGTTCTGGCTGGCCAGTGAATTTCTTACGCAAAGCGGGGTCTTGTGTCGCCACGCCGACCGGACAAGTATTGAGGTGACACTTACGCATCATGATGCAACCCTCGACCACCAACGGCGCAGTCGCAAAACCGAACTCGTCAGCACCGAGCAGCGCGCCAATCAATACATCGCGACCGGTCTTCAGCTGACCGTCGACCTGTAGACCGACACGACCACGCAACTTGTTCAACACCAAAGTCTGTTGCGCTTCAGACAAGCCCAACTCCCATGGTGTACCCGCATGTTTGATGGAGGACTGCGGTGATGCGCCCGTCCCGCCGTCGTAACCCGAGATGACGATGTGATCGGCCTTGGCTTTGGACACACCTGCCGCGACCGTACCCACGCCCACTTCCGAAACCAACTTCACAGAGATGGAAGCGGACGGATTGGAGTTCTTCAGGTCATGGATGAGCTGCGCCAAGTCCTCGATGGAGTAGATGTCGTGGTGCGGAGGTGGTGAGATCAAGCCAACGCCAGGCACGGAGTGACGCAACTTGCCGATGTACTCGGACACTTTGCCGCCTGGCAACTGACCGCCTTCGCCTGGCTTCGCACCTTGCGCCATCTTGATCTGGATCTGGTCTGCGCTACTCAGATATTCAGCCGTCACCCCGAAACGACCAGAAGCAACTTGCTTGATGCGCGAACGCAAAGAGTCGCCCGACTTCATCGTTTGATCTGCTTCGATACGGTTCTTGCCGATGATCTCGGACAGCTTCTCGCCACCTTGCAGTAGCTTGAAGCGGTTGGCATCTTCGCCACCTTCGCCGGTGTTCGACTTGCCGCCGATACGGTTCATCGCGATCGCCAACGTGGCATGCGCTTCGGTAGAGATAGAACCCAAAGACATCGCGCCCGTCACGAAACGTTTGACGATCTCCTTTGCGGATTCGACTTCGGCCAATGGAACTGGCGCGCCGACTGAACCGATCTCGAACAATCCACGCAAAGTCATCTGACGCTGGGTCTGGTCATTGATGAGCTTGGCGTATTCTTTGTACGTATTGAAATTATTGGAGCGCGTCGCGTGCTGTAGCTTGGCAATGGAGTCCGGCGTCCAAGTGTGCTCTTCACCACGGATACGGAATGCATAGTCGCCGCCCGCTTCCAGCATGTTCGTCAATACCGGATCGGTGCCGAATGCCGCGCTGTGCATACGCATCGCTTCTTCCGCAACATCTTGCAAGCCGATACCTTCGATCTGCGTCGCTGTGCCCGTGAAATACTTCTTCACGAAATCTGAATTCAAACCGATAGCTTCGAATATCTGAGAGCCACAATAGGACTGATAGGTCGAGATACCCATCTTGGACATCACTTTGAGCAAGCCCTTGTTGATGCCCTTGATGAAGCGTTTCTGTCCGTCCTTGGCGCTCACGCCAGCAGGCAATTCGAATTGCTCGATGCTATCGAACGCCAACCATGGACACACAGCCTCTGCGCCGTAACCAGCCAACAATGCGAAGTGATGCACCTCGCGTGCCGAACCTGTCTCCACCACCAAACCGGTGCTGGTACGCAGACCTGCTTTGACCAAGTGGTGATGCACTGCTGCAGTTGCTAGCAAAGCAGGGATCGCTACGCGCTTGTCAGACACTGCACGGTCAGACAGGATCAATACATTGAACCCACCAGTAACCGCTTTGGTTGCAGCTTTGCACAGATCAGCGATGGCTTTCTCGCAACCTGCTGCGCCATTCTTGGCAGCATAGGTCAGGTCAAGCGCTTGAGATTTGTATTGCCCCTTGGTGAGCTTGTCGATGCCATACAACTTCGCCATGTCATCCAAAGACAATACGGGTTGATGCACTTCCAGACGCAACGTAGGTTTAGTTTCGTCGATGCCCAACAGATTGGGTTTCGGACCAACGAAAGAAGTCAGCGACATCACAATCTCTTCGCGGATCGGGTCGATCGGCGGGTTGGTCACTTGCGCGAACAACTGCTTGAAGTAGTTGTAGAGTACCTTGTTCTTGCTAGACAAGACGGGCAGTGCCGCATCGTTACCCATGGAACCCGTTGCCTCTTCACCTGCGCTTGCCAGCGGCAACATGATGAACTTCAGGTCTTCTTGTGTATAACCGAACGCTTGCTGTGCATCCAGCAAACTGATCTGCGCTACGGTCTTGCCCTCCACTTTAGGCATGTCATCAAGGAAGTAGCGAGATTGTTCGATCCACTTACGATAAGGCTTCGCAGTAGCGATCTGCTTCTTGAGCTCTGCATCGTCCACGATACGACCTTGTTCCATGTCGATGAGGAACATCTTGCCTGGCTGCAAGCGCCACTTCTTCACGATCTTGCTTTGCTGGATTGGAAGCACGCCCATCTCGGAAGCCATCAATACGACATCGTCGTCAGTGATGAGGTAGCGCGCTGGTCGCAAACCGTTACGATCCAACGTCGCGCCGATTTGACGACCATCGGTGAATGCAACTGCGGCGGGGCCGTCCCACGGCTCCATCAATGCGGCGTGGTATTCGTAGAATGCGCGACGCTCTTCATCCATCAATGGATTGCCTGCCCACGCTTCGGGGATCAACAACATCATGGCGTGCGGCAAGGAATAACCACCCGCCACCAGCAATTCAAGTGCGTTGTCGAAACAAGCGGAGTCAGATTGACCTTCAACGATGAGCGGCCACAACTTTTCTAAGTCCTCGCCCAACAACTTCGACGACATCGCGGCATGGCGTGCCGCCATCCAGTTCACGTTGCCGCGCAGCGTATTGATCTCACCGTTATGCGCGATCATGCGGAACGGATGTGCCAAGTTCCAGGTTGGGAAAGTATTGGTAGAAAAACGTTGATGAACCAATGAGAAGGCACTGACCACGCGCGCATCTTGCAAGTCAACGAAATACTTACCGACTTGGTCAGCCAGCAACATACCTTTGTACACGACAGTGCGCGATGACATGGAAGGAACGTAGAAACCCTTACCTTGGTTCTTGGCCAGCTTGCTGATGGCGTGTTCTGCCGTCTTGCGGATGACGAACAACTTGCGCTCGAAGGCATCTTGGTCGGCCGTCTTCTTACCGCGACCAATGAACACTTGGCGCACCACTGGCTCAAGCGCTTTGACGCTTTCGCCCAAGGTGCTGTTATCGACGGGAACATCGCGCCAGCCAATGATCGTTTGGCCTTCCGCTACGACCTTATCGGCGATGACTTTTTCACAAGCGGCTCGTGCAGCGGCATCGCGCGGCAAGAACAACATGCCAACGCCATACTCTCCCGCTGGTGGCAATTGGATACCACCCCAGTTCATCTCATCACGCAGGAATTGGTCTGGGATCTGGATCAGAATGCCCGCGCCGTCACCCGCTAACGGGTCTGCGCCGACCGCACCACGGTGCGTCAGATTCTCAAGAATCTGCAGACCTTGACTGACTCGGTCGTGACTGGCTTTACCTTTGATATGTGCGACGAAACCGACACCACATGCATCATGTTCATTGCGCGGGTCATAAAGACCTTGCTGCGCAGGCAACGAAGAATTATTCACTTGTTTCTCACCTCGATGGTTGCAACAAAATGGCGGCATCAGCCGCCTTCCAAAATCTATCCGAAAGGGCGGGAATGCTACCTTAAACCAGGGGGGGAGGGCAACCAGCTAGGGGGTTAAATCTCTTCTACGGCAAAAATCCGCCTATGTTCGCGGATGGCATATCGGTCAGTCATCCCAGCGATATAGTCGGATATCAGCCTTGCTTTCGACTGCTCCGATTGCGGAACGAACTGCGGCGGGAGTAAGCGCGAATCATCCATGAAGGCTTGGAACAGGTCGCTGATGATGCGACGCGCCTTGGCACTCATGCGCATCACCTTGTAATGTCGATAGAGCTGCGTCCGTAGCACCGCTTTCAATTCACGGTTCTTTTCATACATCTCGGGACTGAACGCCGCCAATGGTGGCGCAGCGCGTACGTCCTCAAGTGATTTGGGTGAATTGCGCTTGATATTGGCTTCGGTCTGCGCTATCAGGTCAGATACCAATGCGTTAATCATACGACGCACGGTCTCATGCACCACACGGCGCTCTGCCAACGCGGGGAATGCCTGACGTACCTCTTCAAGATGCTCTGCGAACAAACGCACCGAGGACAATTGCTCCAAGGTGAGCAGGCCCGAGCGTAGTCCATCATCGACATCATGATTGTTGTAAGCGATCTCGTCCGCCAGATTGGCGAGTTGGGCCTCTAACGATGGGCGCTGATTGGTTAAGAATCGCTCCCCCACTTCGCCAAGCTGGGCAGCATTGGCCGGGGAACAGTGTTTAAGGATGCCCTCGCGCGTCTCAAAGCAAAGGTTCAACCCGTCGAATGCGGCGTATTTTTCTTCCAGCACATCGACGACCCGCAAGGATTGCAGGTTGTGTTCAAACCCACCGTGGTCTTCCATGCATTCGTTAAGCGCCTCCTGCCCAGCATGTCCGAACGGTGTGTGCCCAAGGTCGTGCGCTAGCGAAATGGCTTCGACCAAATCCTCATTCAGGTGAAGTCGCCGCGCAATAGAGCGTCCTATCTGGGCGACTTCGATACTGTGCGTAAGGCGAGTTCTAAATAAATCACCTTCGTGGTTCACGAAGACTTGGGTCTTATATTCCAAGCGACGGAATGCGGCCGAGTGGATGATGCGGTCACGGTCACGCTGGAACTCGCTGCGACCTATAGGCTTAGGTTCATCTATGCGCCTACCTCGCAAACTAGTGCTAACAGCGTAGGGAGCCAATAATTGTTCAGACACTACACGCCTCCAGCGTCTGCTCCAGAAGAGCCTGTGGCACATCGCCTGTCATGACGGCATTTCCTAGGGATTTCAAAAGCACGAAACGAATCTTGCCGTCCGCCACTTTCTTATCCAAGCCCATCAACTGCATGTATTTTTCCGCTCCCAGTTTTGGGCCGACCGTGGGTAATCCAGCACGTTCAAACAATTTTCGCACTCGTGCTACATCTTCTGCGCTCAACCATCCAAGTCGATGCGACAGATCGGCAGCCATTATCGTGCCCGTGGCAACTGCTTCCCCATGTAGCCAAACTCCGTAGCCCATTCCGTTCTCGATGGCATGACCAAAAGTGTGTCCGAGATTAAGCAAAGCACGCTCACCACTTTCGCGCTCGTCGGCTCCAACGACTTCCGCCTTGTTCTGACAGCTTCTGGCAATCGCATATTGCAAAGCATCTTTGTCACGAGACAGTAGTTTATCGATATTGGCCTCAAGCCACTCCAAGAACGGCAGGTCGCGTATCAATCCGTATTTGATGACCTCAGCGATACCCGCACGCAATTCTTTATCCGGCAAAGTATCCAATGTCGTCACATCTGCCAGCACGACCAAGGGTTGATAGAACGCGCCGATCATGTTCTTACCTAAGGGGTGATTGATGCCCGTCTTTCCACCTACAGAAGAATCCACTTGTGAAAGCAGTGTCGTTGGTATCTGAATGAAAGGTACACCACGCAGATAACTGGCGGCGGCAAATCCTGTCATGTCCCCAATCACTCCTCCGCCCAATGCGATAATCGGCGTACTGCGTTCGCAGCGCGAGCGTAAAAGCGCATCGTAGATCAGATTCATCGAGTCACTATTTTTGTATTGCTCACCATCTGGCAAGATGATGCTCTCGGTCTGCACCTGATGTTTTGCCAAGACCTCAGTCAATTGCCCAATATAGAGGGGGGCAACCGTCGTATTACTAACGATCACCGCGCGCTTGCGTGGCAGATAGGGAAGCAACAATTCCGGCTTATTCAGCAAATCATTGCCGACGTGTATCGGATAACTGCGTTCGGCCAAGCCAACACTGAGCGTCTTCATTGATTCATCATCTCCAACATTGGAACGAGTATTCAACTCGTGAAGTCTTTGTTGCAACCGTAATAGCAGGACGTGGACACTTTGCTTTCCAGTATGCATGACGATGTCAGCGATCTCCGCATAGAGTGGATCACGCTGCTCGAACAATTCATGTAATTTTCCACGCGGATCGGCAGTTTGGAGTAGCGGCCTGTTTGTATCGTGACGCGTGCGCTGCCAAAGGTCATGAACATTGCTTTTAAGATAAACGACCGTCCCACTTTCTTTCAGCACTGAACGGTTATGAGAACTAAGTATCGCTCCACCTCCCGTTGCCAGAACAAGATCGTTTCGTTCTGCCAAATCCTCCAAAACAGAAGTCTCTCTCTGCCGGAAGCCCGCTTCACCCTCGACATCAAAGATGTGCGGAATCGTGACGCCCGTGCGACGCTGTATCTCCTCGTCACTATCGATGAAGGTCTTGCCTAGCTGTTTAGCCAACAACCTTCCTACGGTCGTTTTGCCTGAACCCATCATCCCGATCAAGATGACATTGCCCGAGCTGGCTTTATGTAAAGTCTTTTCGCTCATACTGAGGATTGTATCTGGAATTCTTTTGGTCTCTGCAAAACAAAAGCCCGGCTCACGCCGGGCTTCCTAATAACATCCTGCTATATCAGTTAGAACCCAGCGTATCCTTCAATATTTTCGGCGTGATGAACACCAACAATTCTTTCTTGCTCTTCACTTGCGTATTCTGTTTGAACAACCAGCCCATCACAGGGATGTCACTCAAACCTGGAACTGCAGACGTCGAGTCTGATTCATCTTGTGTATAAACGCCACCAATCACGACCGTACCACCATTCTCCACCAACACTTGAGTATCGACCTTCTTGGTGTTGATGCTTGGTACACCAGCATAGATGTTACCTACAGAATCTTGCGTGACCGCAACCTTCATCGTCACGCTGTCTTCGGGTGTAATTTGCGGCGTAACGACTAGGCTCAATACAGCCTTCTTAAAGGCAACGTTAGCCGCACCACTACTGCTTGCTTGTAGATAAGGAACCTCAACGCCAGACTCGATAGTTGCAGGGGTCTTATCTCCAGTCACTACGCGAGGGCTTGCGATGTTCTTTGTCGTACCATCAATCGCTGATGCATTCAGCTCAAGAGTGAGAGTCTTAGTAGCAGCCGCATTGAATAAGGTCATCGTCAAACCACCTAAGCCAGATGCAGCGCCAGGCAAATTAACGTTCGCGTTAGCCGTACCCCTTGCTCCGCCGATAGCAATACCACCTTGTGCTTGCGTTGGGCCTGTGTAGCCCAATCTGCCCCCGAGTGTATGGTTAAACGACTCTCCAGCCTCTACAAAGCGTGCTTCAATCAACACTTGGCGTACTGGGACATCTACCAATTTAATCAGTTTTCTGACCTCTTCCAAGCTAGTGGGAACATCTTTAACAAACAGTAGATTCGTTCTCAAGTCAAAGGTGGCACTGCCGCGCTTGGACAATATCTTTTGTTTATCATCGGAAATGAGTTTCACGATGTCCGCCGCTTTAGCATAAGACAAAGCGAAATTCTCCGTGCGCAAGGGTTCAAGCTCTGTGATCTCCTGACGTGAAGAGAAGTCGATCTTTTCTTTCGCCGCAATCTCTTCGCGAGGGGCAACTTGGATAACGTTGCCATTCTTGCGCATATCCAATCCGCGGCTTTGCAAGATGATGTCAAACGCCTGATCCCAAGGAACATCCTTCAATCGTAGCGTCAGACTACCCGATACCGTGTCACTGATGACCATATTCAATCCAGTGAAGTCTGCAATGACACTCAATGCTTCTCGGGTTGAGATACTTTGGAAATTCAGAGTTAGCTTTTCACCAGAGTACCCAGGGACATTTCCCTTGACCAATTTATTGGGATCTTCAACAACCGCTTTGACTTCGATGATGAATTTATTATCTGTTTGGTATGCCGAGTATTCCCACAAACCTTTGGGCTCAATAGACAAACGTGCATTTCCGCCTTGCACGAAAGCATCAACCAACTGAACCGGAGTGGCGAAATCAGACACGTCCAACTTGCGTTGAAGATTTCGCGGAAGCGTAGTGCGCTGAAAATCCACTACAAGCGCCTTACCTTGTTGTTTGATATCGATCCCGATGTCAGAATCAGACAGGTCGATCTGAATACGACCTTCGCCGTTTTTGCCTCTGCGGAAATCGACATCTCTCAAACTATGTTTTTGCTGCCCCGCAGACGCATCTGCAAAGTGTGTCGTAGCGACGGGCTCCGCAGTTCCACCAAGCCCCTTGGGCTGCAAAGTTATCAGGACATCATTGCCTTCGATGCGGGTGTCGTAACTCACCATTTGCACTAGGTTGACGACCAACCTTGTGCGGCTCCCTGCCTGCACGATATTTGCGCTACGCAGATCTCCATTAGCGAATTCCTGCATAGACTTGCCTAAGCCATTAGCTGTTGCGGGAAAATCGAAGGCGATTCGCGGCGGTGTATTGATAGTAAAGGCCGCTGGCTGAGCCGTTGGTGCTGATTTTAGGCTGACCTTCAGCACCACTTTGCCTCCCGCATCGCCGCTCGCGCTGATTGACTGAATGGAATTGATCTCACCCTCGGCGTTTGCCACATCTTGAGCTTGAGCATTGAAAGAGAATGCCACGAGCATGGCCGCAACCAATCGAACGAAGCTCGGCACTGACTTGTAAATAGATTTCATATTGTTACTCCTAATCACTCGACTAACTGCAGACTGCTTTCACGCTCAGTCCAATCGCCCGCGCTGTCCTGAACCATCTCTTTGATCTTGACTTCAGTTTCGGATACGGAAAGTATCTGTCCAAAATTTAGACCGATAAAGTTGCCTGCTTTGACGCGGTAAATCTTACCTTCGGATGATTTGACGACGGCGTGACCAACATTACGTTGATACAGGTAACCGACCATTTTCAAGCTCTCTAGCGGGTAGTCCTCTAGCTCTTCTTTGGGCCTATCCAAATCTGGCTGATTCTGACCAGTTCGGTTGGCGCTTCTAGTATCTTGTTTTCGTGGCTTGAACGGGTCGGGCAACGAGGTCGAATTGTCGTATGCAAAAGGCTCGTACGGCTTGATATCTGGTGGCGGCTCCACCTTGCCACGCATATCGGCACCCGCGTTATTCACGAAATCTCGTAGATCCTGAAATTCCTCACCACCACACCCCGCGAGAGATGCGAGCAACAATAACGTCGCGAAATAGGCTCTCATTTTTTCGCCCCCGCTGGCTTAGCTCGCTTTTGCGCAGCCAACTCACTCTCGTCAAGGTATCGATAAGTCTTTGCGGTCGCATCCATTGACAACCCTCCCGCAGAAGGCGTGATGCTGATGTCATTCAATGTCACAATGCGCGGCAACAAAGAGATATCACTCGCGAAATTCCCCAAATCATCGTAATTCCCACTGACTTTGATTGAGATGGGCTGTTCAGTGAAGACTCCAGTCGCCACCTCTCCACCAGGACGGAACAGATCGAACTGTAGCCCTCGTCCCAAGCCTGCTTGGTTTATATCGGTCAGCAAAGCATCCATTTCTGACTTGCTTGGTAGTTGTTTGAGCAATGCTCCAAAAGACTGCTGAGTATCAATCAATTGCTTCTTGATGATGTCCAGATTGATCGCTTCTTTTTTCTTCGCCAAGAAAGTTTCTCGCAATTGCTCCTCTTCTTGACGGACCTGCTTCAACCCTTCGTACTGGTCTTGCCAATCAAAAAAAGCTCCCATGGCAACCACAGCAAACAACATCGCCACAAAGGAAGCCAGCTTGACCAACCACGGCCAAGCTCCCGGTTTTTTGGGATCGATGTTCTTTAATTCTTCAATGAAATTCATGCTCCCCCCCTAACTCTTTCCACCAGCTTTAGCTGGCGCTTGATTGACTGGCGCGGCCAATTTGGTCAGGTTGAAATTTAGCGAAAACTCACTGACTCTCGCACCATTAGCGTTAGTGGCATGGATTTCGATGAGTGTCGGGGAGTCCAGCCAAGGCGAGTCTTCTACAGAACGCATCAGCGTCGAGATTCGCGCATTCGATTGTGCATAGCCAACTAGCGCGATCTTATAGCCAGATTGTTTGATACTTTTGATATAGACACCATCCGGCAAGATACGCAGCATCTGGTCCAACAGATGCACCACATCAGATCTGGTGGATTGAAGGTTCTCGACCACATTCTTTCTTGCTAGCAAAGACTGCGTCTGTTCACGCAACTTTTTGATCTCTTCGATCTGCTTATCCAGCACTGCGATCTCTTGCTTCAGATAGGCATTGCGACGGTCTTGATAGTCAATCTGAGAGCTGATGGCAACGTGCACCAGCACCACGATCAGCGCACCGATCGCCAAGGAAATCGCGCTCAATACGATGAACTGTAACTGCTTGGCGCGGCGCTTCTCAGCGCGATGGGGTAGTAGGTTAATGCGTATCATGATGGATCGAACCTCCGCATCGCCAAGCCGCAAGCAATCATCAAGGCCGGCGCATCCGTTTGCAATTGACGCGGCTTGATTCGACTAGACAGGGTCATCAGCTCGAATGGATTAGCGACAAGCGTACTGACTTGGGTTCGAGTGGCAACCGCTTCATCCAACCCCGCAAGTGCTGCACACCCTCCAGCCAAGACCACGTAGTTGACCTCGTTATATTGTGTGGAAGTGAAGAAGAACTGCAATGCACGCGCAACTTCCATCGCCACGCTCTCGCGGAAAGGCGTCAGAACATCGCTCTCGTAATTTTCTGGCAGCCCGCCACTCTTCTTGGCAGACTCCGCCTCTTCGGCAGACAATCCGAAAGCACTCTGGATTTGTTGAGTCAGTTGAGCACCACCAATCTGCTGATCGCGCGCATAGACTGACTGCCCATTTCGCAGCACATTGACGTTCATGACATTCGCGCCAATATCGACTACCGCGACGCACTGATCTTCCGCACCGCCGGGAAGCTGAGAACGTATCTGCTCAAAGGCAGCCTCGGCTGCATAAGGTTCGACATCAACCACGACCGCCTTCAAACCTGCCGATTGCGCCGCTGCAACACGATCCTCCACGTTAGCTTTACGCGAAGCTGCCAACAAGATCTCAACCTCTTCAGGATTGGTCGGCGAAGGGCCGATGACCTGAAAATCAAGATTGACTTCTTCCAACGCAAAGGGGATGTATTGATTGGCTTCTGACTCGACTTGGTATTCCAAGTCGTCTTCGCGCAAGCCCGCAGGGAGCATGATTTTTTTGCTGATCACCGCCGCCGCTGGCAGGGCTAGGCTAACGTTGCGAATACGAGTGCCCATGCGCTTCCAGGCACGGCGCAACGCTTCGGAAACTGCATCCAAGTTGTTGATATTGCCGTCGCTGACGGCATCAGATGGGAGCTCTTCGATCGCGTATCTCTCAACGATGAAGCCGCCCTTCTTAGGGGACTCACTCAACTCCAAAAGCTTTACGGAAGTGGCACTGATATCCACCCCGATCATGGGGGGGGTCGACGTCTGCAAAAAGTCTAACGGGATGTCGAAATTTCCTTTAATCATAGGATGGTTAGCGCTTTTTCGTACAAAGTGGTTTAAATCCTAGCAATAACTCTTGTGAGTGTAAAGTTTTTTCTACGGCTCAATTTTATGATGCTTGGGCGATATAATCCTCGCGACAGCCTTTAATTCAAAATTCTATCTATGACTTCTCGTTGGTGGTTCTATCCCGCTTTAGCTGTGTTGGCGTTACCGCTCATTCCTTTATTGCTGCTGGTTTTTGCCGCCATCCTCACCTACCCAACCTTGCCCTCACTTGAAGCGCTTACAGACTATCGCCCCAAGATGCCTTTAAGGGTATTCAGTGCTGAGGGAGTGTTGATTGGCGAATTTGGAGAAGAGCGACGCGAATTAGTCAAGATTGAAGAAGTACCAGACCTCATGAAGAAGGCGATCTTGGCAGCCGAAGATGACCGCTTCTACGAACACGGCGGAGTGGATTATATCGGCGTACTTCGCGCCACCTATTCGAACTTCACCTCCGGCGGTGTCAAACAAGGCGCCAGCACCATCACCATGCAAGTAGCGCGCAACTTCTTCCTGTCGAAGGAAAAGACCATGTCGCGCAAGTTCAATGAGATGCTGCTCGCCTTCAAGATCGAACATAACCTGACTAAAGACGAGATTCTGCAGCTCTACATCAATCACATCTATCTTGGGCAACGAGCCTATGGATTTGGCGCTGCAGCTCAGGCTTATTATTCCAAACCACTCAACCAGCTGAATATCTCCGAAATGGCGATGCTGGCTGGACTGCCTAAAGCGCCAGGCGCTTACAACCCCGTTGTGAACCCAAAAAGAGCCAAGGTACGTCAAGAGTACATATTGAAACGCATGCGCGACCTTGGTTACATCAGTCGCGAGGAGTATGAACTTGCTCAAAACGAGCCTATACAAACAAAGCAGACCGCATATCACCAAGAATTCGCAGTGAACGCTGGATTCATCGCCGAGATGGTTCGTCAGGAGATGTATGACAAGTTCCAAGAGGACACTTACACCCAAGGCTACAGCGTCTACACCACCATCCGAGCTCAAGACCAAGCGGTCGCCTACACCGCGTTGCGCAAAGGCGTCATGGAGTATGACCAGCGCCATGGATATAGGGGCCCAGAAGGCTACATTGATCTGAAAAAGAACGATACGGATGAACTGCTCGATGATGCTCTGCAAGATGTTCCTAATAACGGAGACCTGATTCCTGCGGTGGTACGCACTGTCAGCTCGAAAATATTAGGTGTTTATGTAAAAGGGGGCGAGTCCGCTGATATCAGCGGCGAAGGCCTTCGTTTTGCACAACAGATGCTTGGGGAGAATCTCGCACTCAGTCGGCGCATCCGCAAAGGCTCCCTGATTAGGGTGCGCAAGAATGAAAAGGGAAATTGGATGATCTCCCAGATTCCCCAAGCCGAATCCGCTTTCGTTTCTGCCAATCCAAGAACTGGCGCTATTTATGCATTAGTGGGCGGCTTTGACTTCAATCGCAATCAGTTCAATCACGTCACGCAAGCATGGCGCCAGCCTGGCTCTAGTTTCAAACCCTTCATCTACTCCGCCGCTCTCGAAAAAGGATTCACCCCTGCCTCAGTCATCAACGATGCGCCACTGGTAGTCGATCTGATCGACACCGGCGGCGAGGCTTGGGAACCTAAGAACTTCGATGGCGAGTTCGAAGGTCCGATGCGCATGCGTCAAGGTCTGACAAAATCGAAGAACCTTGTCTCCATACGCATCCTGCAATCAATCGGCTTAGACTACGCGCAGGACTACGTCACCAAGTTCGGATTCGAAAAAGAGAAAGTCGGCCCCTATCTGACAATGGCGCTAGGCGCAGTCTCAGTCACGCCGATGCAAATGTTGGGGGGGTATTCAGTGTTCGCTAACGGTGGCTACCGTGTCTCTCCATACCTGATCCAACGGGTTGAAGATGGTCAGGGCAACATCATCAGCCAAGCGGCCCCTATCGAAGTAGGCAAAGGGGCGGAACAAGTATTGGATGTGCGGAACGCTTTCACCATGGTGAATATGATGCAAGACGTGGTGAAACACGGCACAGCCATTCGGGCAATGTCTTTAGGTCGACAAGACTTGGCTGGAAAGACAGGTACGACCAGTGATGCGATGGACGCTTGGTTCTGCGGATTCCACCCAGCGCTCGTCGCCGTCACGTGGATCGGTTATGACAACCCCCGCAGTCTTGGCGAAAAAGAAACGGGCGGTGGCGCCGCACTCCCGATTTGGATCGACTACATGGGTGCCGTACTCAAAGACGTGCCAGGAATCGAATACTCGATACCCGAACACATCGTCACAGCCCGCATCAACGAGAATGGCCTGCGCGACCCTGACGGCTCACGTGTCGACTATTTTTATGAGGAGAACCTACCGCCAGAACAGAGTAGCGTTCCCTTAGAATCTGCCAAACCAAGTGACAGCGAGCAGCTTTTCTGATGGGTAAACCCCACTTACAAAAGAGAGACCTGATGCGCGAACAACTTGCTCATCAAGCGGCTCGCATCATTGCGGAAGAAGGTGTCGCTGATTTCGCTTTCGCCAAACGAAAAGCTGCCAAACAACTTGGTGCGGCAGACACACAACACCTACCTAGCAACGAAGAGATCGAAACTGCCTTACACACTTACCGCGCACTGTATCAAGCCGACGCACACCCAGTCATCTTGCGCGAGCTCCGCGAAGACGCGCTTGCCGCCATGCAGATGTTCGCCGAATTCAATCCCTACCTGACCGGTTCGGTCTTGAGCGGTAGCGCGGGAGAAGACTCCGACATCAACCTTATGCTTTTCTCGGATGATGCAAAGGCAGTCCTGTTGTCTTTACTTAAGAACAACTTAGAATTTGAAGATGGAGAATGGCGGGCTCGAATCGGCGGGCACGAGGAGATCGTGCCTAGCTACACGTTGACTGGCGAATCTGGCGTACTGATACACATCATCGTCTTACCGGAAAACATGCGTCATAGTGGCAGTCGCCACCCCGAGACGCACGCAAACATCGCCGCAGTTGAAACCTTGTTAGCTACCTGATTTCAACCAGCGTGCAGCATCTAGCGCAAAGTAAGTCAAAATCCCGTCGGCACCCGCGCGCTTGAACGCCAGTAACGATTCCAGCACACACGCCTCTTCGTTCAGCCAGCCGTTCTGCGCTGCCGCCTTGAGCATCGCGTACTCACCGCTGACCTGATAAACGAAAGTCGGCGCTTTGAATTCATCTTTTACGCGGCGCACGATGTCGAGATACGGCATACCAGGCTTCACCATCACCATGTCAGCTCCCTCTTGTAGGTCGAGCCCCACTTCCCACAAGGCCTCATCCGAATTGGCTGGATCCATTTGATAAGTGTATTTGTTGCCCTTACCCAAATTGCCGCTAGAACCCACTGCATCGCGGAACGGACCGTAGAAGCTCGAAGCATATTTAGCAGAGTACGCCATGATGCGCGTATGAATGTGACCGTTGGCATCCAACGCGGCACGCACCGCACCGATACGACCATCCATCATGTCGGACGGAGCGACGATGTCCGCACCTGCCGCCGCATGACATTGCGCTTGTTTGGTCAAAACCGCGATAGTCTCGTCATTGAGCACATAACCGCTATCGTCGATCAGTCCATCCTGCCCATGGCTAGTGTAAGGATCGAGAGCGATATCTGTCATCACCCCCAATTCTGGAAAGTTCTTCTTCAGTTCGGCCACTACGCGCGGCACGAGCCCATTGGGGTTGAACGCCTCACGCGCATCCAGACTTTTTAACGAAGCATCGATCACCGGGAAGATCGCCATCACGGGCACACCCAACTTCACGCATTGCTCTGCATCTTTGAGGAGCAAATCCAAAGTCTTGCGTTGCACCCCCGGCATGGATTTCACCTCCTCGACCTTGTTACTCCCTTCCAGCACAAAAACAGGATAGATGAAGTCTGCCGAAGTAAGTATATGCTCACGCATCAAGTCCCGAGAAAATTGGTCTCGGCGCATACGACGCATACGGGATTGGGGGTATTGTCCAAGTATCTTCATGGCTATTCCAAATGATTTTGTAAAGTAATGGAACTATTTTCTCATAGTCCCGTCTGAGCATGCGAGCGGTGAGAGCTGCTCCACGTTTCTCCTCCCTGAGCGTGTGTCTTTACCCTGTAAAGACTTGTGCCCCTGAATCTTTCCCCTTTGATTCAGGGGTATTTTTTGCCTGCCTGATTTGCTATCGGCCAAAGTCACTGACGCTGCCTTGCCTCACTGCTAGAATCCACGCCCACGCAGAAGTATCCCATAGACAACCTCACACCGAACCATGAATCTCGTCTCTAACCCCCTGCTGGTCACGATACTGATGTTGGCGGTGTCCAACTTGTTCATGACCTTCGCATGGTATGGGCACTTGAAGAATCTGGCGACTTCGCCTTGGTACATCGCTGCGCTAGTCAGTTGGGGAATCGCACTGTTCGAGTATCTGATCCAAGTACCCGCCAACCGCATCGGCTACACCGAGCTTAGCTTAGGCCAGCTGAAGATATTGCAGGAAGTCATCACCCTAGCCGTCTTCGTACCATTTGCAGTGATGTACATGAACCAGCCATTAAAGATGGACTATCTATACGCAGGGCTGTGCCTGATGGGCGCGGTGTATTTTATTTTCAGGACCTAAGCAATGAGCAAACCCAAACATATCCACATCCTCGGCATCTGCGGCACTTTCATGGGCGGCATCGCTGCCATCGCCAAGCAGTCAGGCTATCGCGTCACCGGCTGCGACGCCAACGTCTATCCGCCGATGAGTACACAACTGGAAGCACAAGGTATCGAGTTGATCGAAGGGTTTGGCGTGGAGCAATTGGAACTCAAGCCAGATGTGTTCGTCATCGGCAACGTGGTGTCGCGCGGCAACCCTCTGATGGAAGAGATTTTGAATCGCAACCTGCCCTACGCCTCTGGCCCACAATGGCTGTCGGATACCCTGTTGCGCGACAAGTGGGTATTAGGTGTTGCAGGCACGCACGGCAAGACGACGACGACTTCGATGCTGGCATGGATACTGGAACATGCTGGATTAAATCCTGGCTTTTTGATCGGCGGCGTACCGCAGAATTTTGGCATCTCGGCGCGTATCACGGATTCGCCATTTTTCGCCATCGAGGCGGATGAATACGACACCGCCTTCTTCGACAAGCGTTCCAAATTCGTGCACTACCGCCCGCGCACTGCGATCCTGAACAACCTTGAATTCGACCACGCCGACATTTTCCCCGACCTCGCCGCCATCGAGACGCAGTTCCACCATCTGGTGCGCACGGTACCGGGCAACGGGCTGGTGGTGAGCAACGGCCGCGAGGAATCGCTGGCGCGTGTGATCAAACGCGGTTGCTGGACGCCTGTGGAAAAATTCGGAAGTGATGATGGCTGGAACATCGACGTGAATGAACAAATCTCATTCAACAGCAAGGTGCAAGGCAAGCTGCAATGGGACTTGATGGGCGAACACAATCGCATGAACGCCCTCGCTGCTTTATCTGCTGCACGCCATGCCGGTGTACCTGTCGCGCAAGGTTTAGCCGCACTCAGTGAATTCAAGAACGTGAAACGCCGCATGGAAGTGCGCGGCACAGTCAACGGCATCACGGTGTACGACGATTTCGCGCACCACCCCACCGCCATCGACACCACGGTTGCTGGATTGCGCCGCAAAGTGGGCAAGGCACGCATCCTTGCCGTGCTGGAACCGCGCTCCAACACCATGAAACTCGGTGTGATGAAAGACGCGCTGCCCAGCAGTTTGAAAGATGCCGATCTGACTTTCTGCTACGCGGGGAATCTTGGGTGGGATGCGCGCGGCGCGCTGACGCCGCTGGGAGACAAAGCAGTGGTGAAGGACGACCTGAATGAATTGATCGAGTCTATCGCTGCGGTGGCAAAGTCAGGCGACCAGATTCTGGTGATGAGCAACGGCGGGTTCGGCGGGATACACGAAAAACTTCTGAAAAGACTGCAACGCGACTGATCGTCACATTGCAGCCTTTCGTTTCATTGCGTGTCTTTACCTTCAACTTGCATATGTAACTTAGTGAGGCAGTTCACCGTCTTCTTGGACTGATGCGCGAAATCCTCGATCAGCATCTTCTCTGCAAGTTGAGTATTTCCGCCTTGATGTGCTTCAACCACCTTGGAGGCGTAGTAATGAAACTTGGCATGCTCGTCTGTCAGTTCTTGGAAAAGCTTGATCTCGCCGAAACGAGTCTTACCGGGACCATGGATCCACTTGCCCAACACGCAGCGATTATCCACACAGATGTTGTGTGGTTGTAGGTCCTCTTTGGAGCGTCCTTGCAGATAGTCGGTCAAGCGTAGTTTCCATGCCAGATGAGCTTCTACCGCCTCGTAGAAGTTGATCTCACGCCGAACTTCCTCACGTGCCTCGTCACTGATACCAAACACCGAACGTAAAGCTGAAATGAACCCCATTGCCGACCTCCAATATTGTTATCGGGGGAAGCAGAAATTGAATCACTGCGCCCCCTATTTTTTGCGGGGCGCAATCCTACCAACAATGAGAGCACGCTGATATTGGGCTAAAGCCCTAACTTTGAAAGAATGAACTAACCGTTCGCCCCAAACATCATGCGCTTGGCGACGAACTTCTTCGCAAGCGGGACGTTGTCTAACAAAATCAATGCGGCGGAGCGTACGTGACCTAATAGTGGCAGATCGTTGGAGAACACTCGCACCAATCCATCGGTGAAGCGGATTCCCGCATAACGATCGATACGACGAGATTTCCGATAGGCGGCACACATCGCGGCCGAGCCGATACTTTCAGGCGCGCTATCGAGGATGACTTGTGCCAATTCCCACGCATCGCGCACGCCTAAATTGAATCCCTGACCCGCCACGGGATGTAGTGTCTGCGCTGCATTGCCGATGAGGATGGTGTGTGGAAAGGTGATGTCAGGCGCGCGTTTCAAGCGCAAGGGGTAGCAACTACGTTTGCCAATGGTGACGAAGTCGCCGACGCGATCACCGAAATGATTTTGCAGATAAGCCAAGAATGCCGCGTCATCCCACGTCAGCATGTCCTGCGCGATTTCGTGAGGCGCGGTCAGCACTAGCTCGTAACCGTCCAAGTAGGGCAGCAGAGCCATAGGCCCTTGCGTGGTGAAGTGTTCGTACGCCTTGCCTGTATTCGCCTTTGAAGTGGTGAGATGAGCGATAACGCCGCTCTGCCCGTAATCGGTGATCTGCGGGGGGTGTGAAGCTTCCAACAATTTGCCGCCATCGGCAGCCACGGCAAGGCGAGCGGTTAGCGTATGCGTCTGGCCTTGGTGCTGATATTCAATGACTGCCGCGTCATGGGTGTGACGCAACTCGCTCACCATCGCACCGTAGATACAGGCGACATCGCTACTCGCCAAGCCTTTTTGCAATGCCGCATGCAACATCGTGTAAGGCAACACATAGCCGAGGTCGGGCACTTTCATCTCTTCTGCGCGCAGGGTGGTGTGTCCAGTCGTCTGCTTCTGCGTGACTTCGATGACCTTGATGCCACTCACGTCACGCAACGCATCCCAAGCGCCAAGGCGTTGCAACAACAGCCGCGTACCGTAGGACAGCGCCAGCGCACGCGGGTCGGTCGTGTTCACTTCTGATTCGCGCGCTTCCAGCAACATCACTTGCAATCCATTGCCCTGTAAAGCCAGCGCCAACGCAGCGCCCACCGGCCCTCCGCCGATGATGGCAACATCACATTGGGATTCATTCATGGCGCATGACCTCCTCGATCTCGTTCACTGTCTTAGGTGCGGCTTGCGTCAATACCTCGTTGCCGTTAGAGGTGATCAGCACATCATCTTCGATACGGATACCGATGTTCCATAGGTCGCGTGGCACGCTGTCGGATGGGCGAATGTAGCAGCCCGGCTCCACCGTCAACACCATGCCGGATTGCAACGGACGCCAATTTCCATCGACTTTGTATTCACCCACATCATGCACATCCATACCTAGCCAGTGTCCCGTACGGTGCATGTAGAACTGCTTGTAACTCTCGCTTTCCAGCACGGACTCGACCGAACCTTTACAGAGTTTCAGGTCGATGAATCCCTGCGCCAGCACACGCAATGCCGCCTCATGCGGCGCATTCCACGAATTGACTGGCCTTGCCGCTCCAATGGCTGCGGACTGTGCGGCCAACACGATCTCATACACATCTTTTTGAGCTGCGCTGAAGCGACCATTCACAGGAAAGGTGCGAGTGATGTCGGAAGCATAGCCAGCCAACTCCCCCCCTGCATCGATAAGCAACAGATCACCATCATTGAGACGAGCGTTGTTGCCGACGTAGTGCAAGGTACAGGCGTTAGCACCACCCGCGACGATGCTGGTGTACGCGGGGTGACGTGCACCGTGGCGGCAAAATTCATGTAACAGCTCGGCTTCCACCTCGTATTCATATTGGCCTGGGCGGGTGAACTTCATCGCACGGCGATGTGCCCCACAAGATATCTTGGCCGCCTCACGCATGAGACTCACTTCATGCTCATCTTTGAACAGACGCATCTCATTCAGCAGCTCGCGCACATCACGTATCGCATTCGGCGCTTGGATTCCTGTGCGCGACTTGGCTTTGACGGACTCACGCGCTTTGATGATGCGCGCATCCCAAACACTCTCGCCGCCAATGGGGTAGAACAACGCAGGCTGGTTGCCCATCAATTCGACGAGCTTATCGTCCAACAGCTCAATGGGGTGGGCCGCATCAAAACCAAAATGTTCCGCCGCCGCATCGGGACCATAACGGAAACCATCCCACACCTCGCGCTCCGCGTTCTTTTCGCGACAGAACAAGATGCTTTGCGGCTCGTCGCCAGCGATCAAAAGCAACACCGACTCTGGCTCAGCAAACCCAGTGAGGTAATAGAAGTGACTGTCGTGACGATAGTCGTAATGCGCGTCCGCATTGCGCGCCACTTCGGGCGCGGTAGGGATGATGGCGATACCGCGTTGCATCGATTGTTGCAGATGCTTACGGCGCTCAGCATAGATGGAAATGTCAGGCATGAGCGGCATTCTGCGACGCACGCAGTTGCTTGTCGAGTTCGTCCAAACGTTGTGGCGTGCCCACATCGACCCACACACCTCGATGATGCTCGCCGCTGACCTTGCCGGCGGCGATCTGCTCACGCAACAACGGTGCGAGCGGCGCCTTGGTTCCGCGCTGGATATGGGCGAATAATTGCGGCTTGTAGAGCCCGATGCCACTGAAGGTGAATTTGGGAGCTGTATCGGTGATGCGCGCACCTTGCAGACCGAAATCGCCCTTGAGATTGTGTTCTGGGTTATCCACCAGCACCAGATGCGCGCTATCCTCGCTGTTGGCAAGTGCGGCAGCACATTGCGGAAAATGTCTAAAGTCGTAATCGCAGTACACATCACCGTTCACCACAGCGAACGGCTCTTCACCCAAAAGGTGCGACGCAAAGGCGATACCGCCTGCCGTTTCTAACGCAGTGCCTTCGTCCGAATAGCGGATGGTCACGCCAAACTGACTGCCATCGCCCAATGCTTGTTCGATCTGCACCCCAAGGTGAGCGTGATTGATGACCAGATCAGTGATACCCGCACGCACCAGACGTTCGATGTGCCACACGATGAGTGGCTTTCCGCCGACTTGCAACAGGGGCTTGGGCGTATGGTCGGTCAATGGACGCATGCGTTCGCCACGACCCGCCGCTAAGATCATTGCACGCATTTATTGTTTTTTCTCCGCCTGCATATTCAACTCAAGCAAGATATTGAGTAGAGGCTTGAGGTCGATATAACGCTCACATGCTTTATGTAGATACTCCATCACCAGCGGCATGTCTTTCAGATATCCATCCTTGCCATCACGGTGATACAGGCGTGCGAAGATGCCCAAGACCTTGATGTGACGTTGCGCCCCCATCATTTCGTAATCCCAATAGAAATCCGCGAAGTCCTCACGTACAGGCAGACCCGCCTTGCGCGCCTTCTCCCAGTAGCGGATGAGCCAATCGATGATCTCTGCCTCTTCCCACTTGATGTAGGCATCTTTGAAGAGCGAAGCGAGGTCGTACGTGATGGGGCCATAGACGGCATCTTGAAAATCAAGGACCCCTGGATTCGGTTCGCTGACCATCAAATTGCGCGAATGGAAGTCACGGTGCACATAGACGCAAGGTTGCGACAGATTGTTCTTGATGATGCGCGCGAACACCTCTTCCAACTTAGCATTTTGCTTCTCGGTAAGTGTCACGCCTAGATGCTTGGCGATGTACCACTCAGGGAACAGATTGAGTTCTCGTCGCAATAGTGCTTCATCATAAGGCGGCAACTCTTTCAGTTTGGAGGCTAGCTGGATCTTGATGAGCGCATCGATCGCAAGATCGTAAAGCTGGCGTGCGTTGCCCGCATCCAATGCTTGCAGATAGGTGGTGTTACCCAAATCCGATAAAAGCAAGAAGCCTTGTGTCAAATCCTGCGCATACACGTGCGGCACGTGAGCGCCCGCTTCTTCGAACAGCTTGCCGATGTGCAGGAACGGTTTGCAATCCTCATGTTGTGGCGGGGCATCCATCACCACCTTGGTACTACCATCGGCGAACGTGGCACGGAAGTAGCGACGGAAGCTGGCGTCGGCGGATGCTGGAGCGATGGTGAAGGTTTGATTCGGATATAGGCTAGAAAGCCACTCGGTAAGCTGTTTCTGACGTTGCATTTGATTGCCTTAATATGGGATTTGTGAGATTTTAGCACCTTAAATTATTTGCCCTGCCCATGCTTCGTCTCCCGCGTTTTGCGCCCTTTCTGATATCGCTCGCTTTCGCCCCTTGGGCTCACGGCGAGGACGCGCCCTTTCCGTTGAAGATCGACCGAACCTTCAATCGACTTCCCGCTTCCGAAGAACAGGCTTCTGCCTTTTTCATCGCAGATCAGATCGACTCCAAACATGGTGAAAAGCTAGTTGCGCGTGGCAATGCCGAACTCCGCCAAAATGGCCAAGTGGTTTCATCGGACATCCTGACCTACGACGAGGTCAGCAAGGACGTCGTCGCTGAGGGTAGCGTACGCATCGAACAAGGCGACACGACCGTGGTCGGCCCCAAGCTACAGATGAACATGGATACCAATACGGGCGATATGCAACATCCACGATTCACCTTTGCCGAGACTGGTGGACGTGGATCAGCCGAGGTCGCTCATATCGCCAGTCGCAAAGAGTATGAATTCTCAGGAGCGACCTACACGACTTGTCCCGCAGAGAATGATGATTGGTTGCTGAAGATGTCACGTTTGGATATCGACCGCACCTCGCAGGTCGGAACTGCCTACAACGCGCGCGTCCTCTTCATGGGGCTACCCATCCTCTACACACCGTGGCTGAACTTCCCACTCAACGACAAGAGACGCACAGGTCTGCTCGGCCCCACCTTCGGCAGCACCACCACCGGCGGTCGCGAGATCACGATACCTTTGTATGTGAATGTGGCCGACAACTTCGATGCCACCTTCTCGCCCCGATATATGAACAAGCGTGGCACGCAATTCAACAACGAGTTCCGCTACCTGCAGCCGAGCGCCGTTGGGGAGGTCCACGCGGACGTGTTGCAATCAGACATGATCAGCCAGACCGACCGCACACGTTTCTCCTTGAAACACGCTCAGCAATTGGGTGGGGGCTTCAGCGGCTATCTCAACCTGAATCGCGTATCAGACAACAACTACTACCGTGACCTAGCTGACAATCTGAATGCCACATCACAAACCAACTTGCTACAAGAGGGTGTGTTGAATTACTCCGGCGGATGGTGGAATGCCGTGGCTCGTGTACAGCATTACCAGACCTTGCAAGATCCATTGTCGCCTGTCGTCGAACCCTATTGGAGACAACCCCAGGTCGGTATCAATGCGCAACGCGCGGTATTCGGAAGCACCGTTTCCGTATCGAGTGAATACGTGGAGTTCCGCCATCCGACGCTGGTCAATGGTCAGCGCATGATGATCTACCCCTCCATCAGTTACCCCTTGCTGAATGCACCAGGATATTTTTTGACCCCCAAAGTAGGCATCCATAACACGCGCTACCTTCTGGATGTGAACAGTAGCGGATATGAGACCACTAGCTCGCGCACCATTCCCATCATGAGTCTTGATGGGGGGTTGATATTCGAGCGTAGCGATTCGTTCTTCGGCAACGGCTATATGCAGACTTTAGAACCCCGCGCCTATTACGTGCACATCCCCTACAAGAACCAGAACAACTTGCCCAATTTCGATACCGCACAAGCCCCCTTTAGCTTCGGCCAGATGTTCACAGAGAATCGCTTCTTGGGTAACGACAGGGTGGGCGATGCCGACATGTTGACCCTGGCACTCACCTCCCGCGCCATCGCTGATGACGACGGAACCGAGCGCATCCGTGTCGCCGTGGCTGAACGCTTCAGCTTCACCGCCCCGCAAGTCAACCTAAGCACTCCATCGGACAGCAATAGTCGTTCCGACATCTTGACCACAGTGGGCGGCAAACTCACACGCTCGTGGTATTTGGACAGCCTGTTCCAGTACAACCCCAACCTAGGACATGTAGAGTCGTACAACGCTGCCGCCCGCTACAACCCAGAGGCTGGCAAGCTGCTCAACTTGGGCTATCGCTACACGCGCGACGTGTTGCGCCAGATGGATGTCTCGACCCAATGGCCGATCTCGGGACGTTGGCACGCGGTGGGGCGCCTCAACTATTCATTGCAGGATGACCGTATCGTGGAGGCTTTGGGCGGGCTTGAGTATAATCAGGACTGCTGGGCACTACGCCTCATCGCCCAAAGCTTTGCGACCGCCACGAAAGATAGTACTACCGGAATATTTATCCAACTGGAGCTGGACGACTTCGTTCGCATCGGTTCCGATCCACTCACAGCTTTGCGCACCAGCGTGATGGGCTACACGAAGCTGAACGACCTGCCCACCGCAACGCCCCAAAAGGGCCTTCAATAACCCGAGAAGAATATGCAAAACAAAATCATCGCCCTCCTTTTACTGTGCTGCCTGTCCGCTTCTGCCGGCGCGGCAGAGCCTGTCATGCTCGACCGCATCCGCGCCGTCGTGAACGACGATGTCATCACCCAGCAAGAACTCACGACACGTCTCAATGCGGCCATCAAGCAGCTACAAAAACAAGGCACGCTACTTCCTGACAACAACATCTTGGAGAAGCAAGTATTAGAACGCATGATCACCGAGATGCTACAAAGCCAGTTCGCCAAAGAGAATGGCTTGCGCGTGGATGACATGCAATTGGAGAAGGCGCTGACCCGCGTCGCACAACAGAATAAGTTCGAATCTGTTGCGGCGTTCCGCGCGAAACTAGAAAAAGACGGTGTCGATTTCAACAAGTTCCGTGAAGAGATCCGTAACGAGATCGTCTCCGTCCGCCTGCGTGAGCGCGAAGTCGATAGCAAACTAGTCATCAGCGAAAGCGACATCGAAGACTACTTGGCAACGCAAGCCAACCAAGGTAACAAGGGTGAAGAGCTGCAACTCGCGCACATCCTGATCGTGGTCCCAGAACAGGCCAGCGCCGAAAGCATCCAAACCTACAAACGTCGCGCCGAAGAAGCGCAAGCAAAACTAAAAGCGGGCGCACCGTTCGCCCAGATCGCAGCGGGCTATTCCGATGCCAAGGACGCATTACAAGGTGGCTTGCTTGGATGGCGTCCCGCAAATCGCCTGCCCAGCTTGTTTTCCGATCCGCTATCCAAGATGAACCCAGGCGAAGTCAGCCCCTTGCTACGTAGCCCGACCGGTTTCCACCTGATCAAACTTCTGGAGCGCAAGACTTCCGACACGCCCGTGTTCATCACCCAGACGCACGCACGTCATATCCTCATTAAGACCAGCGAGTTAGTGTCCGAGAATGAAGCCAAGGCACGCCTGCAGGAGATCAAATCGCGCATCGACAAGGGAGCAGACTTCGCCGAACAAGCTCGCTTGCATTCGGAAGATGGAAGCGCGCCACAAGGTGGCGATCTGAACTGGCTCTCCCCCGGCGAGACCGTACCTGAATTCGAAAAAGCAATGGATGCCCTGAAGGTCAATCAAGTGAGCGGCCTAGTGCAATCGGGCTTCGGCTGGCACCTCATCCAAGTGCTGGAGCGCCGCAACACCGACGTGAGCGTGGACCAAAAGAAACAGCAAGCGCGCAACGCCATCCGTTCGTACAAATCGGATGACGCGTATCAAGACTGGCTGCGCCAATTGCGCGACCGCGCCTCCATCGACTACCGCGAGTAAAGTGCGTACACCTCTCGCCATCACCGCAGGCGAGCCCGCTGGCATCGGCCCCGATCTGTGCTTGCAACTAGCGGGACTTGACCACCCGCTCGTCGTCATCGCCGACAAATCGATGCTGCAACAACGCGCCGCACAACTCGGTGTCGATATCTCGTTCCACGACTACAGCCCGACCACACCTCATGTGGAAGGCCAATTGAGCGTGCTACATGTTCCAACGGCACAGCCTGTCATCGCAGGCAAGTTAGATTTGCAAAATGCTTCGTATGTCCTAAAGACACTTGATCGAGCGATACGAGGTTGTGTGTCTGGCGAATTCGCCGGCATGGTCACCGCCCCTGTCCACAAGGGCGTCATCAACGATGCTGGCATCCCCTTCACGGGTCATACCGAATATCTGGCTGAGCAGACCCACACGCCACTCGTCGTGATGATGCTGGCAGGGGGCGGGATGCGTGTGGCGCTCGCCACCACACACTTACCCTTACGCGAAGTAGCCGATGCCATCACACAACCTCTGCTGGAAGATATCCTGCGCATCCTCAATCGCGACCTGCAACGCCGTTTCGGCATCGCCCATCCCCGCATCTTGGTCGCTGGTCTCAACCCACATGCAGGTGAAGGTGGACACCTCGGGCGCGAAGAGATCGAGGTGATGATCCCCGTGTTGAACAGATTGCATGCCAAAGGCATGCACGTGAGCGAACCCCTACCTGCCGACACGCTGTTCGCGGCGCACCGTCTGCGCGAATGCGATGCCGTGCTGGCGATGTATCACGACCAGGGCTTGCCAGTACTCAAACACGCCAGTTTCGGCGAAGGCGTGAACATCACGCTCGGCCTCCCCATCATCCGTACCTCAGTCGATCATGGTACGGCACTGGAACTGGCAGGTACGGGCAAAGCCAATGTCGGCAGTTTATTAGAAGCGATTAACGTTGCGATAAAAATGCATCGAAACCAATCCGATTGCTGATGGTCGTACCTGCGCTTATACTCGTCTCATCCCTATTATCGCGGAGTCTCAAATGACTACACTTCTCAATCGAATCACGATAAATCCCGCAGTTCGTAGCGGAAAACCTATCGTTGCCGGTACGCGCATTACGGTCTCTGATGTTTTAGGTTACTTGGCAAGCGGAATGACCGAGGCTGAAATAATGGCTGACTTTCCTGATTTGTCGCATGAGGATATCTTGGCGACTTTGGCATTTGCGGCACAGCGAGAACAAAGACTTTTCACTGCAGTATGAAGCTTTTGTTTGATGAAAATTTATCGTTTCGGCTAGTGCAGGCACTGAACGATATTTATCCTGACTCAACCCATGTCAGGCAAGTAGGACTGTTAGGCGCTAATGATTTACACATTTGGAACTACGCAGCCGAGCATGGGTTTTTACTAATTTCCAAGGACACCGATTTTTATGAGAGAAGCCTTGTATTTGGCGCACCACCCAAAATAGTGTGGCTGCGAACGGGCAACGTCTCCGTCCAAGAAACCATCGCTATCTTGCGCACTCAATATATTGTCATTCGACATTTTTCAGAAGATGCCATCGCCAGCTTCCTAGCCCTAAAATAATGGATCAGGCATGAGCGCTCACAAAGCCAAGAAAATATTCGGCCAAAATTTTTTGGTCAATCAAAACATCATCGCCGACATCGTGCGCTGTATCCGCCCCGAGGCCAACAACAACATGGTGGAGATCGGCCCCGGTCTCGGCGCGCTGACACGCCCACTGCTGAAGCAACTGAACAAGTTACACGTCGTCGAGATCGACCGCGACATCATCGCGCGTCTGAAGACGGATTATCCGCAGGACAAGATCGTCGTCCACGAAGGTGACGCACTGCAATTCGATTTCGCCACACTCGGCACGCCGCTACGCATCGTGGGCAACCTGCCCTACAACATCTCCTCGCCACTGCTGTTCCACTTTGCGAACTATGCCGAGCGCATCACGGACATGCATTTCATGTTGCAGAACGAGGTGGTCGAACGCATGGTGGCCGAGCCTTCCACGCCCGCCTACGGCCGCTTATCCGTGATGTTGCAATACCGTTTCTATATGGAGAAGTTGTTGGACGTACCGCCGGAATCTTTCCGCCCTGCGCCTAAAGTGGATTCTGCCATCGTGCGCATGATTCCCATGCCCGCCGACAAAATCATCGTGAAGAACGAAACGCTATTCGCACAGATCGTCGGCACTGCTTTCGGCCAACGCCGCAAGACATTGCGCAACACGCTCAAAAGTTTTATTTCAGAAACCGAATTTGCCCAGCTAAATATCGACTCGCAGTTGCGTGCGGAGAACCTGGGAGTAACCGAATTCGTGCGAATTACTAATTATTGTGACAGTAACCCGCTCGATAACGTTGGCTAGTTCCCCTCTATCGCTCAGTGCGTGACCAGCACGTCACATAGGGCTTTCGGGTAAAATCACCGCCAGTAGTTGCTGACCTGTTTTAAGGAGGAGCGCATGGGCAAGCAAGAGATCATTACGTTAGCACTGCAACTGAAAGCTGCAGAACGTTACGAAATCGTAGAACAAATCATGCAAAGCCTAGACAAGCCCGATCCTGAAATTGATCGCAAATGGGCGGAAGAGGCGCTGCATAGAGCAAAAGCATGTGATGCTGGGCGTATGAAAATCATCCCATTCAATGAAGTGTTTAGAAACAAGTAATGCAGATTCGGTTTGCCCAAGCTGCCAATGATGAATTAAACGATGCTTGTGATTGGTTCAATCAACAACAAGTCGGGCTAGGTGAGCGTTTCAGGCATGATGTGCGAGAGGCCGCCCTATTGATTGCCAAAGCACCGCTGTTATTTCCCGTTGAATTGGAAGATGTACGTCGCTTTGTGATGAATCGTTTTCCCTATACTTTGCGCTATGTGGTGCGAGGTGAAGAAGTTTGGATATTGGCAGTTTCCCACCAACACCGTCGCCCTGATTACTGGGTAGACCGAAATCAAGAGCAATAAATACTATGTCTGACATTCCTCCTATCGTTCTCACCTTTGCCGCCACCGATCCTAGCTGTGGTGCGGGCATGCAAGCCGACATCCTGACCATCGCCAGCATGGGTTGTCACCCACTGGCAGTCGTGACTGGCATCACCGTGCAAGACACTAGCGGCGTGGACGACATCCAAGCGATGGACTCCGATTGGGTCGTCGATCAAGCGCGTACCGTGTTGGAAGATATGCCTGTCGCGGCGTTCAAGATCGGTTTGCTAGGTAGCATCGAGAATATCGCCGCCATCGCCGAAGTCATCTCCGACTATCCAGACATCCCATTGGTGTTCGACCCCGTGTTGGCTTCTGGGCGCGGTGATGAATTGGCGAACGAGGACATGCTGGATGCGATGCGCGAATTGCTGTTGCCGCAGACCACCATACTCACCCCGAACAGCATGGAAGCACGCCGTTTGATTATTGACGAAGACAATGACTCCGACGATCCCAATCTTGAGCAATGTGCCAAACGCATCTTGGAGCTGGGTTGCGAGTACGTGCTCATCACCGGCACCCACGAGAACACGCCGAAAGTCATCAACACCCTGTACGATGAGCGCGGCATCGTGCGTGCAGACACATGGCCACGCTTGCCCGGCATCTATCATGGCTCCGGCTGCACCTTGGCTTCCGCTATCGCCGCACTGTTGGCGAATGGCTTGTCGATGGAAGACGCGGTGCACGAAGCACAGGAATATACATGGGAAGCTTTGAAATACGGCTTCCGCCCCGGCATGGGACAACACATCCCTGATCGCTTGTTCTGGGCGCGTGACGAAGACGAAGACGAAAAAAAAGACGGTGAAGAGACTCGCCACTAACGGGCTTAGCGCTGAGCTTCACATTAGCTCTCAACTTCGCCCGTCTCCCCCACCCAAACCCTCCCCCAAAGGGAGAGGGATCAAACGAATCGCTACGCGAGTTTTATGACTCCTCCTACCATCGCAGGTCTTTATGCCATCACGCCGGACCTCGCCGACACCAACGAGTTGCTACGCAAAGTCCGCCTCGCCCTCCAAGGCGGTGCTCGCGTACTGCAATATCGCAACAAGATCGCCGATGCCGCCCTTCGATTGCAGCAAGCAACTGCCTTAAGGCATCTCACCCGCGAGTTCGACACCACCTTCATCGTGAACGATGATGCGGCATTGGCTGCGCAGATAGATGCCGACGGCGTACATCTAGGTGGCGAAGATGGCAGCGTGGCTGTAGCACGCGCCCTACTCGGTGAAACCAAGCTCATCGGGGTATCTTGCTATAATCGCGCGCCTTTGGCGTTGGAGGCAGTACGACAAGGGGCAGATTACGTGGCGTTCGGTGCGTTCTTCCCATCGAGCGTGAAACCCGAAGCGGTGAAAGCGGATGTATCCATGTTGCGCGAGGCACGCCCTGAGATACACGTACCCATCGTCGCCATAGGTGGCATCACTCAGCAGAACGGTGCCGAGTTAGTGCGAGCCGGCGCAGACTCACTCGCAGTGATCTCTGCACTGTGGGATGCACCAAACATCGAAGCAAGTGCAAAAGAATTTTCAACATTATTCAGTAGGACTTAAGCAATGACATCTCACAACGAAGAACTCTTTATCGAATCTCAAAAAGTCATTCCCGGTGGTGTGAACTCGCCCGTGCGCGCGTTCCGTTCCGTTGGTGGCACACCGCTGTTCTTCCAGCGCGGCCAAGGCGCTTATGTGTGGGATGCCGACGGCAAGAAATACACCGACTTCGTCGGCTCTTGGGGTCCGATGATCGTCGGCCACTGCCATCCTGAAGTCGTCAAAGCGGTGCAAGACGCTGCTGCACAAGGCCTAGGTTTCGGCGCGCCCACTGCGACTGAATTGGAACTGGCGAACCTGTTATGCAAGATCCTGCCGAGCATCGAGATGGTGCGTCTGGTCAGCTCTGGCACGGAAGCGACCATGAGCGCCATTCGTTTGGCGCGTGGCTTCACGGGTCGTTCACGCATCATCAAATTCGAAGGTTGTTACCACGGCCACTCCGATGGCCTGCTGGTGAAAGCGGGTTCCGGTGCATTGACGTTCGGCCAGCCTAGCTCGTCCGGCGTACCCGCCGAGATCGCCGCATTGACCACGGTGTTGGATTACAACGATGCCGCCGGTTTGGAAAAAGCTTTCGCCGAATTTGGTAATGAGATCGCCGCTGTCATCGTCGAGCCTGTCGCTGGCAATATGAATCTAGTCACACCTAAGCAAGAGTTCCTCGATGCGATGCGCAACCTATGCACCAAGCACGGTGCGGTGCTGATCCTTGACGAAGTGATGACCGGATTCCGTGTCAGCTTGCAAGGCGCACAAGGCCACTACGGCATCAAGCCTGACCTCGTGACACTAGGCAAGGTGATGGGCGGCGGACTACCTGCTGCTGCATTCGGCGGTCGTCGCGACATCATGAACTGCCTCGCTCCACTGGGTGCGGTCTATCAAGCAGGCACGCTGTCTGGCAACCCTGTCGCTGTCGCCGCAGGCCTGACCACCTTGAAACTGGTGCAAGCGCCCGGCTTCTACGACAAGCTCGCCATGCTGGCAAAGCAACTCACCGAAGGTCTCACTGCTTCTGCTCAAAAACACGGCATCTCATTCTGCGCACAATCTGTAGGCGGCATGTTCGGTCTGTACTTCAGCAAGTTCTTGCCCACTAGTTACGCGGAAGTGATGCAGTGCGACAAAGAAGCATTCAACAAATTCTTCCACGCCATGTTGGATGCAGGTCACTACCTCGCACCCTCGGCATTCGAAGCAGGCTTTGTCTCTGCTGCACATACCGAGGCGGATATCGCCGCGACGGTGGCGGCGGCAGACAAGATCTTCGCGGCTTGGAAATAATGGGACTCTTCTCCAAAGCGACCTTCTACACCACGGTCAACCACATCAAGGACCTTCCTTTCCACGGCGGAAAGGAAGTCGCCTTCGTTGGTCGTTCCAACGCAGGCAAGTCGAGCGCCATCAACACACTGGCCAACCATGTGCGTCTGGCTTACACCAGTAAGACACCGGGGCGCACACAACATCTGAACTACTTCGACTTGGGCGACCAGCGTTTCATCGTTGACTTGCCGGGTTATGGCTATGCCAAAGTGCCGCCTGATGTGCAGGCGCATTGGGAAGAACTGTTGGGTGAGTACCTGCAAACGCGCGAGGAACTGGCGGGTTTGATCATCATCATGGATGCTCGACATCCTCTCACTGATCGCGATAAATGGATGATGGGCTGGTTCGCCATCACGCAGAAACCTGTGCACATCCTGCTAACCAAATCGGACAAGTTGAGTCGCCAGCAATCCACCCAGACGTTGCGTGAAGTGAATGCCTTCTTGCAGCAGAATTTCCCGCAATGCTCCGCGCAACTATTCTCTAGCTTGAAGAAGGTGGGGATAGAAGAAGCGGAAGGTGTGATCGGGAAGTGGTTTGCGGAAGAGCCTGAAGCCTAGCCCAGCAACACCAACCCCCACACCGCACAGATGGTCAGCAGGCTGATGAACACCGCCGCACTGCCGATGTCTTTGGCACGCTTGGCGAAGGGATGGTGATCCAGCGAGGTATGGTCCACTGCCGCTTCGATGGCCGAGTTCAATAGCTCGACGATCAACAGCAATAACACGCTCGCCACCATCAATGCCTTGCCGAGACCGCTCGCGGAGGTGAGGAAAGCGGCGGGAATCAACATCATTGCCAGCAACACATCCATGCGGAAGGCATCTTCATGTTTGAATGCCGCACGCAATCCATCCATGGAATAGAACATCGCGTTCCATAGTCGTTTCAAACCGGTCTTGCCTTTGTATGGATTACTCATTTTTTAGTGAGCCAAGTTGCAGCTCATATGTTGAATGGACGAATTATATTAGCAGGGGGCGAATCAAACCCTATCTTCCCTAGAAGATCGACTACCAATCTTGAGCCACCGGATTCTGACATGCGACTTTGAACAACTCCCTGTCTTCAAGCCTGATTGCTGTCAACGAACCGCCCCACAGACATCCTGTATCCAGCGCGATGATGTTGGGTGTGACCTTCAGCCCCAGCGCCGACCAGTGGCCGAATATGACCGTTGCATCTTTGCTGGCACGTTTCGAAACATCGAACCACGGCACATAACCCGCAGGCATCTTCTCTACTTCACCTTTGAATTTGTATTCCATCTCGCCGTCCGGCGTACAGATACGCAGTCGAGTGAAGGCATTGGTGATGACGCGCAGGCGCTTGTAACCCGTCAATTCATCATCCCAACGGTTGGGCGTGTTGCCATACATATGCTCAAGGAATTTGACGTAGTCGTCACCGCGCAACACCGTTTCTACTTCACGCGCTAGCTTAGTGGCTTGCTTGATGCTCCATTGCGGCAACAAGCCTGCATGCACCATGACGTTGTCGCCCTCGACATGCATCAAACGTTGCTGGCGTAACCACGTAAGTAGCTCATCGCGGTCAGATGCAGCCAATATCTCACCCAAAGTATCGCTGCGATGTAATTGCGCCACGCCCGCGGCGACGGCGAGTAGATGCAGATCATGGTTACCCAAGACAGTGATGGCGCTATCGCCTAGCGACCTCACCAAGCGCAACACCTCTAATGATCCCGAACCACGATTGACCAGATCGCCCACAAACCACAACTTATCTTTTTGCGCGTCGAACTGAATCTTATCCAGCAATAGCCGTAGTTCTAGGTAACAACCTTGTATGTCTCCCACTATGTAGATGGCCATGTGCTACCTCGATTACTTGTCCAGTAGAATAGCGTATCAGACTTTTATGTCCGGCTAATGTGGCTCTCAACAATGCAATAGAAATAAAAGTGAAATTGCCTAGAAAAATCTTGATTGCTTATGTTCGCTTTCCTCCAATTGCCTTCGAATTAAAAGAAGCATTTGAATCAATGGGAATCGAAGTGCGTTTGTTTCTAGCCTCGGATATTCCTGTAAGCTTTGTGCACAAAAAGATTTTTCGAAGATTGACGAAATGGGCCTGGAGCCTCGGTTTGGTAAAGAAGGGGGTGGGGCTTTTCTTAGATCATCCATTACGCTGGGAGAATATTGCTGCAGATAGTCTCTACAAAACCCACCAAGATTTTCAGCCAAACCTTGTGCTATTTATACAAGAGCCCACCTACGGGAATAGGGGCGACAGAATACTTGAAAAAATTACTGTGCCCAAAATTGCTTGGAATGTTGAGGCTTACGAAGAGATTGAACGCCTGAAAGAGAGCAGCCAATTCTTTGATGTCTACAACTTGTTCAACCAAAACGCTGTTGCGCTATTGAATAACGAGCAGATTCCAGCGAAATATTTATGCCATGCAGTTAACCCAACACGCTTCTACCCGCAGTTCGATAGTCAGCCTCTGTATGACATTTGCTTCGTCGGAAATTTCAGTCCGTGGCGAGACGAAATATTGAATGCCGCACTGGGCGTAAGCAGCAATGTTGCCTTGTATGGCCCCAACTGGGTAGGTAATCGAAAAAGCAAGATTGCCCCCAAGATGCTTGCCGCCATCCATAAAGGCAATTCGATCATCGGCAATGAGTTGAATTCCTTATTCAGCTCATCCAAGGTTGTCATCAACGTTTCGAGAGTTCGGGATAGCGCAGGTTTGAACATGAGATTCTTCGAAGTGCTTGCTGCCGGAGCTTGTTTGTTGACAGATACTCCGCCTGAGCTTGAACGACACTTCATCCCCAATAGGCACCTCGCCACTTTTAGCAATATTGACGAACTAAAGCATAATTTAACGGCGCTGTTGGCCAATCCATCTTTGCGACAAAATATCGGAGTCGAGGGCTATAAACACGTCGTTGCCAATCATACTTACCTACATTTGGCGGAACACTTTCTGTTGCAATTTGATGCATTATTTCACAAGAAGAGCTTACCAAGCCTGCAGGCTAATTCCCTTCGTCCCACTTCCCTCGACCCGGAATAGGGTCCCAAGTAGCGAGGCCGTCCAAGGGATAGCCGTAACGCAAGGTGTAGCCCAATCGTCTTAGCCTGCCAAGCAAGGTCGGCTTGATGCAGTTGTATGGATTGTCTGGTGTATTGCCCTTGTCAGCATTGCGCAGTGTCGGCAGGACCTTTCGAAAGAACTCTAGATGCGTGATACCCCACTTCATCACGAACATACGTCCGCCTTGGTTATGAGTGATGCGGCCTGTGCTGGCCATACCGAAGTGGTAGAAACGACTCGCACCAACGATACGGAAGTTGCGACAACCGGCAACCCAGAACTTCATTATCAGATCATCGTCACTACTCATGCCGGGCGAGAATTCAACACTGTAGCCCCCTAACAAAGCCCACCATTTCTTGTGCACTAGTGTGGGCTGCAATGATCCCCCTTCAAAATCCCCTCGCTTGTCCTGCATACAGCCTTGCAAGAATCCGTCTTCATCAAAAGTTTCCGGAGAACTCCCAAAGTCTTGCTTGATGATATAGGGGTGATCGTTCGTTTCAGGCTGTATCAATGTACCGAAAAACAAAGCAAGGTCGGTATCGAGCGACTTGACTGCATCCACAAAGGCCACATCCCATCCTGGCGCAGCCACCATGTCGTCATTCATGAAAAGCACCCAATCGTTATTTGCTTTCGCCATCAGGTGATTCACCGAGAGGCACACGCCGACGTTCTTCTCGGTATGGGTGTAGCGAATCCCTTTTGATTTTACCCACTCGAGTGAGCCATCTGAGCCATCATTAAGATGCACAATGATCTCGTGATCGAACTGTGAATGTTTTTGTATGCTCTCGACACACAACTTCAAAAAGGCGAGATTGTTCCAACTGGGGATGACGACGCTGAACATGATGTCCTCTGATAATGAGTTGATACTATATTCCCTGGCTACCGTGATGAGTTGCAATCGCAAGAAGTGCCGCCACCGTTAGGCTATAGAACGCAGCTGTCATCTTCAGATCAAATGTTTCTACGGTCAGTCCGAATACAAAAAACCCAAGCGTCACACATATGCCCATCATTGCGGCACCCACTTGCTGTTGATTCTCTGACCTAGAGGCGCGAATGAATAAATAGAAGGGTACAAAATAAATCGACAATATTGAAATAAAGCCAAACAGACCGAATCGAACGGTTTGAGCCAGTACTTCGTTATGCACCTCCCCCTTTCCATAGTCTGCAGCTGCCTGTGTAATGAATCCCGAAGAGCTCATCGCACCCATTGCCCTTGCAAACCCTTCCGCGCCAACTCCCAATATCGGGTTTTCAATGATCAGATGAAATGCCGCTTTCCACAACTGCAGTCTTATTCCTATAGATGTATCCACATTACCATGGTCAAATTCAGACAAATCGGAATACACCATCCACAATCGCTCACGAATGGGCTCAACAAAAAAGAAGCCGATCAATCCTATGATTGAAAATATAACCACTGACAAACCAAGCAATTTGATCAGACCGGCCTTGAACTTGAAATATAAATAAACTGCAGCGAATATTGGAATTGCAATCCAACCTCCCCGAGCGCTAGACAGAATAGACATCGAGCATCCAGCAGCAAAACCCAGCAGTTTTAATGCTCTTACGAATGGTTTATCTTTCTGAATCCAATCAATGCAAATTACTGATAGGAATCCCAGCAAAAGTGACACATCTCCCAAATGAATGTGATTCAGGTATGGAGTTGATGCATGGTGTCTCAATGTCGGATTGGGAATCATTACGACCATAAATGCTGCAATCGCACCGATTGGAAAAGCATATTGAATCGTAGAAAGCGTTCTCATTTTTTGATCACGCAAAAACAGGAATACAGGTATCGCCAACAAAAAACGGGCTGCAGAATCAAAATACCGCCCATTTAAATCTTGATGATATATTTGGCTAATCAGGGTAACGCCGACCCCTGATGCCATTGCCACAGCGAAAATTAGACCCGAATCTTCGAATCCTTGACGATTTGTTTTTGTTTTTTGAAATGTGCAGATTGAGACTAGCGAAATGATTGAGATAAGGAACAGAGCAGCATTCATCCCGCCGCGAACTGCAAAATACAAAGCTGGAAAGACAATCAGAACTGCTGCAACCAGGTGCTCGACTAAAGAATAGGTGGGATAAGTTGAGTAAAATTTAGATTTCACATAAGTCCCCACTACACATCACCTTCCGCCCATGGAAGGTCTGCAAGACCTCCCCCCTAAACAACTCGCCCAACAACTTCTAGCGAATACCCAATTCCCCCAACGCTTGCACGACCTTCTTCACCGGGAGGTTCTGTAAACAGTCGCTTGAGCTGGATATATGTCTGTCGCATCCCTCGAACATACAGGGAACACAATCACGTTCGTCCTGCAACAAAATAACATTGTTAACGTGTTGGGTGCCCCTCATCACAAATGGATTAGCATCAAACTCATACTTTGCCGGCCAAGGGCCCCACTTGATTGCATTTGTTGGCCCAAATATTGCGATTGTTGGCGTACCCATTGCCGCAGCAAGGTGAGTAACCACCGTATCTGGCCCAACGTAAGCCTTAGCATTGCTCAGCAAGTAAGCTAGACAAGGAAAGCTCAACTTACCCGCAAGATTGATCGTATCGATTGGCATCAGAGCCGCCAACTCCCTCAAGCCAACAGTCTCATGCTCGTCATTGCCGCCGGTCAATACTATTCGAACGCCCCTTGCATGTAACCAAGCAGCCAAAGCGATCCAAGCTTCGTTATTCCATGCTTTGTAGAAATACTTGGGATAAACATGCAAAACCACGTAAGGCTGTAGCGAAATATCAAAAGGTAAGGCTGCATGTACCACCGCCTCATCCTGCGCATCCCATTTCATGACCACTTCATGACATCTTGGGATACTCAACAAATCGGCCAGCTTAAGATGCATCAGTACCGTATGCGTATTCAAATTGTCAGATTCGACCGTCCTCGAAAGCAACCATCTTTTCCACTGATGCTTACCCCCCGGATCGACCTCGCCAATGCAATATTTTCCAGCAACACGCGCATAAATCGTTGGGCGATCACTCGACATGGTGGACAACGCTAAATCATAGTTGCGCCATAAACTCATCAAGAAACGAATACTTTGAATAAATGAAGAACGATGGGTCACAGCAATTACATTGTCGACGTCGTTATTACGCGAAAGCACTCCCTCAGTTCCCGCAAAGACCAAAACATCTATCCTAGCGTCTGGCCATGCAAGCCTGAGTGATCTAAGCAATGGTGTAATCAGCAAAACATCACCTATGCGGCGTGTCGCAACTACTAATATTTGTTTATTATTCATGCATGCCCACCGCCCCCAAGAGAGCAGCATTACCCCGCTGATTATTATTTGGCCTACGTAGTACCGCAGACTTCGCCTTAACCGAAACGGGTGATTTTAGCATTTGCGCAACAATTACCATCATCACAAATCAATTAGTTGGCGGAAAGTATCAGCAACATCAAGAATTTTCTGGCACGATACCATCGTTAATCAATAGCCTATCCCATCATATAAACATGTTCTCAATTCTCATCCCCACCTGGAACAACCTCCCCCTTTTGCAATTGTGCATCCGCAGCATCCGCGAGAATTCAGCATTCGACCATCAAATCATCGTGCATGTGAATGATGGTGGCGATGGCACCCTGGAGTGGGTGCGTGCGCAAGGTATCACACACACCTCTTCACCGGACAACATAGGCATCTGTTTGGCCGTCAACGAATCGGCCATGCACGCCACGCATGACTACATCCTGTATTTGAACGACGATATGTACTGCTGCCCCGGCTGGGACGCAGCGCTGGTAAATAAACTCAAGGAGCTCGACACTGATCTATTCATGCTTTCCGGCACCATGATCGAACCGCGCGACACGAACAACCCCTGTGTGATCGTGCGCAACTACGGCAGTGATACGGATAATTTCGATGAGGCTAGATTGTTGGCGGAATTATCCCAGCACCAAAAACCCGATTGGCTCGGCGCCACCTGGCCGCCAACATTGGTGAGCAAGCGCTGGTGGTTCAAGGTCGGCGGGTACAGTAGTGAATTCTCGCCAGGCATGAGTAGTGACAACGACTTTTCTATGAAAATGTGGCATGCAGGATGCAGAATATTTTTAGGGGTTGGCGACTCGCTTGTTTATCACTTTCAATGCAAATCGACGGGCAAGGTAAAAAAGAATGACGGTGGGGCGCAATTTCTTAACAAATGGGGAATGCGCCAGTCCGTATTCGACCGATACTACCTGCGTCGCGGTCAAATTGCTCGAGAAGTCGAATTAATGGAACCAGAAAATAGTTCAAGGCTGCGATGGGAATTACTGAGGAGCAGAATAAAGCGCCGATTCAGTTGACTAGCATCGGCTTCTAAATTGAGTTTCTGATAAACTCGGCAAGATGAATCACTCTAGCGCTCAGCTTTATTTTCGTCTGCTTAGTTACGTCAAACCATATTGGCGTACCTTTGCAATATCCATAATTGCCATCGTGGTTACAGCTGCGACGGAGCCTCTGTTACCGGCTTTACTGAAACCCTTGCTAGATGGCACATTCGTCAACAAGGATGACACCGTCATCCGACTCGCGCCATTGATTATCCTGTTGATTTTTTTTGTTCGAGGACTCGCCTCGTTCATTGGAACGTATGCCATTGGATGGGTTGCTAACAAACTAGTGATGGATCTGCGTGAGGAGATGTTCAATAAATTGCTCACGTTGCCTACATCCCACTACGACAATCATTCGACTGGCAATCTAATTTCAAAAGTGACGTACGATGTGACTCAAGTCACTGCCGCTGCCACTAGTGTAGTGACGGTATCCATTCGCGATAGCATCATTATTATCGGGTTGCTAGGTTGGCTTTTCTACCTCAATTGGAAGCTCACATTGCTTAGCTTATTAATTGTGCCAATCATTGCTTTATCTATCCGCATCCTCAATGCGCGACTACGAAATGCCAGTCGGGATTCACAACGCGCAATGGGCGATATCACGCAAGTGATCGAAGAAAGCATCGCATCCCATAAAGTGGTAAAGCTATTTGGCGGGCAGCAATATGAGCGCGAGCGATTTAGTGAAACCGCTAATTGGGTGCGTCGTTACATCATGAAACACACAATGTCTGCGGCGGCTAATGTTCCGATTGTGCAAATGATCGCCGCGATAGCCTTATCCATCATTATTTACCTTGCTACCGTGCAGGCGCGTAGCGACGCAACCACAGTGGGAGGTTTTCTCTCCTTTATCGCAGCAATGCTCATGTTAACGGCTCCCATCAAGCGTTTGACCGGTATAAGCGAGCATTTGCAACGTGGCCTAGCCGCAGCCGAAAGCATCTTTGATCTACTCGACACGCCTGGAGAAGCTAATATCGGAAAGGTCGAAATTGATCGGGCGCAAGGGAATATCTGTTTCGACCATGTAAATATGGCCTATCAGCACGATGACAGATTAGCATTACACAACATTTGCCTAACCATCCCCGCTGGGCAAACCGTTGCTTTGGTGGGAGCCTCGGGTAGCGGGAAAAGCACGCTTGCCAACCTAGTGCCTCTATTCTATCTCCCCACAAGTGGACGTATCACACTGGATGGACACGACCTTGCAGACCTCACACTAACTAGTCTGCGCGCCAACATCGCACTTGTCAGCCAAGAAGTCGTTCTATTCAACGATACAGTTGCGGCTAATATTGCCTACGGTCAGATGCGCACAGTCCCAGAGTCAGAGATTATCGCCGCTGCCAACGCAGCACATGCAATGGAATTCATCCGCGATATGCCGCTAGGATTAAACACATTGGTTGGTGAACGAGGCGTAAAACTTTCTGGCGGGCAACGCCAGCGCATTGCTATCGCACGCGCTATTCTAAAGGACACGCCTATCCTCATTCTCGACGAAGCGACATCTGCGCTAGACAGTGAGTCAGAACGCCATGTTCAAGCCGCATTAGAAACATTGATGCACGGCCGCACTTCCCTGGTAATTGCACACCGTTTATCCACCATCGAAAATGCGGATAGAATTGTTGTACTACAAAAAGGCGAAATAGTTGAGACTGGGACGCACGATGAGTTACTGAGAAAAAATGGGGTCTATGCTCAATTACATCAGATTCAATTTGGCATTAGCGGCGTCCAATAGGAAATAGCCGCCCAAATTTGAAACTCAACTGAGTCAGTACTAGAGATTCTCCATCGTTCCCCATATGTCTCTACCCTCTGCACCTACAAACATCCTTCTCATCCAACTCGGGGATATTGGCGATGTCGTCCTGACTACACCGTCCATTCGCGCTCTTAGAGAGACCTATCCGCAAGCACACGTTTCTATACTGGTTTCAAAACCCTATGGTTCACTACTGAAGAGTGACCCCAATATTTGCGAAGTTGTCGAAATCGTAAGGACTCGTGGTTCTTTGCTACATCGATTACGCGAATTTATTACTTTCGCAAAATACATACGCCATAAAAACTATGGCCTTGTTATTGATCTGCGAACTGGAGATCGAGGAGCGATACTCTCATTTCTCACTGGTGCGGCAATACGAGTCGGCTGTCACGGCAACAAGAACCAGTTTTGGCATAACTACTGTTACACAACCATCTTATCCAACCTTCAAGCTGCGCCACTTCCTGCACACCCAGGTGCCGATCAATCTTTGCGAATCCTGCGCAAACTTGGCATCGATACATCCGACTCCATTCCAAAACTAAACATCGCGCCCGAGACGGGCCTGGCTGCAGCGGCATTACTCTCAACAGTCGGAATTGCTTCCGGGGGAAGATTTATTTCAATCAATCCATTCTCCCGCTGGAAATACAAGGAATGGAGCAACCAAAAGTGGGGTGAGGTAATAGACAGGATTTGGGAAGTGCATCACATCCCATCAGTAATAATTGGATCTATTGAAGAGGCCGCCGACTGTCAAAGCATCCTAGAAGGGCGTGAAGCCCGCACCTTCAGCCTCGCAGGGAAAACCACACTCGCCGAACTAGCTGCAGTGATATCGATGAGTTCTCTTCATCTAGGTGTCGATAGCGCCGCACCGCATATCGCTGCCGCATTGGGTACGCCAACACTTACCATTCATGGCCCGACCGACTGGCGCGCTTGGCGTATCGTCGATGCGCTTCATCAAGTAGTCAGCCCCAATATGAGTTGCCTTCCGTGCAACCGGACTGGGTGCGAGGGAAGCGGAAGGAGCAAATGCCTCGATGAACTCACAACGGAACCCGTCACTCACATCGCACTTGGACTACTCGCCGCCGCACCAACTTGACTAGACTCTAACCGGAAGCGGTTCCGTAGTCGCCACAATGATGTCGCTCTGCACCCGAATGATATAGCGACAGTCAATCTTCTTGATGCAACTAAAAACTTCTGAGATATCTGGACGCCCCTCGCGTCCATCAAAAGTGCGTGCGTCATCAACGAAAATCACATGACCACGCACTGGGTGGGCGGCTATTTGATTAAGGGAGATCAGAATTGGATCTTCGAATTCGCCTTTGCCTGTTACGCCACCGCTGTAATGACCATCCAACCAGAACACTGCTGATTCTTGTATTCCTGCAAGAACTTCTGGCAACTTCTTTGCGCAATCACCAAGCACGATATGTACATTCTTGTCCTTCGCAAATCGCTCGCAAGCCGCTTTGTGCAACACCGTATCCACCTCGATTGAAATCACATTCGAGTAAAGATCTTTGATTGCAGCCACTGTATCGCCATAGTAAGTCCCGGTCTCGACAAACACAGAAGGATGCGGATTAGGGATGTTATGTCGTATCACCGCCAGCTTTATCGATTGCGGCGGCAAAGGATACTCACCCCTGCGAATAGCCGCACAGTAACTCTGCGCCCTCCGGCGACGATCATTCATACGCTTTAACGCGCGAAAAATTCCAGTTTTTTGCGACATATCTTTTCTCCGAGAAATTATGAATTTGTTATAGAAAACTAAAATGGCCTAAATGAAGCGCTCAGGAAAACTAGGACAGGCTGAGCATTTGAAAACGACAAATTTCATTTATTGGTATCTGAGAATCCGACTCACTTTCTCCGAACCATTTGGTGGGCAGAAATACCTGCTGACCGACTTCATTCAGCAGTGCGGCACTGAGACTAAATTGACTATTTGAGCAAATAAGATATTTAGCTTGCCTCATCAAGGCATGTGCAACATGAGGATTACCACCAACAACAAATGAACAATGCTCGAAGAGCTCATTTAGATTTTTCTTGATCTCTTCCGCAACTTCTGAATCTGAGATCACGACAACGGCGGGAACGAATTTTGAGAGAGATCTTGCCATGTAGACAAAGTCCATATCACCTACCAAATGGCTTGCGACATTCACGTAATCGCCACGTCTGATATGAATGCACAGGCAATCATTGTTGCCAGTAATTTTGCGGCATTCCTCAAGCATTGAAATGCTGATTGGAAAATGCTTCCTCACCTTTGGTTTGCGCAATGCTGCGATAGCCAACCTCAACTTGTCGACGCCATCTGTTATGACCCTAGGGCCATTGCGCTTGAATATAGATTTTTTGTGTTTGCTAGTGGGAAAGGTTGTCACGGGCAGATCATACTGTCCGAGCTCATAATTCCAATACGAAAGCTCCCCCTTATTGCCAACCGTAGCCGTTCTTGCAGCCTGCTTGAAATAGCTAACATCTGCACATATATTCTGACCTTGCTCAAGAAGGTCAAAATATACCGCCGCACTCAATATCTGAGCGCCTAGCCCACCCGTAAAGGTAACAACAATCTCTGGCTCCTGCTTTGTACTTTGACTCATGATTTCAAGCTAATGATGATTTCTCACATTGTACCTAAAATCTACTTGTCGCTATCTCACCTGATTCAGCCAACACATTCGGCGTGTGATTGATTAATAGCACATCCCCCAAGGGCTGCGCGCAAAATCTAGAAAAGGCCCCTCGCACCCCTTTGGATATGTTCCAATACGCACATGAAACCTCCGCTCGGATTCGTCGCCAATTAAGTAGCGATGAATCCCCAGACATTTTTTTACATATGAAAATCGCCTTCTGCTCTGACATCAGTCAATTTCATCTCGACCGCCTCCGTGATCGCAGTTGGTCGCAGCGATTCCTAGGCTCTGCATGGGCTACCAGCCTCTACGAACGCGAAGCAGAACTGGGGATCGAACTTGTATCAGGTGATATCGCACTGCAAAAAGTAAAGTCTGGCGAGTGGCTAGCAAGCGAGGTGCATGTTGTACAGGAAATGGATGCTCGCCATGGTTTAGAGCTTTGCCGACGAGGCGCGATCCCTTCCATCATCATGATGCTTGAATCTCCTCTTATCGCTTACCGCAGCGTCGATCGCCTTTTGCGATCCAATGTGAAATTCAAACATTGCATCGGACCCAAGCCGATCTTTGAAGGGATTCCAGCACTTCAGAAAGCGCAACACTGGCGACTTTCATTTCCTAGTTTTTGGCTCGAAGAAATACCTGCACCACAGCCATGGGGCTCACGCAAGAATGCCGTGCTAGTTGCCGCTAATAAATACTGGCGCGGAAAAGGATGGGCACATGTACACAATACTCGTGATGCTTTGAGGGTATTGAGACACGGCCTACGCAAGCGCCTTTCCCAAACCTATCAGTCCTGTTGGCAACTACAATTGCATGATGCAAGAATCGATCTTCTTCACGTGCTTGGCCTGCAGAATAAAATCGAGGTGTACGGACGTGGCTGGGATGACATTTCAAATTTACCCGCAAACCAAGCCGCAAAGATCAACGACATCCAGACAGCGCTACGTGGCTTATGTGATGATAAACATAAACTCCTGAGCCAATACAAATTCACCATTGCTTATGAGAACACCGCATACCCAGGTTACATCACTGAAAAAGTGATCGATGCCATCGTATCAGCCTCCATCCCCGTGTATCTGGGCGCACCAGATATATGCGAGCAATTGCCTATTGAAACATTCATTGATGCGCGAACCTTTACCTCGCCGGAATCTCTCGCAGAACATATGGAAAACCTGACCGAGTCTGAGGCGGATGCAATGCTAGAGGCCGGAAGACGTTTCTTGCAATCTCCTCAATGCAAGCGATATTCATACGATGGCTTCGGCGAATGGATCGTAGCTTTGGTACGAGATGAGATTCCGCGAATATGAGCGAAAACATACCCATCGAAATCGAAGTATTGGTACTGACCTACAATAGAGCGCCGCTTATTAGCGCCACCCTCGAATCATTACTTGCACAAGTTCGCCCCGCATCACGCATCTGCGTGCTCGATAACGGCAGCACCGACAACACCAAAGAGGTTGTGCAATCATTTTCAAAACGGGGCGTTGAACTTGTTTGTCGGCCATCGAACGACCCTAAAATCTGCTGGGCTGAACTTCAAGCTATGGCTCGCGGACCGTGGACCATGCTGTTTCATGATGATGACTTGCTACACCCGAACTATCTGCGTGATGTATCCATAGCGCTATCTCACACGCCAGAATCGACTGTCGCAGTATCTTCGATGCGCGCCCATCAAGATCCTGAAAATGCAGCCTGGGCAAAAGTCAGTGGTAATCATTACGTCGTTTTGACTGGGCGGCAATTAGCCACCAATCTATACGCGGGATTCCCGATGCCATTTTGTTCGGTAGTCTATCGGATAGATGTATTACAGCGGGCTCACTTAGAGTTCGAAACCTACGGCAAGATATGCGATCGCCCCTTTGTAATTGATGCCGCCTTGGCTGGGAAAGCAGTGGCCATGTTAGACCCCTACGTAAAGTATCGGGTACATGCCAAGCAGGACAGTACTGACCAAGCTACGGGTCCATTTCTTGCCGAGGTGTTTGCATTACAACGCTACTATCGCAAACTTCTAGGAGAGCGACTGACCGACTCTGCTGGACGAATCTTCCTGCGTCGCAACTACAAGAACTTACTTAAAGAATATATTCGCTTGAACCGAAACCTTCGTCAGCCTATGACACAAGAAGCTTTTTTCCTAGACGCTATAAAAGCCGCAGCCACTTCTGAGTGGTCAATCCATTGTGGAAAACTTTATTTCTCCCTGACGCAAATCCCTAGGAAGGTCGAACAAAAGATCAAGGCAAGATTAAGGTAGTAACTCACTTTACTTCAGCAATGGGTTTAAAATGGTACGAACTTTAGTTATATAAAAATGGATGCGTAATGGCTACTATCGTAGGTGAATTTTTTAAATCTTTGCTTCTCAGTCAAAATAAACTGCTCTGTAAAACTACAGACGTAGCTCTAGTGAGTGATTTCATTTCATCACTCAAGCCAGTAACAACAAATCACAATCTCATTCGTATTGGTGGTGAAGGAGATGGTGGCTATCTTGTGCCGGATGACTTAGACAATATCAATGGATGTTTTTCGCCTGGCGTATGCGAGGTTGCAAATTTTGAACTGGCATTTGCAAATAGAGGGGTCAAATGTTATTTGGCCGATTATTCAGTTGAGGCACCACCCGTACAGAATAAGTTGTTTGATTTTGAAAAAAAATATTTAGGGCAAGAAGAAGATTCCATCCATATAACTTTGGAAAATTGGGTAAATAGAAAAGCCAAAAATGAAAGTGATTTGATTTTACAAATGGATATTGAAGGTGCTGAATACGAGGTGTTATTTGATACCAGCAGAGAAACACTCAGGAAATTTCGAATTTTGGTGATTGAATTTCACAGATTAGAGGCCATTATCGTCAAACATGGCTTTGATCTTATCAATCTCTCATTTAGAAAGTTGCTAAAAGATTTTGAAATAGTTCACATACATCCCAACAATGCTGGAAAAGTGACAGCCTACAAAAATTTTGTAATTCCGCAAACGATGGAGTTCACTTTTTTGAGGAAAGATAGAGTTTCAAGCAAACAGCCGACTCTAATTTTCCCCCATAAGCTAGACACACCATGCGCCCCCAATAAGGCAGATTGCCCGCTTCCAAAATGTTGGTATGAATAATCCCAATTTCTTTGCTTTAATTTTGGCAGCTTCTCCTCCCATATCAGAATTATGAGGGAGGGGATGGAGATACGATGCAATCAGATTTCCATGGATGTCTGGCGTAAAGCACCAATAGCAGGATCTCGATCTTTGCCTGAGAGTGCTTCTTTGTAGAGGATCTCCATCTTTTCCGCCAATCTCTCCCAATCGTGTTTCGCGGCAGTCAGTGATGCTGCCTCTCCCATTTCTGCGCGGCGCGCATTATCTGTCAACTCGATCATGCGACCGGCCGCCACTTCCACATCCTGCTGTGTAGGCAAGATATAACCGTTACGGCCTTCTTCCACCAAATCTTTAGCGCCAACATTGGGGCTGACGATCACAGGCAGTCCCGCCGCCATGGCCTCCAGTACCACCATGCCAAAAGTGTCATAACGTGAAAACAGAACGAAAGCATCTGCCGCACGATAGTAGCGTTCCAACCCTCTGACCTGAGTCCCCGCAAACGTCACCGCATCAGCTATTCCCAGCGATTGCGCCAACTTTCCATACTTCGCTTCGTCACCTCGCCCCACAACCAGCAGGCGAATATTAGCTGAGGGCTTAAGCTGCCGTGCTTTGGCCAACGCACTGATAATTGTATCTAGTCCTTTGACCTCGAAATTCATCCCGACAAAAAGTAACAGGATATCCGAGTCGCCGATTCCATACAGTTGCCTGATTTCGTTGCGACATTCAACACGCTCAGGTTTTGCAAATCTAGCCACTTCCACACCCGGATGTACGACACGCCATTGCCCGGGCAGCATTTCATATTCCTGCCTAAAAGCCTCCATGGCCAGTGTTGAAACGGGAAGGAAAAATGAACGCCCACCATCACGAATCAATTTTCGTTCGGTAGCCATTACGGTGCGATCGTAAAGACTTGGGGATTTTTTACGCACATCTCTAACCCAACCAGCGTGGGGAACACCGTGAGCAGAATATATATCTGCGTTCAAAGTCCAATGGTGCGAGTGCACCAAATCAAAATTCATCTTTGAGATTTTTTGATTCACGAACCATGAAAATGCAAGGGGCCCCAAGAAACGGGGGAAATACACTTTAGGGATTTTATGGAAAGTAATTCGATCAGAATGCGCAACCCATTTATTAGCAAAAACATGTATCTCAAATTGCTCATTCATCGCCAAGCGTTCAGTAATCTCGCTCGCAAAGCGCTCACCTCCGCCAACCAAGCCATACTTGGGCACCACAACAGCAATCTTATGAGGCATTCTGCGATCCGATTCAGTAAATGTGATTCGTGCAACATGGGCGAGCCAGAAATTTTGGGCACAGACCATCTCTGCTCATTTTCAGGTCTGATTTAGTCGTCATTCCCGCCTATGCGGGGAAGACGAATTGGACTGAATCAGACCTACGCCATTAAAGCCAATAATCATTAGCCATTGAAACAGTCTATCACGGCTAAAACACTGGAATTATTCCGCGAGCCCTGCGCACTGAAAGCGACCATTATCAACATGCGCTAGATACACACCGCGCTAGGGAAATCTTAGTAATTCGCGTCAGTAAAAAATTGCATCATCCTTGGATTTTCATCTTATGAAGCTTGCGATATTTCAGATAAGTCGTGCGCGCATTCATTACTGCTATTTGCCATCCGCACTTACCATCCAACACCCCAAGTCTAATGATGTATGTTCTCAGGAATGCCCACCCTCCACTCAAAATCGCCCCCAACCAACTTGAACTTCTACCAGCCTGATACATCTGTTTGGCAGCGGCATCTGAGTACTGTTTTACTTTACGTTCAACGTCGTCCCGCGTCAGATAGCTATAGTGTAAAAGCGAATTCTTAAGTTTAGAACTAGCCCCAGTAAGTAGCACACTCTCGTGAACCAGACTATCGGAGAATCTCCCCTTGTTGCGCTTGAACAAACGCAACACGTAGTCAGGGTGCCAGCCGGAATGATGAATGAAGGTGCCACAGAATTGTGAAAGGCGCGGGCAAAAGTATCCGTCTGCTTTTTCTTCTATCATTGCCTTTTCGATCTCTGCCCGCAATTCAGGTGTGACGCGCTCATCCGCATCGATAGAGAATATCCAATCTTTCGTCGCATATTGCAGCGCACGATTCTTTTGCGGCCCGAACCCGGGCCAATCATGCTGGAACACCCTCGCCCCCATGTCTCTAGCGATGGATACAGTGCCGTCTGTACTGCCAGAATCAACCACGATTATCTCATCCGCCCATGCCACGGAGTCAAGACAAGGCCGAATATTGGCTTCTTCGTTATGTGTGATAAGAATGACGGATAAGGAAGTCACTTCAATGCCCGTTCGATGCAGGTGAATATTCTGGCACCCAGCATTTTAGTTGACGCCGCACGCTCTCATCAGCGCAGGCCTCGTCAGATCCAATCCATTCCAGCATATGCCCTAGCTCTTCGCGGGAAACCGCTCTCGCCTGTGCGATACGCAATTTTGGGTGGTGCGTTTGCAATGTGCTCTCGTCGTCTGCCAGAAGCTCTTCATACAACTTCTCCCCCGTGCGCAGACCTGTAAATTCGATCTTGATGTCGTCCTCGGCCATACCCGAAAGGCGAATCAGATCTTTGGCCAGATCGGCGATCTTCACCGGCTCACCCATATCGAGCACGAATATCTCGCCGCCCTTACCCATGTAACCAGCCTGCATCACCAGTTGCGCAGCCTCGGGAATGGACATGAAATAGCGGGTGATTTCTGGGTGCGTCACCGTGATCGGTCCGCCCTTGGCAATCTGTTCGCGGAATTTAGGAATCACACTACCGTTACTGCCCAGCACGTTGCCAAAGCGAACAATGACAAACCGCGTTCCGTCCGCACGCTGCAATCCCTGGCAGATGATCTCGGCCATCCGCTTGGTGGCACCCATCACATTGGTTGGGTTCACCGCCTTATCGGTAGAGATCAGCACGAACTTCTCCACCCCGTGCCGTTGCGCGCAACTCGCCACGCGCCAAGTGCCGAATACATTATTGCGCACCGCCTGCCATGCGTTATCGCGCTCCATTAGCGGCACATGCTTATAGGCGGCTGCATGGAACACTACATTGGGAAGATGTGCACCGAATACCTGATTTAGGCGCACGTCATCACGCACATCGCCTGCCAAATAAACGGCATCAAGCTGCGGAAATTCCTCCCCCAACTCCTGTTCAACGTTATACAGAGCGAACTCACCGGACTCATACAGCACCAATTTAGCTGGGCTAAAACGGGCTATCTGGCGGCACAACTCCGAACCGATGGAACCGCCGGCTCCAGTTACCAATATGACTTTCCCGGCCAACTGTTGATGCAATCCTGCATCGTCCAGTTGCACCGGATCGCGGCCGAGCAGGTCATCCAGTTCGACTTCACGCAGCTGCGAAAGCCTGACCTGACCGCTCATCAAGTCATCGAAGGAAGGGACGGTCAGCGCCTTGATCCCAGCCGCATTACACAAATCGATCGCACGTTTACGCTGCTTATGCGAAGCGCTGGGCATCGCAATGATCGCCTTATCCACCCCCAGACTCTGCGCAATCTGCGCAAGCGCTTCCAGCCCGCCCAACACACGGATACCGTTCAGTACATTGCCGATCTTCTGCTTGTCGTCGTCCAGAAACCCGACCACACGCCATAACGGATTGCGTGCCAGATCTTTAGCCAAATTGAAGGCCACGTCTCCGGCCCCGAGAACCAGTACCGGCTCACCATGCAGCTTGATATCGGCAAACAGCGCTTGCTCTTTCCATAGCCGATAAATCAGACGTCCACTGCCCATCAGCAAGATCAACAAAGTCGGATAGATAACCAGAACGGAACGCGGCAATATCACATTGAGACGCAACATCCAGAAAAGTAGCGGGATAACGCCCGCTGCAAAAGCCACTGCCCAGAATATTCGCCGCAGATCGTTGATGCTGGCATAGCGCCAAATGCCGTGATATAGGCCAAACTGCCAAAATACGATAACCTGCAGAGGAATCACCCAGGCCAGCGTCAGCCAGACTTCCTCCACGATTTGCGGAGAAAGCTCAAAATTGAACCGCAACAGGTAAGCACAGGTCCAAGCCAGCGCAGCGGCGGCCAGATCGTGCAGCACGGCCAAGGTTGATCGCAGATTGTTGCTTGAAGTCTGCAGCACGATCAGTACGCGCTCTTGCCGCGCATCCCACCAAAGACCGTCATCAGAATAATCTTCAGATCGAGCCAGAGCGACCAGTTATTGATGTATTCGAGATCGTACTGCACGCGCATTTCCATTTTCTGCGTGGTATCAGTCTCCCCACGCCAACCGTTCACCTGCGCCCACCCAGTGATGCCCGGCTTGACCTTATGGCGCAACATATAGCCGTGTATCAGCTTGCGATACTCCTCGTTGTGCGCCACCGCATGCGGACGCGGACCGACGATGGACATCGCGCCTTGCAGCACATTAAAGAATTGCGGGAGTTCATCCAGCGAGGTGCTGCGCAGAAAAGCGCCGAGCTTCGTTACACGCGGGTCATTCTTGGTTGCCTGAGGAATGTTCGGACCGTCTTCCAGAACACACATGCTGCGAAATTTCCATACCTCGATCACCTGCCCGTTCAATCCGTAACGACGCTGCTTGAACAACACGGGGCCCGGCGAAGTCATTCGCACTGCGAGCGCGATCACCAGCAGCAACGGTGAAATCAAAAGCAAGATCAGACTCCCCAACAGCAAATCTTCCATGCGCTTGATCAGTAGACTTGTTCCGAAGATAGGACTCTCAAACACGCTAACGAGCGGGACATCCCCCAGACTCCGCCAGCGTGACTGGAGCAAATCGGACACGAAGAAATCCGGCACGACACTGACTGACGCCGTGCTATCGGCTAAGCGCTCCAGCAAACTTCGGATCTTTTTTTCTTCGCGCATCGGATATGTGATGTAGATGTTATCGAGCTGCTTCTGATGAACCTTCGCCATCAACGCATCGACATCGCCCGAAACAGTGCACCCCGACAGATCCCCTTCCGCATCGTCATAAACGCCGTCGATGCGCAGCCCCATCCATGGTGAATTCGAAATCACCTCAACCAGTTTGGCGGCTTGCTTTCCGCCACCAACAATGGCCACGGATCGCGAATTGAATCCCTGCTTCCGAAAATGCCGGATTGCATAACGAATGATCGCGCGCACCCCGATCAGCGCAAACGGCGTCGCAATCACCCAAACCAAGATCGTCACACGCGAAAACTGAACAGCTGTTTTACTCAGGAAAACCACCGCAAGCAGAATGCCGAAGGTCAATATCCAGATAACGCAGATGGTTCTTGCTTCATACCACAGCGAATCGATTCGCCAAGATTGGTAAAGTGCATGCCATTCCGCAAACAGTGAAAAGCTGACAATCGAGATCACGGCAGCCAGTTGGTAATGCAGAATCAACTCGACACCGTAGCTTTCGAGCGCCAGCCACAAAACCAACCCAATCACTGCGGCGTCTATCACACGATGGAATAGGCCGAGTTCCCAGCTATGCTGGCGCGCAAATCCGGAAGGAAAAAACATCAGAACATCCCATTCTTATCAATTGGATACTTCGCAACATCGCATTTGTCCGCACTGGCCTTTCATCACGCCTTATCCGCGATGGCGGCCAACTCTGCCGCGAAATCACCCAGCACTTCCTCTTTGTCGAGATACTCAAGCGCGTAATTTCGTCCTGCTTGTCCCAGCTTGGCACGCAAGGTCGCATCCAATGCCAGTCTTTTGATCGCCTCGGCGAAGGCTCGCCCATCCTCCGGCGGAACCAACAGGCCGCAATTTACCACGACACTCGCCACCTCCGTGCCACTATGCGCCGTAGCGACTACCGGCCGACCGCTTGCCAGCATCCCTGTCAACTTAGACGGCATGACCAGATCGGCTGCATCGGCACGTTGCGGTAGCAAATGAATATCTGCCATCGCCAGTAACTCGCCCAATCGCTCAGCGGGCTGAAGCTCCAGAAAGTGCACATTGAGCGAATTCTCGCATAGAGCAACCAAGTTATCGCGCCCAGCCCCAGCCCCGCAGAATACAAATACAAGCTCTGCTGTAGGCTGGGATTCCCAGCAAATCCTCGCCGCATCAGCCAAAATCTCCAACCCCTGCTTGCCGCCCATATTGCCGGAATACAACGCCACCACTGCGTCATTCGCAATCCCCAGCTCGGCACGATAGCCACTCAACCCCGAGCTCTCAGGCTCCGGTAATTTCAGATCCACCCAATTTCGGAACAACACCACGGATCCAGAATCCACTCCCTTAGCCAAAGCCCTATCCACCATGCGTTGCGAAATGGTCGAGACCCGGTCGAATCTGCGCATCAGCCATCGCTCACCTGTTGCCACCAGGCGGCGCAACAACTTGCCTTTCAGCAAACCAAGATCGAATGCTGCATCCACCTCATAGTCTTGAATGTGCAACCACACCTTGCCCCCGGAAAGCCGCGCGACCAACCATGCTTGGGGGGCACAAAACAAAGCCGGCTCCACCACCCACACGACATCTGGCCGCCAGCAAACCTGACGCAACATCACGGGGAAACTGGACAAGGCGAAACTGGCCAAATGCAAGATGCGCTTCAGGCCCGAAGGCTTAGCCGGAACCCACAGCGGGCAGCGATAAACTACAAGATTCCCATTCGCGCAGCCCCCCTCCCCCAACGGGGGATAACAAGCGACTTGCCCGCTTGCGGGCTTAGTCGAATGGCTAGTAGTTTCATCAGGGCTAGGGGGGGGGCGCTTTTGCACTTTCCGCCACCCATTCACATACCCATCGGCAATCGTCCACTGCGGGTAATAGGGCGGTGCCGTTACCACACGCACCTCGTGGCCCTGAGCAGCAAGCCACTCAGCCATCTCTCCGGAATACTTGCCGATGCCGGTCAGTTCGGGAGAAAAATTGATTCCGTGAATTAGGATTCGCATACGATATTGGTGTTAACTGACTAGAATGGCTGAGCATCAAATACTCATTTCCGCCGCCGAGGAAAATGGATTTTTATTGGCTGTTCATTGACAACGAAGCAAGGCGAAAATGGCTCTTGTTTCTAAAAGCACCAACAAACTCCGATTCAATTTCAACTTCCCGCAATTAGCTCAGCACACAGGTCATCCATTTTCTTGGTATGCGATATTCTCAACTCATCAAATTGTCTCAGTGCCGCCTGAGACATCGACATGAACTCATCGGGGCATTGCAACCATTCGTTGATCTTAGAAATTGCTCCGGCGACAAAGTCGTCCGTAGGTGCCAATCGCAACCCCACAACATCTGAAACGATCTGCTCGATACAGCCTCTTGAAGATGCAATGACGGGCACACCTCTACTCATTGCTTCGTGAATAACCAACCCCTCCGACTCGTTATGGGAAGGGAGTAGGAAAATGTCGATAGAATTAAAGAATGCCAGCTTAGCCCCGCCATATACAGCCCCGACACGAATGATGTTCGACAACGTCGACAATCGTTTCTCAACCAGATGTCTGATTTTCTCATCATGATAAGGGCCGGCAAGCACAAAGCGAAGCGGCAACCCAGCCTGATCCGCCCAAGCGGCGATATCCAGAAACTCTAGGATTCCTTTTTCAATGCTGATATTACTCAAAAAGCCAATAGACTTTAGCCGTTTACGCAACACGACTGCGCCATCCCACACATCAAGCGCGGCGATTCCTGAAATTACTTTTACTTTACTTACAATCGGGTATAGCCGTTTTAAGTCACACCCCATTTTTTCACAGGCCACAATGTGTATGGCATTCTTTCCGGCAATCGTGAACAATAACTCTGATAGCCGACGATGCTGATTCAGATATTGATAGCCATGATGATGCAAATATAACTTCCTGCCAAACGCACGACAAAGACATGCAAACATTGCGTCATATACTTGACCATAACCTCCAGACAAGCTTAGATATACAGCCCCTATGCGTCCTGCAACCAAATATGACAGCAATTGAAACAGGCACCGAAGCACTCGGAATACTTTGCCAAAGCGAACTATAAAAGATCGCTCAAGACTGTGCGGCGCAAAATCAATCACCAGCGGAGAGGCTTTCACTGAAACACGATTCTTGACATATTCGGTGATCAAGGACATACCATGCAATGGCGGCGGGAAGATCCCTACCAGACATACCTGCAACTCTTTCACTTGCCACCCCGCTCATACAACGCTTCAACATATACATTTACCTGCTTGTCATCGCGATCATCGAAATCGATTGCTCGAGCCGCGCGAGCATACCTCTCATACTGGGTTGCCACTGTCTCGATTGCCTGCTGCAAAGAGCTTTCGGATAGGGGGTCAAAGACCAACCCTGCGCCATTGTTCACTACTAGGTCCTCAACGCTTCCCACCTTCGAAGATACCAGCACAGGAAGTCCATAATACAAGGCCTCCTCCACTACCAGCCCCCACACCTCGCTCAAAGAAGGCAGTATGAATACATCATTCTCCTCATAGATCTCATGGATCCGCTCATTTGGGACGTGCCCCACGAAAGTGACATTACGTCCAGCCAGCGAACGCAACGCCTCTCGCTCCGGACCGTTACCCACTAATGTCAAATGGAAAACAGCCATCGAAGGCAATGCAAATACGCGCAGCAAGAAAGCCAGATTCTTTTCGGGAGAAAGACGACCAACGTACAAGAAACGTCCGGAGAATTCTTTATGACCACGTACGATTCTCTGCGCCCTATTGGTCAAGCCAACCCCACCAGTCACCATTATTTCCCCGTCAAACCCAACCGCCCTCATTAACCGGGCATGGGGCAACCCAGACACAAGCGCCAAGCTCAGGCGCTTAACAAATATGCGCTTTAACAGACTCTTTACCCCGGTTAGTTTGCTTTCAAAAATCGAAGACTCTTGGGTAATGACGTTTGCATTCTTGTGCGAACATGAAATCGCAACCCACGATTCAGGCAAATCCCACCCGCCGACGCTGAGCCGCTTGTATTTCAATTTCAGCAGAATGCGCACAAGTTTCCACGAAGATCGCCAGAAACTACGCTGCTCGAAATCACCCGCGTTCAAAAACACATGATCGAACTGCTTGTCACCGTTAACGAAATCGGCTGTTCTTTCTTGCGAAGTCTCGCCGAGAAAGATAACCAGCACACTGGCTGACTTGGCGATCTTATTGAACAAGTTGATCTTGTAGAAGGAGGGCAAATGAGAGACAAAAATCCAGTCGTACTCTTCATGCGAAGGGATCTGGCACTTCATCAGATCGAGCCGCCAGACTGATGTATCGCCCCCTCGGCCAATTATCTTTTTTATCTGCCACTTGAAAAATGACCAGAAGTTGAGCAGTTCCAGTATCGCCGTTGGTGCGACCTTATTCTTCTTTTTTATATTCGAATATTCCTGGAGTATTTCCCCATATCTCCCAAATCCAACCCCCCCCTCTCGCCAAGCAGAGAAGATCACATCCTTCATCACGACATGCGGAAACTCATGATAGGCGCGCAGCAAATGCTCGTAGTCCATGGAAAATACATTGTGTGTATCAAACAGACCATAACGTTCAAACATGCGCCGGTTGGTTAGTAGCCCTTGATGCGGCAACGACATGCGAAATAGCAGACTGCGTTTATTGAAGGTAGGTGAAAATCTCCGGGGTGCAACCCAGAGAATCTCATTTGGATCGTGCTCTTTGACCCGTTGCACTCTGCCACTGATGAGCATATCTCGCCGAGGATCGATGCCTTCCAGCATGCGGCTCACCACATCTCCTGCCACCAGCAAATCTCCGGCACCCTGAAAATTCAAATAGTCGCCGGAAGATAGTAGAACGGCCTTATTGAAGGCATCGCTGATTCCGCGATCCGGCTCGCTTATCCAATAGTCGATCACATTCTCGTACTTGCGCAGGATATCCAACGTTCCATCGGTTGATCCACCGTCGATCACGATGAATTCGATGTTGCTGTAGTCTTGCTTCATGACACTCTGGATGGTCTGCTCCAAGAACTGCGCGCCATTGAATACCGCCGTCAATATGCTGACCAATGGTTTCCCCGGTATCGATTCCTTGAACTTGCTCTGCGTGCGCAATCCGCCAACACCCTGCCTCCCGGGTTGATCGGGAGAAAATATCACTCTGGTTATTTTCGCATCAGGCGACTTGTGGCAACTTGGCGGCTCATCAACCGGATTGAGTACAGTGGAAATTTCGGCAGGCATCGTAGACATCAAATATATTTGAAAATAGAGGAGGTGACATATCGGCGTTTCAGCAGGATAGCCGCATACACAAGTGAAACAGATAGTGCAAAAGTCACATACCAATATCCGGAACCTAGAACATGGTTAACCAAAATATCAGCGGCATTATTAGTGTAAATATGCAGCACCAGAACCAGCATCGAGTCGTGACCAAACTGACTTATGATCCCCATGAGTCGATTTTCTGAAATAAATGAAAATGCGCCGCCTCGATACAACAACCAAAAGAGGGCGAGTATCAAAGAAACAGTGTACAGAATTGAGAACAGGGGGTTGCCGAGATTCTTGGAGCCTAAATCTAGAGGGCGAATCCCTCCGGTATAGACCAGCAAACAACAGAACAACGCCAAGCCGACGACCCAATACCAATTCGCAGACAACCAACGGTCGCGGTATCTATAAAACAGGTATCCCATACATATCCACGGTAGTGCCACCAAACCTTTGTCCAAACCCAAAGGCATCTCCGCAAACAGCGCCGCCCACGACGCCACAAGCACAGTCAGAAGAACGAGTAGCAATGGATGAAGCCGAACATGCTTCTCCAACATAAACACAATCGTTCTACCCCAGAACAAGGCGGGCAAGAACCACAGCACAAGCCCATAGTGATGCATGTGGATCGGATCGGACCAATATAGGAATCCCGCCAAACTGTCTGTCAGCGGCTCAATAGGCCGATGCAACAAAATATTTTTGATTAAAGTCGCCAAGAATCCCAGTATTCCAAAAATCAGAAACGGCAAGATCAGGCGCTCCAGACCTTTTGCCATAAATGCCTTGTCGGAGTAGCTCACTTTAATAAAGAGCCCCGCCAAAAAGAAAAATAATGGAACGTGAAATGAGTAAATCAACTCTCCGAGCGGGGACGCAATATGCCCAAGCACCACTAACAATATTGCCAAACCTTTGGCACGATCCACAGTTTCGCTAAACGCATTCATGGTCAACCTTATATTCTTAACTCTGATTAATGCGCGCTATTGCTTGGTTAGTCCGGACGACTGAATCCTTTTTTCTTCGGCGGGAATTTTATCGTCAGTCGCCATCCCGACTACGCCGTACATAGCCAGAATCCAGGGGAGTCCGTATAAGAACATATTTTCGCCACACAGCAACATAACAGTAACTCCAGCCACGCCCAGCCTGATAAACAGCTTATGCTTATTAAGATATCGAGGCATGGCGATGGGATACAACAAAAGGCTGCCCAGCAGTCCTAGCTGAACCATCATTAAAAAGAAGCCATCGGCTCCGGGAGGAAGTGTTGACCAGTAACCTTTCTCTCCCAGCACCTTGATACCATACTCTTCGCGCGCAGCAAAATTACCCAACCCAATCCCTTGCAGCGGGTATACCTTAAGCAATTCCCAATCAATTATGAAGTCGTGGAATCTTGCGTTGTACGAGCCATAGGAGGTGCTGCCGCGCTCAAATTTTTCCACGTTGCTTCCAAAAAACACATGCGGTGTTTTAACAGCATGTTTTTCTTGAGGCCCGTGCAAAGACCATGCGCTCCTAAACTTTAGCGGTTCGCCTTCGCTTTGAACAAACTCCTGTTTCATCAGTATATGCACCACCATAAAAGCCAGCACAACACCCACAAGCCCCTTGAGAGCCTGACTCCAGGTCAATTTGACAGAATAAACATGGAACAAAGACAGGATGGAAAAAATAATCAGACCAGCCGTTGAGTTGGCCGTCAAAATAGTTACGAGCAAGATAAAGTAGATTCGTTGGGTAATCAGAGAGAAAAGAATACCCAGCAGGAATGCGGTATTAACAAAATATTGGAATGCGCCCGGCTCCCAGAATAGTCCGGCGTTGCGAAACAAACCCATGCCATCGATACTGAGCATGGGATTCCATATGCCAACCACGATATAGTTTTGATAATGGCCGTCAATAATGGACAGGAAATCCGGCAACGGCGACGGCATGCCCAGAATCCAAATCGGAATCGCGAGCCAAGAGCACACTGAAAGCACAACAATGCATTGCAAATATGCCTTTGCAAAGCGTTGAATCGGTATCAGCGATGTAATGAAAAAAGCAATGATCAAATTCAGCATGAGCACTGCGGTGGTGCTGTGCTTTGAATTGGAATTGATAAGTACTATTACCAGCAGCGCCATTGCATAAAACAAAGCGGGGCGGGAGATGCTGCATTTCCGCAGGAGAAAAATCGCAGCCAGCCCCACAGCGAACGGTAGCAACAATATATTCTCGCCGAAACTCGCGTAATAAAGCGATCCCGAAAGAAGGACAACCCCCAGAATTATCAATTGTTCTAAGAACCTGTAGTTGTTACCTGTTTCTTCCAAGTCCCATATCCTAGTCAATAACCGGTGCGCATATTTTTCAATCAAATCCTATAACCTCATCAGACAGTGTGTTCAAGTCGATCAATTTCATACCGTGTGGAATCTGGCTATGCAAATTTAACAAGGCTGAGCATGCTTGGTGCTGACCAGATAATTAGGCATGCTCCAACTTAGTCAGATTTTTTTAACACTATCATTTGATATTGAAAGTGTCTGACCCAAAAATTAGGGAAGTGATCTTCCATCCAGTACAAAATGTCAAAGATTTTTCTTCCCAAGAAATTATCCGGGATGAGCGCCTTCTGGTGATTTGCGGCAAATGACCGCCATGGCAGGATTTTTACTTCTGCCACATCTGCAAATCGACTCCACCAACTATTGGAGTGGGGGCTGAAATAGAAGAATTCTTCCTTGTCATTTGCTTTCTTTTTTACAACCAGTCTTTTTATCTTTCTAAGCCAGCTAAGGTTAACTAATACATCAGGATTGCTGTAAACAATAATTACAGGCTTGCCGGGCTTGGTAACAAACAAGAGTTTTTTCACTGCCTCCTCTTGGCTATCTTTGTGCATGTGATAAATCGTATGGAGGCTAATACTGCAATCAAAGAAATTTTCTTCCAAGTTAATGTCAAAGAAACTACCGTGAAGATACACTCCGTGTTCACCAATCTTCTTTTTGGCACCCTCTAGGGCCTGTTGGGAAAGATCTACGCAATATCGTTTCTTGAAATTTCTTGAAAAATCCAAATACTCCGGATATTGAATAGGGCCTGAGGCCATATCCAGCATGTTCTCCCCTGATTCCGGAATATGTCTTAATACCCTCAGTCTGCATTTGCTTACGTATTCTGCGGCGGCGCCCCTGCAATCCTCCCACAGCCTTGCGTCTTCAGTCAGGCCATCTTCTTCCTGCCACCCCTTGTTGCTGTAAAAGTCAGCAACCTTTTCCTCTACCGAACTAGTCATTTGATTCTCCGCTTCGTATCTTTTCAAAAGATACTGATTCAAACAATGATAGATATTGCTTAGCTGTGATACGTATATCGAATGTGTTCAAAACCCATTCCCGAGCCCGAAGTGGAAGCGATTTTATAAAGTCATTCGATTCGCACATAAGCAAGATACCGTTAGCCAGATCATTCGTGTCAAATTTCTCGGCCAAGTACCCATTCTCCAGATGCTTAACTATGTCAGTCAATCCTGTAGTGGCGAATGCAACCACCGGCGTCCCGCAAGAAAGCGATTCCAGCGCCACTTGACCAAAGGACTCCATCTTCGATGGAACCACCGTGACATCTGCGGCAGAGTAAATCTGTGCAAGCTTATGATCATCACTGATAACACCCAGCATGGTGACGGGTATGGGCAGATTCTTTAGTGAAATGGGATTACACAACCCAAAGATAACAAGCTCGTATTTGTCGGCGAATGAGGCGTCCTTGCTTTGAAGGATATTTAGCGCATCTAAAAGAAAGCTCATGCCTTTGTTCTGGTCGGTATCGGCATACATAGCACCGAAAAGAATCAGCTGTTTTTCCTGTGGCAGTTTCAAGGCTTCCCGTGCCAACGATTTATCCGACCGGTGAAAGACATCCGTATCCAACCCATTGGGAATAACCGAGATTGGCACACTACCCAAAAGTGCGCTGGCTCTGGCTTGCCCTGCCATCCAGTTACTTGGCGCAACAAAGTGTGAGGATGTCTGCGTGAGATATTTTGCCTTCTTGATCCAGTGGCGATGACTAGCGTCATTAACAGCAGGTGAGCGCAACTGAGGGCAATACCCGCAACTATTTTCAAATCGGCGGCACTCATAGGGAATATGGCAGCCACCTGTAAATGCCCAGCTGTCATGCAGAGTCCAGACCAAGGGTTTATTGATTCTCGAAATGCTGCTTAAAGGAAGAGTTCCTTTTCCGACCCAATTGATATGTACCACAGAGGCGGCTTCATACATGTTTGGGGGGAGCATGAAATTTGGCAGGCTATTAAAGCTCCATGTCATATCTTTATCTTTAACTCCGCTCAGCCTAACCACGCCTCTTTCCGCACGAGTGATTACCCTGGCCCATATCTGCTCCAGCAATCCTTCCGCCCCCGTCACCCAGGGATCAGTGCCAAACTTTCTCATGACGCGCATACGAAGAGGCACACCCATCTCGACCAGCCTACTGGCCACTCGGTGACTGGCTCTAGCAGCTCCTCCATCTATGTCTGACCAATTTAATGTCAGAACTTGCAAACCACCTCCGGCTCGTTGGCTATTGTCCATACTATGCAAACTTCGACCTTAACAAGTTAAACAATCGAGTCGGGGTGAGGAACTTAACAAGCCGCAACAACTCCGGCTTGCTACGTACATACCAAACCAATGCCGCCACAAGACCATCGTGCCTGAATATTATCTTGATGTATTCCCTATGTAACAAATCAACATTAGCCAGCGAAAATCCGCCCGGCTGAACGCAAGTAATAACATCCTGCTCGATATATACGCAGTTTGGATTACAACAAAGCCTATGCATATAAACTTCAAAATCTGCCGCTACTTGATACTCCAGTTTAAATAGGTTTTCCTTGGCCACTTGAGCCGAAATGAGCGTCGCCTGATGAGAAGATGGCAACCCAGATCTGGCTGGAAACACAGGAGTTGAAACATTTGACTCCCCATCAATCAAGAATGGGAAAGCGATAAACTCTGCTTCGCGCGGCCAGTTGAATGACAATTTCGAGATTTTGAAATCCGGATGGAATTCATCCCCCGCATTTAAAAAAAGCAGCCACTTTCCAGTGGCTGCTTTAATGCCTTTATTCATCGCATCATAGATACCATGGTCGGGTTCTGAGCGAAAATAATCTATTTGAGTTTTGTGTTTATTGATTGCTTCGATTGTTCCGTCCGTCGAACCGCCATCAATCACAACATACTCGATTTCTCCCCCGTATCTTTTTTGCTCAAGAACACTTTTTATTGTGCGTTCTACAAGATCAGCGCAATTATAGGTAACGGTTATTACAGTAATCGGGATCATCGGGTCGGAATGGGTTGAATTGTGGATTATTCAGGTTGCCCCCAGTCAATCCAGCTTAACGGGCGCGATTATATCAGCGGCTGGCGTTGGTATTATCCCGACTTGCGGCTCGTAGCAAAACGTTCAAGCAGCTAATGACATCACAAATTATGGAACCTAAAAAAACAGTCTGCATTGTCGGGTTTCAACCCGACATGTCGGACTACAGTCCGACCTACAAAGGGTTTGCATGACTGCCCCTGCTATATAATCGGCCGACTGTAACAGGCTGTCTAATTTCGATGCCCCAATCCAGAACTGCTTCCACCCCCGGCACACCCCACCTAACGCATCCCAAATACCGTGCAGACATAGATGGTCTGCGAGCCATCGCCATTCTTGCGGTCGTCGGCTTTCATGCTTTTCCCACTTGGGTCAAGGGCGGGTTCATCGG
>JBAYIG010000004.1:0-119133 GCA_041665725.1 Sideroxydans sp. | reverse complement strand
ACGGCCTGTTGCTGACGATCGCTAACGCCTTGTCTCACGACGTCTACTACAAGATGATCAACCCACATGCTGCGACGACTCGTCGTCTGGCGATCTCCAAGGGTCTGTTGTTGGTTGTAGCGTTGTTGGCTGCGTATGTGACTTCGCTGAAACCAGGTGACATCTTGTTCTTGGTAGGTGCGGCGTTCTCATTGGCTGCATCTGGCTTCTTCCCTGCACTCGCCCTCGGCGTGTTCTGGAAGCGTGCTAACAAGTGGGGCGCTATCGTCGGTATGTCTGCTGGTCTGGGTACATGTATGTACTACATGTATGCGACCTATCCATTCTTCGGTGTGAACGCACCGTTGTGGTGGGACATCAACCCGATCTCTGCCGGTATCTTCGGTATGCCAGTCGGTATCCTTGGCGTGATCGTGGGCAGTATGTTGACTGCGGCTCCGAGCAAAGAAGTCCAAGACATGGTTGACCATGTGCGTTACCCAAGCTTGGAAAACGACATCGATACTAAAGCTGCATAAGTAACGATTCCCAGTAGCAAGTAACAACGAAAAGGCCTGCGTAAGCAGGCCTTTTCGTTTGTGCCGGAGGAAAGTTGATTTCGTCCGAGGAACGGAATCTATCTAAACAAGTAGGTCAGCTACCAGATGAGTCAGGTCTGAACGATTGGTCTCGTGGATCAGTTGGCGCGTCATGATCGGATCGAAACGATGCAGATGCATGATGACCTCAGTCACACGATCTGGTTTGTTCAGATGGTGATTCGCCATGCCCAGTGCGTACCAAGCGTGCGGGTTCATCGGTTGCAACGTGGCGGCCTCATGCAAGGCCTCGGCAGCTTCTGCATGTTTGCCAAGCTTGGCATAGCAGATACCTAAACCATACCAAGCGCGATCGAGCTGCGCATTCAAACGGGTCGCATCTTGGAAGGCGACGATGGCTTCAGGTATATCGCCCGTCTTGTCATAGGCGAACCCTAGGTTGAAGTGGATCACCGCATTGTCAGGTTCGATGGCGAGCACGTCGCGGAAGCTGGCTGTGGCTGATTTGAAATCACCTCGATTGGCGTAGATGAAGGCGGCACGCTCGGGTGCACGCGCAAAATCGGGGGCGGCCAACAGCGCCAGACGATACTCCTCAATCGCTTGATCTTCCTTATTGAAGAATTGGAAGACACTCGCGCGCCAGTAATGTTGCCACTTCTCAAAATTCATCTTTTTTCCTTCATCAAAAACAGACCGCATTCTCCGTATTGGCGCCATAAGCCGCAAGCATTATCCATCGAGGATGTTAAAATCCGTGCACATCCAACTCGGCACACATCCCATGTTCTCAATCGAATTGTTCATCGTCAGCTCACTTAAGGCACTGGTCGAGGTCGCGGCACTCGCACTTGTTTCGCAGGGCGTGGTCGGCTTCCTCTCAGGCAGAGCGAAACAAGACAATTTCGTCTATCGCCTGTTTTTGGTCGTCACCAGTCCCATCACCAAATTCACCCGCCTCATCTCGCCGAAATATATCGCCGACCAGCACATGGGCATCGCCAGCTTCTTCCTGTTGTTCTGGTTGTGGATCGCGTTGATCTACGCCAAGGGCTATGTGTGTCACGCGCAGAATCTGGCCTGCGTCCCAACGTGAACCTAGTTGGACTGCGGTAACAAAAGCCGCTATCCTCCGCACCGCTTCAAAACGCGCTCGTAGCTCAGCTGGATAGAGTATTGGTTTCCGAAGCCAAGGGTCGTGGGTTCGACTCCCGCCGAGCGCACCAATTCATCACTTGAACCGATAACTCACCGCGACATAGCCCGTATCAAGATAGCTTTTATCGACGATGGGGCTGAGGCGAATCGCATCACCTAACCATTTGCGCCGCGCATAGAGATGAAGATGATATTCATCGGTCAGTTCGATGTCGGCCATCAGGGCGATGAGGATGTTCGTCGCGCCATCCGCTTGGTAGGCCGCATAGCTGCTGCTGGCCGCTTCTTGCGGTGAGACTCCATAGAAATAGTTCACGTACCCTTTGCTTCTGTATTCCGCGCCGAGCATGGGATACAACTTCGTCCTAGGCAATTCAAGTCTTCCGCCATAGATCACTTCGAAGATGTTTCCGCGCGAGCTGTTCGCGTCTTGGAACGCATTGATGAGGAACCCGCCGATGGGTGTCACTTGAAGTGTGCCGATGCCGAGCGGGAGTGAATTGTCTCGATTAGCTAGACCTATCAGCGCGCTCGTGTCGAAGCCATCCTGACTGAAGCGAGCTATCAACTCCACATGTCCATAGCCGAGTGGAAGTGTCTTGATGCCAAAGGTGTCGACGCGCGCGAACATCCTGCCGTAGTTGAAATCCACATACGGTAAGACGCTGGTCTGATTTTGGTTGCCGCGAATGATGTTGCCTGTGTAGTAACCGCCCAAGCCTATGTCACCCACTATCTCTGATTTGAATTCTTCTGCGAAGGCTGGCGCGCTCAGTAGTGCGGCGCATAAACAGGTGAGAGTGCGCACAGGGTTAGTGCGCTGAAGTAGTTGTAAAAATATCTTCATCAGTATCTCCCCGCGAGTGCGGCACGTCTGCCGCGTTTGACTTTGACACCAGCCAGAATGACCAAGCCGATGATGAAATAACTGCCGGTGATGAGGATGGCGAGCCTATGGTCACCTTGCGATAGCCAGCTCACCAATCCGTAAGTGAGCGGCCCCAATATGGAGGCCAGTTTGACCGACATGCCCCACAAGCCGAAGAACTCGGCGCGGCGTGTCTCAGGGCTGAGCAAGCCAACTAACGCGCGTCCGGCAGATTGGCTAGCACCCATACAGATGCCCGCGAGGTTGGCTGCGACCCAGAACATATCTGGCCCTTGCGCGCCCCATGCCAGCCCGACCATGACGATCCAACCGACCAAGGTGAGTGCGATGGCGGGGATGTGACCGATGCGGTCTTGCAGGTGGCCGAACAGGAAAGCGCCGACTGCAGCGGTGATGTTGACGACGAAGATCAGCATGATGGTCTGTTGCGTGGTGAAGTGCATCGCCTGTTGCGCGTAGATGGCGGCGAGCGTGATCACCGTTTGGATGCCCGCTTGATAGAACACGGTGCAGATGAGGAAGCGGCGCAGGTCGCGGAAGTCTTTCGCGTGGCGGATGGTTTGGGCGAGGCGCGCGAAGGATTCTTGCAATAGATTTTTCCCTTGCAGATGAGGCTGCGGTAGGGCGCGTTCTTTGAGGAAGATAAAGGTGGGCAAGCTGGCGAGCGCGAACAGCGTGGCGGTGATGAGCATCACGATGGGCACGAACGATTCTGAATGCTGGCCTTGTTGCTGCGCCCAAGTGACATAGGCAAGGCTCGCACCCAAGCTCACCAACCCGCCGACGTAACCCAAGCTCCATCCCCAGCCGGACACTTTGCCCAGCGATTTACTTTGCGCGAGTTCGGGTAGGAAGGCCGCCGCCAGATTCTCGCCGGTGCCGTAAAAGAAATTGGACAGGATGATGAACACGATGGTGAGCCACAGACTGTTCGGCCCGCTGAAGAAGAGCAGCGCGGTGAATGTCACACAGCCGATAGTGCTCAACGCCAGCAATCTTTTTTTGGCGGCATGGGCATCCGCATAAGCGCCGATGAGCGGCGCGCTGAACATGATCGCGGCATAGGAGACCGCCAATGCCGCCGTCCATGCAAAGGTGGCCCAAGGTGCGTTGCCTGCCACCACGGCCACGAAGTAGGCATTGAAGATGGCGGTGATGACCACCGTGGTGTAGCCGGAGTTGGCGAAGTCGTACATGGCCCACGCCCAGGCTTCGCGGTAGGAGACGGTCTTGGCAAGCGAGTGGTGCATGGGTTTCCTTCGCGTTCACTGGCAGGAGGCCATTGTTGACCATTCTGCGGGTGAATGTAAATCAAAGGGGCTGCACTAAACTTTTCCGGATGCCGGCCGATACATCACTCACAAGGGCGCGAATCAAAGTGCAGAAAGTAAGGAGGTGTGAAATGGCAACCGTGATGAATATGAGTGGCTACGAGATCGAAAGAGCCGAAGGCTATGACGACGAGGTGTTGCTAGCTGGGTGGAACCCACAACTCACTTTAGCGAGCATCTGCTCTAGTGATCCGGCAGCGAAGACAGGGTTGCTTCCTCGTTCGCTGGTGGATGTCGATGCCGATGCTTTCTTGAAGATGATGTACGTCTGCCAACGCTAAGTTTTTCAAATAAGCCAAGAAGCGCTTCCACGTAGGGAGCGCTTTTTTATTGTGTGGTATTCCCGCACGCAACTAGGGGCATGGCGGGTGTCGCTGGGGCTTGCTGTGTTATCCTTTTGCGCGTTCTTATCTGATACCCGCCCCATGAAATTCTTCCTCATTCTTTTGCTGTTGTTACCCACTGCCTCTTGGGCCGATGTCGATGCAGACTTCATGTCTGCGCGCGAGGCATTCCGTGTGGGCAACAGCGCGAAACTCGCTGCCGCAGCAGCCAAGTTGAAGCAAACGCCGTTCGAGCCGTATGCCACTTACTATCAATTGCGCATGGGCTGGGAAGACAAGGACAGCAAGCCCATCAAGGCTTTCTTGGCGCGAGAGGAAGACACGCCCATCATCGATCAGATGCGCGGCGAGTGGCTGAAGATGTTGGGCAAGAAGCAGCGTTGGGAAGAGTTCGCGGGCGAGTATCCGAACCTGATGAACGCGGATGCCGAGCTGACTTGCTATGCCTTGCAACTGCAACGAAAGACGGACGATGTCGGTGCATTGCGTGGCGCGCGCGATATTTGGGTGAGTTCTACTTCGATGACGGAAAGCTGTGTCGGTCTGTTCGATGCGGCGGTCAAGTCGGGTGTCATCACGCCACAGGATGTGATGCAACGCATGCAGACGGCATTGGAATCGGGCAACACTTCGCAAGCGAAGAAACTGCTGCCCTATCTTCCCATCGCCATCCGATTGCCAGCCGCAGAGTTGGATGCAGTAGCCAAGAATCCCCAACGCTATCTGAGTAAGACATCGTTCGTCAAAGCGTCTGACGGGCGTCGTCGTGTCGCCATGTATGCCTTGCAGCGTTTGGCGAAGCAATCTCCGGACGTGGCGCATGCCCAGTTTCAGAAGATCGCCGCGATCTTTCCTGAAGAAGAGAAACATTATTACTTTGCGTGGCTGGCATTCGCCGCTGCCAAAGATCACGATCCACGCGCGCTAGGTTGGTATGGTGCTGCGGGAGACATCGCACTGAGTGAACAACAGCTGGCGTGGCGTGCACGTGCCGCGATGCGTGCGTTGAACTGGCACGAAGTCTGGGTCAGCATCACGGCGATGACACCGCAACAACAGAATGAAGGCACGTGGCGCTACTGGAAAGCGCGAGCGATGAAAGAGTTGGGACATGGCGACGAGGCACAAGCGCTGTGGTCACCGCTGAGTCGTGAATACAATTTCTACGGCCAACTGGCCGCGGAAGAGTTGGGCACAGCGCCAGCAGCTGGGATGGTCACGGCCAGTTTTCAGCCCAGCACCGCCGAATTGGAAGCGATGGCTGCTCGCCCCGAGATACAGCGCACGATGACTTTGTATCGCTTGGGTCTGCGCACCGAAGCGGCGAAAGAATGGGATTGGGCGATGCGTGGCTTGAGTGACCGCGAGTTGTTGGTGGCCTCCGAAGTGGCGCGTCGTGGTGAGATGTATGACCGCTCCATCAACGCCGCTAACCGTACTGTCGAGATGCACGATTTCAATTTGCGTTACCCCGCACCCTATCGAGAGGCGATGCAAGCGCCGTTGCAGGAGCATGCGCTGGAAGAAGCATGGGTCTATGGTTTGATGCGCCAAGAGAGTCGTTTTGCATCCCACGCGAAATCGGAAGTGGGGGCGGCAGGGTTGATGCAGATCATGCCTGCTACGGCCAAGTGGGCGGCGCGCCGCATCGGCATGAAAGGCTATCGCAAAGGACTCATCCATCAGCTGGATGTGAACCTGCGACTGGGCACTTACTACATGAAGAACGTGTACAGCCAGTTCGATGACAATCCTGTGATGGCATCCGCCGCGTACAACGCCGGCCCTTCGCGCGCGCGTAGGTGGCGTGGTGACATGGAACTTGAAGGTGCGATCTATGCCGAGACCATCCCCTTCGACGAGACACGTGACTACGTGAAGAAGGTGATGAGCAACACCATCTATTACTCCAAACTGTTCGGCCATTCTTCCGAGTCGTTGAAGAAGCGCTTGGGCGTCATCGCTTCACGTAACCCAGCCAATCAGCAGGCTGACAAAGATGAGATATAAAACAAAGATCAATTTTCATCCCATTCCCTCTCCCAACGGGGGAGGGCTATACCCGCAAGGGGTAGGCCGTGGTTGTACGTGGCTAAAGCCACAACAACACACGCACGGTTGGGGGGAAACTCTTTGAACGAGCCAGCATTCCAAATCTATTGCGTCGGCGGTGCAGTACGCGACCGCTTGCTGGGCCTGCCCGTCAAGGATCACGATTGGGTCGTGGTTGGTAGCACGCCTGAGCAAATGGAAGCGCGCGGATACAAAGCAGTCGGCAGCGACTTTCCCGTGTTCTTGCATCCCAAGACACATGAGGAATATGCCTTGGCGCGTACCGAGCGCAAAGTGGCGCAAGGCTACAAAGGCTTCACCGTTTACACATCGCCCGATGTCACGCTCGAACAAGACTTGTTGCGTCGCGACTTCACCGTCAATGCTATCGCGCAAGATGCTGACGGCAATCTCTTCGACCCCTACGGCGGACAAGCCGACCTGAAGGCAGGCGTGCTGCGTCACGTGAGCGAAGCCTTTGCCGAAGACCCTGTGCGCATCTTGCGCGGTGCGCGCTTTGCCGCACGCTTCGGTTTCACCTTCGCGCCAGAGACGTTGGAGTTGATGCGTGCCATGGTGCGCAACGGCGAAGTGGATGCGCTGGTGGCCGAGCGTGTGTGGCAGGAACTCTCACGCGGCTTGATGGAACAGCACCCATCGCGTTTCTTCACCACGCTGCGCGAATGCGGTGCACTCAAAAAGATATTGCCAGAGTTGGATGTGATGTTCGGTGTGCCGCAGAACCCGACCTATCACCCAGAGATCGACTGCGGCATCCACGCCATGATGGTGTTGGACGACACCGCAAAACACGATTACTCACTCGAAGTGCGTTTCGCCGCGTTGGGACACGACCTCGGCAAAGGCAACACCCCAGCCGATATCCTGCCGCGCCACATCGGGCACGAGATGCGCAGCGTCGATCTGCTGAAAGGTGTGTGTGAACGCTTGCGCGTGCCAGCCGAATGCAGAGACCTCGCCCTACTCGTCGCGAAATATCACGGCAACATCCATCGTGCGAAAGAACTGCGTGCGGACACCATCGTGAAATTGTTCGATAGCTGCGACCTGTGGCGCAAACCAGAACGCTTCGCCCTCATCTTGCAAGCCTGCGAATCCGATGCGCGCGGACGCACCGGCCACGAGAACGACGCCTATCCACAAACAGCCTACTTCCTAAAATGTGCCGCTGCCGCACAAGCCGTGAATGCGGGCGATATCGCACGTGCGTGTGCGGACAAGATGCTCATCGCTGATAAAGTGAGAGAAGCGCGCATCGTGGCGGTGGAGCGAATCGTAAAAAGTGTCGTTTGAGCAATCAAGATCACCCGTTAGTCTTCAACCGTACTAAGAAATCACCCTCGAATGAACGAACGAACTCTTTCCCCTGCTAATTTAGATAAACTCTTTTCAGCGATTGAAAACGATGAGATCGATTTGCCAGCCATGCCTGATCTGGCGATCAAGATCCAACGCATGCTGGACGACTTCAATGTGTCTGCGATGCAGATCGTGACTGCAGTTTCCGGCGATCCGGTGTTGGTCGCTCAAATCATCAAGACTGCCAATAGTGCCATCTATAGCGGGAAACCCAAGGTGGACAAGGTGATGCCGGCGGTCTCTAGGATCGGCTATAAGTCGCTGCGCAACATCGTCATTACGGTCACGATGAACAAACTCTCCGTCGCCAATCATCCGGTCACCAAGAGGTACATCGCCGATTTTTGGGTGCATAGCCGGGAAGTTGCTGCCGTCAGTTATGTCTTGGCCAAGAATCTGAAACATCTCAATCCGGATCAGGCGATGTTGGCGGGCTTGGTGCACGACATCGGTACTTTGCCTTTGTGTCTTTTTGCTGAGAAGAACATCGTCGATCTGGATGAAGAGACGCTCAATACGCTCTCTAGAAGATTCCGTGCGAAGGTCGGCGAAAGATTATTGACGAAATGGGAATTCCCAGAGGAACTGACAAAGGCCATCGTTGCGCACGAAGACCTGCAACATGATTCCGGTGAATTGCTGGCCACGTACACGGATGTCGTCACCGTGGCGAACATGCTCAATCCATCGACCGTGAACCTGGTCGATTGGTACAAGATCACTGCGGTGAGAAAACTGTGGCTGGATAAGGAGACGCTCCAGACATTCTTCGAGAAGTTCAAGAGCGAGCTTGCGGCCGCCCGCGAGTTGCTGTCCTGACATCGCGGCAGCTGAGCCTGACTATCAGCCAAGAACAATGGTTGGCTTGTTGTTTACTTCATTTCGTATTTGAGCTATCGACTCTTTGTTCAGCCAGTTCTTTCAGAAACGCCGCGATGTCCCATTCGCATCCACCGCATCCAGAGAGCGCACCTGTCCATCGGGAAATGGCCGCCATATCCATGCCTTGTTCGTACAGGTTTTGAATCTTGTTGCGTTTGGTGCCGCTGCAATGGCACATGACGTGATCGGCTGGCTGGGTATCTTGATTGTCCATCGAGGGTGTATCAGTGGCTGATAGTTTTCACAAGCGACGCGACATGTCGCCGCGTAAGAATCCTGCCAGCGGTTCTTCCATCTCTTTACCTAGCGCAATCACTTTGAACAACTCGCCCATCTCGGCGGGGCTGGTGAGTTTTTGTAGTTGGCTAGAGAGTGGTGCGTAGGCGCGCACATCTTCGGGCGATACCTCACTCATGAGATCGGTCACGCCGTTGTTGATGAGGAAATACGCTTGCGAGGTGTAGCCTAAGAAGTGCGCACCATGATCGATAGCGGATTCGGCAATGGCGGTGAAATCGACGTGCGCGGTGATGTCTTGCAAACCCAATAGATAGAACGGATCGTCGTGCGAATGGTGGCGGTAGTGGCACATCAGTGTGCCGCGTGAACGTTGTGGGTGGTAATACTCGGTCGCGCCAAAGCCGTAGTCGATGAACAGCAGTGCCCCCTTTTCCATGCGCTCACTCAGGCTGGCGACAAGGCCGCGCGCCGCGAGTGAGACTTCGCTCAGGTAGTCGTCAGGCACGGTGAGGCTTTTGGCGATATCGAGCAGGGCTGGATTCTCGGGGAGGCGGTCTTGCCATGCGAAGGTGTCGCCGTTGCTGCTCACGCCGCGCTCAAGGATGCCGCCATCAGACCAATACACCAGATGCACGGGCAGTGCGTCCAAGACCTCGTTGCCGATCACTGCGCCCGATATCTTTTCTGGCAAAGAATCCAGCCAGAGCACTCTCGCGGCGAGATGTGGCAGGCGTTCTTGTAGCAAGGCTTGCTGGCGCTGGCGCAGGTCGGCACTGACTTCGAGAATCGAATAACTTTCTGGCAGCGCGCCGCGCTTCTCCAGCTCGGTGAGGATGTCCAGTGCCAGTTTGCCGCTGCCTGCACCTAATTCGAGGATGTGTGGTGTACTGGCCTGCATCACTTCGATGAGTTGCTTGGCGAGGGTGCGTCCGAACAAGGTGGAGAGTTCGGGGGCGGTGATGAAGTCACCTGCCTCACCGAACTTGCGCGCACCTGCCGTGTAGTAGCCTAGGCCGGGTGCATACAGCGCCAACTCCATGAAGCGTGAGAAGGGTATCCAGCCTCCTTGAGTGGCGATGTCGTGGCGGATGAGTTCGCTCAAACGTTCGCTATGGGCGATGGCATCAGGGCTGGGTGTAGGGAGGTTGGCTTGCATGGTCGGGTATAATTCAGAAGTGAGCGAAGTGTAGTGGAGACAGGCATGCAAGGCAAAACAGTATTGGTGACAGGTGGGGCGAAGCGTGTAGGCGCGGCCATCGTGCGTCGTTTGCATGCGGCGGGTGCGAACATCGTTATCCACTATCGCAGTTCGATCTATGACGCACTGGCTTTGCGTGCGGAGTTGAATGCCATCCGCGTGGATTCTGTGCAGTGTGTTCAGGCTGATCTGGTCGATGTTGCTGAGTTGAGGCCGATGATCGAAGAGGCGATCCAGTGTTTCGGGCGCTTGGATGCACTCATCAACAACGCTTCTAGTTTCTATGCGACGCCGTTGGCCGAAGTCGATGAATCACAGTGGCAGGACCTTGTGGGTACCAATCTGAAAGCGCCCTTATATCTCGCACAGGCGGTGGCCGAAGAGTTGCGACTTCGCGGCGGTTGCATCGTGAACATCGCGGACATCCATGCCGAGCGCCCTATGCAGGGGCATCTGCTGTACAACGTGGCGAAGTCCGGTTTGGTCGCGCTGACCAAATCATTGGCGCAGGAGATGGCACCGCAGGTGCGCGTCAATGCCGTCGCACCGGGCGTCATCGTGTGGCCAGAAGGCGAGGCATGGCAGGATACGGAACAACGCAAACGCATCGTGGCGCATACCTTGCTCAAACGTGAAGGTGAGCCAGACGACATCGCCAAAGCGGTGCAATTCCTCATTGCGGATGCACCTTACATCACAGGCCAAGTCATCGCAGTCGATGGCGGGCGCAGTATCAATATTTGAGAATTATATGAACGACATCGTCCAACCCATCCACTTCGAATCTCAATCCACCAACTTCAATCGCCTCAAGGGCCGATTAGAAAGTTCCGTCGGCAAAGCCATCGGCGACTTCAACATGATCGAAGAGGGCGACACCGTGATGGTGTGCCTGAGTGGGGGTAAGGATTCCTACACGCTGTTGGACATCCTACTCACGTTGCGCAAACGCGCACCTATCGATTTCAAGATCGTGGCGATGAACCTTGATCAGAAGCAGCCCGGCTTCCCCGCCGATGTGTTGCCAAATTATCTGAAGAAACTAGGTGTGGATTTCCACATCGAGACGCAAGATACCTACTCCATCGTCAAAGAGAAGATTCCTGAGGGCAAGACGACTTGTTCGCTATGTTCACGTCTGCGTCGCGGCATCATCTACAAAGTGGCGGGCGAGTTGGGCGCGAACAAGATCGCGCTAGGTCATCATCGTGACGACATGGTGGAGACGCTGTTCTTGAATATGTTCTTCGCCGGCAAGTTGAAGGCGATGCCGCCCAAGTTGGTGACAGACAAAGGCGATCACATCGTCATCCGGCCATTGGCTTATTGCGCGGAGAAGGATATCGCGCGTTATGCGCGCGGCATGGAATTTCCCATCATCCCGTGCAATCTGTGCGGCTCGCAAGAGAACCTGCAACGCCAGAACATCAAAGAGATGCTCACCAATTGGGAACGTCAGTATCCCGGACGTTCACAGACCATCTTCTCTGCGATGCAGAACGTCAAACCATCACATCTGCTCGATGGTGGTTTGTTCGACTTCAAGGATATGCAGCTGGGGTCGAAGGTCGATGAAGGGGATGTGGCGTTCGACGACCCCGTATAGCGTGGCCTAGGAGTAAGATGGGGACGTCGATGCCTAGAGGAGGTCGCAGTGAACAAGAAACAAACGATCACCTTGTGGGTTGGATTCTTCAATCTGATCTTCCTGCTGCTCTTCCCGCCCTTCGATTCAATGTCGATCGCAGGCGCCAACACGCTGGTCTTCGCCGGGTTTAGTTTCGTGTTTTCACACGGCGCAAGCGAAGCCATCAATACTGATGTCCTATTTCTGGAGATGGTGGTGTTGCTGGTGAATATCGGTGTCGCATGGTTGTTGTTCCGCGAGGTGAAGCAAGTCGCCTCTCCCCAACGCAGATTCAATGTCCAAAATGCGGTTTTGATCGTGGTGGCGATCAATCTGATCATCATTCTATTGTTCCCGCCGTTTGAGAACGTGGTCGATCTCAGGAGTTTGGACACTTCCGAATTTCAGGGCTTCTACTTCATTTTCTCGGCAGATCCGATGCACGCCATCATCACTTCGGTGCTGTATGAAGAGGTGGTCTTTGTGCTATTCAACGGTGCTTTGGCCTGGCTCTTTTTCAGAGAAGAGAAATCAAAGGATCTGACCCCGCAGGAAACTAGGGAGTTGATGCGCAAGCTCAGCGGCAAGCGCTGAGCTGTTGTATCTGCGTGGAGAGTGCCAAAGAGTTAGTGGGCCGGATTCACCGCTACCTTGAATATCACCTTGCGCACTTGGCCGCTAGCTACGAGCGGCGCATGCGCATCCTCAGGGAAGAAGATGCAGAAGTGATCGGGCGGAACGGCCACCCATGAGGCAGGTGCATCATGGAAGAAGCGGATGTCTCGTTCTTCGCTGTGCTCACTCACTGGATTATGGCAATCCGCCAATGGCTTCCACCCCATCTGTTCGTCACCCTCCAACACCAACTGAATGTCGATGTAACGGCGATGCGCCTCTAGTCGCGCAATCTCTTTCGTCTTGCCAGGTACTTGCTCCACGATGGCGATCAAGTCCTCGCCAACGATGTTGTAGCGCCCGGGTTCGAGTGAGAAGAAGTCCGTTGTGCGGATGTGATCGAACGCGCGTTGGAACAAGGGATGCAATGGCGCATAACGCTCGGCTTGCGATAGGGCAGAGAGGATCATAGGTCTTACTTTCGGATAGGCAGCATACGAGTCAACGTGTCGTCACGCTTGATGTGGTGATGATACAACGCGGCGATCACATGCAGGCCGATCAGGTAGTAACCCATGGTGCCGACGAACTCATGTAGTTCTTTGATCTGCTTGGAGAGGTCTTTGTCTTCGCCGATCAATGCGGGAAGTTCGAAGCCAAAGAATGGGATGGGCTTGCCCGCTGCGCTGAGGACCAGCCAACCTGTCAGCGGCATGCCGATCATCAAGGCGTAGAGCGCAAGGTGGAGCAACTTGGCTGACAGCATCTGTACCTTCGCAGGCTCGGGCGTGATGTTGGGAGTAGGGCCCGAGAAACGTGCGGCGATGCGTAGCCAGACCAAGCTGAAAGCCAACATACCCAGCATGAAGTGCCATGCTTTCAATGCCTCGCGCGGGTCGCTACCTTTTTCGTAGAGCTCGCGCAGGTTGATGGTGGCGTAGATGGCGATGAACAGGATCAACATGATCCAATGGATGCCGATCGATAAAGAGCCGTAACGGGTGGTGCTGTTCTTCCAATTCATCTTTGTTCTCCTGAAGGTTGAGTGGCCGACCATACAGATAAATGCCATCTAGCAAAGTTCGGCAGGTCGCTTATCGAAAATGATCACTTCTGCTTATTACTATTTGTGGCATCGACAAAGATATCCAGCTGGGGTTTGTAGATGTCGCTACGCATATCGAACGCACCCATCACGCTGTGGAAGATCGTTTCGTGCGCGTGCTGTGCGTGGCCGAGTGCTGCATCGGCTGCCAGTGTCTTCGCTTTCTTGAAAGTGGGCGACATCCACACGATGTAGGGGATGTCCTTCTGCACATCGGGTGCGAGCGAGTAGGGGGTGCCGTGCAGATACAAACCGTGTTCGCCCAGAGACTCGCCGTGGTCGGATGCATAGATCATCGCTGTTGATGTGTTGGGTAGCGAGCGCAGCGTCGCGATGGTCTTGGAGAGGAAGCGGTCGGTGAACAAGATCGTATCGTCATAGGCGTTAGTCAGTTCCTCCGCGCTACATTCCTGTACTTGTACCGAGCGGCAAGTTGGCGTGAACTTCTCCATATCGGATGGATAGTGGTTGAAGTAATCAGGCCCGTGGCTACCCGATTGATGCAGCACGATGAACACTTTGTCGCTGGTGGAGCTGGCAATGCGCTTCTCCAATCCGGTCAGCATCCCTTCGTCGAGTTGGCAGCCCGACCCTTGGCAATCTTTGCTCACTTCCGATGCCTTCAGATACGTGCCCACTTTGAGCGGCGGTTCGCCCCAGTTGTGGCTGATCCAGATCACATCGACACCGTTGCTTTGCAGATAGCTCGGCAAGGCTTCGTAGTTGTGGATGAGCGTAGAGCTGGTGTCGATATGCGCCAACATGCATTGGATGGACGCAGTGGTGTAGGTGGCGCAGGCATGCGTGTTGCGAATGGCGACAGCGCCAGCATCGGTGAGCAGCGGATTGGTATTCCGAGCGTAACCGTAAAGCGAGAAGTTCGCCGCGCGTGCCGATTCGCCGATCACCAACACGACGACGGTCTTTCCTTGTGCCACGAAGTGTGCAGGCGGCAGTTTTTCCAAAGTGCGCGACTGCATCATCTTCTCTGTTTGGTAACGCGCTGAATTGATGACGTAGGACCACGGCATGATCATGCCGCCTAACTTGCGCGCATGCTTGTCTATCCAGAACCAAGATTGCGCATTGGCGTATATCCAGCCGATACCCAATAGCAGCGAGAGCGACAGCGCAGCGGCGATGCGTAACCTAGAGTTGTACTTCAGCGTCATGCGCGATATCAGCCACATCGGCAGTACGCCAAACAGCAAGAGATGGATGAAGAATGCGTGATGCAGGTAACTTCCCGCCTCGGCCGTATTCGTGTTGAACACATTGCCCATCATCTGCTTGTCCAACACCACCTGATAGGTCTGGATGAAATAGAGCGCGATGGCATTGCCGAACGTGAAGAACATCGCGACAGGTTTGAGCAAGCGTTGCGAGATCAACGCGAACAAGAACAACGCAGTAAAGGTCAGCAGCATGACCATCACGAACAGCGTCAATACCGTCAAGAGGCCGGCAAGCGAGAAGACGTCCAATTCGCTGAAGGCGAATGCATACAGCGGTAGCTGGTAAAGCACGGCGTTGATCGCCGCGAAACCGAGGATGAAGGTGGTGCTGCTGAACGTGAAGTGCAGTCGTTCAGTGAATGATTTGATTCTTGTGAATATCTGATTGCGGATCGTCATGAGCTTTCTGCGCAGAGGCTCGCTTTATACGAACCTCGCCACCATGCCCTTAGAGAGTTCACCCTGTAACGGGATGCGCACGCGATGCCCGCTACCCGGTGCGACGACGATGGGACTACCTTCCATGCTGCGCATCTCTTTGAGTTCGACGATGCTGTTGCCCGCGGGATGGATGATCTCCAGTTTGTCGCCGACGGAGAACTTGTTCTTCACATCGATCTCGGCCATGCCATTCGCACAGGCGACGATATCGCCGACGTACTGTTGGCGGAAGCTCTCGGAGTGGCCGCGCATGTAGTTCTGTTGCTCGTGGGTGTGGTGGCGTTCGTAGAAGCCATCGGTGTATCCACGGTTCGCCAAGGCATCCAGCGCGCCTAACAATTCCAGATTGAAGGGACGACCTGCGACAGCATCGTCGATAGCTTGGCGATATACCTGTGCGGTGCGCGCCACGTAGTAGATGGATTTGGTGCGACCTTCGACCTTGAGTGAGTCGATGCCAATCTTGGCGAGTTTCTCCACATGCTCGACGGCGCGTAGGTCTTTCGAGTTCATGATGTAGGTGCCATGCTCGTCTTCCAACACAGGCATCAACTCGCCCGGATGGTCTTGGCGTGAGATGACGTACACCTTGTCTGCTTCGGGGTGGCGCGGCTGCGAGCCACAATCAGACAGCGCGCTATCGCTCAATGCCTTGTCGAAATCGAAGTCTATCTTTTCGATATGGCCTGTGCCGTCTTCGATGGCGCTATCCACTTTGTAATCCCAGCGGCAGGAGTTGGTGCACGTGCCTTGGTTCGCATCGCGGTGGTTGAAGTAACCCGACAGCAGGCAACGTCCCGAGTACGCGATGCACAACGCGCCATGCACGAACACTTCCAACTCCATGTCAGGACATTCTTGGCGGATCTCGGCGATCTCATCTAGCGAAAGTTCGCGCGACAAGATGACGCGTGACAGGCCAAGAGATTTCCAGAACTTCACCGCTGCATAGTTCACCGTATTGGCTTGCACAGACAGATGGATTTCCTGTTCTGGCCAACGTTCACGCACCATGGCGATAAGGCCGGGGTCGGCCATGATGAGCGCGTCCGGCTTCATGGCGATGACGGGTTCCATGTCCGCCATGTAGGTCTTCACTTTGGCGTTATGCGGCATCAGGTTGCTAGCGACGAACAGTTTCTTACCCAGTGCATGCGCTTCTTCGATGCCGATGCGTAGCTCTTCCATCTTGAACTCGTTATTACGCGCACGCAGCGAATAGCGTGGTTGTCCGGCATACACCGCATCCGCCCCGAAGGCGAAGGCAGTGCGCATCTTGTCGAGAGTGCCGGCAGGCAATAAGAGTTCAGGTGTCTTCATTTTTGGTTACGCGCGATAGCCAAGTCGATTCAATATCTCGATGGAGGCGTTCGCTTGGTTGAGTGTGTAGAAGTGCAACGCAGGTGCGCCACCGGCGATGAGTTTCTCGCACAGTTGGGTGACCGCATCGCGACCAAAGGCTTGTACCGATTCCACATCGTCGCCGTAACCTTCCATCGTCTTGCGCATCCAACGCGGGATCTCCGCACCGCAGGTGTCGGAGAAGCGTGCGAGCTGCGAGTAACGTACGATAGGCATGATGCCGGGGACGATGGGGGCGGTGACGCCGAGTTTGTGTGTCTCATCGACGAAGCGGAAGTACGCATCCGCATTGTAGAAATATTGCGTGATGGCGGAATTTGCGCCGGCGTGGATCTTGCGTTTGAAGTTGAGCATGTCCTCGCGCGCCGAGTTCGCTTGCGGGTGGAACTCGGGATAGGCGGCGACCTCGATGTGGAAGTGTTCGCCTGTCTGTGCGCGGATGAACGACACCAGCTCGTTCGCATAGTGGAACTCGCCGATGCTGGCCATACCGGAAGGCATATCGCCGCGCAAAGCGACGATACGTTTGATACCCATCTCTTTGTAGGTCTTCAGCAGCGCACTGATGTTCTCGCGCGTGCCGCCCACGCAGGACAGGTGCGGTGCGGCTTGGTGTCCTTCGGCGTGGATGAGTTTGATGGTATCCAGCGTGCGGTCTTGCGTGGAGCCGCCTGCTCCGAACGTGCACGAGAAGAACTCAGGCTTCAGCGCAGCCAAACGTTTGCGCGCGGCGGTGAGCTTCTCAGTACCTTCGGGTGTCTGCGGTGGGAAGAATTCGAAACTGATCGGTGGAAGAGACATTATTTTTTCCCCATGATTTGTGCGGCGGCTGAACTCAGCGCCCACGAGAAGATGCTATACAACACTGCGCCCAAGACGCCGTACCAAAAACTATCGACCACGAACCCTTTCAAGATCGAACCTGCGAACCAGAACATCAGTCCGTTGATGACGAAGATGAACAAGCCCAAGGTGATGAGCGTGACGGGCAAGGTCAGGATCAAGAAGATCGGGCGGATGAGTGTGTTGACCAATCCGAGCACGAAGGCGGCGATGACGGCTGCCATGAATCCGGTCACATGGATACCCGGCACTAGGTTCGCGACCGCGAACAGTGCCAAGGAATTCAAAGCCCAAATGAATAGTAGTCGTAGCATCTTAGTTCACCTCGAATAACCTACTGCGCAGTCCGATTGCTACGTTGCGCGGTGCTCGAAATCCTCATGTACTTTGAGTACATTCCGGTTTCTGCGCTCCGTGCGCCTTGCACTCAAACTGCTCGCTACGGTTTTTCGAGGTGTCCTCTATTTTATAAATGTTAAGGGGCGGGAAATCCCGCCCCGTCATCATACCTTCAAGCAGCTAATCAATAGCGGTAGTGGTTAGCCTTGTACGGACCTTCTTTCGGCACGCTGATGTAAGCAGCTTGCTGGTCAGTCAGTGTGCTCAACTGCGCGTTCAGTGTGGTCAGTTGCAAACGTGCGACCTTCTCGTCCAGATGTTTCGGCAAGGTGTACACGCCGATTGGATAGTCCTTGGTGCGTGTGAACAGTTCGATCTGTGCGATGGTCTGGTTCGCGAACGATGAGGACATCACATACGAAGGATGGCCCGTACCGCAACCCAAGTTCACCAAACGACCTTCGGCCAACAACAGGATCTTCTTGCCATCAGGGAAGATGACGTGATCGACTTGCGGCTTGATGTTGTCCCACTTGTATTGCTTGAGGGAGGCAACGTCGATCTCGTTGTCAAAGTGGCCGATGTTGCACACGATGGCTTGGTTCTTCATCTTCTTCATGTGATCGTGGGTGATGACATGGTAGTTGCCTGTCGCTGTCACGAAGATGTCGCCGTGTTCGCAGGCGTAATCCATGGTCACCACGCGGTAGCCTTCCATCGCAGCTTGCAATGCGCAGATGGGGTCGATCTCGGTCACCCAGACTTGGGCGGACAGTGCGCGCAGTGCTTGAGCAGAACCCTTACCCACGTCGCCATAACCTGCAACGACGGCGATCTTGCCGGCCACCATCACGTCGGTCGCGCGTTTGATCGCATCGACCAAAGACTCGCGGCAGCCATACAGATTGTCAAACTTGGACTTGGTGACGGAGTCGTTCACGTTGATGCCGGGGAATTTGAGTTCGCCGCGCTCATGCATCTGATACAGACGATGTACGCCGGTGGTGGTCTCTTCGGTCACGCCCTTGATGGCAGCGAGACGTGTGGAGTACCAAGTCTTGTCGTTCGCCAATTTCGCCTTGATGGAATTGAACAGGCAGATCTCTTCTTCTGAGCTTGGATTGTGCAACAAGGTCGCATCTTTCTCAGCGCGAGCACCTAGATGCAGCAACAGCGTGGCATCGCCGCCGTCGTCCAAGATCATGTTGGACAAGCCGCCGTCCGCCCATTCGAAGATGCGGTGTGTGTAGTCCCAGTATTGTTCCAATGTCTCGCCTTTGATAGCAAACACTGGTGTGCCAGTCGCAGCGATGGCTGCGGCCGCGTGGTCTTGTGTGGAGTAGATGTTGCAAGACGCCCAGCGTACTTCTGCACCCAATGCTTTCAGGGTCTCGATGAGCACACCGGTCTGGATGGTCATGTGCAAAGAGCCGGTGATGCGGGCGCCACGCAGCGGTTGAGTCGCGGCGTATTCATTGCGGATGGCCATCAGACCTGGCATCTCGATCTCGGCGATAGCGAGTTCTTTGCGTCCCCAAGCAGCGAGGGACATGTCGGCGACGATGTAGTCGGTGAAATTGCTAGTAGTCATAAAGCACTCCATTCATCTAAAAAGTTAATGAATGGGTGCAGTTGATACGTTGAACCACGATCTCCGAGCCTGACGGGGGACTGTGTCCTGTCCCGCTGCAGCACCCCTCGGAGGGTGGGTGTTACTAATTACAGTCCAGCGTCAGCCCGCAATGCGGCTGCCTTGTCAGTGGCTTCCCACTTGAACTCTGGCTCTTCACGGCCGAAGTGACCATATGCGGCGGTCTTTTGGTAGATCGGACGCAACAGGTCTAGCATCAGTACGATGCCCTTTGGACGCAGATCGAAGTGACGTTTCACCAGTTCGGTGATCTTTTCGTCGGAGACCTTGCCTGTGCCGTAGGTGGTGACCATGATGCTGGTGGGTTGTGCCACGCCGATGGCGTAGGAGATCTGCACCAAGCACTTGTCGGCCAAACCGGCAGCGACGATGTTCTTCGCCACATAACGTCCTGCGTAGGCAGCAGAGCGGTCGACCTTGGAAGGATCTTTGCCGGAGAATGCACCACCACCGTGTGGCGCAGCGCCACCGTAGGTGTCAACGATGATCTTGCGGCCAGTCAAACCTGCGTCGCCGTGTGGGCCGCCGATGACGAAACGACCCGTTGGGTTCACCAGATACTTGATGTCGCCTTTGATGAGTTCTTTAGGCAAGATCGGTTTGATGATCTCTTCGATCACGGCTTCGCGAATCTGCTCAAGCGTCATCTCAGGTGTGTGCTGAGTAGACAGCACCACGGTGTCGATGCTGAAAGGTTTGTCGTCCACATACTTGATGGTGACTTGCGATTTGGCATCCGGACGCAGCCAGTTCAAACGGCCATCGCGGCGCAGTTGCGCTTGGCGCTCGACGATACGATGAGAAAGGTAGATAGGGAGAGGCATCAGCGTGTCGGTCTCGCTACAAGCGTAACCGAACATCAAACCTTGGTCGCCCGCGCCTTGGTCGAGCGTGTCGTCATAGGCTTTGTCTACACCTTGAGCGATATCGGGGCTTTGCGTGCCATAACAGACATGGACGGAGCAGCCATCGGCGTCAAAGCGCAGGCTTGGGTCGTCGTAGCCGATGCGGCGGATGGTCTCGCGTGCGACTTTGGCGTAGTTCACGTTAGCACTGGTGGTGATCTCGCCTGCCAGCACGACCAAGCCTGTCGTGACCAGAGTCTCTGCTGCGATGCGTGAATGTTTGTCCTGCGCTAGAATCGCGTCAACGATAGCGTCGGATATCTGGTCTGCGACCTTGTCAGGATGGCCCTCTGACACGGATTCGGATGTAAAGAAGTATTCGCTCATGGCTCTCCGAGTGCTGCTTAAAAGTAAAAGGGCGCGCATTGTACCAAATCCCCAGCCGCTGTATTTAATAGGTTTTTCTGACATGCATATTCTCTTTGCGGGCTTTTCGCGTCTCCCCCTGCCGGTATTGCACTGGCTGGGCGCGTTGTTGGGATGGGTCATCTATCTGACTTCGAAGCGTTATGCCGCTCGTTTGCGCGAGAACCTCGGACATGCGGATATAGAAGGTGGGGCAGAGCTACTTCACGCCACTGTCCGCGAGGCTGGTAAAGGTGTGATGGAACTGCCTTGGGTATGGACGCGCCCCTTGGATGAGATTGTCGCCAGTGTCAGACACTGTCATGGTTGGGAGCATATCGAGGCGGCGCACGCGCAAGGGAAGGGCGTGATCATGCTGACGCCGCATCTGGGTTGTTTCGAAGTCATCAGTCTGTATGTGGCCGCGCGCCTGCCGATGACCAGTATGTATCGCGCTCCCCAGTGGAAGTTCCTAGATGAGTTGATGCATCAAGGTCGTGCGCGCGGGCAGACTAAGCTGGTGGCAGCCGATCTCGGAGGCGTGCGCCAATTGTTCAAGGCACTCAAGCGTGGTGAGAACATCGGCGTGTTGCCGGATCAGGTGCCGGGCAACGGTGAGGGTGAGTGGGCGCCATTCTTTGGGCGTCCGGCTTATACGATGACATTGATCGGGCGACTGATCGAGTCCAGCGGTGCGCCGGTGGTGATGTGTCGCTGCGAAAGGCTACCCAAGGGTGAAGGATATGGCCTGTATTTCTCGCCGCTGTCTTTGGATGTGGCGCATTCCATTCCTAGGCAGATGAATGCTGAGATGGAAAAAGTGATACGCACTTGTCCCGAGCAATATCTGTGGAGTTACAACCGCTACAAAGTCCCGCGCGGTGCGTTGCCGCCGGACGCAAGCAAGGATTCGTGATGTCGGTTCGTTTGGGTGTTTTCATTTTGTGGCTGCTGCATTTTCTGCCTTTCCGCGTGCTGGTTGCGATCGGTAATGGGATGGGCGTGTTGCTGTATCTGTTGGCGGGGAAACGCCGCAAGATAGGTGATACCAATCTGCGTTTGTGCTTTCCCGACATGCGGAATGCGATGCGCGAAGCATTGCTGCGCGAGCATTTCAAGATGTTCGCGCGCGGCTTGGTGGAGCGCAGCATCTTGTGGTGGGCTGGCGCTGAGCGTATCAGTGGTTTGATCCGTGTCGAAGGTGTAGAGCACTTCGAGGCAGTCAGAGGTCAGCCCGCCATTCTGCTCACGCCCCATTTCGTTGGCATGGATGCGGGCGGACAATGGGTCGCGCAGAATACCGATACCGTGTGCATGTATGCGAACCAGCGTAGCGTCTATCTCACCCAGTTGTTGCTAGAGAAGCGCGCACGCTTCCGTACCCAGTTGCTGTATTCGCGCCAACAGGGATTGCGTCCCATCCTGAAAGGCATGAAGGAGAACAAACCTTTCATCTACCCGCCCGATCAAGACCAAGGTGTGAAGGACGGCGCGTTCATTCCCTTTTTTGGCGTGCCTGCGGCGACCATGATGTCGGTGTCGCGCATCGCCAAGATGACGGGGGCGAAAGTGGTGCCCAGTATCACGCGTGTATTGCCGGGTAGCGCAGGCTATGTGCTGACCTTCTACCCCGCGTGGGAGAATTTTCCAAGTGGCGATGATGTCGCCGATGCGCGCCGCATGAACGAGTTCATCGAACAACGTATCTTGGAGATGCCGGAACAATACTTCTGGTTGCATAAGCGGTTCAAGACTCGCCCTGAGGGTGAAGAAAGTTTCTACAAATGAAATATAACGACCTGCGCGACTTCATCTCCCAACTGGAAAAGATAGGCGAACTCAAGCGCGTCACTGCGCCGGTCTCTACGCATTTGGAGATGACCGAGATCTGTGATCGTGTATTGCGTGCCCAAGGTCCCGCACTGTTGTTCGAGAACGTAGCAGGACACACGATGCCAGTGCTCGCCAACCTGTTCGGTACACCGCGTCGCGTGGCGTTGGGTATGGGTGAAGAGGACATAGCTGCCTTGCGCGAAGTGGGCAAACTACTCGCGTATCTGAAAGAGCCTGAGCCACCCAAGGGGCTGAAAGACGCATGGGACAAATGGCCTATCTTGAAGCAGGTACTCACCATGTCGCCCAAGGTGCTCTCTTCTGCACCCTGCCAAGACATCGTGTGGGAAGGTGCTGATGTGGATTTGAGCAAGTTGCCTATCCAGCATTGCTGGCCTGGCGATGTCGCACCGCTCATCACTTGGGGTTTGGTGGTGACGCGAGGGCCGAATAAGGCGCGCCAGAATCTGGGCATCTATCGTCAGCAAGTATTGGGACCGAATAAAGTCATCATGCGCTGGTTGGCGCATCGTGGGGGCGCACTGGATTTTCGTGATCACTGTCAGAAAAATCCTAGCCAGCCATTCCCGATCTCTGTTGTCATCGGCGCGGATCCGGCGACCATACTCGGTGCGGTCACACCCGTGCCAGATTCATTGTCCGAATACCAGTTCGCAGGCTTGTTGCGCGGTAGCAAGACCGAGCTGGTGAAGTGCATTGGCAATGATTTGCAAGTACCTGCTTCCGCCGAGATCGTGCTGGAAGGTGTCATCCATCCTGATGAGATGGCACTCGAAGGGCCGTACGGCGACCACACCGGTTACTACAACGAGCAGGACAAGTTTCCCGTGTTTACCATCGAGCGCATCACCATGCGCCGTGACCCGATCTACCACTCCACTTACACGGGCAAACCGCCCGATGAGCCGGCGATGCTAGGTGTGGCGCTGAACGAAGTGTTCGTGCCATTGCTGCAAAAACAATTCCCCGAGATCGCTGATTTCTACTTGCCACCAGAAGGTTGCTCGTATCGCATGGCAGTGGTCAGCATCAAGAAGCAATACGCCGGACATGCCAAGCGCGTGATGTTCGGTATCTGGAGTTTTCTGCGCCAGTTCATGTACACCAAGTTCATCATCGTGGTGGATGACGACATCGAGGTGCGCGATTGGAAAGAAGTCATGTGGGCGATCACCACTCGCATGGATCCCGTGCGCGACACGTTGCTCGTACCGAACACGCCTATCGACTATCTTGATTTTGCTTCGCCCGTGAGTGGGCTCGGTGGAAAGATGGGCTTGGATGCGACCAATAAATTTCCTGGTGAGACCAATCGAGAATGGGGCACACCTATCGTGATGGACGCAGCGGTGAAAGCAAAAGTGGATGCGATGTGGAGTGAATTAGGCTTGTGAAGCTTTGTGCTTCCAGAAACTAAAAAGCCGAGGACTTCCTCGGCTTTTCTTTTGGTATCTACACTTCTTTAGAACAGATAACCCGCAGAGAACACACCCTCAGTCATCCAGATCACTTGATCAGCCGTGCCCAGATAGACGGGGACTTTGCGTAGTTCGCCGTAGGCCTCTTTTAATGTGGCTTCTAGGTATACCGATTGAGTGAGCCTGTAACGTACACCTACTTCGACACCCACAGTCCAGCCATTAAGTTGCCACCAATCGTTGCTGGATAGACAGCAACTATTCACCCATTTAGGGCCGACTTGGTTGGCGTTGCCGAAGACAGTATTGACGGCGTGCGGCAGCAAGATTCCAGCTCCGACACGGCTGATCGATTCCAAATCCCCCGGTTTTTGCTTAGGGCCGTACAGATGATGCAGCCACACTGCATTCAACATGATGTGATTCAAACCGTTGTGGAGGGCGTAATCAAATGATTGTTTGTCGAGAACCACGTTACCGTTGATTGGGCCATTGGGAATGATGCCATTACCATTTCCAATCGTGCCGCTGACGCGTGCGGTTTGCCCGATGTTGGTGTTGTATTTGCTGTGATCCAAAGAGAATTCGACGGCGAAGGTCTTTTCCGCATCCATGAATTTTCCGACGCGAATATTCTCTTGCGGTGCGAAAAAATTAAATTTCGCGATGGAATCGAGCGTTTCGGGGATATTGGTGTGGAAATCGGTCGCTTGAGCCTGATGCACCGTGAAGTTATTCCCTAGACTGGGTTGGGTCACGTGTATATCGGAAGGCTTGTAATACTGCCTGCTGTAGCCCCATGAGAAATACCAGTTCTTATCATCGGTAATGATGGGTGGTTGATCGGCAGTAGTCGCGGGTTGTGTCGTCTCTATGTTTTCGGCCAGAGCCATCGAGCAGGGGGCGATGGATAAGATCGTAGCGAACATGAGCGAGCGAGTGAATTTTGTGTTCATAGATTTAGTGTAAATAGAATAAATTATGGGTATTACCCACAAACAGGCGGGGGATTATACATTAGCTAATGCTGTTGTACCCACTCGATCAATGCGTCTTGTGCATCCTGCCCACGCTGGGCGTAAGGGTGGTTGATGAAGAACACAAGTGTCCATTCCTTGCCCGTTTTCGAGCGCACGTAACCGGCGATGGTCTTAACACCCGTCAGCGTCCCTGTCTTTAGGTGGGCATGGCTAGCGGCAGGGCTTTTCTTAAGACGTTTCTTCACTGAGCCATCTACCCCCAGTATCGGGAGGGAGGCTTCAAGTTCGGCGCTGAGCGGGTGGTTGCTGGCATGTTGAAGGAGCTCGCTCATGTGAGCAGCACTGATGCGCTCTTTGCGTGAAAGTCCCGCACCATTCTCAAGAACCAGCTCAGGGAAGCGTAGCTGGTTATTCATCAGCCACATCTGTGTGGTGAGGATGCTACGTTCGATGCTCATGCTACCAAGCTTGTTGTTGGTATTTCCATCAATAGGCGCAGCAGAGGGTTCGTCTGGGTCCTTGATGGCTGAACCTAGTGTTAGGAACAGCTGCCTAGCCATCACGTTGTTACTATATTTGTTGATGTCGCGAATGATGCCGCTCAAGGGTTCTGAGCGATGGGTTGATAAGAGTGTCGATGTGGGAGTCACCAAACCATTCCGTTCTTTTCCTTTTATCGTGCCGCCGAGTTCTTTCCAGATCGCACCGAATAGCGCCCCTACATAACGGGTATGCGGCATCACGCTGAGATTCTGTTCGCGCTCGCCGCATTCAAGCGCGTAGTCGCCCTGCAATACGACGCTGTCGCCGAGTGGTTGCACTTGGAACAGGTCGTCCCAGTTGTCGCAATTCACTTTTCCCCCATTCGGGGCCAAGCGGTTGTCCAAAACGAAACCATCCAGCGGCGGTTCGGTGACGACCGTCAATGCATTGCCGTTGGGGATGTAGCGCAGACGCAAGGTGTTGAAGTTGATGAGCAACGCGTCCGGTCCCACGTTGTAAGCACGTACAGGGTCGTTGTCGAATTCGGAAGGGTCGTGTGAAGGCAGGTCGTAGAAGCTACGATCCAAAATTAGGTCGCCTTGTATCTCGCGTAGCCCGCGGGCGCGTAGCTCACTCAGCCATAGCCAGAATTGCTCGATGGTGAACTTGGGGTCACCATAGCCTTTTAGGATGAGATCGCCTTTGAGTACACCATCCTTCAGTTCGCCGTCTATCCACGCTTCAGTCTTCCACGTGAAAGCAGGGCCGAGCAGATCGAGTGCCGCGTAAGTGGTGATCAGCTTCATTGTCGAAGCGGGATTCATCGCGCGCTGCGTATTGAGAGCGATGAGCGGGGGATGTTTGCCTACTTCTCGCACTTCGACCGAGATCGCGTTGAGCGGGATGCCGACCTTTTTTAGCTCTTGCTGCACAGAGTGTGGCAACGCAACTGCCTGAGCATTGGCGATCAACAAAAACGAGAAGAGTGTGACGAGCAGTTTCATGACAGGGCATCAATGACGGTGAGCGTGCGCTCCACCAATATTTGCAATTCCTTTTCGGTGATGACGTAGGGCGGCATGAAATATACCGTGTTGCCCATGGGGCGCAACAGTAATTCGTGTTGCAGGCCGAGTGTGAAACAACGTTGTGCGAAGTCGATGTGAGGCGAATCAACTTCAAAAGCCCAGATCATGCCGGTATTGCGGAAGTGCTTCACCTTGGGATGTTCGCGTAACGGGGCTGCGATGCGATTGAAAACTGCCGCCTTGTTGCGATTGGCATTTAGCACATCGTCTTGTTGGAAAATGTCCAGCGTGGCCAGTGCGGCGCGGCAGGCCAGTGGATTCCCTGTGTAAGAGTGTGAATGCAAGAAGCCGCGCGATGTCTTGTCATCATAGAAGGCTTGGTAGATATCATCTTTAGTCATCACGATGGATAGCGGGAGATAGCCGCCCGTGATGCCTTTGGAGATGAGCAGGAAGTCGGGTGAGATGTCAGCCTGTTCGCACGCGAACATCGTTCCGGTGCGTCCCATGCCCACAGCGATCTCGTCTGCGATGAGGTGCACACCGTACTGTGAGCAAAGCTCGCGTGCGCGTTGCAAATAGATGGGGTGGTACATCGCCATGCCTGCCGCACCTTGCACCAGCGGCTCGATGATGAAGGCGGCGATGTGCGGGTGATGCGCTTGCAGATGTTTCTCTAGTGAGTCTGCGCAACGTAGGGCGTAATCCTTCGCACTCTCGCCAGGTTCGGCATCGCGCCAATCTGGGCAGGGTACGGTGGCGTTCTGTTTGATGAGTGCACCGTAGGCATCGCGGAACAGTGCCACATCGGTCACCGACAGCGCACCCAAGGTCTCGCCGTGATAGCTGTTTTGTAGGCTGAGGAACTCGCATTTTTGTGGCTTGCCGCTGTTGCGCCAATAGTGCGCGCTCATCTTCAGCGCGATCTCCGTCGCCGATGCGCCGTCCGAACCATAGAAGCAATGCCCCAATCCGGCAGGGGCAATTTCACGTAACCGTTCCGAGAGTTGCACCACAGGTTCATGGGTGAATCCCGCCAACATCACATGTTCCAGCTTGCCAAGCTGGTCAGTAATCGCAGCGTTGATGCGCGGATGGCAATGTCCGAATAGATTCACCCACCACGAACTCACCGTATCCAGATAACGTTTGCCATCCACATCGTAGAGCCACACACCTTCACCGCGTGCAATAGGCACGAGAGGAAGCGTCTCGTGGCGCTTCATTTGCGTGCAGGGATGCCAGACGGAGGAGAGGCTGCGTGCGAGGAGGTCGTGATTCGATGTCATGTGCGGCATCATAACGTAAGATGCATTCGTCGAATTTATCGGGAGAGTGTGATGCGCATTCTAATCACGGGTGGTACAGGCTTGATTGGTCGCCAACTTTGCGCGGCTTTGTTGGCGCAGGGACATGAATTGACGGTGTTGAGTCGACATCCGGAAACGGTCGCGCCGAAATGCGGGAATGCCGTCCGCGCCATGGCTAGCTTGGATGAGTGGACGCCAGAGCGCACATTCGATGCGGTCATCAATCTGGCGGGTGAGCCGATCGTGGATGAGTATTGGTCTGACAAGCGCAAGCAAGTGTTGCTGGATAGTCGTGTCGGGTTGACGCAGAGATTGGTGCGTCGTATCGCATCAGTCCAACAAAAACCAAGCGTGTTGCTGAGCGGGTCTGCGGTGGGTTATTACGGCAATGGTGGTGACGCGGCGTTGGATGAGGTTGTGGCGGCAGGTCATGACTTCCCTGCCGAACTGTGTGCTGCATGGGAAAGCGCGGCACGTGGGGCAGAACAAAGCGGGGTGCGAGTCTGTTTGCTGCGCACGGGATTGGTATTGAGCAAACAAGGTGGGTTGTTGGGCCGCATGTTGCTGCCATTCAAATTGGCGATGGGTGCGCGATTGGGCGATGGCAAACAATGGATGAGTTGGGTGCATATCGACGATTATGTGTCGATGGTGTTGCGACTGCTGAATGATGCCTCGCTCAATGGCGCATTCAATATGACGGCACCTGCGCCCGTCACCAATGCCGAATTCACCCGAACATTGGCGCAGACGCTACATCGTCCCGCGCTGTTCGTTGCCCCCAGCTTTGCGTTGAAGTCGGCGATGGGGGAGCGCGCTTGTCTGTTGTTAGAAGGTCAGCGAGTATTGCCAAAACGGCTTGAATCCTTGGGTCTTCAATTCGCACACCCTCGATTGGATGGTGCGTTGCAAGACTTGCTGAAATAGCCCTACAGCTTCACCCAACAATAAAAACCTTCATCGCCCTTGAAATCGGGCGGTGTCGCCCCTATCATTAGCAGTCGCTGGTGGAGAGTGCTAATTCGAATTCCAATTCATCGGTGATACAGCGTTGGCTGCCTCGCAAACTCCTAGCCGTACTACTCGTACTGTCTTCGTCGTTTGCTCGTTGCCGCCTTGTCTCACCTTCGACTTGAAATTCGAATACCCCGCCTTCGCATTTGTTCAACCCACTGATTTTAGGAGAAATAAGCATGAAGATTCGTCCTTTGCATGACCGCGTGATCGTTAAGCGCATGGAAGAAGAGCGCAAGACCGCATCCGGTATCGTGATTCCTGACGCGGCAACTGAAAAGCCAGATCAAGGCGAAATCGTTGCAGTAGGCAACGGCAAGATCGGTGACGACGGCAAAGTTCGCGCAATGAGCGTGAAGGTTGGCGACAAAGTGTTGTTCGGCAAATATTCCGGCCAAGCTTTCAAGATCGACGGCGTTGAGCTGTTGCAGATGCGTGAAGACGACCTTATCGGCGTCATCGAGGCTTAATCAATTTTTAGAATTTCATTAGGAGAATAGAACATGGCAGCAAAAGACGTGAAATTCCATGATGCAGCACGTGCCAAGATGGTCGTGGGTGTCAACATTCTGGCCGATGCGGTCAAAGTAACATTGGGCCCTAAAGGCCGTAACGTTGTGTTGGACCGTTCATATGGTTCTCCACACATCACCAAAGACGGCGTGTCCGTAGCGAAAGAAATTGAGCTGAAAGACAAGTTCGAGAACATGGGCGCGCAGATGGTTAAGGAAGTTGCTTCCAAGACTTCTGATGTTGCAGGTGACGGCACAACGACTGCGACCGTTCTGGCGCAATCCATCGTGCAAGAAGGCATGAAGTTCGTAGCCGCTGGCATGAACCCAATGGATCTGAAGCGCGGTATCGACAAGGCAGTGATCGCTGCGGTTGGCGAACTGAAGAACATCTCCAAGCCTTGCGCAACCACCACTGAGATCGCTCAAGTGGCTTCTATCTCGGCTAACTCTGATGCAAGCATCGGCAAGATCATCGCTGACGCGATGGAAAAAGTGGGCAAAGAAGGCGTCATCACCGTTGAAGATGGCAAGTCATTGGAAAATGAGTTGGACGTTGTCGAAGGTATGCAATTCGACCGTGGCTACTTGTCTCCATACTTCATCAACAACGCGGACAAGCAGATCGCTGCAATGGACAATCCGTTCATCCTGTTGCACGACAAGAAGGTATCCAACATCCGTGATCTGCTCCCCGTATTGGAGCAAGTCGCTAAGGCGGGCCGCCCACTGTTGATCATCGCTGAAGATGTTGACGGCGAAGCATTGGCAACATTGGTTGTGAATAACATCCGTGGCATTTTGAAGACTGTTGCTGTTAAGGCACCTGGTTTCGGGGATCGTCGCAAGGCTATGCTCGAAGACATCGCTATCTTGACCGGCGGCACAGTGATCGCTGAAGAAGTTGGTCTGACTTTGGAAAAGACCACCTTGGCAGAATTGGGCCAAGCGAAGCGTATCGAAGTCAGCAAAGAGAACACCATCATCATCGACGGTGCTGGTAAAGAAGACGCTATCAAGACTCGCGTTACGCAAATCAACAAGCAGATGGAAGAATCCACCAGCGATTACGACAAAGAGAAATTGCAAGAACGCAAAGCGAAGTTGGCTGGCGGCGTTGCAGTCATCAAGGTCGGCGCGGCGACTGAAGTCGAGATGAAAGAGAAGAAAGACCGTGTTGACGATGCATTGCATGCGACTCGTGCAGCGGTTGAAGAAGGTATCGTGGCGGGCGGCGGCGTCGCACTGCTGCGCGCCAAGGCTGCGGTTGCCGCTCTTAAGGGTGACAACCATGACCAAGACGCAGGCATCACTATCGTGTTGCGTGCGATGGAAGCGCCATTGCGTGCCATCGTATCTAACGCGGGCGATGAGCCATCCGTAGTCGTCAACAAAGTATTGGAAGGCAAAGGTAGCTTCGGTTACAACGCGGCCTCTAGCGAGTACGGCGATATGTTGGCGATGGGTGTCGTTGACCCAACCAAGGTGACTCGCACTGCTCTGCAACACGCTGCATCCATTGCAGGTCTGATGTTGACCACGGCATGCATGATCGCTGACTTGCCAGAAGACAAACCAGCCGGTGGTATGGGTGGTGGCGATATGGGTGGCATGGGTGGTATGGGCGGCATGATGTAACTTTATGCCTACTGCGCGGCTCGATTGCGGCGTTGCGCGGTGCTCGAAATCCTCATGTGCATTAAGCACATTCCGGTTTCTGTGCTCCGTGCGCCTTGCACTCAAGCCGCTCGCTACGGCTTAAAGTAGAAAAAAACGAACCCCGCCAAGTGCGGGGTTCGTTTTTTATATTGCCCGAAGTTGGGCTTATGGCTACAATGCGCGCCTTCGTTTTACCCGTCCCGTCAGGGAAGGCTCAAAAAAAACGGCTCGGTAGCTCAGTTGGTAGAGCAGCGGATTGAAAATCCGCGTGTCGGTGGTTCGATTCCGCCCCGAGCCACCATATAAATCAAGCGGTCTAACAATTTACGTTAGGCCGTTTTGTTTTGTACGTGACTAAAACGTGTGGATCTCATTTTGAGATTAGCCCGACCTTGGTGGTTGGGCTTTTTATTTCCACGTTCCAGATGGGCCTATGCTGTGGCATCATTCGGTCACAATCGAAGCTCAACGTCAGCCTCAGGACCAATCAATCAAAGGGAGTGTACCGAGCATGAATCCTTCATGGCTGCCCCAATGGCTATCACGCATCAACAGCAAGCTTCTTTCAGTTCTATTGGCGACGATGTCCATCATCGTTGTTCTGTTCCTGTATTTCTCCCAGAACGCTTTTCTTGAAGCGTTCGAATATAAGACTTACGACCTGCGCTTTCGTGATGTGCGCGGTGCGATCCCTGTTGAGCCCAGCATCGGCATCATCGCCATCGACGATAAGAGTATCGCTGAGCTAGGTCGTTATCCTTGGACTCGAAGCCAGTACGCGCGCTTGTTGGATAAGTTGAAGGCCGCACAAGCCAAAGCGGTGATGTTCGATGCGTTCTTCCCTGAGCGCGAGGACATGGTGAACGACCAGGCGTTTGCGGCAGCTATGAAGCGCTCCGGTAATGTGGTCTTGGCGCAGCTTTATGATTTCGATGCGAACGCCCAAGTGATCGGTGTCACGGGTTCTTTACCTGAACTTGAGCGTGCGGCAACGGGTGTAGCCCACATCAATCTTTTGCCAGACGATGATGGCGTCAATCGGCAAGCTTTGCTGTTGATCGAATCAGAGGGAAAGCAGCATCCATCTTTGGGGTTGGCCGCGGCGATGATGGCGTTGGAGCAGAAAGAATACACGGCGGATTCTTTCGAGATCATTGTGGGTGAGCGCCATATCCCTGTGAGTGAGAATAATTCGATGTGGGTCAACTTCACTGGCCCCCCTAAAGGCTATCCCCGATACTCGTTCACCGATGTAGTGAATGGACGAATCCCAGCAGAAGAGTTGCGAGGAAAGATATTGTTCGTAGGAGCGACAGCCCCAGGCATCTACGATCTTCGTGTCACGCCATTCAATCAGAACACGCCGGGGGTAGAGGTGCATGCCACCATCGCCGACAACATCATCACCGGCCGCTTCATTCAGCAGGGAGGGATGACAGCGCTGGTTGATATGGCTTTCATCGTCTTGATGGGGGCGTTGGCTTATTTTCTGACGACACGTTTGAAGCTGTATGGGGCGATTCCGGCAACCACACTCTTGTTGGCAGGGTACATCTGGTATGCCAACTACATGTTCGGAAGTGGCTATTGGATCAACATCATCTATCCCACTTTGTCAGCGATTCTTGCCCTGTTGGTTGGTGGTAGCTTCCGTTATCTGGTGTTGGAAAAGAGCGCACGTGAGATGCGCTCGATGTTCTCTAGTTACCTTTCTCCAAAATTGGTGGCGCGACTCGAAAAAGATCCTGAAGCCGCCAAGATAGGTGGTGACAATAAGGATGTGACCGTGCTGTTCACCGACATCAAGGGGTTCACGACTTTCAGCGAGTCTCATCCGCCGCAAAAAGTGGTGTCTCGCCTGAATGAGTATCTGGGTGCGATGGTGCAGATCATCGAGCAGCACGACGGCACCATAGATAAGTTCATCGGCGATGCCATCATGGCTTATTGGGGGGCACCATTGAGCCAACCCGACCATGCCAAGTTGGCAATGAAATGTGTCGTGGCAATGGCGGTGAAAATGGATGAATTGCGAGTCAAGTGGGAAAGTGAAGGGGAAGAGCCCTTCGCCATACGTTGTGGCTTGCATTCGGGCGAGGTGGTTGCGGGCAATGTCGGCTTAGCAGGCAAGAAGATGGAGTACACCGTGATTGGCGATACGGTGAATCTGGCCTCAAGGCTGGAAGGAACGGCCAAATATTACGGAATCACCTATCTGGTGGGCGAGGCGACCTACTCAAGTGCTGCCGAGGTTTGCCGATATAGAGAGCTGGACAAGATAAGAGTGGTCGGCAAACATTTACCCGTTACAATTTACGAGCCGCAGGTTGGGGTGGGCGCTTTGAGTGATGCAGAGCTTGAGCGATTCGATGCTGCGTTGCAGTTGTATCGCACGCGTAACTGGCACGAAGCGAGATCGATATTCCAAGAGTTGGCGGCTGTGTTGGGACAAGATAAGCCGACGCAGCTATATATCGAGCGTTGTGATTACTTTATAGATCACCCACCCGTTGCGGATTGGGATGGTGTGTTCAACAGGGCTGAAAAATAATCGGCAAGGCATCACACGAGACGCGGCTTGAGCCGCGCTGTTCGTTTGAATTGATTAGGATAGGTGGAATATGCGCAACATCGTGATTGCTTCTTTGATTCTTTCCTTGTGGGTTGGTACTGCTGTGGCAGAAGCACCTGCTGGTGTAGCCAATGGCTTCATCAAGGCGGATTTCAAGCGAGAGATCGCTGCCCACAAATTGCAAAAATTACTGGGTGTCGGGGCGGGCTATCTGTTCTTGGCTAAACAAGACGGCACTGTCGAGGCGGTGAATGAAGAGACAAAGGCGATACTGACCTTTGCAGCAAAGGATGGAGACAATATTCTGCTCAAGCAGCCAGAAGCTGTGGCTGTCGAAGGTGACACCCTCTACGTGGTGGACAGTGAATCTAATCAGGTCGTCATGTATGCACTTTCTTCCAGCAAGTTCTTGGGTAGGTTCGGGGGCAAAGCGGGAGGCTTTTTTGGCGGTGGTGATGACAACGCTTTGAAATCACCTCAAGGTGTTGCTGTTAGAGAAGGTGTCGTCTATGTGTTGGACACAGGCAATTCGCGTATCCAATTGTTCGGCGTCAACGGAGTGTTCTTGCAGACGCTGGAGTTGAGCGTTGCACCAGCTACTGGTGAAACTAAAGAGATTCCTTTCAAATTGAAAGAGGCGACCAGTATCGCGCTCGACAGTGCTGGCCGAATCTATGTGTTGGATGTGGATGACAGCCAAGTGAAGTTGTATGAGCCAAATGGTCGTTACATCAAGTCGCTACCGAACGTAGGTAAGCCAGTCGCGTTAAGTGTGGCTGAAGATGGTGTCTACATCGCCGACGCCAACACGCAAGTCATCTCTAAATTCGATCATGATGGCAAGTTGGCATACACCTTCGGCTCTAAAGGTGAAGCAAAGTCTCAGTTCAAAAAGATTGCGGGAATCGCGGTCGAGAAGGGGCAGCAGGTATTCGTCGGAGATGCGGATAAGTCGCTGGTGAATGTGTTTTTGACTGTCGCCGGAACAAAATATGAAGTGATTCCTAAGGCGGCGGGCAGGGCCTCAGCTAAGTGGATCGGTAGCATTCCCGTTGAGGTGAGCGCGCTGGCAGGGGACGGTAAAGGGACGGTCTATGCCATCAGCAAAGAAGGCAAGAGCCTGTACAAGTTGAACGCGGAGAAAGTCATCGGCGAGATCAAACCAGAAGATATGGAGATGTCTGCAGTGACGGTGGATGCTACTGGCTCACTGTGGGTGTTGGATAAAAAGAAGAAATTTTGTGCGAAGTTGGACGAGACAGGCAAGGTCGTTACGAGTTTTGGTAGTGGCGGAAGCGGAGCTGGGCAGTTCAGCAATCCGAGCTCTATCGCAATTGCATCGTCGGGTCTCATATTCGTGGCGGATCGAGGTAACCGCTCGGTACAGGTATTTCGTGGTGATGGTGTCTATTTGAACGAGCTAGGTGGCAAGTCTGCGAACATCTCTAATCCGCTAGCGATCGGGCTTGATCCACAAGACAATCTATACATCTTGGATGGTGGTCGCAACAGCGTGATGGTGTTCTCGGCGACGGGGGATTTCATCCAAGAATTTGGCAAACTCAAAGAAGGAAGCGTGTTCTCTAGGCCGACCGATATGGAAGTCACTGCGGAAGAGGTGTTGGTGCTGGACGGAAGCCAAGTCAAAGCCTTTACGCGCAAGGGCGAATTGTTGCGAGTATTTGGCGCTAAAGCATCGGGAGCGGGTAGCTTGCCAGAACCTATCGCATTGGCGTCGGCGGGTGGTAGCTCTTTATTCGTTGCTGATCGAGCAAGCAAGAAGATACAGTCGTTCGCCGTCATTTATAAGCCTGAACAGGTCAAGCAATTCGTTGCACAAGGTAAGGTTCATGGTATCGATTTGCGCTGGGCGCAAACCGCTGTTCCCTATGTGAAAGAGTTTCGCGTCTTCCGTTCTAAGGCGGAGGCTGGCGGTTACGTTCAAGTCGCGACTGCAGCCAACAACACCTATCTCGATGCCGGGTTGGATGCGGATATGAAGTATTTTTATCGTGTCGCGGCTGTGTCTGACTTCGGTTATGAAGGCGAGACCAGTGTTGCAGTGAACGCGATTTCTGAAAAACACATGCCTAAACCTTTGCATGCCGTCAAAGCTGAAACCACGCCGTGGCAAGTGAAGCTGACTTGGGATGCAGTCGAGCCGCTGTACTTTGCGGCTTATCGTATCTATCAAAAGGAGGGAGAGAGCTTCGTCAAGATCGGCGAGGTGGCGCAACCTGAATTCATCAAAGACGCACTCATCCCAGAGACAAAATATGCCTACCACGTCAGCGTATTGAGTACTGATGGGACGGAATCTGGAAAGGTCGCCGTCGAAGCGACCACGCTCGTTTTTAATCGTCCTCCACTCGATATCGAAGTCATTAAGTTGAGTGATATCTTCTCCAACTCTTACAAGTTGTATGAGAAGAACGGCATAGGCAGTATTCGTCTGACCAACAATACAGATAAGCCAATGGAGAAGATCCGGGTTAGTTTTGTGTTGAAGAACTTCATGGATTATTCGACGGAGGCAAAGATCGCCAAGTTGTTGCCAGGACAGAGCGAAGAGCTGGTGCTCAAGGCTGTATTCAACAACAGCATCCTTACCGTGACCGAAGATAGCGCCGTACAGGCCGAGATCGAAGCCAGCTTCTTCGAGAATGGGAAACGCGTGACCTTCAATCGGAGCGCGACAGTCAATGTTTACGATAAGCACCGCCTGACTTGGGATGAACGTGAACGCTTTGCTTCCTTCGTCACCCCCAAGGACCCTCCTGTCCTGAATTTGGCAAGGGTCGTGGTAAGTGAGTTCAAAGAGACAAAAGATGAAGCGCGTTTGGCTGCGGCGTTGTTCGATGCGTTGGGGGTGTTCGGTCTGACCTATATCCAAGATCCGAGCAACCCTTACCAAGTCAGTGCGGGCAAGACGAACACCGTCGACTACATCCAGTTTCCTCGCGAGACCTTGGAGCGTAAATCGGGTGACTGCGATGATTTGGTGGCCGCCTATTCAGCAGGGTTGGAGGGGATGGGGATCGCGACTCGAGTGATCGAAGTGCCTGGGCACATGTTCATGATGTTCTCTACCGGCATCCCCGCCGATGATGATGGCTACACCATGAACAACCTCTACGTCATCTATGAAGACACATTGTGGATACCGGTAGAAACGACATTGGTGGGTAATTCTTTCATCAAGGCATGGGAGAATGGTAGTGCCACGTATTACAAGTTCAAGGACAAAGGATTGACCATCCTTGATGTGAGTAAAGCGTGGGAGAACTACAAGCCCGCTAGCCTGCCAGATTCTGATTGGAAGCCTAATGGATTGACGCGAGCTGCCATCGATAAGAAGTTCCCCACTGACAACATGTCAGTGTTGAAGATTAGTTCTCAGACCAAGACGCGCCGACATCTTGAGGCGTTGAAGGCGAATCCGTCTGACGTTGAGGCGAATCAACAGATGGGTATCACCTTGGCCAAGCTGGGCGACCGTCAGGAAGCGATGAAGTACTTTGATAAAGTCATTAGCCTAGATCGTAAGAATTCGGCAGCGATGAACAATCGTGGCAACCTATTTATGATCGACGACAAATACGCTGATGCTCAGAAGGCCTATCTGGCGGCTACCGTGGCAAGCCCGACAGATGCGCAAATATGGGTGAATCTGGCGCGTTCTTACACCAGAACAGGCGATACTAAGAAGGCTAAAGCTGCTTTTGTCAAAGCGCAAGGATTGGACCCTAAGGTCAAAGAGCAGTATCGTGCCCTCGGCTTGGAACTATTGAATGCACTTTGAGTCGGAGTGCTTGCTTCAAATCAAACAAGGAGAAACATCATGAAGAGATTGATTGCATTGTTCGTATTGTTGGGTGTGATCTTGGCGACCCCAAGTTATGCTGCCGGAGTCTCCACTGAGCCATCGTTGTGGGATCGTCTGCGCAAAAAGATAGAAGCGATGACGCCTAAGAAGAAGTTGAGCACCACCACTGCAGCAGGAGGAGTGCGCGGCTCTTTGGCGGATGCAGACGATGTCTATTGGAAGGGTGAGAACAAACCCCAAGCGATCGACTCGGATGAACTGAACGCATTCAAAAAAGCGATCACGCTGGTCGATGCCGGTAAGACTGCCGATGCCCAAGCTGCCTTCAGCGATTTCATCAAGAATCATCCTGACAGCAATCTGCGCACGGATGCCGAAGCGGCATTGGCCCAGTTGCAATCTACCAAGTAGCCTTCTATCGACTGGGGCGGCTGGTAGAAAGCCGCCCCAGCCTCTATAATCCCGCCCCCGATTCAAGCGGATAGCGCTCCTCATGCAGTTATTCACCTTTGGCCTCAACCATCAAACCGCACCGCTGGCTGTGCGTGAGCAACTCGCCTTTAATGTCGAGACGATGGATGTTGCCCTGCGTGATCTGGTTGGCAATGGTGCGGCGAAAGAGGCCACCATCCTTTCCACGTGCAACCGTACCGAGATCTATTGCAGCACCAATGAACCGACACAAGCGGTGAGTTGGCTGGCTGCCTATCATCATCTTCCCGCGAACGAGGTGGAGCCTTACATCTATCGTCTGCCACAAGAGCAGGCAGTGAAGCACGCTTTCCGCGTAGCCAGCGGCTTGGATTCCATGGTACTGGGCGAGCCGCAGATATTGGGTCAGATGAAGCAAGCCGTACGGCAGGCCGAGCAGGCCGGTACGATGGGTTTTCTGCTCCACAAACTATTCCAGCGCACCTTCTCGGTCGCCAAAGACGTGCGCACGCAGACCGAGATCGGGGCGAATCTGGTATCCATGGCGGCGGCCGCGGTGAAGCTGGCGGAGCGTATCTATCCGACCATCGCGGATCAGCGTGTACTCTTCATCGGCGCGGGCGAGATGATCGAATTGAACGCGGTTCACTTTGCCGCGCGCAATCCCAAACACATCACCGTGGCGAACCGCACACTAGAACGCGCTGAGACCTTGGCGCGCCGCATCAATGGACATGCCGTCACGCTCAACGAATTGCCTGAGCAATTGGCGCAACACGACATCATCGTCACCTGTACGGCCAGTACCTTGCCGATCTTGGGTAAAGGCATGGTCGAGCGCGCACTCAAAGCGCGTAAGCACCGCCCGTTGTTCATCGTTGATCTCGCTGTGCCGCGCGATGTGGAGGCGGAAGTGGCAGAGCTGGATGACGTGTTCTTGTATACCGTGGATGATCTGTCCGAGGTCGTGCGCGATGGCTTGGATGCACGGCAAGGGGCGGTGAAAGAAGCCGAAGTCATCATCGACTCGGGAGTGAGCGACTTCGTGCATTGGATGCAATCGCGCGGTGTCGTGCCGACCATCCGTGCATTGCGTGATCACGCCGAGCGCCAACGTCGAGCAGAGATGGAGAAAGCCTTGCGCGCACTGGCAAAAGGCGAGAATGCCGAAAAGGTGTTAGAGAGTCTGAGTAGCGCCTTGACCAATAAATTCCTACACGCGCCGACTCAGGCGTTGAACCAAGCCACTTCTGCCGAACGCGATGGCATGCTCGAAACTGTGCATCGCCTCTATCGTCTGCACGACACAGAATGAAACCCAGCATCGCCACCAAGCTCGCGAACCTCGCCGAGCGTCTGGATGAAGTCACGCGCCTATTGAGCACGGAAGAAGCCACGCGCGACATGGAGGCCTTTCGCAAGCTCAATCGAGAGCGTGCCGAGATCGAACCGGTCGTCGAGCTTTATCATGCCTACCAAGCCTGTGAAGCGGACATCGCTACCGCGTTGGAGATGGCGAGTGATCCAGAGATGCGCGAGTTCGCCGATGCCGAAGTGAAGGCTGGGCGCGAGCGACAAGTCGCGCTCGAAGCTGAATTGCAGAAACAGTTGTTGCCGAAAGACCCCAACGATGACCGCAACGTATTCCTCGAAGTTCGCGCGGGTACGGGCGGTGACGAGGCGGCTATCTTTGCAGGCGACATCTTCCGTATGTACATGCGTTTCGCCGAACGCCGCCGCTGGCAGGTCGAGATCATCTCCGAGAGTCTGGGTGAGATGGGGGGCTACAAAGAAGTCATCGCGCGCATCATCGGTCAAGGCGCTTACTCTGTGCTGAAGTTCGAATCGGGCGCTCACCGTGTACAGCGCGTTCCCGCCACCGAGACTCAAGGCCGCATCCATACCTCGGCCTGCACCGTCGCAATTCTGCCGGAGGCCGATGAAGTCGGCGAAGTGGAACTCAATCCCGCTGACCTGCGTATCGACACCTTCCGCGCTTCGGGTGCGGGTGGACAGCACATCAACAAGACCGATTCCGCCGTCCGCATCACCCACTTGCCTACGGGTACGGTGGTCGAGTGCCAAGACGGGCGTTCGCAACATCAGAACAAGGCACAAGCCCTGCGCGTGTTGGCAGCGCGCATCAAAGACAAGCAAGAGCAGGAAGCACACAGCAAGATCGCTGCCGAGCGTAAATCTTTGGTGGGCAGCGGAGATCGTTCAGAACGCATCCGCACCTACAATTTCCCGCAAGGTCGTGTCACCGACCACCGCATCAATCTCACGCTGTACAAGATGGATCACATCATGGATGGCGACATCAGCGAACTCACTAACGCGCTGATGGCTGAGTATCAGGCGGAACAGTTGGCCACGCTGGCGCAGGAAGGCTGATGTCGTGAATAGCATCGCCGACACACTGCGCGAGGCGACACGTAATATCAGCAATACCCTCGCACTTGACCTAACCACATCCCGCATCGAAGTCCAATGCCTATTGCAGCATGTGCTGAAAGTGCAGCGCGCCTATCTGTTGGCTCATCCAGAACAGACGCTTAGTGAAACTCAGCAGCGCGAGTTCGATACGTTATTGGCGAGCCGTTTGCTCGGAGAACCGATCGCACATCTGCTGGGAGAGCGTGAGTTCTTTGGGCTGAATCTCAAAGTCACGCCAGCCACGCTGATCCCACGACCCGATACTGAATTGATCGTTGAGCTTGCACTGAATCGAATTTCGCAATCGCAATCCTGTCGCGTGTTGGATATGGGGACGGGGAGTGGCGCCATTGCACTGGCTATCGCCAAGAACAAACCAAATGTCGTAATGGTGGCCGTGGATGCATCGCAAGCGGCGTTGGTGGTCGCTTGCGAGAACGCACACCGATTGGGTATCGCAAATGTGAGCTTTCTGCAAAGCGATTGGTTCTCCACACTCGGCGGTCAGTGCTTCGATCTCATCGTCTCCAATCCACCCTACATCGCGGCAGGCGACATTCATCTCTCTCAAGGAGACTTGCGCTTCGAGCCCTTATCCGCGTTGGCATCGGGCGTGGATGGACTGGACGATATCCGTCGCATCATCGGCGAAGCGCCGCATCATTTGTCGTCAAATGGCGTGTTGCTGTTGGAGCATGGCTATGATCAGGCTGAATCAGTGCGAGACTTGTTGAAGCAAAGAGGTTTTGTGGAGGTGTTTTCTGAAAAAGATATAGCGGGGATAGAGCGAGTCTCGGGTGGCTGTTTAAATAAACCAATCTAAATCAACATGTTGGGCGAAAAGATATAGGGGGAACTCCGAAAGATATAGGCCTAGGTATAGATATTCTGGCATATATGCAAAGCAACTCCGGCCTCCTACAATCGCCACTGAGTTGCAAGCTTTGAGTTTTAAACAACTCGATCTTTCATACTCTCCTCCTATTCTGGGCCGTCGCAAGATGGCCCATTTTTTTGCCTGTGACTTAGGCGGAGAGGTTTTTGCGGGCGCGAGCGATGGCAGCTTCTACCTGTTGCGGAGCCGTGCCGCCCGTGTGGTTGCGAGCTGAGAGCGAGCCTTCCAACGTCAGCACAGCATAGATATCGTTCGTGATGAGTTTGGAGAATTGCTGCAACTCTTCTAGCTTGAGTTCTGCCAAGTCCACTTTACGTTGTTCGGCAAAGCGTACTGCCAAGGCAACGGCCTCGTGTGCATCGCGGAAGGGCAAACCCTTCTTCACCAGATAGTCCGCCAGATCGGTGGCTGTGGCATAACCCTGCAACGCCGCGCTACGCATCGCATCTGGCTTCACTGTGATGCCGCGCATCATGTCGGCGTAGATGCGCAAGGTCATGGTCAGCGTATCCACCGTGTCGAACAGCGGTTCTTTATCTTCTTGGTTGTCCTTGTTGTAAGCCAGTGGCTGGCCCTTCATCAACGTCAGCAGGGCGACTAGATTGCCGTTTACACGTCCTGTCTTGCCGCGCACCAGTTCAGGCACGTCGGGATTTTTCTTCTGCGGCATGATGGATGAGCCGGTGCAGAAGCGGTCGGCAATATCGATGAAACCGAAGCGCGGGTTCATCCACAGGATCAACTCTTCTGATAGGCGTGACAGGTGCGTCATCGTCAGCGCGGACGCGGCGGTGAATTCGATGGCGAAGTCGCGGTCAGACACCGCATCCAGCGAGTTTTGGCATACGGACTCAAAGCCCAATATCTCAGCGACCAATTCACGATTGATGGGATAGCTAGTGCCTGCCAACGCAGCCGCGCCCAAGGGTAGACGGTTCACACGACGACGTGCATCGCTGAAGCGTTCAACATCGCGTTGGCACATCTCAAAGTAAGCCATCAGGTGATGTGCGAAGCTCACGGGCTGCGCCACTTGCAGATGGGTGAAGCCGGGCATGATGGTGTGCGTGTGTGGTTGCGCCAAGTCGAGCAAGGAAGTTTGCAAGGCTTTGAGCAAAGCGATGATGTCATCGATGGAACTACGTAGATACAGGCGGATGTCCGTCGCTACTTGGTCGTTACGTGAGCGGCCTGTGTGCAGGCGCTTTCCCGCGTCACCAACCAGAGTGGTGAGGCGCTTCTCGATGTTCAGGTGCACGTCTTCCAGATCGAGTTGCCACACGAACTCACCGTTGATGACCTCGTTCTCGATCTGCGCCAGACCGCGCTGGATGTCTTTCAGGTCTTGTGCGCTGATGATGTCGCAGTGAGCGAGCATCTGTGCGTGTGCCAAAGAACCTTGGATGTCGAACAGCGCCAAGCGCTTGTCGAAATCCACCGAAGCGGTATAACGCTTCACCAGTTCAGCCACGGGCTCGTTGAAACGTCCCGACCATGTTTGATTGTCTTGCATCGTAGCCATGTCTTGTCCAGAATGAGGGGGCACTTGAGAGGAAGCTATGCCGGAGTCGCGCAGTATAAATCAAATCATTACGCCCACGTTGCTGCCCAATTTCCGTAATCTCGGAACCGTGCTGCGCACCATCCTATTAGTGAACGCCATCGCGCTGTTCGTGGCACTAACCCAAGCCGATACTTTTTCCGACCTGTTGCAGCAATTGCTCTATGGTTCTGCCCTGTTGCAACCGGTGCTGCTCACTTCTTTGCTCTTGTTGTATGCCCTCAATCCCTTACTTGCCAAACTCGCCTATTGGAAGAGTTCTGCCGTGATTGTCGTGCTCATCGCCTTAGCCACCTTCGGGCTGGACATGATGGGTGGTGAGTTGTTCGCTTCGCAAAGCGATGTTGGCTCGTTCCGCTACATTCGGCACATGCTGGAAAGTGCCATCGTCATTCTGTTGCTATTGAGCTACTTCCGTTGGCGCGCCTTGGCCTTGTCACCCGCTAGGCAAGCCGCCCGCTTGCAAGCACTGCAAGCGCGTATCCGTCCCCACTTCTTGTTCAACAGCATCAATGCGGTGCTAGCCATCGTGCGCGCTGACCCTAAACGCGCCGAAACCGCGTTGGAAGATATGTCCGACCTGTTCCGTATGGCGATGAGCGAACCGCATGAATTGGTCGAGTTGAGCAAAGAAATCGAACTGGCGCGTCAATATCTGGCGCTGGAGCAGCTACGCCTAGGCGAGCGCCTGCAAGTGCAATGGAACACTGACAAGATGCCGTCGGATGCGCTCATCCCGCCGCTGGTGTTGCAGCCCTTGTTGGAGAACGCGGTGTATCACGGTATCGAGCCGCTAACGGAGGGCGGCGTCATTGAGGTTCGGATATATCGCGAAGATAAAGAGCTACACCTGCAAGTCGGCAACCCCGTCTCGCCCACAGGCAAATCACACGATGCAGGCCATAAGATGGCGCTCTCCAACATCCGCGAGCGACTGTCGTTGTTGTTCGATGTGGAAGCGGATTATCAAGTCGAGCGCGAGGCAAACTATTACAGTGTGCACATCCTCATACCCTATGTGACGGAGACGCTATGAGCAATGATGCCGTTATCTTGCCCTTGAGTATCTTCATCGTCGATGACGAAGCGCCCGCGCGTACTCGTTTGAAAGACCTGCTGGCCGATTGTGACGCACAGCTCTCATTACAAGTGGTAGGCGAGGCGAGCAACGGTCAGGAAGCATTGGATAAACTCGCCGAGGTGCATGCAGAAGTCGTGTTGATGGACATCCGTATGCCGCAGATGACGGGTATCGAACTGGCGCGCCATCTGAACAAATTGGAACAACCACCTGTCATCATATTCACCACCGCCTACGATACCTACGCCGTGCAAGCCTTCGAACAGCGCGCTATCGACTACCTGCTCAAACCGATTCGGCTTGGGCGATTGTTCGAGGCCTTGTCGCGCGCGCGGGATGCCGTGCCTATCCGCACCGAAGTGTTGCAAGAGCTCATGCCCGAAGCGCGCACCCACCTCTCGGTGCATGAGCGCGGCAAAGTCATCCTCGTATCGATCGAAGACGTGCTGTATCTGCGTGCCGAGATGAAATACGTCACCGTGCGCACGGCTGAGCGCGAATATCTCGTCGAAGAATCACTCACCGCGATGGAGCGCGAGTTCTCAATACGCTTTGCACGTATCCACCGCAGCTGTCTTGTCGCTAAAGCCGCCATTGCCGGATTTGAAAAAGGTGGCGACGAAGGGGAGAGCGGTTGGTTGGTCAAACTCAAAGGAATAAGCGAGACACTCCCTGTCAGTCGGCGACAATGGGCGGGTGTGAAGAACCTAGGTTCGACTTAAAAGACAAACTAAGGAGAAGACGTGCTGACGATACTGGTGATCAATTCCAAAGGCGGATCAGGCAAGACCACGCTGACCACCAACCTCGCCAGCTATTACGCCAGCAAGCAGATGCGCGCAGCCATCATGGACTACGATCCGCAAGGCTCCAGCCTGCATTGGCTGCAAGCGCGTCCGAAGACACAGCACGGCATCCACGGCGCGAATGCGGCGCCCGCCAAAGGCAACGCAGTGCTGCACAGCAAACAAGGTTGGGTGCCACTTGATACCGAGGTTCAGATATTGGATGCGCCAGCGGGTGCAACTGGCTTGCTGCTGAAAGAGCTGGTGCGCAAGGCCAACTTTATCGTCATCCCCGTCGCGCCTTCGCCCATCGACATCCGCGCCACCGCCGACTTCATCAAAGACCTGTTCCTAGTGGGCGGCGCGCACACCTCAAAAGCCAAGATCGCCGTTGTAGCCAATCGCGTGCGTATGCGTTCTTCTAACAACTACGCCGCGTTGGAGCGCTTCCTCACTTCGCTCAAATTACCCTTCCTCACCAGCATCAGCGATTCGGACAACTACCTGCAAGCAGTCGAGCAAGGCTTGGGCGTGTTCGAGATGGATGAATCAACCACCACATCCGAGCGGCAAGAACTCATGCCCATCGTGAAATGGCTGGAAGGCCAATTCCCCAACCGCTTTGGCATCCGCGCTGAAGATAAGATCGCCAGCTTGGAGAGTTCGAAGAAGTGGGCGGTGTATCGAGGGGTAAGCTAAGCCGAGTGCGAATACGCTGTTGTTTTCCGTTCTAAGTCACAAATTCCTAAAGAATATATAGGCCTTCCATCACAAACAACTTTAGCTTGTTTGTGCAATCCATTGCTTTTTAAGCATATTTGTTTTGCGTTAACTTCCAGCGCTAACTCCTTGTACCGTAAAGAAAATTCCTGATTTCTTGCTTGACCCACCCATATATTTTCAATATAGTGGGAACTAGTGGTGATAAGTGGGAATTAATGGGGGTTTAAAGGGGTTCTATGTTCCAAGGGGCGACGCAGTTCAACATCGATGGCAAGGGTAGGTTGACGATTCCGACTCGGTATCGCGACATGCTGTTGGCGCATTGCGCGGGTCAGTTGGTGCTGACTGCCGATGCCGACGGTTGCCTGTTGATGTACCCGCAGCCGGAGTGGCAGCCCATACGCGAGAAGCTGATGCAGCTCTCTGCATTCAATCCAAAGATCCGTGCCTTGCAGCGCTTCCTTGTCGGCCATGCCGAAGATGTGGTGATGGATGCCGCTGGGCGTGTGCTCATCTCGGCCACCCTGCGCGATTACGCCAAGTTGGACAAGCGCGTGATGCTGGTTGGTCAGGGCAACAAATTCGAATTGTGGGACGAGGCGCGTTGGCAAGCGCAGTACGAAAAGATGACGACCTTCTCAACTGACAATCTACCGCCAGAGTTGGAGGGCTTCACGTTGTGAGCCAGAACTTGGTTCACGCGACTGTCTTATTGAATGAAGCCGTCGATGCCTTGCAGGTGAAGCCTGATGGCATCTATGTGGATGGCACGTTCGGGCGCGGCGGACACAGTCGCTTGATATTGAGCAAGCTCGGTGCGACAGGTCGGTTGATCGCCTTCGATAAAGATCCGATGGCAATTGCCTCGGGGCAGGCGATACAGGATGTGCGATTTCACATGGTGCACAGCGGCTTTGAGCACTTGAGCGAGAGGTTGCGCGAGTTGGGTGTGGGCAAGGTGGATGGTGTGTTGCTGGACTTGGGTGTGTCGTCACCGCAGTTGGATGACGCGCAACGCGGTTTCAGTTTTCGCTTCGACGCGCCACTGGATATGCGTATGGATACCAGTCGCGGGCAGACAGCGGCGGAATGGTTGGCGGTGGCGGACGAAGGCGAACTGACGGAGGTGATACGTGATTACGGCGAAGAACGGTTTGCTAGGCAGGTTGCAAGGGCGATTGTTGCTGCGCGCCAAGAGTGTCCGATCGAAACAACGAAACAGCTCACCGACATCGTCGGCAAGACGGTACATACCCGCGAACCAGGCAAGAATCCGGCTACGCGTACCTTTCAAGCTATACGGATTTATATCAACCGCGAACTCGAAGAGCTCGAGAACGTGTTGCCGCAGTGTGTCGATGAGCTGAAGGCGGGCGGACGCATGTCGGTGATCAGTTTCCACTCGCTAGAAGACCGCATGGTGAAGCAGTTCATGCGTGAGATGGCGCAGGGCGACAAGTTGCCGAAGAGCGTGCCTATCCGCGCAGTCGATGTGCCGCAGGGAAAAGTGAAGTTGGTGGGCAAGCCGATCTATGCATCGGAACAGGAATTGGTGGTGAATCCGCGCGCACGTAGCGCGGTGTTGCGCGTAGCGGAGAGATTGGATGGCTAGATTCAATGCCTTCCTCCTTTTTGTGACTATCGCTTGCGCGTTAGGTGTTGTTACCTCTCAACACAAAGCGCGCAAGTTGTTTGTGGAACTGCAAAACGAGAAAGAACTGGCGCAACAGATGGAAGTCGAGTGGGGTAAGTTGCAGATCGAGCAGAGTACGTTGGCGATGCCCGCACGCGTGGAGAAACTCGCTCGTCAGCAATTGCAGATGCACATGCCGCCTAGCGATGAGATCCGCTACATCCGCGTCAATTCCAACATGGTGGGGCAGCGATGAACTACGCCCACTTGCCTCAGACCTCAGCCCAACAAGCACTTCCGGCATGGCGTTCGCGCTTGCTGTTCCTATTGTTGCTGGCAGGGATGGCAGGTCTGATGGTGCGTGCGATCTATCTGCAAGGGATCAACAACGACTTCCTGCAACAAAAGGGTGATGCACGCTACGGCCGCGTCATCGAAGTACCTGCCCATCGCGGCATGATCACCGACCGCAACGGCGAGCCACTGGCCATCAGCACACCTGCCGAGACGGTGTGGGCGAGTCCACCTGATGTAGAAGCTTCTCCCAAACAAGTGGCACAACTGGCGCGCATCATCGGCATGACCGAGAGCGATCTTAAAGAACGCCTGTTCAATACCTCCAAAGAATTCGTCTATCTCAAGCGTCAATTGCCACCGGAGCAAGCGCAGCAAGTCGTGCGTCTGGGCATTCCTGGCATCTCGCTGAAACGCGAATATCGTCGCTACTACCCTGCGGGTGAAGTGACCTCGCATCTGCTGGGCTTCACCGATGTGGATGACAACGGGCGCGAGGGTATCGAGCTTGTGCATCAGGCAAAGCTCGGTGGCAAGGTAGGTAGCCAGCAGGTCATCAAAGATCGTCGCGGTCATATCGTTGAGGATGTCGCTAGTCTGCGTGCGCCAAAAGAAGGCGGCGATGTCGCGTTGAGCATCGACAGCAAGATCCAATCCATCGCTTTCCGCGAGATACAACTGGCGGTGGAGAAGCATCAGGCCAAAGCCGGTTCCATCGTGGTATTGGATGCGAAGACAGGTGAAGTGTTGGCGCTGGCGAACTGGCCGACCTTCAACCCAAACAACCGTGTGCGCCCTGCGCTGAGCTTTCTGCGCAACCGTGCAGTCACCGACCTGTTCGAGCCAGGCTCGACCATGAAGCCATTCACGGCGGCTGCAGTGCTGGAAGCAGGCAAATTCAAATCGACGACGATGGTGAACACCGAGAACGGAAAATATTCCATCGGCGGTCGCACCATCCATGACACGCATCCTGAGCACATGTTGAGCGTGGCGCAGGTCATCCAGAAATCGAGCAACGTCGGCGCTGCCAAGATGGCCTTGTCGCTATCGCCGCAAGATTTCTGGAGCAGCTTGAGTGAGAACGGATTCGGCGCGGCGACTGGTAGCGAGTTCCCCGGTGAAGCGACAGGACGTTTGCGTGACTTTAAGACATGGCGACCTATCGAGCAGGCGACGATGTCATACGGCAATGGGATCTCGGTGAACTTGTTGCAACTGGCGCGAGCCTATACAGCCTTCGCCAACAATGGCGAGCTGAAGCCAGTCACTATGCTCAAGCAAGACACACCTGTCATCGGAAGCAAAATCTATTCAAATGAGACTGCTGGTGCAGTGCGCGCCATGTTGGAGATGGTGGTTGGCCCAGGCGGGACAGCGCCTCTGGCACAGGTGGCGGGATATCGCGTGGCAGGCAAGACCGGCACAGCGCACAAGCTGCAAAACGGTAGATATGTGGACAAATACGTCGCGTCCTTTGTTGGCATGGCGCCCGCATCCGATCCGCGCTTGATCGTGGCGGTGATGGTGGATGATCCCGGTAGCAAGGAACACTTCGGTGGTCAAGTTGCTGCCCCCGCATTCAGCAGCGTGATGGGTGCGGCCTTGCGTTCGCTCGATGTTCCCTACGATGCGCCCTTGGATAACGTCATCGTTGCACCGGATGCTGCCATCATCGAGGAGGACGTATGAGTCGATTCCATCTCGATGAATTGAAAGCACTCGGAGTCTCCATCACGCGCTTGGTATCCGATAGTCGCGCCGTTCAGGCAGGCGACACCTTTGTGGCTTATCCAGGTACGCAAGCCGATGGGCGCCGCTTCATCGCGCAAGCCATCGCAAACGGAGCGAACGCAGTCATCTGGGATGCGCACGATTTCAAATGGAACGACGCGTGGCAGATCCCTAATCTCGCCGTGCATGACTTGCGTCATCAAGCAGGCGTCATCGCCGATCACGTGTATGGTCAGCCCTCGCAGAAGTTGTGGATGGTCGGCATCACTGGTACCAATGGCAAGACATCCATCAGTCATTGGCTGGCGAAAGCCTTCAGCGGTGTGGAGCGCAAATGCGCCATGCTCGGCACCTTGGGCAATGGCTTCTCGGGCGCGTTGCAAACGACAGTGAACACCACGCCCGATGTGCTGGTATTGCACGGTCTGCTCGGTGAGTTCGCGCAGCAGGGCGCGCAAGCGGCGGTGATGGAAGTCTCCTCTCATGCCCTCACGCAAGGTCGCGTCAACGGTGTGCACTACGATGTTGCGTTGCTCACCAATCTCACGCGTGACCATCTCGATTATCACGGCGACATGCAGAGCTATGCCGCTGCGAAACGTCGTCTGTTCGATTGGACTTCGCTCAAACATGCGGTACTGAACCTAGATGATGCCTTCGGTGCTGAGTTGGCGGAATCTCTTAAGGACGCAAGCGTCGAGGTGATCGGTTACGGTTTGAGCGACGAGTCGTTGCAGTTGGCCGAACGTCTTGGCATCCGTATGGTGTACGGCAATGTGACGCAGATGGATGCGCACGGGCTGAATCTGAAACTGCATACGAGCTGGGGCGGTGCGGAACTGCACAGCAAACTCATCGGGCGATTCAATGCGTCAAATCTACTGGGCGCACTGGCAGTGCTATTGGTGAGCAAGGTGGCGATGGAAGATGCAGTGCGTGAGCTGGGTTTGCAAAAAGCCGTCGCGGGACGTATGCAGACATTGGGCGGCAAAGATGCACCAGCCGTCGTCGTGGATTACGCACACACGCCCGACGCTTTGGAGAAGGTATTGCTCACTTTGCGTGAGGTGACGGCGGCATCAGGCGGCAAGCTCATCTGTGTGTTCGGTTGCGGTGGCGATCGGGATAGAGGCAAGCGCCCCATGATGGGCACGGTCGCCTCCAAGTTCGCCGATGTGCGAATCGTCACCAGCGACAATCCGCGCGGCGAGAATCCGCATTCCATCATCGAAGCCATCGCATCCGGCATGTCGGGTGACTATCAGGTCATTGAAGACCGCGCCCGCGCCATCACGCATGCCATCGAAAAAGCAAAACCGAACGACACCGTGTTGCTCGCAGGCAAGGGTCATGAGGATTACCAAGAGATCGCCGGTGTGCGCCACCCCTTCTCGGATAGCGAGATCGCCAGTCGTGCTTTGAGCGTGTGGAAGCCAGAGGAGCGCTGGATATGATGCTGCTCTCGCAAGCTTCTCAAGCATTGCACGCGACCATAAACGGCGAGGATGTGCCCTTCACCGCCGTTTCCACCGACACCCGTACCATCCAACAAGGTGACTTGTTCATCGCCCTCAAAGGCGAGAACTTCGATGGTGCGAAGTTCGTTGCACAAGCTGCACAAGCGGGAGCGGTCGCTGCTGTGGTGAATGCGGATAGCGTCATCGAAGGCTCTACTTGTCCACTGATCCGTGTGCCTGATACGCGTATCGCATTGGGCAAACTCGCAGCGCATTGGCGCGCCCAGTTCGACATCCCGCTCGTCGCCATCACGGGCAGTAACGGGAAGACCACCGTGAAAGAGATGTTGTCAGCCATTCTGCGTACCGCTACGGGTAGCGAAGAGACGGTTCTCGCGACCCAAGGCAATTTCAACAATGACATCGGCATGCCACTCACGCTGCTCAAATTGCGTGCACACCATCGTTACGCGGTAATCGAGATGGGAATGAATCACTTCGGTGAGATCGACTATCTCACGCATCTCGCCCGTCCAAATGTCGCGGTCGTCAACAACGCCACGGGTGCGCATCTGCAAGGCCTCGGTTCCATCGAAGGCGTGGCGCGCGCCAAAGGCGAGATATTTGCTGGTCTTGTGAGCGATGGCACGGCTGTCATCAATGCCGACGACACGCACGCGGCTTTATGGCGCAAATTGGCGGACAAACATCGCGTGTTCGATTTTGCGCTAGGTCACACCGCCAATGTGCAAGGTAAGTGGGCGGTGCAAGGTTTCGGCGGCACCATCCATGCGCGTACACCCGCGGGTGAGATGAAGTTGGTGCTGCAAGTGCCGGGCGAGCACAACGCACGTAACGCATTGGCCGCAGCGACAGCCGCACTCGCTTTGCACGTGCCACTGACCACCATCGTCAAGGGTTTGGAGGGTTTCGGCGGTGTGGCAGGTCGTTTGCAGCGCAAGCAGGCTTTGCACGGTGCAGTCGTCATTGACGACACCTACAACGCCAATCCCGCTTCGATGCATGCAGCACTCGAAGTGCTGGCACAAGCTGAAGGCAAGCGCATCTTCGTGCTGGGGGATATGGGTGAGTTGGGGGATGACGCAGTGCAGTTCCATCACGAGATCGGCATCGCTGCACGCGAGTTGGGTATCGAACGCATGTTCGCGCTGGGCGCGATGAGTGCAGGTGCGGTGAGCGAGTTCGGTACGGGTGCGCAGCACTTCGCTGACATCGAAGCCTTGCAGACAGAATTAGAAAAAGAGATGGATGCGCAGACCACCGTGCTGGTGAAGGGGTCGCGCTTCATGAAGATGGAAAGAGTCGTGCGCTTCTGTGCACTACAAAAGGAGGAAGTATGCTGCTCTCATTAGCACAGTGGTTGGCTGAAGACGTTCGTACGTTCGCCGTGTTCAATTACATCACCTTGCGCGCGGTGATGGCTGCGATGACGGCGCTGTTCATCTCATTCCTGTTGGGGCCTTGGATGATCCGCAAGCTGACCGCAATGAAGATCGGTCAATCGGTGCGTACCGATGGTCCGCAGACGCATCTGGTGAAGGCCGGTACGCCGACCATGGGTGGTGCGCTCATCTTGGCATCGGTCGCCATCACCACTTTGTTGTGGGGCGATCTGCACAACGCGTACATCTGGGTGGTGTTGCTCACTACGCTGGGTGTGGGTGCCATCGGTTGGGTAGATGACTATCGCAAAGTCGTGCACCGTAATCCAGATGGACTGTCCGCACGCGCCAAGATGTTCTGGCAATCGCTCATCGCTTTGGCGGTCGGCATCTTCTTGTGGTCGCACGCGACGTTGCCCGCACATACCGAACTCATCGTGCCGTTCTTCAAGAATTGGGTGTTCCCACTGGGCATGGTCGGTTTCATCGTGCTGGTCTATCTCACCATCGTGGGCAGCAGCAATGCGGTGAACCTCACCGACGGTCTGGATGGCTTGGCCATCATGCCGACGGTGATGGTGGCGAGTGCGCTGGCCATCTTCGCTTATGTGGCTGGTCATGCCGAGTTCTCCAAATATCTGGGCGAGCCATCCATCCCTGGGGCTGGCGAATTGGCGGTGTTCTGCGCTGCTATCGCGGGTGCAGGCTTGGCATTCTTGTGGTTCAACGCCTATCCCGCCGAAGTGTTCATGGGCGACGTGGGCGCGTTGGCGTTGGGCGCGGCATTGGGCGCGGTCGCCGTTATCATCCGCCAAGAACTGGTGCTGTTCATCATGGGCGGCGTGTTCGTGGTGGAAGCGGTGTCGGTGATGTTGCAAGTCTCGTATTTCAAATACACCAAATATCGAACGGGTACTGGTAAGCGCATCTTGTTGATGGCGCCGCTGCACCATCACTTCGAGCAAAAAGGTTGGAAAGAGACACAGGTCGTCGTCCGCTTTTGGATCATCACCATGCTGTTGGTGTTGATCGGTTTGGCCACATTGAAGTTGAGATAAACAATGAACGAGTTGCGCAATCAATCTGTGTTGGTGATCGGTCTCGGTGAGACTGGGTTGTCACTCGCACGTTGGTTGACGGCGCAAGGTGCACAAGTCTGCGTGGCGGATAGTCGTGCCACACCGCCAGGTGCCGACACGCTGTACAAAGAGATGCCGCAAGTGGATGCGCATTTCGGCCCGTTCCGCGACGAGTCCTTGATCGGCATAGAGCGCATCGCCATCAGCCCCGGTGTGCCGCTGGCAGAACCCTTCTTGCAGCGCGCCATCGCGCGTGGCATCCCCGTGGTGGGCGATATCGAATTACTGGCGCAAGAGATAAGCAAGTCAGAGTCAAAGCCAAAGGTCATTGCTATCACGGGTGCTAACGGCAAGACCACCGTCACCAGCATGGTGGGGGCGATGTGCGCTGCGGCAGGATTGGATACCCAAGTGGCGGGCAACATCTCGCCAGCGGTGTTGGATGCGCTACGAGAGCGTGACGAAAAACAACCGCAAGTGTGGGTGCTGGAATTATCCAGTTTCCAACTCGAGACGACACACAGCCTAGATGCTGATGCGGCCGTGGTACTCAATGTGACGGAAGACCATCTGGATCGTTATGACGGCAGTATGGAAAAGTACGCCGCTGCCAAGCTACGCATCTTCCATGGTGAAGGTTTCCAAGTCGTGAATCGGGATGATGTGCGTAGCGCAGCGATGAAGATTGCTGGGCGCAAGCAGATCAGCTTCGGATTGAATACACCGAGCAGCGATGCGGATTGGGGTGTCAGTCGCGAAGGTGCGCTGGTCTGGTTGATGCACGGTTCGCACAAGATATTGCGCTCGGATGAGTTGCAGGTGAGTGGATTGCATAACGTGGCGAACGCACTCGCTGCATTGGCTTTGTGCCGTGCCCTCGATCTGCCGCTTGAGCCGCTGGTGGAGGCGCTGCGCGCATTCAAGGGATTGCCGCATCGCGTGGAGAAAGTCGCTGAGTTGTTCGGTGTCACCTACTACGACGATTCCAAAGGCACCAATGTGGGCGCGACCGAAGCGGCGCTCAAGGGGCTGGGCAGGCCTGCCGTGGTCATCTTGGGCGGAGATGGCAAGGGGCAGGATTTCGCGCCATTGAAAGCGGCGGTGGCCGAACATGCGCGCGCTGCGGTGTTGATCGGACGTGATGCGCCACTCATCGAGAAGGCCTTACAAGGTTGTGGCAAGCCCATCGTGAATGCGCGCGATATGGATGAGGCGGTACGCATCGCTACTGACCATGCGCAAGCTGGTGATGCGGTGTTGATGTCGCCCGCCTGTGCCAGTTTCGATATGTACAAGAATTATCTGCACCGCGCGGAGTCTTTCATCGCGGCGGTCAAGAAAGTGGAGGCGTCATGCTCAGTGCCGCACTGAACCCTCCACGCCGTAACGTCTCTGAGTATGACGACACGCTCACTTGGATCGTGGCGGCATTGCTCGCCATCGGGCTGGTGATGGTCTATTCCGCTTCTATCGCTACAGCCGAGGCAGGTAAATACACAGGGCATCAGGCGACGTATTACCTCGTACGCCACGGCATCTTCATCTTGGTCGGCTTGGTCGCGGCTGTCATCGCCTTCCAAGTGCCGACACAGACATGGCAGAAATATGCGCCGTATCTGTTCTTGTTCGGCGTCGTGTTGTTGCTCTTGGTGTTGATCCCCGGTGTGGGCAAGTCCGTGAACGGTAGTCGTCGCTGGCTTTCTCTGGTCGTCATCAATCTGCAACCGTCCGAGTTGATGAAGTTGTTCGCCGTGCTGTACGCCGCCGATTACGCCGTGCGTAAAGGCGCGGTGAAAGACCATCTGCTCAAACCGTTCCTGCCGATGGCCGCCGTGATCGGCTTGGTGGGAGCGTTGCTGTTGTTGGAGCCAGACATGGGCGCCTTCGTGGTGATCCTGTCCATCGCGATGTGCACGCTGTGGTTGGGCGGATTCAATCTCAAGATCTTCGGTGGCCTAGTGGTGGTTCTGCCAATCGCGTTTGCGGCACTCATCTTCTCTTCCGAATACCGCATGCAGCGCGTCATCGGTTTTATGGATCCGTGGGCCGATCCTTATGGCAAGGGTTACCAGTTGAGCCACGCGCTCATCGCCTTCGGTCGCGGTGAATGGTTGGGTGTCGGCCTAGGAGGCAGCGTCGAGAAACTGTTCTATCTGCCCGAGGCGCATACCGACTTCCTGTTGGCGGTCACCGCAGAAGAATTAGGTCTTGTGGGCGTCGCGACGGTGCTGGTCTTGTTCGCTTGGCTCATCGTGCGCGCCTTTGCCATCGGTCGTCAGGCCGCGATGTCTGAGCGTCTGTTTCCCGCACTGGTGGCACAAGGCATCGCCGTGTGGTTGGGCGTGCAAGCCATGATCAACATCGGCGTGAACATGGGCGTGCTGCCGACCAAAGGGTTGACGCTGCCGTTCTTGAGTTTTGGGGGTAGTGGCGTGGTGGTGAATCTGATCGCGATCGCGGTGTTGCTACGTATCGACTACGAGAATCGCAGAGTCGCCAAGGGGTTGCCGATATGAGTCGCACCATCCTCATCATGGCAGGTGGCACCGGCGGACACATCTACCCAGGATTGGCGGTGGCGGATGCGCTACGCGCTCAGGGTTGGAGCATCGTTTGGTTGGGTGCACCCAACAGCATGGAAGCGGAGTTGGTGCCCAAGCATGGTTATCCCGTCGCGTGGGTGAACTTCTCTGGAGTGCGCGGTAAGGGATTCGTGCGTTTGCTGACTTTGCCGTTCACTTTGCTGCGAGCACTGGGTCAGAGTGCAGATGCCATCTTCCGTCATAGGCCCGACGTCGTGCTGGGGATGGGCGGCTATATCACCATGCCGGGTGGATTGATGGCCGCCATCTTGCGCCGTCCACTGGTCATCCATGAGCAGAACTCCATTGCGGGCATGAGCAACAAGGTGTTGGCGAAGTTGGCGACGTGCGTGTTGAGCGGCTTCCCCGATGTACTCAAGAAAACGACTTGGTGTGGCAATCCAGTGCGCGCTGACATCGCGGCGGTGACTGAACCGCAAGCGCGTTTCGCAAACCGTAGCGGCAAATTGAATGTGTTGGTGGTGGGGGGCAGTTTGGGGGCGCAAGCCTTGAACGAAGCATTGCCGAAAGCGCTCGCCCTGATGAGTGAAGCAGAGCGTCCGAATGTGTTGCATCAAACAGGCAAGAAACATTTTGAGGCTGTTCAAAAGTTGTATGAACAGTCCGGCATTGGCGCAGACATCCGCGCCTTCCTCGATGACATGGCGAACCAGTATGCGAATGCCGATGTGGTGATCTGCCGTGCAGGTGCGCTCACCATCGCCGAGTTGGCGGCAGCGGGTGTGGCGAGTGTGCTCGTTCCTTTCCCATATGCGGTGGACGACCACCAGACCTACAACGCGCGCTTCTTGAGTGAGCAGGGCGCAGCGGTGCTGTTGCCACAAACAGAATTGAACGCAGAGAAGTTGGCGCAACTGCTACGTGGATTGGATAGAGAAAAATTGAAAGCGATGGCGATAGCGGCGCGTGCTTTGGCTAAACCTGAAGCGACGCAATCGGTGGTGAACGTTTGCAAGGAATTGGCAGCATGAAACATAAGATCAAACACATCCATTTCGTCGGCATCGGCGGCTCTGGCATGAACGGTATCGCCGAGGTATTGCTCAACTTGGGTTTCCAAGTGAGCGGTTCCGACTTGGCAGAGAGCGGCGTGACGCAACGTTTGAAGACCTTGGGCGCGACCATCCATTACGGTCATGACACAGAAAATCTGCAAGACGCCGATGCAGTGGTGACGTCGACTGCAGTGAAGGCGGACAACCCTGAGGTGGTCGCGGCACGTGAGCGTCGCATCCCCATCGTGCCGCGTGCGGTGATGTTGGCGGAGTTGATGCGCTTGCGTCAGGGCATCGCGGTTGCGGGCACACATGGCAAGACCACAACCACTTCATTAGTCACAAGCGTGTTGGCCAAGGGCGGCTACGACCCGACCTTCGTCATCGGCGGCCGCCTGAATAGCAGCGGCGCGAATGCGCGTTTGGGAACGGGAGAATTCATTGTGGCGGAAGCGGACGAGTCGGATGCGTCTTTCCTCTACCTCACACCTATCTTGGCGGTGATCACCAACATCGACGCCGATCATATGGAGACCTATGGTCACGACTTCAATAAATTGAAGCAGGCCTTCGTCGACTTCATCGAACGTTTGCCTTTCTATGGTCGAGCCATGTTGTGCGTGGATGACGAGAACGTGCGCGACATCCTGCCGCGCATCAGTAAGCCGATCACGACTTATGGTTTTAGCGAAGGTGCGCAGATCCGTGCGGTGAACGTGCGCCACGAAGGTGGAAAGATGCGCTTCACCGCGCTGTGCCGTCACAACACCGTGCCTATCGATCTGGATGTCACGCTCAACTTGGCCGGTTTGCACAACGTGTTGAACTCACTCGCCGCCATCGCCGTCGCGCTGGAAGTGGGAGTGTCGGAAGAAGCCATCGTGGCCGGCTTGGCCGAATTCGAAGGCGTGGGGCGCCGCATGCAACGCTATGGCGAGATACCTCTTGCCTCTGGTGGTTCGTTCACGCTCATCGACGACTATGGCCATCACCCAGTGGAGATGAAGGCGACGTTGGCGGCAGCGCGCGGAGCATTCCCGGGACGACGTTTGTTGCTGGCCTTCCAGCCGCATCGCTTCACCCGTACGCGCGACTTGTTCGAAGACTTCGTGAAGGTATTGAGTGGCGTGGATGCGCTAGCACTGGCTGAGGTGTATGCGGCGGGTGAGCAGCCCATCGTCGCGGCCGATGGACGTGCCTTGATGCATGCCTTGCGTGTGGCGGGGCAGAACGAGGCTGTGTTCGTCGAGAGCATCGCGGATATGCCACAGACCATCCTGCAGATGGCGCGTGATGGCGATGTGGTGTTGACCATGGGTGCGGGCAGCATCGGCGGTGTGCCGAACCTAGTGAAGCAGATGAAATGAAGATGAGCGAACCGACACAGTTCACAGCGCAAACACTTCGGGGCGAGTTGAGCTTCGATGTGGACATGCGCCGCCATACCAGTTGGCGTGCAGGCGGTGTCGCTAAGCAGATGTATCAAGCGGCTGACTTGGCTGATTTGCAATGTTTCTTGCAGCAACTACCTGTGCAAGAGCCGCTGATGGCGGTGGGACTGGGAAGTAACTTGCTGGTACGTGATGGCGGTTACAAGGGCACGCTGTTGCTGATGTTGGGCGCGTTGACTGAACTACGTATGGAAGGTGATCTTATCTACGTGCAAGCGGGGGTGGCGGGTGCCAAGTTGGCACGCTTCGCAGCAAGCAACAATTTGTGCGGAGCGGAGTTCTTCGTGGGCATCCCGGGAACGATGGGCGGCATGTTGGCGATGAACGCAGGCTGCTACGGCAGCGAGACATGGCAAAAGGTAGTGCGCGTGCAAGTGTTGACGCGCAGTGGTGAGTTGCTGGAACGCACACCGCAGGAATACGACATCGGTTATCGCCATGTCACTTTGCGTGAGTCGAGCGAAGAGTTCTTCGTCGGTGCATGGTTGAAATTGGAAGCAGGCGATGTGGAAAAAGCGCGTCAAGACATCAAAGTGTTGATGGAGAAGCGCAGTGCCAGCCAGCCGCTCCAGTTGCCTAACTGCGGTTCGGTGTTCCGCAATCCAGAAGGCAATCACGCGGCGAAGTTGATCGAAGGTTGCGGATTGAAGGGCAGGACCATCGGTGGAGCGCAGGTGTCGGAGAAGCATGCGAACTTCATCGTGAACATCGGCGAGGCAACGGCGACGGATATCGAAGATTTGATTAATGAAGTACGAGCAACGGTATTGAGGCAGATGGGTGTCGAGTTGCATCCAGAAGTAAAGATTGTTGGGGAGTTGAAGTGACTAGATTTGGAAAAGTGGCAGTCCTGTTTGGCGGACGTTCAGCAGAGCGCGAAGTGTCACTGAAGAGTGGCGCTGCGGTATTGGCCGCGTTGCAGCGCAGTGGTGTGGATGCGCACGCATTCGACCCTGCGAAAAGAGACTTGCACAATCTGTTGGATGAGCGCTTCGATCGCGTGTTCATCGCACTGCACGGACGTTATGGTGAGGATGGTACGGTGCAGGGCGCACTGGAACTGATGGGCATCCCTTACACCGGCAGCGGTGTGATGGCTTCCTCCATCGCCATGGATAAGTGGCGCACCAAGATGATCTGGCAGGCAGCGGGTTTGCCTATCCCTGACTTCATGATGTTGAACGAGCACAGCGATTGGGGTGCAGTGGTGCAACGCTTGGGATTGCCGCTGTTCGTGAAGCCGGCGAACGAGGGTTCAAGTGTTGGTATCAGCAAAGTGAAACAAGTCAGTGAGCTGAAGGCTGCTTACGAAGAAGCGGCTAAGCACGACAAGTTGGTGATCGCTGAGCGCTTCATCGGTGGCGGCGAGTACACGGCAGCGATCTTGAATGGACGTGCGTTGCCTGTCATCAAGATCGAACCTGCGAACGAGTTCTACGACTACGAGGCGAAGTATCTGCGTGATGACACGCGCTACCTGTGCCCCTGTGGTTTGAGCGCTGAACAAGAAGCTGAGATGCAAGGGTTGGCACAACAAGGATTCGCCGTGATCGGTGGTCAAGGTTGGGGGCGTGTGGATTTCCTGCGTGGGACGGATGGCAGCGCATATCTGTTGGAAGTGAACACCTCGCCTGGCATGACTGACCACAGCTTGGTGCCGATGGCGGCACGTGAAGCAGGTATCAGTTTCGAGCAACTGGTTGTGCAAGTTTTGGATCAGGCGCATGTGGGATAACCATTCCCTTCTCCGTGCCATCGCCAACCTGTTGTTCGGCGTGAGCGTGGTGTTGGTGTTGGTGAGCGCGGTGCGCTATGTGTTGCGCATGCCGGAGTTCCCGCTGAACACGGTGGAGTTGGTGGCAGCGCCGCAGCGGGTGTCGGAAGAAGCTTTACAGAAGGTGGTGCGTGAGCAGGTGAGTGGCAATTTCTTCACCGTCGACCTAGAGCGCGCGCGTCAAGGATTCGAGACTTTGCCATGGGTGCGCAAAGTGAGTGTAAGGCGCAAGTTCCCTTGGGGCTTGCAGGTGGATGTGGAAGAGCATGTGGCGCTGGCGCGCTGGAACAAGACGACTCTGGTGAACACGTATGGTGAGGTGTTCGTAGCGCAGACGGTAGAGGTGTTGCCCGAGTTCATCGGCCAGCCAGAGTCGTCGCTACAGGTGACCAAGTTGTACGGCGAGTTGAGCGAGACGTTGGTACCGATGCAACAGAGGATCAGTCAGATCAGCTTGTCGCCGCGTTTCGCATGGCAGGTCAAGTTGGATGGCGGCATGGTGTTGGAGTTGGGGCGGGAAGAGATGCAAGCGCGTTTGGCGCGTTTCGTGAAGGTCTATCCGTACAGCTTGGCCGTCAGCGCACAGACGGTGCGACGTGTGGATCTGCGTTATCGCAATGGGTTCTCGGCATATATGCCAGGCAGTGAAGTTTGAGGGAGTAAAGATGAGTAAAGAAAGTAAGAATCTGATCGTCGGCTTGGACATCGGCACATCGAAGATCGCGTGCATCGTGGCCGAAGTGACCGCCGAGGGAACGCTGGAGGTGATCGGTGCGGGCATGACCGAATCATCTGGTATGAAGAAGGGCATGGTGGTGAACATCGATGCCACGGTCGGCACCATCCAGCAGGCGTTGCAAGAAGCTGAGTTGATGGCGGACTGCAAGATACAGGCGGTCTATACCGGTATCGCCGGAGGCCACATCCGTAGCTCGAACGCGCACGGCATGATCAAGATCAAGGACAAAGAGGTCGCGCAAGCCGACATCGATCGCGCCATCGAGACCGCCAGTTCGATCAGCTTGCCGAGCGACCAGCAGATCCTGCATATCTTGGAGCAAGAGTTCAACATCGACGGACAGGAAGGTATCAAGAAGCCCAAGGGTATGAGCGGTATGCGCTTGGAAGTCGAGATCCATATCGTGACGGGCGCGGTGTCTGCGGTGCAGAACATCTTGAAGTGTATCCATCGCTGCGGCTTGGAAGTGAACGAGATGATCTTGCAGCCACTAGCATCGAGCAAGGCAGTGTTGGCAGATGACGAACGCGAGTTGGGGGTGTGCTTGATCGACATCGGTGGCGGCACGACCGATGTGGCGATCTTCACTGGCGGCGCGATACGTCACACGGCGGTCATCCCTATCGCTGGCGATCAGATCACTAACGACATCGCCATGGCCTTGCGTACGCCGACCAAGGACGCGGAAGACATCAAGATCAAGTACGGCTGTGCACTGCGCCAGTTGGCCCCCGATGCGCCTATCGAAGTGCCGGGTGTAGGCGAGCGCAGTTCGCGCATGTTGTCGCGCCAGACTTTGGCCGAGGTGATCGAGCCGCGTATCGAAGAGCTCTACTCGTTGGTGCAGACCGAGTTGCGCCGCAGTGGGTACGAAGACTTGCTGTCGTCGGGCATCGTCATCACGGGCGGTAGTAGTGCGATGCAGGGCATGGTGGAGTTGGCCGAGGAGATATTCCACCTGCCAGTGAGATTGGGAGTGCCCCGCAATATCGGTGGTTTGTCTTCGGTGGTGAAGACGCCGCGCTATGCGACTGGGGTAGGTCTGTTGGTGTACGGCTTGGAGCGGTATCAGCGGAATGAAGTGTCGCGCGTGAGTTCGGGTTCGTTCAAGGATGTGCTGGAAAAGATGAAGGATTGGTTCAAAGGGAATTTTTGATCAGGGTGTTTTGGTTTTTTGTATTTCGTATTTTGAATTTAACTAAAGGAGAAAATGATGGCTTTCGAACTCTTAGATGCACAACCTGAAGGGGCAGTGATCAAGGTGATTGGCGTGGGTGGTTGCGGTGGTAATGCGATCGACCACATGATCGAGCAAGGCGTGCAGGGTGTCGAATTCATCGCGATCAATACGGATGCGCAAGCGCTCAAACGCAGCAAGGCGAGCATCCAGTTGCAGATCGGTGCAGCATTGACCAAGGGTTTGGGGGCAGGTGCCAAGCCAGCAGTCGGTCAAGCAGCGGCAGAAGAAGACCGTGAGCGTATCGCCGACATGATCCGTGGCGCGAACATGGTGTTCATCACCGCAGGAATGGGTGGCGGTACAGGAACAGGTGCTGCACCTATCGTGGCGCAAGTAGCTAAAGAGATGGGCATCCTCACCGTTGCCGTCGTGACCAAGCCGTTCGTGTTCGAAGGCAAGCGCATGACCTTGGCGCAGCAAGGTATCGAAGAGCTGGGAGCGAATGTCGACTCTCTCATCATCGTGCCGAATGCGAAACTGATGGAAGTGCTAGGCGGCAAGACCACTCTGCCAGAGGCGTTCAAGGCGGCGAACGGCGTGTTGCAAGGTGCTGTGGCCGGTATCGCCGAAGTCATCAATGTTCCCGGCATGGTGAACGTGGACTTCGCCGACGTATGCACACTGATGTCTGAGAACGGTATGGCGATGATGGGTGCAGCTTCCGCTTCCGGTGAGGGTCGTGCACAACGTGCCGCTGAGCAAGCTATCGCTAGCCCATTGCTGGAAGACATCGATCTGTCTGGCGCGCGCGGTGTGTTGGTCAACATCACCTCCAGCAGCAACCTGACGTTGGAAGAGTTGCACGAAGTGATGAATTGCTTCCAGTTCGCGGCGAGCGAAGCGACTGTCATCGTCGGTTCCGTGTTCGATGAAGACATGGGCGATGAGATGCGCGTGACTATCGTGGCGACCGGTCTGGGTTCTGTAGTACGTAAACAGCAACCAAAACCAGTGCTGGTTCCACAGCAGCAATTGCGTACCGGCACCCACGATGTACCAAGCATCGACTACAGCGAGTTGGATATGCCAGCTGTGATCCGCACTGGCCGTCATCGCGAAGCGGTAGAAGCGATGAGACAGTCTGGCGTGGATACGCTGGATATCCCATCGTTCTTGCGCAAACAGGCTGACTGAGCACGTTCGGAGTGAGGCGTCGCGGCTGAGGAGCAATATCAGCCTGTGCTAAACTTCGAGCGTAGTTCATCGAACGGAACGGATATGGTCAAGCAACGTACATTGAAGACGATGGTGCAGGCGACGGGTGTCGGTCTGCACACGGGCGAGAAGGTCTACCTGACCTTGCGTCCGGCTGCCGTGGATGCGGGCATCGTGTTCCGTCGCGTCGACTTGGCACATCCTGTCGATATCCGTGCCGAAGCACATGCGGTGCATGACACGCGTCTGTCCACTTGTCTTGAAAGTAACGGTGCGCGTATCGCAACGGTCGAGCATCTGATGTCGGCTTTGGCGGGTTTAGGTATCGATAACGCCATCGTCGAATTGAGCAGCCCCGAGCTGCCCATCATGGATGGTAGTGCGGGCACGTTCATCTTCTTGCTGCAATCGGCGGGTTTGGTCGAGCAAGCGGCGGCCAAGAAGTTCATGCGCATCAAAAAGACCGTGGAAGTCAAAGACGGTGACAAGTGGGTGCGCTTCGAGCCCTACAACGGCTACAAGCTGAATTTCACTATCAATTTCGCCCATCCTGTGTTCGCCAACACCAAGCAGAACGTGACGGTCGATCTTGGGGAGAACTCCTATATCAAGGAAGTCAGCCGTGCGCGTACCTTTGGCTTCATGCAGGATGTGGAGAACATGCGTGCGCAGGGCTTGGCCTTGGGGGGCAATCTCGACAACGCTATCGTGATGGACGAATACCGCGTCATCAATCCGGATGGCTTGCGTTTCGATGACGAGTTCGTTAAACACAAAGTATTGGATGCCATCGGCGACCTATATCTGTTGGGGCATCCTTTGATCGGCGCTTTTTCCGGATACAAATCAGGACATGCACTGAACAATGCACTGTGCCGTGCTCTATTGGCAGACGAATCTGCATGGGAGTTCGTCACTTTCGACAAGGCAGAGGAAGCGCCTGACTTCCTGCGCCTACAACTGCAAGCGGTCTAGCCCGAGGCTATCGTGCTCATCCGGCTGGCGGTACTGATCTCGGCCTTGCTCATCGTGGCTTCCTTTGGGGCTTATGTCTTCACCCGTGAACAACGATACCTGCGCTTCGCTTGGCAGGTGGTGCGGTTCATCGTCTTTGCGCTGTTGGTATTCGGCGCGCTCTATCTATTAGAGCGGTTTGGATTGGTTGCTTGGCGGGTATTGCTTTAACGGCGATTTGCTAGGCGCTTCAACGCATCCTTGAGCGGGCTATCTTCAAGCTCGACCGCGAATTCTTCGAGCGCCTTTTTCCCGCTTTCGCCGACTTTTCTGGGGCGGGGTGGCTCGACTTGGGGCTGGACTCGGACTTGCACCCTGATTTGAATTCCAGTAACCTCGCATCCCCTTGTTAAAAATGAGGAAATCAGCTCGCTGCTGATCTGGCGCAATTTGGCGGCTACCGCCCCGTTGTCTGCACCGAGGATCAACGTCTGACCATCTAGCTGCATCACGTGGCTGGAACGGGACAACGAGGCGGGGGCGAGCTGTTGATAGTGATGTTGGAGTGTGGCAAGCCGATCGACTTGCTGAGAGAGTCGTCTCAGGTCTTGGTTTGAAGCCAAGAAAGCGTTCAGTCGATGGGTCACGTTAATTCAGCGTCGCGTTAAAAGGAGTATCCGTTTGAATATTATTCTAGTTTCGAATCGTTTTGCAAAAGCGCGCAGCATCACGCTGACCGGAACACACTTGGCTGTGGTGGCTGTTCTCGCCATGGGTTTGTTCTTGGCCGCTGTGCTGACGGTGCAGTATGCCATCGTTCGTTTCCAGCCGGGTGCCGTGAGCAATGAGTTACGCGCTTGGTTGGCCAGTGCGCAAGAGGCTGAGCAGCAAAAGCAGCAGGTTTATCTGCGTAAGAGCTTGGATGCGATGGCGATGCGTCTGGGTCAGATGCAAGCGCAGTTGCAGCGCTTGGATGGTTTGGGTTCACGTTTGGCTAAGCTGACGGGCATGAAGCCGCAAGAATTTTCCTTCGATCAAGCGCCTGCTCAAGGCGGTCCGTACATCCCCGCTGCGCCACAACAAGATGTCTCACTGGAGTCGATGGAGCAGCAGATGGCGGGATTGAGCGAGTTATTGCGAGACCGTAGCGATAAATTGGTTGCCCTAGAGACGCTGCTACAGCAAGACCGCTTGGATAAGAAGATGTTGCCGTCGGTCGCCCCGATCACTTCGGCTTGGTATGCATCCAACTTCGGTTGGCGTATCGATCCGTTCACTGGACACAATGCGATGCATGAAGGAGTGGATTACATGGTGCCTGCCGGCACTTCGATCTACGCTTCCGCCGGCGGCGTGGTGGTGTTCGCGGATACACACCCTCAATATGGTAATATGGTCGAGATAGATCACGGCAACGAAGTCGTCACACGTTATGCGCATGCGTCCAAGTTGTTGGTGAAGGTCGGTGATGTGGTCAGACGTGGTCACGAGATCGCCAAAGTGGGCAGTACAGGGCGCTCTACGGGTAACCACCTGCACTTTGAAGTGAGATACAAAGGCACCGCGCAGAATCCGGTACGCTTCCTGCAAAAAGCAGCCAGTTGAGGCGTTCCAATTCATAGCGGGGTGAGGTGTGAGCCTCACCCTTTTTTATTTGTTCGTAACAGTCGTATAAGAAAATCACAGCATGATCTCCAAATTGTTGAAGTCCGTATTCGGTAGTCGTAACGACCGCTTGCTCAAGCAGTATCGCCAAACTGTCACGCGCATCAATGCGCTTGAGGCAGAGATGGCCGCGCTATCCGATGACGCGTTGCGCGCCAAGACCGAGGAGTTCAAGCAGCGCGTGCAGAACGGCACGACACTCGATGACCTCCTGCCGGAGGCGTTCGCCGTCGTGCGTGAAGGCGGCAAACGCGCTTTGCAGATGCGCCATTTCGATGTGCAATTGATCGGCGGTATGGTGTTGCATTACGGCAAGATCGCCGAGATGCGTACGGGTGAAGGTAAGACGCTGATGGCGACCTTGCCGGCCTATCTGAACGCCTTGTCCGGCAAGGGCGTGCATGTGGTGACGGTCAACGATTATCTGGCTTCACGTGATGCGGACTGGATGGGGCGTCTGTATCGTTTCTTGGGATTATCGGTCGGTGTCATCTTGTCCAATATGGATCATGCCGATAAGCAAGCAGCGTATGCGTCGGATATCACTTACGGTACGAATAACGAGTTCGGCTTTGACTATCTGCGCGACAACATGGCGGCGCAGGCGAACGAGCGTTTCCAGCGTGGTTTGAATTTTGCGGTAGTGGACGAGGTGGACTCCATCTTGATCGATGAAGCTCGCACGCCGCTCATCATCTCAGGGCAAGCGGAAGACAATCTCGATATCTACACCGCGATGAACAAGCTGGCACCTAGCTTGGTGCGTCAAGCGGATGAGGCTGCTTCGGGCGATTACCACGTTGACGAGAAGAACCATCAGATATTGTTGAGTGAGAGCGGTCACGAGCATGCGGAGCGATTGTTGTCGCAAGCTGGTCTGTTACCGATCGGTGGCAGCTTGTACGACCCTGCGAACATCACTTTGATCCATCATCTGTACGCTGCGTTGCGTGCGCATAACCTGTTCCATCTGGATCAGCATTACGTCATCCAGAACGATGAGGTGGTCATCGTGGATGAGTTCACGGGACGTTTGATGGCCGGGCGTCGTTGGTCGGATGGTCTGCATCAAGCGGTCGAGGCCAAAGAAGGCGTGGCGATCCAAAAAGAGAACCAGACGCTGGCGTCGATCACCTTCCAGAACTATTTCCGTATGTACAACAGGCTGTCAGGCATGACTGGCACGGCAGATACAGAAGCGTTCGAGTTCCAATCCATTTACAACCTAGAGACCGTCATCATTCCGCCACACCGTCCAACCGTGCGCAAGGACATGATGGACAAGGTCTTCCTGAGCGCGCAGGAAAAATATACGGCCGTCATCGCCGATGTGCGTGACTGTTATGAGCGCGGCCAGCCAGTGTTGGTGGGTACGACTTCTATCGAGACCTCCGAGTTGCTCTCCAGTCTGTTGGAAAAAGCCAAGTTGCCGCATCAGGTGTTGAACGCGAAACAGCATGCACGTGAGGCGGAGATCATCGCGCAAGCGGGTAGCCCCAAGATGATCACTATCGCGACCAACATGGCGGGACGTGGCACGGACATCGTGCTGGGTGGTAACGTCGAGAAGCCGATCGAGCTGGTGCGCATGGATGAGAGTATGGATGCGGCTGCACGTGAACAACGTGTCGCGCAACTGCGCGCCGCATGGCAGCCCATACATGAGCAGGTCGTTGCAAGCGGCGGTCTACACATCATCGGTACTGAGCGCCACGAATCACGTCGCGTGGACAATCAACTGCGTGGTCGTTCTGGGCGTCAGGGCGACCCCGGTTCCAGCCGATTCTATCTGTCGCTGGAAGACCCACTGTTGCGTATCTTCGCATCGGATCGTGTCGCAGCGATCATGAACAAGTTCAAGTTGCCCGAAGGCGAAGCCATCGAGCATACATGGGTGACACGCGCCATCGAGAATGCGCAGCGCAAAGTGGAGGCGCGTAACTTCGATATGCGTAAGCAGATCTTGGAGTATGACGATGTCGCCAACGATCAGCGCAAGGTGATCTACCAGCAGCGTGCGGAATTGCTCGAAGCGACTGACATCAGCGAGACCATCACCGCGATGCGTGAAGGTGTATTGAGCGATCTGTTCGCCGAATATCTGCCGCATGGCAGTATGGAAGAACAGTGGGATGTGCCGGGATTGGAGAAGGCTCTGCTTGCTGAATTCCAAGTGCAACTGCCGTTAGCGCAGTGGATGGGAGAAGACAAGCAACTCGATCAGAATGGGCTGCTGAACCGTATCATCGAGGCTGCGCACAAGCAGTATCACGCCAAGGTAGAGCAGGTCAGTGGTGAGGTGATGCATGGCTATGAGCGCATCGTCATGTTGCAGACTTTGGATCAGCATTGGCGCGAACACTTGGCTGCGCTGGACCATCTGCGCCAAGGCATCCATCTGCGCGGTTACGCGCAGAAGAATCCCAAGCAGGAATACAAGCGCGAGGCGTTCGAGTTGTTCTCGAACATGCTGGACTCGATCAAGCGCGACGTGACGCAGACATTGATGAATGTGCAGATCCGTAGCGAGGCAGATGTGGCTGCGGCTGAAGCGCCCCATACGCCTGAAAATGTGCAGTATCATCATGCTGACTATGAAGAGGCGCTGGCGCAACCTGCGCAACAAGGTGAGGAGCACAAGCCATTCGTGCGTGAAGGCGAAAAGGTCGGCCGCAACGATCCTTGTCCTTGCGGTTCGGGCAAGAAGTACAAGCAGTGCCATGGTAAGTTGAATTGAACGTAGTGATTTCACTAGGAGAAAAGCATGCCGATTGATGATCTGATTCTACAAACATTACATAGCTCCACTTTGACCGAAGAACTGCGCGATGCGGAGATCGAATCGCTCGGACAGTTATTCGAGGTCGTGGAATTCAAGGCAGGGCAAGCACTCTTGAAGCCCGGTGAAGAACGCCTGAAGAACACCTTGATCGTATTGGCGGGTGGCGAGGTGGAAGCGACTGCCCATGTGGGCGGAGAGCAGGCTACTCTGCATCTGCTACAGCCCGGAGACTTGGCTGGCATCATCACCTTCGTTGGTGGTAACGTCTCGCAGATCAGCGCGACCATCGTAGCCAAGACCGATTGCAAAGTTTTGTTGCTAGAACGCTGCAAATTCGAGTCTCTATTGAACTCGCAACCTGCCATCGTCTATTACGTGATGCGCGGCATCGTGCGCCACACGCACGGCATCGTACGCCGCATGAATGCGCAATCGGTTGAGATGACCAACTATCTGTATAAGACTGGCGGACGTTTCTAACAGCAGGCGCCCGCGTCATGCGCGGGCATCAGTTGTGAGCTTCACGCTACGTCGAACTTAATATCTTGATCGAGGTTAACAGCCATGCCGGTAAATCTTTCTGCGCCCGTTGCGGCCTCTTTGTTGCCCGTTACGGGCGTTTCTTTGGGTATCGCTGAAGCGGGTATCAAACGCCCAAATCGCAAAGACCTGTTGGTTATCAAGCTAGATGAAGGTGCGACGGTTGCGGGGGTGTTCACCACCAATCGATTCTGCGCCGCGCCTGTCACTTTGGCGAAGAATCATTTGGCGGCAGGTAAAGGTATCCGTGCGCTACTGGTCAATACAGGCAATGCGAATGCAGGAACGGGTGAGCAAGGTATGGAGGCGGCGCGCACGACATGTGCAGAGCTAGGCAAGTTATTGGGTTGTGCGCCAGAGCAAGTGTTGCCGTATTCCACCGGTGTCATCATGGAGCCACTCCCTGTCGATAAGATTGTCGCTGGGATGCCTGCGGCTATCGCTGATCTCAAATCGGATAACTGGTTCGATGCTTCACAAGCCATCATGACCACAGACATCGTCGCCAAAGCGGTGTCGCGTCAGATCCAAATCAATGGCAAGACCGTTACTGTCACTGGCATGTCCAAAGGTTCAGGCATGATCCATCCCAACATGGCGACCATGTTGGGTTACATCGCTACGGATGCCACCATTGCGCAACCCCTGTTGCAACAGATCGTGAGTGAAGCGGCGAATCGTTCTTTCAATTGCATCACTGTCGATGGTGATACGTCCACCAATGATGCATTGATGTTGATCGCTACGGGTAAGTGTGGCGTGAGTATCGATGCGGAAAATCGCGCAGTCATGCAAGCCGTCATCACTGAAGTCGCCACCGTTCTGGCGCAAGCCATCGTGCGTGACGGCGAGGGGGCGACCAAGTTCATCACCATCCAGATGGAAGGCGGCAAAGATGAGGCCGAGTGCCGCAAGATCGGTTACGCCATCGCGCATTCCCCGCTGATCAAAACGGCGTTCTTCGCTTCCGATCCCAACTTGGGGCGTATCCTCGCCGCCATTGGTTATGCGGGCGTGACGGATCTGGACGTGGAGAGATTGCAGGTCTATCTGGATGATGTTTTAGTCGCCGAGAACGGCGGACGCGCAAAGAGTTATCAGGAAGAAGATGGCGCACGTGTGATGCAGCAGAGCGACATCACGATTCGCGTGGTACTCAATCGAGGGGCAGCGAACGCGACGTTGTGGACATGCGATTTCTCTTACGACTACGTTAAGATCAACGCCAGCTACAGAAGCTGATCCAGCACTCCTGTGCAGGAGAGGAAAGAGATCGATGGATAAGTTAGACCAATTCCTCTCCCGCGCCGAAGGCCTGCTTACTCGCCTTGAAACCATCCTACCTAACGCGTTGCCTCAAGCGCCAGACTGGCAAGCTGCCGCCGCATTTCGCTGGGATCACCAGCAGCGTACCTTACATCCCGTTCCCAATTTCCAACGCATCTCACTCGCCGACCTTTCGGGTATCGACGACCAGAAACAGCGCATCCAGCAGAACACGTTGCAATTCGTGCGCGGTGGCACAGCGAACAATGTGCTGTTGTCGGGTGCGCGAGGCACGGGTAAATCTTCACTGGTGAAAGCGCTGTTGAATGAATATGCCGCACAAGGATTGCGTGTCATTCAGATCGGCAAACAAGGGCTGACAGATTTGTCGCATATCGTGGGGCTGGTGCAAGGGCGCACGGAACGATTCATCTTGTATTGCGACGACCTTTCTTTCAATGATGCTGAGCCTGGCTATCAAGCGCTCAAAGCTGCGTTGGATGGCGATCTGGTCGCCTTTTCCGACAATCTGCTCATCTACGCGACATCAAACCGTCGCCATCTGATGCCCGATTACATGCAAGACAATCTCGCCACGAAATATGTGAGTGATGAGATTCATCCTGCTGAGAGCGTGGAGGAGAAAGTGTCATTGTCGGAACGTTTTGGTTTGTGGATATCGTTCTATCCCTTCACGCAAGATGAATACCTCGCCGTTGCTGCACATTGGCTGGCGCACCATGGTTGGCAACAAGGTATGACGGAGGACGTGCGCACGTCGGCATTGCAATGGTCGCTGATGCGTGGCTCTCGTAGCGGTCGCGTGGCAGGGCAGTTCGCCAAAGATTGGTGTGGTCAGTATGTCGCAAAATAAGATCGTCGATGTTGCTGCGGCTGTCTTGCAGCGCGCGGACGGTTCGTTTCTTTTGGCACAACGTCCAGTCGACAAGATATGGGCTGGGTACTGGGAGTTCCCGGGCGGTAAGTTGGAGCAAGGTGAGTCTGCACGCGATGCGTTAGTGCGCGAGTTGCGTGAAGAACTCGGCATTGAAGTACACACGGCTTATCCATGGCTCTTGCGAGAGTTCACTTATCCGCATGCAACGGTACGGTTACATTTTTTTCGGGTGACTGCATGGAGTGGAGAGTTACATCCGCATGAGGGGCAGCAGTTCTCATGGCAAATGCCTACAGAAGTATCCGTTGAGCCCATCTTGCCTGCCAATGCACCTATCTTACGTGCGCTTGAATTGCCGACTTTGTATGCCATCAGCAATGTGGCTGAATTAGGCGAAGAGGTGTTCCTCGCGCGCTTGCAAGCCAAGTTGGATGCGGGATTGCGTTTGATCCAGTTGCGCGAGAAGCAACTAGGGCAAGAGGTGCTTAAGACATTGGCGCAACGCGTGGTGGCGATGTCGCACGTACGCGGTGCGAAAGTGTTACTCAATGGCGAGGTGACACTGGCTCAAGAGCTTGGTGCAGATGGGGTGCAACTGACCTCATCTCAACTTGCCGAATTAACAGAAAGACCCGACGTGGATTGGTGCGGCGCTTCATGTCACAACGCAGAAGAATTGCGGCGTGCAGAGGCGCTAGGTTGTGATTTTGCGTTGCTCTCGCCCGTACTGCCGACGCAGTCTCATCCGGGTGCGCCGCATCTGGGGTGGGAATCGTTTGCAGCAATGGCAGCAAACTCATCCATTCCGGTGTATGCCTTGGGTGGTTTGCAGCAGGAGGATGAATCAGTCGCGTGGCAACACGGCGCGCACGGTATTGCCTTGTTGCGTCAGGCTTGGTAATCGGGTTCTGGCAGGTCTTGTTCGCGTTGTTCGACGCGATATTCTTCGTTCGCCCACTTGCCTAAGTCGATCATCTTGCAACGCTCGCTACAGAAGGGGCGGAACTTGTTTGCGGTGTCCCATTGATGTTGCTTGCCACAGTGCGGGCAAGAGACGACAGGTGGCTTGCTCATTGTGATGAACAGAAGGTCAGATCGAATTCGACATCGTGTTCATACAAAGATGTCTTAGCTGTGAAATTGGCGGCGACGAAGCGAATGTTGAGCGCGTATTTGTTAGCGCTGACTTCGGGGATGCAGGGCAAAGTCTGATCGAGTGTGACGCGTAACAACTGAGCCACACGTCCACCTTGCATCTGCTGGAATGTCCCTTGGTGTGCAGTGAAGTGGTGCAGTTTCCCGCTTTCGCGCATCAACTTGAGCAAGATGGAGATGCCGTTGCGCAGGGGGAGCAATGGCGTGATCCAGTTGCCCAAATCAGCTATCCGCACATCTGCGGATTGGTGCTGCCAATAGTGATATGACGGCAGATCGAATTCACACACGCCACCGGGGATACAGGCGCGTTGTTTGATCCCCATCAGCCATTCGTCATCGCGCAGATGTTGTCCGATCTTGCCGCTCATCTCCAGCAATCGCGTGCTGTCATCCTCGATCTGGTTCAGGATGGCATCAAGCGCGTCTTCCGATATCTGGGGATTGTTGTGCAGTGCGTTGAGCACTTTCTTTTGGCGTTCCAGTTCTTGCAGAAGTTCGGATTTGAGATCTGCGCGGCTGGCGACTTCCAGAATCTCGAACAGTACACCTAGAGCCGCTTGATGGTCCGCACGCTCACTGCTGTTGACGAAATGCGCGATGCGCAGAAAAAGGTCCTCCAGCCGCAACATGGTGCGTACACGTTCGTTCAGAGGGAATTCGTAACTGATCACATTGACCTAGCAAAATGAGGGTTTGGCGCTGGATGCGAAAGATATAGGCAGCCTCTCATGTCGTCAATCGTTTTTCACAGCCTAATCAAGCGGCTGTGCAACGCTTCTACCCGCGATCGCAAGTCGCTGATCTGACCGTCATTCGAGATGACCTCGTCCGCTAGGCTTAATCGCTCATGTCGAGTGATCTGTCGCGCCATGATTGATCGCACCTCTGTTTCGGATAGCCTGCTACGCTGCATGGTACGTGCAAGCTGTTGTTCTTCTGTGCAATCGACCGCAATCACCTTATCCAGCCAATCTCGATATTGACCGCTCTCGAACAGTAATGGGACGACGACGAGAGTGTAGGCGGCGTCGGTGGCGGAAGCGGCCTCTCGCTTTGTGTGTTCGCGTATCAACGGATGCAGGATGGACTCCAAGCGCTCCTTTGCTACATCGTCGGTAAAAACCAGTTGGCGCATCTTGACCCTATCCATCGCCCCAGCTGCGTCGATGAATCCATCGCCAAACGTCTTGCGGATCAAAGGGAGGGCTTCACCGCCGATTTGTGTGAGTCGATGCGCGATCTGATCGGTATCGACGATGCGCACACCTAGCTCTGAGAACAAGGTGGCGACGGTGCTCTTGCCGCACCCGATCCCGCCGGTGAGTCCATGGCAACGCTTCACGGGACGGCGAGAAGTTGCAGGTAACTTTGCGTCAATGCCTGCCCCCAGAACAAGGCGATCAGGCCGCCGCCGGCTAGGTAGGGGCCGAAGGGGATGGGGATGTTGCGACCATGTTTGGCAATCACGATCAAAGCGATCCCGACCACCGCACCCACCAGCGAAGAGAGCAGAATGATCAACGGCAACATGGTCCATCCCAGCCATGCGCCTAGGGCGGCTAGTAATTTGAAGTCACCGTAGCCCATCCCCTCTTTTCCAGTCGTCAGCTTGAATGCCCAATACACCGACCAAAGGACAAGGTAGCCAGCAACGGCGCCGATGAGCGCATTGGGTAGCGAAGTGAAAGCACCATTGAGGTTTAGCAACAATCCCAGCCAGAGCAGCGGCAGCGTGATGCTGTCGGGCAATAGCTGGGTGTCGAAATCGATGAAGGTGAGCGTGATGAGTGCCCATACTAGGATGATGGCGGCGATGCCTGCCAAACCAAAACCAAAGTGCCATGCGGCATAGGTGCTCAACAGGCCGCTCACCGCTTCGACGATGGGATAGCGCGGCGAGATGGGTGCGGCACATCCCGCACATTTCCCGCGCAGGAAGAGATAGCTGATGACAGGGATGTTCTCCAGCGCACTGATGGCGTGATTGCAATGGGGGCAGGCAGAACGGGGTACGACGAGGTTGTAGGTGGGTGACGTTTCAATGGGGTGTCCACTGAGTTCTGCGCACTGCTGTTGCCACTCGTGCTCCATCATCTTGGGTAATCGATGGATGACGACATTTAAGAAGCTACCCACCAGCAATCCGATGATGCCGGCAAGGACCATGAAAGTCGTGGGAGAGGATTCCAGTAAAGCTAGCATCGTGGATAGTGCCTATAAAAAAGGCGCGGCACACACGCCGCGCCTAGGATTGTGCGCAAACAGTTAAACGACCTGGCCCATCTTGAAGATAGGCAGATACATAGCGACCACCATGCCGCCGATGAGCGTTCCCAGCACCACCATGATGATGGGTTCCATCAGGCTGGATAGAGCCTCGACTGCATCATCGACTTCGGCTTCATAGAAGTCGGCGACTTTGGACAACATGCTATCGATGGCGCCAGACTCTTCGCCGATGGCGACCATCTGCAACACCATGCTGGGAAACACATTGGAGTTGATCATGGCGGCATTCAAGCTACTGCCGGAGGTGACCTCGCGCTGAATCTGTTTGGTCGCATCGTAATAGACTGCATTGCCTGCGGCTCCTGCGACGGAGTCAAAGGCTTCAACAAGAGGAACACCCGCAGCGAACATGGTGGACAAAGTCCTTGTCCAGCGTGCGATGGTTGCTTTGCGCACTAAAGGACCGAATACAGGGATCTTCAGCATCAGTATGTCCATGGCGCGCTGTAGTTTTTTACTGCGTTTCCAAGTGTAAAAGAACCAGTATCCGCCGCCGCCAATGGAGCCAAAAATCGCCCACCACCAATCCACGAAGAAATCCGAAATTGCCATCAATAGTAGGGTCGGCCCAGGTAAGTCTGCGCCAAAGTTGGAGAATAACTCTTTGAAGGCGGGGACGACGAAGATCATGATGACTGCGGTGATCACAAAGGCGACTACGATGATGGAGACAGGGTAGAACAAGGCCGATTTGATCTTGCTCTTGATCGCTTGGATCTTCTCTTTGTAAGTCGCCAAACGATCCAGCAAGCTATCCAAAATACCTGCCGCTTCGCCTGCGCCAATCAGGTTGCAAAAGAGTTCGTCGAAATAGAGGGGAAACTTACGAAATGCTTGCTCCAAGCTACTGCCTGTCTCCACATCGGTCTTGATATCGAGCAGCAAGCGGGCCACCGCAGGATTGTCGTGACCTTTGCCGACGATGTCGAAAGCTTGAAGCAGTGGAACGCCTGATTTCAGCATGGTGGCCAGTTGGCGCGTGAATAAGGTCACGTCCTTCTCTGAGACCGTGCCGCCACTCTTTGCACTCTTTTTGATTTTGCTGACTTGTATGCCTTGACGACGCAGATGTGCCGAGACACTAGCCTCTCCCGCGCCGCGCATCTCACCTTTGACGATCTTGCCGCTCTTGTCTTTGCCTTCCCAGATGTACTGTACTTCTTTGACCTTCTCGGGTTTTGCGGTAGCCATGGTGTTACCTCGATCCAAGTATTGCCATAGTGAAGGTTCCGTTCATTCTGAAATCATTGCGCCAATGCGCTAGATTATAAAGGTTTTTTGCATGATGCATGGCTTTGTGGCCTTTGTAAAGCATAGGGCTAAGGCCTATGCATCTCGGGTCGTGCTGGGAATATTCTGGCGACTTTGACAGCCCTGTCTTGGGTTTGGATGATCTCGATCGCATAGCCTTCGATCTTGAGGCTAGTGCCAGGCTCTGGGATATCCTGCAAGTGCTCGAGGATCAGGCCGTTCAAGGTTTTTGCTTCACCCAAAGGAAGATGTAGCCCCAGCTTCCTATTCAAATCACGCAAACTACTACTGCCTTCAAGCAACATGCTCCCATCGGAATGACGCAGATACTTTCCAGTCTGAGAGGGGGATTGGGTGGTGAAATCACCCACGATCTCTTCAAGGATGTTTTCCAGCGTCACCAACCCTAGGAGCTCGCCGTATTCATCCACTACCAATCCCATGCGCGTTTGGCGCTCTTGGAATTGTTGCAACTGCTTTAGGAGTGGTGTCTCCGAGGGGATGAAATAGGGTTCCTGCAATATCTCGCGCAATTGAAGTGAATCGATGACTTCTTCTTGCAATAGAGAAAGTACGCGTTTGATGTGCAAGATGCCGATGATGTTGCTCTGGGAATCCGCATAGACAGGCATCAGCGTATGATGACTTGTGATGATTTGCTGACGCAATTCGGCAGGGTCGACATCGATATTGAGCGACTCGATCTGATTGCGAGGGATCATCACGTCGTTGACCGTGATGCGTTCCAAATCGACTAGGTTCAGCAACATCTTCTGATGTTTGCGCGGCAAAAAATGTTCGGCTTCCAGTACCAAGCCTCTTAGCTCCTCCAGCGTAACTTTTTGTTTGCTCTGATCGGTCTGTACCTTGATTCGTAGCAGCCACAAAAAACCTTTCACCACGGCCGTTGCAACAGAGACGACGGGGTGAAACAGGGTGATGAGTGGTGTCAGCAGATAGCTAGAAGGGAGGGCGACACGTTCCGGATGGCTGGCTGCGATGATCTTCGGCATGATCTCGCTGAATACCAGCAAGATAAAAGTGATGAGTAATGTGCCGAGCAACAATGCCAGTTCGCTAGCGCCGAATATACGAAGAATAAGGATATTGGTCACTGCCGCCGCCGCCACGTTGAGTAGCGTGTTGCCGAACAAGATCGACCCGAGCAACTTGTCTATCTTAGAGAGAAGTCGACCAGTCAGCTTTGCGCTACGGCTGCCTTTGCGGATCAGCATATTCAGGCGATAGCGATTGATCGCCATCATGCTGGTCTCGGCAGCAGAGAACCATGCGCCGAAAAGCAACAGCAGCAAGAGGATTCCAAGCAAAGCGTTTAGGGAGAGGTCGTCCAAGTTCAAGCAGTCGGTAATGAGATGGCGGGGATGGTGTGCGACGAGTGTGCGAGTGTCAAGCTGGCTTATGCAGACTACGACGCATCATCCAAATACCGATCAGTACCATCGGTAGGCTCAGCCACTGTCCCATGCTCACACCGAAGGTCATCAATCCGAAGATGCCGTCATCCGGATTGCGCGCGAACTCGGCAATGAAGCGGAAGCTGCCGTAACCGATGAGGAATAAGCCAGATACCGCCCCAACAGGGCGAGGTTTGGACGAATACCACCAGAGCAAAATGAACAGTGCGACACCTTCCAGTGCGAACTCATACAGCTGCGAGGCATGGCGCGGAATGTTGTCCACATGTGGGAAAACCATTCCCCAAGGCCCATCGGTGGGGCGTCCCCACAATTCACCGTTGATGAAATTGCCGATGCGACCGAAAGCTAGTCCGGGCGGGACAAGTGGTGCGATAAAGTCCATCAGTGACAACCACTGGATGTTGCGGCCACGAGCAAATAAGGCCATCGCAATCAACACGCCAAGGAAGCCGCCGTGGAAAGACATGCCGCCTTCCCATACTGCAAGTATCTTCAGCGGATTTGAGAAGTAGTAACTGGGGTTGTAGAACAACACCTCGCCCAAGCGTCCGCCTAGCACTACACCCAGCACCCCGTAGAAGAGGAGGTCGTCGAGGAATTTCTCATCCCAGCCGCATCGATTCAATGTACGTAAACGCATCCTCCCTAACCAGATGAAACAAGCGAATGCCAATAGATACATCAAGCCATACCAATGGATGCCGAAAGGGCCGAGGTGGATGGCGACGGGGTCGAATTGCGGGTGAACGAGCATAGCCTCAGATGGGTTAGAATCAACGCTCCAATTATACGTTGCTTGAGAAAGACATCATGCCTCAATACCGCTCACACACCTCCACGCACGGTCGCAACATGGCTGGCGCACGCTCTTTGTGGCGTGCGACCGGTATGAAAGATGGCGATTTCGGCAAGCCCATCATCGCTATCGCCAATTCCTTTACCCAATTCGTGCCGGGGCACGTTCACCTTAAGGATTTAGGGCAAATGGTGGCGCGTGAGATCGAGAAGGCAGGCGGCATCGCCAAAGAGTTCAACACCATCGCGGTGGATGACGGCATCGCCATGGGGCATGACGGTATGTTGTATTCCTTGCCTTCGCGCGATCTCATCGCCGACTCGGTTGAATACATGTGCAATGCTCACTGCGCCGACGCGCTGGTGTGCATCTCCAATTGTGACAAGATCACGCCGGGAATGTTGATGGCGGCGATGCGGTTGAACATCCCGGTCGTATTCGTTTCTGGCGGCCCGATGGAAGCCGGCAAGGCCACCTTGCAAGGCAAAGTCATCGGACTGGATCTGGTGGATGCCATGGTGGCAGCGGCAGATAGTCGCGTGAGCGATGCTGACGTGGATACGATCGAGCGTTCAGCTTGTCCGACCTGTGGCTCTTGCTCCGGTATGTTCACTGCGAACTCGATGAACTGCCTGACAGAGGCATTGGGTTTGTCTTTGCCCGGCAACGGCTCGCTGGTCGCGACGCATGCTGAACGTAAGCAATTGTTCTTGCGCGCTGGGCGCACCATCGTCGAGTTGTGCAAACGTTATTACGAGCAAGACGACGCATCCGTGTTGCCACGCAACATCGCAACCTTCGAGGCTTTCGAGAACGCGATGACCTTGGACATCGCCATGGGCGGTTCGACCAATACCGTGCTGCACTTGCTGGCTATCGCACGCGAAGCAGGTGTGGATTTCACGATGAAGGATATGGATCGGTTGTCGCGCCATGTGCCGACCTTGTGCAAGGTCGCTCCGTCCTCTGAATATCACCTAGAAGATGTACATCGCGCGGGTGGTATCGCCGCCATCTTGGGTGAGTTGGACCGTGCTGGTTTGTTGCATGGCGAAGTGAGTACGGTACACAGCAAGACGATGCGCGAAGGACTGAAGCAGTGGGACATCGCACAAACGACTAACGAAGAAGCGAAGAAGTTCTTCCGTTCGGCTCCGGGTGGCATCGTCACCACTATCGCCTTCTCGCAATCCATGTTGTACCCAGAGCTGGATGCGGATAGAGCCCAGGGCTGTATCCGTGACGCCGCCCATGCGTACTCCAAAGATGGCGGCTTGGCCGTGTTGCATGGCAACATCGCATTGGACGGTTGTATCGTGAAGACGGCTGGCGTAGATGAAAGTATCTTGAAATTCAGCGGACGTGCTCGCGTGTTCGAGAGCCAAGATGCAGCGACAGCAGGCATCCTTGCAGATCAGATCGTGGCAGGTGATGTCGTGGTCATTCGTTACGAAGGTCCTAAAGGCGGGCCGGGCATGCAAGAGATGTTGTATCCGACCTCGTACCTGAAATCGAAAGGGTTGGGCAAGGCCTGCGCGCTGCTCACTGATGGACGTTTCTCGGGCGGTACATCTGGCTTGAGCATCGGCCACGTCTCACCCGAAGCGGCGAGCGGCGGCGCTATCGGTTTGGTGCAAGAAGGTGATCGCATCGAGATCGACATCCCGAACAGAGCAATCAATCTGATGATCTCTGATGCAGAGATGACACAACGCCGGGCTGCGATGGATGCAAAAGGCAAGCAAGGCTGGAAGCCATCGGCCTCGCGTCCACGCAAGATATCCGCCGCACTTCGCGCTTATGCGGCAATGGTGACTTCAGCGGACAAAGGTGCGGTACGTGATGTGTCATTGGTAGAAGAAAAGTAGCACTCATCAGCGTGAAGGAGGCGGTATCGTGAAAGCAATACTGATTGCGAATCCTAAAGGCGGTAGCGGTAAGAGTACGCTTTCCACCAATATCGCAGGTTACCTCGCCTCGCGCGGACAGCGTGTCGCCATCCTTGATCTGGATAGGCAGAAGTCTTCGACTCAATGGCTGGCTGGTCGCCCATTGAGCTTGCCCAGCATCGAGTTGATGCAATCCGATGTGGTGAGAGACTCTCCCCTCGAATGGTTGGTGATCGACTCGCCTGCCGGATTGCATGGGAAGAACTTGGAGCATGCGCTGAAGTTGGTTCATCGCGTCATCGTGCCTATCGCCCCCTCCGCCTTCGATATCCAAGCCAGTCACGAATTCCTGCAAGCCTTGCATCACGAAAAGACAGTGCGTAAAGGCAAGGTCTCGGTCGGTGTCGTGGGCATGCGTATGGATCCGCGCACTCGAGCGGCGCTGACTCTGGAACAATTCCTTAAAGGTCTTGATCTGCCTGTGTTGGCGTACCTGCGGGAAACCCAGGCCTATGTGAATGCGGGATTCGAAGGCAAGACTTTGTTCGACCTACCTCCTTCGGTGGCTCATCGCGAACTTGAGCAGTGGACATATTTGCTGAATTGGCTGGAGCATGATGCGTAATCAAGTCGTAACCTTTTGATATGGGAGAGATCGTTTTGAAAAATTTATTGATAATCGCAAGCCTGACTGTCCTCGTCGCCTGTCAACGAGAAGAAACAAAAACAACGGAAGTTGCGCCACAAGTAAGTTCGAGTGTGCCAAGTCCTGTGGTGGCAACATCACCGGCGAGTGTGCCAGTGTCCGCAGTGTCGCAATCGACAGCGACTACGTCACCGCCGACGAAGGTCGCGAAACCCATCGAAGCTGCAAAAACCGTACAGCCAACTCCAGTGCCAGTTGTGGCGGCGATTCCGGTTGTACCCGTCGCCGTGGCGCCAGCGCCGAGTACGCCGCCCGTTACTGAGGTGAAAACACCCGCCCCAACAGCGGTGGCCGTTGAGGTGAAAACCAACATCACGATATCGGATGCGGATGGGTTGGCACTCGCCAAGAAACGCAACTGCTTGGCCTGTCACATGATCGACAAGAAGGTCGTTGGCCCAGCGTGGAAGGATGTTGCGGCAAAATACCGGGGCGATGCGGGCGCACAAGCTCGGATGGAAGCCAAGATCGGCAAGGGCGGTAGCGGCGCGTGGGGCAGCATGGCGATGCCGCCGCAACCCCAAGTCACAGCCGAGGAACGCGCCCTATTGGCACGCTTCATCTTGAACTTGAAGTAACTCGTCAACCAGTTTTGGGGGCTGGCGTTATTGGCTCACCGCTTACTGTTTGCAATTCATGCGGGGTTGTTTAGAATGCGGTCGGGGTCAACACTCCGCTCGTTGTGAATGAAGTCAAACCTAGAAATGGAGAGAACATGAAATCTATCGTTACAAGCATGATCGTAGCAGCAGGCCTGATGGTCGCTGGTTCCGCAATGGCAGCTGACATGCCAGCAGTTGCTAAGAAGAACAACTGCACCGCTTGCCACGCAGTGGACAAGAAGGTGGTTGGTCCAGCTTGGAAGGCAGTTGCTGACAAGTACAAAGGTGATGCAGGCGCTTGGGAAAAAGTAGCTGCTAAAGTTAAGAAGGGTGGCGCAGGTGCTTGGGGTTCTATGCCAATGCCAGCTAACCCAAAGGTTAGCGACGCTGACATGGCTGAGATCATCGGCTTCATCAAAGGCCTGTAATTTAGCCTGAGTAACAAATAAAAAAGCCGGCGCAAGCCGGCTTTTTTATCGCGCTGAATCCTTGATTTGACAAGGTTTAGAGCGCTCCGCATAATCCAAGCATCCTTCATACTTACCTTTCCATCATGCCAAACCGCCCATTCTTATTACTTGCCTTGCTTGCGTTTGCTCTTGCTGGATGCGGAAAAACAGAGACGAATCAAACCTCGGCAGGTTCAACTGATGAATTGATTATCAAAATCGGTGCGGCCGCGCCACTTACAGGTCCACAAGCTCATGTAGGAAAAGACAACGAGAATGGTACGCGCATGGCGATTGATGATGCGAATGCCAAGAGCATCATGATTGGCGGCAAAAAAGCGCACTTTGAACTCATCAGTGAGGACGACCAGACTGACCCCAAGACAGCCACCATCGTTGCGCAGAAGTTGGTGGACGCCCAAGTGAATGGCGTAATCGGTCATATGAATTCCGGCACGAGCATTCCCGCCTCATCTATTTATGCCAAAAACGGCATTCCACAAATCTCGCCTTCCGCCACTGCGATTAAATTTACCGCGCAAGGTTACAAGACCGCCTTCCGCGTGATGACCAACGATGCACAACAAGGTAAGGCCCTAGGCGAATTCGCCATCAAAGTGTTGGCTGGCAAGAAGATCGCGGTGATTGATGACCGCACGGCGTATGGACAAGGCTTGGCCGATGAATTCGTTAAGGCAGTCGAAGCCAATGGTGGGCAAGTCATCACGCGTGAGTACACGACAGACAGAGCGGTGGATTTCACTGCCGTGCTGACCTCCATCAAAGGTAAGCAACCTGATCTGCTGTTCTTCGGCGGGATGGACCCACAGGGCGTACCGATGGTAAAACAGTTACGCGCTTTGGGAATGAAGACGCAATTTATGATGGGTGATGGGGGCTATACGCCTAAGCTGATTGAGTTGGCGGGCGATGCGGTAGAGGGGTCCTATGCTTCGTTGCCCGGTGTGCCTTTGGACAACATGCCAAATGGGCGTGATTTCTCTACGCGCTATGAAGCACGCTTCCATCAGCCTATCCAGTTGTATGCGCCGTATTGCTATGACGCAGTCAATGTGATGATTGCCGCGATGCAAAAAGCAGGTTCTGCCGAACCAGCCAAGTATTTGCCTGAAGTCGGCAAGGTGGAGTTGGAAGGTGTCACTGCTAAGATTGCCTTTGATGAAAAGGGCGATATCAAAGGCGGCGCAGTCACCATTTATCAAGTTCGCAAAGGTCAGTGGACTGCCGTACAAACGATGGGTGGCGCGCCGGCAGCCAAGCCGTGATGCGGTTAAAGTCAACAAAAGCGACACCCAGCGTGTCGCTTTTTCTTTATATGAAGTGCTGAGTTGAACGTGGACATCTTCTTCCAACAAATCATCAACGGCCTCGTGCAAGGCAGTGTGTATGCTTTGGTCGCATTGGGCTACACCATGGTCTATGGCATTCTCGGCCTCATCAACTTCGCACATGGCGAGGTGGTGATGATCGGTGCGATGATTGCACTGGCTGTTTTGCAAGCACTGTTGGCGGCAGCATTTTCGCCCGTGCTGGCGGTGTTGATGAGTTTGTTGGTGGCGATGGCGGTGTGCATGGCTTTGGGCTACAGCATCGAGCGTGTTGCCTATCGACCCCTGCGCAACGCTCCCCGTCTGGCCCCACTCATCACAGCGATAGGCGTTTCTATCGTGTTGCAGAATCTGGCGATGATGATTTGGGGGCGTGAGTATCACGCTTTCACCTTGCCATTTAATAATGCCTCGCACGAAGTGGGCGGGGCAATTGTGAATGACGTGCAGATTGGCATTGTCGTCGTTGCGCTCATCATCATGGCGGGATTGCTGTGGTTGGTGCATCACAGCCGTATGGGGCGCGCGATGCGCGCCGTCGCAGAGAATCCATCCGCTGCTACCTTGATGGGCGTGGACATCAATCGCGTCATCTCCAATACCTTCATGCTGGGCTCTGCGCTGGCTGCGATTGCGGGCTTCATGGTTAGCGTCAACTACGGCATCGTGCATTACTACATGGGCTTCATGCTCGGTTTGAAAGCCTTCACTGCGGCTGTGCTGGGCGGTATCGGCAACTTGCGCGGTGCGATGTTGGGCGGCGTGTTGCTGGGTTTGATCGAGAGTTTGGGTGCGGGTTACATCGGCGACCTGACAGGCGGTTTCTTGGGGAGTCACTATCAAGACGTATTCGCCTTTTTCGTGTTGATCGCAGTGTTGATCTTTCGTCCATCTGGCTTGTTGGGCGAGAAGCTGGCGGAGCGCGCATGAAGCTACATCGCCCCGCCAATCGTCACTTGGCACTTGCCGCCATCTTATTGGTATTGCCTTTCATCATCGACGCGCTGTTCGGTCATGGTTGGGTGCGCATCGCAGACTTCGCATTGCTCTACATCATGTTGGCGCTTGGCCTCAACATCGTGGTGGGTTATGCGGGGCTACTTGATTTAGGCTATATCGCATTCTTTGCGGTGGGCGCGTACACCTATGCCTTACTAGGTTCACCGCAATTCGGGCTACATTGGCCGATGTGGGTGACGCTGCCTTTGGGGGCGCTCATTGCGTGCATTTTTGGCGTGCTACTCGGTGCGCCTACACTCAAATTACGCGGCGACTATCTGGCCATCGTCACGCTTGGTTTTGGCGAAATCATCCGTATCTTTCTCAACAATCTGAATGCCCCCATCAACATCACTAACGGTCCGCAAGGCATCAGCGGCATCGACGCTTTGCAGGTCGGTGGTTTCTCATTTGGTGAATCGCACCAATGGCTCGGCGTGCGGGTAGATGACGTGCATCTGCATTACTACCTATTCCTCGCTTTTACCTTGCTGGTGATTTTTGTCTCACGGCGTTTGGAAGATTCGCGCATCGGCCGCGCTTGGGTGGCGATACGTGAAGATGAGGTCGCCGCCTCTGCCATGGGCATCAACACGCGCAACATCAAGTTGCTCGCCTTTGCAATGGGCGCGACGTTTGGGGGTATCTCCGGCGGATTGTTCGCGGGGTTTCAAGGGTTCGTCAGTCCCGAAAGTTTTAGCCTGATGGAATCCATCATGATCTTGTGCATGGTGGTGTTGGGCGGTATGGGCAATATCGGTGGCGTGGTATTGGGCGGCATCTTGTTGGTCGCGCTTCCTGAGTTATTCCGAAATGCCGCAGGGCCAGTGCAGATGGCTTTGTTAGGCAAGGTGGTGGTTGATCCCGAAAGTTTGCGTATGTTGATGTTCGGTTTGGCGTTGATTCTGGTGATGTTGTGGCGACCTGCAGGGCTATGGCCTTCTACGCAACGTCGCCGCGAATTGAACGCCGAGGAGGGTGCATGACGAACGTCAGTGATGCGCTGCTCACCTTGGATCAAGTAGGCAAACGCTTTGGTGGCCTGACTGCGCTCACCGATGTTTCGCTACACATCAAGCGCGGTGAAATCTACGGACTCATCGGCCCTAATGGTGCGGGCAAGACCACGCTGTTTAACGTCGTCACCGGACTTTACCAACTGGATAGCGGCGCTTTTGATTTTGAGGGGCAGCGTTACACACACAGCAAGCCGCACCTATTGGCGCAAGTTGGTATTGCGCGCACCTTTCAGAACATCCGCCTGTTTTCCAATATGACCGCACTAGAAAACGTCATGGTGGGGCGGCATCTGCGAACTCGCACGGGCATCTGGGGGGCATTGACCCGTCATGCAAACGCGCGCGCCGAAGAGCGCGACATCGTGCAACGCGCACGCGACCTGCTGAACTACGTCGGCATCACCGCCGCACATCAAACCTTGGCGAAGCATCTTTCTTACGGCGAACAACGGCGTTTGGAAATCGCACGCGCACTCGCCACCGAACCTAAATTGCTCGCACTCGACGAACCTGCCGCTGGCATGAACGCCACCGAGACCGTTGCCCTCAAAGCGCTGTTGCAAAAAATTCGTACTGACGGCATCACCGTGCTACTCATCGAACACGATGTGAAGCTCATCATGGGCTTGTGTGATCGCGTTGCTGTGCTTGACTACGGCAAGAAGATCGCCGAAGGAGTGCCAGAAGAAGTGCGCCGCGACCCGGCAGTGATCGCAGCCTATCTCGGCGGGGATGCGGTATGAGTCTGCTCGAAGTCCAAGACCTGAAGGTCTCCTACGGCGGCATCCAAGCCCTCAAAGGCATCAGCCTGACCATCGCTCAAGGCGAACTGGTCACCCTCATCGGTAGCAACGGCGCAGGTAAGACCACCACGCTCAAAGCATTGGCCGGATTGCTGCATCCGACGGCTGGAAAGCTCCACTATCAGGATAAGTCCTTGCTCAACGTCCCCGCGCACCAGCGCGTCGCCAACGGCATCTCGCTGGTGCCCGAAGGGCGCGGCATCTTCGCGCGGCTCACGGTGGAAGAGAACCTGCTGATGGGTGCTTACGTGCGCAGTGATAAAACCGAAATCGCCGCCGACCTCGCATGCCAGTATGTGCTGTTTCCACGCTTGGCCGAACGCCGCGCGCAACTCGCCGGTACCCTCTCCGGCGGCGAACAGCAGATGGTCGCCATGGCGCGCGCGCTGATGAGTCACCCCACCTTGTTGATGTTGGACGAACCCAGCATGGGCCTTGCGCCGCTGATGGTGGAAAAGATATTCGACACCATCCGCAACATCTCAGCACAGGGTGTGACCATCCTGCTGGTCGAGCAGAACGCCAAGCTGGCATTGGAATCCGCACAACGCGGCTATGTGCTGGAAAGTGGTGCGATTACCTTGTCGGGTGCGGCGAGCGAATTGCTGGGAAGTGATGCAGTGCAGAAGGCTTACCTAGGTAGCTAGGTAAGCCTTCCACAACAACTTCGCTGCCAACCCGATCAGTAAAACCGCAAACAATTTTCGTAGCACGGTCACATTCACGCTGTGCGCCGTCTTTGCTCCGATTGGTGCAGTGATGATGCTGACGAGTGCGCAACCCAGCATGGCGGGTAGATAGACGTAACCCAAACTTGAAGATGGCAATCCTGTGGCGTGCATGCCAGTGAGGATGTATCCAATCGTGCCGCCGACGGCGATGGGGAAGCCGATGGCGGAGGCGGTACCGATGGCGTGGCGTATCGGCACGTTGCACCAGAGCAAGAAGGGGACGGTGATGGTGCCGCCTCCGACGGAGACCAGTGTGCTGATCCATCCGGTGAAGGTTCCCGTCAGTGTCATGCCGGCGATACCGGGTAGTTGGCGCGAGGCGTGCGGCTGTATGTCGAGCAGTATCTGCGATGCGGCGAACAGGACGAACAGCGCGAAGAAGATGGTGAGATAGAACGGCGAGATGCTGGCGGCAACGAGGGAGCCGATGGCGGTGCCGAGCAGGATGCCGGGGGTGATGCGACGCACGACTTGCCAGTTCACCGCGCCATGCTGGTGGTGTTTGCGCATGCTGGCGATGGAGGTGAATAGGATGACGGCCATGGAGCTGCCTAGCGCCAGGTGCATGGCGTGTTCAGCAGGGAAGTGTTGCGCTTCAAACAGCATCAGCAATACGGGAACCAGTATGGTGCCGCCGCCGATGCCGAACATGCCTCCGAGGTATCCGGCGACTGCACCCAGCAGCAGATAGGCGAGATACCACTCCACTATTCGCTCACCAATCTAGTCGTGATGAATTTCCACTCGGCGGGTGTTAGCGGAGTGATGGAAAGGCGATTGCCACGTTGCAATGTGCGCATGTTCTCTAGCTCTGGATGGCGCTTCAATTCTTCGATGGAGATGAGCGCGATCTTCTTTACCAGCTTCACGTCCACATTGAACCAGCGTGGTGTCTCTTGCGTGGCCTTTTCGTCGAAGTATTTGCTCTTCTTATTGAACTGCGTGGCATCGGGATAGGCTGTGCTGCTGACTTGTGCGATACCTGCGATACCGGGTTCTTTGCAGTTGGAGTGATAGAACAACACGCCATCACCGACCTGCATCTGGTCACGCATGAAGTTGCGCGCTTGATAGTTGCGCACGCCATACCAAGCGACGGTCTGATCTTTGAATCCGGCAAGATCATCGATGCTGACATCGCTGGGTTCAGATTTCATCAGCCAATAACGCACGTGCACCTCCTAAAATCAACACTTCGTCGCGATACTGCGTTGCGCTCGAAAAATCTTGCTTACATATTCTGACATATGCGGCGCTGCGATTTTTCGTGCGCGCCTTGTCTGGTTTAGAAGTCTTGATTTAATGAGGCGCACTTACGCCGCAACTCCACAAAAGAAAAGTGCGATCTCGAAAGATCGCACTGGAATAAAGTTCCCCGCCTGTGCCGTTGACTCAATATCTTGAACCTGGGTTCAAGAGGGTCGGTTCCCGGTCGCATCAGGTGCATCTGCAAGAGATGCTCACAACAGCGACTTGAATGGGGCGCAACCTAAGCAATAGCTCATTGGTTCAAAGAATTATGAATCTCACGAACACCGCAGGGAACAAACTTGTGACGACTAGAACAACTCGTCTTGGTCGACCAGTGTTGAATCAATGGTCGCCTGCATGCTTTGCATTCTACGCTTCAAATCGGCGAGGTCAAAGCCGCCTCCGACGCGCGTGGTGAGAAGCTCATGTGCGATGTTGAGTGCCGCCATGATGGCGATACGCTCTACCGAGGCGATCTTGCCGGTATCGCGAATCTCGCGCATCTTTTTATCCAGATAGGCGACGGCATCCTGTAGTTCTGCACGCTCATCCTCTGGGCAGGCGACGCGAAATTCGCGGTCAAGGATGTTCACATCGAGCGAACTGGTCTTTTGGTTGCTCATTGGGCGTCGTCAGGAAGTTGTGCGAGGAGTTTTTCCAAGCGTTGCGAGGCAAGCTCGATCTTATCTTGGCTCTTGCGTTGCCCGCTTAGTGCGGCAGCTACGTCTTGGCGTAATTGCAGATTCTCAGCGCGTAAACGCTGTGTAAGCTGCACCAATTGTGCCAATTTGTTGTCGAGAGCATCGAGTTCGCTTTGCATAGGGGCGCACTATAGTTTTGAAAACCCTGTTAAGTCAATCGCTAACGATATGTTTTGCATGTATTTTGGAGGCGAAGTGTGGACACAGCCTTCTGCTACAATCCGCCTCGCTTCAAGGTGCTGTCAGGCGAAAGCCTCGCAGTTAAACGGGAAACAGGTGAGGAATAGCAACTCCGAAGCCTGTGCTGCCCCCGCAACGGTAAGCAAGTGTGGACATGTTAGTAAGCCACTGTGCGTGAGCATGGGAAGGTGATGTGTTCACAGAGTGTTGATAGAAATTCAAATATCGAAGCAAGACAAGGCGCGAACAAAAAATCACGACGACGCATATATGAATATGCAAGAAGTGATTTTTTGAGAGCAACGCAGTATTGCGATGAGATTTGGATTTATAGCGACACTCTGGACTTGTGAGCCCGGATACCGGCCCTGAAGAAGGTTCAGGCAATGTCGCGGGTGGCGACATGGATGCTCTTCATCGAGTACCCATCAAACCTCTCTTCATTCCTGATTTTTCAATGTTCCAACGGGGACGCTTGGAACGTAATTAGGAAACTCAAATGAAACACAAATATCTTTTAGGCACATTGCTATGTGCGGCTACTGCTTTTGTACAAGCTGAAAACAATTTGTTGGACGAGGTGGTGGTGACGGCCACTCGCGCTGAGCAAGCACTGACTCAAACACTATCGAATACCACCGTCATCACTCAGAAAGAAATACAAGCTTCGCAAGCACTCGATTTGCCTGCGCTACTGAAGGGGGTGGCTGGTGTAGAGGTTTATCAAAAAGGCGGCATCGGCAAACAAAGCAGCCTGTTTATGCGTGGCACAAGCTCAAGCCAAACGTTGGTGTTGTTGGATGGTGTGCGCATTAACTCAGCTACAACTGGTGCTACAGCAATCGACCAACTGATGCTGGATCAGATCGAGCGCATCGAGGTGGTGCGAGGTAATGCCAGTAGTCTGTATGGTTCGGAAGCAATTGGCGGTGTGATTCAGATATTCACAAAGCGAAGCAAAGGTGCGCCGTTCTTCACTGCCAGCGCCGGTGCGGGTTCGTACGATTCGCAACGAGCTTCCGCAGGTTTTGGTGGTGAAGTAGCCAATACCGCATTTAACGTGCAACTTTCGCAAGCTAAAACGAACGGTGTATCGGCAATCAGTGCCAGCATTGTTCCCGCCGTTAATCCTGACCATGACGGATACCGCAATAGCAGTGTTTCGGCGAATGTGCGATACGCTTTCAGCGCTGCCCACGGTCTCTCGGCTTCGATTTTTGACAGCAACGGGATGAACCAATTCGATAACGCTTCTGCTGCCACGACGAATGTAAGTGAAAACAAATCGCACCTTCAGAAGGTTGCTGTAGTGTCGGACAATCGTCTTGGTGATAACTGGCAGAGCAAGCTACAACTATCGAGGGGGGTGGATAGCTATCAGGATATTCTGAATGGTATTGCCAGTGGAGAACTTAAAACCACCAATAATCTGCTGTCATGGCAGAACACACTGTATCTGTCAGAAAACAATGTGTTGATCCTCGGATTAGAAAAATTGCAGCAGCAAGTGGCCAGCCAAACTCAGTACACGCGAACTAATCGTACAGATGACAGCTTGTTTGCGGGTTATACCGGCAACTACGGTGTACAGCAGGTACAACTCAATTTGCGGCGCGATAAATATTCGGATTTCGGAACGGCGAACACTTGGTTGTTGGGGTACGGCTTCGATGTGACGTCGGTTTGGCGTGTAACTGCCAGCACGTCAATCGCATTCAAGACGCCCACCTTTAACGATATGCATGCACCGATTTCATGGGGTGCAAACCCTGATCTGAAACCAGAGCAGTCGCGTAACAGTGAGTTGGGATTGCACTACGAAAATAATGAGCAGCGCTTGAATGTGGTGTATTTCGATAATCGGATCCGTGATCTGATCGTTGCGGATTCAAATTGGGTAATGCAGAACCTGAATGAAGCGCGTATTGATGGTGTTGAGCTAACTTACGACGGGCAGTTTGGCGATACTGGTGTGAAATTGGCGGCGACCCAGCAAGCCCCGCGCGATGTCCAGACTGGGCAAGCCTTGTTGCGCAGAGCCAAGAGCTTTGCCAGCATCGGTGTCAATCAGCAGTTCGGCGAGTTGAAAGTGGGAGGGGAGTTGCAATATAGCGGGATGCGTGAAGATAGTCACATCACCGCATATCCCACACAACGTCTTGAACTTGCCGCATACGATGTTGTAAATCTCACATCAAGCTACTCTTTAAGCAAGCAACTCAAGCTGAATGCTCGTGTAGACAACCTTTTCGACAAGGGCTACATGCTGGCGCACGGTTACAACACCTTGGGCCGTACCTTGTTTGTCGGGTTGAGCTACCAGCAATAACAACGCAGCGCGGCATACCTAGGCCGTTTCTGTTAAAGTTCCTGCCAGTGATTGCTGGCAGGAATAACGGGAGAACAACATGAGATTCTTACAAAATAAATCAATTTTGATCGGCGCAGTGTTGGTGTTGTTGATGCTAGCCACACGCTCCAATTTGATCAACCATTTCGGTACTTCACTGTTTTTGCCCGATGCTTCCTATGCCGTGTTCTTTCTGGGCGGCTTGTTTCTCGGTCGCGTGCGTGGCGCGTTAGCGATCTTGGCGGCTCTGATCTTCGACTCTGCATTGGTTGATTTCTACGCCATCAATTTTGCTGGCATCAGTGCCTACTGCGTGACCTCGGCTTACGGTTTCATGGTCTTTTCCTACGCAGCTTTGTGGTTCGTCGGTCGCTGGTTCGCGCCGCGCTATGAGCTTACGGGTAAAGGCATACTCGGTTTGACTGCTACGACCGTGGTGGCAGGAAGCGCGGCATTTGTCATCGCGAATGTGAGTTTCTATCTACTGGCGGGTTACTTCGACAGCATGAGTGTTGTCGAGTACGTCTCGCGCGTATCGCAGTACTACGGCTCTTACGTCGCTGTGATGGCGATGTACGTCGGTATTGCTGTCGTTGTGCAAGCGGCTTTGGCACAGCTAAGCCGTTCTCAAGTTGGGGCAAACGAGTAGCCACTAAATTTGCATCAACAGGTTGACACTCGCGCCGCATCTGGCAAAATCCAAACCCTAGCATTTCAGTCAAGTTTCAAAACCTCATCAATTTTAGGAGAACATCATGGCCGTACTCGTAGGTAAGCAAGCTCCCGATTTCAACGCTGTTGCTGTCATGGGCAATAACGAGATCAACGAAACCTTCAATCTGAAAAAGCACATCAGCGGTAAATACGCCGTGGTGTTCTTTTACCCGCTGGACTTCACCTTCGTGTGTCCTTCCGAGCTGATCGCTTTCGATCACCGCTTGGAAGAGTTCAAGAAGCGTAATGTCGAAGTCATCGGTGTATCCATCGACTCTCAGTTCTCCCACTTCGCATGGAAGAGCACCCCGATCAACAACGGTGGTATCGGACAAGTAAAGTATCCATTGGTAGCTGACATCAAGCACGAGATCTGCAAAGCCTATGACGTGGAAGCCGAAGGCGGCGTCGCCTATCGCGGTTCCTTCCTGATCGACCGTGCGGGTGTAGTACGTCACCAAGTGGTGAACGATCTGCCACTGGGCCGCAACATCGACGAGATGCTGCGCATGATCGACGCGCTGCAATTCACTGAAGAGCACGGCGAAGTCTGCCCAGCTGGCTGGAGCAAAGGCAAGGCAGGTATGGGCGCTTCTACTGAAGGCGTCGCAAAGTACTTGGCTGCACACGCTAAAGAACTGTAAGCGATTTAGCTTCACCAATCGAAAAGGCTGCCCTATCTTGGCAGCCTTTTTGTTTTGGAGAAGGCTGCTAAAATGCCCGCCATCATTGGGGCCTAACCTAAAACTCGCGTAGCGATTCGTTTGCCCTTTCTCCCGCAAGCGGGGGAAAGTTGGATAGGGGGAGCGGGTATGGCAAGTTTCATTATGAGGGGCGGCACGCTTGCCATACCCGTTAGGAAGTAAGTCATGCTGATCTGGTTCGTCGTTCTCTATCTGTTGGTCTCTGTCGGAATCGGTCTGTATGCCGCGACGCGCGTGCATAGCGCCAAAGACTTTGCGGTTGCCGGTCGCCATCTGCCCTTGCCCATCGTGACCGCCACGGTGTTCGCGACTTGGTTCGGCGCGGAGACGGTGTTGGGCATCTCCGCCACCTTCGTGAAAGAAGGCATGGGTGGTGTGGTGGCCGATCCTTTCGGTGCTGCACTGTGTCTGATCTTGGCTGGCCTGTTCTTTGCCAACAAGTTGTATCGCATGAACCTACTCACCATCGGCGACTTCTATCGCTTGCGTTACAACCGTGCGGTGGAGTTGATCGCGGCCGTCACCATCGTGGTGTCCTACCTTGGCTGGGTGTCAGCGCAGATCATGGCGCTGGGTTTGGTGTTCAACGTGGTGAGTGGTGGCGCGGTGTCCAATGAGATGGGCATGGTCATCGGCGCGCTCATCGTGCTGACCTACACCACGTTTGGTGGCATGTGGTCGGTGGCGTTGCTCGACTTCGTGCAGATGACCGTCATCATGTGCGGCATGTTGTTCATCGCATGGTTCGTCAGCGGCATGACGGGAGGTGTCGGTGAGGTCGTGGCGCATGCTGAAGCGGCAGGTAAGCTGAATTTCTTCCCGCAGGGTGATTACACCCACTGGGTCCCCTTCATCGGTGCTTGGCTCACCATGATGTTGGGCTCCATTCCGCAACAAGACGTGTTCCAACGTATCACCTCTGCCAAGAACCAGAAGACGGCAGTGCGCGGCTCTGTGTTGGGCGGCTCCTTGTATTTCGTGTTCGCCTTCGTGCCGATGTTCTTGGCTTATTCCGCCACACTGGTCGATCCCAAAGTGTTCGGCGACCTTTTGGAACAAGATTCACAATTGGTGCTACCGACACTAATCTTGGAGCACACCCCCGTATTCGCCCAAGTCATCTTCTTTGGCGCATTGCTCTCGGCCATCATGAGCTGCTCGTCTGCGACCTTGCTGGCGCCCTCAGTCGCGTTCACCGAGAACATCCTCAAGCATTTCATCCTCAAGGACATGACGGATAAACAATTCCTGCTCGCTATGCGGATCACTTTGTGGTGCTTCGGTGGGGTAGTGCTGGGTGTGGCGCTCAATTCCGAACTGAGCATCTTCAAGATGGTGGAGAGCGCCTACAAGATCACCTTGGTCGCAGCCTTTGTGCCGCTGGCATTCGGTTTGTATTGGAAGCGCGCCAATTCGCAGGGCGCACTCACTGCGATGGTGATGGGACTTGCCACGTGGATATTGTGTGAAGTGTTCGAGCCCTCAGATATCTGGCCACCGCAACTGGTCGGGCTGATGGTCAGCATGGTCGGCATGGTCGTGGGTTCGTTGTTGCCTAACTGGATGGGGCAGCATGCGGAGCCGCACCGCCATCCGAACCACCATATCGTCACCCAAGCAGAATCTCGCACTTGACCGTCATCTTACTGTCACAATTCTTCAATACCATCGCAATCCAAGTGAAATGAAACCGATGGAAAAGCAAATGACGACAGCGAACATATTGTTGGTAGAGGACGAGCCTGCGATCCAGGAACTGCTGGCATTCAACGTGGCACAGTGTGGTTACCGACCCATTCAAGCCTTTGACGTGCCCGCCGCACAAACCGAGATCAATCGTGCTTTGCCCGACCTCATCCTGTTGGATTGGATGTTGCCGGGCACGTCAGGTGTCGAGTTCGCTCGGCGCTTGCGTGCCGATTCACGTACACGCGACATTCCCATCATCATGCTGACCGCGCGTACCGAAGAGCACGACAAGGTGTTGGGTTTGGAATCGGGTGCGGATGACTATATCACCAAGCCCTTCTCGCCACGCGAACTGATGGCGCGCATCCGTGCCGTGTTGCGTCGCCGTGCACCGCAGATGACCGATGAGACGGTGCGTGCGGAAGGTATCGAACTCTCGCCCACCACGCATCGTGTGAATGCCAAGGGGGTGAACATCGAGCTGGGCCCCACCGAGTTTCGTTTGCTTCACTTCTTCATGACCCATACCGAGCGCGTCTATAGCCGTACACAACTGCTCGATCAAGTATGGGGCGACCACGTGTTCGTGGAGGAGCGCACCATCGACGTGCATATCCGCCGTCTGCGCCAAGCACTAGAGCCGTCAGGCTTGGATAACTTGATCCAGACCGTGCGCGGTAGCGGCTATCGTTTCTCCAAAGGCTGATTCCTAACTATCAGATAGTCGCTTCCCTCGTATAATGCCGTCAGTCAACCAGTGAACGGCATCAATCGTGAGTGATTTCTGGCAGCGTGCCTTAGTCTATCCAATCGTCGTACTCGTACTTTCCCTATTGCTATGGGCGATAGTGGGCGCTTTGCCCGCAGCGCTGTTCTTTGGGGCTCTCCTGTTGTGGCGTGGTTTCTTTCACCTGCGCAACTTGGCCGACCTGCAACGTTGGCTTGCCTCTCCCGATACAAGAGATGTACCAGATGGTTCTGGTCTTTGGGAAGATGCTTTCTCCAAACTCAACAAGATGATGCGCAACTTGCGCAAAGAGCGCGAGAAACACGCAGCCGCTTTGTTGCAGATGGAGCAAGCGACATCTGCGTTGCCTGATGGGGTGGTCATCCTAGATGCATCGGATCGCATCGAATGGTGCAACCTGCTCGCCGTCCGCCATTTTGGTCTGGATGCGACACGCGACATCGGACAGCAGATCACCTACTTGGCGCGCCAACCCGAATTCGTGCAATACCTCGCGATGCGTAACTTCAGCGAACCGCTCATCCTGCGCGATTCGCGCCAAGACGGTATCGTGCTTTCCATCACCCTCATCTCCTACGGCAAAGACAAACGGCTACTCATCAGTAGCGATATCACACAGCTCGAACGTATCGAGACCATGCGCCGTGATTTCGTGGCGAACGTATCGCACGAACTGCGCACCCCCCTCACCGTGGTGAATGGTTTCGTCGAGACCATGCACGACATGCCGCACCTTGAGAACGACATGGCGCGCCGTGCGCTGAATCTGATGGGCGACCAGACGGTGCGTATGGAAAGTCTGGTGGATGACCTACTCACACTGTCAAGGCTGGAGAACGACCAGAACCCCTTGCGCGAGGAGACGGTCGATATCGGCACATTGTTGGGCGAGATATTCCGTGAGGGACAGGCACTCAGTGGTGGCAAACACCAACTGCGCCTAGAGGTCGAGAACGAGGCCAAGCTGTCAGGGAGTCGCGACGAGTTGCGCAGTGCCTTTACCAACTTGCTGACCAATGCGATCCGCTATACACCGGAAGGCGGTGAGATCGTCATGCGCTGGGTGGAGAAAGAAGGATGTCCCGTCTACTGTGTGCGTGACAGCGGTATCGGTATCGCACCGCAACACATTCCGCGTCTGACCGAGCGTTTCTATCGTGTCGACCGCAGTCGTTCACGCGAGACTGGCGGCACGGGTCTGGGATTGGCCATCGTCAAGCACATCGCCATGCGTCATCAGGCGAAGTTGGAGGTGATGAGCGAAGAAGGTAAGGGCAGTGCGTTCTCACTCGTATTTCCAAAGAAGCGGATTTGTCAGCAATAAAGGTGGGTGCACAAGAATCAACCTTGTGAGCGTAGGGCACACAACGATAGATGGGAATTGATCATGTTGAGCCGATCAGTATCTGATAAACGATCTTCTAGACGGTTCTTCGTCGAGCCATCCGCGCCGCTCAAATACAAGAATGACTTTCTAAAGATCGCCATCGGACTGGTGTTCGTCGCATCGTCGATCATGGCTGTCTATTATCTGTCGATATCGATTCCCAATAGCGTGGCCAATCTTATGGTTGCCATCGCCAGTGCTGGATTGTTCTTCCATCTTGGGCGGCATCCCGAGCAAGTGGAGATCATCGGCACGCTCACGCTGGGCTTCTGGTTCCTCGCTACGTTCTTGATCTACCTGTTCATCACCTATAACTCCATGCGCTTGGTGTTGTTCTTCCCGTTGACGGCGGCCGCCTTCTATCTCAAAGGACTGCGTTTCGGCATAGCCAGCCTGCTCGTCTATGTGGGGGCTATCCTGATCGGGCCTTGGCTGTTGGGCGTCGATGTCGGTTACACGAACTTTGAACTGTTATTCACGTGCTTCTATCTGGTGATCATGTTCGCCGTCTTGTGGAACTACGAGGTGCTCAAGGCAGACCAGTTCCAACGCGAACATGAATATGAGATGCAACGCATCGTGGACGAACGCTGGCGTGTGGCCATGGAAGGGGCGGGTGATGCGATCTGGGATTGGGACCTGCAGACGAACCGATTCAACTACTCGAGGAGTTATGCGGAGATGCTGGGTTACTCCGAAGACGAGTTCGGTGATAAGCCCGACCATCTGGCTACCATCCTGCATCCGGATGAGAAACAGCAAGCCATGGATTATCTATACGGATATCTGAACGGAGATTTCAGCGGCCAGTACTTTTCCGAACATAGGTTGCAGTGCAAGGATGGTAGCTATAAATGGATACTCTGCCGTGGACGTGTGACGCAACGGGACGCGACGGGAAGGCCCAAGCGCATGGTCGGTACCCATACCGATATCACCGAACGCAAACATATCGAGACTAACCTGCATGAGAGCGAGAAACGTCTGCGCATGGCTTTCGAGGCCTCGCGCATGGGAGCATGGTCTTACGAGTTCGACAGCCACAAGTTGCATTGGTCGCCCGAGATATTCCGCATCTTTGGATTGGAACCGTACGAACCCAGTGCGGAAGACTTGATGCAGCACATCCACCCTGACGATAGGGAGCGCGTCGTTTCGGCACGCGACCGTGCCGTCATCCATAAGATCCCATACTTGGTCGAGTACCGTGTCGAAAAAGGGCAGGCGATGCGCTGGATCGAGAGTAGGGCGGAAGTGCAGTATGACGCCGAGGGTAAGCCGCTCAATATGATCGGTACGGTACAAGACATCACCGAGCGTAAGGAGCATGAGAAGCAGTTGCAGCACATCGCGCATTTCGATGCGTTGACGGGGGTGCCCAACCGCGTCTTGCTGGCGGATCGATTGTCGCAGTCCTTGGCACGCGCAAAGCGCGACCACGGGTTGATGGCGGTGTGCTATCTCGATCTGGATGGCTTCAAGCCCGTCAACGACAACTACGGCCATGATGTCGGCGATAAGGTGTTGGTGGAGATCACGCGGCGCATCAAGGAGGCGATCCGCGAGGACGACACCGTCGCGCGACTCGGCGGGGACGAGTTCGTCGTACTCCTAGTGGGTATGCAAGCACCTGAGGAATGTGCGGGAAGTTTGAATCGCTTGCTTGATGTCATCCATCAGCCGATCGAGATACAGGGACAGTCGATACGCATCAGTGCCAGCATCGGCGTGGCGCTCTATCCCGAGGACGACCATGACCCGGACACTCTGCTACGCCATGCCGATCAAGCGATGTATGTCGCCAAGCAGTCGGGCAAGAACCGCTATCACTTGTTCGATCCGGCCAACGACGAGCGCACGCGCACGCATCATGAGTTGTTGGTGCAGATACGCCACGGACTGTTGCACGGTGAATTCGAGCTGTATTACCAACCCAAGGTCGAGTTGGTCACGCGCCGTCTGGTCGGTGCGGAGGCATTGATACGCTGGAACCATCCGACGCGCGGCGTGCTTTCCCCCGCCGCATTCCTGCGTATCATCGAGAACACCGAGATGGAGGTCGAATTGGGCGACTGGGTCATCGCCACCGCCATCGATCAACAGCGCCGCTGGCGTGAACAGGGGTTGTTCATCGAGTTGAGCATCAACGTCTCGGCCTACCATCTGCAATCGCTACACTTCCCGGAGAAATTGAAGGCACAGTCGGATATGTGTTGTCCGGGCAACTGCGCTACGACCTTGCAGATCGAAGTGCTGGAGACGGCTGCATTGGAAGATGTGGCAGGTGTGAGTGCCATCATCTCCGAGTGCAAGGCGTTCGGGATGGCCTTCGCCTTGGATGATTTTGGTACGGGTTATTCGTCCATGAGCTATCTGAGCAAATTCGATGTGGATGTACTCAAGATCGACCAGTCTTTCATCCGTGACATGCTGGAAGACAAGGGCGATCACGCCATCGTGCAGGGCATCATCGCCCTAGCCAAGGCGTTCGAGATGGGCATCGTGGCGGAAGGGGTGGAGACGGAAGCACAATATAAGGCGTTGCTACAGATGGGGTGCGAGGTCGGGCAGGGCTACGGTATCGCGCGTCCGATGCGGGCGGACGCGCTGATGGAGTGGAGCAAGCAAGCTTAGTTCGTCTTGGTGGGGACGGCGAGCGTGAAACTGACGCGCTCGAAGTCGCTCCCTTTCTCCACGCTGAATCCCAAGGTCACATTCTGTTTGCCGGTGTCCGGCAGCACCATCTCCAAGCTGCGTCCCGCTTTGAACCATTCGCGCGGCAACACCAGACTGGCGGGGATGCTCAACCTCTCCATCGCAGGCAACAGCAGTGCGGGAGCAGAACCGGAGTGTAGTAGCTCGCCGTCAGCGTTGCCGCGTACGATCACCGCTTGGGGATGCCCCGGCAGGAAATGTAGACCGATATAGAGTTGTCCGGTGCGCGTCACGTTGACCAAGGTGGTGACGCCCAACTTGTGCGCGGTGTCGTTCGGCGCGAACACGCTCACCAGTTGCTGGTTCGCCAAGCGTTCGCCGACCAGGGCTTTGCGCAAGAAGCGCCCACGGATGAGGCTCTCTTCTTCCACCAGCCATTCTTCTGGTACGAACCCTAACTCTTTGTAGGTATGTTGCCCGGTCTCGTCCAGCACACGCCCGAAGGTCTCGATCTGATGTTGCACATCTTGGTTGGACTTGGCGGTGTCTTTGACGGGCTTGAACGGTTTGCGTGCGAGTTGTGCGTAGATCTGCTCCAAGCCGATGCACAGATGAGTGATGTGTGCATCGCGCGCGGTATCCGCCATCGAATCAGGGCGCGCTTCACACCAGCAGGCATGCAACTGATTGAGCAGCGAGATCCCCTCTTGGCTGGAAAGTTCGGAACCCAGATCGACCTGCTGTGGTGTCTGTCCTTGTTGTAGCAGGATGGTCTTCACGCGGATGAGTTTCGACAGCGGCACCATCGCCAGATAACGCATGCTGACGGCGGCCCGCTCTGGGCGCACGCTCTGTAAACCCTGCGTACCCGCCAAATCCACACCCAAGGGCGGCGCATCCGCTTTGCTGATGCTGCAACGCGGCTCGATGGTGATGGCATCGCTCCACACGTTGAGCCAACGCTCGGCGATGTGCCAGTGACTACGCGACAAGCCGAGCAGACGTGCACGATGCATGAGCAATGTCTTGCTGTACAACGCGCGGCAAGTGGTCGGATGTCCGGCGGCGTATCGTTCGTCACGTACGGCTTCGTTCTGCAATCCTAGCGATTCGATGTGCGCGTAGAGCGCGTGTAGCTGCTGCCAAGTCTTGCCCTCCGGCTCGTATCCGGCACGTAGGAAATCCCCGATCTGCAGGCTGCTGTATCGCAGACAACGTTGGCGCAGTAACGCGGTGTGCGCGGCGAGCGCCTTGTCGCCCATCTCTGCACTTTGCAGGCAACGCAGATAGCCGTTGAGCATGCTCTGCCACAAGCTGGAAAGAGCTAAGATCAGCGATAACTCATCTTCTGCCAGCGGCAATCGCTTGCCGACCAACTTCTTGGCAAAGTCGTTTTGTACCACCGCGATGGTCTCGCGCAATGCTTCCAAGGTCTGTAAACGGTCACTGCCCTTGATCGGGCAGCGATTCAATTCATCCAGTTGTTTGCGTAATGTGCCGTGCGCTAAATTGAGGTTGGTCAGTTGTAACTGACTCAACCATTGGGTGCACGAGGCGGCATCTTTGAATGCCGGTCGTGCGAGGTCGTCGGTGGGCTCTAACGAAAGCATGGGCACAGTCTATAGCAACACTCGCTCGATACCACCATCATTGGCATTGGCGACATATTCGGCCATCCAGTCCGGGCCGAGCAGATGTTTCGCCATCTCCACCACGATGTAGTCGGTCGTCGTGCCCGCATCGTCGTTGTAGCGACTCAGGCCTTGTTGGCAGGCAGGACAAGAGGTGAGGATCTTCACTTCACCGGTGAAGCCATCAGCGCGCAAAGCATCAGAACCTTTGCGCATCTCCTCTTCCTTGCGGAAGCGCACTTGCGTCGCGATGTGTGGTGATGCCACGCCGAAGGTGCCGGATTCGCCGCAGCAGCGGTCGTTCAGTGGGATCGCGCTACCCATCAATTCGCCCACCACTTTGAGCGGCGCGTAGGTCTTCATAGGCGAGTGGCAGGGGTCGTGATACATATAGCGAGTGCCCTCTACTCCTTGCAGCTTCACGCCTTTCTCCAGCAGATATTCGTGGATGTCGAGCAAGCGGCAGCCGGGGAATATCTTGTCGAACTGGTACTTCTGCAATTGGTCCATGCAGGTGCCGCAAGACACGATCACCGTCTTGATGTCGAGGTAGTTCAGCGTGTTCGCCACGCGATGGAACAGCACGCGATTGTCGGTGGTGATCTGGTTCGCCTTGTCGTCTTGGCCGGAGGCGTTCTGCGGGTAACCGCAGCACAGATAGCCCGGTGGCAATACCGTCACCGCTCCCACTTCGTACAACATCGCTTGTGTCGCCAGACCGACTTGGCCGAACAGACGTTCCGAACCGCAGCCGGGGAAGTAGAAAACCGCTTCCGACTCTTCATTCAACTTGCGCGGGTCGCGGATGATGGGAACGACGGTGTCATCCTCGATATCGAGCAACGCACGCGATGTCTTCTTGGGCAAGCCGCCCGGCATCGGTTTGTTGATGAAGTGGATGACCTGCGCTTTGAGCGAAGGTTTGCCCACGGTGGCAGGTGGATGTTTGAGTTGACTGTTGAGCAAGCCGAAACTCTTCGCGATGCGATGAGCGAGACGCTGGCCTTTGTATGCCCACTCGATCATCACCTTGCGGATGAGTTTGATGGTCATCGGGTCGGATGCATTGAGGAACAGCATCGACGTTGCCGTCACAGGGCTGAAGTTCTTCTTGCCCTGCTTGCGCAGGAAGTTGCGCATCGCCACAGAGACATCGCCGAAGTCGATATCGACAGGGCAGGGTTTCTCACAACGGTGGCACACCGTGCAGTGGTCGGCCACATCGTTGAACTCGTCGAAGTGGGCGATGGATACGCCGCGTCGTGTCTGCTCTTCGTACAGGAAGGCTTCGATGAGCAGGGATGTTGCTAATATCTTGTTGCGTGGCGAGTAGAGCAGATTGGCGCGCGGCACGTGCGTAGAGCAAACGGGTTTGCACTTGCCACAGCGCAGACAGTCCTTGATGGAATCGGAGATGTCGCCCAGCTCGCTCTTCTCAAGGATGAGACTCTCCAGTTCCATCAAGTTGAAGCTGGGGGTGTAGGCACGTTCGAGGTTGCTACCCGCCAATAGTTTGCCCTTGTTGAAGCGACCTTCAGGATCGACCTTCTGCTTGTAAGCCGCGAATGGCGCGAGTTCAGCTTTGTCCAGATAATCGAACTTGGTGATGCCGATGCCATGCTCACCTGAGATGACACCGCCCAAGTCTTTCGCCAACTGCATGATGCGATCGACGGCGGCATACGCCTGTTGCAGCATCACGTAGTCATCGGAGTTCACCGGGATATTAGTGTGCACGTTGCCGTCGCCTGCATGCATGTGCAATGCGACGAACACGCGGCTCTTCAACACGCTTTGATGTGTGGCGTTGCAACGTTCGAGGATGGGCTCGTAAGTGCTGCCGCTGAAGATGTGGCGCAGCGGTTCACGCAACTCTCGCTTCCATGAGGCGCGTAACAGATGGCGCTGTACCGCATCGAACACGGTGACGGCATCTTGTTTGTCAGCAGGTGCGAATGAGCAGGCAGACAGTGGCGCATCCAGATTCTCCAGCAGCCATGTCCAGCGCGTACGCACTTCAGCCAGCAACTGTTGTGCGGCTTGCGCGCGATTGCCCAACAATTCGGCATCGCCCAGTTGCGCATCGTCTTGATAGCGTAGCGGCAATTCGCCCTTAAAGAGTTCGTCGAAAGCATCCAGCAATTTGATCTTATTGCCGAGCGACAATTCGATGTTGATGCGCTCGATGCCATCGCAGTAGTCGCCCATGCGTGGTAGCGGGATGACCACGTCTTCGTTGATCTTGAAGGCGTTGGTGTGTTTGGCGATGGCGGCAGTGCGTGCTCGATCGAGCCAGAACTTCTTGCGCGCTTCGGCGGACACAGCGATGAAACCTTCACCGTGGCGCAGGTTCGCCATGCGTACGATCTCAGAAGCGGCTTCACCCACGGCGCGTTCATCGTCACTCACCACATCGGCGATCAACACCATCTTGGGGCGCGTGCCGCGTTTGGATTTGGTGGCGTAGCCCACCGCTTTTAAATATCTCTCATCGAGATGCTCAAGACCGGCGAGGAAAGCAGGGGATGCATCACTGCGTTGTTTGAAATACTCGGTGACCTCGACGATGGCAGGCACCGCCTCATGTACTTGACCGAAGAATTCCAGACATACGGTGCGCGTGAATTTGTGCTCGCGGTGCAGGATGAAGCGCGCCGAGGTGATGATGCCGTCGCAACCTTCCTTCTGGATGCCGGGCAGGCCAGATAAGAATTTGTCGGTGACGTCCTTACCCAGTCCCGCCTTGCGGAACGCGCTGCCGGGGATGGTCAATATCTCGGGCTCGCCGATGGGCGTCTTGCCGTTCTCTTGATAACGCGTGATGCGGAACTCTGCGCTCTCGGCATCGTGGATCTTGCCGAAGTTGTGGCGCAGGCGCACCACTTCCATCCACAGGCCATCAGGTGTGACCATCTTCCAAGATGCGAGATTGTCCAGTGCAGTACCCCACAGCACGGCTTTCTTGCCGCCCGCGTTCATCGCCACGTTACCGCCGATGCACGACGCATCAGCCGAGGTCGGATCGACAGCGAACACCAACCCGTTGCTGTCCGCTGCTTCCATCACGCGACGCGTCACCACACCCGCACCGCAGTGGATGGTGGCGTAGGATTGATTCACACCAGGCAGCAACATCGGCTCGACAGCAGACAGCGTATCCAACTTCTCGGTGTTGATGACAGCGGAATATTTGTCCAATGGGATGGCGCCGCCGGTATAGCCCGTGCCACCACCGCGAGGGATGAGCGTCAGCCCTAACTCGATACAGGCACGCACCAATGGGGCGACTTCTTCCTCCGTGTCAGGATGCAACACGACGAATGGATATTCCACTCGCCAGTCGGTGGCATCGGTGACGTGGGAAACACGCGCTAAACCATCGAATTGGATGTTGTCCTTACGGGTATGTCTGCTGAGAGAACGTAGTGTGCGTCGGCGCAGCTCCAACGTGGTCTCGAAATCCATGGCGAAGCGTTCGATGGCACGCTTGGTCAGCTCCAACAAACGGCCGACCTTGGCATTGTTCTGTCTGCGTGCCTCGATCGCGTTCAAGCGGTGATACAGCGCACCGATCAAAGCCTTGCGGCGCTTGTTGTTGGAGAGCAGGTCGTCTTCCAGATACGGGTTGCGCGTGAGTACCCAGATGTCGCCGAGCACCTCATACAACATCTGTGCAGAGCGGCCCGTGCGGCGCTCTTCGCGCAGAGTGTTGATGATGTCCCAAGCTTCCGCGCCGAGCAGGCGCAAGACGATCTCGCGGTCGGAGAACGAGGTGTAGTTGTAGGGGATTTCGCGTAGCCGAGCGTTCATGCCATTTGCCTTACATTTCAAGGCGCGCATTCTACCTTATGCACCGTATTCTCTCGACCCCGACTCGTGCATGGCCTAATTAAACGAACTAGGCTTTTCCGAAGACGGACTATGCGGCGATAATGCCCCGAACCAATCAAGGAAATGACCATGCTGCATGCCTTCACACTGAACAACGGACGACTCGTTCGTATCCACGTCGAATTAGGAGCGGATCTGCGCCAAGCCGCCCCGGTATGGATCGACATGGTGACTGCTACGCCGGAGGAGGTGAAGTGGGTGGAAACCGCCTATGACCTGCACCTCCCAAGCCCAGAGCATTTGAGAGACATCGAAGCCAGTGCGCGATTCTTCGAGCATGAAGGTGACTTGCATCTGCGCTCCGACTTCTTGTCAGGCACCGAGAGCCATTCCCACAGCGTTGCAGTCGCCTTCGTATTGAGTGGCGATACGCTCATCAGCATCCATGAAGAAGACCTGCCCATCTTCCGTTTGTTGCGTATGCGACTACGTGCCGAGTCGGGTGCCATCCATGATTCGCGTGATGTGCTGGTCGATCTGTATGGCATGGATGTGGAATTCTCTGCGGATGCGCTGGAAGAGGTGTACGCCGACCTCGGGCGCGTCAGCCAAAGTGTGTTGGGGTCGAAATTGAGTGACAAGGAAGCCAGTGCTTCGTTGGCCGAGATCGCTCATGCCGAACACGTCAATGGTCGTATCCGCCGCAACGTGATGGATACGCAGCGCGCCATCTCATTCCTGGTGCGCAGCAAGACGCTCAGCGTGGCGCAGGTGGAGGAGGTGCGTCAGATCCAGCAGGACATCGAATCGCTAGATGGCCACACATCTTTCCTGTTCGACAAGATCAACTTTCTGATGGATGCCACCATCGGTTTCATCAACATCAACCAGAACCGGATCGTGCGCCTGTTCTCTGTGGTGTCGGTCGCCTTGCTACCCCCCACCCTCGTCGCCTCCATCTACGGCATGAACTTCCAATTCATGCCGGAGCTCGCATGGCAGTTGGGTTATCCATTCTCTCTGTTGTTGATGGTGATGACGGTGGCCGTCCCCTTGGTGTATTTCTACCGCAAGGGTTGGCTCAAGTAGGCGTCATTCGGCTTCCAGCAATCGTTTTAATACCGCGCCCGCGAGCATCATCCCGAACAACGGTGGCATGTAGCTGATGGTGCCGTTCACGGCGCGCGGGCGGCCACGGTCAGTGGGCTGGGGCGGCAGTGGCGAGCTGGGAGCTTCGTCGGAGAACACCGTCAGGACGCCCTTGTTGATGCCGTGATGCCTGCGTAAGCGTTGGCGCATCTGAGCGGCCAAGGCACACACGTTCGTCTTGCTGATATCGGCGATCTTGATGCGGGTCGGGTCGCGTCGATTGCCAGCACCCATACTGGATGCGACGTGCAAACCGCGTTTGAAACTCTCCGCGACCAAGGCTTCTTTGCAGGTCAGGGAGTCGATGCAGTCGATGACGTAGTCGCAATCGGCGGGGACCAGATCGTTCACGTTCTCGGCGGTCAGAAAGGTACGCAACAGTGTGACCTGACAATCCGGATTGATGTCTGCGATGCGTGCGCGCATCAACTCGGCTTTGGATTGCCCTACGGTAGAGAGTAGGGCGGGTAACTGGCGATTGATGTTGCTAGCGACCACCACATCGTGATCGAGCAAGGTCAACCGACCGATACCTGCGCGCGCTAAAGCCTCCGCGCAGTAAGAACCGACCCCGCCCAAGCCGGCGACGAAGATGTGTCTTGCACTGAGATTGGCGATGCCTGCATCGCCTAACAGGATGTGGGTGCGGGTGAATTGAGGGGGGAGGTTCATGGTGTTTGCTCAAGTAATTGGGTATTTGGCCGATGGGTGTGTCGAGCATAACCAGTCGGCAGTTGGATGTGAATCACTGTGATATGAAAAGCATCAATGGCAAGGCTGATGAGTCTAAAGTCCAATAGTGACCAAGAATCAATGATAATAGAATCAGACCAAAGGCTCACAACACTAAAAGCCCGTGAGTGAGGATGTCCAGAAAAGATAGATAGAGAAGATGAAACAACTCCCACCCCGCATCGTTCTTGCTGTAGATCAAGATGAAGCAACGCATAGAGCACTCGCCCGACTGGGTGAGAGTCAAGGTTTTTTGGCGGGCGGATTCCAAGATTTCCAAGACTTTTCGGATTGGTTCAAAGACCAATGCGAGCATCCCACCATATCGAATTTCATCTGCTGCATGGTGTTGGATGTGAGCATGCTGGCGGCCATGAAAGAGGCGAAGTTGCCCAGTGTGATCTATGACATCCCCAAGCTATACATCGGTACGCCGCATTTCTCCTGTGAGTTGAATAAATTAGCGAGCATGGGTTTCTTTGATTTCCTCGAAAAACCATTCACCTTGCAACGCATCAATGAGCGATTGAATGCCGCCTTCATCCATCACGAGAAGATATTGGGCGGGACACAGCACGTGAGCGAATGTTATGCCCGCATGAGTAAACGCGAGGCACAGGTGGGGAGCTTGGTGGTGCTGGGGATGACCAATCTTGAGATCGCCGCACAATTGGGTATCTCGATTAAGACGGTCAAAGCGCATCGTGCGAAAGTGATGAAGAAGACCGAGTCGGAGACCATCGTCGATCTGATCCGATTCTTCGACAGCTATTCAAGTTTGAATGGGTGTGCGCCCACATAAGGTGATTCGATATGGATTTTCAGGCATTCCCCACCATTGGTTCCATCGCTCAAAAGGCGATCTTGCGCGGCGATATCGATCTGACCGTGCAGGCAGCGGCCAAGCTGATGCAGGAGAAGAACGTCAGCAGCATCATCATCGAACACGAGCAAGATAAGTTCGTATTCTCCATCGAGGAGTTGCTGGCTTATATCCATGCGGGTGGCGATCAACGAACGACTTTGCGTAAGGCGCCCCTGCGCAAGATCGATTGCATGAATGAAAAGGAGCGTGTACTAGGCGCGCTCGAATTCCTTGAAAAACAGGGGCAACGTTACTTGGGCGTACTTGATTCGCGCGGTGTGCTGGTGGGGATCGTCACGTTCAGTGACATTCTGCAGTCTATCGATCCGACCGTGCTGATGGATAGGAAGACGGTGGGGCAGATCATCTCAAGGTCGATGCCAGTTTTGTTCACCGCTGATTGGATATTGGCTGACGTCATCCACCATCTGAAGAAGATGGAAGATTCCATCATCGTGGTGGAAGAAGGAAGGCCGGTCGGTGTCATCACCTCCAAAGATGCCTTCGGCATCATGACCTCCAATCAGGGGACGCATCTGCCGCTCTCTCACTACATGAAGAGCCCGGTGATCACGACACCGATACACGTCTCTATCAATGATGCACTGCTACAGTTGCGCGATTCGCACATCAAACGCGCCATCGTGGTCGATGATCAACAAAAAGTCGTCGGTGTCGTGACGCAGAGTGAGCTGATCGGCTTTGCCTACGGTTCGTGGGTCAATCTGATGAAGAACCACACTGCAGAACTCCACGAGATCCTCGAGATGCTCGAAGAGAAGAACCAAGGTCTAGAAAGACTGACTTTGACAGACGTGCTCACCGGGCTGGGTAATCGGCGCATGTTGCACCAGCAGATGGAAGAAGAGATCGAGCGTATGCGGCGTTACAACGCCGAGACCTTCTCCCTGGTCGTCATCGATGTGGATCGTTTCAAGGACGTCAACGACAACTTCGGTCATTTGGTCGGAGACGAGGTGCTGAAGGCGATCGCGGACGAGATGAACGGCTTGGTGCGCAAGAGTGACCTCGCGGTCAGGTGGGGGGGCGAGGAGTTCGCGGTGTTGCTTTCCAGCTCGCCACTGTCTGCGGCAACCTCGTTCGCCAATCGCCTCAGAACCATCATCGAAGACCGCGTCTTCGTCGATGGTGCAAAGGTCACCATCAGCGCGGGTGTGGGTGAGTATTCGGTGGAAGAGGATGAGAAGACGTTCTTCTATCGTGTCGACCAAGCCCTGTACAAAGCCAAGGCCAAAGGCCGCAATCGGGTCGTGACCTCCAAGCACCCCTAGTCATGCGGCAGATCGGGTAGGCTGGCGTACGCATTCTGTGTGGTCGCCCAAGCGATCTCCTCCAACGACATTCCACGCAACTCAGCGATAGTCTGTGCGATGCGCGGCAGATACTTGGGTTCGTTCGGTAATCCACGTTCCAAAAAATCCGGCGGGATGTCAGGCGCATCCGTCTCCAGCACGATGCTTTCCAACGGCAATGTCGCGGCCAGTTCTCTTAGCTTGGTCGCCCTCGAATAAGTCATCGCACCGCCGAATCCTAGTTTGAATCCCAGCTTGATGAACTCATCTGCTTGTTGACGACTGCCGTTGAACGCGTGCGCGATTCCGCCTCGTACTTTGTGCTGGCGCAAGTTCTTCAGGATGGTGTCGGTCGCTTTGCGGATGTGCAGCAACACAGGCAGGTCGAACTCGCGCGCTAACTTCAGTTGCTCCACAAAGAAGAACTCCTGCCGTGCTTGATCGTAATGATTGATGAAGAAATCCATGCCGATCTCGCCCACGGCGATAGGGCGATGCTGTTGCAGGTAGTCGCGCAACACGAGCAAGTCGTCCGGCATCGCCGTGTCGGTGTACATGGGGTGGATGCCGTAAGCGGGAGCGCAGTTCGCATGCTGCTCGCAGAGTGAGCGAACGAGGTCGAAATTGGCGCGCGCGACGGAAGGTACGACGATGCGCCCCACGCCAACCGCTTGTGCCTCACGTACGATGTCAGCTTGAGTGTCGCCGAACTCTTCGGCATCGAGATGGCAGTGGGTATCTACGAAACTCATGTGCCCATCACCAGCACGACCTTGCCGATCATGCCGCCCGCTTCGATGAGGCGATGCGCTTGCGCTACTTGTTCGAGTGACAGGCTGTGTGAGACATGAACCTTGAGTTCGCCTGCATCCACCAGCGATGCGCATCGTTCCAATATCTTGCGCTGGCGAATGCGCTCGTCATGCAACCCCAACGCCTGTGGGGTGAGCATCAGGTCGTAGCAGAGCGATAGGTTGCGCAGCCGTGCTTTCTGCACGTGCGCCGCATCCAGCGGCGTGGAGAGGATGCTCACCACTTTGCCGCCGATGCGTGTCGCATCAAGCGACTTCAAGAAAGTGTCGCCACCTACCGTGTCGTACACCACGTCGGCACCTTTGCCGCCCGTCCACGCCAATGTCTCTTGCACGAAGTCTTGTGATTTGTAATTGATGATCTTCTCTGCACCCAGTTGGTGTGAGATGTCGGCTTTGTGGTCGTCGCTCACCGTCACGGCAACGTGTGCTCCAAGGTGACGTGCGAGTTGCACCGCTACTTGTCCGACACCACCGGCGGCGGCATGGATGAGGATGGTCTGCCCAGCTTGCAGGTTCGCACGCTCCACCAACGATTCCCATGCGGTGATGAACACCAGCGGCAATGCGGCTGCTTCATGCATGGATAGCTGCGCGGGTTTCGTGGCGCAGAAATCCTCATGCAAGGTAGTGAACTCGGCATAGCTTCCGGGTTCATTGCCAAGCCCGCCATTGCAGAAGAACACAGCATCGCCGACTTTGAATCGTGTCACCGCGCTGCCGATGGATTCCACTACACCCGCACCATCACATCCGAGGATGGCGGGCAATCTATCGGGATGGTATGCAGGCTTGGTGCGTAACTTGGTATCCACTGGATTTACGCCCGCTGCCGCAAGCTGCACGCGCAGATGATGAGGTGACGGAATTTCCGGTTTGGGGATGTCGCGCAGTTGCAGGACATCTAAGCTTCCGGCGGCGATGGCGAGGATGGCTTTCATGGGAAAAGTTCCGTAAGCGTGTCGGGTGGCTGCGACGGTTAATCGGACATTTAAAGAGGCGTGAGCAGCCACCTGCGCCCCCTCCCGCACCAGCGGGCTGCGCCCCACCGTGTCGGGGTCGCTATGTTAAACTCGCCCCATCAATTTAGCGAGACAACACCATGTCTGGAAACACATTCGGCACACTCTTCACCGTCACCTCCTTCGGCGAATCACACGGCGCAGCCATCGGTTGCATCGTGGATGGTTGCCCACCCGGTATGGAGTTGAGCGAAGCCGACATTCAACTCGACCTCGACCGCCGCAAACCTGGCACCTCACGCCACGTCACACAGCGCCGCGAGAGCGATACGGTGGAGATACTGTCCGGTGTGTTCGAAGGCAAGACCACTGGCACCCCCATCGCGCTGCTCATCCGCAACGAAGATCAGCGCAGCAAAGACTACGGCAACATCGCCGACACCTTTCGCCCCGGCCACGCCGACTACACCTATTGGCAGAAATACGGCATCCGCGACTATCGCGGAGGTGGTCGCGCTTCGGCACGTGAGACAGCAGGGCGTGTGGCCGCAGGTGCCATCGCCAAGAAATGGCTGAACGAAAGATATGGCGTGGTCGTGCGTGGCTACCTCGCACAACTGGGCGAGATCGTCGTGCCCTTCAAGAGCTGGGATGATGTAACCGCCGAAGGCAATAGCTTCTTCGTGGCTGATGCGAGTTACGTCGCGCAGTTGGAAGACTACATGGATGCGCTACGTAAGAGCGGCGATTCCATCGGTGCCAAGCTGGCTGTGGTTGCGTCCAATGTGCCTGTAGGTTGGGGCGAGCCCGTGTTCGACCGCATCGATGCCGACATCGCGCATGCCTTGATGGGTATCAACGCCGTGAAGGGCGTGGAGATCGGCGCAGGTTTTGATTGCGTCACCCAGCGCGGTAGCGAACATGGCGACGAACTCACGCCAAATGGTTTTGCTTCCAACAATGCGGGCGGTATCTTGGGGGGTATCACCACAGGCCAAGACGTCGTCGCGCAGTACGCTATCAAACCGACTTCTAGCATCCGCATCGAACGTAACTCCATCAACAAAGCGGGCGAGGCGGTGAAGGTCTCTACCGAAGGGCGGCATGATCCGTGTGTCGGCATTCGCGCTACGCCGATCGCGGAGGCGATGTTGGCGTTAGTGTTGATCGATCATGCTTTGCGCAATCGCGCACAGAATGGGGATGTGGTTTGTTCTACACCAAAGATTTGATCGAGCAGGTGATGGCTAGTCGATCATTAGTTCTATTGTGGGCAATATCACTCTTCCTCTTGAGTGCCTGCTCAACGCTCGTTCCCAAAGACTACGTGGTGACCAAGTCGCAATTGGATCGTACTTGGAGCAAGTCTTTCCCCATGCATAGAGATTTGGGCAAGGGGGTGTTCAGTGCCACGTTGGATGCGCCAGCAGTGGTGTTCTTGGTGGATCAGAATCGCGTCTCGTTGGGCACGAGTCTTTCGGTGTCATCGCTCTTCAGCGGCAGTTTGAAGGGGCGTGTGGCGGTGTCGGGTGCGTTGCGCTATGACGCGGAGAAGCGCGCGTTGTTCATGCAGGATGCCGATCTGGAGACGCTGGAAGTCGACCAGGGTTCGCCAGAGATCGGCAAGATATTGCGCCCCACTTTGAATGTGATGTTGAGCGAATATCTGCGTACGAATCCGCTGTATCAGTTCAAAGAAGATGAGATGCGTTACGCAGGTACGGAGATCGATATCGAGCACATCGAGATTCTGGGTGACGGTATCAAGTTCCACCTCAAGCCTAGATAACGTTTGCTCGCCTCGATGACTTCGTTGCGTCTTATCCAATGGCTGACCCTGTTCGTGTTGTGCATCAACGCAACAGGCATGGTCACGCCCATCATCAATGCTGGCGATTCGGTGACGTATGCAGCGCTGTCACAATACATCGCGACGCATAACGATTGGGCGTTTCTGGTGTTGGATGGGCAGGAGTGGTTGGACAAACCACACTTTCCGTTCTGGATAACGGCGCTGTCATTCAAGTTGTTCGGAATCAGTGCGTTCGCTTATATCTTGCCGGGCTTCCTGTTCCACCTCATTGGTGGCTATTACACCTATCGCATCGCGCGCATGTTCTATGGTCGTGAAGCGGCATGGTTGTCGCTGCTGGTGTATGTGTCGGCGTTCCACATGATGTACACCTCGACCGAGGTGAAGGCGGAGACTTTCCTCACGGGGAGCATCATGGCGGCTAGCTATTATTGGTTGCGTTACGACGGCGAAACCAAGCTGAAATATCTGTTGCTGGGGGCGTTGTTCAGCGGCATGGCGATGATGACGAAAGGCGTGTTCACACTCATCACCATCACCAGCGGTCTGGTGTGTATGTGGCTGTATCAGAGGCAATGGCACAAGCTGTGGAGTGCGAAGTGGTTAGTCGCCCTTGGCTTGTGTGTCGTGTTCACTGCGCCTGAGTTGCTGGCGTTGTATCTGCAATTCGACTCGCATCCCGAGAAGGTGGTGTTCGGGCGCACGGATGTATCGGGTATCAAGTTCTTCTTGTGGGATAGCCAGTTCGGGCGTTTCTTCAACACGGGCCCCATCAAGGATGCGGGCGGTGCGCCGTATTATTTCGTGGCGGCGTTCCTGTGGGCGTTCTTGCCGTGGGTGGCGGTGTATGCAGCGGCGATGGTCGCCGGCATGCGCAACTTCACCTCACGCAGCGTCGCAGAGCGTGCGCAGTTCGTGTATTTGTGTGGCGCGTTCTTCATCACCTTCGCCATGTTCAGTGCGACGAAGTTCCAGTTCGATTACTACACGGTCATCATCTATCCGTTCGCAGCGATTCTTTGCGGACATTATTTGTCGGGCGTGTTCGCCGACGTGTCAGGCCATCGCAAGCTATGGGCCGCGCAGATCGTCACTACGCTATTGCTGGTGACGATGGTGTCAGGTCTCGCGCTGTATGTGGGTAAGTCTTTGTTGATCGCAACTGTGGTGGCGATGCTGCTGGCTACGGCAATCTATGCCTTTGTCTATCGTGCATGTATGCGTAGCAATGTATTGATGGTGTTGCCCGTGTTCGCGGTTGCGATGTTGTATGTGTTCCTGACCTTGATGGCGACCACGACTTATCTCACTTCAAGCATCCCCTACAACGCGAACAAGCTGTTGGCAGACAAGCCGAGCGCGCCTATCTATGTGTTGCAGATGGATGTGATCGTGTCGCGCGAGTTGGCGCTATACAACACATCACCCTGTTATGCGGTGGGGGAGGTGGCGAACTTGCCGAGCACGGGGGAGAGCTACTACCTATTGCTTCGCGCTACTGAAATGGATTCGTTAGGTGCGAATCTGGGCAAGGTAGAGCTGATAGCACAAGGTGATTGGGTGGTTCACAAGACGGGAACGTTGCCGCGTTTGCTTAAATTGGCAAAGGGCGATGAGCTGTTGGAAGACATCCGCATTGTGCGCGTGACACCTAATCAGCATTGAATCACTTTCTTTTCACGCGCTGATACAGTCTGAAGCGTTCGTCCTGTTTGCCCTGACGTCCACCTTCCCACAACTTCTCCCAGCCGATCTCATCTTCGATAGGTTTGGCGATACGGTCGCCCTGCACCAATAGGAGATTGCAAACCTTTGTCGCATTCTGGCGTAGCTTGATGTTGCCGAAATATTCCAACATGGCGCGCTGGTTGTCGCCGACGCGCACATCGGCGATACAGTTGTAGCGTTTCGGCAAGCTATCTTTCAGGTCGACCACCATGGGGCGATAGCTCTTGCCGGCATCAAGCAAGGGTAGCCACAGTGTCATCGCCAATATCCAAAGCAAGCTGATGCCTGCGGCCCAGTTGATGAGCGAGCGGCGTACCGAGCGGCCGACTCGCCAGACCAATACGATCCACAGTATCGTCGCCACCACTGCGATGCTGAATGTGAAAGTGTCCACCTCCATTTGGAAGTTGGGTTGCATGGTGCGCACGGTGCGCGCGATCAAAGATCCGTAGTTGAGCAGCACACCTGTCCAGCCGGACCACAGCGCGATGGCGAGCAGGGCGAAGGTCATGATGCCGAACCAGTCGAGTGCATTTGCCGCGCCACGCCGGAGCGTGGAGAGCGCAGCCGTTGCAAGCAATGCGATAGGCAGCAACATCGGCATCGCGTTCTGGTCGTTGATGTCTTTCACTCCACTCAACACCACGAACATGACGAGGAAGGTCACAAGTAGTAATTGGAACTCAGGTTCGTTCCATATACGTTTTCTTGCTTCCCATACCGTCCATACGGCAAGCGGCGCGGCTGGCCAAGCCAGCCAAGGCAAAGCGCCGAGGTAATAGAGCGTCTTGCCGTAATCGCCGCCTTTGGCGTATTCGAACCATCGCCCGATGTTGCGCGTCCATGCCCAATCAGTGAATAGTGCTGGTGATTGTTGATACAAGAGATACGGCCATACAGTCAGCCAAGGCAGTGCACATACAAATGCGATACCCAGCATGGTGAAGTGGGCGCGCGTGCGCCAGTGGCGGAAAGCCAAGAGAGTGAGGCTGATGAGCAAGAACAGCATCGGCGCGATGAATCCCTTGCTCATGAAGCCGATGCCCAAACCGACGCCGACGAATAGGCCTGCAAGTTGCGGGCGGCGCAAGCTCAGTGCAAAGCCATACAACATCATGGCGCAGCCCGTGAGCAACGCATTGTCGGTGAGGATCTCGTGCGCTCGTAACAACATGCCGAGACAACCGATGAGGATGATGGCGGCAGGCCAGCCACGGTTGTTGCCGAACAGTTCGCGCCCCGTCAGGCCAATGAAGAGCAAGGTGAGCGAGGTGTAGAAGCCTGAAGCTAAGCGCGCACCATCGTGCAGTGGCAGTAGCGGTGAGAACGCTTTGGCGAACAGCGCGGCCGTCCAGTAATACAGCGGCGGTTTGTCCAGATAGGCTTCGCCCGCGAGGGTTGGGATGAGCCAATCACCGCTTTGGATGTAATGATAGATGAGGCCGAAACTGTAAGCTTCATCGGGCTTCCATGGATCGTGGCCGACGAGGCCAGTGAACACCCAAACGCTACATAATAGGAACAGGAACCACGCTTTCATTCTCGTGATCTCTGGCTCCTTCATCTGGGTGTAGTAGGCGTACATTTATTCGATGATCTTGATGGTTTGTCCTGCGACAGGTTCACCTTGAGGATACTGCGCATTGATGAGGCGCAGATATTTTTCTGCGTTCTTACCGAGCGGTGAGTTCAGCGCAAGCTTGGTATAGCTGTCGCCAGCTTTTACCGATACCAACTTGATGGTGAGTGGTTTGATCGCTTTACGTTCTTCTGGCGTGAGTGCATGGAAGCTACGCATGCTGGCTTTCATCAGTGTGCGATGTGCGGACAAGACGGGCTCTGTCTTGGCGGTACCTAGTAGCAGGAATGCCTTGCCATCTAGATAGACAACACCTAACTCTAACTTGCTGTTGCTAGCGATGGCGGCTGAAGACTTCTCGATGGTCAGGGATTCGATGGTGGCTGAGCTACCAGACAGGCGGCGCGCATACTCGGGTGGCGTGCCGGAAGGTTTACCATCCACCTTCAATTCGAGCGTAGCGTCATTCGTTGGGTTGATTGCAATAAGTTGGGTGGGTGAATTCTTGACGCTCCACTCTGGCGGGAAGTCCAGTGCGATGCCGAGATCGCGATGGGTGAATCTGTTGCCGCGTACCACCCCTTCATCCACGCTGTCATTGAAGGTCAGCCCAGCCGTTTGTCTTTGGTACTCAGGTTTACCTTCGAGAGGGTTGCTTAGCTTGAGATTGGACGCTTCACCGACGACTTGTCTGAAGCGAGTGTCATTGTCTGGGTGGGTGGCGAAGGTGCCGTGGTAACGGCGGGGGTCACGTCCTTCTTGTTTGGCGAGTTCGGCGTCGAACAACTCCTGGTTCTTCAAGACGCCAACGACGCGGATCATGGCTTGTGGATCATAAGAGGTGCGAGCCAGATATTGCGCGCCAAGACGGTCCGCTTCCAGTTCGTGGTCGCGCCCATAGCCTGAGAGCAGTGCGCCGCTGAGTAGATTGGCGATGTCGCTGCCGGCCTGTGTGGACAGTCCCGGTACGAAGATGGAAGCGAGCGAGATGCCAAGCCCAGTAGCTTGCGAGGCGCTCTGTTGACGTACTCCATGACGTGCTGTGACGTGCCCCACCTCATGACCTAACACGGCTGCCAATTCCGCTTCCGAATTGAGATACGCCATGATGCCGCGTGTGATGTAGATGTAGCCTCCGGGGAGTGCGAAGGCATTGATCTCGGGGGAATCGAGCACGGTGAAGCGGTAGTTCAGGTTGGGGCGGTGACTGTTCTTGGCGACGGCTTGCCCAACGCGGTTCACATAGCTCTGCAACGCTGGGTTGTCATATACCTTGTATTGTTTGCGTACATCGACATCGGCGTTACGACCAAGGCTGATCTCTTGCGATTCCGACATCATCACGAAATCCTGTTTGCCGGAGACGGGGTTGCGCGCGCATCCCGTGAAGGTCAGCGCAAAACAGGCGATGAGGAGTGTCGGAAGTGTCTTGTTCATAGGTTCGTTCCGCAAAAGAAAAAGGCAGCCAACGCTGCCTTTATCTTAATGCCTATTCGCCAACTATCAAGCCGCTGCTTTAGCGCCAGTCTTGTACTTGTTGTTGAACTTCTCGATACGGCCTGCGGTATCCACGATCTTCTGGGTGCCGGTGTAGAACGGGTGGCACTCGGAGCAGACTTCGACGTGCAATGTCGGTTTGCCGATGGTGGAACGGGTGGTGAACTTGTTGCCACAGCTGCAAGTGACTGCAACGTCGGCGTATGCTGGATGGATGTCTGCTCTCATTTTGTGTTCCTAACTAAAGATTGGGCGCGGCGGTTGTACGCGCACGGATACCGATAAGGGCGCGCATTATCCATAAAAATAGGGGCTTGGGCAAATCCTTTGTGAAATCCCGCAGTTACTGGGTTTGGCTACGTTCGATGCTGATGCCGACCATCTTGCAGTTGCGGATGGCTTGTAACTTGGCGACGCTGACTTTCACCCAAGGGGCGTTGAAGTCTTTGAGAATGATCTGAGCGATATGTTCGGCCAAGGTCTCTAGCAGGGAGAAGTGGCCTTCGCTCAATACGGTCTGGATGTGCAGGGCGACCTGCGCATAGTCTAGCGCGTCGTTGATGTCGTCGCTGTGGCAGGCGCGGCTGTTCGGCAGTGCGATCTCTAGGTCGAGTTGCAAGGTCTGAGGGACGCGTTTCTCTCGCTCATAGATGCCGATGAGGGTGACGACTTTGAGTTCGCGGATGAAGATGATGTCCATAATTGAGTCTGCAGGGGCTGTTTGGTGGTGATAACGCATTCAAGTAGAATGCGGCGCTTTCGCATTTTAAGGTAATCCAGATGACTACTCTTATCTTTGTTGTGTGTGCCTATCTGCTCGGTTCGGTCTCGTTCGCGGTTCTGATGAGTAAGGCGTTCGGCCTTGCCGATCCGCGTACCTATGGCTCCGGCAACCCCGGCGCGACCAATGTGTTGCGTAGCGGTAAGAAGGCTGCGGCGATTTTGACTTTGTTGGGTGATGCGGCCAAAGGGTGGCTGGCAGTGTTCCTCGCCATTAAATTCGCACCTCACGATGGAGATGGCCTGTTGATGGTCGCCTTGGTGGCGCTGGCGGTATTCCTTGGGCACGTATTCCCTATCTTCCTTAAATTCCAAGGTGGTAAAGGCGTGGCAACCGCTTTAGGTGTGCTGTTGGCGTTGAGCGGTTGGATGGGCTTGGCGGTGTTGGGTACGTGGTTGCTGGTGGCGGTCGTGTTTCGCTATTCCTCGCTCTCTGCTCTGGTTGCTGCGATAGCGGCACCGGTCTATGCCATGTTGTTCCAGTTGCGTCCTGAGTTGGTATTCGCCACGGCGATCATGTCGATGCTGCTGATCTGGCGTCACAAGAGCAACATCCAAAACTTGATGACGGGCAAGGAAAGCAAGATCGGCAGTAAGAAGAAAGAAGCTCAGTCCGCGTAGTTCAATTCTTGCAGATCCCAACGCGGCTTCACGTTGAAGCGATAGCCGTCTTGGGCAGGCTGATGCTGTAAGCGCATCGCCCCGGCGAAGGCGATCATTGCACCGTTGTCGGTACAGAATTCCAGATCAGGATAGAACACGGTGCCGCCGCGCTTGCTGATGTCTTTATGGAGGCGGCTACGCAATGCTTGGTTCGCCCCCACGCCTCCTGCGATCACCAGTTGATCCAATCCGGTTTGCCCAAGTGCGGACAGTGCTTTTTGTGTCAACACATCCACGATGGCTTCTTGGGCTGCATGGGCGATGTCGGCGCGCGTCTGATCATCTAATTCATTTTGTTGTGAGAGGGTGAGCACGGCGGTCTTCAACCCGCTGAAACTAAAATCAAGATCGCCGCTATGCAACATCGGGCGTGGCAACTTGAACCTGCCGGGGGTGCCGCGCTGCGCTAGCTTGGATAACAGCGCACCGCCGGGATAATCCAGGCCCAGCAGCTTGGCGCTCTTATCGAATGCTTCCCCCGCTGCATCGTCTATGGATTCGCCCAACAACTCGTAATGTCCGACGCCATCCACGCGCATCAGCTGAGTGTGTCCACCCGACACCAGTAAGGCGACGAAGGGGAATTTTGGAGCTGGATCAGATAATAGAGGGGAGAGCAGATGCCCTTCCAGATGGTGCACACCGATAGTTGGGATATCTAATGTATAGGCAAGTGAGCTGGCAACACTGGCGCCAACCAATAGTGCGCCAGATAGTCCGGGGCCTTGGGTGTAAGCGATGGCATCGACGTCATTCAATGAGCAGCTTGCCTTTTGTAGTGCGCTGCGAATCAGGGGTGATGCATGGCGCACGTGGTCGCGTGAAGCGAGTTCGGGAACGACGCCGCCGTATTCATTATGTAATGCGATCTGCGAATGCAAGGTGTGCGCGAGTAGGCCGCGCTCGGTGTGATACAGCGCGATGCCTGTCTCGTCACAAGAAGATTCGATACCTAATATGAGCTTCACAACATACTTTCGATGCAAATGACCAAGGCGCGCATTGTACGTTTTGTGCGGGTTTCAGCGTGAGCGCACATTTATGTGAAGAAAGTTTTACAAAACGCTTGACGAGAAGTTCGCCATCTATATAATGCGCACCTCTTCGACGCCGAGGCGAAGAAGAAAGAGATAAAAAGTTCTTTAAAAATATATAAAAAACAATCGATTAGTGTGGGTGATTGTGTTGAGGCAGACGAGTAAAGCTT
>JBAYIG010000003.1:0-136432 GCA_041665725.1 Sideroxydans sp. | reverse complement strand
TGGCCACCATCGGCTATGGCGAGATCGTCGATGTCACCGATTACGAATACGGCAGGCTGTTCACCATCTTCATCGCGCTCGCGGGGATCGGCATAATGGGTTATGCCTTGTCGGCAGTGACCGCATTCATGTTGGAAGGTGAGTTCAATGAAGTCAGGCGGAGAAAAAAAATGGAAAAGAAGATCGGGCAGTTGAAAGGCCATTACATCGTATGCGGCATGGGGCAGATAGGTAGCAACGTCGCCCACGAACTCGCGATCACGGGGCGACACTTTGTCATGGTGGATATGAACAAAGCGAACCTTGAACATTACGTCGCGCAACATCCCGCCCAACTCTACGTGTTGGGGGATGCGACGGACAATGAAGTTCTACTGGCGGCGGGTATCAAACATGCCATTGGTATCTTTGCTGTCGCGCATGAGGACAATCAGAACTTGGTCATCAGTTTGAGCGCGAAACAACTCAATCCTGAAGTACGTGTCATCGCACGTTGCCATGACATGAAGAACGTGGTGAAGATCAAGAGTGCGGGTGCGGATGAGATCGTCTCGCCAGACTTCACCGGTGGTGTGCGCATGGTCTCTGCCATGGTGCGCCCGAATGTCGCAGGCTTCCTTGATGAGATCACCAAGGCCGAAGGCGACCTGCGCATGGAAGAACTCGTCATTCCCGGACGTCTGCATGGCAAGACCCTGGATATGTTCTATCAAGACAACCAAGAGTGCCTCGTCATGGCGGTGAATACCCAAGGCAAATGGCATTTTAAGCCAGCAGCGGATTACCTCCTGCATGGTGGTGATGTGCTGATGGTGATGGCCTCTGTCGGTGCGCGTGCGCGCATGGAAGAGATCGCGCAGGGCTTGGAGCAAAGATCATGATGCGCCTCGTGATGATGTCTATCCTTGCGCTGTTGTTCGGCGTGAGCAGTGCCGTAGCTGAGGAATTGTCGAAAGGTCAGACCTTGTATCTGCCCATCTACTCCCACATCTGGCATGGCAACAAGATCGTCGATGGCAAGTATCCCGTCAAATCGCTCGTCTCCGCATTGGTCAGCATACGTAACACCAGTCTCAAGACGCCAATCCGTATTAGCACTGCCCGTTACTACAGCACCGATGGCAAGTTGCTCAAAGAGTACCTAGAAAAACCGGTTGAGATCGGCGTGATGGGTACACTCGAACTATTCGTCGAGCGTAAAGAATCGGAAGGCGGTTCCGGTGCCAACTTCATCATCCAGTGGGATGCAGCAACCACCACCAATCCTCCGGTCGTCGAGGCAGTCCACGCAGATATCAAAGGTGGCGGTCCCGCACTTACTTTCGTCACCACGGCGCGTGCTATCAGAGCGGATAAATAAAAGACTTCGCAATGCCAGCATGCGAAGTCGGTCTTCGCAATAGGAGGTCATGTGGATATCGCCGCACTCCGCTTGCATCAACAGTTGATTTCCAGTCAGCGTCACGATACGCCAGAAAAGATCGTCGCTCATCTTGGCGGCATGCAAGGACAAGATCTGCCCGGCGTGAAGTGGTCTATCGGCCTGCGCCTACCTGATGCGGTCGAAGCCGACATCAATGCTGCTTTCGACGCAGGCAAGATCATCCGCACTTGGCCTATGCGCGGCACCTTGCATGTGGTCGCCGCATCCGATGTACGTTGGATGCTCTCACTCACCTCGCCAAAAAACATTTCGGGAAGTCAGAAACGGCGTGATGCACTAGAACTGGACGACAAGACACTCTCTCGTTGTCACCAAGTCTTTACCAAGGCATTGCAAGGTGGCCAACAAAAGAATCGTGACAAGATGTATGCAGCACTGGAAGCGGCAGGCATCTCCGTCGAGGGGCAACGCGGTTATCACATCCTGTGGAATGCGGCGCTACATGGCCTCATCTGTCTCGCTTCTATGGTGGGTAAAGAACAGAACTACGTGCTACTGGAAGAATGGGTGAAGCCCGTCAAACCCAAGGCGCGCGACGAAGCGTTGGCGGAGTTGGCTTGGCGTTATTTCAATAGTCGCGGCCCTGCGACGATCAAAGATTTCATCTGGTGGTCGGGCTTGAGCGCAACGGAAGCGCGAGCAGGATTCGAAGACATCAGATCAAGGTTGGTGTCGGAGACAGTAGGCAAAACGATCTACTGGATGTCGTCCGACATCGTGCTACCCAAAGTCCAAGCCAGCGCATTCGCGCTTCCCGGTTTCGACGAATACATCTTGGGCTATCAAGACCGCAGTGCCGTGCTGGCGGCGCAACACGCTGAAAAGATATGCCCCGGTAGCAACGGCATGTTCATCTCTAGCATCGTCATCGATGGGCAAGTGGTGGGTACGTGGAAGCGCACCGTCAAAAAGAACTCCATCGCCGTCACAGCCATACCTTTCACCAAATTGAGCAAAGCGGAGATGGCGGCCTTCAAGCAGGCGGTTGAGCGTTACGGTGCATTCATGGGTTTAGCCACGGAGGTGATATGAACGACCCCATCGATCAATTCATCGAAATCGCCCCAGACTCACCTACGCAAACAGCCATCGTTCCGCAGGACAAAGGTGACAAACGTTCTATCGCCACTATCGAATATGAATTGTTGAGTAGCAAGCCATACGCATACACCTTGGCTGAGTTGAAGTTCGCCACCCATGTGCAACACAAACAGATACCGCTTGCCGAGTTGAAGGTGCATCGTCAGCAGATTTGGGACGATTACTTCGCCAAGCCCTATGCCTGCATGCGTGCCTCACCGCTCACCAAGAAATACGGATGGGGTGCGCACTACGACGAGCAGGGCAAGATCGCCATCTACCCAGTCGAGAGCAAAGAGTATCTGCGCTTCGTCAAAGATACCTCCATCAAAAAATTCTCCGCAATGCGCAGCAAGCGAGCCGGTAAATGAACATCGCCGACCTGCCCAATTTTGGTCCCAAGTCACAAGAAATGCTGGAAAGGGCTGGCATCCAGACGGTCGAGCAATTGCGAAAATTAGGTGCGGTGAGCGCCTATGTGCAGGTGAAGTCGGTGGGCAATGTGAGTCTCAATCTGCTGTGGGCGCTGGAAGGTGCGCTGACAGATACGCATTGGCAGGTGGTGGCGAAGCATGAACGTTTGCGTCTTCTGCTGGAATTGGAAGATGTAGAAAAGGTGGGGGCGGTGACAGAAAACCCATCACGCATGACAAGAGAGCGCTACCCCATGCCAGATTTCATTCGAGATGCACTGGCAGCGAAAAATCTCACCGCCGCCTACGATGCCCGCCCGCCGTATCAGCGCAATGACTACATCGGCTGGATCACACGCGCCAAGTTGCCCGCCACACAACAGAAGCGACTCGCACAGATGTTGGATGAGCTAGCGCGAGGCGATGCCTACATGAAGATGGCGTATCGGGCGAAACGTTAGTCAGAAATACATTTCCATGGAAGAGATATTCAGCGCCGATCTGTCTGTACAGCATCATGTCCAAGCCGTTCTGACGCTCTTGGATGAATATGCTCAAGCGGATGCAGGCGGAGTGCAGTTGTCGGAACGTGTTAAGAGCGACCTCGTGGATGAATTACGCAAGCGGCAGAATGCGCATGTCGTACTGGCTTTTGTGGAGGGAGAGCCTGCGGGTATAGCGATCTGCTTTGAAGAATCCTCCATCTGGCCGTTTAGGCCGAAGCTCAGTGTGTACGACCTGATCGTTGCTCAAACGCACAGAGGGCGTGGAATCTCTCAATGCATGTTAGCCAAGGCTGAAGAGATTTCTGCGCAAGCAGGTTGTAGCAAGCTCACAGTCGAGGTTCAGGAAGAAGGTGTGAAGAGTTTGCCGTATTGTGGTGTGAAAATTTGATGCAAAAAAGAAGAAGCCCGCAATCGCGGGCTTCTTCTTTTGAAGCAACGTGAGAAAAGCTTACCCCACCAACTCCTTCAACACGAATGGCAAGATGCCGCCGTTCTTGTAGTAGTCCACTTCGATCGGTGTGTCGATACGCAACAACACGCTGACGTTCTGTTTGCTGCCGTCTTTGCGGGTGATGACGAGGGTCACGTCTTGTTGTGGTTTCAGGTTGTCGTTGATGCCGACGAGGTCGAAGCTCTCTTCGCCCGTCAGGCTCAAACTCGCCACGCTGTCGTTACCTTTAAATTGCAAAGGCAATACGCCCATGCCCACCAAGTTGCTGCGGTGGATGCGTTCGTAGCTCTTAGCGATGACGGCTTTGACGCCCAACAATTGCGTGCCTTTCGCAGCCCAGTCACGTGAGGAACCCGTGCCGTATTCCTCACCTGCGAAGATGACGGTCGAAGTGCCATCGGCGATATGCTTCATCGCGGCATCGTAGATCGCCACTTGTTCGCCCTTGTACAGGGTGTAACCGCCTTCGACGCGTGAGCCGTCTGCATTGGCAGGCAGCATCAGGTTCTTCACGCGCACGTTGGCGAAGGTGCCGCGCATCATCACCTCGTGGTTGCCGCGACGTGAGCCATAGCTGTTGAAGTCTTTCACCTCGACCTTGTGGCCTTGCAGATATTTTCCTGCTGGCGTGGTGGGCTTGAAGCTACCTGCGGGGCTGATGTGGTCGGTGGTGACGGAGTCGCCAAACACGGCCAAGGCCTTCGCATTCTTGATGTCGCCGATGACTGGCGTCGCCGCATCGAAGAACGGTGGACGCGCGATGTAGGTGGAATCGTCCCACTGATACAGATTGCCCGTGGGTGCTTGGATGGCGTTCCACAGTGGCAAGTCTTTGGTGAGGTCGGAATACAGCTTCTGATACACGGCAGGGTCAGAAGCGAACTTCATCACGGTCTGCACTTCGGCGCTGTTAGGCCAGATGTCTTTCAAGTAAACCGGTTGACCATCTTTGCCAGTGCCGAGCGGGTCGGTATCCAGATTGATGTTCATCTTGCCCGCGATGGCGTAAGCCACGACCAAAGGCGGGGAGGCCAAGAAGTTCGCCTTCAGGTTCGGATGGATACGCGCCTCGAAGTTGCGGTTGCCAGACAGCACCGCCGCGCACACTAGGCTGTTATCGATGATCGTTTTCTCGATGTCATCGCGCAGAGGGCCCGCGTTGCCGATGCAGGTGGTGCAACCGTATGCGGCAACACCGAAGCCTAGTTGCTCCAAAGATTGCAACAGCCCTGCGTTGGTCAGATATTCGGTGACGACACGTGATCCGGGTGCGAGCGAGGTCTTGATGTGTGGTGCGACTTTTAAACCCTTCGCGACGGCCTTCTTCGCCAACAGACCTGCCGCCAGCAACACACCGGGGTTAGAGGTGTTGGTGCAACTCGTGATGGCGGCGATGAGCACATCACCGTTGCCGATCTCCAAACCATCTTTACCTGTGCCGTAGCGGGTATTCAGTTTGTCAGCGGGTTGGTTGAAACCATTCTCCGCGATGGGTTTGCTGAACAAAGTATTGAAAGTGTCTTTCATCGCAGGCAAGGCGATGCGGTCTTGCGGGCGCTTAGGGCCAGCGAGCGATGGAACGATGCTGCTCAAGTCCAATTCCACCACGCTGCTGTAGTCGATGCTGCCTGCGGCGGGGATGCCGAACAGACCTTGTGCCTTGAAGTACGCTTCGAAGGTGGCGACTTCATCCGCAGTGCGGCCTGTATTCTTCATGAACTGTATGGTCACATCGTCGACAGGGAAGAAGCCCATGGTCGCGCCGTATTCTGGTGCCATGTTGGCGATGGTGGCGCGGTCGGGCAGGGCAAGGCTGGAGGTGCCTTCACCGAAGAACTCGACGAACTTGCCCACCACTTTGTGTTTGCGCATCAGCTCGGTCACGGTCAGCACCAAGTCTGTCGCGGTCACGCCTTCGCGCAGCTTGCCTTTCAGATTCACGCCGACCACGTCAGGCGTCAGGAAGTAAACAGGCTGACCCAACATGCCCGCTTCCGCTTCGATACCGCCCACGCCCCAGCCGACTACGCCAATGCCGTTGATCATGGTTGTGTGGCTGTCTGTTCCGACCAAAGTGTCTGGGTAAGTCACGCCGTCTTTTTGGATCACGCCGCGTGCCAAGTATTCCAAGTTCACCTGATGCACGATGCCGATGCCGGGTGGCACGACCTTGAAGGTGTCGAACGCTTGCATGCCCCATTTCATGAAGCGATAACGCTCGGTGTTGCGCTCGAACTCCAACTCCATATTGGTCTTCAAGGCGTTCGGGTTGTTGTAGCTGTCAATTTGAACAGAGTGGTCGACCACCAAGTTCACAGGTACCAGTGGCTCGATGACCTTGGGGTCTTTGCCTGCTTTAGCTGCCGCATCACGCATCGCGGCCAAGTCGGCCAGCAGTGGCACGCCGGTGAAGTCTTGCAAAACGATGCGCGCCACGATGAAGGGGATCTCTTGCGTACGGTCTGCGTTCGGCTTCCAATTCGCCAGTTCGCGGATATGTTGTTCCGTCACTTTCTTGCCGTCGCAGTTGCGCAACACCGATTCCAACACGATGCGGATGGAGACGGGCAAGCGTGAGATATTGCCCACGCCGGCTTTTTCAAGGGCTGGCAGGGAATACAGGGATGAGGTCTTGCCATTGGCGAGTGAGAGTGTTTGGCGGGAATCGAACAAGTTGTGCGACATGGCGGTGGCTCCAAGGTAGAAGAGAGAATCGAGGCGCGATTATATCGCTTGCGTAGCGGGTGAGCCTGTCCTGAAGCTGACAAAACGCGCTTTCACACAATAGAAGCAAACTCCCTTACCTTTGGAGGGGCAAGGCTGGGGGGCGGGAGGTGATGAAGCGGCTAAAGGATTCAGTTAAGTTGCCGATAGAGACGTTGGGCTCATTTAGCAATGATGGGTTGGAGCGGGGGAATAGAGCGGGATTACCTGACATTCTTCTGTTATCGAGGGGGAGCTTGCTTGAGTAGTATCTGGGCAAGTTCATTTAAAAAGGGTCGTTGTGCCTATCACTTGGAATGTTCCGCTGGTCGTCTTGTCCGTGTTGATCGCCATCCTTGGCTCGTTCACGGCGCTCACCCATGCACAGCGCATGCGCGAGAGTTCGAATAGAAACGCCACGATCTGGATGCTGGCGGGCGGTAGCACGCTGGGGGTGGCCATCTGGTCTATGCATTTCGTGGGTATGTTGGCTTTCCATCTGCCCATCCCTATCGGCTTCGATATCCAGCTCACCGCACTTTCCTTGCTTCCCGCTATCGTTGCCGCACTGCTCGGTTTTCATGTATTGCGGGATCAGCAAGTCAAACCCAAGCGCATCTTAGTCAGCGGTGTCCTGATGGGATTGGGCATCAGCGCCATGCATTACCTCGGCATGGGGGCGCTCAAGATGTCGCCCGCCATCAGTTATCAACCGATGATCTTCACGCTTTCCATCGTCATCGCCATCGTCGCTTCTTGGGGGGCGATGTTAATCATGTATCGGCAAGACTGGGTCAGGCTATCCGCCTTACCGCGAACCTTGCTGGGTGGGTTGGTGATGGGTTTGGCCATCTCATCCATGCACTACACCGCCATGCTGGGGATGGAGATACCCGAAGGGGGCATATGCCTCACCGATGCGATGCGCATCGAACCCAATGTGATGGCTGCGATGTTGGCGATAACGACACTGGTCTGGTTCGGTGGTGGCTTAATGGCCAGTCTGTACGATCGACGCATGGCACGCAAGAACGCACAAGAACTATCTGACCTCGAGAGGGCGCATCGTGAGTTGGTGGCCCACTCCGAGCAAGTATCCGAATCCATGATCCAAGCGCTACGGGATAGTGAAGACCGTTTGCGCATGACTTTGCAGAACGCACCTGATGCGGTGTTCATCACCGAGCAGAACGGACACATCGTGTATGTGAATGACAACGTGGTCGAATTGCTGGGTTATGACCGGGATGAGTTGTACAGCATGTCGGTGTTCGACTTGGTGCCTGAATACTGGCGAGAATCCTACCGCTCGGTCGGGAAGCAGATCGTTGCTACGAACCAGCGACATGTATTCGAGATACGACTGATGACCAAAGACGGCGTCAAGATACCGATGGAGTTGTACGCCGTTTTGCAGCCGAACGGACGTGTCTATGGTTCATGTCGCGACATCCGCGAACGCAAGGCGGCACAGTTGGCTTTGGAAGACTCGCGGCATGACTTGCAACGCATGATGGATGCCATCACCGAAGGGATGTATGGCGTGGACATGAATGGGAACTGCACCTTCGTCAATCAGGCGTTCTTGCGGATACTGGGTTTCGAGAGCGAGCAAGAAGTCTTGGGCAGACACATCCACGACCTGATCCATCATTCCCATGCCGACGGGAAACCCTATCCGGCGGATGCATGTCTCATGTACAAGGCTTTCAGGATCAATAAACCGTTCAACTCCGATCAAGAGGTGTTTTGGCGCAAAGACGGCGTTCCAGTCGCGGTGGAGTATTGGTCCCACCCCATCCTCAAGGACGGCCAAGTCATCGGCGCAGTCGCCACTTTCTTGGATATCTCGGAACGCAAAGAGAAAGAGCAACACATCCAACAGCTCGCGTTCTATGACGTGCTCACGCATCTGCCCAACCGCCGACTATTGATGGAGCGGGCGCATCAAGCGCTCGCGATCAGCACCCGTAGCGGACGCTACGGCGCTTTGATGTTGTTGGATCTGGACAACTTCAAGAAGCTCAATGATTCCAAAGGGCACGACATGGGCGACATGTTGTTGCGCGAGGTCGCCCAACGTTTGCAGAACTCGATGCGAGAGGGCGACACCGTCGCGCGCTTGGGGGGCGATGAGTTCGTCGTTGTCCTCGAAGGGCTGAGTGATGTGCAAGAAGAGGCGGCGACACATGCCGAGTTGGTGGCAGAGAAGATACGTGCGTCTTTGAGCGAGCGTTACATCTTGCAGGAATATACCTATCAGACCTCGCCCAGCATCGGCGTGGTGCTCTTCAAAGGGCATCAGGAGAATCTCGATTCCTTGTTCAAGTACGCTGACATCGCCATGTACCAAGCTAAGCAAGCGGGACGCAACACCATCCGCTTCTACGATCCGGCCATGCAAGAAGCCATCGACGCGCGTATCGAGCTGGAGTCCGAGTTGGAGCAGGCCTTGCACAACAACCAATTGCGCCTGTTCTATCAGATACAGGTGGATGGCCGCCGCCGCCCCTTGGGGGCCGAAGTGTTGATGCGGTGGGAACATCCGCAACGCGGACTGGTGTTGCCCGCACATTTCATCCCGCTGGCCGAGGAGACGGGGCAGATCATCGCGATGGGACTGTGGGCCTTGCGTACCGCCTGTGAACAGTTGAAGAAATGGCAGATGGACTCTGCCACCAGCGACCTGACCCTCGCGGTCAACGTGAGCGCCAAACAGTTCCGCAAGAAGGACTTCATCGACCAGGTGCGCCGCATATTGGTGGAGACTGGCGCCAAGCCTTCCCATCTCAAACTCGAACTGACCGAGAGCACCGTGTTGGAGAACGTGGAAGACACCATCGCCAAGATGCGCGAACTGAAACTGCTGGGCATCAGTTTCTCCATGGACGACTTCGGCACAGGATACTCATCGCTGCAATATCTGAAGCGTCTGCCGCTGGACCAGATCAAGATCGACCAGAGCTTTGTGCGCGACATCACCACCGACCCCAACGATGCCGCCATCGTGCAGACCATCATCGCGATGACGGAGGCACTCGGCTTGAACGTCATCGCCGAAGGGGTGGAGACCAAAGTGCAGCAAGAGTTCTTGGACTTGCGTGGTTGCCACGCCTTCCAAGGCTATCTGTATGGCAAGCCCGTGCCGATCGGTGAGTTCGAGAAACTGCTGAGTTGTGACACACTATGGCTGGCGACGGATCAAGGGATGCTGGTCAACAATAAATAAGCTACAAGGGGAGATGACATGAGTGAAGACAAGATGTTCTATCTACGGAAGGTGGATGCGGCCTCGCTGGAACGCACACTGAGCGATTGGCAGGGCAGATACCCACGCATGGGGGTGTGTGCCTTTGTACCAGAGGCGCAGAAGGATAACGTCGGCGTGTTGCAATCCGCCTGTGCAAAACAGCGGGTGCCCTTGGTCGGTGCCATCTTCCCAGCACTCATCGTGAGCGGGAAGTTCGAGACAGAGGGCGTATGGTTGTTGCGCTTCGATGTGATGCCATCCTACGCACTGCACGCCGATCTACCGACCGATCCGGAAGGGGTGGAGCGAATGTCGCGCGAGATCGCGCTAGAGGTGTCGAGCAAGCTGGAGGGGGCTGGCGAAGCCACATTGTTCATGGTGTTCGATTCCATGGTGCCCAACATCGGTTCCTTGCTGGATGAGACCTATTTGCAACTGGCGAATCGCGTCCATTATGCGGGTGCGAATGCGGGCAGTGAGACCTTCCAGCCCATGCCTTGTCTGTTCGATGGACAGCGTTTGGTCAGCAACGGTGTCCTGCTGGTGCTGCTCCCCAACCATAAAGGTGCCATCCTTGAGCACGGCTATCACGCACCGCGTCAGATCGTGTACGCCACCTCCACTGAAGGCAACCGTATCTCGCAGATCGATTGGCGGCCCGCTTTCGAGGTGTATCAGGAGTTGGTGCAAAAGCAATACGGCGTGCAGATCACGCAAGCTAACTTTTACGAACATGCCGTGCATTTCCCCTTCGGTATCGTCCGTGCCAACCACCATGTGGTGGTGCGCATCCCAGTGGTGCTGAACGATGACGGCTCCCTCTATTGCGTGGGAGAAGTACCCGCCAACTCGGTGTTGACCTTGTTGGAGCGCCCCTCGGTGGATACGCAAGAGACCCTGCGCGTGTTGAACGACGGGCTGCAAGCGATGAACGGTTCCAGCAAGGATAAGGAATTGTTGTTGTTCTACTGTGCGGGACGCCGCATGCACCTGGGTATCGAGACCGCCACAGCCGAACTGCAAGCCTTGGGGCAACTCACCCAAGCCTCGCGGATATCGGGCGCCTTGTCGTTGGGAGAGATAGGCGGTTCCACCTTGCATGGCTACCCACTGTTCCACAACGCGACCTTGGTGGCGTCGCGCTGGTAGAAGTTCGCGATGCAACAGCAAGACATATTGCCGGTGTTGTATGACCTATCGGTGACGATAGGGGGGGAAGTAAGACTCCGCAGTATGTTGACGCGTACCTTGCAGCGTTTGTTGTATCACACCTCCTTCTCGGCGGGCTTCGTTTGCCTTGATATGCCTTCCTGCGAAGGTTCAACAGCCACCAAAAAGGTGCGCATCGAGGCCGCTGTCGGTGACTTCGACCTGATCGCCAATATCGACAAAGAAACCAGTATTCCTTGCGATCTGGTCTATGGTTGCTCAAGTTGTGAAGTGGAACAGGCTGAGTTGCTCAGCCAACTCAGCACCACACAAAGTCAATACCGGTCCTTTCTCCGACTCCCTCTGGGAAACGACGGCGTCATCGTTTTGCTGGCGATGCAGTTGCCTGATACGCGTCTCAACCTCACACAGATATTGAAGCCAGTGATCGCGCAGTTGGAAAGAGCCATCTTGTTGTGCCGCACCCACGATGCACAAGAACAAGCCTCAAAGACCAAACAGCAACAGTTGCAACGATCTCTCGATCAGATCGAATCTCAATTCCAATCGTTGATCGAACTGAGCCCGATCGGAGTCGGACTGTCTAGCGATGGCATCGTGTTGGATGTGAATAAAACCTTTCTCAAGTTGTTCGGCTACGCAGACATCGCCGAATTGAAAGGGCGTCACCTTACGGAGGTGATCGCACCGCATAAACATGCAGAGATTATCGAGCGTGTCCAAGCGCGGGCCCAAGGCAAGCCCGTCCCAGATAGCTACGAGACGATTGGCGTGCGTAAAGATGGTTCTCAATTTCCCTTCATGGTCTCCGCCAAGCGGGTCGAGACCGAGCAAGGGGCGCGCACGTTCACTTTCTTCATCGACCTGAGTGAACAAAAACGTACCGAGCAGCAACTGCGTTCCGTCAACGACATGATGCGTGCCGTTTTGGAAACGGTACCCGTGCGTATCTTCTGGAAGGACACCGAGTCGCGCTACCTTGGGTGCAACCAAGTGTTTGCACATGATGCGGGGTTGAGCAGTCCAGATGAATTGATCGGCAAGGACGATACACAGATGGGCTGGAAAGATCAGGCCGCACTGTATCGTGAAGATGACCGCCAAGTGATGGAAGGGAAGAAGCCCAAACTGAATTTCGAAGAACCGCAGACCACGCCTGATGGTCATCGGATATGGTTGCGTACTTCAAAAGTCCCCTTGCAGGATGACGCGGGCGAGGTGGTCGGTATCTTGGGGATGTACGACGACATCACCGAGCAAAAGAACGCCGAGATGCAGATACATCAGCTCGCCTATTTCGATTCACTCACAGAACTGCCCAATCGCCGCCTGCTACAAGACCGCTTGCAACAAGCGATGGCGGTCAGCGCACGCAATCAACATTACGGCGCGGTCATCTTTCTCGATCTGGATGATTTCAAGACCTTGAATGACACCAAGGGTCACTCCATCGGTGACCATTTGTTGATCGAGGTGGGTAAACGACTCATCGCCAGTGTGCGCGATGGCGATACCGTGGCGAGATTGGGTGGCGATGAATTCGTGCTGATCCTTGAAAACCTGAGCGTCGGCGCCAGTGAAGCAGCGACCCAAGCCGAGCTGGTCGCAGAGAAGATACGCAGCGCCTTGTGTGAAAGCTTCCAGTTCGATGACCTTGAGGTGCGCACCAGCCCCAGTATCGGTATCGTGCTCTTCCAAGACCATCACGATTCATTGGATTCTCTGCTTCAGCATGCGGACTCGGCGATGTATCAAGCGAAGCAAGCGGGGCGCAACACCATCCGCTTCTTCGACCCCAAGATGCAAGCGGATCTGGAAGAACATCTGCACATGGCAGACGATCTGCGAAATGCCATCGATAACCATCAACTGCAACTGTATTACCAGAAACAGGTGGACGCTGAAGGGCGTGCCGTCGGGGCGGAGGTGTTGATACGCTGGATGCATCCCAGTCGCGGTCTGGTGTCACCCGCACAGTTCATTCCGTTGGCGGAAGAGACGGGCATCATCATTCCTGTCGGTCTATGGGTCTTCCATGCCGCCTGCAATCAACTGAAACGCTGGCAGGCTTCGTCTGTCACGCGCGACCTGATCTTGGCAGTCAATGTGAGCGCCAAGCAGTTCCGCAAGAAAGATTTCGTCGATCAGGTGCGCCGCGTGTTGGTAGAGACGGGGGCGAAACCTTCTCATCTAAAACTGGAGCTGACTGAGAGTACGGTGTTGGATGAGGTCGAAGACACCATTCAAAAGATGCGCGAGTTGAAACTGCTGGGCATCAGTTTTTCGATGGATGATTTCGGCACGGGCTACTCATCCTTGCAATACTTGAAGCGCCTGCCGCTGGACCAGATCAAGATCGACCAGAGCTTCGTGCGCGACATCACCACCGATCCCAACGATGCCATCATCGTGCAGACCATCATCGCGATGACGGAAGCGCTCGGCCTGAACGTCATCGCCGAGGGCGTGGAGACCAAGGCGCAACAGGAGTTCTTGGAGGCGCGCGGATGTCATCAATTCCAAGGCTATTATTTCGCCAGACCCATCCCGATAGACCAGTTCGAGCTTGACCTGAAGGCGGTGAGATGATGCCTATCCGACTCTTCTGGAATAAGGAGGGCAAGTGCGGCGGTGTCACATTGTTGCGCTATAGCGTACTGCCGCTGTTGCTGTGGAGTGCATTGGTCGGGTTGTCGCTATGGGCTTCCTTGCACAGTCTGGAGCATTCCAAGCTCGATATCGCTACCACGCAAGGGCGCGAGGTGTTTCGTCTAGTCGAGGCGATGCGGGTGTGGAATGCGGAACATGGCGGCATCTATGTGGTGCAGACCGAGCGCGACCCACCAAATCCCTATTTGAGCAAAGAGATGCGTGCTTCGGCCACCATCACAGGTCAACCCTTGACCATGCTCAACCCCGCCTACATGACGCGCCAGATATCTGGTGTCATCGAGCGCGAGGCGGGCATCAAGCTTCATCTGACCAGTTTGAAACCCATCAATCCTAATAACAAAGCCACCGAATGGGAGGCTGAAGCACTGCGCCAATTCGAGCAGGCGGGGCTGAAAGAGCGTATCTCTCTTGACCAAACGGAGGGTAAAGATAGTGCGCGTTACATCGCGCCCTTGTTCGTCAAACAGGCTTGCCTCAAATGCCATGAGCAGCAAGGTTACAAATTGAACGATGTACGGGGTGGCTTGAGTGTGCAATGGTCTATCGAGCCGCTCGCCGTCGCGATAGATGCAACGCGAACTCACACCATCGGTGTGCATGTCGTGGTGTGGTTGCTGATCAGCGGGCTATTGATGTTGGCCTTACGCCAGTTGTTGTGCAATCTGAAGACCATCACCGAATCCAAGCAGGCGCTGGTACAAGTGAACGAGCGCCTAGAGGCGACGGTAGAAGCACGTACCCAGCAGTTGAATGACTCGATGCGCACCCTGCGCATGGTGGGCGACATGGCACCCGGCGTGGTGTATCAATATCGTCTGCGACCGGACGGGACGACCTGCATCCCCTATGCCAGCGAGCGTTTCTTCGATCTGTTCGGTGTGCATCCCGCACAGGTGCAGGAGGATGCTTCCGCCGCTTTTGCCACGGTTGATCCCGATGACATCGACGGCATCCTCGCCTCCACCGCTGTCTCGGCGCGCGATATGACACAGTGGCATCACGAGTTCAGAGTGCGACATGCCGATGGCCGGCTCATCTGGGTGTTGGGCGACACCATGCCGCTCAAAGAAGCGGATGGTTCCATCCTGTGGAACGGTTATCTGCGCGACATCACGGAGCGCAAAGAAAAAGAAGCGGCGCTGGCCGAAAGTGAGGAGCAGTTGCGAGTGCTGTTCGAGAGCATGTTGCACGGTGTGGTGTTCCAGAACGAGCGTGGTGAGATCGTCGCAGCCAACCCGATGGCGGAGAAGGTGTTGGGGCTCACCCTCGACCAGATGCAGGGGCGCACTTCCATCGATCCGCGCTGGCGATCCATTCACGAGGATGGCAGTGAATTCCCGGGGGACACCCATCCGGCCATGCAGTCTTTGCGTACAGGCGAACCGGTCAGTGATGTGGTGATGGGCGTGTTCAACCCCGTGGACAATGCGACGCGTTGGATCGCCATCAACGCGATCCCGCAGTTCAAACCGGGCGCGAGCAAACCGTTCGAGGTGTTCACCACGTTCACCGACATCACCGCGCGCAAGCAAGCCGAAGCGGTGCTCAGACGTCACAAGATCATCGTGGATACCGCGCAGGATGGTTTCTGGATGACGGATGCGCAGGGCAACATACAAGAGGTGAACAAGGCCTATGCCGAGATGACCGGCTATTCCATGGAGGAGTTGCGTGGGATGCGTATCGGTGATCTGGAGGCCTCGGAGGATGAAGCGGCGATACGTTCACATATCGAAAAGCTCATTGCGCAAGGCCATGATCTGTTCGAGACGCAGCATCGTCACAAGGACGGCCACACGATCGACATCGAAGTGTCTGCGACCTTCATGCCGGAATCGCAGGTGTTCTTCGTGTTCTGCCGTGACATCCGCGAACGCAAACGTATCGAACGTGCCATGCGCGACCTTGCCTATTACGATGCTCTCACCGGCCTGCCCAATCGCCGCATGTTGAGTGACCGCTTGGCGCAGGCGATGGCGGCGAGCAAGCGCAACAGCCAACATGGCGCATTGATGTTCCTCGACCTAGACAACTTCAAACCCTTGAATGACCAGTACGGGCACGAGGCGGGGGATGTGTTGCTCATCGAAACGTCGAATCGCATCAAACAATGCCTGCGTGAGATCGACACCGTGGCGCGCTTCGGGGGGGACGAGTTCGTGGTGATGCTCACCGAGCTGAGTTTGAACAAGAACATCGCCATCGAGCAGAGCAGGTCGGTGGCGGAGAAGATCAGGGAAGCTATCGGACAGCCTTACGAATTGAGAGTGAGACTGAAGAATGGGACGCAGGTGGTCATCCATCATCGCTGCACCGCCAGCGTGGGTGTGGTCCCCTTCATCAATCACGAGATCAATGAGCAGGACCTGCTCAACTTCGCCGACAAGGCGATGTATCAGGCCAAAAACGATGGGCGAAATCAGGTGTGTATCTTCAGTTAGGCGAGAATCTGCCGATAGTGAGTTCGTAAAGGAAGGGAAAATGTCTAAGTTCAATATCAATTTGCATGAGGCGGTGTATTCACTGTCAGACGCACTCGATCTGGTGGGTGTCACCCACATCCATCATGGCAAGCGCGTGGCCTACATGGCGGCGGAATGTGGCAAACAGATGGGCTGGAAGGGGCAGCGCATGGACGATCTGTTCCAAGCAGCCATCCTGCACGACTGCGGGGTCTCCAAGACCATCGTCCACTCGCGTCTGGCGCAGTTCGAATGGGAGAAGGAGGGCGACCATTGCAGAGTCGGTGCGGTGTTGCTCAATTCTTGCCCCTTGCTGGAACACCTTGCGCCTGTGATTCGCTATCACCACACGCATTGGTCCGAGTTGAAAGACGTGGATCTACCAGAGGAGGTGAAGCTCGCCGCCAATTGCATCTACATGGTGGATAGGGTGGATGTCTTGTCTTTGGGATTCTTGGTGGATCAATCCAACTTACTCCTTGGGCGCGAAGAGATTCGCAAGAAGATACTAGAGAAACGCGGCGATTGGTTCTGCCCAGAGTTGGTGGATGCCTTCATGCAGGTTTCCCTGTCGGAAGCGTTCTGGCTCTCTTTGGAGAACGAGCATGTGTCCGGTTACGTGTCGGTGTGGCTGTCAGACTCCACCCAGCGTGAGATGGATTTCAAAGAACTACGTAGCATCGTGCGCATCTTCTCCTACATCGTCGATGCCAAGAGCTCGTTCACCAAGTCCCATTCGGATGGGGTGGCGCGGCTGTCGCGCTATCTGGGTGAGTCGTTCGCTTTGTCGGAAGAGAGTTGTGAGATGTTGGAGCTGGCTGGTCTGTTGCACGACATCGGCAAACTCAGGCAGCCGGATGAGTTGCTGGACAAGCCCGGCAAGTTGACGCCGACAGAATACGCCCTCATCCAGCGCCATAGTTTCGACACCTACAACATCTTGAAGAACATCAAGGGGTTGGAGAAGGTCACGCAATGGGCGGCGCTGCACCATGAGCGCGCCGATGGCACAGGTTATCCCTACCATCTGCACTCCGATGGCTTGGCGATCGAGGCGCGTATCGTGGCGGTGGCCGATGTGTTCCAAGCCCTAGCGCAAAAACGTCCTTACCGTGAACCGCTGCAACCCGACGAGATCATGGAGATACTCAACGAGATGGTGGATAGCGGTAAGTTGGATAGAGAGGTCGTGATGCATGTCGATCAAGATCTGGAGATGTGCTGGAAGACGGCACTGTGAATCTAAAGAAATGCTGATCGAGTCGTCATCCCCGTGCGGGAACGACGAATAAGATTTAAACAGCGCGTCCTTGAGACGATCAACGCTGAAGCAAGCAGATGCCAAAGCTGCAATGTCAGGGGGATGGTTGCAAATGAGAGCAAAGGACAGCCAGGGTGGGGCGCAGCGTGAGGGCATGAAACTCAATACCCGTTTCCTGCTGTTGCGTGCTGCCATCTTCTTGGTGTTCGCGGTGATGTGCGTGATCGCCTTCCAGTCGATGGTCAGCACCCTCAATGAGCAATGGGGAGAACAGTTCGCCCATCGGCAGGTGTTGTTCGACAAACATCGCACCCTGTCCCCGCTCATCCGCGAGATCAAGTTGGCGCGCCAGATGGCGGCTGAGCCTGCATTGAGAGCTATGGCGTTGCACGAGAACGATATGGCGGTTCGACAGCGCGGACTCGCCGTGATGGAACGCTACCGTATCGAATTCCGCGACCATAGTTACTTCGCTGCCTTTGTCGGTAGCGGTCGATATTATTTCAATGATGCAAACGGCAAGTACATTGGGCGGCAATATCGTTACACCCTGTCGCCCAACGCCAAGAACGATAGATGGTTCTACGCCACGATCAAAGACGGTAAGGACTATCAGCTCAATGTCGATGCTGACCCTAAATTAGGGTTGGTGAATGTGTGGATCAACGTGCTGCTCAAGAATGGAGATGAGGTCGTGGGGGTGATCGGAACCGGGATCGACCTTAGCAGTTTCTTGAAGGAGAGCGTGGGCATCGAGCAAGAAGGGGTGCACAACTTCTTCGTGAATGATGATATGGCGGTGCAACTCTCGGCCGATCCGAAGTTGATCGATTACGCCAGTCTCACCAAGGATTCGAGCGAACGTCTCAAGCTGGATGCCTTATTGGATCGTCCCGCTGATGGGGTACGCGCCCGACAACTGGCTACGGAGTTGCGTAAGGGCACTTCGTCAAATGAGGTGCGCTCCCTGTGGGTCGATTACCAAGGGGAGAAACATCTGTTAGGTATCGCCTATCTGCCCGAAGTGGGCTGGTATGACCTGACCTTGATGGACAAAAAGAGCTTGGCCGTGTTGCATGGCTTCGCATGGTTGCCTGTGGTGTTCGTCCTACTTTTCCTGTTGGCATTGCTAGCCTTGAGTTTCTTTCTGCAACGCTGGGTGCTCACGCCTATCGGTCAATTGCAAAGCGTCGCTGAGGATATCCAGCGCGGTAATCTGAATGTCGAGCCTCCCTTGGTCGGCAAGGGCGAGGTCGCCTCTTTGTCCCAGTCGTTCCGCCATATGGTGGAGGTCGTGCGCAAGACCAATCAGGACTTGGAGCGCAAGGTACAAGAGCGTACGGAGGATCTGCATCGCTTGACGGAAGTGGACCCGCTCACGGGCTTGCTCAACCGACGCGGCATGATGGATAGATTCGAGAAGGAAGTGGCGCGGCAGGCGCGACAGGGCGGAGCGATGGGATTGTTGTTGCTCGACCTCGATCACTTCAAGCAAGTGAACGATACCTACGGTCATGCGGCGGGGGATATCGCCTTGTGCTCCGTGGCCAGCATCTTGAATGCCATGAAGCGTCGTTATGATCACGCTGGACGTTGGGGTGGTGAGGAGTTCCTCGTGTTGTTGCCCGAGTGCGGTAATGAGGATCTGCTCCTCATCGCCGAGCGCATACGCGCTGCGGTATCTATCTTGCGCATCGAGACAGGAACGCAGGTGTTCTCCTTCACGGTGAGCATAGGCGCACATCACCCCAGCACGCCGCAGACACTCGATGCCATGTTGCAGCAGGTGGATAAGGCGCTCTATGTGGCCAAAGCGTCTGGGCGCAACCAAGTCGCATCTTCCTCGTAGTGTTAGGTACTGATGAGTAAGTCAGCTCTTTCGATCATGCGAGCACTGCTTGCCTTCTTCGCTTTGTTCGCGCTGTCCACTGCGTTCGCGGCGGATCATACGGTGCGTATCGGTGTGTTGTCTTTCCGTCCCTTGGAGCAGACACAGGCGCAGTGGCGTCCTATGGCGGATTATCTGAATGCACGTATTCCCGAGCATCACTTCAGTATCCGTACCCTGTACTACAAAGATCTGGATCTGGCGGTGGCTCGCCATGAATTCGATTTTGTCCTGACGAACCCTGAGCACTACATCGCGCTTCGAGCCCAGCACAACCTATCCGCCGTCGCTACGCTGATGCCCTTGGTAGAAGGGCATCCTGTCACTCGCTTCGGCGGGGTCATCTTCACGCGGTCGGATCGTGCGGGCATCCGAACACTCAATGATCTGGCGGGGAAGGTCGCAGCCTCGCCCGCCGAACACTCGCTGGGTGGCTATCTGATGCAGCGCTGGATGCTGTACAAAGAGGGAGTGGGCATCGAGGAATTGGATAGTGTCTATTTCACGGGTATGCCACACGACAAGGTCGTGACTGAAGTGTTGGAAGGGCGTGCAGATGTTGGTTTCATCCGCACCGGAATCTTGGAGAGCATGGTGCGGGAAGGCAAGTTGAAGTGGGATAGTGTCAAGCTCATCAACCGGCAACCCGAGGGTGCGTTCCCACAACAATATTCGACCGATCTTTATCCGGAGTGGCCGATCGCCGCCATGCCTGAACTGCCCAGCCGCTTGGTCAAACGGGTGACGCTCGCGTTGTTGCATATCGGCCCCCATGAGGAAGTCGCGAAGAATGGCGGTTTCTTTGGTTTCGCTCCGGCGGAGAATTACGCGGCGGTAGAGGCGATGTTGGTCAGTCTGAAACTCAATCCAGATCGTGCGCAGGCATTCGATCTGCGCGATGTGATGCGCAAGTATGCGATCGAGTCCATGAGTATCGGTTTGCTGGTGCTGCTGGCGATGGTGACGGCTGCGCTGTATCTGGCCAGACAGAACCGCTTGTTGCGATCCAGTGACCGTGAGCGCGCCAGATTGGATGAGGATCTGCGCTTGGCGAATGCCTCGCTGGAAGAGAAGGTGGCGCTGCGTACACAAGAGCTGCGTGAGAGCGAGTTGCGCTTCCGTCATATGTTCGAGCGACATTCATCCCCCATGTTGTTGATCGAGCCTAGTGGTGGCGAGATCGTGGATGCGAATCAGGCTGCATGTAAGTTCTATGGTTATGTCCTTACTGAGATGCAAGGCATGAACATCGCGCATATCAATACCTTGTCGCCAGAAGAGGTCGCTGAGGAGCGTCGCCGAGCCAAACAGCAGGAACGTAATTATTTCGTCTTCCAACATCGTCTTGCGGATGGCGACTCGCGCACTGTCGAGGTGTACTCGTCCCCGGTCGATGTGGAGGGAAGGTCGCTCTTGTTCTCCATCATCCACGACATCACAGAACGGAAATCGTTGGAAGATAAGATGCATGATCTCGCCTTCTATGATCCGTTGACCCGCTTGCCGAATCGTCGTTTGTTGCTAGACCGTTTGGGGATGGCCTTGAATGATTGCGCCCGCACCCGTCGCTATGGTGCGCTACTTTTCCTGGATCTGGATCACTTCAAGATGCTCAACGACCTGCATGGGCATGATGTCGGCGACCAGTTGTTGGTGGAGGTGTCAGACCGCATCTTGAATTGCATACGTGAACAGGATAGCGCGGCCCGTTTCGGGGGGGACGAGTTCGTGGTGATGTTGGAAGGACTGTCTGAACACATGACCGAAGCGGTGGTGCAGGCAGAGGTGGTGGCAGAGAAGATCCGCGAATCGCTGGCGAAACCGTATTCGTTGAAGCATCTCGCGGGTGCACTGGTAGACATGGAATACATCACTCACCATTGCTCATCCAGTATCGGTGTCACCCTGTTCCGAGACCAAGTGGAGAGTCTGGAGCAATTGTTGAAATGGACGGATATGGCGATGTATCGGGCCAAGGAGGCGGGGCGCAACACCATCCGTTTCTTCGATCCCGAGATGCAGACCGCCATCGAGTTGCGGGCGACGCTGGAGAATGATCTGCGTGTCGCATTGGAACAGGGTCAGTTCCAACTGTTCTATCAGGTGCAGGTGAATGCCAACCGCCGCCCGCAAGGGGCGGAGGTGTTGTTGCGCTGGTTGCATCCCGAACGCGGCATGGTGTCACCCGCTCAATTCATTCCTTTGGCGGAAGAGACGGGGCTGATCTTGCCTATCGGTGCTTGGGTGCTGGATACGGCGTGTGCCCAGATCAAACGATGGGAGCGCGAACTTCCCTTCCGCGACCTGACCTTGGCAGTCAACGTGAGTGCCAAGCAATTCCGTCAGCCTGATTTTGTGGCACAAGTGCAAAGCATGATCGCGCGGCATGGGATCAATCCGATGTCGCTCAAATTGGAATTGACTGAGAGTCTGGTGTTGGATGATGTGGGCGACACGATCACCAAGATGAGGGCATTGAAAGACATCGGCGTGATGTTCTCGATGGATGACTTTGGCACGGGGTATTCCTCACTTTCCTATCTGAAGCGGCTGCCGCTGTCTCAACTGAAGATCGACCAGTCTTTCGTGCATGATCTGGCTACCGATTTTGCGGATATGGTGATGGTGATGACCATCGTCGACTTGGGCATGAACTTCGAGGTGGATGTGATCGCCGAAGGCGTGGAGACGGAGGCGCAGTTCAAGTTGCTACATCGCTATGGTTGCGCCAGTTTCCAAGGTTATCTGTTCAGCAAACCCGTCCCTGTTGCGGAATTCGAAGCGGTGGTCACCCATTATTTTCTCAAGTAGGCAGGAACTATTCTTGTCCTCGTAGGGTCTTTAGCCGCCAGCCAGTTTTGGTTAGTCGAGGATGGCTGGACTGTCAAGTTGGCAAATCCCAGAACCGCGTTAGAATCGCGCCCGTTTTTGAACGAGTGGAATTAGAGATGGAACAAAAGAACAAGCAGATCAAGATATGGGACGTGCCAGTGCGTCTGTTCCATTGGTCTTTGGTGTTGGGCTTCGTGTTGGCCTATATCTCGGCCGAGGTTGGTATCTTAGATGCTCATGTACTCATTGGTTATTTCTTGATCGCGTTGCTGGTGTTCCGCGTGCTGTGGGGTTTCATCGGTACTCAGTATTCACGTTTCCATTCCTTCCTGTTCTCGCCAGCCGAAACGATGGGCTACGTAAAGTCTATCCGTGCGGGTCAACCTGCCCACTATTACGGACACAATCCGGCTGGTGCGCTGATGGTGTTCGGCTTGTTGGCCTTGTTGGCGGCCATCTTCATGTCTGGTTTGGTGACGCTGGCGACAGTGGATTACGAGGGGCCGTTGCTGTTTCTGGCGAACCAAGTGAGTGACGACACCAGTTATTTCTTCCGCCATGCGCATGATTTCTTCGTCGATGTCGCATTGCTATTGATACCACTGCATTTGCTGGGAGTGATCTCGGGCAGCATCCAACATAAAGAGAATTTGGCTAGGTCTATGGTCACTGGCATGAAGAACGTAGCACCCGATTCAACACATCAATAAAACTTCAGCACTAGATAGGGAGGCAGTAATGCAATTGAAGCGATTTTTTAGAACAGGGTCGGCAGGCATCGCGCTATTGCTCATGGCGGGCGCGGTACATGCGCAAGACATCAGTTTGAATCTGCCAGCGCAGACGTATGTGCGGAACGCAGGTTCGTTCATGTTGGCAGCCAACGAGACTGATGTGCTGGTGAAGAAGGAGTCCGCACCTGTCGTTACCGCACCGAAAGAGCCTTATGAGCCACCCTTGCTGTCAGGTAGCAACACGCACTTGGCATTGGGGCTGGCGACCATCGTTGCGGCTGGATTGACGGCAGTGACTGCTCCAGAGGAGAACGAGGGCGCAATTCCTGCGAACTACAAGAGAGACACAAATGGTGCTCATGCCCAGTTAGCCAAAGCCACGGTGGCATTGGCTGCTGCCACGATCGCCAGCGGTTTGATCGTGCATTGGGATGACTTCCATTTTGAAGATGGTTTCTCCGACCCAGACAATCTGCACGCGTTGTTGGGTGTGACAGGTGCTGCCTTGATGGCCTATGCCGTCAACAAATCGGCCAACTCGTCCGTTCCGGTCAGCCATGCGGGTGTCGCTGAACTCGGCGCGCTGGGCATGATCGTAGCGATCAAGTTGACGTGGTAATGGAGAAGACAATGAAAAAGACATTCGCACTATTTTGTTTCACTGCACTGTTCACGACAGTTGCATACGCTTCTCCTGCCACTGATTCATTGTTGGCTAAATACAAGGCAGAGGGCGCGACCAAGACGGACGTAGCCAAGGCCAAGAAGGATTGGACGACTGAAGTCGTGGTGGAGGGGGAGAAGATGTCTTGCTCCACTTGCCATGGCACTGATTTCACCAAGGCGGGTAAACATCATAAGACTGGCAAGGTGATCGAAGCGATGTCGCACAAAGTGACCGCCGATCGCTACACCGAAGAAAAGAAGATCGAGAAATGGTTCAAGCGTAACTGCAAGGATGCTTGGGGTCGTGAGTGCACGGCACAAGAAAAAGCAGATTTCTTGACCTTCCTCATCGCACAATAAGTTAGGAGATAGACGATGCAAATGAAATCGAAGATGGCCGCCCTGCTGACTGGTTTATTGTTGAGCAGTGGCGCTGTAATGGCAGAGGAAAATTTGGCTGAAGCGATGTTCTCTCCATTGCGCCAGAAGGAAGTGAATCCAGTCAAAAACAAACTTTATAAGGACGAGTGTGGTTCTTGCCACTTCACCTATCAACCGGGTTTGTTACCGACTGCCTCATGGGAGAAGTTACTGAACGAGAAAGCGTTGGCCGATCACTTTGGCGAGAACGCCGAACTGGAGAAAGCCGACCTCGCTGAGATATACGACTTTGTGATGGAGAATGCGGCTGACAAGTCTTATTACAAGCGCGCACGCAAGATAGCCAAGGCGACTGAAGGTATCGAAGCGCCTTTGCGTATCACCGAAGTGCGTTACATCAAACGCAAGCATCACGAGATTCCAGAAAACATGATCAAGGGCAACAAGGATGTGAAGTCCTTGAGCTATTGCGACGCTTGTCACACCCAAGCTGACAAGGGCGTGTTCGATGAAGACACTGTCAAGATCCCCAACTTTCCTGATTGGGATGATTGAGGTATTTGAGTAGCGATATCCATCAAGGGCAGCTTAGGCTGCCCTTTTCATTGCGATACAGGTCTAGGCCGAGATATAGACCAAACGGCATATGGTTCTGCAACGACATGGCGGCTATAGTGCGCGTGGCGCTGTTCTGGGAGAAGGGCGTGGTGCTGGTGATGACTCGCTGGCTTACATGGATCGAGAGAGGATGGATATGCAGACGCATCAACAACCGCAAGAACACGCTTTTGAATTCACCGGCAACGGATGGGAATACTTCAAGATATGGATCGTCAATCTGCTGCTTAGCATCCTGACACTAGGCATCTATAGCGCATGGGCGAAAGTGCGTCGCCTGCAATATTTTTACCGCAACACCCGTTTGGCCGATGCCAGCTTCGAGTATCACGGACTGCCCATGTCCATCCTCAAGGGGCGCCTCATCGCCTTCGGTCTGCTGCTGATCTATTACGCCGCAGGGGCGATCAGTCCGGTGTTGGCGATCATCGCCTTCATTCTCATCGCCGCTATCGTGCCTTGGATGATCGTGCGTTCCTTGCGCTTCAAGCTGCGAAACAGTAGCTATCGCGGTTTGCGTTTCTCTTTCTCAGGGAGTGACGCAGCGGCTTATACCGTGTTCCTGTTGTTCCCTTTCCTCACCTTGCTGACCTTGTCTGGATTGGCCCCGTTCACTCATCAGCGCATCAAGCAATACCAACATGGCAACAGCCAATTCGGCGACACCTATTTCAGTTTCGATGCGACGGTGGGGAGCTTCTACGGCGTCTATCTGCGTATGTTGGGCATGTTCGTAGGACTTGGCGTGGTGTCGGGCATCTTAGTCGCAGTGGGGTTGCCGCTCATCTTGGTACTCTTGCCTGTGGCCTATCTGTTCATCGCTGGTTATTACGCCGTGCGCCTGCCCAATCTGATCTGGAGTGGCACGGGCTTGGGTGAACATGCTTTCTATAGCCGCTTAGAGATCAAGCCCTACGTTTGGATCTTCTTCACCAACATGCTGGGCATCATCTTCACGCTGGGGTTGTTCGTTCCTTTCGCGCAGATCCGCATGATGAAATACAAGATCGAGAACATGGGCTTGTTGGCACAAGGCGATCTGGCGGAATTCTGTGCAGGCCAATCGCAAGATGCCAATGCCACCGGCGAAGAGACCGCCGAGATGTTCGATCTGGACATCTCGTTATAATTTTCAATAATCGCGAAGTGATTCGATTGCCCTTTCTCCCGCTTGCGGGGGAAAGTTGGATAGGGGGATGCGTGATTTCAGCTCGTTATTTCGATGGCAAGACCACCGCCGCAAAAGCGGTGGAGCTTTCATTAGTAGGACAAGAGTGGGTATTGCGAGGCGACGATCTCGAACTGCGCTATCCACTTTTACAAACTCAAATCTCAGAACGCCTAGGCAACACGCCGCGCCTGCTGACCTTCGCAGATGGTGGCCATTGCGAGGTAACCGATCACGTGGCACTCGATCAAATGTTGGAGGCTGCAGGTGTGCGCCGCTCGTGGGTGGATGGCATGCAGCACAGTCTGGGATGGGCCTTGCTTGCCTCGCTCGCTATCGTTGCCGTCCTGATCGCATCGTATGTCTATCTATTGCCGTGGAGCGCAGGCGTCATCGCCCAGCGCGTACCCGATGCCGTGCTGCAAAAGATGGGCAGTTCGACTTTGGATACGTTGGACAAACTCATGCTACAACCGAGTAAGTTGGATGCAACGCGGCAACAAGCGTTGACTGCCGCCTACGCCAAGTTACAGCCCCTGCCAGATTCCAAGATGAGTTATCACATCGTGTTCCGTAGTTCGCCGCGCATGGGGCCGAACGCGTTCGCCCTGCCTGACGGTACCATCGTGATGTTGGATGAGTTGGTCGCCTTGACGGAGAAGGATGACGAGATCGTCGCCGTGTTGGCGCACGAGCGCGGACACATCGAACAGCGCCACGCCATGCGTATGGTGCTGCAAAGCTCTGCGGTCGGCTTGGTGATGACTTGGTATATGGGCGATGTCAGCAGCTTGCTGGCGACCGTGCCCGCCGTGATCTTGCAAGCCAGTTACTCGCGCGACATGGAGCGCGAATCGGACGAATATGCCGAGCGCACCTTGCAGCTCAACGGCTTATCGCCCTGTTTGTTGGCGACGGCGCTGGAGAAGTTGGAAGCCGCTCATCTTTCACGCAATGAAAAGACGAGATCGACTCAAGATGAGGCGATGGATTACCTTTCCAGCCATCCTGCGACCCCAGAACGCATCCAGCAGATGTGCCCTGAATGGCGGTAGTCATTGGGCTGCGTGGTATCATCGCGCCCTATGAAAAATCCAACTGACACCCTGCATCGCTTCCTATTCGAACACCTGCCGATACGCGGCGAAGTCGTGCGTCTCGACAGTGTCTGGCAATCCGTCATCGAACGTCACGACTATCCACCTGTGTTGAAGAACCTGATGGGAGAGCTATGTGCCGCTGCCGTCCTGCTATCGGCCACGCTCAAGTTGCAAGGCTCCATGGTGTTGCAGATACATGGCAAAGGCGCGGTCAAACTGTTGGTGGTGGAATGCACGGGCGACCTTGAAGTGCGCGCCACGGCCAAGTGGGATGGCGACTTGGCTCAAGGCACATTGCAAGATTTGGTGGGTGACGGACGCTTTGTCATTACACTCGACCCGAAGGATGGCAATCAAGCTTACCAAGGCATCGTCGCCCTCGAAGGCGACACCATCGCCGAGATATTGCAGAACTACATGACGCGCTCTGAGCAATTGGAGACACGGCTGTGGTTGGCAGCAGATGAAAAAGTAGCGGCAGGGATGTTGCTGCAGAAATTGCCTGAGAAGGATGAGTCACATGATGCTGATGCATGGGGTAGGGCGGGCCAATTGGCCGATACCCTCAAGCCAGAAGAGCTACTGCAACTGCCAGCAGCGGAGTTGATCCATCGCCTCTACCACGAGGAAGACATCCGTCTGTTCGAAGCACAGACCATCGTATTCCAGTGCGCGTGTTCACGCGAGAACGTGGGGCGCATGTTGCAGATGCTGGGAAGGGAAGAGGTCGGTGCTATCCTCGCTGAGCGTGGCGAGATCGAAGTGCACTGCGAATTCTGCAACGAGCGTTATGTGTTCGACTCAGTCGATGCCGAAGCGGTGTTCATCGAAGCGGCGACGATAAGTTCCAACAAGACCTTACATTAAGCCAGTTCGAGCATACTCAACGCCACCGCCTCGGCCACTTCGATGCCGTCGATGGCGGCTGACATGATGCCTCCCGCGTAACCCGCCCCTTCGCCTGCTGGATACAAACCCTTGGTGTTCAAGCTCTGATAACTCGCGTCACGTTTGATGCTGACGGGCGATGAGGTGCGCGTCTCCACGCCGGTGAGGATGGCATCGTGCATGGAGAAGCCTTTGATGCTCTTCTCGAACGCGGGCAATGCCTCGCGCACGGCGTCGATCACATAGTCTGGTAATGCAGTGGAGAGATCGCCCAGTGTGACGCCCGGTGTGTAGGAGGGCAGTACTTCGCCCAGCTTGGTAGAAGGACGCTGTGCGATGAAATCGCCGACCAGTTGTGCGGGAGCGTTGTAGTTGCTGCCGCCTAATACGTAAGCACGGCTTTCCCACTGACGTTGGAACGCTATCCCTGCCAGTGGGCCGTCGGGATAGTCAGCGGGCGTGATGCCCACCACGATGCCGCTGTTGGCGTTGCGTTCGTTGCGCGAGTATTGGCTCATGCCGTTGGTGACTACGCGTCCTTCTTCGGAAGTCGCTGCCACCACGGTGCCGCCGGGGCACATGCAGAAGCTATATACCGAGCGTCCGTTGCTGGCGTGGTGCACCAGCTTGTAATCCGCTGCACCGAGGAGCGGGTTGCCCGCGTTTCTGCCGAAGCGTGCCGCGTCGATGAGTGATTGCGGATGTTCGATACGGAAGCCGATGGAGAAGGGCTTGGCCTCCATGTACACGCCGCGCTGGTGCAACATCTCAACTGTGTCGCGTGCGCTATGGCCGACGGCCAGCACCACATGCTGCGTGGCGATGTGGTCGCCGTTCGCCAAGGTCACGCCGCGTACTTGGCTATCGTCTATCTCGATATCGCTCACGCGACTTTGGAAACGTACCTCGCCGCCTAGTTCGATGATCTTCGCGCGCATCACTTCCACCATGCCGACCAAGCGGAAGGTGCCGATGTGCGGCTTGCTCACGTATTCGATCTCGGGGGGCGCACCGGCCAAGATGAATTCTTTTAACACCTTGCGGCTGTAGTGCTTGGGGTCTTTCACCTGGCTGTACAACTTGCCGTCGGAGAACGTACCCGCACCGCCTTCGCCGAACTGCACGTTCGATTCCGGGTTCAACTCATGTTTGCGCCACAAACCCCAGGTGTCTTTGGTGCGTTCCCGTACTTCTTTGCCGCGCTCTAGGATGATGGGGCGGAAGCCCATCTGCGCCAGTATCAATCCGGCAAACAAGCCACATGGCCCAGTACCGATGACGACAGGGCGTTCTGCCAATCCTTTGGGTGCTTGAGCAACAGGGTGATAGCTAATGTCCGGTGCGACCTTCACATGCAAGTCGTTCTTGAAACGAAGTAATACTTTGGCTTCGTTTGCCACCTCTACATCCAAGGTGTAGATGAACAGGATGGCCGAGGGTTTGCGCGCATCGTAGCCGCGACGGAACAGGGTGAAGCCCTTTAATTCGTCCACGCGGATACCGAGACGCTTGATGATCGCGTCATGGATGGCGTGTTGTGGATGGTCGAGCGGAAGCTTGATTTCAGTGAGTCTTAGCATGGTCGCTATTCTAACTTATCGGAACTACGATATCCTTCGCGCCTGAATTGAAAATGTGAAATCCAACCGTATGGCAAAAGCAAAGACGATCTATTCCTGTACCGAGTGCGGCGGGCAATCTCCCAAGTGGCAGGGCCAGTGTCCGCATTGCGATGCGTGGAATACCTTGGTGGAATCAGTGGCGGAAGCGCTGCCTGTAGCAGGTAAGAATCGCTTCAGTGCCTTGGCTGCCTCGGGCAAATTGCAGCAACTGGCGGAGGTGGAAGCCAGCGAAGTGTCGCGTACGCCTACGGGCATCGCCGAGTTCGATCGCGTGCTGGGCGGCGGCTTGGTGGAAGGTGGGGTGGTGCTCATCGGCGGTGATCCCGGCATCGGCAAATCCACCCTGTTGCTACAAGCCTTGGCACACCTGTCCCAATCACAAAAAGTCCTCTACGTCAGTGGCGAAGAATCGGCACAGCAGATCGCCTTGCGCGCCAAGCGTCTTTCGCTAGATGCGCGTTCGGTCAATCTGCTACCTGAGATCCAGCTAGAAAAGATCCAAGCCACGATTGCCAATGAGAAGCCCGATGTCGTGGTGATCGACTCCATTCAGACCGTGTATTCCGAGCAACTCACCTCCGCACCGGGTTCGGTGGCACAGGTGCGCGAATGTGCGGCACAACTGACACGATTGGCGAAGAGCAACGGCGTCACTATCATCCTTGTTGGTCATGTCACCAAAGAAGGCGCGCTGGCCGGTCCGCGCGTGTTGGAGCACATCGTCGATACCGTGCTGTATTTCGAGGGAGACACCCATTCCAGCTTCCGTCTCATCCGCGCGTTCAAGAACCGTTTCGGTGCAGTGAACGAGTTGGGTGTTTTTGCCATGACCGAAAAAGGTCTGCGCGAAGTGAGCAATCCATCCGCGCTATTCTTATCGCAGCACGGCACCCAAGTGCCAGGCTCCTGCGTGATGGTCACACAAGAAGGCACGCGTCCGCTGTTGGTCGAGATCCAAGCGCTGTTGGATGCGTCTCATGCACCCACACCGCGCCGCCTGTCGTTAGGTCTGGAGCAGAATCGTTTGGCGATGTTGTTGGCGGTGTTGCACCGCCACGCAGGCATCGCCTGCTTCGATCAGGATGTGTTCATCAACGCGGTGGGCGGAGTGAAGATCACCGAACCGGGCGCTGACTTGGCGGTGTTGCTCGCCATAGTGTCGTCACTCCGCAGCAAGCCTCTTCCAGAAAAGATGGTGGTGTTCGGTGAAGTCGGGCTGGCAGGCGAAGTGCGTCCTGTGCAGCGCGGGCAAGAGCGACTTAAAGAAGCGGCCAAACTGGGCTTCACTCACGCCATCATCCCCAAAGCCAACGCGCCAAAACACAAGATAGAAGGCATGACCATCATCGCGGTGGATAGGGTGGATGAAGCTGTGGAGAAGATGCGCTAACGGCATTTTTCCTAAGGTTATTCCACAGCATGGTCAGATTATTTCTGCTGAATGGTCACGATTGTCCATTGCTTATCGCTACCTTGCGTCATCTCAAAACGTACTTCATCGCCCACCTTGATGTTGTTTTGAATGGGTTTGAGTAGGCTGAACCACATGGTCATCGCAGGCCAATTTAGTGCGGCGATGGGTTCGTGTGTGATTTGAATCTTGTTGGCCTGCAAGGCTTTCACCACTCCCGTCGCGTGTTGTGTTGCGCTGTGTGACGACATGTCGTGGCGCATTTCATGTGTGTGAGAGGCAGCTTGAGCCAGGCTGATGGCAGATAGAAGGGCGAATGTGAGTGTCAGAGTTCTCATGGATATTCCTTTGAATGAATGGATGAAGCATTTGCAGTAAGGCTAGGTTTTTTTATCAACGCATAAATCACCGGGATCACCAGCAGCGTCAATACCGCTGAGGAGACCATGCCGCCCACCATCGGTGCGGCGATGCGGCGCATCACTTCAGAACCGGTGCCGCTGCTCCACAGGATGGGCAACAGACCCGCCATGATGGCGACCACCGTCATCATCTTGGGGCGCACGCGTTCCACTGCGCCGTGCATGATGGCTTGTTGTAGATCGACAGCGCTTGGCTGACGGTCTTCGCTACGACAACGAGTTTGAACATCCTGCCATGCGTGTTCCAGATAGATGAGCATCACCACGCCGGTCTCCGCTGCCACACCCGCCAGCGCGATGAAGCCGACCGCCACCGCCACGCTCAGGTTGTAGTCCAGCAGCCACAATAGCCACACACCGCCGACCAGTGCGAACGGAACCGACAGCATCACCACCAGCGATTCCGTGACGCGTTTGAAATTGAGATACAGCAACAGGAAGATGACGAGCAGCGTGATAGGGATCACGATCTTCATCTTCGCAGCGGCGCGTTCCATGTACTCGAACTGACCACTCCACGTGGCGTAATAGCCGGGTGGGAACTTCACTTCGGCTGCCACCGCGTTGCGCGCCTCATCCACGTAGGAGCCGATGTCGCGTTCGCGGATGTCTACGTAGATGTAGGCGGAGAGCAGGGCGTTCTCAGTGCGGATGGCGGGCGCGCCTTTGCTCAAGCTCACCTTGGCGAGTTGGCCGAGCGGAATCATCGCTCCATCCGATGTGGTGACCAACACCTCGCGCGCGATCTGTTCCGGCGTGCTGCGCATGTCTCGTGGATAACGCACATTCACACCGAAGCGTTCCAGCCCTTCCACCGTGGTGGTCACGTTCTCGCCACCCAAGGCAGTGGCGATGACATCTTGCACCTCACCCATCGTCAGGCCGTAGCGCGCCAAGGCCAGTCGGTCAGGTTCGATGTTGAGATAGAACCCGCCGGTGATACGTTCGGCGTAGGCGCTACTGGTGCCCGGTACTTTTTTCACCACCGCTTCGATCTCCTTGGCCAGACGCTCCATCTCGTCCAGATCCTTGCCGAACACCTTGATGCCGATGGGGGTGCGGATACCGGTTGAGAGCATGTCGATGCGTGCCTTGATGGGCATCGTCCACGAGTTGGCCACGCCGGGGAATTGCAGCGCCTTATCCATCTCGGCGATGAGCTTGTCGGTATCCATGCCGTCGCGCCATTCCTCTTGAGGTTTGAGGTTGATGACCGTCTCAAACATCTCCAACGGCGCGGGGTCGGTGGCGCTCTGTGCGCGTCCTGCCTTGCCGTACACCGATGCCACTTCGGGGAAGCTCTTGATGATCTTGTTCTGTGTCTGCAACAACTCGGCGGCTTTGGTCGCTGACATGCCGGGCAGCGCAGTGGGCATGTAAAACAACGTGCCTTCGTTCAGCGTCGGCATGAACTCGCTGCCCAGTTTCAGCGCGGGATAGGCGGACAACAACATCGCACCAACAGCGATGCCAAGTGTGGCGTTTTTGTGTTGCAGTACCCATGCGATGAGGGGGCGGTAAGCGGCGATCATCCAGCGGTTCAGGGGATTCTCCGATTCCGGTTTTATCTTGCCTTTGATGAACAGCAGCATCAGTACTGGAACCAGTGTCACGGAGAGTAATGCCGCACCCGCCATGGCGAAGGTCTTGGTGAAGGCCAGCGGTGCGAACAGTCGTCCCTCCTGTGCTTCTAGTGTGAACACCGGCAGGAAGGAGACGGTGATGATGAGTAGGGAGAAGAAGAGGGAAGGGCCGACTTCTTTGCATGCTTTCAATATTGCAACGAATCGCGATTCATCTTCCGTCATCCGTTCCAAATGTTTATGCGCGTTCTCGATCATCACGATAGCCGCATCCACCATCGCACCTATGGCGATGGCGATGCCGCCCAGACTCATGATGTTTGAGTTCAGATTGAGGAAACGCATGGCGATGAAGGCAATGAGCACGCCGATGGGCAGCATCACGATGGCGACCAAGGCACTGCGAGCATGCATCAGGAACAGCATGCATACCAGCGCTACGATCAATCCTTCTTCCAGCAAGGTATGCTTCAACGTGGTAATGGCGCGCTGTATTAGTTCGGAGCGGTCATACACCGCTTGGATGCTGACACCTTCTGGCAGTCCCGGCGTGATCTCGGCGATCTTAGCTTTGACGTTCGCGATCACCTCCAGCGCGTTCTGGCCGTAACGCGCCATGGCGATACCGGACACCACTTCGCCTTCGCCGTTGAGTTCGGTCAGGCCACGCCGCTCGTCCGGCCCCAGTTCCACGCGCGCGATGTCGCGCAGCAGTACTGGCGTGCCGCGTTCGGCTTTCACCACCAGATTCTCGATATCTGCCTTACCGCGCAGATAACCACGACCGCGCACCATGTACTCGGTCTCTGCCATCTCCACCACGCGTCCGCCGACATCGCGGTTTCCATCACGTATGACTTGCGACACCTTGCTCAGCGGGATGCCGTAGGCGCGCAGCTTCACCGGATCGACCGTGACCTGATATTGCTGCACGAAGCCGCCGATGGAGGCGACTTCGGCCACGCCGTGCGCCTTGGTGAGCTGATAGCGCAAGTACCAGTCCTGCATGGTGCGTAGTTCGGCCAGGTCATGCTTGTCGCTGAGGACGGCGTATTGATACACCCAGCCTACGCCGCTGGCGTCCGGCCCGAGTTGCGGGGACACACCTTGAGGCATGCGCCCAGCGATGCTGTTGAGATATTCCAGCACACGCGAACGCGCCCAGTAGATGTCGGTGCCGTCCTCGAAGATCACATACACGAAGGAAGCGCCGAAGAAGGAGAAGCCGCGCACCACCTTGGATTTAGGCACCGACAACATCGCCGTGGTGAGCGGATAAGTGACTTGGTCTTCCACCACCTGCGGTGCTTGTCCCGAGTATTCCGTATAGACGATGACTTGCACATCGGATAGATCAGGCAGCGCATCCAGCGGTGTCTTCACCAGCGCATAGATACCCGCCAGTGTGATGAACAGCGTGGCGAGCAGAACCAGAAAACGGTTGCGCGCCGACCAGTCGATTATGTTGGAGAGCATGTCAGTGTCCCTCGTGTTTAGCTTGCAGTTTGGTGATGACCCATTCACCTTCGCCACGTTCGACGATCTCGAAGTCGATAGGGCTGCCTGCTTTGACGTTCGCCACCAGTGAAGGATTAGCCAACGCGAAGTCCATCGTCATGCTGGGCCATTTGAGTGCAGGGATCGGGTCGTGCGTGATGCTCACTGTACCGTCCGCGTTGAGTGCTTCGAGGATGCCGTGCGCCTGATGGCCGACGGTCTTTTGCGTAGCCTGCGCTTTGGTGGAAGTTTCGCCCATGCCACTCAATGCCGCTTTGAGATTGCTCTCCGAGTCGATCAGGAAGTTGGCCGAGGTGACGACCTGCTCGCCTTCCGCAACGCCGCTCAACACTTCGACGTAGTCATTGCTGCGCCCCCCAAGGCTGACGCTACGTGGCTCAAAACGTCCCTCAGCTAAACGCACCAGTACGACTTGCTTTGTGCCGCTGTCGATCACGGCTGATGTCGGCACAGTCAGCACCTTGCTACCTTTAGCCGCCGAAATGGTTGCATTGGCGAACATGGCAGGTTTGAGCAGTGTCTTCGGATTGGCTACCTGCATGCGTACTTGCAAGGTGCGCGTCGCGCTGTTCATCGTCGGATAGATGAAATCGACTTTGCCGTCGAACGTGCGCTCCGGATAAGCATCGACTTTTATCTGCGCCGTGCTGCCCAGTTTGAGTTGCCCGATGTCCTGCTCCGGCACTTCGGCGACGACCCAAACGGAAGAGAGGTCGGCGATCTGGTACAACACCTCGCCCGGCATGAAGCGCATGCCTTGCACGGCTTTTTTCTCCAGCACGATGCCTGACTCTTTAGCGTGGTAGGTGATGCGGTTACCGTTCAGCTTGGCATCGCTGACATCCAAATTTTTCAGGCGTGTGGCGGTAGCATCGGCCAAGCGTTGCATGCTGCGTTTGGCTTCCTCATCCGCGTCTTTCATGGCGACCAAGCCTTGTGCGGCCAGCGTCTGTTCGCGTTGTGCCGACACCAGTTCTGGGCTGTACACATCGAACAGTGCCTGTCCTTTTGAAACAAGTTGCCCTGTGGTGTTCACATGCAGACGTTCCACCCAGCCTTCGAATTTCGGTGCGATGGTGTAGGTGCGACGCTCGTCGATCTCAATACGGCCTGTCACGCGCAAGCTGCTGTTCAATTCACGCAGGGTCGTTGCTTCGCTCTTAACGCCGAGCTTCTGCACCTTGTCGACGCTGATGTTGATGGAGGATGTGGATTGTTCCTCGCCTTCATACACGGCGACGTAATCCATGCCCATCGAATCTTTCTTGGGTACCGGCGAGGTATCCGCCAAGCCCATCGGGTTGCGGTAATACAGCACTTTGCGTCCCGACTCTGTGTTGGAGGCCGATTGCACGGCAGTCCTGCTTTGTGTGCCGAACCAGTAAGCCGTGGCGGCGACAGCCAGCAACAGAACGGCAGCGGTGATTTGTTTGGTCGCGGTGTTCATCATTCTTCTCCCAGAGACTTCTCGATGTCGGCTAGACGCAATTGCATGTCGGTCTGCGCTTGCAGGTGTTGCTGTTTGGCTTTGAGGATCTGTTTCTGCGCTTCGATGAGCATGCTGAAAGACACTTTGCCCGTTTCGTATCCAGCCAATGCCGACTGATAGGTGAGCTCTGCTTGCGGTAGCAACCGTGTCGCAATGAGTGATTCGGTGCGGCGCGCCGATTCAAGTGCTGACAGTGCCTCAGAGAGTTCCGATTGCATCTGGTCGAGCAGCGCCTGTTTGCGTGCCGTCGAAGCAGACAGCATGGCCTCGGTCTCACCCTCTTGTGCGCGGCGCGACGATTGCTGCAAGGGGATGTTCAATTCCAACATCAAGTCCCATTGTTTGATCGTGTTGCCGCTCTGGGTGGGCGCGACGCCAAGGGTGAAATCGGGATAGCGTTTGGCGTAGATCAGCTCGCGACTCTTTTCTGCGGATTGGATGTCCGCCTCGGCGATGCGCAGTTGCGGATTGCGGACGCGTAGCTGTTCTAGCAAAGTCGCTTCGTCGAGGGAAGCGGGCGAGGGTATGTTGCGCAGTTGCTCTGGATCGGCGAGAGGCGCGCTCGTTGGGCGCGATAGCAGGGCATTGAGACGCGCATGGCTGTGATGATGTTCGTTCTGCAATGCGATGAGTTCGCCGCGTAGCAAGGTCTTTTCCAGTTGCACTTGGATCACATCCTGTTGGGTGGCTAGGCCATGTGCATAACGGTTTTGCACGATCTGTTCCATGTTGTCCAGCAAGTCCAAGGTCTGCTGCGTTAGGCGTTCGCTTGCGGCGGTGTAGTGATTCATCGCATAAGCCTGCTTGATGCGGTTCGCAAGTTCAGTCCAAGTCGCGGCCATCTGCCCATCGGCCTGAGCCATCTTGGCTTCTGAAACCTCGCGTTGCAGTCCGCGTTTGCCTAACCACGGCAAGCTCTGCATCACCAGATAACGTGTGCCACCGCCTCGCGTGACATCCATCGGCTCGATACGCAACACGGGATCGGGTAAGGCGGCGGAAGGTTCGGCGCGCTGGGTGGCTGCCTCCACATCAAAGCGCGCTGCGGCAAGGTTTGGGTTGTGCTCGCGCGCGTAACGCAGCAAACCTTCAACGTTGCTGCCGAGCGTGGTGGTGCCGTCCGTCTTCACGGTGGGCGCATGGGTGAGGGCGGAGCTGCTTTGTAGCGGCAGTACCTCCGCATGGCTGCTGGATAGCCACACGCCACACACCAAGGTCATCAGTCTTAAATGGTTTTTCATAATCCACATCCTGTTGCTTTGCGATACGAGCAGACAGTCGAAAACGACTGCCGAACAGGCAGGACGAGGAACGTTTAGGAATTACAGACGGACTCGTCCTGCGTTAGACGCGGGCGAGGGGTGGTGGATCGAGTGGAGCGGAAAGATGAGAGACGAAAGTCTCGGGGATAGAACTAACAGCCTGCGAACCGGTTTCGGTCAGATGCATGGCAACCACAGGTGTATCGAGATAAGCCGTGCAAGCCAGATGACATACGCCGCAAGAAGTGCAACCAGAATCACCGTCATTGCTTGCCTGCATGGCTACGTGGTCATCCTGCATCATGTCGTGATCCATCATGTCTTCGTGCGACATGTTCATCATCTCAGCAGACTCATGACATTCTCCCTGCTGCAATTGCATCGCAAGCGAAGCCGCCAGTGCGCTACCGCTGGAGAGCGGTAACCACAACAGCATGAAAACGGCGATATATTTTCTGGTTTGGCGGAACATGACCGCAGTGTGGCAAAGCGAAGCCGGATAGTCAATCAGTCCAGTGTCGGCCCCATCTGATGAAGGGGAATATATCCATTGTCAGCCTTTCATACTGGCGTTACAGTTCGCTCTATCCACAAACAAGAATAAGAGGTTCGATATGGCGATGCTGATAACGATAGTGGTGGTGGTGGTAGTCCTTCTGTTACTTGCATTCTTTAGAGCCTCGATATGGAGTTGGTTGATCGCCATCTCGGTGATCGTACCCGTGGTGGCCATTGAGAGCCGCATCTCTGACGATGCGTTGCAAACGGTCTATATCGCACTGACTGTTTTCGTGCTGGTACTTGGCGTGCCTTTCCTGCGTCGCCTGTTGGTCAGTAGTTTCATCCTCAAGATTTTCCGCAAGATCCTTCCGCAAGTCTCGCAGACCGAACAAGAGGCACTGGATGCCGGTACGGTATGGTGGGATGGTGAATTGTTCAGCGGGCGTCCGCGTTGGACCAAGTTGCTGGCGATGCCCAAGACAGGCATCAGCGCCGAAGAGCAAGCCTTCCTCGATAACGAAGTCGAGCAACTGTGCGCCATGATCGACGATTGGGATGTCACCCACACGCGCCAAGACCTGTCGCCCGAGACATGGCAGTTCATCAAAGACAAAGGCTTCTTCGGCATGATCATCCCGAAGGAATATGGCGGTTTGGAGTTCTCCGCCCAAGCGCACTCGGCAGTGGTGACCAAGGTCGCCTCGCGTAGCGGGACGGCCGCAGTGACGGTGATGGTTCCCAACTCGCTCGGCCCAGCTGAGTTGTTGTTGAAGTACGGCACCAAAGAACAAAAAGACAAGTATCTGAATCGCCTCGCCAAGGGATTGGAAGTCCCTTGCTTCGCACTGACGGGGCCGATGGCGGGTTCTGATGCGGGCGCAATCCCCGACACGGGTATCGTCTGCTACGGCGAGTTCAACGGGCAGCAGAACGTGCTTGGCTTGCGTGTGACTTGGGAGAAGCGCTACATCACGCTGGCACCTGTGGCGACCTTGCTTGGTTTGGCTTTTAAGCTTTATGACCCAGATCATCTGCTAGGGGCGGAGCAGTCACGCGGTATCACGCTGGCGCTGATCCCAACTGATACGCCTGGGGTGAATATTGGTCGCCGTCACTTCCCGCTCAATTCAGCATTCCTCAACGGGCCGACAACGGGTAACGATGTCTTCATCCCGATGGATTACATCATCGGCGGCACGCAACGTATCGGCCAGGGTTGGCGCATGTTGATGGAATGTCTGGCGGCAGGCCGTTCCATCTCTTTGCCTGCGAGTGCGACAGGCGGCGTCAAGATGTGTGTGCGTAGCAGCGGTGCTTATGGCCGTGTGCGCAAACAGTTCCACGTTCCAGTCGGTAAGTTCGAGGGAGTGGAGGAGGCGTTGGCACGCATCGGCGGTCATGCTTATGCGATGGATGCTGCGCGCAAGATGACGGCCTTGGCTGTGGATTTGGGTGAGAAGCCTTCGGTCATCTCCGCTATCGTCAAATATCACTGTACTGAGCGCGGACGTATCGTCGTCAACGATGCGATGGATGTGCATGGCGGTAAAGGTATCTGCATGGGGCCAAGCAACTACCTTGCACGTGCTTATCAACAGACGCCTATCGGTATCACGGTGGAAGGCGCGAACATCCTCACCCGCAGTCTCATCATCTTTGGGCAAGGTGCTGTGCGCGCGCATCCCTATGTGCTGAAAGAGATTCAAGCGGCGCATGAGCAGAATGCCAAGAAAGCGGTACGCAACTTCGATGAGGCATTCTTCGCACACATCAGCTTCAGCTTGAGCAATGGTGTGCGCACCTTGGTCTATGCCTTGTCCGGCGGACGCATGATCAATGTGCCGACGGATGCGCCGACGCATCGTTACTACCAACAGATGACGCGCTATGCGGCGGCTTTCGCCTTCGCGTCTGATATCGCCATGTTGTCTTTGGGGGGCGCGCTTAAGCGCCGCGAGAAACTTTCTGCGCGGCTGGGGGATGTCTTGAGTCAGCTCTATATCTGCTCGGCCACCTTGAAGAAGTTCGAGGACGACGGTCGTCCTGAAGAGGATGTACCGTTGATGCAATGGGCGATGGAAGATTCACTGTTTCGCATCCAAACCGCTTTCGATGGCGTGTTGCAGAACTTTCCTAACCGTTTCTTCGCCTTGTTGATGCGCGCGCTCATCTTCCCATTGGGGCAATGCCGCAGACCGCCGTCCGACGAGCTTGGGCATCAGGTCGCTTCGTTGTTGATGAAGCCTGGGGCGGCACGTGATCGCTTGACCGCAGGCATGTTCGTGCCGACTGACGAGGCGGATGCGATGGGTGCACTGGAGGCTTCTTTGGCCAGCACCTTGGTGTGCGAACCGTTGCAATCCGAATTGGAGAAAGCGCGCAAAGAGGGCAAGCTAAAATCTCGCGACGAGGTGACGTTGATCGTCGAGGCGCGTGACAAGGGACTCATCACGGCAGAGCAAGCGTTGCAGTTGCAACGTGACTACGCGCTACGTCGCCAAGTCATCATGGTGGACGACTTTGCACCGGAGGTGCTGAGGTCGAATCCAGTATGAGCGGCCTGCGCGACAAGGTCGTTTTCATCACCGGCTCCAGCCGGGGTATTGGTCGTGAGATAGCCTTGCGTTGTGCTCGCGATGGGGCGAAAGTCATCATCACGGGCAAGACAGTCGATCCGCATCCAAAACTTCCCGGCACTATCCATACCGTCGCCGAAGAGGTGGTCGCGGCGTGTGGTCAGGCCTTGGCGATCCAGATGGATGTGCGCGACGAGAATGCCATCACCGCTGCCGTGGCTCAAGCCGTCGCGCATTTCGGTGGCATCGATGTGTTGGTGAACAACGCCAGTGCCATCCAACTCACGCCGACTTTGCAGACACCCGCCAAACGTCTCGATCTGATGTGGGATGTGAACATGCGCGCTACCTTCCTCGTATCGCAGGCCTGTATCCCGCACCTCAAGAATGCAGTCAATCCGCATGTGCTGGCTTTGTCGCCACCGCTGGATATGCAGGCGAAATGGTTCGCGCCGCATGTGGCTTATACGATGTCCAAGTTCGGTATGAGCATGGTCATGTTGGGGATGGCAAAAGAGTTCGCCTCTGAAGGCATCGCATTCAACGCACTATGGCCACGCACTACCATCGCCACGGCCGCCATCGAATTCAATTTCCCCGAAGCCATCCTGCGGGCCTCACGCAAACCGGCCATCATGGCGGATGCGGCGCATGCCATTCTGATGCGTGACAGTAATACATGCAGTGGCAACTTCTTCATTGATGAGGATGTGTTGCGCGAAGCAGGTGTCACCGATTTCACGTCCTATGCTGTCGATCCAAACGTCACACCGTTCAAAGACCTTTTTCTCGATTAACACGTCAATACAAGGGAGCTCAAAATGACCGCACACGATCCAGATGTGATCACCCCAGAACAAGCGGGTACCTTGCATGGCTTGTTTCTTGAGCGGGTCAAGCACTCACCCGATAAAGAGGCCTACCGCTATTTTGACAATGCCAAGAACGCATGGATTTCGCTCACGTGGAAGCAGATGCTGGAGCAGGTGGCGCGCTGGCAGGCAGCTTTGGCCAAGGAGGGGTTCGCCAAAGGTGATCGTGTCGCCTTGATGCTGCGTAACTGTCCGCAGTGGGTGATCTTCGATCAGGCGGCGATGTCTTTGGGATTGGTCACTGTGCCTCTGTACACCGTGGATCGGGCGGAGAACATCGCTTACATCGTGAACGATGCGCAAGCCAAGGTCGTACTGTTCGAGACGGCAGAGCAATGGAAAGAATTGAGCAACGTGGTCGGTCAAATGGGTTGCGTGCAACGCTTCATCGCGCTTGATACCTTCGCACATAACGAATCACGACTCGTTGGGGCAAGCAACTATCTGCCCGCGACGGCGACCTTGCAGCCACCTGTGCCGACTCAAATTGGTGAACTTGCCAGCATCATCTACACCTCGGGTACGACTGGTAAGCCCAAGGGCGTGATGCTCAGTCACAACAACATGCTGAGTAACACCCATTCGGCGCTGGGTACGTTCGTAATCTATCCCGATGACTTGCTGCTTTCCTTCTTGCCTTTGTCGCACACCTTCGAGCGCACTTGCGGTTACTACCTGCAAGTGATGACGGGCGCGACGGTGGCGTATGCACGTTCTATTCCGTTGTTGTCGGAAGACTTGCAATTCATCAAGCCGACCATCCTCATCTCCGTGCCGCGCATCTATGAGCGCATCTATGCGGCACTGCATGCGAAGTTGGATGAAGGCCCTGCCATCCGAAAGAAGCTATTCCTGCTGGCAGTCGAGGTGGGGTGGGCGCGCTTCCTGCGTGACCAAGGACGTGGTGGTTGGAAACTATCGTTCTTGCTGTGGCCGATCTTGAAGAAGTTGGTGGCGCAAAAATTGATGGATAGGTTGGGCGGTCGTCTGCGTACTGCAGTGAGTGGTGGCGCGGCGTTGACGGCGGAGATATCGCATACCTTTGTGGGGCTAGGCTTGCCCGTGGTGCAAGGCTTCGGTATGACCGAGACCAGCCCCATCGCAACTGGTAACAAGCTGGACAACAACTTCCCCGATAGCGTCGGCCAGCCCATACGCGGTGTGCAGGTGAAACTGGGGCCGCAGAACGCGCTGCTCATCAAAGGGCCGAACGTGATGATGGGCTACTGGAACAATCCAGAGGCGACCAAGGCGATCTTGAGCGATGACGGGTGGCTGAACAGTGGTGACGTCGCACGCATCAGCGAGACGGGGCACGTCTATATCACAGGGCGTTTGAAAGAGATCATCGTGCTGGCGAACGGTGAGAAATTCCCGCCAGCGGATATGGAGGCTTCTATCCTGACCGATCCATTGATCGATCAAGTGATGCTGTATGGCGAAGGTAAGCCATATCTTGTCGCGTTGGTGGTATTGAACCCAGAGACCTGGAAGGCTGTCGCTGAGAAGATGGGTATACATCCCGACATGCCAGAGTCGCTCACTGACAGCAACGTGGAAGCCAAAGTGTTGCGTCGCATCGCACGTAATCTAAGTAGCTTCCCTGCTTATGCCAAAGTGAATCGTGCATTGTTGTTGCGCGATCCTTGGACCATCGACAACGGTTTGCTCACGCCTAAGTTGAGCCTGAAACGCAACAAAGTGGTCGAGATGTTCGAGTCCCAAATAAACGATCTATATAAAGGGCACTAAGAGATGACAACACCGATCACGACTTTGCCTGATCGCCAGCCCACCTTGCGTGTGGCAGCCATGCCGTCGGATGCCAACTACACGGGCGATATCTTTGGCGGATGGTTGATGGGGCAGGTGGATGTGGCGGGTAGCATTCCAGCCGTGCATCGCGCACGCGGCAGAGTCGCCACCGTGGCGGTGAATTCCTTCATATTCAAACAACCCATCTTCGTGGGCGACATCGTGAGTTTCTATACGCATATCGTGAGGGTCGGTAATACATCCATCACGGTGGATGTCGAAGTCTATGTGCAGCGTGACCCCGAGAATCCGACTTGCCACAAGGTGACCGAGGCGCAACTGACCTATGTGGCAGTGAGTGATGATCGCAAGCCGCGTCCTGTACCGCCTGAAAATTAAGGAGTGAAAAGATGAGCAACTTGCAGATACGTAAGGTGGCCGTGTTGGGAGCTGGTGTGATGGGTGCCCAGATCGCCGCGCATCTTGTGAATGCCAATGTCGAGACCTTGTTGTTCGAGTTGCCGGCCAAAGAAGGCGACCCCAACGGCAACGTGAACAAAGCACTGGATGGCTTGAAGAAGCTCGATCCCGCACCGATCTCCAGTCCGAACAAACTCAGCTATATCCAGCCTGCTAACTACGATCAGCATCTGGAGAAGCTACGCGAGTGCGACCTCATCATCGAAGCCATCGCGGAGCGTATCGATTGGAAATCAGACTTGTATCGCAAAGTCGCGCCGTTCGTGAATGCGAATGCCATCTTCGCCACCAACACTTCCGGTCTTTCCATCAACACACTGGCCGAAGCTTTCCCTGAGAATCTACGTCACCGTTTCTGCGGCATCCACTTCTTCAACCCACCACGCTACATGCATCTGGTCGAACTCATCCCGTGCAAAGGCACGGATGTGGCGTTGCTCGATCAGTTGGAGACCTTCCTCGTCTCTACCGTAGGCAAGGGTGTGGTGCGCGCAAAAGACACACCCAACTTCATCGCCAACCGCATCGGCGTGTTCTCCATGCTCGCTACCAAGCATCATGCGGCTGCGTTCAATCTCGGCTTCGATATGGTGGATGCGCTCACTGGGCGTTATCTCGGTCGTCCCAAGAGTGCCACTTTTCGCACGCTGGATGTGGTCGGTCTGGATGTGTTCGCCCACGTGGTCAACACCATGCGCGATAACCTGACGGAAGACCCGTGGCACAAGCATTACGAATTGCCGAGCTGGTTCTCATATCTGGTCAATCAAGGCTCGTTGGGGCAGAAGACCAAGCGCGGTATCTATCAAAAGATCGGCAAAGAGATACACGTGCTCGATCTGCACACCAAGGAATATCGCTTATCTGATGCCAAGGTAGATGACGGTGTCAAAGACATCTTGCGTGAACGTGATTGGGCCAAGAAACTCGCCGGGTTGCGCTTGAATCCGCATCCGCAAGCGCAATTTCTGTGGGCCACTTTTCGAGACGTGTTTCATTACTGTGCGTTGCATCTTGGCGACATTGCCAACAATGCGCGCGACCTCGATTTTGCCGTGCGCTGGGGTTTCGGCTGGGACAAAGGTCCGTTCGAAATCTGGCAGGCCGCAGGGTGGCAGCAAGTGGCGGGTTGGATCAATGCCGACATCGCCGCAGGCAAGTCGATGGCGAACGCGCCGTTGCCATTCTGGGTGACTGCGCCATCACGCACCGGCGTGCACTCGGCACAAGGTTCATTCTCACCAAGCAGTCAGAACGATCAACCTCGTTCCACGCTCCCCGTCTATCGCCGTCAAATCTTCCCCGATGTGCTACAAGGCGAGACACATCACTACGGCGAGACCGTGTTCGAGACCGACGAAGTACGCATGTGGCACATGGGTGATGACATCGCCATCCTCAGCTTCAAGAGCAAGATGCACACCGTCAACAACGAAGTGCTGGACGGCGTGCTGCGTGCGGTGGATGAGGCTGAAGCGAACTTCAGCGCACTCATCATTTGGCAGACAGAAGCGCCGTTCTCCGCAGGGGCAAATCTGTTGCAGTTAATGCAAGGTGTGCAAGAGACACCCGCCGAATCGGGATTGTTCGGCAAGCTGAAGGGCGCAGTGAGTCGCGTGAAATACACCGCAGCAGGCGGTGGTGGGATGGGCGATCTGTTCAATGCGGCGACAGGCAACGTGCCCAAGGTCGAGGAGGTGGTCGCCAAGTTTCAACAGACCTCGATGCGTCTCAAATATGCTCAAGTACCGACCATCGCGGCTGTCGATGGTCTAGCGCTGGGTGGTGGCTGCGAGTTCTCCATCCATTGCTCACGTATCGTCGCCACGCTGGAAAGCTATATCGGACTCGTTGAAGTGGGGGTAGGACTGTTACCCGCAGGTGGTGGCTGTAAAGAGATGGCACAACGTGCCGCCGCCGAAGCACGTGGCGGCGACATCTTCCCCATCTTGAAACGTTACTTCCAGCACATCGCCATGGGCGAAGTCGCCAAGAGTGCAGAGATGGCTCGCGACATGGGCTACCTCAGACCATCCGACCGCATCGTGCTCAACAAATTCGAGCTGCTACATATCGCCAAAGAAGAAGCTAAAGCGCTTAACGCCACGGCCTATCGTCCGCCCTTGCATCAACATCAGATCCCCGTGGCAGGCCGCACCAGCATCGCCACCTTCAAGGCCTCCATGTTGAACATGCTCGAAGGTGGCTTCATCTCCGAACACGACTACAACATCGGCTGCCGCGTGGCCGAGAGCATGTGCGGTGGTGATGTGGAGGCGGGGAGCCTGGTGGATGAGACATGGTTGCTCGATCTTGAGCGCAAGAACTTCATGGAACTGCTGGCGACTGAGAAGACGCAAGCACGTATCGAATACATGTTGAAGAGTGGGAAGCCGTTGGGGAATTAGATGAATTAAGGAGCAAGCATGCCTGCAAATATATTGCTGGTCGATGATGACACGATGTTCCGTACATTGACAGGGAGTATGCTGGATAAGTGTGGCTATATGGTTGAAACGGCTGTCGATGGGCAAGCAGCCTGGGAGTTGCTCGATGCTGCGCCGGGGCATTTCGATCTTGTGCTGTTGGATCGACATATGCCTAATCTGGATGGACTTGAGTTGTTGAAACGGCTCAAGGCTGATTCCCGCATGAGCGGGATTCCGGTAGTGATGCTGACTGTCAACAATCGGCAAGACGAAGTTACACGCGGACTTTCCGAAGGGGCTTATCACTATCTGATTAAGCCAGCTAGCAAGGAGTTGCTCGATGCGGTGTTGCGCAGTGTGCTTGACGATCTTCGCGCCAAGCGCCAGTTGCAGGAACAGGCTGGGCGGTATGTTTTGCCCCTTAAGTTGTTGCATCACGCCGAATTTAGCATCCGCACCTTGCAAGAGGCAAGGGATATGGCCGTATTGCTGGCCGAGATCAGCCGTGATGCGCCCCGTTCTGTGGGCGGTTTTCTGGAATTGCTGATCAATGCCATCGAGCATGGCAATCTCGGTATCAGTTATGCAGAGAAAAGCAGGCTGCTGAGTGAGGATCGTTGGGTAGAGGAAGTGAACATGCGTTTACAACAACCCGAATACGCCTCACGTTTTGTCGAGGTCACGGTGGATAGGACGGATACGACCTGCACGGTAACCATTGCAGATCAGGGAGACGGTTTCGATTGGCTCGCCTATCTCAACTTCAATCCCGCACGCGCCTTCGATTTGCATGGCAGGGGAATTGCGATGTCGAGAGCAGCTAGTTTCGATAGCTTGGAATATCGGGGGAACGGCAACATAGTGGCCGTCTCCATCAACAAGCCCGCCGAGCTTCTGGCGTAACAGTGACGTGGGCGGTCTATCAATTTGCAGCTTGTTCGAGAGGGGCGCCGCCGTGCGGGATATTACGCAACACGCGTCCCGATGAACTAATGGCGCATGTGCTAAAGCGAGTGATATGGGGTTAGCATCGCAATGGTTTTGAGTAATAGGGGCGAGCCACGTTTTGATTGAGAGGAAAGTGCTATGAGCAAACAAGTCCAAGAAGCCTACATCGTCGCCGCTACACGCACCCCCGTTGGCAAAGCGCCGCGCGGCATGTTCCGTAATACGCGCCCCGATGATCTGCTGGCGCATGTGTTGAAGGCGGTGATGGCGCAGGCACCATCGCTCGACCCCGCTAGCATCGGCGATGTGATCGTCGGGTGTGCGATGCCGGAGGCGGAGCAGGGCATGAACGTGGCGCGTATCTCGCTGTTGTTGGCGGGGTTGCCGAACACGGTGCCGGGAATGACCATCAACCGTTTCTGTTCGTCCGGTGTGCAGGCAGTGGCATTGGCGGCGGATCGTATCCGCCTCGGTGAGGCCGATGTGATGATCGCGGCGGGGGTGGAGAGCATGAGCATGGTGCCGATGATGGGCAACAAGATCGCCTTCAATCCCGCCATCTTTGCCAAGAACGAGCACTACGGTATCGCGTTTGGCATGGGGTTGACGGCGGAGAAAGTGGCTGAGCGTTGGAAAGTTTCGCGCGAGGCTCAGGATGCATTTGCTTTGCAGAGCCATCAGCGTGCCATCGCGGCATATAACAACGGCGATTTCAAAGACGAGGTCACCCCGTATCTCATCACCGACCATGTGCCCGATATGAATGCGCGGGAAGTGAGGATCAAGGCGCGCGATGTGGTGCAAGATGAAGGTCCGCGTGCGGATACGACGTTGGAAGCCTTGGGTAAATTGAAGACGGTGTTCGCACAAAAGGGCTCGGTGACGGCGGGTAACAGTTCGCAGATGTCGGATGGTGCTGGTGCGTTGTTGTTGTGCAGCGAAGCGGCGTTGAAGCGTTACAACCTCACCCCCATCGGTAAGTTCCATAGTTTCAGTGTGGCGGGTGTGCCGCCAGAGATCATGGGTATCGGCCCGAAAGAGGCGATCCCGCGCGCATTGAAGGTGGCGGGGCTGAGTCTGGATCAGATGGATTGGATCGAGCTGAACGAAGCGTTTGCTGCGCAGTCGTTGGCGGTGATTGGCGATTTGGGTCTGAATCCTGAGATCGTCAATCCACTGGGTGGCGCGATTGCCTTGGGGCATCCGCTCGGTGCGACTGGGGCGATCCGTACTGCGACGTTGCTACATGGCCTGCGTCGCCGCAAACAGAAGTTCGGCATGGTGACGATGTGTATCGGCACGGGTATGGGCGCAGCAGGTGTCTTTGAAGCACTTTAATTGAAGGGGTGGAAATGAATAAATTGCTCGTATTGGTAAGCGGTTTGTTGTTGAGTCTGAACGTGGCTGCGCGTGATGTGGCGGATGTGCGTGTGCCTGAAACAGCACAGGTGGGTGGCGCGAATCTGGTCTTGAACGGGGCGGGTACACGTACTAGGGTGATCATCGATGTGTACGTTGGTGCGCTGTATCTAGGCAAGACGACGAATAGTGCCGATGCCGTATTCGCGGATGCGGGGGCAAAACGTGTGGCATTGCACATCCTTTATGGCATGAAGTCGGAGAAGTTGTTAGGTGCGTTCAAAGATGCCATCGAAGCGAACCATAGTCCGGCAGAGCTGGCCGCCATTGATGCGGGGATGAAGAAGTTCTATGCCATTTTTGATTCCGTCTCAGGCGTTAGCCCAAGCGACACTATCTATCTGGACTATGTGCCAGCAGTGGGGACGAAGGTGACTATCAATAACAAAGAGCGCGGTGTGGTGGCGGGTGCAGACATCAATCGTGCATTGCTGAAGATTTGGTTGGGTGAGAACCCAGTACAGAACGACCTCAAGAAAGACATGCTTGGAATCAAGTAACTCTCAAGTGTCAGCCATAGCCCTGCCTGCCGAGATCGATCGGCAATCACTCAACGATAGGATCCATCTTGAAGGAGGAGCGTTCGCGGATGCGATCGCTCCTATCCAACAGCAGTTGTTCTCCAGCGTGGTATTGCATCTGGAGGCTGCGCAGATCGAGAGGATGCGGGCGGTCATCACGGCTGTCGAAGCGGTTGTGGGTAAGCCGGAGTCGAATGCTGCACTCGGTGTGTTCTATGGCTATGACTTCCATGTCAACGAGCAGGGCGTTCATCTCATCGAGGTCAATACCAACGCGGGCGGTGCGTTCCTTAATGCAGTGCTGATCGATAGCCAGCGGGGTGATGCATCACCTGTCGAGGAGTTTGAGCAAACCTTCATCCAGATGTTTCTTCACGAATGGAGACTGGTGCGTGGCGGCGTGCCGCTTAAGACCATCGCCATCGTGGATGAGAATCCAGAATCGCAGTTCCTCTATCCTGAATTCCTACTGGCAAAGCAGATGTTCCAACGTGCGGGTATCACTACCTACATCGTTGCCCCCGCAGCATTACATGTTCGAGAAGATGATCTGTATGTCGATGGGCAACGCATCGACATGATCTATAACCGCCTGACCGATTTCGATCTGACACGCTACCCGCATATCCGTACGGCGTGGGAGATGAATCAGGTCGTGCTGACACCCAATCCAACTCACTATCAACGCTATGCAGACAAGCGCAAATTGGCCCTATTTTCTGATGCCGAGATGTTGCATGCGGAAAGTGTGTTGCAGTCCAGTATCGATGCTTTGCTAGTAGGCGTTCCTGAAACCAAGGTCGTACGTGCCGAGGAGTCAGAGCAGTGGTGGGCTGAGCGTAAACAGTGGTTCTTCAAACCGATGAGTGGCTATGGCAGCAAGGGTGCATATCGTGGCGACAAGGTAACCAAGCGTGTGTTCGAAGAGATCATGCAATCCGACTACGTAGCTCAACGGCAGGCCGCTCCGGGGGAATGCTCAGTTAAGGTGGGCGAGGATATTCAAACTTTGAAATACGACATTCGTTGTTACGTCTACGCTGGTCACATCCAACTCATCGCAGCACGTCTATACCAAGGCCAAACTACCAACTTCCGAACGGAGGGTGGTGGTTTTGGTTTGATCCTCCAAAAGATATAGACAGATATCTATATCTTTTTGTCTAGATATATAGGCCATTTGGCATATAGCAATATTCTTCGATTGAGGTGAAACTTCTTCACATGCCTATTGGTGAAGACAACCCTCTCAAGATTCATTGTAAGTCTGCCGATAGCAGTTCGGTGACCTACAGCTAAATAGCTATATGAGCCTTACTAGAAAAATCAAAAGATTCAGGTTTCGTATAGATAAGAGCAATCTCAACATACGCGTGGAGCAACTGCGTACGCGGATGGAGATGTATCCATCGTTGGTCTTGAGTCAGATCGCACTCGAGCCTCTTTTTGTATGGTTGTTCTGGGATCATGCACCACATGATGCGCTATTGGTTTGGCTGTTGTTATGCTACGGCTTACATGCCTATGAACTGGTGCGGTGGGTGAAATACAAAGGGATGCTAGAGACACTCGAACAATGTCGCTCATGGCATCGTCATTTCACCTTTGCCTCTGTTGTGGCTGGTGCAATGTGGGGTGCTGCTGCAGTCTTATTCTTTCCGGCAGACATCGCATATCAAAGCATCCTTATCTGCGTCCTCCTTGGTTTGTCTGCGGGGGCGGTGACGATGAATCCCGTCCATCCGCCCACCTTGATCGGTTATTTGATCTCGATGCTCTTGCCGCTGATCGCACGGGTCGGCTATGAGGGGGATGATGTCCATTACATATTGGTCGCGATGCTTGTTCTGTTCACTGGGGTGATCTCGGTCGCGGGTAGAGGGTTATATAAGACCTTCATCTTGTCTTTGACGCAACGTTTCGAGAAGAATGATCTGCTTCAACAATTATCGGAACAAAAGATAGAGATCGAGGATGCCAAGATGCGACTTGAGATCGCCAACCTCGTATTGAAGAACGGTAGTACGAAACTCGAAACACTGGTGCAAGAACGGACGGCGCAATTGCTACATCGTGCGGAAGAGATAGAGTCGATCAAAGAGACGACCATCCTTGCCTTGTCTTCATTGGCAGAGACGCGGGATAACGAGACGGGCAACCATATTCGACGCACGCAGAATTACATGAGAAGTCTCGGTTTGCGCTTGCGCTACCATCCTCGCTTCAAGGATTTCCTCACCGCAGACAACGTCGAGTTGCTCTATAAACTGGCCCCTTTGCACGACATCGGCAAAGTCGGAATACCAGACCACATCTTGCTCAAGCCGGGCAAGTTGACGCCGGAAGAGTTCGAAGTGATGAAGACCCATGCGGCGCTTGGCGGGAATGCGATCGCAGCGGCGGAGGATAGGGTCAATGCCAAGAGTGTGTTCTTGCGCATCGCACGGCAGATCGCCTTGGGGCATCACGAAAAGTGGGATGGAAGCGGCTATCCCTTCGGCCTAAAAGGAGACGATATCCCTATCCCGGCCCGTTTGATGGCGATCGCTGATGTCTATGACGCTCTGCTGAGTCGTCGGGTATACAAGGCAGGAATGGGGCATGCAGAGGTTGCCGCGATCATCGTCGACGGGAGCGGCAAGCATTTCGATCCCGATGTCGTTGAGGCCTTCGTGGCGATACAAGATGAATTCATCGAGATCGCTGAGAAGTACAGCGATGTCGTTGGGATCGACGACACAAAACAAAAGGCCGCTTGATACAAGCGGCCTTTTGGTCGATCACTGTCTTCTTCAACCCAGCAGGTGTTTCACCAACTCGCGCTCGCTGAGTAGTTCTGCATAACTATCCATCATGTGTTTGCGCCCAAGATCGCTGATGGGCAGGCCTTGAACGATGGTGTAATGACCGTTGCGGCAGGTCACGGGTAGGCCGTAGATGACCCCTTCCGGGATGCCATAGCTACCATCGGATGGCACGCTCATGGTGACCCAATCGTTGTGGTGAGAGCGCAGCAACCAATCGTGCATGTGGGCAATGGCTGAGTTGGCGGCACTGGCCGCGCTACTCAAACCGCGCGCCTCGATCACTGCCGCACCGCGTTTCTGTACGGTAGGGATGAAGTTGTTCTCGATCCAATCCTGATCCTGTAACACCTCCAACACTTTGCGACCTCGGATCTCGCAGTGCGATAGGTCGGGATATTGTGTGCCTGAGTGATTTCCCCAGACGACCATCTTCTTGATGTCTTGAATAGGTTGGAAAAGTTTGAGCGCGACCTGTGCGATGGCGCGGTTGTGATCCAAACGCATCATGCCGCTGAAGTTGCGCGGATCGAGGTCTGGCGCGTTCTTCATGCAGATGAGCGCATTGGTATTGGCGGGATTACCAACGACCAGCACTTTGACATGACGGGCTGCGATCTCATTCAGGATGCGCCCCTGTTCCGAGAAGATGGCTCCGTTGGCTTCCAGCAGATCTTTTCGTTCCATACCTTTGCCGCGCGGACGCGCACCAACGAGCAACGCGACTTCAGTGTCGCGGAAAGCGACGCGAGGATCATCAGTGACGATGACTTGTTGCAACATGGGAAATACGCAATCTTCCAACTCCATCGCCACACCACGCAAGGCCTGCTGTGCGGCAGGGATATCCAGCAGCTGCAGGATGATGGGTTGCTCTTTGCCCAACATGTCGCCATTGGCAATACGGAACAACATGTTGTAACCGATCTGTCCTGCTGCTCCGGTGATGGTGACGCGGATGGGTGCTTTCATGATGCCCTCTCTGTGGTTGATTGTTGGGGAAGTATAGCGCCAAGAAGTATTGGAAATCGAATGACTGATTATTAGTTTTCGCGCACATCATATTCCGATTGCTTTGCACTCGCCATGCGTAGGTGTAGGATTGCGGCCATTCGATTTTATCGGTGTCGGAAGAAATGACAATGCAAAAAATACGTCCTAAGCACCTCGCGTTACATAAGATCAAGCTACCCCTTCCCGGCATCGTATCTATCCTGCATCGCATCAGTGGCGCGTTGCTTTTCGTAGCGCTCCCACTGCTACTTTTCATCCTCGATCAAAGTCTGCGCTCCATCGAGACTTACACCAACCTTACCGAGGTGCTTGCGCATCCTATTTTGAAGTTGGCGCTACTTGGATTGATGTGGGCGTTCTTGCATCATTTCTGTGCAGGCTTGCGCTACCTTGCCATCGACTTACATCTGCTCTCACACATCTCAGCGGCACGCACCAGTAGCAAATGGGTGATGTTAGTGAGCCTTTCGTTGACCGTTATCTTTGGAGTGAAGTTATGGTGAATCGTGTCGTAACGGGGGCGCATTACGGCCTGCGCGATTGGCTGGTGCAGCGCGTCACGGCTGTGGTGATGGCGCTCTATGCCGTGGTGGTCGTTGTTACCCTGTTGTTGCAGCCTTCCTTTGGATACGACACCTGGGCAGGTCTGTTCTCCGGTAACTTGATGCGTACCTTCTCCATGTTGTTCTTGCTCAGTTTGTTCTATCACGCGTGGATCGGTGTGCGTGACATCGTGATGGACTACGTGAAGCCTGCCAGTATCCGTTTGACCATCCATGTGTTGGTGATCTTGGCGTTAGTGTTGTATGTGATCTGGTCTATGCAGATCCTTTGGGGACTATAAGAAATGGCGATAACAAAAAGAACGTTCGATGTTGTAGTGGTCGGTGCGGGTGGTGCAGGGATGCGCGCAGCGCTCACACTCTCCGAAGCAGGGCTCAAGGTCGCGGTGCTCTCCAAAGTATTCCCCACACGCTCACACACCGTCGCGGCACAAGGCGGTATCGCGGCGTCGTTGGGTAACGTCAATGAAGATAACTGGCACTGGCATATGTACGACACCGTCAAAGGTTCGGACTATCTGGGTGACCAAGATGCCATCGAGTATATGTGCCGTGCAGCACCGGAAGTGGTCTACGAGTTGGAGCACTTCGGTATGCCTTTCGATCGTTTGGACAGCGGCAAGATATATCAGCGTCCATTCGGTGGTCACATGCAAGACTACGGCAAGAACCCTGTGCCGCGCGCTTGTGCCGCCGCCGACCGTACCGGCCATGCCTTGTTGCATACCCTCTATCAGCAGAACGTGCGTGCCAACACCAATTTCTTCGTGGAATGGATGGCACTCGACCTGATCCGTGACCAAGATGGTGACGTACTCGGTGTGGTCGCGATGGAGATTGAGACGTCCGAAGTGATGATCCTGCAAGCGCGTGCGACCTTGTTCGCAACAGGTGGTGCAGGGCGCATCTTCTCTGCCAGCACCAATGCCTATATCAATACCGGTGATGGTCTGGGGATGGCGGCACGTGCAGGCATTCCGTTGGAGGACATGGAGTTCTACCAGTTCCACCCGACGGGTGTACACGGTGCTGGCGTGCTCATCACCGAGGGCGTGCGTGGCGAGGGCGGTTATCTGGTGAACAAGGATGGCGAACGATTCATGCCGCGTTATGCACCGACCGCGAAGGATCTGGCGAGCCGCGATGTGGTGTCTCGAGCCATGGCGACAGAGATCAAAGAGGGGCGTGGCTGCGGTCCGCATGGCGACCATGTCATGCTCAAGCTCGATCACCTAGGCGATGAGGTCATCCGTCATCGTTTACCTGGTATTCGCGACATCGCGCTCAAGTTCGCGCACGTCGATCCATCTCAAGCGCCTATCCCTGTCGTGCCCACTGCGCACTACATGATGGGCGGCATCCCCACCAACTATCACGGGCAAGTCGTCGTGCCGCAAGGAACAGCGCCTGATGTGCCTGTGCAAGGCTTCTATGCGGTGGGCGAATGCGCGTGTGTGTCGGTGCACGGGGCGAACCGCTTGGGATGTAACTCGCTACTCGACTTGATCGTATTCGGTCGCGCGGCAGCACGTCAGATCATCGAAGACTTGAAAACCAACATCAACCACAAACCTTTGCCAGCCGATGCGACGGATAGGCCTTTAGCACGCTTGGCGCGATTGGAAGAGCAAAAGAACGGAGAGTCTGTCGCTGATGTGGGCGATGAGATGCGCCGAGTGATGCAGTTGCATTGCGGCGTGTTCCGTTTCCCTGATCTGATGGCGGAAGGCGTGAAGAAGATCCGCGAAGTGGCAGAGCGCGTGCGCCACACCGAGATCAAAGACAAGAGCAAGGTGTTCAACACTGCGCGTGTCGAAGCGCTGGAATTGGATAACCTGATCGAAGTTGCGCAAGCCACCATGACAGCGGCGGAAGCACGCAAGGAAAGCCGCGGTGCGCATGCGCGTGAAGATTTCCAAGAGCGTGACGACAAGAACTGGTTGAAGCATTCTCTGTACTACAGCGAAGGTCACCGTCTGGATTACAAGCCAGTGCGCCTGAAGCCGCTGACCGTCGAAACTTTCCCGCTCAAAGCGCGTGTCTACTAAGGAGGCGGCGATGAAATTTAAAATCTACCGCTACAACCCCGATGTCGATACTGCACCCTACATGCAGGACTTCGAGCTGAACATGGAGTCGGGCGATGCCATGTTGCTCGATGCCTTGATGATGTTGCGCAAGCAGGATGACAGCTTGGGCTTCCGCAAATCCTGCCGCGAAGGGGTGTGTGGCTCGGATGCGATGAATATCAATGGTCGCAACGGCTTGGCGTGCATCACTTCGCTGTCCTCGCTCAAGCAACCTATTGAGATCCGCCCATTGCCAGGATTGCCAGTCATCCGTGACCTGATCGTCGATATGACGCAGTTCTTCAAGCAGTACCATTCCATCAAACCGTATCTGGTGAACAACGATCCTCCGCCCGAGACTGAGCGTCTGCAATCGCCCAAGGATCGTTTGGAGCTGGATGGTCTGTACGAGTGCATCTTGTGTGGTTGCTGTACGACTTCATGCCCATCGTTCTGGTGGAACCCAGATAAGTTCGTCGGTCCCGCAGGTCTGTTGCAGGCCTATCGCTTTATCGCAGATACGCGCGATCAAGACACAGCGGCACGATTGGATAATCTCGAAGACCCCTACCGTTTGTTCCGTTGCCATACCATCATGAACTGTGCGGATGTGTGCCCGAAAGAATTGAACCCGACGGAAGCTATCGGCAAGATCAAAGACATGATGGTGAAGCGCGCAGTATGAGTACGGATGATCCTGTCGAATTGCAGCGCCTACGTTGGCGTTGTCGGCGTGGACTGTTGGAATTGGATATCGTATTGGGACGTTTCGTCCAACATCGCTATCCGACCTTGAATGAAGCGCAGCGTATCGTGTTCGATGAGTTGTTAGATCTGGCGGATAACGATCTGTGGGATATGGTGACAGGTAGCAAAGAGCTGACCCAAGCGCATCAGCGCGAGGTGTTGGATTGGTTGAAGCAAGCTTGATAGAAGTGAGGGAAAAATGGAAAGCAAACGTGTCGCAACGCTGACTCTGGATGATGGTCGTAGTATCGAGTTTCCAATCTTGTCCGGCACGCTCGGTCCCGATGTCATCGACATCCGCACCTTGAGCAAGTTGGGTGTGTTCACCTACGACCCAGCGTTCTTCGCGACCTCCAGTTGCACATCCAACATCACGTTCATCGATGGTGATGCCGGCTTGCTCTATTACCGTGGTTACCCGATCGAGCAGTTGGCGGAAAAATCGGACTTCCTTGAAGTCTGTTATCTGCTGCTGAACGGTGAACTTCCCTCTGCGGAACAAAAAGCCGAATTCGTCAGCAGCATCACGCACCACACCATGGTGCATGATCAGTTGGCACGCTTCTTCAACGGTTTCCGTCGAGATGCACATCCGATGGCCGTGATGGTGGGGGTGGTGGGTGCTCTGTCTGCGTTCTACCACGACTCACTCGATATCAATAACCCGCAGCACCGTGAGATCTCCGCGCAACGCCTGCTGGCGAAAGTGCCGACCATCGCAGCGATGACACACAAATACAGTGTCGGCGAACCGTTCATGTATCCCAAGAACAAGTTCGGTTTCGTCGAGAACTTCATGTACATGATGTTCGCCACTCCAGCCGAAGACTATGTGCCCAATCCGATCTTGGTGCGTGCTTTGGAGCGCATCCTCATCTTGCATGCGGATCATGAGCAGAACGCCTCGACTTCCACAGTGCGCTTGGCAGGTTCCAGCGGCGCGAATCCGTTCGCCTGTATCGCTTCCGGTATCGCAGCTCTGTGGGGACCAGCCCACGGCGGCGCGAACGAAGCGGCCTTGAAGATGCTGGAAGAGATCGGTGATCCTTCGAAAGTCGCTGATTATGTGCAGGGTGTGAAGGACAAGAAGTACAAGCTGATGGGTTTCGGTCATCGTGTGTACAAGAACATGGACCCACGTGCGGCCGTGATGCGTCAGACCTGTTACGAAGTGTTGAAAGAGCTGAACCTTGAGAACGACAAACTGTTCGCCTTGGCGATGGAGTTGGAAAAGACCGCGCTGAACGATCCTTACTTCATCGAACGCAAGCTGTATCCGAACGTGGACTTCTATTCTGGCATCGTGCTACGCGCCATTGGCATTCCTCTCAATATGTTCACCGTGATCTTCGCGGTGGCACGTACCATCGGTTGGGTATCGCAATGGAACGAGATGATCGCGGATGCCGAGCATAAGATCGGTCGTCCACGTCAGCTTTATCAAGGCGCGGTTCGTCGTGACTATTTACCAATGAAGAAACGCTGAGCTCAGCGAGGCTGATCATGAATGCCCCAGAAAAGAACTACATGCAGGAGATGCAGAACACGTCGTTGCTGAATGGTGGCAACAACGTGTTCGTCGAGAGTCTGTACGAAGATTATCTGAGTGGGGCGGACAACGTACCTGCTGAATGGCGAGCCTATTTCGATAAGCTGAAAGCAGCCAGCACACAAGAAGATGTGGCGCACAGCCCTATCCAACGCGGTTTCTTGGCACGTGCGCAAAGCGCACCAGAGACTTCGCAGCATGCCGAGTTGGAACGTAAGCAGTCATCTGTCTTGCAGCTCATCAATGCACATCGCTTCCTTGGTGCGCGTGTGGCTGACTTGGATCCGCTCCAACGTTTCGCCAAGCCTGAAGTGGTGGAACTCAATCCCGCTTACTACAACCTGACCGAAGCGGATATGGATACGACCTTCTTCACCGGTTCATTGGTGGGTGGGGCGCGCATGACCTTGCGCGATATCTTGAAGCGGTTGAAGCGTATCTATTGCAGTAGCGTCGGTGCGGAATACATGTATATGAGCAGCGTCGCCGAGAAGCGTTGGATCCAAGCGCGCCTTGAGGGGGCAAGCGGTGAGCCGAAATATCCTAAGGAGCTGAAAAAACGCATCCTCGAACGACTGACGGCGGCAGAAGGGTTGGAGCGTTACCTGCACACCAAATACGTTGGACAGAAACGTTTCTCTTTGGAGGGGGGCGATACCCTCATTCCTTTGCTCGATCATTTGTTGCAACGCGCGGGTGAGCAAGGCGTGAAAGAGTCCGTCATCGGTATGGCGCATCGTGGCCGCTTGAACGTGTTGATCAATACGCTCGGCAAATTGCCCAAGGTATTGTTCGCTGAGTTCGAGGGTGTTCACACCGAACATTTGACTGCGGGCGACGTGAAGTACCACCAAGGTTTCTCGTCCGACATCGCTACACCCGGTGGTCCCATGCACCTGACGCTGGCGTTCAATCCGTCCCATCTTGAGATCGTGAATCCAGTGGTCGAAGGTTCGGTACGCGCTCGTCAGCATCGTCGCAAGGATAAGAAAGGCAATCAGGTGTTGCCTATCTTGCTGCATGGCGATGCCGCTTTTGGCGGACAAGGTGTGAATCAGGAGACGTTCAATCTGTCGCAGACGCGCGGTTATCGCACGGGTGGCACAGTACATATCGTAGTCAACAATCAGATCGGCTTCACCACTTCGGATGTGCGCGACATGCGTTCATCGCTGTATTGCACGGACGTGGCGAAGATGGTCGAAGCACCCATCTTCCACGTGAATGCGGATGATCCTGAGATGGTGTTGTTGGTCACCGAGATCGCCCTTGATTTCCGCATGCAGTTCAATCGAGATGTGGTCATCGACATGGTGTGCTTCCGTAAATTGGGACATAACGAGCAAGATGAACCGCTAGTCACCCAGCCATTGATGTATCGCAAGGTGAACAAGCATCCAGGTACTCGCGCGTTGTATGCCGCGCGTCTGGTCGAGCAAGGTGTACTTGCTGCTAACGAGCCGGATGAGATGGTGGTGAGCTACAAGCAAGCGATGGATGCCGGACATAACCCTATCCAGCCCGTGTTGACCGATTACAAGTTCGGACACGCAGTGAGTTGGGCGCCTTACGTTGGTGACATCTCTTGGAAGACTCCTGCGGTTACCAGTTTGCCGCGTGAGCGTCTGCAACAATTGGCGCAGCGTCTGGTGGAGATCCCCGAAGGTTTCAAATTGCATTCTCGTGTGGAGAAGATCATGGCTGACCGTATCGCCATGAGCAAAGGTGAGCTTGCACTGGATTGGGGGATGGCGGAGAACTTGGCTTACGCGAGTCTGGTCACTGAAGGTTATCCCGTTCGATTGTCTGGTGAGGACTGCGGTCGCGGTACGTTCTTCCATCGCCATGCGGTGTTGCATGATCAGAATCGAGAGCAATGGGACAAAGACCTGCATATCCCGTTGCAGAACATCGCGCCGGACCAATCCAACTTTGTCGTCATCGACTCTATTCTGTCGGAAGAAGCTGTACTGGGTTTCGAGTATGGCTACGCTACAGCCGAGCCTGACACGCTGACTATATGGGAAGGTCAGTTTGGCGACTTCGCCAATGGTGCTCAAGTGGTCATCGATCAGTTCATCACTTCCGGCGAGGCTAAGTGGGGCAGGCTGTGCGGACTGGTGATGTTGTTGCCACATGGCTACGAAGGTCAAGGGCCAGAACACTCATCTGGTCGTATCGAGCGCTACTTGCAACTCTGCGCTGACTACAACATCCAAGTCTGCGTCCCTACGACGGCCGCACAGATCTTCCATCTGTTGCGTCGTCAGATGGTGCGTCCGTATCGCAAGCCGCTCATCGTGTTCACACCTAAGAGTCTGTTGCGCAGCAAAGATGCATCCTCGCCATTAGAGATGTTCACCGATGGGGGCTTCCAGAACGTCATCCCTGAGATCGATGCATTGGATGCTGCCAAAGTGAGCCGCATCATCGTGTGTAGCGGCAAGGTGTATTTCGATCTGCTCAAGCATCGTCGTGAGAAGAACATAAGCAACATGGCCATCATCCGCTTGGAGCAGTTGTATCCCTTCCCGCACGAAGAGTTCGCGGCGCAGATCGCTGCTTATCCGAACGCGACCGAAGTCGTGTGGTGTCAGGAAGAGCCGGGTAACCAAGGCGCGTGGCATCGTATCCAACATTATCTGTTGCGGCAGATGCGTCCTGAGATGCGCTTGGAGTATGCATTGCGCCCCTCATCAGCATCGCCAGCGGCGGGGTATCTGGCAACGCATAACGAACAGCAGAAAGCAGTGGTCGAAGCCGCATTCCGTCCGGACCTTAACGTGAAGAACAAACCAGGAGCACACCATGAGCATCATTGAAGTCAAAGTCCCACAACTCTCCGAGTCCGTTTCTGAAGCGACCCTGATCACGTGGAATAAGAAAGTCGGCGATGCAGTGAAGGAGGGCGAGAACCTCATTGACATCGAGACCGACAAGGTCGTGCTTGAATTGCCTGCCATCAAGAGTGGCGTGTTGGTGAAGATCATCAAGATGGATGGTGCCAAGGTGGGTAGTGGCGAAATCATCGCGCAGATCGACACCGAGGCCGTGGCTCAGGCCGCCGCACCAGTAGCTGCTGCAATCGTCACGCCAACTTCGGGTCCTGCTGCGGTATCGCCTTCGGCTAGAAAGCTTGCGCACGAGCATGATGTGGATGCCTCCACCCTGCAAGGTAGCGGCAAGCATGGCTTGGTCACCAAAGAAGATGTTCTTGGCGCAGTACAAAAGCCAACCCCCGCCGCTCAGCCCGCAGTTGCACCTGTTCAAGTGCCAGTCGGCGAGCGTGCCGAACAGCGCGTGCCGATGACACGCATCCGCCAGCGCATCGCCGAGCGCTTGCTGCAATCGCAACAGAACGCGGCCATCCTCACCACGTTCAACGAAGTGAACATGCAGCCGGTCATCGATCTGCGCAACAAATATAAAGACGCGTTCGAGAAGAAGCATGGCGTGAAGTTGGGCTTCTCTTCTTTCTTCATCAAAGCCGCCGTCATCGCTTTGCAGAAATTCCCTGTGGTGAATGCTTCCGTGGATGGTAACGACGTCATCTACCACGGCTACTTCGACATCGGTATGGCCATCGGTAGTGAACGCGGATTAGTCGTGCCTATCCTGCGTAATGCTGACCAGCTGTCATTGGCAGACATAGAGAAACAGATCGCCGCCTTTGCTGCCCGTGCAAAAGACGGCAAGCTGACCATGGAAGAATTGAGCGGTGGCACTTTCTCCATCACCAATGGTGGCGTGTTTGGCTCTATGCTCTCCACGCCCATCATCAATCCGCCGCAAAGCGCCATCTTGGGCATCCATGCCACCAAAGACCGTCCCGTGGTCGAGAATGGACAGATCGTCATCCGCCCCATCAACTACCTCGCACTGTCCTACGATCATCGCATCATCGATGGGCGTGAAGCGGTGCAATTCCTTGGCACCATCAAAGAAGCACTGGAATATCCAGGGCGCGTGCTGTTGGATCTGTAAATGAAGAGTTTCAACGCATATCGTATCTTTGAAGAGAACGGCAAGTCCGTCGGCAAACTCGTGCAGTTGTCGCTTGATGAGCTTGACGCAGGCGAGGTGGTCATTCGCACGCACTACTCGGGCGTCAATTACAAAGATGCACTCGCCGCAACAGGGGTCGGCAAGGTCATTCGCCGTTTTCCTTGTGTGGGCGGTGTGGATGTCTCGGGTGTGGTGGAGAGTTCTACCGATGCGCGCTTCAAAGCGGGCGACCAAGTGCTTGTCACTAGTTATGACATGGGCGTGGCGCACGATGGTGGATTCTCTGAATATGTGCGTGCTCCCGCAGATTGGGTCGTGCCGCTTCCTTCGGGGCTGACTTTGTTCGATGCGATGGTGTTGGGAACAGCAGGGTTCACTGCTGCGTTGGCTATCCATCGTTTGGAGCAGAACGAACTTACTCCTGCTAAAGGCAAAGTCATCGTGACGGGGGCGACAGGCGGGGTGGGGAGCTTGGCGGTACGCATGTTGTCGCAACTCGGTTATCACGTGGTCGCGCTGACCAGTAAATCTTCAGAGAAGGAATATCTTCTCGGGTTGGGCGCGCAAGAGGTATTGCTGCGAAGTGATGTCGATCTCACCAGCAAACGCCCCTTGGAAAAAGCGTTATGGGCGGGCGCATTGGATGCGGTGGGCGGCGAGACGTTGGCTTGGCTGGCACGCACGATGCAGCAAGACGGTGCCATCGCTAGCTTTGGTAACGCAGGCGGTGCTGAATTGCATACCACGGTGTTTCCCTTCATCTTGCGCGGGGTTAAGTTACTTGGCGTGGATTCGGCAGCGACGCCGATGCCATTGCGCAAGCAGATGTGGTTGCGCTTGGCGGGCGACCTTCATGTTGATGATCTAGAAAAGATCGCGCATCGGATACCCTTGGCACAACTTCCACAAGCTTGTTCCTTACTTATCGAAGGGACTTCGCGCGGTCGTTACGTGGTGGATTTTTCTGTCTGATTGTTCTGGCAACTAGTTCTCCCTCGGTTATAATGCGCGCCCTTCGAGGCCGTCCTGGTCTTGGGAATGCGAAAGTGGCGGAATTGGTAGACGCACTGGATTTAGGTTCCAGCGCCGTGAGGCGTGAGAGTTCGAGTCTCTCCTTTCGCACCAGAATCTCTTCAATTACGTTGTCCAATTCGCTGTAAAGGGCTATATTGCGGCCTAGGGAGCGATGACATGTCGAATGATAACGAGAACAAGCGCGCCGTATTAGAAGCGCGTCACCATGATCCTTTTTCGTATCTGGGGTTACATCAAAGCAAGTCCGAGTGGGTGTTGCGAGTATTTCAGCCTTACGCCACCGAGGTGTCGGTACATGATGGTTCCAAGTGGCAACCATTGGAGCGTGTCGATACGGCAGGACTTTTCACTTGGCGTGGCAAGACAAAGCTGCCGTCGCCCTGCAAGCTACAACTGAATTTCTTCCATCACGTGCTGGAAATGCACGATGCCTACACTTTCAATACCAGCGTCACCGAACATGATCTGCATCTGTTCTCGCAAGGGCGTTTGGAGCAGTCGTATCGCATGTTGGGCGCACACCATATGGAGTTGCAAGGCGTATGGGGTGTGCGTTTCGCTGTGTGGGCACCTAACGCCGAGCGCGTCAGTGTCGTCGGTGACTTCAACGGTTGGGATGGTCGTGTACATCCAATGCGTTCATTGGGTAGCAGTGGCGTGTGGGAGATATTCGTGCCGGACATCGGTCTGGGCGAGTTCTACAAGTTCGAGTTGCGTAATCGCCATACCGGCGAGTTGCTGACCAAGACCGACCCTTACGGTTTCAGTTTCGAGATGCGACCAGGTACCGCCTCACGTGTGACCACGCTGGATGGGTTTGCATGGAATGATAAAGCTTGGATGGAGCAACGCGCCGTGCAGGATTGGCAGCATCTTCCTCTGAACATCTACGAGATCCATGCGGGTTCTTGGCGCAAACATTGGGATGGGCGTTTCTACAACTTCCGTGAGTTGGCAGAGAGTCTTGTGCCCTATGTGCAAGAGATGGGTTTCACTCACATCGAATTGATGCCGATCAGCGAGCATCCATTGGATGAATCGTGGGGCTATCAGACCACGGGCTACTTTGGTGTCACTAGCCGCTTCGGTACACCCGATGACTTCCGCTATTTTGTCGATGCATGCCACGTAGCCAATATTGGTGTCATCCTTGATTGGGTGCCCGCTCATTTCCCTAAGGACTCCTTCGCCTTGGCGCGCTTCGATGGCACAGCGCTTTACGAGCACGAAGATCCACGCTTGGGTGAGCATCAGGACTGGGGTACGTTGATATTCAACTATGGCCGCAACGAAGTACGTAACTTCTTGTTGGCCAACGCGCATTTCTGGTTGAGTGAATTCCACCTTGACGGTGTGCGTGTGGATGCGGTCGCTTCCATGCTGTATCTGGATTATTCACGTGAGGCAGGTCAGTGGTTGCCTAACAAATACGGCGGTCGCGAGAATCTTGAAGCGGTGGATTTCTTCCGCGAACTGAATGTGATGACGCATCAGCACTTCCCCGGCACGTTGACCATCGCCGAAGAATCGACTTCGTGGCCGATGGTGTCGCGTCCGACCTATTTGGGTGGCCTCGGCTTCTCCATGAAATGGAACATGGGGTGGATGAACGACACGCTCTCGTACATCGAGAACGATCCGGTGCATCGACGCTATCACCAGAACATGCTCACTTTCGGACAGTTGTATGCCTACACCGAGAACTTCGTGATGCCGTTCTCGCATGATGAAGTGGTGCACGGCAAGCATTCTTTGCTGGACAAGATGCCGGGTGATACATGGCAGAAGTTCGCCAACCTGCGTTTGCTGTTCACCTATCAAATGACCAATCCGGGCAAGAAGCTCAACTTCATGGGTAACGAGATCGCCCAGGGCCAGGAGTGGAAGGTCGGCGGTGAGATCGATTGGTATCTTCTCGGGCGTAATGAACACAGCGGTATCAAGGCGATGGTGCGCGATGTGAATCGCTTGTATCGCGATGTTCCAGCACTGCATCAACTGGATTTTTCGCACGAAGGTTTTGCTTGGTTGGATTGCAACAATGCGGACCAGTCCCTCCTGATCTTCCGTCGCATGGCGCATGATGGTTCCTACGTCATCGTGGCACTGAACTTCACGCCAGTCCCTCGCGAGGCCTACCGTATCGGCGTGCCCAACAAGGGCGGCTACCGCGAGATATTCAACAGCGATTCACACTTTTACGGTGGCTCCAACATGGGCAATGGGTTCGGACTGTACTCTAGCGATGTCGGGAGTCATGGGTTCGAGCAATCCATCGAGGTGACGTTGCCTCCGCTGTCGGGCATCGTCCTTGAAAGGATGCGCTGATCCGACTGGCGTTGGTAATGTATGGAACAAATACAAATGTAAGCTGGGTTAGATAGGTTCTGATATGTCTCAATTGACTCAATCTTCAGCATGGCAAGACCTGCATAAACATAGACAAGACCTCGGGCGATATTCATTGCGCGAGGCTTTCGCTTCCGATCCACGACGTTTCGAGCGCTTTTCATTACGCTTGGATGATCTGTTGCTGGACTATTCCAAGAACCTCATCGATCAAGACACCATGCCATTGCTGATGGCGTTGGCGCGCCAAGCCAAGGTGGAAGATTGGCGCGATAAGATGTTCTCAGGCGAGAAGATCAACTTCACCGAAAATCGCGCAGTACTTCACACTGCTTTGCGCGCTGCGACAGACACTAAGCACCCTCCCTTGCGCGTAGAGAAGACCGATGTACTGATCGGTATCCGCCATGTGCTGGAAAAGATGCGTTTGTTCACCAACAGCGTGCGCAATGGTGTGTGGCGTGGTTATACCGGCAAGCCCATCACCGATGTGGTGAATATCGGTATCGGCGGTTCCTTCCTAGGACCGTTGATGGTGTGCCAAGCATTACAACCCTATTCCAGCCCTAAGTTGCGAGCACATTTCGTCTCTAACGTCGACGGTGCAGACATTGCGACCAAGCTGGCCTTGCTCGATCCCGAGACCACGCTGTTCATCATCGCCTCCAAGACTTTCACCACGCAGGAGACGCTGATGAACGCGCGCTCGGCGAAGGAATGGTTCTTGAGCCATGCTAACGATCAGAAGCAAGTCGCCAAGCACTTCGTTGCACTCTCTACCAATGCGAAACTGGTGACGGACTTCGGTATCGACCCGGCCAATATGTTCGAGTTCTCGGATTGGGTCGGTGGCCGTTATTCCCTCTGGTCATCCATCGGCCTGTCCATCGCCTTGTATGTGGGGATGGATAAGTTCGAAGAGTTATTGATGGGTGGGTACGACATGGATGTACATTTCCGTGAAGCGCCGCTGGAGCAGAACATGCCCGTCATCATGGCCTTGATCGGTCTGTGGTATCGCAATTTCTTCGATGCCCCTAGCTATGCCATCCTGCCGTATGACCAGTCCATGGAATCCTTCATGGCGTATTTCCAGCAAGCGGACATGGAGAGCAACGGCAAGAGCGTCGACCGTCAAGGCAACGCCGTGGATTACGAGACCGGCCCGGTGTTATGGGGTGGTACAGGTACGAACGGTCAGCATGCTTACTATCAGTTGATCCACCAAGGCACGCAGATGATCCCGGCGGATTTCATCGCACCTGCACGTAGCCAGCATCCTATCGGGGAGCATCACGCGACGCTGTTGTCGAACTACTTCGCGCAGGCTGAAGCCTTGATGAAGGGTAAGACTTCTGCTGAGGCACGCGCCGAGTTGGAGGCCTCTGGCATGGAGGCGGCTGCTATCGAGACCCTGTTGCCGCACAAGGTTTTCGCAGGCAACAAACCGACCAATTCCATCATGTTCGATCTGTTGACGCCGCGCACCTTGGGGCGCTTAGTCGCACTGTATGAACACAAGATATTCGTGCAAGGCATCATCTGGAACCTCAATTCATACGACCAATGGGGTGTCGAGTTGGGCAAGCAACTGGCCTTGCACATCCAGCCTGAGTTGCGTGGTGAAGAAGCCGTCACATCACATGATGCTTCCACTAACGGCCTCATCAACTATTACAAATCACTGGCGCAGAAAAAATGACACGCATCCTGTTCGCTACTTCTGAAGTGCATCCGCTCATCAAGACGGGAGGGTTGGCTGATGTGAGCGCATCATTGCCGGCCGCTTTGCAGGATCTGAAGCAGGATGTGCGCTTGTTGATGCCGGGCTACACGCAAGTGCTCGATGCGCTGACCGCGAAGAAGACGGTGGCGAAGTTCAAGGTGTTCGCCGGACAGCCAGAGGTGAAGTTACTGAGTGCCAAGATGCCGGGTACCAACGTGCCTGTCTATGTTCTGGATGCGCCACAGTATTTTTGCCGTGTGGCAGGGCCTTACCAGTATCAACTTGGTGGTGATTGGCCGGATAACCCGATGCGCTTCGGTATGCTGTCCAAAGTGGCAGCCATGTTGGGTAGCACGCAATCCCCCGTCGATTGGCAAGCTGACCTAGTGCACTGTAATGACTGGCAGACAGGTCTGACACCCGCTTATCTACAGATGATGGATCAGCCGCGTGCACGTAGCGTGATGACGGTTCACAACATCGCTTTCCAAGGCAACTTCGATCGTGATTGGATCAAGGCGTTGGAGATACCAGCTTCTATGTTCAACATGCATGGCGTGGAATTCCACGGCAATCTGTCCTTCTTGAAATCCGGTCTGCAATATGCGGATCGCATCGTCACAGTCAGTCCGACCTATGCACATGAGATCCAAGCGACCGAGATGGGTTATGGAATGCAAGGCCTTCTCACGGCACGTCGTTTGGATGTCAGCGGCATCTTGAACGGTATCGACGAGGATGAATGGGACGCCGCGACGGACAAGCATCTGGAAGTCAATTATGACGAGCATGATCTGTCTAAGAAGACGCAGGGTAAGTTGGCATTGCAGAAGCGCTTGGGGCTCGATGTTGACGCGCACGTGCCATTGCTTGGCGTGGTGAGTCGCCTGACCTATCAAAAGGGTTTGGACTTGTTGCATGAATGTCTTCCAACCTTACTCGACAGTGGCGCGCAGTTGGCAGTGTTGGGTAGTGGTGATGCGGATTTCGAGCGGCGTTATCTGCAACTGGCGCAACGTTATGCGGGGCGTGTCTCTGTCACCATCGGGTTCAACGAGGCGCTTTCTCACCAGATCATGGCGGGGGCGGACATTTTCTTGATGCCGTCTCGTTTCGAGCCTTGCGGTCTGAATCAGATGTACGGCATGCGTTACGGTACGCCGCCGGTGGTGCGCAGAACGGGCGGATTGGCTGATTCTGTGACCAATGCCAGCTTGGATGGTGGCACGGGATTCGTGTTCGATGATCCTGGTTCACAGGCGCTACAACAGACCATCAAATGGGCCATCGAGTGTTATCGCGACCCGAATACGTTCCATCGTATTCAATTGAACGGTATGCATAAAGACGTTGGATGGCGTCACAGCGCACAACTTTATTTGGATTTGTATAACAGTATTTTGCAGCATTAAATCAGGGTAGGTAAATAACAGGGAGAGCAACATGGCACAGGACATGCATTCACCACGTTTCATCAGCGCGCTAACAAAAAATACCGTCGCGCTTGTATTGGCAGGCGGTCGTGGCAGTCGTCTGCACAATCTGACGGATTGGAACGCAAAGCCGGCAGTACAGTTCGGCGGCAAGTTCCGCATCATCGACTTCCCTTTGTCCAACTGTATGAACTCAGGCATCCGCCGTATCGGTGTGGTCACTCAGTACAAGGCGCATAGTCTGATCGAACACATCCAAAAGGGCTGGGGTTTCCTGCGTGGTGAGTTCAACGAGTTCGTCGCCTTGTTGCCTGCGCAGCAACGTATCCAAGAAGAGTGGTATCGCGGAACAGCGGATGCGGTGTTCCAGAACATCGACATCTTGCGCGGTTACAACCCAGAGTACATCGTCATCTTGGCAGGCGACCACATCTACAAGATGGACTACGGCGAGATGTTGGCGGCGCACGTGCGTAGCGAAGCGGACATGACCATCGGTTGCATCGAGGTGTCGGTAGAAGAGGCGACCGGTTTTGGCGTGATGACAGTGAATGAAGAAGACCGTATCGTTAAATTCACTGAGAAGCCTGCGAACCCAACCGAGTTACCAGGCAAACCAGGTCGTGCCTTGGCGAGCATGGGTATCTATGTGTTCAACTCCAAGTTCTTGTACGAACAACTGGTGCGTGATGCCGATACCAAGTCGTCTACGCATGACTTCGGTCACGACATCATCCCTTATCTGATTGAGCGTTATCGCGTCTATGCCCATCGCTATGAGCACAGTTGCGTAGGTGTGAAAGAAGGCGGCCAAGCTTACTGGCGCGATGTGGGAACCATCGATGCGTATTGGGAAGCCAATATGGAGATGGTCAACGTCGTTCCAGACCTCGATCTATATGACAAGAAATGGCCGATCTGGACTTATCAAGAGCAATTGCCACCGGCGAAGTTCGTTTTCAATGACGATGGTCGACGTGGTGAGGCCATCGACTCCATGGTATCGGGCGGTTGTATCATCAGCGGCGCACGTGTTCAGCACACCCTGTTGTTCTCCGACGTGCGCGTGGGCGAGAGGACGGAGGTCACAGATTCCGTCATCCTTTCTGGTTGCCGCATCGGTAGCAACGTGAAATTGCATCGCGTGGTGTTGGACAATAAGTGCGAGATACCTGACGGCATGCAGATCGGTTTCAACCGCGAAGAAGATGCGAAACGCTTCCATGTCTCCAAAGGTGGGATCACGCTGGTCACGCCAGACATGCTTGGACAGTCCATCCACCACGTCCGCTAACAAACACTGAGTCGTTCGTCATTCCGGCGAAAGCGGGAAGGGCGAACGACGCGCTATCTTGAAGAATCAATCACGGAATTACTTATGCCGCATCGCAACAAAAAAGCCTCTGAAAAGAAATTGCAACTCGTGCTGTGTTGGCACATGCATCAACCTGACTATCGCAACTACCTGACGGGCGAGTTCGTCTTGCCTTGGACCTATTTGCATGCCATGAAGGATTACACCGACATGGCTTATCACTTGGAACAGCATCCTCAAGCCAAAGCGGTGGTGAACTTCGTGCCGATCTTGGTCGAGCAACTTCTCGATTATGAACAGCAGTTCAAGTCGGGCAAGGTGAAGGATGCATTGCTCAAGATGTTGTGCCATGAACGCTTGGACGACTTGGATGAAGAAGGGCGTCTGCATATTCTGGACGCATGTTTCAAGAGCAATCACACCAAGATGCTACAGCCCTATCGTGCCTATCAGCATCTGTTCGATCTGCAAAAGATGATGGAAGGGCGCGGTCGTGAGACGGTGACCTATCTGTCTGGCCAATACATGGCTGACTTGCTGGTCTGGTATCACTTGGTGTGGATGGGCGAAAGCGTGCGTCGAGAGAACGAAGTCATCGCGCGCTTGATGACCAAAGGTAGTCAGTTCTCATTTGCCGAGCGTACGGAGTTGTTCAAGCTGATCGGTGAATTGATCGCAGGTGTCATACCGCGTTACAAAGCACTCTCGGATCGCGGTCAGGTGGAGATATCTACCACGCCTTACAATCACCCCATCCTTCCATTGTTGTTGGATTTCAATTCGGCACGTGAGAGTGAGCCGAATGCGCCGTTGCCACAAGCTAGCTACTACCCGGGCGGTCTGCGCCGTGCACAAGCGCATCTGGCCAAAGCGGTGGAGAGCCACGAAAAACACTTTGGTGTGAAACCGAACGGCATGTGGCCTTCCGAGGGTAGTCTCTCGCGTCCGACGTTGAAACTGTTGGGAGAGCACGGTTGCAAGTGGGCCGCGACTGGGCAGGCGGTACTTGCACATAGTTTGCAAAGGGAGTTCAACGGTCACGGTTTGCCAGACAAATCGAACTACCTGTACAAGCCATACTTGATGGAGGACATGGCGAAGCCAGTCTATACCTTCTTCCGTGACGATCAGTTGTCTGATCGTATTGGTTTCGAGTACGCGAAATGGAAGGGTGACGATGCGGCGGCGGACATGATCCATCACTTGGAAGAGATCTATCGCAACTCGCATGGTGAGCATGATCCAGTCGTGTCCGTGATCTTGGATGGAGAGAATGCGTGGGAGTATTTCCCTTACAACGGCTATTACTTCTTGTCAGAACTTTACGCCAAGTTGGAAAAACATCCTTTCATTCAGACGACGACGTTCAATGAGTGTGTGAAGGGTATCGAGTCCAAGAAATCCACTGCGGAGACAGGTAAGTTGAAGCAGTTGGTCTCGGGTAGCTGGGTGTATGGCACCTTCAGCACTTGGATAGGTTCGCCAGACAAGAATCGCGGTTGGGATTTGTTGTGCGAAGCTAAACGTAGCTATGACATCGTGACTAACAGCGGTCGCTTGAATGCAGAGGAATTGCGCTTGGCGACCGAGCAACTCGCCGATTGCGAAGGTTCGGACTGGTTCTGGTGGTTCGGCGATTACAACTCGGCGCAGAGCGTGTCTTCGTTCGATCTTTTGTTCCGGCAGAATCTGGCGAATCTCTATCGTCTACTCAAGTTGCCCGCACCTGTCGATCTGCAGCATGTCATCAGCGTAGGCGGGGGAGACCCAGCAGCAGGTGGCACGATGCGCCGCTCAGATGGAGCTTGATTCGTGCCTGATGCGTTCATCGGGATCGACGTGGGCGGAACGAACTTCCGCCTAGGGGTCGTTCAAGATCTGCGCGTGGTGTGGGAGAAGCGCTTCCAAGCGGATTTCTCCGGCGTCTGTCGCAGACACTCCGCTACCGAAGCGTTGGAAATCATCACCTCTACGCTGAATGATGCGGTAGCAGAAGCGAAAATCGCTTATCCCGCCATTCGTGCCATCGGCATCGGTTTTCCCGGATTCATCGACCCAGTTTCTCATCAGGTCATTTCTTCCCCCAATCTCCCTAATCTGTCGAATGCCGACATCGTCGTGCCTTTGGAGCGCCGCAGCGGTCTCCCTGTGGTGTTGGAGAATGATGCCTCTGCTGCGGCCTATGGTGAATTTGCGCTATCGGCTCAAAGTAACGGCAATCTCATCTACATGGGGCTCGGTACGGGGGTCGGCGGAGGGTTGGTATTGCACGGCAAGTTGCATGGCGGAGTGCATGGTGTCGCCATGGAAGTCGGGCACATCACGGTCGAGCGTGGTGGTCGTTTGTGTGGCTGTGGCAATCGAGGCTGTTTGGAGCAATACGCTTCGACCAATGGGGTGGTGCAGACCTATGCCGATCTGACGGGTAAGACACTAAGTGCTTATGACATCGCGCAGGCGGCGCAACAGCAGGATAGTGCAGCAGTGCAAGCCTTCGAGCAGGCGGGGGAATATCTCGCCTGCGCGCTTGCACATATCGCCAAAGTCGTCGATGTGAGGGACGTCGTGATCGGTGGTGGTATGAGTGCATCATGGCCATTGATGCAAGCGGCGTTCGAGCGACGCTTGAGCGAAGACCTTATCCCAGCCTTGCGTGGCAAGGTGAAAGTCCGCCTATCTCAAGCGCAAGACCAAGCTGGCATCATCGGTGCAGCCATGCTTTCAGGGCATCAAGGCTAATCAGTGCTGGGTCGGGAGCGGTAAATTTGGTAGAATCTCGCTCCTAAATTATCAGCCTCTATTTTTATAGCCCGTCCTAGGAAGTTATCGTGAATACCCCTATCAATCCTGCAATCCCCAAACAACACAGTATCTTGAAGATGCCCGCATTGGGCACAGACTCCATCAGCGTGATGGAGGATTTCCGTCGCTATTTCAGCCATACCTTGGGCTGGGAGAAATCCACCTTGTCGGGTTACCCAGTCTATTCCTCTCTTTCCTCCACGCTGCGTGACCGCTTGATCGAACATTGGAGGAACACTCAACGTGCTTATGATGAATCGGATTGCAAGCAAGCCTACTACCTGTCGCTTGAGTTCCTGATGGGACGCGCCATGGGCAATGCCATGCTCAATCTCGATATGCAGCAAGAGGTTGGTGAGGCGATGCACAACTTTGGCGTTGCCTTGGAAGACGTGCAGGACCAAGAGAGTGATGCGGGTCTGGGTAACGGCGGCTTGGGGCGTTTGGCTGCGTGTTTCTTGGATAGCTGCGCCACATTGCAGCTGCCTGTGACGGGCTATGGCTTGCGTTATGAGTACGGCATGTTCCGTCAGCGTTTGGAGAATGGCGCCCAGTTGGAAGACCCAGATCATTGGTTGCGCAACGGTAACCCGTGGGAGATTGAGCGCCCTGAATATGCTGTGCGTATCAAGTTCGGCGGTCGTAGCGAGTTGTTCAAAGATATCGACGGCAAGTTGCATGCGCGCTGGGTCGATACGCAGGATGTGATGGCTGTGCCATTCGATATGCCGATCCCTGGTTATCGCAACGGTACGGTGAATACGTTGCGTCTGTGGAAATCCACCGCGACCGACGAATTCAATCTGGAAGAGTTCAACGCAGGCAGCTACACCGAAGCGGTCGCTGCCAAGAATGCGGCTGAGCACATCACCATGGTGTTGTACCCGAACGATGCCAGCGAGAACGGTAAAGAATTGCGTCTGCGCCAGCAGTACCTGCTGGCATCGGCCAGTCTGCAAGACGTATTGCGTCGTTGGGTGGGCAAGCATGGCAAGGACTTCACCCATTTCGCCGAGAAGAACGCGTTCCAGCTGAATGATACCCATCCGACTTGTTCCGTCGCAGAGCTGATGCGCTTGTTGATGGATGAGCAAGGCTTGGGTTGGGATGCGGCGTGGAAGATCACCAGCAAGACCATGGCTTACACCAACCATACCTTGTTGCCAGAGGCGCTGGAGAAGTGGCCTGTGAGCATGTTTGGTCGTCTATTGCCACGCCTGCTGGAGATCGTCTACGAGATCAATGCGCGCTATCTGGCCGAAGTGGCCTTGCGTTGGCCAAGCGATGTGGCGCGTCAGCGTCGCATGTCCATCATCGAAGAGGGGCATGTTCCGCACGTGCGTATGGCCTATCTGGCTGTGGTGGCGTGCCACTCAGTCAATGGTGTCGCAGAACTGCACTCTAAGTTGTTGCAACAACATCTGTTCCATGATTTCTACGAATTGTGGCCAAGCAAATTCAACAACAAGACCAATGGTGTGACACCGCGTCGCTGGGTGGCTTGGAGCAATCCTGCCATGAGCGAGTTGATCGACAACACCATCGGCGAAGAGTGGCGTACCGACTTGTCCAAATTGAGTGGGTTGACCAAGTTCGCTGAGAAAAAAGACTTCCGTGCCAAGTGGCGTGCGATCAAGCTGGGTAACAAAGAACGCTTGGCTGCGCTGGTCGAGCGTGATTGCGGTGTGAAGTTCGATACCAATGCGATGTTCGATGTGCAAGTGAAGCGCATCCACGAATACAAGCGCCAGTTGCTGAACGTGCTCCACGTCATCCATCTGTATGACCGTATCAAGCGCGGCGATACGAAGGATTGGACACCACGTTGTGTGCTCATCGGTGGCAAGGCTGCCCCTGGTTATGTGATGGCGAAACGTACCATCCGTTTGGTGACTGCGGTAGCCGAGATCATCAATCAAGACCCCGATACCAAAGGTTTGTTGCAACTGGTCTTCTTGCCGGACTATCGCGTGACTGCGATGGAGATCATCTCTCCGGCGGCAGACCTGTCCGAGCAGATCTCGACGGCAGGTAAAGAGGCTTCAGGTACGGGTAATATGAAGTTCATGATGAACGGCGCGCTGACCATCGGCACCTTGGATGGTGCCAACATCGAGATCCGCGAAGAGGCGGGCGATGACAACTTCTTCTTGTTTGGCTTGACTGCCGAGCAGGTCGAGGCGACACGCGGTCATTACGACCCTACCGCCATCGTCAATGCGGACGAGGACTTGAAGCGCGTCATCCAATTGTTGAAGAGTAACCACTTCAACCTGTTCGAGCCGGGCTTGTTCGAACCTATCTTGCAGTCCATCCTGAATCCGCACGACCCTTGGTTGACACTGGCTGATTTCCGTAGCTACATCGATGCGCAGAAGCGTGTGGATGCGGCCTACAAGGACAAAGAGAATTGGACGCGTATGAGCATCATCAATACGGCGACCAGCGGCAAGTTCTCCAGCGATCGCACCATCATGGACTACAACCGCGATGTGTGGCACTTACCTCAGGTGAAGGCGCACCAGGACTAAGCGTTAGAAGTCGGGCGGGCGGGTCATTCCGCCCGCTTTCATGTATCATTCGTCACCGGTTTTCATTCCCAAAGTCTCTCTAATTTAAGGAAGCATCAGTATGTCTAACGTAGAAACCCTAAGCGGATTGCAGCGTCGTTTGAATGCATCCATCCCACAACAGATCATTCGTGGTGAAGTCGAGAATCGCCTCAAGCGTTTGGGCCGTACCGCCAAGGTGCACGGTTTCCGTCCAGGCAAGGTCCCATTCAAGGTGTTGGAGCAGCAATACGGTCCTTCCGTTCAGCAAGAAGTGTTGGGCGATAGCTTGCAACGCTCATTCGCTGAAGCCGCTATTGCCAACAAGTTGCAAGTGGCGGGCTATCCTCAGTTCGAGATCAAAACGGCAGATTTGAATGCGCCAGAGATCGAGTTCAGCGCGACCTTCGAGGTCTATCCAGAAGTGACGATTGGCAATGTTGGTAGCGAGAGCGTGACACGCGCCACATTCGCGCTGACCGAGGCCGATGTCGATGCGACCATCGCTACCTTGCGCAAGCAACGTGCTGAGTTCAAAAAGACCGACCGTGCCGCGCAGAAGGACGACCAAGTCAAGATCGACTTCGTGGGTACTTTGAATGGTGAGAAGTTCGAGGGCGGCGAAGCGAAAGACTTTACCGTCGTGCCGGGTGCGGGCCGTATGTTGCCTGAGTTCGAAGCGGCAGTCGTAGGCATGAAGGCGGGCGAGACCAAGTCATTCGACATGACCTTTCCTGCGGATTACCACGGTAAGGATGTGGCAGGTAAGCAAGTCACATTCACCATCACTGCGCATAGCGTGGAAGAGCCAATCCTGCCAGAAGTGAATGCCGAATTTGCCAAGGCGATGGGCGTAGCGGAGGGGGATGTCGAGAAGCTGAAGCAAGAGATCCGCGACAACATCGGCCGTGAAGCGCAACGTCGCGTCAAAGTGCGTAACAAAGACAGCGCGATGGAGGTGTTGCTGAAGGTGGCTCAATTGGAAGTGCCGAAGGCCTTGCTGGATAGCGAGTCTGAGCGCCTGATGGAGCAGACACTGCAAGACATGGGTCAACGTGGCATGAAGATCCCTAAGGGCATGAAGTTGCCCATCGACATGTTCGCCGAGCGTGCGACCAAGCGCGTCAAGCTGGGCTTGATCTTGGCTGAGTTGGTGAAGAAACATGAGCTGAGCGCCAAGCCAGATCAGGTGACTGCTCTGATCGAAGAGTACGCATTGAGCTTCGAGCGTCCTGAGGAAGTCCGGTCTTGGTACCGTGCCGATCCTTCACGTATGCGTGAAGTGGAGAACTTGGTGCTGGAAGACAACGTGGTGGCATGGGTGATGGCGGGCGCGAAAGTGACTGACCAAGCCGTGGCATTGAACGATTTGATGGGAGAGTAAGCATGCTGTTCGACGCGACAAATAAGTTGATTGAGCCACAGGATTCGGGACTCGTTCCGATGGTGGTTGAGACCAGTGGTCGCGGCGAACGCGCCTACGACATCTTTTCGCGCCTGCTGAAGGAACGTGTCATCTTCTTGGTTGGCCCGATCAATGATCATGTGGCGAATCTGGTGGTGGCGCAGTTGTTGTTCTTGGAGTCGGAGAATCCAGAGAAGGACATTCACCTCTACATCAACTCGCCTGGCGGTTCCATCTCGGCAGGCATGGCGATCTATGACACCATGCAGTTCATCAAACCGCAGGTGTCGACCTTGTGTATCGGTATGGCGGCCTCGATGGGCGCGTTCCTGTTGCAAGCGGGTGCCAAGGGCAAACGCTTCGCTTTGCCCAACTCGACTGTGATGATCCATCAACCTTTGGGCGGTTTCCAAGGTCAAGCTACGGATATCGAGATCCATGCCAAGTACATCTTGAGTCTGCGTGAGCAATTGTACAAACTGATGGCGCACCACACGGGTCGTACGGTAGAAGAGATCGCACGCGATAGTGAGCGTGATAACTTCTTACCTGCTCAGGCTGCGTTGGAATATGGTCTGATCGACCAAGTGTTGGATAAACGCGCGTAATTTTCTGTAAGCTGCCGATGGATCAAGGCGGAGGTGATGATGACAACTGATAAAAACAAAGGTGACAAGCTGTTGTATTGCTCGTTCTGTGGCAAGAGCCAGCATGAGGTACGCAAGCTGATCGCAGGGCCATCGGTGTTCGTCTGTGACGAATGCATCGCCTTGTGTAACGACATCATCAAGGAAGAAGCTCAGACCGCGATTGGTGCAGAAAAGTCAGACAAGAACGATCTGCCTGTACCGCATGAGATCTGCGAACGTTTGGACGAGTATGTGATTGGCCAGCGTCAGGCCAAGAAGATATTGTCTGTGGCGGTGTACAACCACTACAAGCGTTTGAAATACAAGAACGACGATGGTGTCGAGTTGGCCAAGAGCAACATCCTCTTGGTGGGTCCAACGGGTTCTGGCAAGACTTTGCTGGCGCAAACTTTGGCGCGCCTGCTGAATGTGCCGTTCGTGATGGCCGATGCGACCACGCTGACCGAAGCGGGCTACGTGGGCGAGGATGTCGAGAACATCATCCAAAAACTGTTGCAAGCCTGCGAATATGATGTGGAGAAGGCGCAGCGCGGTATCGTCTATATCGATGAGATCGACAAGATCTCACGCAAGTCGGATAACCCCTCCATCACGCGTGACGTGTCGGGCGAAGGTGTGCAACAAGCGCTACTCAAACTCATCGAAGGCACCAAGGCTTCCATTCCGCCACAAGGTGGGCGCAAGCATCCGAACACAGAGTTCCTGCAAGTGGATACGACGAACATCTTGTTCATCTGCGGCGGCGCATTCGACGGTTTGGAGAAGGTCATCCTCAATCGCTCTGAGAAAGTCGGTATTGGCTTCTCGGCAAACCTAGCCAAGCGTAAAGATGACAAAGATATCGGTACGGTGTTGCACGGTGTGGAGCCGGAAGATCTGATCAAGTTTGGTTTGATCCCAGAGTTCGTTGGTCGTTTGCCGGTGGTGGCGACTTTGGAAGGATTGGATGAAGCTGCTCTGATCCAGATTTTGTCGGAGCCTAAGAACGCGCTGACCAAGCAATATCAGAAACTTTTCTCTTTGGAAGGTGTTGAGTTGGAGTTCCGTGAAGGTGTGTTGAATGCCATCGCGAAGAAAGCGCTGGCACGTAAGACCGGCGCACGTGGTCTACGTTCGATATTGGAGCAATCCTTGTTGGACACCATGTTCGATCTGCCTTCCGAGTCGAATGTGAGTAAGGTCGTGCTGGACGAGAACGGTGCAGGTGATATCAAGCCTATCGTGATTTACGCGGATGAACCCAAGGTCGCTTAAGGCCGATTGGGTAGCGGGGACTTGAACTCTTGATTTGTGTCCCCATTTCGCTCTTAACCTAACTGAGAGTAACCGCCATGTCTGAATTCGATCCCATCCCTGCCAACGTGGATTTACACCCTTTGTTGCCTTTGCGCGACGTGGTGGTGTTTCCGCACATGGTCATCCCATTGTTCGTGGGGCGCGCCAAATCCATCAAGGCCCTTGAGGCGGCGATGGAAGCAGGCAAGAGCATCGTGCTGGTCGCACAGAAGTCTGCGGCCAAGGACGAGCCAGCCACAGAAGACATCTATCGCATCGGTAGCATCGCCAACATCCTACAGATGCTCAAGTTGCCCGACGGCACCGTGAAAGTGTTGGTGGAAGGTACTCAGCGTGCCAAGGTACTCAAGATATTTGACGACAAGTCGCATCTGGATGCGGAGATCATGGCCGTACCCGCAGATGAGAACATCGGTAATGAGGCGGAGGCGATGCGTCGCGCGCTCATCAGTCAGTTCGATCAGTACGTCAAACTGAACAAGAAGATCCCACCTGAGATTTTGACCTCGCTGGCGGGTATTGATGATGCGGGTCGTCTGGCCGATACCATCGCCGCGCATCTGCCGCTCAAGTTGGAACAGAAACAAGAAGTGTTGGAGATATTCGATGTGCGTCTGCGCCTCGAACATTTGCTCGGTCTGCTTGAAGCAGAGCTGGACATCATGCAAGTCGAGAAGCGCATCCGTGGACGTGTGAAACGTCAGATGGAGAAAAGCCAGCGTGAGTATTATTTGAACGAGCAAGTCAAAGCCATCCAGAAAGAGTTGGGCGAGGGCGAAGATGGTGCGGATATCGAAGAGATCGAGAAGAAGATCAAAGCTGCGCATATGCCTAAGGATGCGCGTGCCAAGGCTGAAGCTGAATTGAAGAAGCTGCGCTTGATGTCGCCGATGTCTGCTGAGGCGACGGTGGTGCGCAATTACATCGACATCCTCGTAGGGTTGCCTTGGAAGAAGAAGACCAAGATCGACACGCACCTGCAACATGCAGAGGACATCTTGGAAGCCGATCACTACGGCCTAGAAAAAGTCAAAGAACGTATCGTCGAATATCTGGCCGTGCAGCAACGCGTCGAAAAGATGAAGGCGCCTATCCTTTGTTTGGTTGGGCCTCCTGGTGTGGGTAAGACCTCGTTGGGGCAGTCCATCGCGCGCGCTACGAATCGCAAGTTCGTTCGTATGTCGCTGGGTGGCGTGCGTGACGAGTCCGAAATTCGCGGTCACCGTCGCACCTACATCGGCTCTATGCCGGGCAAGATCTTGCAAAATATGAGCAAGGTCGGCGTGAAGAACCCGTTGTTCCTCTTGGATGAAGTGGACAAGATGGGGCAGGACTTCCGAGGCGATCCTTCTTCTGCCTTGTTGGAAGTGCTCGATCCGGAGCAGAACAATACTTTCGTGGATCACTACGTCGAGGTCGAGTACGACCTATCGGATGTGATGTTCGTCGCGACGTCTAATAGCATGAATATCCCTGCGCCCTTGCTGGATCGCATGGAAGTCATCTTCGTTTCTAGTTACACCGAAGATGAGAAAGTGAATATCGCCACACGTTATTTGCTTCCCAAGTCCATCAAGAACAACGGTCTGAAGGCAGAAGAGATCAGTGTGTCTGAAAGTGCTATCCGCGACATCTTGCGTTACTACACTCGCGAAGCAGGTGTACGTAGTTTGGAACGTGAATTGTCCAAGATATGCCGCAAAGTGGTGAAGTCCTTGTTGCTGAAAGGTCGTGACACAAAAGTCGTGATCAATGCGCGCAACTTGGATAAATATCTCGGTGTGCGTCGCTACAGCTATGGCATCGCTGAAAAGAACAACCAAGTCGGACAAGTCACTGGTTTGGCTTGGACGGAAGTGGGCGGCGAATTGCTGACTATTGAGACGGCGGTGTTGCCAGGCAAAGGCAAGACCACGACCACAGGTAAACTGGGCGAGGTGATGCAAGAGTCCATCCAAGCGGCTTTGAGTGTCGTACGTAGTCGTGCGAAATCACTAGGTATCGCGGAAAACTTCTACGAAAAATGCGATCTCCACATTCACTTGCCTGAAGGCGCCACCCCTAAAGATGGCCCGAGTGCGGGTGCAGGTATATGCACGGCGATGGTATCTGCATTGACGGGAATACCTGTCCGTGCAGATGTCGCGATGACGGGCGAGATCACATTACGTGGTGAGGTCTTGCCTATTGGTGGTTTGAAAGAAAAGTTGTTGGCGGCTCAGCGTGGTGGCATCAAGTTGGTGCTGATACCTGAAGAGAACGTCAAAGACTTGGTCGAGATTCCCGACAACGTGAAGAACAAGCTCGAGATCCATCCAGTCAAGTGGATCGAACAGGTGTTGGAATTGGCGTTGGAGCGTAAGCCGGAGCCGTTGCCAGATGTTGCCGCACCTGCAGTCGTGCCTACGCCAGTCGCTGAGGCGGGAACAGCATCTGCCATCAAGCATTGATTTTCTGCGGATGTGCAGTGTGATTTCGCTACGGTCGGAAAATATTTGAGACTGGGCATTGCAAAAAAGGCAAGTATCTATATAATGCCGCGCTCTTCGGGTGCTTAGCTCAGCTGGTAGAGCACCGCCCTTACAAGGCGATTGTCGGCGGTTCGATCCCGTCAGCACCCACCAAGTTTAAGCAGTACGCAGTAGATGTTTTTGGAGTGGTAGTTCAGTTGGTTAGAATACCGGCCTGTCACGCCGGGGGTCGCGGGTTCGAGTCCCGTCCACTCCGCCAATTTGAAGGCGAAAAAGGCGAACGAGAGTTCGCCTTTTTTCATATGTATCGTCCGTTCGTGGCCAATATTATTAGGTAGCTTGCTATGTTTGATTTCGTACATGAAAAAAAGCGTTTGGTGCAGATCGTACTGGCGCTCATCATTTTGCCATTCGCACTGTGGGGCGTGGACTCATATCGAAATTCCGGCGAAGTCGTTTATTTGGCGAAGGTGAACGGAGAGAAGATCGGGCAGCAGGAATTCGAGAATGCGATGGATCAACAGCGCCAACGCATCCGCGAGATGGCCGGCCCCAATTTTGATCCGGCGATCTTCGATAAGCCAGAGATCAAACACTCTGTCCTTGAAGGCTTGGTCACTCAGCGTCTGATGTTGGCTGGCGCACGCGATGCAGGCCTAGTTGTCAGTGATGGGCAGATGGCGCAGATCATTGCGACAGTGGGTGCATTCCAGAAAGATGGCCAGTTCGACAAGCAGCAATATGAAGCAGCGCTGCGCGCTCAAGGCATGACACCAGCCATGTTTGAATTCCGTGTGCGTCAAGATCTGACCACGCGCCAATTGACAGATGCTTTCACGCAGAACGGTTATGCCGCTGATGCGGTCGCAGCGAATCTGATTCGTTTGAATGAACAACAACGCGTCGTTTCGATCGCAAAGCTGGATCTTGCGACATTCGCCAAGCAAGCCAAAGTGAGCGATGCGGCAGTCAAAACCTACTTCGAGCAGAACACGCAGGATTTTCAAATCCCAGAGCGCGCCAAGATCGAATTCGTGACGCTATCCATCGATGCGTTGATGGAGCAGGCTGTCGCTAAAGATAGCGACATCAAGGCGTACTACGAAGAGCATCTGAGTGAGTTCGGTACGCAAGAGCAACGTCAAGCTGCGCATATCCTCATCACCTTGTCCAAACAGGCAAGTGATGCAGAGAAGGTGGAAGTCAAGAACAAGGCCGAGCAAGTCCTGAAGCAGGTAAAGCAATCTCCTGCCAAGTTCGCTGAACTGGCTAAGCAATATTCGCAAGACCCAGGCTCCGCTGTGAATGGGGGTGACTTGGGGATGTTCGGTCGTGGAGCAATGGTCAAGCCGTTCGAAGAATCCGTATTCTCTTTGAAGGTGGGCGAGGTCAGCGGTCTGGTACAGTCTGATTTCGGATATCACATCATCAAGCTCGTCGCCATCAAAGCGCCCAAGGTGCAGCCTTTGAGCGAGGTTAAAGCAATGATTGCTCAACGCGTGAAGTTCCAACAATCCAGCGACAAGTTCGCCGAGTTGGCTGAGAAGTTCAGTAACACCGTATACGAGCAGAGCGATAGCCTCAAGCCTGCGGCTGAATTGCTGAAAGCGCCTGTGCAAGGCGGAGTATGGCTGAGCAAGGATAGGCAGTCTTCGGCAGCTTGGAACGAGAAAATCGTGCAAGCCGTGTTCTCCGATGATGTGTTGAAGAACAAGCGCAATACTGTTGCTATCGAGATCGCACCGAACACTTTGATGGCGGCACGCGTCACCGAATATCAAGCTGCTACAGTGCGTCCATTGGCTGAAGTAGCATCTGCGATCCGAGCTAAGATGCAGCAGGAGCAGGCTAAGCAAGCATTGGTCGAACAAGGTAAGAAGTTGTTGTCGCAATTGCAAAAGGGTGAGAAATCCACTGCGGCGTTCCAGTCGGCACAGACACTCACACGTGCCCAACACGCTGATTTGAGCCAGGACACAGCCAAAGCTTTGTTCAGCGCGGATACATCCAAGTTACCAGCTTATGTCGGTACCGAAGATGTGCAACGCGGTTATGTGTTGGCGCGTATCGATGCCGTCAAGGATGTGGCGGTAGTGGATGAGATGAAGCGCAATCGCTATGCACAGCAGATCCGTCAGATCACGGGCGAAGAGATGTTGGCTGCTTATCTGGCGGATGCCAAGAAGAACGCTGACATCACCATGAAGGATTTTGCGGTGGCTGAGAAGAAATAATCAGTATCTAGCATCAAAACATGAACGCCGCTCTTGAAGCGGCGTTTTTTTTGTCGTTCAAAAGCGGCGTCTATGTCAGCGAATCGCTAAGGCCTTGCGCTGATGTGGTAGAGCCTCATTAAGGTGCAATCGTATATAATCCGAGGCTGTTAATTGGGCGTCAGGCGCGGCATTTTCCTATGCAACAAGCATTCAAATTAGAAGTGGTCGATCTCGCTTGTGAGCGGGGTGACCTACGTTTGTTCAGCGGTTTGAGTTTCGAGCTTGCGGCTGGCGAATTGATGCAAGTGCAGGGCGAGAACGGCAGTGGTAAGACCACCTTGTTGCGCACGCTGTGTGGCTTCGTGCAACCTGTTGAAGGCAAAGTGCTGTGGAGTGGACAAGACATCGCAGAATGGGACGATACCTACCATGAGCAGATGTGTTACCTCGGGCACCTGAATGCCATCAAGGATGAGTTGAGTGCCATCGAGAATCTGCAGATGAGTGCGGGGTTGGCTGGCTTTAATGTGAGCGAGCAAGATGCCATCACTGTTCTGCGTCGCATGGGCTTGCGCCGCAAGGAGCATCTACCGGTGCGTGTGTTGTCGCAAGGTCAGCGTCGTCGTGTCGCATTGAGTCGATTGCTGGTTGGCGATTCGAAATTGTGGATATTGGATGAACCCTTGACCGCACTCGATGTGGGGGCAGTGGCGCTCATGCAGGAACTTATTGGCGAACACCTGTCGAACGGCGGCATGGTGATCTTCACGACGCATCAGCCCTTGCAGGTGGCAGGGGTTGATACAAGAAGATTGGCGTTGGCGTGAGCAAACTCTCATTCTTTGGTTTGTTGGGATTGGTGATACGACGCGATCTGTTGTTGGCGATGCGTCGTCGCGCGGATGTGCTGACTACGCTGGTGTTCTTCGTTATGGTGGTGAGTCTATTCCCACTAGGTGTTGGGCCAGAGCCAGATATGTTGCGCAAGATGGCAGCGGGGGTGTTGTGGGTAGCGGCGCTGTTGGCTTCCATGTTGTCCTTGCCGCGAATGTTTTCGGCGGACTACTTGGACGGAACGTTAGAGCAGATGATGCTCGCGCCACAATCGCTGACGATGATGGTGCTGGGTAAGATCATCGCGCATTGGATGTTGTCTGGTTTGCCGCTGGTGTTGATCGCGCCTGTGTTGGGTTTGCAGTTCGATATGTCGTCGCAAGCGCTGTGGGTGTTGATGCTTGCGTTGTTGTTGGGCACGCCTGTGTTGAGCATGATCGGTGCAATTGGTGCGGCGCTGACCTTGGGTTTGCGTGGCGGTGGTGTACTGGTTTCCTTGTTGGTGTTGCCATTGTGTATCCCTGTGCTGATTTTCGGCGCGGGTGCAGTGGAAGCGGTGAATAGCGGCATGGATGCTATTTCGAATTTGTCTTTGCTGGGCGCGTTTCTCTTGTTCGCTTTGGTGTTCACGCCTTTTGTGGCTGCCCAAGCGCTAAAAATTTCAATGGAGTAGAGATTGGCTATCAACTGGTTCAAATATTCGGCACCGTCCACCTTCTACGGATTGGCAGGAAAACTCATCCCATTCTTCGCATGGCCAGCGGCGATCCTGTTTGCGGTCGGGTTGTATATCGGCTTTTTCGTTGCGCCGACGGATGCCGTACAGAGTGAGGCCTACCGCATCATGTTCATCCATGTGCCGGCTTCCATCCTCTCCATGTTCATCTACCTCATCATGGCGGGCTATGCGGCGCTGGGCTTGATCTTCAAGACACGCCTATCCTCCATGATGGCTTCAGCGCTGGCACCCACGGGCGCGTTGTTCGCTTTTATCTCTTTGTGGACAGGTGCGTTGTGGGGCAAGCCGATGTGGGGTGCTTGGTGGGTATGGGATGCGCGCCTGACTTCTGAATTGATCTTGTTGTTCTTGTACTTGGGCTTCATCGCTTTGCAAGCGTCTATCGAAGACCCTCGCCGTGCAGATCGTGCCAGTGCCTTGTTGGCTATCGTGGGTTCAGTGAACGTGCCTATCATCTATTACTCGGTGCAATGGTGGAACACCTTACATCAAGGTTCGTCCATCAAGTTCAGCGGTACCAGCATGCATGTCGCGATGCAGCAATCCATGTTCACTATCTTGGTAGCTTGCTGGCTTTACGTCGTCGCCGTTGCGTTGGCGCGGGTACGTAGCATCATCTTGGAGCGTGAATCCAACACGCAATGGGTCAAAGAACTCTCGGAGGCTAAATGATGAACTGGTCTGAATTCTTTGCCATGAATGGTTATGGCTTCTATGTTTGGGGTTCGTATGGTGTGGCGTTGCTGGTGTTCATCGTTGAGATATTGATGGTGAGACATCGCAGAGTATTGGCACTTCGCCAGTTGAGATTGTTGAGTGAAAGTGGAGAAGCGTGATGACACCTAGGCAGAAAAGATTGACGTGGATCGTAGCAGGTGTGGCGCTGGTTGCTGCCGCTGTCGGATTGGTGTTGTTCGCGTTGAAGAATAACGTGAGCCTGTATTTCACACCGACTCAGGTCTACAACAAAGAAGCGCCACAGGGGCGTAATTTCCGCATCGGTGGTCTGGTTGAAGAGGGCAGCGTCAAGCGTCAGACCGATGGCTTGACCGTTCATTTCAATATCACCGATACCGCACAGAAGATGCCTGTTGTCTATAAAGGCATCCTCCCTGATCTGTTCAAAGAAGGTAAGGGCGTCGTCGCGCAAGGCAAGATCGAAGCAGATGGCGTGTTCCATGCTGAAGAAGTGTTGGCGAAGCACGACGAGAACTACATGCCACCGGAAGCTACTGATGCGATCAATAAGGCAGAGGCCGCCAAAGCATCAGCTGGTGGTGCTTCATCTGCTGAATATCCCGTCGCAAAATAAATTTTTGAAAGCACCAGAATGATTCCAGAGATCGGTAATTTCACGCTTGTCGTTGCCTTGTTCATTGCCCTTGCTCAAGGCGTGCTCCCCATCGCCGGTGCGGCACGCGGCAATGCGGTATGGATGGACTCCGCACGCACCTTGGCGTTTGGTCAGTTCTTCTTCGTCGCTATCGCGATTGCCTGTTTGACCTATTCGTTCATCGCGAATGACTTTTCCGTTTTGTACGTGGCGCAACACTCCAACTCGCAATTGCCTGCTGCCTATCGCGTAGCGGCGGTGTGGGGCGGACATGAAGGTTCCTTGTTGTTGTGGGCATTCATCCTGACCATGTGGACGATCGCCGTGGCGATGTTCAGCAAGCATCTGCCGCAAGAGATGGTGGCGCGGGTGATCGGTGTGATGGGCTTGATCTCTGTCGGCTTCTTGTTGTTCATGCTGTTCACCTCGAATCCATTCGATCGGCTATTCCCCGCCGCGATGGATGGACGTGACTTGAATCCGCTGTTGCAAGATCCCGGCTTGGTCATCCATCCGCCGATGTTGTACATGGGCTATGTTGGTTTCTCGGTCGCCTTCGCTTTCGCGCTGTCTGCCTTGTTGGGCGGCAAGCTGGATTCCACTTGGGCGCGTTGGTCGCGTCCGTGGACGACGGTGGCGTGGGTGTTCATGACCATCGGTATCGCTTTGGGTAGCTGGTGGGCTTATTACGAATTGGGTTGGGGCGGCTGGTGGTTCTGGGATCCGGTCGAGAACGCTTCCTTCATGCCTTGGTTGGTCGGTACAGCATTGATCCACTCACTCGCGGTGACGGAGAAGCGCGGCGCATTCAAGAGTTGGACGGTGTTGTTGGCTATCTCTGCCTTCTCCTTGTCCTTGTTGGGTACGTTCCTCGTGCGTTCGGGTGTGCTGACCTCGGTCCATGCTTTTGCTACCGATCCAAAGCGCGGTGTATTCATCCTGTCGTTCTTGGTCATCGTCATCGGAGCTTCGCTGTTGTTGTTCGCATGGCGTGCACCCAAGATAGGACTGGGTGGCAAGTTCGAACTGGTCTCGCGTGAGACCATGTTGCTCACGAATAACGTGTTGCTATCCGTAGCTTCTGCCTCAGTGTTCTTGGGTACGCTGTATCCCTTGTTCATGGATGCGCTGGGTTACGGCAAGTTGTCCGTTGGTGCTCCTTATTTCAATGCGGTGTTCGTTCCCTTGATGATCCCGATGGTGATGATGATGGGACTAGGCCCTATCGCACGTTGGAAGCAAGCGAGTCTGCCCGACATCTGGCAACGCATCCGTTGGGCACTCGGCGCGAGTATCGCTATCGCTTTGTTGTTGCCGCTGGTGTTGGGTAAATGGACATCCATGATCGCGCTGGGCTTGTTGCTGGCTGCGTGGCTCATCATCACCGGTGCGCTCGACCTGCGTCGTCGCATGGGTAGCGAAGGCACCTTGATGCAGCGTCTTAAGACACCGACGCGCAGCTACTACGGCATGCAACTCGCGCACCTCGGTATCGCCGTGTTCATCATCGGCGTGACCATGGTGAAAGGTTACGAGACCGAGCGCGATGTGCGCATGGATGTGGGCGACACGGTGCAGGCGGGTGGATATGAGTTCCGCTTCGATGGTGTGACCGAAGTGCAGGGGGCTAACTATGTCGCTGCGCAAGGCCGAGTGAGCGTGAGTAAAGATGGCAAGTTCGTGACCGAATTGAATCCGGAGAAGCGCCAATACAACGCATCTGGTATGCCAATGACTGAAGCCGCGATCCGTACCGGATTGTTGCGCGACCTGTATGTCTCCTTGGGTGAGCCTATCCCGGATAGCGAAGCGTGGGCGGTGCGTGTGTACATCAAACCGTTCGTCGATTGGATATGGGCGGGCTGTTTCCTGATGGCATTGGGCGGCATCTTGGCCATCACGGATCGTCGTTATCGTATCAAGGGTAAATCGTTGAAGGAGGCCACAGCATGATGCGTTTCATTTTGCCATTCGTGGTGTTTTTAGTCCTGTCGGTGTTCTTGTACATCGGATTGGGTAGAGATCCGCGTGAAGTTCCTTCCCCATTGATCGACAAACCTGCACCTGCTTTCAGCTTGCCTCTTTTGCATGACGCTAAGAAACAATTCGCCACGGAAGATATGAAGGGCCAAGTCTGGTTGTTGAACGTGTGGGCATCTTGGTGCGGCGCATGTAAAGACGAACACCCTGTGTTGATGGACTTGGCGGCGCAAAAGATCGTGCCTGTGATGGGGTTGAACTACAAAGATAAGCGTGAAGACGGCGAAGCGGTACTGCGCAAATCAGGCGACCCTTACGCGCTGACTATTTTCGATGCCGATGGAAAAGTGGGTTTCGACTATGGTGTGTATGGTGTTCCCGAGACTTACGTCATCGACAAACAAGGCGTCATCCGCGACAAGATCATCGGCGCTGTGACACCGCAGAATCTACGCGACCGAATCCTGCCTCTCGTAGCGGAGCTGAATAAAAAATGAAGAATTTCTTGATCGCATTGTTGTTGGTATTGCCCACCTTCGCTTACGCAGGTGAGGCAAAGGACTTGGCTGAAGATCCTGTGATGGAAAGACGCATGATCGACTTGGCAGAGAAGGTGCGTTGTTTGGTGTGCCAAAGTGAGAACGTCGCTAGTTCCCATTCCGATTGGTCGAACGATGTACGCCAGATCATGCGTGACAAGATGAAGGCGGGCGCAAGTGATCAAGAGATCATGGATATGCTAGTGGAGCGTTTCGGTAAGTCCGTGTTGTTCGACCCCCCTGTCGATCAAGAGACCATACCTTTGTGGGGCGCACCTTTTGTGTTTTTGTTGCTCGGCATTGTGTTGTTGTTCTTCCAATTACGTAAACGCAGTGCAATCGTTCAGAAAGAAGTTGCATTGTCATCCGAGGCGCAAGCGCACGCAGCCAACCTACTGAAAGAAGAAAATAAATGACAGTGTTCTGGATCGTCTGTGCGGTGCTGTTGCTCATCGCCATCCCCTTCATCGCTTTCCCCCTGTGGCGCGGTACAGTCAAGAGCAACACCGTTGCACGTGACGCAGCTAACCTTGAGATCCTGCGCGATCAGATCAACGAGATGGATGTCGATCTGAAGAATGGCTTGCTCTCGGCTGAGCTGCACGAACAAGGTAAGAGCGAATTGCAAAGCCGTGTGTTGGAAGAGGTGAGCGAATCCACTTCGACGGTAGTAGAAACGACACCTAGTCCTTATAAGAAATTGGCGATCATCTTGTCGGTATTGTTGCCTGTCTTGGCCATCGGTCTGTACACCCAAGTAGGCAACTTGGACGCGTTCTCTGATCGCGCCGCACACGGTGGCATGAGCGACATCGGTGTGGCGGGCGGCAGTGCTTCGATCAGTGCTCTGGAGCAAAAGGTGGAGTCCAATCCCGCTGATGGCGAGTCGCTATTGCTGTTGGCGCGTGCCTATATGGAGGCAGGGCGCTTCGCCGATTCGGCCAAGGCCTACGAGAATCTGACGCAATACATCTCGGATGAAGCGTGGATATGGGCAGACTACGCCGATGCTTTGGCGATGGCACAAGGACAAAGCTTGCGCGGCAAACCGACTGACCTCATCAACAAGGCGCTCTCTATCGATGCGGACAGCATGAAGGGATTGGCACTGGCGGGATCAGCAGCGATGGAGCGCGGTGATTTTGCAGCGGCCATCAAGCATTGGGAAAGACTGCGCAGCTTACTGCCTTCTGATAGCGAAGATGCCAAGATGATCGAAGGCGGCTTAGCTGAGGCGCGTCAGATGATGTCGCACATCAAGGGCGGTAAAGCGCCTATGGCATTGGAGCAGATCGCTCCGCCGACGCAAGCGGCCTCCAGCGGAAAAGAGCGCATCACGGGCAAAGTCACCTTGAGTGATTCCTTGAAAGGTAAGTACAGTCCTGATGACACTGTGTTCGTGTTGGCACGCGCAGCGGAAGGGCCAAAGATGCCATTGGCGATCTTGCGCAAACAAGTACGTGACCTGCCTATCACTTTCGAGTTGGATGACAGTATGGCGATGCAACCGCAGATGACGCTGTCTTCCTTTGATAAGGTGGTGGTGGTTGCGCGTATCTCGAAGTCAGGCACTGCGATGCCGGAAGCGGGCGATGCGCAAGGTCTTAGCCAGCCAATGAAACCGGGAGCCAAGGGTGTGAATCTGAAGATAGATCAGATCGTGCAGTAAGCCACGTTGCTATCAAAAAAGCCGCATCGAAATCGATGCGGCTTTTTTATTGCGTAGTATCCACGTTGAGCTGAAGCCAATATTCCAACAAGGCGAGATGCCACAACTTGCTGCCGTTGAGTCGCGTGAAATGTGATTCTGGGGCGGCGAGTAGTTTCTCGACATAAGCGCGGTTGAATAGGCCTCGCTTCACACAAGTATCGGATAGCAAGATGCCGCGCATGAACTCAAGGAATTCACCTCGTACGTATTTCAATGCGGGGACGGGGAAGTAACCTTTGGGCCTATCGATGACTGCATCGGGGATCAATCCGCGCGCGATGGCTTTGAGAGGGAATTTCCCCCCTTCCTTGAGGCGCAATTCGGGCGGCATGCGAGCCGCCAACTCCACCAACTCGTGATCGAGGAAGGGAACGCGTGCTTCCAATCCCCACGCCATGCTCATGTTGTCCATGCGCTTCACGGGATCATCCACGATAAGTGTCGTCACATCGAAGCGCAACACTTCATCGAGGAAAGTGTCGGCGTACGGTTTAGTCAATTCATTGTGAGCCAACTCACTGCTCACATCGTGAAGGTGATAAGCCGATGTGACGGTCTCCAGATATTCAGCATGGTCGCGGTCGAAGTAGTTGTTACGGAAGCGATCTAGCGTCGAGCCTTGCGTGGCATCCATCTTGGGATACCAGAAATAGCCGCCGAACACTTCATCAGCCCCTTGCCCTGCGAGCACCACCTTCACATCTTGTGAGACTTTCTCTGAGAGTAGATAGAAGGCGATGTTGTCTTGGCTCACCATCGGCTCCGACATGCTACGCACTGCTTCTGGCAAGTGCTTCAATACTTCGCTGTTAGGGATGAGGTACTTGTGATGGTTCGTCTTGAATCGCTCGACCACTTGATCCGAGTACTCGAACTCATCGCCTTTCTCTGCATCCCCTCCGATGTCTTCAAAGCCGATGGAGAAGGTGTGTAGGTCGGACACATGGTCTGCCAGCAAACCAACGATGAGGCTCGAATCCAAACCGCCGGAAAGTAGAACGCCTACGGGTACGTCAGCGGCGAGGCGATGGCGTTCCACTACTTTGGATAACACGTGGCGCGTAGCGGTCAGCCAGTCTTGCTCGCTCAAGGTAGCACTTGGACGTGTCGCATCCAGTGACCAATAGCGCCGATGCGTTACTTCGCCATCTGCGCTGAATGTCATGCAGGTCGCAGGCGGTAACTTCTTAACGCCATTCAATAAAGTGCGCGGCGCGGGAACGGAGGAGTGCAGGGTCAACTGGTGGTGCAGTGCGACTGGATCGATGCTGGTATCCACACCGCCCGCCGCTAGCAAAGCCTGCACGGTGGAGGCGAAGCGTAGTGATGCGCCATCTACTGAGTAATACAAAGGCTTGATACCGAAACGGTCGCGCGCAAGGAAGAGTCTTTGCTCGCGCCTATCCCAGATAGCAAAAGCGAACATTCCATAGAAACGCTCGACGCATCGTTCCCCCCAAGCGTGATAGGCCTTGAGGATGACCTCACTGTCACCCTCGGAAAAGAACTCATATTCCATCTCCACTAGTTCAGCGCGTAGCTCTTTGTAGTTGTAGATCGTGCCGTTGAACACCAAGGTGAGATGAAGTGTCTCGTCCACCATGGGTTGCTTGGCATGCTCCGAGAGGTCGATGATGGACAATCGACGGTGACCGAATGCGAGTGGTCCGTCGTTGTAGATGCCGTGCGAATCAGGGCCGCGCCGCGCCAACTTGTCGCTCATGCGCCTGATGATGTCGGGCGAAGGTGTTTGTTTGTTGAAACGTAACTCGCCGCAGATGCCGCACATAGATATGCCCCGTACAAAGAGAAAAAGCCTCGCATCACTGCGAAGCTTTCTATTTCATTTGGCTCCCACCCGACCCAGACTCGAACCGGAGACCTGCGGATTAACAGCACAGGTCACAGTCGAAATCTTGCTTCGTAAGTCGAAGAACAGCTAGAAATTTTTCAGCGCTGTCAGCTATCAGCTCGGCCCACCGAACCTGATTCAACCATAGCTCGCCTGACTGCATTTTACCTTCATCCAAATCATCAAGTTGCGAAAATTTCCACCGAACTGAAACCGATCGTGATGGCGGAAGTGTGGGATGGGTAGCAGTTTTGGCGAACACGGAAAACTGGGGGGCTGGAATTCTGGCGTGGTGAGTGGCGAAATTTTGGTAACGGCGAGGGGCGGGAGTCGGGAGAGGTTGCGCGAGCGGTACCCGAGGCGGGCCAAATGCGGGGGCCAGTAGGGGGCAGCCATCCGGTGGGGGGCAGAAGGGGCTTTATCGTACAGAATTGTGGAAGTGTGAAAATGTCTGTGGGGAGTGAGCTAGAAGGGGCTGCTTTGGGGCGAGAAGTTTTTCCTTTTCATACGGTGGTATTGGATCCACATAGCTCGAGCTAGGTTGATAGCGCTGCTCAGCCTCGATAACCTATAATTCGTAATGATTTGGAAAAACGAGAACTACCACCAACTCTGGGTTTCTACACTTATTCTCGGATTTGCAGGCCAGATTTCTGGACTTGCGCTATCACTGCTCGCAGCAAATAAACTACAGGCCACTCCCACACAAATCGGGATACTCGGTGCAATGGGTACGATTCCCTTTGCATTGTTCCTGCTACCTGCCGGAGTTTGGTTGGATCGCACACAAAAGCTGCCGGCTTATGTGTATAGCGAACTTCTTATGATTGCGATCCTAGCTTGCATTCCAGTGGCTTGGTTTTATGATCGCTTGACTATCGAGATGCTATTTGCAGTTTCATTCGTTAGTGCTTCTGTCTCTGTTGTTTCTGGCACGGCAGGACAGGTTGTGGTTTCGCGAATAGTTCGTCTCGAACAATTGGTTGAAGCGCATGGAAAAATCCGTGTTGCGGGTTCATTTTCTGAAATCCTAGGCCCAGGATTGGCTGGGGTTATGATCAAGTTTATTGGTGCCCCACTGGTATTAGTTGCGAACTGTTTTTTGATGCTCATGGGGGTATTAACTTTACGCAAGTTGCAGCTTATTGAGCCTGTTTCAAATCATCACGAAAAAGCCTTCTGGCCTCAACTTAAAGAAGGAATTGACTTTGTCATTAAGGACCGACTACTTCTTTCCATGGGACTAACGGTTGGAAGCTGGCAAATACTTCAAACATGTGTGATGACGACACAAGTTCTCTTTGCAACTCGGGAATTGGGGTTGAACGAATTTGAATATGGGCTTTGCTTGGGGGGCGCCGGAGTTGGAACTGTGCTTGCCGGTATGTTTGGACACTGGCTAGCTGATCGGTTCGGCCATGGTCCTACAATTATTGTTGGTATCGCTTTAAGTGGTATTGGTTGGGCCCAGCTCGCTTGGGCACCATCAGGAAGTACCGGAATTGCTTCCTACATTGTTATGTTGGTCTGTTTTAGTAGTAGTGTGGTTCTAATTTTTAGCAATATGCTTGCACTACGCCAAGCGGTAACACCTCACAGCATGTTGGCTCGCATGACGAGTACTATGCGATGGCTAACACTCTTTCCAGCCATACCTGGGGCGCTACTTGGGGGAGTTCTTGCTGAACATTTTGGTTTGCGCTTTCCCCTCATTGTTGGGGGCTTAGCCGCAATAGCCCAAGCTGCATGGCTTTGGAAGTTCTCAATGCTTCACTCAATAAAGGAACTTGAAAGACAAACATAATGTAGAGGGGGCGCACCCGACGACTCGTCGCCAGCTTGATCCCCGCATCTACCATACAGCGCATGAGGAGCGTCAAGTCGTCAATTGCGTCGGGTCGTTTGGGGAAATTTGCAACGATCCAGAAATTCAGTTTCGGCAGTTTTGCAGATTGCGCAGAAAGTGCAGTTTTTGCTTCCACCTACCACCCCCGAAATTTTCAGCTTGATTCCCGCCGACTTCCGAAAACCGCCCCGACTGCGACCCCAGAATTCCCCATAGCCGCGCCAGAGGTGATCGAGGCGGGCCAACTGCGGGGAACGGTAGGGGGCAGGTCATCAGTGCCGCGCAACAGCCATCCGAATGCGCTCAATCGTGTCTTCCACACGAGCTTTCTTAGATACCTCCAGCCCAAGGTTCTCAGCGATCCTGACAATGATGGCTGGATCAAGTGGGATTCCACCTGCATCAATTGCTGAGATTAATTGCTTGGCGCGTCGAATCTCTGCAGGTGTGCTATCTGCTGGTCGAAGCCAATTCAATATGCGAGAGATCAATTGATTCGTGCAAATCAGAGGTCAGGCTACCTTGATGTTCATGCACTTACCGCACGCATCCTGTCCATTTTCTCGATAACAGCCTGATAGAGATCGTGGTCGGAATCTGGGTTGTTGCGGTCTGGATGGTGGGCACTACGGATCTTTCTGAGTTGAGTCATGCAGTCTGGCAGATCATGTACCTTGGTCACCCGGTCACCATTTTTGACCATCACGCGCTGAAGCTCAGCCTCTGCGTCCTCACGTGAGTCATATAACTTCTTGCTGCCAAGACGCCAACCATCTTGGTTCTTGCGTGGGGATCGCATTTCCTTTCCATCAAACCAGACCCATTTTCCAGTATCGAGATCCAGTTCAAAATGAACGATGGTGATTGTGTAGGTGTAAACGATCGGCTCGATTTCCTTGGCGAAAAGGTTGATGATCTTGCCGGCAGTCCCCACCGTTGCAATGTAATAAGCGCCTGCCTCATGTGGACAGAACCCGCTACTATGGGTTGGTTCCAGTTTGCTACCGTTATGGGATGAATTCATTTCAGCCATGCGGCTGAGAGCTTTGCGTTGTGCGTTTGTCACTGGTATTGTTCCATTCGTATCTTTATTGCGACTTGGTGGCTACTATTACGAGCTAGGGACCCGCTGATTTGAAAGCGAAAAATAAAAAGGCCACCCCGAAAGATGGCCTTCAATATTCTGGCTCCCCGACCTGGACTCGAACCAGGGACCTGCGGATTAACAGTCCGTCGCTCTACCGACTGAGCTATCAGGGAATTGATGCGGCCGCCATACTAACGGCAGAAGGCGTTTCGGTCAACCTTCAGAGCGCTTTAAAGATGAGATTTTGTAGCTTAACGGCGAAGTATTTGGATCAACTCAATTACAATCATCATCATGGATAAAAGAACAGTTCTTATCAAAACGTCTGCTGGCGATGTCACCATGTCCGGTCTTTCTGGAGACATGAGACGAGTGATGTTACTCATCGACGATAAGTCCACAGTTGAAGAAGTCACTAGGCGCGCGCCACCTAGTCTGCGTGGAGACCTGCCGGAGATCCTGCAAAGTTTGCTCGATGCAGAGTTGATTCGAGATAAAGACAAAGTCGTTGTCGCTCCCAAGATCGTCGCCCCCAAGATCGTCGCCCCCAAGATCATTGCCCCTAAACCAGCTACGCCTCCTGTCAGTGAGGAGCTTGATTTCACTACTATGGTCGCAAGCCCTACGGCTGCCGCGATGGCGGAAGAGGCTGCAAGATTAAAAGCGAAGCAAGAGGCCGAGGCAGCGCGGTTGTTGGCGGAGCAGGAAGCTTTGCGTAAGAAGGCGGAGTTGGAAGCGGCGGCAAGGGCGAAGGCCGAGGCCGACGCTGCACGTATCAAGGCGGAGCAAGAAGCGGCTCGACTGAAAGCTGAGATGGAAGCAACCAAGGCGCGTGCCGAGGCGGAAGCGAGAGCCAAACAGGCGCAGGAAAAGGCTAGGCAAGAAGCAGAGGCTGCCCGTTTGAAAGCGGAACAAGAAGCAGCGCGCATCAAGGCGGAGCAGGAAGCAGCACGAGTCAAAGCTGAATTGGAGGCTGCTGCGAAAGCGAGGGCGGAGGCTGAAGTTGCGCGTATCAGGGCGGAGCAAGAGGCTGCGCGACTGAAGGCGGAGATGGAAGCGGCTAAAGCGCGTGCGGAGGCAGAGGCGGCACGTTTGAAGGCGGAGCAAGAAGCGGCACGCATCAAAGCGGAGCAGGAGGCCGCTAGGGTCAAGGCGGAGCAAGAGGCAGCGCGGATCAAAGCGGAACAGGAAGCGGCGGCACGAGCCAAAGCTGAAGCGGAGGCAGCAAGAGTAAGAGCCGAAGAAGAGGCGGCTCGCATCAAGGCTGAAGCGGAGGCTGCGCGAATCAAGGCAGAACAAGAAGCCGCTATAGCGAAGGCTGAGTTGGAGGCTGCGAAAGCGCGTGCTGATGCCGAAGCCAAGGCGCTTGCCGAACAACGTGCCAAGCATGAGGCGGAAACTGCTCAGTTGAAGGCGGAGCAGGAAGCGGCCAAGGCAAAGGCGGAGCAACAGGCTGCAGAGCGTGCGAAGTCAGAGGCGGCGGCGCGAGCCAAGGTGGAGGCAGAAGCAGCTCGTATCAAGGCCGAACAGGAATCTATCGCAAGGCAAGCTGCTCAAGCTGAAGCGGCAGAGAAAGCGAAGCACGATGCACAGTTAGTTAAACAAGAAGCCCTTGCGGCATCTGCGGCGCAAGTCGCCCAGCCTGCACCGTTCCAGATCAATCTGGATATGTTGAGCTCGGGAATGACACCTGCGCCGACTCAAGCAGTACCGCAAGACGATGAGCGAGTCAAAGCAGAGCAAGAGGCAGCGCAGCGTGCGGCAAACGAAGCCAAGGCGTTGGAAGAACAGAAAGCAAAGCAAAAAGCGGCAGAAGAAATGGCGCGGCAAAAGGAAGAACAAGAGGCTGCCCGTCTGCGTGCAGAACAAGAAGCGCGTGCGAAGGAAGAGGAACAGGCGCTGGCTGCGGAGCAGTCCAAGGCATGGGCAGAGGCAGAACAGCGTGCCAAGACGCAGTCCGATATCCATGTTGAAAATTTGGCACAGCAAGCCGCACACACCAAAACTAAAACTACGCAAAAACCTGTATCCAAAGCGCGACGCAAGCCGCTCCCCATCGGCAAGATATTCGTTGGATTGGTGGTCTTGAGTATCGTGGCGATCTTTGTATTGCCACTGGTGTGGCCATTGCAGGAATTCATCGCCCCCATCGAGCAACGCATGGCGGCGCAACTCAAACAGCCTGTGAAGATTGGCGGCATGAGTGCGGCGATATTGCCAATGCCTAAAGTGGAGTTGCAAAACGTGAGCATCGGGGCGGGCGATGAGATCAAGGTGTCGGCGCTTTCAATCTTTGCAGATCCGCTCACCTTGTTCTCAGAGCAGAAGGCGATCAGCAATATCGAGTTCAAGGGGGCGACTGTGGATGGCCGCCGCTTGGAGCAATTGACAACGGCATTGAAAGGTATCGGTGGGGATGCGCAGTACCCGATACGACATCTCACGATTCAAAACCTCAAGGTGAGCGCAGAGGGTATCGAGTTGCCTCTCTTAAGTGGTAGCGCAGACCTCGCACAAGGACAATTCACGCGCGTGGTCTTGCATAGTGACGATAGCAAATTCAATGTCGAGGTCGTGCCGATGCAGGACCGTTGGCAATTGAGTTTCGGCATCAAAGAACGCGCACTGCCTTTGTTGGCTGACGTTACGTTCAGCGACTTCACCGCCAAAGGATTGATCGGCGATGGCGAGGTCGACTTCAGTGAGATCGACGCGCATGCCTACGGCGGTATCTTGTCGGGTAGAGGCAAGCTCACTTGGCGCAAGGGCTGGCAATTGCAAGGTCGCATGCAAGCCAAGACGATGGAGTTAGAAAAGATGTTTCCGCAGTACGGCCTTGCAGGCGAAGTGTTCGCGGATGGATCGTTCGTGATGCAGAGCGCTAAACTTCCACAGCTTGGAGACGCGCCAAAATTTGATGGGTCGTTCTCTGCAAACAAAGGGGTCATCAACGGAATGGATATGGTGGAGACGGCACGATTGTCTAGCCGCGAACATCTGCCCGGTGGTCGTACGCACTTTGACGTGCTGACGGGTGCAGTACAACTCGACAACCATGTCAAACGCTTCCGCCAAGTGAAGATTACCTCAGGTATGTTGAGCGCCACGGGCTCTTTTGAGGTGTCCGCGATTAATCAACTATCTGGTAGCTTCGGTGCGGAGATCAAGATGCGTGCGGGCAACAATGCGTTAGGATTGTCTGGCACCTTGAGTGAACCTAAATTGGTCGCTAGATAATATCTCAGTTGAGTGATTAGAAATGGAGAAGCCGGCGTAAGCCGGCTTCTTGTTTGATGCAAGTCAAAACATGATCAACTCAATGCTTTTGCGATACGTCCCAATGCATCCGTGAGGTTGCTCATCGAAGTGGCGAAGGAGATGCGGAAGTAACCTTCGCTGCCGAAGGCAGAGCCTGGCACTACTGCGACACCCGCTTCAGCCAAGAGGTATTCGGACAAGGCGATGTCGGTTGTGTCTTTGATCTTGCCTTCTTTGTGTAGTTTTGCGATTGCACTACGTGCATCTGGGAAGGCATAGAACGCGCCGCCAGCCATCAAACATTTAATACCGGGGATCTTGTTCAGTTCGTTCACCACGAACACGTGACGCTCACGGAACGCTTTGATCATCGGTGCGAGGCAGTTCTGGTCGCCATTCAATGCGGCTTCGGCTGCCACTTGCGAGATGGAGGTTGGATTAGAAGTGCTTTGCGACTGCACGTTCTCCATCGCAGTGATGATGCTCTCAGGTCCTGCGGCATAGCCGATGCGCCAGCCAGTCATCGCATATGCCTTAGATACACCATTCAGCACCATGGTGCGAGGATACAGGTCTGGGCAGGCATCGAGGATGTTGACGAACTTGTCGTCAGTCAGTGCGATGTGTTCATACATATCATCCGTCGCGATGAGGATGTTAGGGTGCTTGCGCAATACTTCACCCAGCGCCTTCAAGTCTGCCAATGTGTAGACCGCGCCGGAGGGATTGCTTGGGCTGTTGATGACGATCATGCGCGACTTGGGGGTGATGGCTGCTTCCAGTTGTGCGGGAGTCAGTTTGAAACCCTGTGCGATGTCGGCTTGCACGATGACGGGTTTGCCTTCAGCGATCAGCACGATGTCTGGATAAGACACCCAGTATGGCGCGGTGATGATGACTTCATCGCCAGGGTTGATGGTTGCCAGTGCCAAGTTGAAGTAGCTCTGCTTACCACCGCAAGAAACGAGGATCTGCTTTGCGGTGTAGTCCAATCCGTTGTCGCGCTTTAATTTTGCGATGACAGCTTGTTTGAGAGTCGGTGTTCCCCCCACAGCGGTGTACTTGGTGAAACCTTTGTTGATCGCTGCGATGGCAGCGTCTTTGATGTGCTGTGGCGTATCGAAATCCGGCTCGCCAGTTCCCAATCCGATGATGTCTTTGCCTTCAGCCTTCAGCTTGGCTGCACGGGCAGCAACGGCAAGAGTGGGGGAGGGTTTGATAGCTTGTACGCGAGTGGAGAGAGACACGATATTTCCTTGGGGTTGGACGATGTCGCGGATTATACCCTTGCTGCCAGCGTATCTCTAGCTAGTCTGTTACCTCATGCGTCCAATAACGGCGGTGCGTCTTGCGGTAGCTTTCTACCATCAATTCCTCAGCATTCAGGTCGATGATGATCGCACCGTCGGTATCTGAACGTAGTCTTTCAGCCCTCATATCACCATATCGTTGCCACACGTCTGGATGGGGATGGTGGAAGCGATTGCGGTAGCCAGCGGTGAATACGACATGGCGGGGAGATACCGTACTTACAAATGCTTCCGAAGACGAACTCTTGCTACCGTGGTGAGGTACGACGAGAAGTGTGGAAGGCAATTCGTGCATGTGAAGTGCGAGTAAGCGTGACTCGGAAGCCTTTTCGATGTCGCCAACCAACAATATGGATCGTGCTCCCACGCTGATGCGCAAGACGCAGCTTTGGTCGTTGTCATGTTTTCTGTCGGAATCATCAAGGTCGGCGGGGTGCAAGACTTCGAACCTCACACCATCCCACTCCCAAGACTTCCCATCGATACAGGGTTCATGTAGCTTGGCTTGGCTCAACAATGGATGGTCTGTTTTCAGAGAAGATGACACCCACTCGATGGGAAGCGACTGCATCACCGAGTTCGTCCCTCCGATATGGTCGATATCATCGTGGCTCAACATCAAGCCATCCAACTTGTCGATACCGAGTCCGCGCAACGAAGGGACGAGGATGCGATTGCCGCTATCTGCTTCGCCTGCAAAATCTGGCCCAGTGTCGTACAACATCGCGTGGCTGCGTGTTTGCACTGCGACAGCTAGACCTTGGCCGACATCGAACACGATGATGCGAGCAGTGTTCTCGACTGGGGTGATTGGGGCAATGAGGAACATCGGTAGCAGCATGATGATGCCGAAGATGCGCAACGGGAATCCGCGCGGAGCGAGCAACCAGAGTGCGCCCAACACGCCGCAAGCGATGGTCCAAGCTGGTGGTGAATGTTGCGTCCACACAGATAGGGGCAAGGCATCGAGCAGCTCAAGCAACCACATGCACAGCGCCATCGCCTGATGCGCAAGGTAGAGCATCCACTCGAATGGTGGCAACGTACCCAGCAAAGTCAGGGGTACGACCACGAAGCTGACCAATGGGATGGCGAACGCGTTGGCGATGGGCGACACCAGTGAGAGTTGTTGGAATAGCGCCAGCAGAGGCGGGATGAGTCCGATGGTCATCGCCCACTGCACCTTGCCGTATTCCATCAGCCAATGCGATCTGCCGTAGCGGTTTGCTGTGACATAGAAGATGAGCGCGACCGCGCCGAACGAAAGCCAGAAGCCGGGCGACATCACCGCCCAAGGATCGGCCAGCAGAACGACGACCAATGCGGTAGCCAGCATCTGACTGGGGGCGACGTTGCGAGAGAGCAGCATCATCACGGCAAAGGTGGTCAGCATGAAGAGTGTGCGTTGCGCAGGGATCTCGAAACCAGAGATCAAGGTGTAGCAAAGTGCGGCCAGTAAACCTACCAAAGCTGCTGCTTTGCGTGCGGGGAAATGCAAGGTCAACTTCACACTGCGTCGCCACAGCCAATATGTGAGTGCGAAGAACATGCTGGCGAGCATGGTGATATGCAGGCCAGAGATACTCATCAGATGATTCACGCCGGTGTGCGTGAACAACTGCCATTCTGTTTGCGAGATGCTGGCTTGGTCACCAATGGCAAGTGCCACGAGGATGCCAGCGTAGGGCGCATCACCCAATGTCTGTTTGAAATGAGTGCGCACCGATTCACGCAATCGTTCGATGAGGTAGGCGGGCGAATCACTAGTCTCTGCTAGTTTGGCGTTCTCACCTTTTGCGTACACATAGCCTGTAGCTCGGATATTGCGTTCTAACGCCCATGCCTCGAAATCGAATCCATGCGGATTGCTCGTTCCATGCGGTTGTTTCAAGCGCACTGTGAAGCGCCAACGTTCACCTGCGTGAATATCGAATGGCGAGTCAGCCTCGCTATCGTAAGTGGCGAGTTGGATGTGTCTAGGTACGTGCGCTGCTTCGGTTTGCACGCTCTCCACATCGAAAGCGAAGCGTAAACCACGTTCATGCACGCGAGGCATCTCGGCAACGATGCCTGTGAGTGTGATGTTCTCGCCTTGCCATTCACTAGGGAGCGAATCGGACAAACGTGTCTGAGCGATCCAAGCGGAGTATGAAAAACCGAAGAGAAAGGCACAGAGGAGTATGAGCGCGCGCCGAGCAATGCATATCGAGGTTCTGCCACTATCTGGGAGGAACAGTGCGAACAGAGCTAGTGGCCAATACCACGGCAAGTTCGGCAATGCTGCTTGTTGCTGCAGCAGCCAGACACCGAACGCAAAGAAGAGGGCGAATGAGACCATGCGTGTAGCGTAACCGACACATTCAAGGGCTACAATCTCCACATGAGAAAATTCATTCGAAGCCGCTTACCAAGCTCGGACAGCATCAGAAAGATGGGTTGGTTACAGCCGGTCGAGCATTGGTTGCGCCATCCCAATCTGTGGCATCTGCATCGCCGTTCGGTCGCGGGTGGCGTTGCGCTTGGTCTGTTCTGTGGCTTGGTACCAGGCCCTTTGCAGATGTTGTCAGCCGCCTTGCTTGCGGTGTGGTTACGCGTGAATCTTCCCGTCGCTCTCTTCACCACCTTCTACACCAATCCGTTCACCATCGTTCCTTTGTATCTCTTTGCCTATCAAATAGGCGTGTGGGTGTTGGGTGAGGGCGATGTCGCCAATGTTCGTGATTTCCCCGAGTTGCATCTGCATGATTGGTTCGATCCACTGTGGAATTGGCTGATCACTTTAGGGGAGCCCATCCTCATCGGCCTACCCATCTTGGCTATCTGTTTGGCACTGATAGGCTATGTCCTTGTTCGATTGGGTTGGCGATGGATGGTGGTATGGAAATGGAAGCGCCGCAAATCACACTAAAATGCTCGGGAACTATTTCAAGTAACTCAGCTCTGAGGTGCGTCTGGTGAAGCAAGCTGGACACGTGTATCAACAAACCAAGAGGTGATCAAATGAAAAAAGCTTATGAAGGTGTCGCAAGGTTCGTTCGTTGGGTAGTCGCTGGCGTGGTGTCTTTCGTCGTCGCACTTCCAGCATTCACATCCGTCAGCACTTCCATCTAAGCGACACGAATCACGACGCCCCAGTGCCTATGGTACTGGGGCGTTCTCATTTCATCTATCACATGTAGAACATCACCGCCAGCGGAAAAAATATATAGGCCATCGAAGTCGTTGCCCCTTGTAATAGTTGAGTGATACAACACATCACCAGCCTAGGAGGGATCATGCCTCAGAACAAGTTCTTCGATTCATTGCGAGAGTCCGCCGATTTCTTCCGCAGCATGATACATGTCGCACCGCTACCCATGCTCATCGTATCCGATGGGCAATGTGTCTACGGGAACGAGAGATTCCACCAGTTGCACGAATGCGATATTGATAAATGCGATTCCTGTGGTTTGGAAAAGATGCTGCATGAGCGCGACTGGAAGATATTGACGCAAACCATCGCCTCGCTGGAACCTGGTGAGGTCGCGCGTTTGCCGTTGCAACTCAATCATGGCGGGGAAAAGCAATCCGCAGTGGATCTGGCCATCAGTTGTATGACGATGGGCGAGAAGACGGTCGCATTGGGTGTGATCAATCAACGCTCGGAGAAAGAGCGTATCCGCCGTTTGATGGATAGGCTGGCTTTTCACGACACACTCACCGAATTGCCGAATCGCGTCCTACTCTTCGATAGGATCAATCAATCCCTGTCGCGTTTCAATCGCGAGAGTGCCGGCTTCGCTATCGCCATCCTCGATCTGGATGGCTTCAAGCAGATCAATGACGCGCGAGGGCACGCGGCTGGCGACATGCTCCTTCAGATCGTGGCAAAACGGTTGACCGAATGTGTCCGCAACGTAGATACGGTTTCGCGCTTGGGGGGAGATGAATTCGCCTTGATCCTGCAGGGTGTGAACAGCGAGGACGAAGCAGAGGCTGTTCTCGCTAAGGTCATCGCAGAAGTCTCAAGTCCGATCATGCTTGAGGGTGTAGCACTTCATGTCGGGGTGAGTATCGGGATCGCCTTTTGCCCCCACGATGGGGCATCCATCCAAGAGTTGCTGTGCCGGGCCGACTTTGCCATGTACGAAGCCAAGCGTGCAGGCGGTTCTTGTTACCGCATCAGCACGGGTCAAATGGCAGAGATCACCTCGCGCCATGACCTCACACCTTTGATCGACTCGATCAAGCTCGGCTTCGACATCATCGACGAGCAACACGAGGAGATCGTCTCGTGCATACGCGGGATACTGCGCTCACTATCCGGTAACGAAGGTGAAAGTGGACTGAGAAGACGCTCGGAATATCTGTTGCAACTCACCGAAGAACATTTCCGTACCGAGGAGGAGTTGGTCTTGCGTTATGCCTTGCGTGATCAGGAGCGTCATCGCTTTGAACATAAAGAGCTGCTTCGACAATTGCATGAATTGCTGCCCGGCAATAGCGAACCTCACGGCCTGACACTGATGTCTCATTCATTCAAAGATTGGCTCGTTCCGCACATTAAAACCACGGATACAGAACTGGTCGTGCAATTGAAAGCGGCAGGTGCGACAGGGCGCTGATCGCTTAGAACTCGGCTTGTACGCCGAACGAGAATGGAAGCACGAAGGGATAGATCGGGGTCTTTGTAGTGTAGGTGGGGTCGTAGCTATATCCCACCACATTCTTCTGTTGGTACAAATTGTTCCACTCAAAGAGCATATCTATCTGGTAGCCCAGCCTCTGTAGTTCTCTTTCAAGGCAAACATCTAAACGATGATGCGTTTAATCAGACCGTTTGCAGTACGCCATCCACCAACTTCAACTGGCGCTGCATCTTGCCGGCGAGTTCGAGGTCGTGGGTGACGATGATGAAGCTGGTGTTGAGCTTGGCGTTGAGGGTCTGCATGAGGTCGAACAGGGTGAGGGCGCTGGCGCGATCCAGATTGCCGGTGGGTTCGTCAGCCAGTACGCAGGCAGGTTGTGTGACCAGTGCACGCGCGACGGCGACACGCTGACGTTCGCCGCCGGAGAGTTCGGCGGGCAGGTGGCGCACTCTCTGTGCAAGGCCGACTTGTTCCAACATCGCAGCGGCTAGTGGATGTGCCTCAGCAGGCTTTATGCCGCGAATCAGCAGGGGCATGGCGACGTTCTCAAGTGCGGTGAATTCGGCCAGCAGATGGTGGAACTGATAGACGAAGCCAAGCGACTTGTTCCTCAGCTCGCCGCGTTGTGTCTCATTCATCTTTGCAACATCTTGCCCGAGGATGCTCACGCTACCGCTGGTGAGTGTGTCGAGACCACCCAGCAGATGAAGCAGAGTGCTTTTACCCGAACCCGATGCGCCGACGATGGCGATGCGCTCACCGCGCGCCACGTCAAGATTGACACCCTTCAACACAGTGACGCTCAAGTCTCCTTGCGAGTAGGTCTTGTTCAGATCACGGCAGGAGATGACGTTATTCATAGCGCAATGCCTCCGCCGGTTGCACCTTGGATGCGCGCCAACTTGGATAGATCGTAGCGAACAGGCTGATGAGGAAGGACATCCCTGCAACGATGAGTACATCCGCCTTTTGCAGATCAGAGGGCAGTTCGCTGATGTAGTAGAACTCTTTGGATAGGAACTGCACGCCGAACAGATGTTCGATGAAAGGAACGATCGTTCCTATGTTGAGCGCAAGCAGTACGCCGCCCAACACGCCCAATCCCATGCCGATGAGTCCAATCAACATGCCCTGCACCATGAATATCTGCATGATGCTTTTGGGCGATGCGCCCAGCGTGCGCAGGATGGCGATATCGGCTTGTTTGTCGGTGACAGCCATCACCAAGGTGGAGACGATGTTGAAAGCGGCGACGAGCACGATGAGTGAGAGGATGATGAACATCATCTTCTTCTCCATCGCCACGACGGCGAAATAGTTGGCGTTCTGACGTGTCCAATCGGTGGCGTAAGTATCCATCGGTAACTGCTTTTCCAACTCACGTGCCACTTGCGGGGCGAGGTCGAGGTTGTTGAGACTGCCGCTGATGCCGCTGACGGACTCACCCATGCGATAGAGCTTCTGTGCATCTTCAAGGTGGATGAGTGCGAGTGCATTGTCGTAAGGCGACATGCCGATCTCAAAGATGCCGACGACGTGGAATTGTTTCAGGCGCGGCATCATCCCCGCAGGAGTGACTTGGCCCTGTGGGGTGATGAGCAAGACGGTCTCGCCCACATGCGCGCCGAGCGCGCGTGCTAGATCGACACCCAGCACGATATTGAATTCACCCGCGCGCAGATCATCCAAACTGCCGCTCTTCATCTTGTCGCCGAGTGCGGTCAAGCGTTGCTCGGCATCCGGCTGAATACCGCGCACCATCACACCTTCAACTCGGTCGCTCACCGACACCATGCCTTGCCCATTGACGAAGGGGGCGGCCGCACGGACCTGTGGATGTTTGGCCACGGTGTCCAACGCGGAGTTCCAATCCGCCAACTGGCCGCCATCGCTACTGATCTGCAAGTGCGGCGTGACACCGAGGATGCGCGCACGGATCTCTTTCTGGAAGCCATTCATCACCGATAGCACTACGATCAACGCCATCACACCCAGCCCGATACCCAGCATGGAGATGAGCGAGATGAACGAGATGAAATGGTTGCGGCGCTTGGCGCGGGTGTAGCGAAGGCCGATGAAGAGTTCGTAGGGTTGCAAGATGGTTTTGTTTGGGTTCAAAGACGGGCGCTAGTTTGCCACAAGAACGCTAGGTGGCGCGATTGAAACTAATCGAATAGCTTGATGCGTATAATCCTCTTTTGTATTCAGACATCGCACATGCTCGATCATGAAACATCTCCACTTACTCATTCCTGATCTACTGTTATCGCGCGATGCGATGCAGAGGATCAGTGCAGGATTGAAACTTCCTTATCTGAGCAAGATGTTGGCGCGCAGTGCTCAAATAAGCTTGCCACCTCAAGTGCCAGAAGATCTATTGTGCGAGGCGTTCGGTGCGCATGCATTCGCGCCGATACGCGCAGCCTCAGATGGGATAGAGGTGGGGAATGCATATTGGATGTGCTCTGATCCTATCCATATCGAACTGCAACAGTCGCAAGCGATCTTGCAGCCCGAGGTCAAATGTGGCGCGGAAGAATCGGCCGCATTGTGTGACGTACTGAATCAACATTTTGCGCAAGATGGCATCACTTTTGTGGCGCCCCATCCGCACCGTTGGTATGTACGAATGGAGTCACCTAGCGATGTGACAACGACATCTCTGCGTGTCGCATCATGGCGCGATGTGAAACCCTTTCAACCGCAGGGCGTTGACGCATTGCGCTGGCGCAGCCTTTCCAACGAGATTCAGATGCTGTTGCATGGACACGCCATCAATCAAGGTCGCGAAGCACGCGGGATGCAAGCGATCAACAGTGTGTGGTTGTGGGGTGGTGGGGTTGCAAACGATATCAAGACTAACGTGAGCGTTCTTGCGGGTGATGAATCCCTAGTGTCACCCTTTGCCAAGGTGGCTGCTCTCCCATACTGCGCTTCGCTAGATGAGATGCTGTCCATCGAAGGCGAAACAGGCGTTTGGGTGGAGAGCGCATTGGCGACGGCATGGCAACGCGGTGATCTGTACGCTTGGCGAGATGCCATGGAATGGGTGGAGCGTGAGTTGGCGCAACCTTTATGGTTGGCTGTCGAGCAAGGGCGATTGCAGACGTTGACGTTGGATGTACAGACCGAAACCGAGACGCGCCGCTTCGTGTTCAATCGTGCTGCAAGCTGGAAGCTTTGGCGTCGGTCAGGCTCACTCTCAGCCTATGTTGTGTAGAATCGCAACAAAACGATAAGGTGTCAGCTATGGATTTTTGGAACAACGCGATGAATTTCTTCTGGGGACAAGAGTCCTTCAGCTTGGTGGTGATGGTGTTGGGCATTTTCACCCTGCTGTTCTATTTCAGAACTGAAGATCGCGCCAGCTTGTTCAATACGTTGGGGTTCTACTTCGCTTGCCTGTTCGGCCTTTTCATTAGCGGTATCTTGCATGCGTTGGAATTCCTGCGTGCGGGCGACATCATGCACGAGGTCTTCATCATCGGTGCCGGCATCGCGGTCATTCGTTTGCTTGGGCAATTCGTGTTTCGCCTCATCTTGCCTGCGGTCAAACTCACGCCACCGCGCATCACCGAAGATCTGTTCGTTATCGTTGCTTACGTGGCTTGGTTCATGGTGCGTCTACGTTACGCTGGTCTCGACCTGAGCAGTATCTTGGCGACATCCGCCGTGATCACGGCGGTGATCGCGTTTGCTATGCAAGACACCTTAGGCAACATCTTGGGCGGGTTGGCGTTACAACTCGACAATTCGGTCGAAGTGGGCGACTGGATCAAGGTGGACGACATATCCGGCAAGGTGGTGGACATTCGTTGGCGCTCCACATTGGTTGAAACGCGCAATTGGGAGACCGTGGTGTTCCCCAACAGTCAGTTGATGAAGAATAAGTTCCTCGTTTTGGGGCGCCGTACCGATGAGCCAGTGCAATGGAGGCGTTGGGTGTGGTTCAACGTCGGGCTGGATGTTTCCCCTTCGCGCGTCATCAATGTGGTCGAGACTGCCATTCTGAACACCGATATCGCCAATGTAGCCAAGAACCCGCAGCCGAATTGCGTATTGATGGATATGGATAACAAAGGCTATGCCCGTTACGCTTTGCGCTACTGGCTGACCGATCTAGCTCCCGATGATCCGACCGATGGTGCTTTGCGCTGGCACATCATGACGGCGTTACAGCGCGCTGGGCTTAAGTTGGCACTGGAAGAAAAGAGTATCCACATCACCAAAGAGAACGAGAAATACGATGATGCGATCCATCAGCGTGAGGTGTTGTTGCGCATCAAGACCTTGCGCCGTGTCGAGTTGTTCTCAGCCATGACGGATGCGGAATTGAAGGCTATGGCGGAACGTCTACGTTATTCACCGTTCTCGCGCGGTAACATCATCACCCAGCAAGGGGATGAGCGTTCGCACTGGCTGTACATCATCATCAATGGCGAAGCGGATGTCTTCTTGACTGGGCCAGATGGTGGGAAGCGCCTGATCAACACATTGGGTAAGGGGAGTTTCTTTGGAGAGATGGCCTTGCTGACTGGGGCCCCTCGTCGCGCTTCTGTGTTGGCAAAGACGGATGTCGAGTGCTATCGCTTGGATAAAGAGGCTTTTGAAGAGATCCTGCTGGCTCGCCCCAGCATCGCGGAAGAGGTGTCGCACATCTTGGCGGTGCGTACAGCGCAATTGGATAGTGCTGCACAGGACATTGGTGCGTCCTCTCAGCGTGACCTATCTCAGAGTCGGGGCGAGATATTGGCGACCATCAAACGCTTTTTTTCGCTCAATATTTAGAGACGGCGGCCTCATGTTGTATCATGCGGCCTGCCTTTGAAACATAGAGACACAGAATATGAAAATTACCTTCCTCGATTTCGAACAATCCGTTTCCGAGTTGGAAAATAAGATCGAGCAGTTGCGCTACGTGCAGGATGACTCTGCGCTGGACATCTCCGATGAGATAGATCGTCTGAGCAAGAAGAGCCAAACGCTTACCAAAGACATCTACGCCAAGCTCACACCGTGGCAGATTTCCCAAGTGTCGCGCCATCCTCAGCGCCCTTACACGCTGGACTACATCGAGCACTTGTTCACCGATTTCGAAGAGCTGCATGGCGATCGTGCCTATGCCGATGATGCGGCTATCGTAGGTGGATTGGCACGTTTCAATGGTCAGAGCGTGATGGTCATCGGCCATCAAAAAGGTCGTGACACCAAAGAGCGTCAATACCGCAATTTCGGTATGCCTCGTCCAGAGGGGTATCGCAAGGCGATGCGCTTGATGCGCTTGGCTGAAAAGTTCGGCATTCCCATCATGACTTTCATCGACACCCCAGGCGCTTATCCAGGCGTGGGTGCTGAAGAGCGTGGTCAATCCGAGGCGATCGGTAAGAACCTATACGTGATGGCGGAACTGCGTACCCCCATCATCTGCACCATCATCGGAGAAGGCGGTTCTGGCGGTGCGTTGGCGGTTGCAGTCGGTGATGCGATGCTGATGTTGCAATACGCTACTTACTCCGTCATCTCGCCTGAAGGTTGTGCTTCCATTTTGTGGAAGAGCGCGTCCAAAGCGGAAGAAGCTGCGGACACATTGGCTATCACCGCGACACGTCTGAAAGCCTTGGGCTTGGTCGATAAGATCGTCAGCGAACCATTGGGTGGCGCACATCGTGACTATGAGGCGACTATGGCTAACGTCAAGAAAGCGCTGGCTGATGCACTCAAACAAGCTCAAAGCAAGCCCACAGGCGATCTGCTGCAAGAGCGTTTCAATCGCTTGATGGGTTATGGCAAGTTCAAGGAAATCGAGCTTAGCTGAGTCCGTAGCGGAGCGACTCGCGCCGCTTCTTCCACCACACAGCAACATCCTCATCGGTTTGAGCGGCGGAATGGATTCCGTCGTTCTGCTTCATCTGCTTCAGTCAATCGCGCCAAGATTTCAGTGGCGACTTTCCGCTATACATGTGCACCACGGCATTAGCTTAAATGCAGATGCTTGGGCCGAGTATTGTATAAAACTGTGCGCGCGGTACGACATTCCATTGCAAGTCGAGCGTGTCGACATCACCTCTTTGCGAGATGAGCACGGTATCGAAGCTGCTGCGCGCAAACTGAGACATCAGGCTTTTTTGAATCAAGCATGCGACTTTGTTGCACTGGCGCACCATGCGAATGATCAGGCCGAGACGGTGTTGTTGCAGTTGCTACGCGGTGCGGGTGTAAAAGGCGTGTCAGCGATGCCTTTATTGAAAACATCCAATGATCAGATGCATGTGACGGTGCGCCCTCTACTTGATGCCTCGCGTCAGCAGTTGCATCACTACGCCACCCAAAATAGCTTGTCTTGGATCGAGGATGAGAGCAATGCTGATGTGCGCTACCCACGCAACTTTTTACGACATCGGATCCTGCCAGAACTAGAAACTCGCTTTCCTCAGTATCAAGAGATGCTTTCTCGAAGTTCGCAGCACTTTGCCGAGGCCAGTCAGTTGATGGATGAGTTGGCACAACTGGATGCATCACAGGCTTTCGATGGTGAGACGCTTGATGTGAGTGCGCTACGTTCTCTAAGTCATGCAAGAGCGAAGAACTTATTGCGCTATTTCTTGCACCTGCGAGGTGCTCCTATGCCGCAGTCGGTTCAGATCGCAGATATGTTACGGCAGCTGTGCGAGGCACGTGACGATGCTGCAATGTGCGTGGTTTTCGGGGAGTGGGAGCTACGGCGCTATCAAGGTAGAGTGTATGCGATGCGAGCGCTGAATGACTTCGATCCCGCTATCAGATTGGCTTGGGCGGGTGAGAGTGAACTTCAATGGCCTGCGCTACAGGCGAATTTAGTCTTCTCTGATGCAGTGGGTGCTGGTATCGGTCTAGATAAATTGAAGGGTGAGCGAATCTCATTGCGTTTGCGTTCCGGCGGGGAGTCGTTGCGACTGCATTCCAAAGGTGCTAGCCGTAGTCTGAAGAACATCCTGCAAGAGCATAAAGTCCCGCCGTGGCAACGAGAACGTCTGCCGTTGCTGTATTGCGGGGATGCGTTGGTGGCGATCATTGGGGTCGCTATTCACGCTGATTATCAAGCCAAAGAGAGTGAAAAAAGCCTGTTGGTGTCTTGGGAAAAATAGGGCTATGATGCGCCGACAATAAGTTGTAACAACCGTGTCGCTAATCCACTCAGGGAGAGAAACATGAATAAAGTAAGCGTGTTGTGTAGTGCCTTGTTGTTAAGCCTGTCTCTGTCCGTTTCCGCCGAACCCATCGTCATCAAATTCAGTCACGTCGTCGCCAACAGCACCCCTAAAGGGAAAGCTGCCGATTTCTTTGCCAAACGTGCCGATGAATTGACCAAAGGTAAAGTCAAAGTCGAGGTCTATCCGAACAGTTCTTTGTACAAAGACAAGGAAGAGATGGAAGCTTTGCAGATCGGTGCTGTTCAGATGTTAGCGCCCTCTCTGGCGAAGTTCGGTCCGCTCGGCGTCAAAGAGTTTGAAGCATTCGATTTCCCTTTCATCTTTGATGATTACGCAGACCTACATAAGATCACCCAAGGCCCTATCGGCGCGAGTCTATTGGCCAAGTTGGAGCCGAAAGGCATCAAGGGTTTGTCATTCTGGGATAACGGTTTCAAATCCTTCTCTGCCAATTCGCCAATCAAATCCCCTGCTGATTTGAAAGGCAAGAAGATGCGCATCCAGTCTTCCAAGGTGTTGGATGAGCAGATGCGTTCTGTAGGTGCCTTGCCGCAAGTGATGGCCTTCTCTGAGGTCTATCAAGCGCTATCTACAGGCGTGGTCGATGGTACTGAGAATCCGATCTCCAACCTCTATACCCAGAAGATGCACGAAGTTCAAAAGAACCTGACGCTGACCAATCACGGCTATCTTGGCTATGCGGTCATCGTGAACAAGAAGTTCTGGGATGAGTTGCCTGCGGATGTTCGCGGTCAACTAGAAAAGGCGATGAAGGAGGCAACCGTCTACGCCAATAAGATCGCTCAGGAAGAGAATGACAATGCACTTGCCGAAGTGAAGAAGAGCGGCAAGACAGAGATCTACACACCAACTAAAGCAGAGCGCATGACATTCAAGAAAGCTATGGCACCCGTACATACCAAGATGGCAGATCGCGTAGGGAGCGACTTGTTGCAGTCCATCTACAAAGAAACCGGATTCGATCCAAGCAAGCTGTAAGTAACAAAGCAAAAACCGCCAGCAAACGACTGGCGGTTTTGCTTTTTAGAGATCGTTATTCGCAAAAGTAGGGGGGGAGTCGTGAAATATCTCGATCATCTTGAGGAGTGGTTGATCACGTTGTTAATGGCGGGGGCGACGCTGATCATCTTCGTCGCGGTCGTGCATAGGTATGCGGCGAGCAACACGGGCAGTATCCCTGCGTTGCAGGACTGGTTGCTGACGCTTAATTTCACTTGGGCGCAGGAACTCACCATCATCATGTTCGTGTGGATGGCCAAGTTCGGTGCGGCTTATGGTGTGCGCACGGGTATTCACGTCGGGGTCGATGTGTTGATCAATCGCCTCGATGACAAGATGCGTGGCAAGTTCATCGTGTTCGGATTACTTTCGGGGGCCTTGTTCACAGTCATCGTCGCTTCTTTGGGAGGCTATTTCGTGTGGGAGAACGGCGCTCATTACGCACTCCTTGATCTGACTGGATCGCCTGTGGATGACGTACCTGAAGGGCCGACCACGCCCGATTTGGAATGGCCGACGTGGATCGTCTATTCCGCGATCCCTCTTGGCACTAGTCTGATGTGCTTCCGTTTCCTGCAAGTTTTAGTCAGCTTCCTCAAGACAGGAGAGCTTCCTCATCACGACCACGGCCACGTCGATGGATTGGATGATGACAAACCTGCTGTCGATGCCAATGTATACGCGATGGATGACAACCTGCATCCATCGGATAGGCCGCTACCACACGATGATAAGAAAGGAGGACAAAAATGAGCGCCTCCTTCATCTTCATCCTGCTATTGGCACTCATGCTCACGGGCATGCCGATCTCGATCTCGCTCGGTCTGACTGTCCTAAGTTTCCTCTTCTTGTTCACGCAGGTACCGTTGGAATCTGTGGCGCTCAAGTTGTTCACGGGTATCGAGAAGTTCGAGATTATGGCGATCCCATTCTTCATCCTTGCAGGTAACTTTTTGACGCATGGCGGAGTGGCGAAACGCATGATCCGTTTCGCATCTTCGATGGTGGGGCATATGTACGGCGGTCTTGGTCTGTCAGGTGTGCTGGCCTGTGCGTTGTTCGCTGCCATCTCGGGGTCTTCTCCTGCCACTGTGGTGGCCATCGGTTCCATCTTGTTGCCGGCGATGGTGAAAGCGGGTTTTCCTAAGAAGTTCGGTGCGGGCATCATCACTACATCGGGTGCGCTAGGTATCTTGATTCCGCCCTCGATCGTGATGGTGATGTACTCGGTCGCGACCAATACATCGGTCGGGGCCTTGTTCATGGCGGGGGTCGTGCCTGGCATCGCCTTGGCTTTCGTGCTGGGTGGGGTGACCTACTATCGTGCGCGCAAATTCAACTATCCGCGCCTCGAAAAAGCCAGTTGGGGTGAACGCTGGAAGACCTTCCGAGAATCGGTCTGGGGGCTGTTGCTCATCGTGATTGTGATGGGCGGCATCTACACGGGACTGTTCACGCCGACTGAAGCGGCGGCGATGAGTGCGGTGTATGCCTTCATCATTGCGGTCTTTGTCTATAAAGACCTGAGTCTGAAGGATGTTCCGCGAGTGTTGCTCAATTCGGCCAACATGTCGGCGATGTTGCTCTACATCATCACCAACGCCATGTTGTTCTCCTTCATCATGACCAACGAGAACATCCCCCAAGCACTAGCCAATTGGATGTTAGGGAATGGCTTGGGCATCATCACGTTCTTGTTAGCGTGCAACATCATCCTGTTGCTCGCGGGTAACTTCATGGAGCCATCCTCCATCGTGCTGATCTTCGCGCCCATCTTGTTTCCGGTGGCGATGAAGCTGGGTATCGATCCAGTCCACTTCGGTATCATCATGGTGGTGAATATGGAAGTCGGCATGTGCCATCCTCCTGTGGGGCTTAATCTCTATGTCGCTTCAGGCATCACCAAGATGGGCATCACGGAACTCACCATCGCCGTTTGGCCGTGGCTGTTGTCCATGCTGGGGTTCTTGATGGTGGTCACCTATTGGCCAGGCTTATCGCTTTGGTTGCCACGCATGCTCGGCATGATCCAGTAATTCCTAGCAACAAAACCTTCGAGTCCATTGATTTGATGTGATTTGGGAGTGTCCGCCCTGCGACAGGGCGGGCAAACCCTGATAGAATCGCGCCCTCAGAAATTTCTGAATTACCTTAAATACTTGGAGAAGAAGCATGGCTGTCGAACGTACACTTTCAATCATCAAACCAGATGCAGTCGCTAAGAATGTCATCGGTCAAATCTATTCCCGCTTCGAAGGCGCTGGCCTGAAGATCGTTGCAGCTCAGATGCGTCACCTGAACCGCACTGAAGCCGAAGGCTTCTACGCTGTGCACAAAGCACGTCCTTTCTTCAAAGATCTGGTCGACTTCATGATCTCTGGCCCAGTGGCTATCCAAGTCTTGGAAGGCGAGAACGCAGTTGCAAAGCACCGTGACCTGATGGGCGCGACCGATCCTAAGAAGGCAGACAAAGGCACCATCCGTGCTGATTTTGCTGACAGTATCGACGCTAACGCTGTTCACGGCTCTGACTCTGCTGAGAACGCAGCGATCGAGATCGCATATTTCTTCGCAGCAAAGAACGTGCACTCACGTTGATTCAATGAAGCAAAACCTCCTCGATTTTGATGCGCAACAAATGACAGCTTGGTTCGCGGAACAAGGTGAAAAGCCTTTCCGCGCCAAGCAGGTGTTGCGCTGGATATACAAAAGCGGGGAGTCCGATTTCGATGCGATGAGTGACTTGGCAAAGTCACTACGCGAGATGTTGAAGCAAAAAGCCTGTATCCAAGCCCCCAGCGTGATGCGTGAAGAGACCGCTTCTGACGGTACGCATAAGTGGTTGCTGGATGTGGGAACTGGCAATGCGGTAGAGGCCGTGTTCATCCCGGAAGAAGATCGCGGCACTCTGTGTGTATCTACCCAAGCAGGTTGTGCACTGGATTGCGCGTTCTGCTCCACGGGTAAACAAGGTTTCAATCGCAACTTGTCTACGGCTGAGATCATCGGGCAGGTGTGGTGGGCTAACCGGCAGCTTGGCAAGAACGCTGACGGCAACTGGCCGATCACCAACGTGGTATTGATGGGCATGGGCGAACCACTGCTCAATTTCGATAGCACGGTGAGTGCCTTGAATCTGATGTTGGATGACAATGCTTACGGCTTGTCGCGCCGTCGTGTGACGGTGTCCACTTCGGGCGTCGTGCCTGCGATGGATAGGCTGCGGGACGAGTGTCCAGTGGCGCTAGCTATCTCACTACATGCACCTAACGATGCATTGCGTAACGTGTTGGTGCCGATCAATCAGAAATACCCACTGCACGAGTTGATGGCGGCCTGCCAGCGTTACTTGGTAAAAGCGCCACGCGACTTTGTCACCTTCGAGTATGTGATGTTGGCGGGCGTGAATGACAGCGTGCAACAGGCGCGTGAGTTGATCGAGCTGGTGCATGACGTGCCGTGCAAATTCAATCTCATTCCTTTCAATCCCTTTCCGCAGGCGCCATATCAGCGTTCCGACATGGATGCGGTAAAGCGTTTTCGCGATGTATTGATGCAGTCAGGCATCGTCACGACTATTCGCAAAGTGCGCGGTGATGACATTGCGGCGGCGTGCGGCCAATTGGCAGGTCAAGTTCAAGACAAGACAAAGAGAACGATGCATCGTTTGGTGGAGGTCGGTCAATGAGATCGCTGTTCTTCTTTCTGGTCATTGCCTCAATGCTGGGATGTGCTTCTAAAGGGGATGGTGAGCAGACCACTTCTCAGCGCGCACGCGGTATCGCTACCATCCATACAGAGTTGGCCGCTGCGTATTTTGGGCGCGAACAATATGCGATCGCTTTGCAAGAGTTGGGCATCGCTCTGCAGGCCGACCCTACCTATGCCCCCGGATACAACGTGCGTGGATTGATTCGCATGGCCTTGCACGAGGATGAGCAAGCAGAGGCTGATTTCAAGCGCAGCATCAAGATCGATAAGAACTATTCGGATGCCTATAACAACTTTGGTTGGTTCTTGTGCCAGCGAGGTCGTGCGAAAGAATCAGTGCCACAATTCTTAGAGGCATTGAAGAATCCGCTCTATGCGACCCCAGAGGTGGCTTATGCCAATGCTGGTCTGTGTGCATTCAAGGCGGGTGAATTGCCTACGGCTGAGAGCTATCTGCAGCGTGCTCTGATCTTGCGCCCAGGCATGCCGGAGGCGCTATTTGGCTATGCGGATGTTGGTTTTGCAAAGGGTGATTATGCATCGGCGAAATCCTATCTATTGCGTTTCCAGCAAGCGATCCAAGATATGAACGCTGAGCAATTGTGGTTGGCTGTGCGTATCGAACGCAAGATGCGCGACCGTAATTCCGAAGCGAGCTACGCGATGCAACTCACCAAACGCTTTCCAGAATCACGAGAAGCGCAACTTCTGCAAATGGGGGAGTGATGGATAACGTGCCAGAAACATCTAGCGCCACTGAAACAAGCGCTACCTCTAGTGTCGGTTCTGTCTTGCGTGCGGCAAGAGAAGCCCAAGGCCTGACAATCGCCGATGTGGCTGAGCGTATCAAATTCAGCGTCAAGCAGGTGGAGGCGCTGGAGGAGGGAAAGAGTGAAGTCCTGCCCGAAGGTGCTTTCTTACGTGGTTTTGTGCGTAGCTATGCGCGCACTTTGCATCTCGATGAAACGCCGTTGTTGGTGATGATGTCGCCTGTTCAAGTACAACATGGTGATGTGAGTGCGGTACAGGCAGGTGGTCTTGAGTTCATGCCAGCTCAAGGTGCGAATAAGAAGAGCTTATATTTGATGGCTGCCGCATTGTTAGTGGCAGTTGTTCTGGCGTTATTCATTTGGATTCAAAAAGACGAAGCGAACGTCGAAAAGGTGGTCGTGCAAGAGGTGAAATTGCCTGAGATGGAAGCGGCTTCTTCTGTGGCAGCAGCTTCTTCGGCAGTGAGTGCGGCTTCTGCAGTCGTCATTGCCGAAGCCCAGCTAGTACAAGCGATTCCGCCAAAAGTTGTCGAGCCAGCTAAAGCGGCTGTTGTCGCGCCCAAGGTGATACCACCTGTAACTCCTGCAGTGGTGGCAAAACCAAAGTTGGTTGAGCCCACTTCTGTTGTTGCGAAGCCGAGTCCTGTAGTTGAGAAGCCAACGCTTCCACTCGATCAATTGAAGAAGCGTCCTATCCATATCGTGTTCACGCAGGATTCTTGGATGGAAGTCGTTGATACGAACGGCGAGTTGTTGCTTTCTCGAATGAATCTGGCGGGTACCGAAAAATGGATAGGCGGCGGTCGTCGCGCCCCATATAAGGTCGCTATCGGCAAGGCGGCGGCCGTCAAGGTCTTCTACAAAGGTCGCGAAGTCGACCTATCTAAATACAACCAATCAGGGGTTGTTCGTTTGGTGCTGGAATAAAGCAATGAGTCATCTTCATATCATGCGTCGCAAGACGAGTTCAGTACGTGTCGGCGATATCCACATTGGTGGTGATGCACCCATCGTCATTCAGTCTATGACCAATACAGATACCGCTGATGCTGTGGGTACGGCAAAGCAGGTCTACGAATTGGCAAAAGCAGGTTCAGAGTTGGTGCGTATCACGGTGAATACGACCGAAGCCGCCATTCAAGTACCCGTCATCCGCAAGATGTTGGATGACATGGGATGTGACGTTCCGCTCATCGGTGACTTCCATTACAACGGACATCGTTTACTCACTGAATATCCAGAGTGTGCTCAAGCGCTGGCGAAGTATCGAATCAACCCAGGTAACGTGGGAAAGAACCGCAAAGGTGAAGACCAATTCGCCATGATGATCGCGGTGGCCAAACAGTATGACAAGCCGGTGCGTATCGGCGTCAACTGGGGAAGTCTGGATCAGGATCTAGTCGTGCGCATGATGGATGAGAACTCCAAACTGGCGCAGCCGAAAGAGGCGAACGAAGTGACGCGCGAGGCGCTCATCGTCTCGGCATTGCAGAGTGCGCAACGCGCCGAAGAGTTGGGGTTGCCGCACAATCGTATCGTGCTGTCGTGCAAAGTGAGTGCGGTGCAGGATCTGATCGCGGTGTACACCGAATTATCCAAGCGCAGTGACTATCCTTTGCATCTTGGTTTGACCGAAGCGGGTATGGGTTCCAAGGGCATCGTGGCTTCGACAGCGGCCTTGTCCGTGCTGTTGCAGCGCGGTATCGGTGACACCATCCGTATCTCGTTGACGCCTGAGCCGAATGGCGACCGTACGCAAGAAGTGGTGGTGGGGCAGGAGATATTGCAGACCATGGACTTGCGCTCATTCGCGCCGATGGTGACTGCTTGTCCTGGATGTGGCCGTACCACCAGCACCGTGTTCCAAGAGTTGGCGCAGGACATCCAGCGTTATCTGCGTTCGCAGATGCTGGTGTGGCGCGAGCAGTATGTCGGCGTGGAAGAGATGGATGTGGCTGTGATGGGTTGTATCGTCAATGGTCCCGGTGAAAGCAAGTTGGCGAACATCGGCATTAGCTTGCCGGGTACAGGCGAGACGCCTTCAGCTCCGGTGTATGTTGATGGTGAGAAGACGGTGACGTTACGCGGTGAGAACATAGCCGAGGAATTCCAGAAGATCGTCGATGACTACGTAGCCAACAAATATCCAAAGCGCACGGCGGGTGATAAGCCAGCCAAGCGTATCGAAATCAAAGCGATCTAAACAAGATGAGTAATCCCTCCTTACAAGCCGTAAAAGGCATGAATGATATTTTGCCGGACGAGGCGCAACTGTGGCTGTGGTTCGAGGATACGGTACGCGAATGGCTGGAAGCCTATGGCTATCGCAACATCCGTATGCCATTGGTGGAACCGACGGCGCTGTTCAAACGCGCCATCGGTGAGGTGACCGACATCGTTGAGAAAGAGATGTACAGCTTCGAAGATAGCTTGAATGGCGATCAACTCACCTTGCGTCCTGAAGGTACGGCATCCTGCGTGCGTGCTGTGTTGCAGCACAATCTGCTGTATAACGCGCCGCAGCGCTTGTATTACCAAGGCCAGATGTTCCGTCACGAACGTCCTCAGAAAGGGCGTTATCGCCAGTTCCATCAAGTCGGCGTAGAAGCATTGGGCTTTGCGGGACCGGATATTGACGCCGAACAGATCGTGATGTGCGCGCGTTTGTGGAAAAAGTTGGGCATCAAGGACGTGGCGTTGCAGATCAATACGCTGGGCGATGTTGCTTCGCGCCAACGCCATCGTGAGAAGCTCATCGCTTATTTCGAGCAACACAAAGAAGCATTGGATGCCGAGGCACAACGTCGCTTGTACAGCAACCCATTGCGCATCCTCGATACCAAGAACCCTGCGATGCAGGAGTTGGTGAGTGCGGCACCGAAGTTGATGGACGAGTTGGATGAGGATGCGGTCAAGCATTTTGAAGCAGTGCAAGCCATCCTGAAGCAACATGGCATCCCCTACGAGATCAACACGCGCTTGGTGCGCGGATTGGATTACTACAACCGCACGGTGTTCGAGTGGGTCACTACGCGTCTCGGTGCGCAAGGAACGATCTGCGCTGGCGGTCGTTACGATGGGTTGATCGAGCAGATCGGAGGCAAGCCTGCACCTGCTTGTGGTTTCGCGATGGGCGTGGAGCGTCTGTTGACCTTGCTTCAAGAGGATGGCATGCAGAACCCTGCGGCACCTTTGGATGTGTATGTGGTGCATCAAGGTGAGCAAGCGCAGTCCTTGGCTTGGCGTGTGGCGGAAACCTTGCGCGATGGTGGCTTGAAAGCATTGTTACATTGCGGTGGTGGCAGTTTTAAATCGCAGATGAAGAAGGCGGACGGTAGCGCCGCTACTTACGCGATCATTATCGGTGATGACGAAGTGGCTGCCAATGCGGTCACCTTCAAACCTTTGCGCGGCGGTGGTGAGCAGCAAAGAATCGGTGTGGAAGCGTTGCAAGTAAAGATTCGTGAATTGATCAAATAAAGGAAAGAAAATGGCTGAGTTAGATTTGCAAGAACAAGAACAGGTCGATGCGCTCAAGGCGTGGTGGAAAGACAATGGCAAGTGGGTGGTCGGCGTATTGGTCGTCGCGTTGTTGGCGTTCGCGGGAACTCAGTTCTGGAAGAAACACCAAGCCAGCCAAGCTGATGATGCTGCCAAACTTTATGTGGAAGTGATGAAGCAGGTCTCTACCAACGATGCCAAGCGCATCGGCGATGCGGCGGATGCGTTGGCCAGCAAATACGGTAGCAGTGCCTATGCGCCACGCGCGCAATTGTTGGCGGCGCAAGCCAGCCTCCAAGCTAAAGATATTCCACATGCCAAAGCGCAACTGTTCTGGGTCATCGAGCACGCCAATGAAGTCGCGCTACAGGATGCCGCTCGTTTGAAGTTGGCGAGCGTGTTGCTGGACGAGAAAAAATATGACGAGGCGCTGAAGCAGCTGGATGCCGCTCATCCAGAATCATTCACAGGTTTGTACTCAGACTTGAAGGGGGATGTATTGGGAGCGATGGGTAAGGTGGCAGAGGCACGTGCGGCTTATCAACAAGCGTTGGATAAGACAGATGCCAAGAGCATGTATCGCAACCTGATCCAACTGAAGTTGGATGGTTTGGGCGCGGCAAAATGAGATTCGGTCGTCTTCTAGCGCTTGCGGTAACTGCATCTCTCGTTGCTTGTAGCAGTGACAAGGCCACAGTCGAGCCAGCCAAGTTAGTCTCTTTCAAACCATCTGCGAAGGTGGAAGTACGCTGGAAGCAGCATGTGGGTGAGGCTGGCTTCAGTGTGCTGACACCAGCCGTCACGCGTGAAGGCGTGTTCGCTGCGGACACCAAGTATGTGTACCGTTTCGATCGCGACAATGGCAAAAAAGTATGGCGTATCGAACCCGGCTTCACTGTCTCGGGTGGGGTGGGGGCTGGTGACGGACTGGTCTTAGTCGGCGGGGATAAAGGTGAAGTTGCCGCCTATGAAGACGAAACGGGCAAGTTGCGTTGGAAGACGAAAGCCTCCAGCGAGGTGTTGAGCGCACCCAAGATTGCCGACGGCATCGTGGTGGTACGCACAGGCAATGGCCGTATCGCTGGATTGGACGCGCAGGATGGCAAGCGTATCTGGTTGTATGAGCGTTCAACGCCGACTTTGATCGTGCGTAACCATGCTGGTATCGTCATTCGAAACGGCATGGTGTACGCAGGTTTCGCAGCAGGCAAAGTGGCGGCGATCGGTCTGACCAAAGGCGTTGTGATTTGGGAATCGGCGGTATCGCATCCCAAGGGCAATACCGAGCTTGAGCGTATCAGTGATATCACCAGCCTACCCGCAGTAGACGACACTCAGATCTGTGCGGTGGCGTTCCAAGGGCGAATAGCGTGTTTTGATGCGGTACAAGGCGGCACCTTGTGGTCGCGCGATTTCTCTAGTGACAAGGGCTTGTCTCTATTCGGTTCCAATCTATACATCACCGACTCCGACAGCAATGTGTTGGCGGCAGATAGAGCAACAGGTAGTTCTTTGTGGAAAAACGATCAGCTGTCGTTCCGTGCCGCAACAGTCGCATTCCCTTTGGATGATTTCCTGTTGGTGGGCGACTACGAGGGTTATATCCATGTGTTGAAGCGCGAGGACGGTAGTTTCGTCGCGCGCCAAAAGACAGATGGCAGTTCCATATTTACGCCACCAGTCACATTGGGTGACGGTGCGTTGATCCAAACCAGCGAAGGCGAGCTGTATTCCATCGCCATCAAATAACGATATTCATGTTACCTACACTCGTACTCGTCGGTCGTCCTAACGTCGGCAAATCCACTTTGTTCAATCGCCTCACGCGTAGTCGTGATGCCTTGGTGGCCGACCAACCCGGACTGACGCGCGACCGCCACTATGGCAAAGGTCGAGTCGGCGAGCGTCCTTATCTGGTGGTGGATACCGGTGGTCTGGAACCTGTCGCCAAAGAAGGCATCCTGTACGAGATGGCGAAACAGACACGTCAAGCTATCGACGAAGCGGATCTTGTGCTGTTCATCGTCGATGGACGTGCGGGACTGACTCCGCAAGACCGCATCATCGCGACACAACTGCGCAAGACAGGGCGTCCGTTGATGCTGTTGGTGAATAAGTCTGAGGGCATGCAAAGCGCGCGTGCCACGGTCGAGTTCCATGAACTCGCTTTGGGCACTCCTATTCCTATCTCATCCGCGCATGGTGACAACGTCACGGAGATGATCGGTCTTGCGTTGGATGAATTGCCTGCTTTCGAAGAAGAGAGCGAAGAGAAATCGACTCATCCCAAGCTAGTCATCGTGGGGCGTCCCAACGTGGGGAAATCAACGTTGGTCAACGCCATCCTGGGTGAAGAGCGCGTCATCGCCTACGACCAGCCGGGAACGACGCGCGATTCCATCTACATCGACTTCGAACGTGGTGGAAAGCAGTACACCATCATCGATACCGCGGGCGTGCGTCGCCGTGGCAAGATCGACGAAGCCATCGAGAAGTTCTCCGTGGTGAAGACCTTGCAGGCTATCGAAGATGCGAATGTCGTCGTATTGGTGGTGGATGCGCGCGACCAGATCACCGAGCAGGATGCACACCTTGCAGACTTCGTATTGCAAACAGGCCGAGCATTGGTGTTGGCGGTGAACAAATGGGATGGTCTGGACGAGTACAAGCGTGATACCGCCAAGCGCGACATCGAGCGCAAGCTACACTTCTTGAGCTTCGCCAAGCGTCACTTCATCTCTGCTCTGAATGGCACGGGGGTGGATGCTTTGCTCAAGTCTGTCAATCAAGCGTATGAAGCTGCAATGAGAAAGTTGCCTACGCCACAATTGACACGCGTGCTGCTAGCCGCTGTTGAGAAGCAACAACCGCCACGCGGCAGCATCTTCCGCCCCAAGATGCGTTATGCCCACCAAGGTGGCAGCAACCCACCCCTCATCGTGGTGCATGGAAGTGCGCTGGATAAAGTCCCTGAGACCTATCGTCGTTATCTGGAATCGTGCTTTAGTGATGCCTTCAAGCTGGAAGGCACGCCCTTGCGCATCGAATTCAAGTCGGGCAAGAACCCGTTTGCAGACAAAGCCCCTAGGCCGCTGACTGAGAGCGAAGAGAGAGCCGCACATACAGCCCGCAAGCGCGGACGCCGCAAGTACGGCTGAACTTGCCTGCCACTTTCTAAATTCTGGGTTATCCAGTAGAGTGGCACCGTCTTAACCACCATAAGAGTCGATAATCATGAGTACAAAAGGGCAACAACTACAAGACCCGTTCCTGAATGCATTGCGCAAGGAACATGTGCAGGTCGCGATCTACCTCGTCAACGGAATCAAGCTGCAAGGGCAGGTCGAGTCATTCGATCAATATGTGGTGTTACTGAAGAACACGGTCACCCAGATGGTCTATAAACACGCCATCTCCACCATCGTCCCTGCGCGCGCTGTCACTATCCCATTCGACGCTGAGTGATGTCTGAAGCAACCACCGTCGCCAATACGGCGATATTGGTCAGTCTTGACCTTGGCACTCCCGATTACGCAGAAAGCCTAGAAGAGTTACGTCTCCTTGCGGAAAGTGCTGGGGTGCGCACACTCGCGCTGGTCGAGGGCAAGCGTCAGCGCCCCGATGCCGCAACCTTCGCGGGAAGCGGCAAGGTGGAGGAGATCGCTGCGCTGGTCGAAGAATTGGAAGCGCCACTGGTGATCTTCAATCATGACCTCTCGCCTGCGCAGATGCGTAATCTGACTACCAAGATCCAAACGCGTGTCATCGATCGCACCATGTTGATCTTGGATATCTTCGCCTTGCGTGCACAAAGCCATGAGGGCAAGGTGCAGGTCGAATTGGCGCAGCTCAAATACCTATCCACTCGTCTGGTGGGTATGAATATGGACATGGGGCAGCAGAAGTTCGCTGTCGGCGCACGCGGCCCTGGTGAGACCCAACTTGAACTGGATAGACGCAAACTGGATAGACGTGTCCATCTGTTGAATGAGCGCCTGAAGCAGCTCAAGCGCCATCGTGAGTTGCAGCGCAAAGCTAGAGACCGTTCCGATGTGATGTCCGTATCCATCGTGGGTTATACCAATGCAGGTAAGTCGACGATGTTCAATCGGCTGACCAATTCCAATGTCTATGCGGCGAACCAGTTATTTGCCACGCTGGATACCACGGCACGCAAGATATTTCTTGAGGGAGACAGTCCTAAACAGGTCATTTTGTCTGATACGGTGGGCTTCATCCGGCATCTCCCACATGGCTTGGTGGCTGCGTTCCGCAGTACCTTGGAAGAGACGGCGCAAGCCGATCTGTTGCTCCATGTCGTGGATGTGAATAGTCCCGAGAGGCACGATCAAGTGGCCGAAGTGAACAAGGTCTTGGCTGAGATCGGGGCGAACAAGATTCCGCAGATCGTGGTGTATAACAAGATCGACTTACAAGCCTTGGCGGCGGGCGTTAAGCGTGATGAATATGGTAATATCACCGCCGTTAATCTAAGTGCGAAAACGGGTGATGGATTACCTGATCTGCGTGCTGCGCTAGCAGAATTTAGAGATATGCCGAGAGTGGAAGCGGCGGCAGTAGAGTGGCACCCCCTCAACGACCATTAGTAGAAGAAGGTAAAGAATATGGGACTGAATGACCCGCAATGGGGTAAGAACAACAGCGGCGGCCCTCCAGATCTGGAGGAGGTGATGCGCAACATCAACAAAAAGATTCAATCGCTGTTTGGTGGTTCCGGCGGCGGTTCTCCCAATAAGTCGGGAGGCACTAGTGGCGGTGGTTTTGGCGGTATTGGCCTAATCGTTGTAATCGTTGCCCTGATCTGGGTCGGTAGCGGCTTCTACATCGTCGATGCAAGTCAGCGCGGTGTCGTGCTACGTTTCGGTAAACAAGTCGAAGTGACAGAGGCTGGTCCACGTTGGCACTTGCCTTATCCGATCGAAACGGTGGAAGTGGTCAATCTGAGTCAAGTTCGCACGGTCGAAGTGGGTTATCGCGAGAACGTGAAGAATAAGATGCTCAAAGAGTCCCTGATGTTGACCGACGACGAGAACATCATCGACATCCAGTTCGCAGTGCAGTATTTCTTGAAAGACCCAGGCGAATACCTGTTCAATAACCGTGCGACGGATGAGAACGTGCGTCAATCTGCTGAGACGGCCATTCGTGAAGTCGTTGGTAGAAGCAAGATGGACTTCGTGCTGTATGAAGGTCGCGAACAAGTGGCTGCGTCGACCACCAAGTTGATGCAAGACATCTTGGATAAATACAAGTCGGGTATCGTCATCAGCAAGATCACCATGCAGAACGCGCAACCGCCTGAGCAGGTGCAAGCAGCTTTCGATGATGCGGTCAAAGCGGGCCAAGATCGTGAGCGTCAGAAGAACGAAGGTCAAGCCTACGCGAATGACGTTGTGCCAAAAGCCAAAGGTGCGGCGGCGCGTTTGATGCAAGAGGCAGATGGTTATAAGCAAAGCGTGATTGCGAATGCGGAAGGTGATGCGAGTCGCTTTAAGCAGATCCTTGTTGAATACGAAAAAGCACCAAGCGTGACGCGTGAGCGTATGTACATCGACATGATGCAGCAGATCCTCACAAGCAGCAGCAAGGTCTTGATCGACCAAAAGACTGGAAACGGTAGCTTGCTCTACCTGCCTTTGGATAAGTTGATCCAGAGCACCAATCCAACGCCGTCGCCAGAGGCTGTGCAAGCCGCTCAAGTGGCCAAAGTGGCAGAGCAGGGGGCGACCCCAGTGAGTGAATTCGCACAACCACGTACGACTGGGTTGGGCCGTGATCGGGAGGCTCGCTAAATGAATCAGAAGATGAAAAATATGTTGGTAGGCGCAGTCGTTTTGCTGATCTTGGTTGGCATGAGTGCCTTCGTGGTGGATCAGCGTCAGACGGCTATCGTGTTCCAGTTGGGTGAAGTGATGCGCGTGGAGACGACTCCGGGGCTGAAGTTCAAAGTGCCTTTGGTGCAGAACGTGCGCTATTTCGATTCACGTATCTTGACGTTCGATGCTGCCGAGCCGGAGCGTTTTATCACGGCCGAGAAGAAGAACGTGTTGGTGGATTCTTTCGTCAAATGGCGCATATTCGATGTGAAGCAGTATTACATCAGCGTCGGTGGTGACGAGGCGCGTGCTCAGACTCGTTTGATGCAGACCGTCAATTCCGCTATGCGTGAAGAATTCGGTAAGTTGACCATCCACGATGTGGTGTCTGGTAAACGTGACGAACTGATGCGCGTCGTTCAAGAGAAGACCGATGGCGATGCCCGCAAGATCGGTGTCGAAGTGTTGGACGTGCGTTTGAAGCGTGTCGACTTCCCAGTTGAGATCAGTGATTCGGTCTATCGCCGTATGGAAGCAGAACGTAAGCGTGTGGCGAACGAGCTACGCGCGACAGGTAATGCTGAAAGCGAAAAGATACGTGCGGATGCGGATCGTCAACGTCAGGTGATCTTGGCGCAGGCTTATCGTGATGCGCAGAAGATCAAAGGTGAAGGTGATGCCAAAGCCTCATCCTTGTACGCTGGTGCGTTTGGCCGTAACTCTGAGTTCTACGCTTTCTACCGCAGTCTGGATGCCTACAAGCAGACCTTCAAGAACAAGAGCGATGTGATGGTGCTCGATCCGAGTTCCTCCTTCTTCAAGTATCTGAAGAGCTCCAACAAGGGCGGCGGCAGATAGTCTGAGTGATGGGTGATTATTGGCTGATCGCCTTTGGGTTGATGTTGGTGCTGGAAGGGATCATACCGTTCCTATTTCCTGCTGAGTGGCGCGAGACCTTGCGCAAAGTCGCTCAGTTCCAAGACGGGCAAGTACGCTTTCTTGGGCTCACCTTGATGTTGAGTGGGCTGTTATTGATTTATTGGATCAAATGATGAATTGGTTGTTACCTGAGAATATTCAAGACATGTTGCCGGATGAGGCATGGCGCATCGAAGGCATGCGCCGTGAGGTGTTGGAATTCCTGCGCTTGTCTGGGTATCAGTTAGTCGCACCTCCCTTGCTTGAGTACGCTGAGTCATTGCTCATCATCGACAGTGCAGAGATGGAGCTACGCACCTTCAAACTTGTCGACCAATTGAGTGGCCGCACCTTGGCTTTGCGCGCGGATATCACACCACAAGTGGCGCGTATCGATGCTCACCTATTGAATCGTAAAGGCATCACTCGTCTGTGTTACGCAGGAAGCGTCGTGCATACCCAACCTGCCGGTTTGATGCGCACACGCGAACCGTTGCAGATCGGCGCTGAGCTTTATGGGCATGCTGGTATTGAGAGCGATCTAGAAGTGCAACGCTTGATGATGCAGATACTGACGTTGCTGGGCATCGAGCAAGTCCATTTGGATCTGGGGCATGTGGGTGTGTTCAGTGCATTGATGGATCATGCGAAAGTAGATGAAGCGTTGGAAGAGCAACTGTTCAATGCCTTGCAGCACAAAGATGTTCCGACACTGACTCAATTGGTCAGTGGTTTGTCGAAAGACACACAAGCTTCCGTGCTTGCTTTGGCTCAATTGTCGGGTGGTATCGAGGTGATAGCACGTGCGAAAGCCGTATTGCCCAACATTTCCCCGATAGTTGCGGCACTGAACGAACTGGAACAGGCGGCTAACCAGCTCAAGTCATTGGCTGAGAACGTGGGTATCGACTTGGCAGAGTTGCGCGGTTATCACTATCACAGCGGCATGGTGTTCGCGGCTTATCACGCGGGTAGCCACGATGCGATCGCCCTAGGTGGTCGTTACGACGATGTGGGTAAGAGCTTCGGGCGTGCACGCCCGGCGACTGGATTCAGTATGGATCTGCGCCAATTGCATGGCTTGTTAAATAAGCGTGTATTGCCGAAAGCGATACGTGCGCCCCATAAGCAAGACGCAGCGTTGCAAGCCGCTATAGATGCGTTACGTAAGCAAGGTGAGGCGGTCGTGGTCGATCTACTCGGTAAGCCGGAGCATCATGCTGAGTTGAATTGCGATAGAGAATTAGTATCAAGTGACGGCAAGTGGGTTGTCGTTAATTCGAAGAATTAAATACGTCTGGATTGGAAAGAGTCATGACTAGGAACGTCGTTGTAATCGGTACGCAGTGGGGTGATGAAGGCAAGGGTAAGGTCGTCGATTGGCTGACCGACAATGCTCAAGGGGTCGTGCGTTTCCAAGGTGGTCACAATGCGGGCCACACACTCGTCATCGGTGGCGAGAAGACCGTTCTGCACCTGATTCCTTCGGGCATCCTGCGTGATAACGTGATGTGCTACATCGGCAACGGCGTGGTCGTTTCGCCTGCTGCGTTGCTCAAAGAGATGGATCAATTGGCCGCTGCTGGCGTGCAGGTGTATGAGCGTCTGCGTATCTCTGAAGCTTGCCCACTCATCTTGCCGTATCACGAGGCCATCGACAAAGCGCGCGAGATCGCCAAAGGTGCAGCCAAGATTGGTACGACTGGACGCGGTATCGGCCCAGCGTACGAGGACAAGGTCGCACGTCGCGCCATCCGCTTACAAGACTTGTTCCATCGCAAACGTTTCGCGGCAAAGTTGGGCGAAGTGTTGGACTACCATAACTTCGTTTTGAAGAACTACTTCAACGCGCCTACCGTAGATTTCCAAAAGACGATGGATGATGCACTGGCATTGGCCGAGCGCATCAAGCCCTTGGTTCTGGACGTGCCGCGAGCTTTGTACGAAGCGAACAAAGCAGGACAGAATCTATTGTTCGAAGGTGCGCAAGGAACATTGCTGGACATCGACCACGGTACTTATCCTTTCGTGACATCCAGCAACTGTATCTCTGGTGCGGCGACGAGTGGTGCAGGTATCGGCCCACAGATGTTGCATTACGTGTTGGGCATCACCAAGGCTTACACCACACGTGTCGGTTCCGGTCCATTCCCAACCGAGTTGTACGATGCAGAGTCGAAGCAAGACCCGATCGGCAAGATGCTGGCCGAGAAGGGGCATGAGTTCGGTTCGACCACGGGACGTGCTCGCCGTTGTGGTTGGTTCGATGCGGCTGCACTTAAACGTTCCATCCAGATCAATGGCGTATCCGGTCTGTGCGTCACCAAGTTGGACGTGATGGATGGCATGGAGATGGTGCGTATCGGTGTGGGCTACAAGATCGACGGCCAGTTCAGCGACATCCTTCCTGTGGGTGCGGAATCGTTGGAGGGTTGCGAGCCCGTGTATGAAGACATGCCCGGTTGGAGCGGAACGACCGTGGGTGTGAAGCGTTTCGAAGATTTGCCGGTCGAAGCGCAGAATTATCTGAAGCGAATCGCCGAGATATGTGAAGTGCCAGTCGACATGGTCTCGACAGGACCGGATCGTGACGAGACCATCGTGTTGCGTCACCCGTTCAAGGCCTAAATGAAGTTGAGTAACACAATGTGCACGCATCGCGATAGCGGTGCGTGTTTTTATTTAAGGGAATGTGCTGCAAACAAAAACGGCTCGCTTGCGCGAACCGTTTTGTTTAAGCTTGGTGCCCAGAAGAGGACTCGAACCTCCACACCTTGCGGCACACGGACCTGAACCGTGCGCGTCTACCAATTCCGCCATCTGGGCCTTCTTGAGGGTGCGCACTTTAATTGCTATAGGATTTTGTGTCAATGACGAAAAAGAAAAAAAACATACGCGAACTCGACCCCTTCTTGGAACGGGAACGCGAACAATACGAACACCCTTTGCCTAGCCGCGAGTACATCTTGCAGATGCTGGCCGAGAAGGGGGTTCCAGTAGAACCTGAAGACCTCTGTGCATTACTGCATATCGAATTGCATGAGGAGGAGCTCTTCACCCGCCGCTTGAAAGCGATGGAGCGTGACGGTCAGATCATGCGCAACCGCAGACGCGCCATCTGCGTGGTAGACAAGCTGGATCTTATCAAGGGCAAGGTACTAGGCCATCCCGATGGATTTGGATTCTTGGTTCCTGACGATGGTAGTGCTGATTTGGTGTTGAGCGAAAAAGAGATGCACAACGTCCTGCACGGCGACACCGTGATGGCGCGAATCGGTGGGGAGGACAGGCGTGGTCGACGCGAAGCTAAGATCGTCGAAGTGCTTGAACACGCGAACACGCGTGTGGTCGGTCGTATCTACGAAGAGCATGGCATCAAGTTCGTCGTCGCAGAGAATCGTCGTATCAGTCAGGACTTTCTTGTGGCTGCTGGCGAACATAGCGATGCCAAGACAGGGCAGGTCGTCATCTTGGAGATACTGCAACAACCTTCCAAGCATGCGCAGCCCATCGGCCGCATCGTAGAAGTATTGGGTAATTATGCTGACCCAGGGATGGAGATCGAGATCGCACTGCGTAAGCATGATTTACCATACGAGTTCCCGCATGATGCAAAACACCAAGCAGAGAAATTCTCACCCCTAGTCAAGGCTGAAGATTACGCAGGACGTGAATCTGTCGTGAAGTTGCCTTTGGTCACTATCGACGGCGAGACTGCGCGCGATTTCGATGATGCCGTGTATTGCGAACCGAACAGCAAGGGATTCCGTTTGGTCGTCGCCATCGCTGATGTGAGCGCCTATGTGAAGCCGGGTGATGCACTAGACAAAGAAGCCATCAATCGCGGTAACTCGGTGTACTTCCCGCGTCGTGTGATTCCGATGTTGCCGGAAGAGCTTTCCAATGGATTGTGTTCGCTGAACCCCAATGTTGAACGTCTGTGCATGGTGTGCGATATGCAGATCAGCGCCGAGGGGGAGATCCAATCGCATCGCTTCTATCCATCCGTGATGTTCTCGCATGCACGTCTGACCTACACCAAGGTCGCCGACATGATCGCGAATCCTCAAGGTGAGAATGCGCGTGAATATGCGGCTGTATTGCCGCATATCAACAATCTGTACAAGTTGTTCCAAGTCCTGATCAAGGCGCGTGCAAAACGCGGTGCCATCGACTTCGAGACGGTAGAGACACAGATGATCTTCACCGACCAAGGCAAGATCGAGAAGATCATCCCCGTGGTGCGTAACGATGCGCACAAACTCATCGAGGAATGTATGTTGGCTGCCAACGTGTGCGCGGCGGCATTCTTGAAAGAGCATGAACATCCCATCCTGTATCGCGTCCATGAAGGTCCAACGCCAGAGAAATTGGAAGCCGTGCGCGAGTTCTTCAAGGAGTTCGGTCTGCAACTGGGCGGTGGCGACGATCCGCAAGCAGGGGATTATTCGCAACTGCTCAAACAGATCAAAGGCCGCCCCGATGCGGGTCTGTTGCAGACTGTGATGTTGCGTTCATTGCGTCAGGCCGTGTATGCGCAAGAGAACTTAGGTCACTTCGGTCTGGGTTATGAGGCTTACGCCCATTTCACATCGCCTATCCGTCGTTATCCAGACCTGTTGGTGCATCGCGCCATCAAGTCCGTGTTGGAAGGCAAGAAATACAAGCCGCAACTCAAATGGGCAGAGCTTGGTGTGCATTGCTCCATGACCGAGCGCCGTGCAGACGACGCGACACGTGACGTGGAAGCGTGGCTCAAATGCTTCTACATGCGCGACCATCTGGGCAGTGAGTTCGCAGGCACCATCTCCTCTGTCACGGGTTTCGGTCTGTTCATCTCCTTGGACAATCTGTATGTCGAAGGCTTGGTGCACGTGTCAGAGCTGGGCGCGGATTACTTCCATTTCGATGCGGCGAAACATCAGATGTTGGGTGAGCGCACCGGCAAGCGTTACCGTTTAGGTGATCGTGTGAAAGTCAAAGTAGTGCGCGTCGATATGGAAAGCACCAAGATCGATTTCACGCTGGTGGGCGAAGTCGTTCACGCTGCCGACACTCTCAACGTTGGCGCATGGGGCGCAAGTACCCCGAAGAAAGTAAAAGCAGAACCAAAAAAAGCTGAATCAAAAGGTAAGAAGACAGGAAAACGTCATGGCTGAGTCACGCATCATTCACGGCTTCCATGCCGTCACCGCCCGCATCCGTCAAAACGCAGACAGCGTGATGGAAGTGTTCGTCGATCCCTCACGTAAAGACCCGCGCGCACGTGATCTGTTGAAGTTGGCAGAGAGCAACGACGTGCGCATCATCAATGTCGATGGCAAGCGCCTCGATGGCATGGCAGGAACCCCGCGCCATCAAGGTGTCGCAGCCCGAGTGGACGCATCACAAAAAGTACAACATCTGGATGATGTGCTGGATACATTGACCGAGCCAGCTTTGATATTGGTATTGGATGGTGTGCAAGACCCGCACAACCTAGGCGCATGCTTGCGCAGTGCAGATGCCTTTGGCGTACATGCCGTCATCGCCCCCAAGGATCGCGCAGTGGGCATCAATGCCACCGTAGAAAAAGTCGCCTGTGGCGCCGCGCAGACCGTTCCCTACATCACCGTCACCAATCTTGCGCGCACCTTGCGCGAGTTGAAAGAACGCGACATCTGGGTCATCGGTATGGATGGTGAGGCTGAGACCGAATTGCATCAGGTGAAACACAAAGGTGCCGTAGCTCTGGTGTTGGGCGCCGAAGGTGAAGGCATGCGTCGCCTGACCAAAGAGACCTGTGACCAACTGGTGCGCATCCCTATGCAAGGCAGCGTGGAAAGCCTGAATGTATCCGTCAGTACCGGCGTATGCCTGTACGAAGCCAGAAGGCAACGCGTCATCTGATAGAGGAGAGAAGTTGTGCTGATGCAAAAATTCAACTTCTCGATCCAAACGCGCGATGGACAGCGCATCGTCAGCGTCGTCATCGCCGGGCGTGATCAGGAAGATGCTGAACTAAAGCTACGCCAGATGTATCGCCATTGCGAGATCGTCAGTTGTAATGCGAATGAGACGAGTGATCAAAAGACACCGCAGGTCATGTCAGTCGAAGACATCATCACGCTGATATCGAAGTGACAATCATTCTATAAACCCATCCGCCATCAATTCTTCCAGCAGATCACTGTAGTCATGCGCGCCTCTGCTGGCAGGGGCGTGTTCGAAAATGGTCTTGTTCAAAGCCGGGCTCTCCGCCAAGCTGACGTTTTCTGCGATGCGGGTGCGGCACACGTCTGCGCCGAAATGCTCTTCCACTTGTTTCAACACATCCCACGCCATCTTTCTGCGTCCATCGAAACGGGTGAGCAGGTAACGGCGTTTGACGCGTCGCTTTAGTACGTTCTCTAGAGCGTGCAGTGTCTTCTCGATCTGCATCGCGCCGTTGGTGGAAAGATGGTCTGCGGATATGGGGACGATCAGTCCATTGCAGGCGAAGATGGCGTTCAAGGAAAGTACACCGATCAAGGGGCTGCAATCCATGATCAAGGGTGCGTCTCGGTCGCCGAACTTTTCCAATCTCAGCGCGGTGTTGAGTTTGTTCACCACGTTGTATCCCTTGCCGTACAGCACATCCACCTTGGAAAGTTCGGTGTGTGATGGGATGACGTGCATGCCGTTGGTGGAGGTGTGCACCAGTTCGCGCAGGGGGCGGTTGTGGTGGAATGCAGCCAATACCGTTTCGTCGCCAGATTTGGCGGTGACGTTGGCGATAGAGCTGAATTGGGCTAGTGGGTCTAGGTCGATGGCGTAAGTGGCACGTCCACTCCGCAAGAGTGCGGCGGCGAGGTTGAGGGCTGTGGTGGTCTTGCCGACGCCGCCTTTTTGATTGAATACCGCGATGATGCTCATGGGATCAGCGCAGCAACTCCTCTATCTTACGGTTGGCACCGTGCAATTTTTTGAATAGTGCTGTCAGTAGTGCTTTGTCGATGTAGTTCTTTGCATCCCCTTTGATGCCATCTAGTCCGGCCTTTTTGAACTCAGCCACCACCAGATGATTATCCGCAGTGACAGTTGCAGAACGCTCTAGTGTCTCGTTGGCGAAGAACACGCCTTCACCGATACATTCCCCGCTATGGATGATGCCAACAGCCTTACCCCTGTAATAAGCGGTAGCAGTTCCGAACAGGATGACGAAGAACGAGGTCATGTCTTCGCCCTCGGTCGTCATTGCTTCGCCTTGTGAGAAGGTCCTGATCTCGGCATGTTCTGAGATGGGGGTGAGCCACTCGCTAGGGATGGGGTCGAAGAAGGAGCACTTGCGCAACTCGTTGAAACGATCAGAAGAGGCCTCGTCGAGGCGTTGGGTGAAGCTGACTAAGCTGGCTTGGATTGCATCGAGATCGTCCATCGTCTACTCCCAATTTCAAACATGCGCGCAAGTTACCACAAGCCGTAGCGTATGTGTTGCAGAGCGCGTTTCAGATAAACTCCTGCTATGGATATCAAGATACTGTGGGACAAAGAGGCACTCCTAAAAGCAAAGACGTTCGAGCCTTTGCATCCCGTCATCGCTCGCATGGATCAAGCGCACTTTCCGACGTTGCAGGAATGCAATGCGCTGTTACGGGCACATGAGCCGAACATAAAGGTCCATAACGGCACTGCGCTGTCCTTTGTTCCGCAGGAATATGGCAAGTTGGAATTCGAGGCGCAGTACGAGCCGCGTTGCTATTTGAAGGGCGAAGTGCCTACCCGTGCGGACAACTGGCACGACTTGCTGAATGCGCTGGTGTGGTTGACCTTTCCTAAGGCCAAGACGGCGATCAATGGACGACACTACGCCGCATTGACTCATGCGGCGTTGCCGGAAGGTGGGAGCGAGCGGGGTGCTACGCGCGACGCCATCACTTTGCTGGACGAATCTGGCGTCATAGTTCCGTATGCGGACGATGGCTTGGCTGAACTGTTGCGCGGATTCCAGTGGAAGGAATTGTTCTGGCATCAGCGGGAGAAACTGGAAGCCAATATGGGCTTCTACATCTTCGGGCACGGGCTTTATGAAAAGGCGCTGAATCCCTATGTTGGCATGACTGGGCAAGGCTTGTTACTTCCCGTGGAGAAGGCTTTCTTCACTTGGTCGCTAGAGCAGCGCTTGGAACATCTGGATGAAAAGTTGGCGGGCTATCTTTCGAATGCTGAGAATGCATGCAGCACGCGTGAGCTTTCGCCTGTGCCTTTGTTGGGGATACCGGGATGGAGTGCGGATAACGAAGTGCCCGCGTATTACGACAACACCGACTATTTCCGTGCGGGCAGGCAGAGCGCTGCACAACGCAAGCCACTCAATACCGCGCCTTCTAGCGTCGCAGGATAATCGCCGGCCGTGTAATCCCCCGCTAGCAGCAGATTAGGGATGGCGGTACGTTGAGTAGGACGGTCCAGATCCGGTGAGCAGCAAAAGGTCGCGCGTTTCTCTGCGATGACTTTGAACCAATCGGGCTGAGCGACGATACCGAACTCTTCTCTTAGCTCGACGATGACTTTTTCAGCCAACGCTTCCTGACTTAAATCCTGATGGATACCTTCCGCGCTGATGACAGCAGCGAGTAAGCCGTGTTGTGCGGCGATCTGACCTTTGTCGAATAGCCATTGGCTGAAGCGCTGATGCAGTCCGATCATAGGATGGGGCAGACGCACGTGCAGGGGATATTGCAGATAGACGGTGTAGATGGGTTGTTGTTCCAACGCCTCTATTTGCGAGACGGTTCGAGCCATCTCAGGGATAGTGCATAACAGCTTGGCGGCAACGCTGGGTGGCGCGGCACAGATGACGTGACTGAAAGTATGTGTGCCTTCGGCGGTCACCAGTTCGATGCCATCTTCTTTGCAGGCGATCGTTCCCACTCCGCACGAGAGATGCACTTTGCCGCCATGCTGCTCAACATAGTCTGCCGCACGTTGAGGGAGCAAGGCGGTGAAGTCGATGCGCGGCAACAACATGTCGCTATCCGCGCGTTTGCGGTTGAGCGCATCGTGCAGCACATTGAGCAAGACCTGCGCAGAGGCTTTATGGATGGGCGTGTTCAACGCGGCGATACACAGGGGTTCCCATAGTTTGAGGGTGAGGTCGGCATCTTGGCCGAACTCGGCGAGCAGTTGTTTGACTGTCTTGTCCTGTTCGAGCTTGAACTTCAATCCCTGTAGCTTGAGCATGAAGCCAGCTGCCTTCATGCGTTCACTCCAAGTCAGACCTTGCGCATTGAGTAGGGCGACCAATAGATGCAGCGGAGCGGGGAGGCGAGGTGCTTTTAGCGAGAACTGACCGTGCAGATCGAGCTGTAAAGGCAGACACAGGAAATCATTTTCGATGTTGCCACCCACCAGTTCGATGAGGCGCAAGGTCTCGCGGTAGCATCCGAGCAATAGATGTTGCCCGTTGTCGAGCTGAGTGTCGTTATGCAGAACGCCGCGAGCCCGTCCACCCAGTTGTTTGGCACTTTCAAAGACGGTGACGTTGATGCCGCGCGAAGTGAGCTCGGCAGCGGCGGCCATCCCTGCATATCCGCCACCGATTACCCCGACACTTAGTTGCTGAGCCATGCCTTGAACGCGAGCCACAGTTTGTAACGTGAAGTGAGCGAGACGCGCTCTTTTAAGACGTGGCAACCGCTAGAGACGACCTCTTCCAGCACCGCACGATAGATGGCTGCCATGATGAGTCCCACGCGTTGTGCTTTGCGATCAGCGGCGGGCAGATGGTCCAGTGCCTGTTGATAGAAACGTTGTGCGCGCTCGATCTGGAACGCCATCAGTTTTTGGAAGTTTGGAGTCTCGCGTGAATTGAGGATGTCGGCAGCCGTGACACCGAACTGTTGCATCTCGTCCA
>JBAYIG010000002.1:0-139227 GCA_041665725.1 Sideroxydans sp. | reverse complement strand
CCCATGCGCGCAAACGCGTCCACCAGTTTGGACTTGGCCGGAATCTCGCCTTGCTTGGCCATGGCCAGCGCGGTGATGATCTCGTCCAGCGCGGCCGGGCGACGCTTGGCCGCAACGGTGAGGGACAACAGCAGGGCGGCATCGTCGTCGTGAACGGGGTACATGGTGAACCTTTGCAGAGTTTGTAATTAAAGGGGGTAGCATCGTAATGTATTTTGATATGCGACGCTGACCCCATTAGCTTCAAAGGACGATGGGAACGGCTTGAGGCCAACGAACAATCTGGATCAAAGCCCACGCATATATATCGGCCGCAATGGCCTATGCCCAGTTATCGCCTCTCGCAATTGCAGCAGCAGTTTCTCTTTGTCCTTGGGTAGATTGCCCGCGAGTGCCAGCGCATTGGATGCGTGGTTGGAGCGGAAGATGACGGGCTGCGGTGGGTTGAGGCCGCTGATGAGTCTTTCTTGTTCTTTCAAAATCGCGAGGTCGTCCGGCATCTCGAATGGCTCGCCGTATTTGCGGTGGAATTCTTCTTCCACGCTTTCGTCTAGATAGAGTTGCAGTGTGGAGAGGTAGGTGACGGGTGCGCTGTTGAGCAGGGCGATAGTGCCGTCTATGTGTTCGTCGCTGTGTCGTGTGCCACCCAGCCCGAGTATGACGGTGGCGGAGACTTTCATGCCGCTGGCGTGTGCCTTGTGCAGCACTTCGGCCATGCGCTTTTGCGTTGCGCCCTTGGTAATCTTTTTCAGGATGAGGTCGGAGCCGGATTCGATGCCGAAGTAGAGCAGATTGAGTTTGTGTTCGCGCAACAGGACGAGTTCTTCGGCGCTCTTGCGCGCAATGTTGCCGGGTGTGGCATAGCAGGAGACGCGCGTCAGGCGCGGCAAAGCAACGGCCAGTTCGCGCAGGATGGCGAGCAAATGTTCCGAGGGCAGTGCAAGCGCATCGCCATCAGCCAGAAAGACGCGATGCGCATCCGGCCAATCGGCAGCGGCTTGGTGGATGTCGGCGAACACATCAGCCAGCGGGCGTTCGGCATATTGTTTGCTGCGATACATGGCGCAGAAACTGCACTGGTTGAAGCTGCACCCCAGCGTGGCTTGAATGATGAGGTTGTCGCCTTCGGAGGGCGGGCGGAAGAGTGGCATGTCGTAGAGCAGGGGCATACGGCATTGTAACGGCGTCACACCTGCTTTCTGGGCCGCTTGCTTTACAAATCTTTACCTTCCATACAAACCGCCGCAATGGCGCGCTCATAAAGTGCCACTCAGCCGCTACACACGGTGCGGCATCAACCGATCAAGGAGAATGAGATGAGCGAGCAAACCACGAACACACAAGAGACGAGCAACGAAGGAAAAGGCCGTTGCTGCGGCAGCAACAAACATGAGCATCATTGCCACGGCGGACATCGCGGTCGCTGCTTCGGCAAGGTGCTGGGCATCATGCTGGTGTTCGGCCTCGGGTTCTTTGCAGGCAAGTCGTATGCATGCGAGCCAGGTTTCGGGCATCACGGTGGGCCGCAGGCGTTCATGTCTGGCAAGCCGATGGATGTGGAGCAGATGAACAAGTTCGCGGACAAGGGAATGAAACACATGCTGGACGATGTGAAGGCGAACGATGCGCAAAAGGCGAAGGCATCTGCCATCGTGAAAGCTTCGGTAGAGAAGGGCGCGCCGCTGGCTGAGAAGTTGCGCGACAACCATCACCAGATCGGCAAGTTGATGTCGGCTGCGACGGTCGATAAGGCCGCTATCGAAGTATTGCGTGCAGAGCAGATCAAACTGGCGGATGAGGCGAGCAAGCTGGCGACGCAGACCATGCAAGATATCGCTGAAGTGTTGACGCCAGAGCAACGCGCCAAGCTGGCCGAGAAGATGGAGAAGCGCCACGGCTGGATGCATCACGGTTAAGTAGGGTGTAGCAACTGCCCCGCATGCATGCCGCTTGGTATGATGCGGGGCAACTTTTTGGGAATCTCACATGAATCATCAAATCCTCATCATCGACGACGACGAACGCCTGTGCGCCATGTTGCAGCAGTATCTGGGCGATGCTGGATATCGCGTGGCCTCGCGCCACACCATCGCTAGCGGCTTGCAAGCTTTGAAACAAGAAGACTTCGATGCGCTGGTGCTAGACCTGATGTTGCCCGATGGCGATGGGCTGGATGCCTGCCGCCAGTTGCGCACCTTTTCTACCATTCCAGTGTTGATGCTCACTGCGCGCGGCGAGGCGATGGATCGCATCCTTGGGTTGGAGATGGGCGCGGACGATTACCTGCCCAAACCTTTTGAGCCGCGTGAGTTGTTAGCTCGACTCAAGGCCATCCTGCGTCGCGGCAAGGCAGGCAATAGTGATGTGTTGCACTTCGGCAAGTTGGAGATCGACCGTGGTGCGCGACAGGTGCGCGTGGATGGCGCGGCATGTGAGTTGACTTCGTATCAGTTCGATCTGTTGCTGGCGCTGGCAGAGAAGCCAGGGCGGGTGATGAGCCGAGAGCATCTATTGGATGCGGTGAAGGGCGAGCCGCTGGAAGCTTTCGACCGCTCTATCGACGTGCACATCTCGCGCATCCGCGCGGCGATCGAAGAAGACCCGAAACATCCGCGCCGCATCATCACGTTGCGCGGTGCAGGATATGTGTTCGCACGCAGCCAAGATGGCGAGGAGGCAGCATGAGGAAGCTCTATTTCCAGATATACATGGGCGTGATCGCCAGCCTTGCGTTGCTGGTGGTGTTGGCAGCAGCGTTCTGGCATTTCCAAGGACGCAATTCGCCGCAGAGCGAGGCGATGAGCACGGTGCGTGATGTGATCGTGCTGGCACTGCCCGCGCCTGATGCACCGGAAGCGCAACAACAGAGTGTGTTGGAAAAACTGGCGCGCCCTGCGTTGCCACGCATCTCGTTGTATTCCGATGATCGCCAATTGCTGGCGCATGCGGGTGCGCCGTTGATGGCGCCGCCACCGGATGCACACGACAACGATTGGCTGCATCGTCACGGCCCTGATTCGGCTTGGGCCATGCATCTGCCGGATGGGCGTTGGTTGCTGGCCCAGCCGCAACATACCCCGCCGCGCACACCGTTCCCCTTCATCTTGATGTTGGTGTTGATCGGTTTGGTGGTCGCCGTGGTGGCGTATCCGATGACACGCCGCATGACTCGTCGCTTGGAGAGTCTGAAGTTGGCGGTGGAGGCGCTGGGTGAGGGCGATTTCAAGACGCGCGTGGAGACCAAAGGATGTGATGAGGTCTCATCGCTGGCGCGCAGTTTCAATCAGGCGGCAGAGCGAGTGGAGTCATTGTTGCTAGCACACAAACAACTGCTGGCGAATGCCTCACACGAATTGCGTTCACCGCTCACACGCATCCGTCTCGCGTTGGAATTGCAAGCCGAGCGTCCTGTGCCTGAACTGCAAAAGGAGCTACGCAAAGATATCGCCGAGTTGGATCAACTCATCGAAGAGATATTGCTGGCGAGTCGCTTGGATGCCAATCGTGAGCCATTGCAAACGACCGATGTCGATCTGGCTGCTTTGTTGGCAGAAGAGTGCGCGCGCAGTGATGCGCAATGCGAAGCCGTACCGCTGAACATCAAGGGTGATGATCGTCTGTTGCGGCGCTTGCTGCGTAACTTGTTGGAGAACGCGAAGCGACACGGCGGTGATGTGGTGCAAGCCAGTCTGACCCAGGATGCGGGCGATGCCGTGATCCAAGTGTGCGACAACGGTAGCGGCATCGCGGCGGAAGAGCGCGAACGCATCTTCGAACCGTTCTATCGCCCAGCCGGTAGTCGCGAGAAAGAAGGCAGCTACGGCCTTGGTCTGGCGCTCGTACGGCAGATCGCCGAACGCCACGGCGGCAGTGTGCGCTGCTTGCCGCGGGCGGAAGGTGGTGCGTGCTTCGAGGTGCGGTTGCCGGTCTAAAGGACTTCGATATGTGGATACAGAAAGAGATACGACTCCAAGCTCGTTCGCGCGGTTTTCATCTGATCACCGATGAGGTGTTGCGCGAACTGCCCGAACTGCGCGACATCAAGGTCGGCATGATGAATGTGTTCATCATGCACACGTCCGCATCACTCACCTTGAATGAGAATGCTGACCCGACAGTGCGGCAGGACTTCGAGAGTTTCTTTGATCGCGCTGTGCCGGAGGATGAGCCTTACTACCGCCATCAGGATGAAGGTTCTGACGATCTACCCGCGCACATCAAATCCAGTCTGCTCGGCGCAAGCCTGAACATCCCTATTGCGAATGGTCGTCCTACGCTGGGAACGTGGCAGGGGATCTATCTGTGTGAACACCGAAACCACGGTGGCAGTCGGCGTATCGTGGCGACCATACACGGCGAGTGAATCGTCGTTCTTTTCTCGTCCAGTATCAGGACGCTTTCAGCTTCAGTGCATCCCCCGTAAACACCACGCCATCCCAACCATACTTGATGAAGTTGCGGATGTTCTGGTGATTGGTGCCGTGGGGATGTTGCAGCACGTCTTCGCGGTAGTAAGCGCCGAAGCAATGCAGGGTCTGTTGCTGGTTTAGTTTGTGCAGCTTGGCGAAAGAGAAGAGTTTGCACGAGCCGTTGTTCTGCCCCGCATCATTCTGTAGTTCACCATTGCGGAACGCGGTGGGTGTGAAATCGTAGTTCGCATCGATCATCGCGATGGTGTCTTGGAAGGTGACGGTGGTGGGGGCGGTCGCAAGGGTGTGCAGGAAGGTCTTCATGTGTGGTCTCTCAGTACAGTGGATGGTTATCGAGCAAGTCCGATCTTTTTCAGTTCGTCCAAGATCTTTTCGGTTAATAGTTGGTGGCCGGCAGCGTTGGGGTGCAGTTGGTCGACTTTAAGTTGCGGGTCGGATAACACGTCGGCGATGGCATCTTCGATCAGTGGCACTTGTTGAGCCTTGGCTACATCGCGGTAGAACTCCGCTGCGGAGAGGTTCTGGAACACAGCACCTGCGATGCTTGGTTCGGGTATCCCCAATAGGATGGGCTTTGCGCCGTGTACTCTGACGAGGGCGATCATCTTCTCTAGATTGGTGATGGTTTCCTGCGTGGGAATATGGCGCAACATATCGTTGCCGCCGAGGGTGATGAACACAAGCGTGGGGTGGTGTTCATCCATGAGTGAAGGAAGACGTGCCAATGCGTCGCTGCTGGTATTACCGCTGATGCCGCCGTTGATCACCGTCCAACCCGTCTTGCTGGCCAGCAGTGTCGGCCACGCTTCTTCAGCAGCTACGCCATACCCCGCTGTCAGGCTGTCACCAAGTGCCAACACTTGGCTATTGGGGGGTAATGCCACTTCTTGTGGCTCGCTGCATGCAGATAACAGAGCGAGGCTGGCCAGCAACAAAGCACGGGATATCGGGGCATTCTTAAGAGTGTGCAGGAATGTGCGCATGAGTGGTTCAACTAGCAACGCCATGATGCCGTTCTTGAAGTGGACTAGATTCGCCCGCTATCTTGATCGTGCCCGTGTTTCTTATAGAGCATACTCATGATGCCGATGAGGAGCGCGCCAAACACGAAGATGATGACATTGATGGAAAAGTCGAGCTTGTCCATCAGAGCATATAGTCCCAGCATGAGGAAGATGCTGATGTTCTCGTTGAAGTTCTGCACCGCGATGGAACGACCCGCCCCCATCAGCAAGTGCCCGCGATGCTGGAGTAACGCGTTCATCGGTACGACGAAGTAACCCGCCATCACGCCGATGCCGATGAGCAACAGGATGGCGAGCAGCGGGCTGTGAACGAGGATCATCGCCAACACCGCCACACCCATGCCGATACCGACCGGGATGACGTTCACAGCGTGTTCTAGTTTGACGAAGCGAGCGGCCAACACAGAGCCGATAGCGATGCCGACCGCGACCCACGCGGTGAGCTTGGCGGCTTCACCGATGCTGTAGTGCAAGGCCACGGCGGCCCATGCCAGCACGAGCAAGCGCAAAGTCGCGCCCGCACCCCAGAACAGAGTGGTCACGGCGAGTGAGACTTGGCCGAGCGGGTCTTTCCAAAGCAGTTTGAAGCAGTGAGCGAAATCCTTGATGAGGAAGACGGGGTTGCGGCTGAGTGGTTTGTGTTCGATCGCTACCTGCGGGATATAGAGGTTGAACATCGCCGCGACGAGATAGATGAAGAAGATGACGAAGATCGCCAACTCGGCGGGTGAGACGAACGCAGGCACATTCAAGCTTTGCATGATGGAATGCGAGATGCTTGGCGTGATGAGTAAGCCACCCACCACCGCACCCATGATGATGGCGGCAACCGTCAAACCTTCCATCCAACTGTTCGCCCACACCAATCTGTCAGGAGGCAGGTATTCGGTGAGGATGCCGTATTTCGCAGGCGAATAAGCTGCTGCGCCAAAACCGGCGAGGGCATAGGCAACCAGCGGATTCACGCCCGCCAACATGGCCAGACAGCCCATCATCTTGATGGCGTTGCTGATGAACATCACCTTGCCCTTGGGAAGGGAGTCGGCAAAAGCGCCCACGAAGGGCGCCAGCAGAATGAAGGAGATGATGAACGCTTGTTGCAGGACAGGGGTCTGCCAGCTAGGGGCGTGGACTTGCTTGAGCAACGCGATGGCGGCGAATAAGAGTGCGTTATCGGCGAGCGCACTGAAGAACTGCGCTGCAAGGATGGTGTAGAAGCCGCGTTTCACGTTTTAGAATTATTGTGAGGGTGGCGTTTTATAACATGAAATATCGGGCACGTTCCAAGATTTCTAGCCTTTCCATGCGCTTTTTCAAAACGCGCCTGAGCCCAGCCCTGCTATCATTCGCCGCACTTTGAAATAGTCTCACAGCGAACACATGCACCGTCCCATCCAAGCCCATATCGACCTCTCTGCGCTGAAGAACAATCTGCGTGTGGTGCAACGCGCCACGACATCGCGTGTGATGGCCGTCATCAAGGCGAATGCCTACGGGCATGGCTTGATGCGTGTGGCAGAGGCGTTGCGTAATGCCGACGGTTTCGCCTTGCTCAATGTGCAGGATGCCATCGCGCTACGTGATGCTGAGTTCCGCCAGACCATCTTGCTGTTGGAAGGCTTCTTCTCTCCCGAGGAATTGCCGCTCTTCGCCGAATACGAATTGACCACCGTCATCCATAACCATCAGCAGTTGGCGTGGTTGGATGCTTACCCGCGCAAGAACGGACTGTCGGTGTGGCTCAAGATCAACTCGGGGATGAATCGTCTGGGTTTCATGCCTGCCGAAGTACCTGCCGTGATGGAGCGTCTGAAGTCGCACCGTGCAGTGCGCGACGTCACACTGATGACGCACTTCGCACAAGCGGACGAGGCGGTGGGTGTTTCGAAACAGCTCGATGTGTTCGAGCAGATCGCAGCGAACTATCACGCACCTCGCTCGCTGGCTAATTCCGCCACCATCCTGCGCCATCCCAAGGCGCATGGTGATTGGGTACGCCCTGGCATCATGCTCTACGGTAGCTCGCCCTTTGCGGATGTCAGTGCGAAAGAGCTGGGCTTGCAACCAGTGATGAACTTGAGCAGTGAACTCATCTCCGTGCGCGAACTGCGTGCGGGCGATACGGTCGGTTATGGCGCGAGCTTCCGCGCTGAGCACTCGATGCGCATCGGCACGGTGGCCTGTGGTTATGCTGACGGTTATCCGCGTCATGCAGCGACAGGTACACCCATCCTCGTCAACGGACGACGCACACGCACCCTAGGTCGTGTGTCGATGGATATGCTGGCTGTGGATCTGAGCGATGTGGCCGATGCAAAGATCGGTAGCCCAGTGGTGTTGTGGGGTGAGGGAATGCCGGTGGATGAGGTGGCTCATGCTGCCGACACCATCGGCTACGAGTTGCTATGCGCCCTGCCCCAGCGCGTGCCGGTCACTTATTGATTTCGCGACTTGCTGTAACGCGTCTGTAGAGAGGTCATCAAGCTCGACTCTCTCCGCAACATCCAACTTCTCGTAATGCTTGCCCAACGAACGCAGATAGCTGGGGTCGTAATGCTTCTCCAGTAACTCTTTCACCAGCGTGTCGAACTGAGCGCCACGGATGAGCTCGCTCCAGTGCTCAAGTTGCGCGTGACCGTGGAAGGGGATCAAGAATTTCAGCTTTCTGATGAGTAGATCCGGATCATCCAAGAAGTGGTGGTAGTCCTCCGTCAGCAGTCTCACGCGCGCCTCGACGGTGGCATCCATCAACACACAATCACTCGCGTGCATCGCTGTCACCAGTGCGTTTGGTAGCCCGATGCGCCCGATCTTGCTGCTCTCGGCTTCCACATAGACAGGGCGCGCAGGATCGAAGCTTTCCAGTTTCTGCACGAGCAAGGTATCGAACCACTTCTGTGCAGGTTGTGCCTCGAGTGGCAAACCCCCCAGAACCGAACCGCGATGGCTTGCCAGTTGTTCAAGGTCGAGTACCTGTGCGCCATTGGCTGCGAGCGCGTCCAGCAAGCGGCTCTTGCCAGAACCCGTCGCGCCGCAGATGACGCGGTAGCTGAAGTTGCCGGAAAGCACGTCCAATTTATCCAACACCTCGCGTCGATAGGTCTTATAACCGCCTTCCAACTTGTGGGCAGCCCATCCCACTTGGGCGAGGATGATGCTCATCGCACCGCTACGCTGCCCACCGCGCCAGCAATAGATGAGTGGCTTCCACGATTTCGGTTTGTCGTGGAATACGGTTTCCAGATGATGGGCGATGTTCTTCGCGACCAATGCCGCACCCACCTTGCGTGCCTCGAAAGGCGACACTTGTTTGTACAACGTGCCGACGGTGATGCGTTCTTCGTTGCTGAACACGGGGCAGTTGATGGCGCCGGGGATGTGGTCGTCGGCGAACTCGTCGGGCGTACGCACGTCGATGATTTCGTCAAAGTCGGTAAGCTGTGATAGGTTTGCAGTTCTAAAAAGCATACGGAGTGAAGTGAAGATGTCCGAAGTGAAATTGACCCGATTGTCGCACGGTGGTGGATGCGGCTGCAAAATAGCACCAGCCTTGTTGCAAGAGATATTGGGCGTAGCCAAAGAAAAACTACCATTCCCCGACCTCATGGTGGGCACCGAGACCAGCGACGACGCGGCGGTCTATCGTCTGAACGACGAGCAGGCCATCATCGCCACCACCGATTTCTTCATGCCCATCGTGGACGATCCCTTCGACTTTGGGCGCATCGCGGCGACCAACGCCATCTCCGACATCTACGCCATGGGCGGCACACCCATCATGGCGCTCGCCATCGTCGGTATGCCTATCGACAAACTCTCGCCAGAGACCATCCGCAAGATATTGCAGGGCGGTGAGGCGGTATGCCGCGATGCGGGTATCCCCATCGCAGGCGGACATTCCATCGACTCGCAAGAGCCCATCTATGGTCTGGTCGCACTCGGCATCGTGCATCCCAAACTGGTGAAGAAGAACAGCGCCGCGCGTGACGGCGATGTGCTCATCCTTGGCAAAGGGCTGGGCGTAGGTGTGTTGGCGGCGGCGTTGAAGAAAGAGATCCTATCGGATGCGGGCTACCAACAACTCGTCGCTACCACCACCAAGCTGAACAAGGTCGGCAGCGCACTCGCGCCGATAGCGGGCGTTCACGCGCTGACCGATGTCACCGGTTTCGGTTTGTTGGGACACTTGTTAGAGATATGCCGAGGTTCAGGCCTGAGTGCTGAAGTGACGTTCGATCAAGTGCCCGTGTTGTCCGAGGCATTGCCTTTGGCACAGCAAGGCATCGGCCCCGGCGCTATCGGGCGCAACATGGCGAGCTATGGACATGCTGTGGATTTCGCGCCGACCTTGGATGAATGGAAGCAACGCTTGATGGCAGATGCGCAGACCAGCGGTGGCTTGCTGGTGGCGGTCGCGCCAGAAGCTGTCGATGAAGTGTTGGCACGTTTCCGCGAGACAGGCTTCACTCAGGCGGCAGTCATAGGAAAGATGAAGCAGGGCGCAGCACGTGTGAACGTGCGGTGAGCCGCACTCAATGCAGATTCTGTAGTTTCGTGACAGCTTCTGCGGCAGGTACAGGTCGGTGGAATAAGTAGCCCTGATGGATGACCTCGCCATGATGGTTGAGGTAATCCGCCTGTTCCGCAGTCTCCACCCCTTCCGCCACCACTTTGAGATGCAAGTGTTTCGCCACCGCGAGGATGGTATCCACCAGCGCCGCGTCGTTGGGGTCGGTGGTCACATCCTGAATGAAACTCTTGTCGATCTTGAGCTCATGTATGGGCAGGCGTTTGAGATAGGACAGCGAGGAATAGCCAGTACCAAAATCATCCATCGAGAAATGGATGCCCATCGCGCTGAGTTCCTCCATCTTCGCGATGACGTCGTTGAGGTTGTCGATCACCACGCCTTCGGTGACTTCCAATGTCAGATGCATCGGGTCGGCACCGCTGAGAGCGAGGATGTTGCGCACCTGATCGACGAAATCGTGTTGGCGGAACTGGCGCGGACTGATGTTGACCGCGATGCGTATCGATGAATCGCGTAATGCCTCGCTTGCCAACAGTCGACATACCTCGCTCAGCATCCACGTACCGATCTCGATGATGAGATTGGACTCTTCCGCGATGGGGATGAATACACCGGGCGGCAATAAGCCACGCTCTGGGTGTTGCCAGCGCACCAATGCCTCCGCGCCGACGGACTTGCCCGTTGCATCCACTTGCACTTGCAGGAACGCCCGCAACTCGCCCTGTGCTATGGCTTGATGCAGTTCGCGTTCCGTGTTGAAACGGAGTTTGGCGATCTCGTCCAGCATCCCCTCGAAAAAGGCGGATTGACCTAGGCCGCGCGACTTGGCGTGGTGGAGGGCGGTGTTGGCTCGGCGCAGGATATCCAAGGGGGTATCCGCCTCGTTCTCAGGGAACAGCACGATGCCCAGACAAGCAGTGACGTTGATGTGTTCGGTGCTCAATGGGAACGGTGCGTCCAGCGAGGCGAGGATCTTCTCGGCGACATGGAGGGCATGGTGCGCGGCAGTGTGTTTCTCTGGCGCCAAGTCGGTCAACAGGATGCCGAACTCGTCACCCGCGATACGAGCGAGCACGTCCCCTTCGCGCAAATGATGCTGTAGAGATTCGCTCACGGCTTTGAGCAGTTCATCGCCCATCGCTTGCCCGCCCGCATCATTGACATTCTTGAAGCGGTCGATGTTGAACGACAGGAAAGCACTTTGGTGGCCCTTGCGGCGCGTGGTCGCTAGGGTCTGTGTCATGCGCTCCAGCAACAGCGCGCGATTGGGCAGACCGGTCAATGGATCATAAAAAGCCAGACGATGGATCTCGGCATCGGCGAGGAGCTTCGCGGTGATGTCTTCCTTCACCGCGACATAGTGGGTGATGCTGCCATCCGGTTGGCGGATGGGGCCGATGACGGCATGTTCGATATACTCACTGCCATCTTTGCGTCGATTGTAGAGTTTTCCTTCCCACGATTTACCCGCAGAGAGCTGAGCCCATAACTCTTCGTAGGTACGCTGCGGCGTCTTGCCGGAATGCAGGAAGCGCGGGTTCTTGCCGATTACCTCTTCACGGCTGTAGCCGGTGTTGTGTACGAAGGCATCGTTGACGTATTCGATGTTCGCTTCGGTGTTGGTGATGACGATGCTTTCCGGACTCTGTTCGATTGCCTGCGCCAGTTGGCGCAACATCAGTTCGCTCTTCTTCTTTTCGGTGATGTCCTTATCCACGCCACGGTAGCCGATCAATACGTCCTTCTCATCGAACATGGGCACGCCGTTGGTCAATATGTGGCGGATGCTACCGTCCTTGTGCAGATTGATGTTGTCCAGATCGAGGAACTGTTTGCGTTGCGCGACGATGGCGGCGAACTCGGCGCTCACTCTTGCCGCTTCAGCAGGGGGCATGAGATCGAACGGGGTCTTGCCAATGATCTCTTGCGGGGTGTATCCCAATATCTCATGCACGCTGTCTGCGACATAGGTGTAATGGCCGGTGGCGTCCACTTCCCATACCCAGTCGGCCGAAGCGGCGACGATGTCAGCGAAGCGTTTCTCGCTGATTTGCAGCGCGAGTTCGGCCTGTTTCCGCTCGGTGATGTTCTCGGCCACGACGACGACTTCATCTTTGGCGGGCGAGTAGACCATGATCGAGAACCAACGCCCCAGTTCGCTAACATATTGCTCCCAGCGTGTCGGTTCTCCGCCGGTGGCAACTCGCCCGAAGGCTTTCAGCATCTCCGGATTGTTCTCGCAAAACCCGGGGATGATCTCGCTGACGCGCCGTCCGACTATCGGTTCGCTGATGCCGGAGACTTTGGCAAAGGCAGGATTGATGGAGTGGCATTCCATATCTACCGGCGTGCCACCTTCAAAGATCATGCGTACATACACGACACCGTTCATGATGTTGTCGAACAGAGAACGGTAGGTCTCCTCCTGCTGGCGCAGGGTCGCCCCGATCCGCTCGTGCTCGGTGATGTCGCGCGCGACGCCGAACAGGCCTATCGTCTTACCGTCAACATCGTGTATGGGTCCCTTGGTGGTTGAAAAGAATGTCTCGCCACTTTGTGTTGCCGCAGTCTCCTGTACGGTGATCGTTTGATCGTCTTGCAATACCCGACGGTCATTGTCCTGGATATGTGCCGCCTGTTCGGGTGGAAAGATGTCGGTGATACTCTTGCCCAGCAGTTCCTGAATGTCCTTGCCGATGAAACGTGCGGCAGCCTGGTTGAGAAAAATAAAATGACCTTGCATATCCTGCACGTAAATGGCATCGGTCGATCCTTCGGCGATGGAGTTCAGTAGCTGCATCGCCTGTTCCTTGTCGGCTAGATGCGCCAAGGTATTTAGCCGTTCCTGCTCTGAACGTTGGTAGGCTCCAAGGAGCATCGCGCTGAGATAGCTGACGAGCAGCCCGTTGACGAGCAAGACTCCCAATTGGAACAAGTCTTGCGTTCTCTCGATGCGGAAGCTGCCGATGGGCGGTAACACAAAGTAGCTCACCAAGACTGCGGACAAAAGGGTGGCAAGCAGACCAGGCCCCATGCCGCCAATGGCTGCGCTCAGAATGACGGGAAATATGAACAGGATGAGGAAGGCATGCTCCTCAAGTGGTACAGCGATATCGTGGTGTATCAGCAGCGTCAACAAGGTCAGTATCACGGCAAACAGATAGGTCTGCCACTGCTTCCAACCGAACAGCGAGGCGGGATGCGTGGTGTGGCGGGTTCTCGCGGGATCGAATGGCCGTCGTAGCAGGAAATAGAGGAGTGCGGAGGTGGTGCCGACGAAGAGCCATCCCTTGAGGGTTTGGGCTGTCCTGTGGAATTCATGGTCGTCGGAGAGCCAAAACACGACCTTGTCCGAGAGCAGTATCCACAGGCTGGCGAAGATAGCGTAGATCAGGACGATCTTGAGGATGTCTGCATGTGATGTCTGACTACTGCCTGAATCTTGCATAAGCCCCCTCGTTGATCCAATCGTTGCGTTATGCGAATGCCTGTCGGTGTGATGGCCGATCCTCGATGCGTGCTTCACGCAAAGAAACGCACCATGAAATATTGCGTGTTGGAGATCGAAGCATTCACAGGGGCGCCACTCTAGCAAGTACCTTGAGTCACTACAAGGTTAACGGCAGCCAGACAAGATTCTTTAAGATAGGAGGATGTTTATTCCAACTGATGCGCTGAAATATTGCATATCGTCTGAATGGAGGATGTAAACAAAAAGGCGGCCTAGGCCGCCTTTTTTGTTGGGCGCGGATAGCGTTATTCGCGTTCGCCGCTAAATGCCATCAACAGATTGAGCAAGTTGATGAACAGGTTGTAGATGTTCATGTACAGACTCAATGTCGCCATCACGTAGTTGGTCTCGCCGCCGTGCACGATCTGGCTCACGTCATACAAGATGTAGGCGGAGAAGATCATCACTGCGATAGCGGAAATGGTCAGTGACAAGGCGGGGATCTGGAAGAACAGATTGGCCAGCGATGCAACGATGAGCAGGATGAGGCCGATGAACAAGAATTTGCCCATGAAACTGAAATCTTTCTTGGTCACGGTGGCGATGGTCGCCAAGGTAAAGAAGATGATGCCAGTGCCACCCGCCGCCATGCCGACCAATTGCGCGCCGTTGCTGAAGTGCAGTGCGTGTTGCAGGATAGGGCCGAGGAACACGCCTGCTACAAACGTGAATCCCAAGATGGCGACGATGCCCCATACGCTGTTGCGCAGGGCGGCGACAGCGAACAACATGCCCATCATCACTCCGAACATCAGCAAGGAGCCGATGATGGGGTGTTCGGTCATGAAGGAGAAACTGATGGATGTACCGATGAATGCGCCGAGGATGGTCGGGATCATGGTCAGCGCAAGCAGGGTGTAAGTGTTGCGCAGGACTTTGTTCTGTTCGGTGGCAAGTGTGCCGATCTGTGCTGTTTGCGTCTGGTATTGCATGGTTTCCTCCAATGAAAACGCGCGATTCATCTCGCGGCGGGCATGAGACTACCGAAGCACTCATAAAGTTGCAACCGTAATGATGTGACAGTCTTTGGGGTACAGGGATTTTCGGGTATCATGCGCGCCGTTCGATGCACGCCTATTTGAAACAACACGGAACTATTCGGTAAAACCGATGCCGTAGGCGGGCACTGAACTTTGGAGGTGTGGCCGAGCGGTTGAAGGCACCAGTCTTGAAAACTGGCGAGGATGAGAGTCCTTCGTGAGTTCGAATCTCACCGCCTCCGCCAAATTCGTTTTAAGGAGTCATCTATGTTGCGTCGTTTCATCGCCTTGTCTGTACTTTCCCTCAGCTCCGTTTCTTTTGCGGATAATCTGGACATCAATCTCAGCAACGCTACCGCGCAGTTCAAATATAGCCTTCCAAGCGGAGTCGCAGGCAAATCCGAATTGTTCGCTGCCGTCATGTATAACGATGTGAACAGCGTGATGGGTGAGGCAGGTTTGCTGGTTCTGAATGAGGAAGGTTCTGTTCCGGGATTGTCTCTCGGCATCGGCGCGAAGGCGGTGGCAGCTACCTTGAAGAATGTGACGAACAGTCGCTTGAGTGCATCAGGTGCTGCGCTAGGAGTGCAATTGCGCTTCGAAGTGCCTGCGGATCGTCGCTTCGCATTCTCGGGTGAATATCACTACGCACCTAGGATCATCACATTCGGTGATGCGGACCATTTCTCTCAAGCTGCAGTGCGTGCCGAGTTCGCAGTGTCCGCTTTGACGCAAGCTTACGTTGGCTACCGTACGACCAAGTTCTTCTCGAACAATAACCTTAAAGATGGTGTGTTGGACAATGGCGCGCACATCGGCGTGCGTTTGGCGTTTTGATGTCCCCAGCTGATTTGGAGCGAATATGTTGAGATTATTGATGATGATCGGTTTGCTGGGTTCGATGACAGTTGCGATGTCGAGCTTGGTACATGCCAAGGATGTCTCAGCTCAGCAAGCGGGGGTCGAATACGCGCGCGAGGCTCTGCAAAAAGTGGATGCGGAACATCAAGACAATCTGAAGAAGTTGAGCGAGTCTGAAAAAGAACTCGCGGATGCTCAGAAGCAAGTCGCCGAGGATAAGAAGAAAGTCGAAGCCTCTAAAGTGAAACTGGATGCCGCAAAAGCAAAATTAGATAAAGCGCAGACGGTGCTCGATCAGGCTTGGAAACAACGTTGATCTGAAGAGAACGCGGTAAACAAAACGCCCCAGCTAGTCTGGGGCGTTTTGCATGGGGACACCCACTAGTAGCCTAGCGCGCGCGCGCCCTGATAGAACAAGAAGCTGACCAGCCACGCCAGTGCTAAGGACCATGCAAGTGCGAGTGCAGTGAATCCATTGTTCTTGGATTCGTTACGCAAGGTGGCGATGGTCGAGAGACAGGGTGTGTAGATGAGGGTGAACAGCATGAAGCTGTAGGCCTGTACCCAATCTAGTTGTTGACCTAATGCACCGCCCAGCGCATCCCCACTCATGCCGTAGATGACGGCTAGCGAGCCGATGACGATCTCTTTGGCGACGAAGCCGAAGATGAGGGCGATGGTGAGTTGCTCGTTGATGCCGATAGGGGCGAACAGGGGATGCAGCCATGCGCCTATCATGCCGGCGAGGGTGTTTGCACTGGCGGGTTCGGCGGAGGGGGGCAGGTTGGTCAGTAGCCACACCAGTACGACACCAGCGATGATGAACTGCGAGGCGCGGCGCAAGAAGTGTGTGACCTCATGCCAGCCACGCAACAGCATCTGACGGCCTGTGGGGAAGCGATACGGTGGCAACTCCAATACGAAGGGTTCGGTGTTGGCGAACTGGCGTTTGAACAGCAGTGCCGTGAGAATGGCTGCGGCGAAGCTGAATAGATATAGGCTGAATAACACCAGTGGTGCGTGTTTGGGTGAGAACAGCGCTGCGGTGATGAATACGAACACTTGGAGACGTGCCGAACAGAGTGAGAACGGGATCACCAGCATGGATAGCATGCGCAGGCTACGCGAACGCATCACGCGCGTTCCCATCAGTGCGGGAACATTGCAGCCGAAGCCCATCAGCAGCATGACGAAACTACGTCCGTCTAGTCCCATCTTGGCCATCAACGCATCCATCAAGAAAGCTGCGCGAGACAGGTAGCCCGTGTCCTCCACGATGGCCATGAACAAAAAGAACAGGATGATGATGGGTACGAAGGCGGCGACGGTGGCGACCCCGTTGTAGATACCATCGAGCAGAAGACCCGACATCCAAGTGGGTAGGCCAGCACATGCCGGATCGAGAACGGTCTTGCGCAACCATCCAAGCAGGTCGGCGACACCGCCCTGCAAAGGCTGGCCGAAGAAGAAGATGCCTTGGAACAGCAGATACATGATGCCGAAGAAGATCGGCAATCCCAACCATGGGTGCAACATCAGGCTATCGAGTTTGTCGGTGCGCGTGTCAGATAGGCGAGCGGGAACCTGTACCGCACCGCTCAATACGCGCGTCATCTCGTGTTCGATATGCGCATCTTGTTCCAGTTGGGTGCGCAACGCTTCGGCCATTCCCGGGGTGGGGTAGCGCACCGCTTTGGTGATGGCCTGCATCGCCTCGACATGCCCCTGTCCGTATTTTGCGCTGATGAGATGGATGGGCATGCCCAACAACTCAGCCATCTTGTCGCCATCGATGGTGATGCCGAATTTCTTTGCTTCATCTGCCATGTTGAGTAGCACCACCATGTTCAGATTGAGTTGCTTGAGTTGTAGTAACAGGCTCAGCTGGCGTTCGATCTGGGTGGCGTTGAGCACGACGATGGCAAGATCGGGTACGTTGTCATGCAGGAAATGTCGCACCACCTGCTCGTCCTCGGAGAAGCCGTGGATGTCGTAGATGCCGGGCAGGTCGATGATCTCGACCATGTCACCACCCAGCAATATCTTGCCGGTGAGTAGCTCGACAGTGATGCCCGGCCAGTTGCCTACGCGCGCTGCACCACCGGTGAGACGGTTGAATAGCGTGGACTTGCCGGTGTTGGGCATGCCGAGTAGGGCGATACGTTTCATTCCGTTCTGACCTCGATGAGGGCGGCTTCCGTTTGGCGCAGCAGGATGTCGGTGGTGCCGATGCGTACCTGCACTGGGCCGCCAAAGATGGCCTTGCGGATGATCTCTATGTCTTTACCAGAACGGAATCCAAGCGCCTGCAAGCGTTGGCGTAATGCGTCATCCGTATGGATGTCAGTGATCGTGCCATGCATGCCGGGAGCAAGGCTGGATAAGGGGGTGTGGGGATTGAAGTCGTTGGCGTTCACAGTGTTTGGATTATTTCATAGCTCACACGCTTGCGGACAAATAATCTGTCGAATCGGTTAGAATGCGCCCTCCCAAAAACGTAGCTGACATCATGATTACAGGTAGCATCGTTGCGATCGTCACCCCCATGCATGAAGACGGAAGTCTGGACTTGGTGGCGTTCCGCGCATTGATCGATTTCCATATCGCCGAAGGCACAGATGCCATCGTGGTGGTTGGTACCACCGGCGAGTCGCCCACTGTCGATGTGGAAGAGCACGAACAACTCATCCAGGTCGCAGTGGAACATGCTGCTGGCCGCCTTCCCATCATCGCGGGTACGGGCGCGAACTCCACCAAGGAAGCCATCGAACTCGCCGCCTTCTCGAAGAAGGCTGGGGCTGCTGCTTCCCTGACTGTCGTGCCGTACTACAACAAACCGACGCAAGAAGGGTTATACCAACATTTCAAAGCCATCGCCGAAGCGGTGGATATGCCGCACATCCTCTACAACGTGCCGGGACGCACGGGTGCGGACATGAGCAACGACACGGTGCTGCGTTTGGCGCAGATCAAGAACATCGTTGGCATCAAAGATGCGACAGGTGGTATCGAGCGCGGTAGCGACTTGTTGCAACGCGCACCTAAAGATTTCGCCATCTACAGTGGCGATGATGCGAGCACCTTAGCGCTGATGTTGCTCGGTGCGCACGGCACTATCTCGGTGACTGCTAACGTCGCCCCCAAGCTGATGCATGAGATGTGTGTCGCAGCATTGAAGGGCGAAGTCGTCAAGGCACGCGAGATCAACTTCCGTTTGCTTGGTTTGCATCGTCATTTGTTCGTCGAAGCCAACCCCATCCCTGTGAAATGGGCCGTGGCCCGAATGGGTAAGATGAAGAACACATTGCGCTTGCCGCTCACGCCACTTTCCACAGGTGCACAACCTGTTGTTGAAACGGCGATGCGTCAGGCTGGAGTCATTTGAGATGGGAAACACTATGAACACACGCAACATCGTCATCGGCTTGGCCGCACTCACCTTGTTGGCAGGTTGTAGCATCTTTGAACGCAAACAGGTGGATTACAAGGCAGGCGCGGTGGAAGCGCCCGCCTTGGAAGTGCCGCCGGATCTGACCAAGAGTGCCAGTGACCAACGTTTCTCTATCCCTGCCCCCGATGGTACGCAAGTGGCGAAATATTCAGATTTCACGCGTGAGAAGACTGCTGAACCCTGCGCGCTTCCCGCTAGTGCGCCTGTCGCCACGACCGCGACTCCAACGACACAATTGTTGACGGTCGGTGGTGTGCGTTTCATCTTGGTCACTGAATCCTTCGATCGCGTCTGGCGCAAGACAGGACTTGCCTTGGAAAAGGCCGGCATCGCTGTTGGCGATGTGGATAGAAGCAAGGGCATCTATTTCTTGAAGAACGTATCCAAAGACAAGAAAGCCGCTGACATCCAAGTGTCGGTGCATGAGGTCAATGGCGTGAGCGATGTGACCGTCAAAGAAGGCAGTGATCTGAACGGAAAAGAGGCGATGCGCGTTCTCGAGGTCGTGTTCCAGAATCTGGAGAAGTAAATCGCAGTGATGCGCTTTGCACTTTTAGGAAGTGGTAGCGAAGGCAATGCGCTCGTCGTTCAAGTAGGCTCCACAACGTTATTGATGGATTGTGGGTTCTCTGTCAGTGAGACCGTCACGCGTCTGGCCCGTCTAGGGCTGCAAGCAGAACAACTCGATGGCATCCTAGTCACACACGAACATAGCGATCACATCGCAGGTGTGGCCAGATTGGCGCGCAAATTCAAGCTCCCTGTTTGGATGACACATGGCACGTTCCGTTTCCAGCATGCGGCGTTTGCCGATGTCACTGTCGCCGAGATCAATCCCCATGCTTCATTTGCCGTAGGCGATATCCACGTACAACCCTTCCTCGTTCCTCACGATGCGGGAGAGCCTGTGCAATATGTGTTCGGTGACGGGGCTTTCAGATTGGGGGTGTTGACCGATACGGGCCATGCCACACCGCATGTCGAAGCCGTCCTTACGGGATGTCATGCGCTTATATTGGAGTGCAATCATGACGAAGAGATGTTACGTAACGGGCGCTATCCAGCAAGCCTTAAGCAGCGTGTGGGTGGCCGCTTTGGTCATTTGAACAACGAACAGGCGGCGAGCTTGTTATCGCATTTGGATAACGCTCGATTGCAGCACATCGTGGCAGCTCATCTGAGTCTGCAGAACAACCTACCGACTTTGGCGGTGGCTGCATTGAGTGAGGTGTTGGCGTGCGAGAAGGAGTGGGTCGCCGTGGCGGATCAACAGCTGGGTTTGGATTGGCGAGAGATACGCTGATCGAATGACGTAAAAAAAGCCGACTTGCGTCGGCTTTTTTCGTTGCACGAGAAGTGCAGATTACTTCTTAGCAGCTTCGCCAACAGCAGCGGCAGCGGCAGCAACGCCAGAAGCAGCTTCAGTAACAGCAGGAGCAGCGGCAGCAACGCCAGAAGCAGCTTCAGCAACAGCAGGAGCAGCAACTTCAGTTTTGCCACAAGCAACCAGAGACAGAGCAACCAGAACAGCGATCAAAGCAGATTTCATTTTATTTCCTATCGATAATAAACAAACACAAAAAAGCCAATTTTGAAGAGGCACCAGACCTTCGCAGCAACCTCCCTACTACAAAGGGCGCGGCATTCTACCAATTTTGTAGGGAAATGCTAGGGTGTTATAACCCTAAACGCGTCGGTGTTGCTCCTGGATGTGAGGATTGCCACATCTCTTGGAAGCGAGAATTGAGTAGTCGAGCCCCTTCTGGATCGTTCTTGGCCAGGAGGCCGCGCGCGTCATCGAAGTGGTAGCGGCGGACGTAGTTCGCATTATCGGCGACTGCGAATGGCTCGGTGACGCTTTTCATGTGAGCGGGCGTCTGGAAGATATCCATGCTGTGACTGAATTCGCGCAATAACATCATCACGCGCGGGCAGTAGCGGATCAGATGCTGTGGATCATGCGCAAGCAACTGTAGGCGATTGTTGGTGCTTGCCAGTAGGAAATGTCGCAGTACATCGTATCGTGCTTCCGAATTGAAACCGATATCGGAAAAATCCTTCTCGAAGATGTTGAGCGAATGCCGTGCCGAGGCGCAAACCGTATCCAAAGCTTCGATGTAGTCGATCGCGCCATCAAATAGGGTGTGCTGTAGCGAATCGTCACTCATGATCAACGCCTCTTTGTGGGTGCCAAGAATCCGTCCAGATACCATTCATAAAGCAAGCCGATACTGGAGGTGCCGAGTTTGGCGCCAGCATTCAGCGCTCGTGTATCGGCTAATTCACGCAACACACGATAATCAGCTTTGCTCACTGGGCAAGCATCGCCATTGATGAATGCCGTGTTTCCATAGCATTGCATCTGTGTCTTCAAATCAAGCGTCACGCCAGATCTTTCCACAGCCTGTGCGAACTTGGCTTCGGACAATGGCTTGTTCGGTGTGTCGAAGAAGATGTGTGGCTTTGGCTCGGAAAGGTAGCAACCTAAGAAGTTCGCCACATCCTCGTCATCCCACTTCACTTTGCGGATGGTGTCGGCGACCTGCTTGAGCATATCTGGGCCGATCTCGGATGGATGTTTTTGTAGCTTCAGATCGGGATCGGCATACGTGCCTTTGATCTCGATGCGGTCTTGCAGATAGACCAAGAATTGTTCAGCCAGCTCTTGATACCAAGGCGTGCGAAAACCAATGGAGTAGGTCATGCAGTCGTCTTCGGCGATGCCGTTGTGGGCGCACTGCGGAGGGAGGTACAGCATGTCGCCGGGTTCCAACACCCACTCCTGTTCGACTTTGAAATCCTTCAAGATGCGCAAGGGGGCACCTTCTATCAAGGTCTGGTCTGCTTGGGTGGAGATCTGCCAGCGACGATGACCATAACCTTGCAGCAAGAATACGTCGTAGATGTCGAAGTGGGGGCCGACGCCGCCGCCTTTCGGGGCATAGCTCACCATCAGATCATCGAGTCGCGCATGCGGGATGAAGTTGAAGCGTTTGATCAGATCAGTCGCTTCAGGCGAAAAGTGATTCACGCCCTGCACCAGTACCGACCACTTGGCTTTGCCGAAATCCTTGAAGTCATCGGGTGTGAAAGGTGAATGCTGGAGGCCGAACTTGCCACGCTGTTGAGTGACTAGGCGTGCTTGCGCATCCTCAGTGCAGGCAAGATCGATCAATCCTTGCGGATCAAGTAATCCTTTGAATCCGGGCACGGCCTGACGGATCAACAGAGGCTTTTTTTGCCAGTAATCGCGCAGGAATTGTTGCGGAGTGAGTCCGCCAAGTAGAGTGTTTTTCATACTGTGATTATAGCCCTGTGGCAAGCATTGAAAAGCAAATTCAGTCCCGGCCCATCGAGCAAAATTAGATAGAATGCACGGCAGGAGGATGGCATGCCACAACTACAAAATATACCGTTGCAAGCAGGGAACGAGGCGCCACATTTCGAGTTGCCTGATGCCGATATGGAGACGTTCAGGTTGGTCGCCCAGCAAGGTAAACATAACGTCGTTCTGTATTTCTACCCGAAGGACGACACGCCGGGTTGCACCATGGAAGCGAACGAGTTCAGCGACCATGAAGAGGATTTTGCTAAATACGATGCCATCGTGGTTGGGGTCAGTCGTGACGATTGTATCAGCCACGCCTCGTTTCGCGACAAACACGGACTCTCTGTTTTGTTGTTGGCGGATACCGAAGCGCGCGTGTGTAAGAAATATGGCGTGATGTATGAGAAGGAAGTGGATGGATATAAGAAGTTGTCCATCAAACGTTCCACATTCATCATCGACAAGCAGGGCAAGTTACGCCACGCCCTATATGATGTGCATGCGCATGGACATGCTCAAGATATTCTTAAACTGGTAAAGGAAATGAAATGAAGATCGCAAAGAACTCAGTAGTCTCGCTCACTTATCAACTCGCGGACGCTGACGGCACCGTAATCGAAAAGACAGGCGATCCCATCAGCTACCTGCATGGTGGTTATGACGGTATCTTCCCAACGGTGGAAGAAGCGCTGGAAGGTAAGAACATCGGCGACAAATTCTCCGTCAGCATGGAGCCGGATGACGCTTTCGGTGAATACGAACATGAGCTGGTACGTGCCGAGCCACGTGACATGTTCCCCAAAGAAGTCGCGGTCGGCATGCAGTTCGAAGGCGGCGCAGAAGGGGATGATGACGAAGACTTCATGCTTTACACCGTCACCGAAGTGACCGACGATGAAGTGACGGTCGATGGTAACCATCCACTGGCTGGCAAGTCACTCGTATTCTCTGGCACCATCACCGGTGTGCGCGCTGCTTCTGCGGAAGAGCTGACTCATGGGCATGTGCATGGCGAAGGTGGTCATCACCACTAAGTTTTTCTGAGTAGTAAAAATACAAAAGCCCGCTGATGCGGGCTTTTGTTTTGGAACGATGACGACCGCTTAAATTCGTTTTGCCAACTCTATTGCTTTGCCAAGATAGGTTTCTGGACTCAGATTCTGCAAGCGTTGTTTCTCGCTATCTGGGATATCCAAGGTCTGGATGAAGGTGGCCAGACTTTCGCGATTGATACCACCTTTGCCGCGAGTCAGCTCCTTCAATTTGTCGTAGGCATCGGGCACGTTATAACGACGCATCACGGTCTGGATCGGTTCTGCCAACACTTCCCAACTATTGTTCAAGTCGTCCGCCAAGCGTTGAGGGTTGGCTTCCAGCTTGTTCAGCCCCTTCAAGCAGGATTCATAAGCCAGCAAGGTGTAACCCATCGCCACGCCCATGTTGCGCAACACGGTGGAGTCTGTGAGGTCACGCTGCCAACGTGAGACAGGCAATTTCTCAGCAAGATGTTTGAGCAAGGCATTCGCCAATCCCAGATTGCCTTCCGAGTTCTCGAAGTCGATCGGGTTGACCTTGTGTGGCATGGTGGATGAGCCGACTTCGCCGGCGACCACTTTTTGTTTGAAGTAACCGAGTGAGATGTAACCCCAGATGTCACGGTTCAAGTCGATGAGGATGGTGTTGGCGCGAGCATAAGCGTCATACAGTTCAGCCATGCAATCATGCGGCTCAATCTGGATGGTGTAGGGGTTGAACGCAATGCCGCGTGCTTCGACGAAGCGCTTGGCGAAGCTCTCCCAATCGACATCGGGGTACGCAGAAAGATGCGCGTTGTAGTTGCCCACCGCGCCATTGATCTTGCCCAAGATCTCGACAGCCGCGATGCGTGCATGGGCGCGACGCAGCCTATGCACTACGTTAGCGATCTCTTTCCCCATGGTGCTGGGGGTGGCAGTCTGGCCGTGGGTGCGGCACAGCATGGGCACATCAGCCAGTTGATGGGCGATGTTACGCAGTTTGTCGATGATGGATTGCAGGCCAGTCAACATCACGTCTTTACGCGAGTGGTTGAGCATCAGCGCGTGGCTCAGATTGTTGATGTCTTCGGAGGTGCAAGCGAAGTGGATGAATTCCAGCGCTTTTGAAGTCTCTGGATTCTCTCCAAGTTTTTCGCGCATCCAATATTCGATCGCCTTCACATCGTGGTTGGTTCGGCGTTCGATGGCTTTGATCTGCTCCGCATCGGCCTCAGAGAATTGCGCTGCGAGTTGATCGAGCTGGGCGATGGTACCGATGGTGAAAGGGGGCAGTTCTTTGATGCCCGCTTCGGCACTCAAAGCTTTGAGCCATTCGATCTCGATCAACAAGCGATAACGGATCAAACCGTATTCACTGAAGTATCCGCGCAAGGATTCGACCTTGCTTTGATAACGTCCATCGAGTGGGGAAAGTGCAGTGAGCGCTGAGAGAGTCATGTTGTCGTAGTCAAAAAGAATTCAGATGCGCATTTTACGCGAAGAGGACGTTCTATGCAGTCTGCGTGATGAGTGTGCGCGTTGGGAAGGCGAAGTCGGCGCCATGGCGCGATACGATCTCAGCGACCTTAAGCAAGACGTCCTGCCTAGTCTGGTGGTACTCCTGCAGGGCGCCTGACTTGGTGAAGGACAACAGGGTGATATCGATCGAGGATTCTGCCATCTTCCCTAAGCCAACGATCACAGCTTGGTCGGAGTCGATTTGGGGGTGCTGCTTCAGCATTTGCTCGATCTCAGATGTGATGTCAGTGACCTTGCCGATATCTTCATAGCGCAAGCCGATGACCTCTTCGATGCGGCGATGCGAGATGCGTGAAGTGTTCTCTACCACGATGGAGGTGAATAGAGAATTGGGGACAAAGAGCAGTGCCATATTGTTGGCGCGCAGGGTGGTCTGACGCCAACCGATGTGTTCGACCGCACCTTCGATCTCTCTATCAGGTGAACGTATCTTGTCGCCGATGTTGAAAGGGCGGTCGAGGTGCACCATCAAGCCGCCGAACAAGTTCGCCAAAAGATCTTTGGCGGCGAAGCCGACCGCGATACCACCGACACCTCCAAACGCCAGCACACCGGAGATGCTGAACCCCAAGGTCTGCATCATCATGAGTGCCGCGAGTACCACGACGACGATGCGAGCGATCTTGCTCAGACCATCGACCGTCGTGCGATCCTCGGCGCCGTCGACGAGAGGGCGTGTTGCGATGGCATTGTTGGCGAGCTCGCGGATCAGCTTGAACAAGAACCACGAGACGCAGAGGATGAATCCGATGTTGCGAGCGGGTGCAAGGAAATCGAGTAGTTGTTCACCTGTCTGGCGCTGTACGAGGTGAAGCGTAAATGAAAGTCCGGACAACCAGATCAGGGCGGGGAGCGGTTTCTTTGCTGCGGAAATGATCGCATCGTCCCAGATGTTCTCAGTGTGAGAGGCCGCTGTCTCTGCACGCTTCAGTGCGCGGACGACAAAAAAGTGTGCGAGCAACGTGCCCCCCAGAACGAGGAGCAATCGGATGATGTCGGGAGTGAGTTCAGTGATCATCGGTATCCTAGAAACTATTTGATGATGCCGCCACCGAGGCAGACATCGCCCTCGTAAGCGACGACGGATTGTCCTGGGGTGACTGCCCATTGCGCTTCATCAAAGCTGAAATGGGTGCTGTTGTCTTGAGCGATAGCAATACGACAAGCTGCATCTTGTTGGCGATAGCGTGTCTTGGCGGCGAACGCACGCGAGACATCTGGTGCGTGCCCGCTGATCCAGTGCATGTCGAGCGCATCTAATTCTGGCGCCAGCAGGGCGGGGTGGTCGTGTCCTTGCACCACGATCAAACGATTCTTTGCCATGTCTTTACCAGAAACGAACCACGGTTCACCACTGCTCTCTTTGCCACCGCCGATGCCCAGCCCCTGACGCTGGCCGTAGGTGTAGAACGATAGCCCCATGTGTTGCCCCATGACTTTACCCTCGGGAGTGACCATGTCGCCCGGTTTGGTGGGTAGATAGCGATTCAAGAACTCGCGGAAGGGGCGCTCACCGATGAAACAGATGCCGGTGCTATCTTTCTTCGCGGCATTGGAAAGGTTGTGCTGGTGTGCGATCTCGCGCACTTTGGATTTGGGGATGTCGCCCAAAGGGAACATCGATTTGGACAATTGAAGTTGATTCAAGCGATGCAAGAAATAACTCTGATCTTTGCTGTGATCATCCGCCTTGAGCAACTGGAACGCGCCGTCTTGTTCGCGCACCTTGGCGTAATGCCCCGTGGCGATCTTGTCTGCCCCTAGTCGGATGGCGTGGTCCAAGAATGCTTTGAACTTGATCTCGGAGTTGCACAGGATGTCGGGGTTCGGAGTGCGTCCTGCCTCGTATTCGCTTAGGAAATAGCTGAACACGCGGTCTTTATATTCTTTGGCGAAGTTCACCGCCTCGATAGGCACGCCGATGGTGTCTGCGACCGAGACGGCATCGATCAGGTCTTGGCGCGAAGAGCAATACTCGCTGTCGTCATCGTCTTCCCAGTTCTTCATGAACAGGCCAGTGACTTCGTAGCCCTGTTGTTTCAAGAGCAGCGCAGTGACAGCGGAATCCACGCCACCTGACATGCCGACGACGATATGTTTCTTACTCATAATGGGTGATAAGGTCGAGCGGGTAGCGTTTCCCAGCGATGTAGTCTTCTACGCAGCGCAGGATGAGCGGACTACGGTGACGATCTTGTGTGGCTCGGATCTCGTCGAGCGTCATCCAAACAGCGCGAACGATACCTTCGTCTAAAGCGCGTTCTGGATGATGGGCAAGGATGTTCCCGCCGAAGGCGAAACGTAGATACGTCGTGTCCGACGCGGTCGAATGCCAGCGATATACGCCGAGGAGGAACGTCGGCTCGAAGTCGTACGCGGATTCTTCCAGTACCTCGCGTACAGCACCTGCGGCCAAAGTCTCGTTCGCTTCCCAGTGTCCGGCGGGTTGATTGAATAGCAGGCCTTGAGGTGTGTGTTCTTCCACCAGCAAGAATTTATTATCCCGTTCAAGGACGGCGGCGACGGTGGCGTGTGGTTTCCAGATCATGTTGTGATTCTAATCGAAATAAAAAAGGCAGGGTTTCCCCTGCCTTTCTTGAGCGCAGCTAGATTACTTAGCTGCGGCTGGTGCAGCTGCAGGAGCGGCAGCTTTGTCATCATGATGTTCTTCGTGCTCTTCTTTCTTCTCTTTCTTTGCTTTTTTCTCTTTCTTTGCTTTTTTAGCTGCTTTTTCAGCGTCTTTCTTTGCTTTACGCTCAGCCTTGGCTGCATCGTTGTGTTCTTCTTTTGCGTCGTGCTTGTGCTCTTCAGCCTTTGCTGGAGTTGCAGCAGCGGCTGGCGCAGTTGCTGCATGAGCGCCTGCATGGTTGTCAGCGGAAGCGGTGAAAGAAACAGCAGCGAATGCAGCAGCGATCAGTGTAGACAACAGTTTCATGTGTGGCTCCAATTCAAGTAGGTTGATAAACGTTGATGACACTACCCGTGTCGGGGGCTAGCAACGCGACTTTACTCAGTTGCGTTGACAGATGCTCATAAATATTCAGAAGCGTTGTTTGGTGCCGGGGGGGGGAATCGAACCCCCACGCCCTTTCAGGCACTGGATTTTGAGTCCAGCACGTCTACCAGTTCCATCACCCCGGCAAGAGTGTTATTGCGATGCGTGTCAGCCAATATTCAGGTGATACGTCTTGGAAGGGCGCGAATTATCCACGAAACAGCTTGGTTCATCAACTACAATGCGCGCCTTTATTTTTACCAACCGTTTTTGCCTGACATGCGTACCGAGGAATTCGACTTCGAACTGCCTGAACGACTGATCGCCCAGCACCCGCCTAAGCAGCGTGGAGCCAGCCGTTTGCTGCATGTCGGTCTAGCAGGGTTGGAGGATAAGACCTTCTTTGACCTACCCAGTTTGCTGAACGAACATGATGTCCTTATTCTCAACGATACACGCGTGCTGAAGGCGCGCTTGTTCGGCAAGAAGGCAACAGGCGGACTGATCGAAGTGATGGTCGAGCGCATCTTGGGTGCGCATGAGGTATTGGCTAAGGTGCGCGCCAGCAAATCTCCCAAGCCAGGCAGCACCTTCGAGTTGGCGGATGCCGTCACCGTCGAAGTGTTGGGTCGTGAGGATGAGTTCTTCCACCTGCGTTTTGCCTGCGAAGCACTTGTAGAGCAGGTGTTGGAGCAATACGGAAAGTTACCCTTGCCGCCCTACATCACCCATGCCACCGAGGCTGAGGATGATGAGCGCTATCAGACCGTGTTTGCCAGAGAGCAGGGCGCGGTGGCTGCGCCCACGGCAGGTTTGCATTTCGATGATGCGATGTTGGATACCTTGCGTGCCAAAGGTGTGAATATCGCCTATGTGACGCTGCATGTCGGCGCGGGGACTTTCCAACCCGTCCGTGCAGAGAACATCGATGAGCATGTCATGCACAGCGAGCGCTACACGGTGCCACAGGCAACGGTGGATGCCATCAAACAAGCCAAGGCAAATGGCGGACGAGTGGTGTCGGTTGGTACAACCAGTCTGCGTGCATTAGAAAGTGCGGCAGCGGGCGGTGAGCTGAAGGCTGGTTCGGGGGAGACGCGCATCTTCATCACACCGGGCTATCGTTTCAACGTGATCGATGTGTTGCTGACCAACTTCCATCTGCCACGCTCCACCTTGTTGATGCTGGTGTGTGCCTTTGGTGGGATGCAGAAGTTGATTGCAGCCTATGAGCATGCGGTACAGAACGAATATCGTTTCTTCAGCTATGGAGATGCGATGTTGATCGAGAGAGAGTCATGAAATTCACACTACACAAACAATCTGGTGCTGCTCGTCGCGGCACGATCGAATTAGCGCACGGCAAGGTGGAGACACCTGCCTTCATGCCGGTGGGAACCTACGGCACAGTGAAAGCCATGTCACCGCAGGAATTGAAAGACATCGACGCGCACATCGTGTTGGGAAACACCTTCCATCTATGGTTACGTCCGGGGTTAGAAGTCATTGAGGCGCACGGTGGTTTGCACAAGTTCATGAGCTGGGATGGTCCGATCCTCACCGACTCCGGCGGCTTTCAGGTATTCAGCCTTGGCGAGTTGCGCAAGATCACCGGTGGTGGCGTGGAGTTCCGGTCGCCCGTGAATGGCGACAAGTGTTTCCTGTCGCCTGAAGAATCGATGCGTATCCAGCGCGTGTTGAACTCTGACATCGTGATGATCTTCGACGAGTGCACGCCATACCCTGCGGACGAGCAAGTCGCTGGCGTATCCATGCGCCTCAGTTTGAGTTGGGCCGAGCGCAGCAAGAAGGCGCATGAAGGCAATCCGAATGCGCTGTTCGGCATCGTGCAGGGCGGTATGCATGAACATCTGCGTGATGAATCGCTGGCAGGATTGAAGGACATCGGTTTCGACGGTTTCGCTATTGGCGGCCTGTCTGTGGGGGAGCCAAAGGAAGACATGTTGCGCATCTTGAAGCACACCGCACCGCAAATGCCGCAAGACAAACCGCGTTACCTGATGGGGGTGGGCACACCGGAAGACCTCGTAGCCGCCGTAGCGGAAGGCATCGATATGTTCGACTGTGTGATGCCGACGCGCAACGCACGTAACGGTCACCTGTTCACCCGTTTCGGCGATGTGCGCATCAAGAATGCGCAATACCGTTTGGATACCGGGCCGCTCGACCCGCAGTGCAAGTGCTATACCTGCCAGAACTTCAGCCGTGCCTATCTGCACCACTTGCACCGACTGGGAGAGATATTGGGTGCACGCCTCAATACCATCCATAACCTGCACTATTACCAAGAGTTGATGCAACAGGTCAGAGCGTCCATCGAAGCGGGGCAATTCGCAGAGTTCCAAGCCGCATTCCATCAGGCACGCGCAGGCCGCTGAACTCCTGCTGGGCGTAGCAAATCGGTCACATCATCCGTGATAGAATGCGCGCCTTCATTTTTTTGTCATTCATCACGGAGAGTAATTACATGATCACTGAATTCTTCATCAGCAACGCACACGCAGAAGGCGCAGCAGCACCCGCAGGCGGCGGTTTCCTCGAATTCCTGCCCTTGATCGCTCTGTTGGCAGTATTCTATTTCTTGATCCTGCGTCCACAACAAAAACGTGCCAAAGAGCACAAGGCGATGATGGATGCGCTGCAAAAGGGCGATGAAGTCGTCACTGGTGGCGGCGCATTGGGCCGTGTGGAAAAAGTGGGCGAAGAATACGTCGCAGTCGAAGTGGCTACAGGCATCATCGTTCAATATCAGAAGTTCGCTATCCAGACCGTGCTGCCAAAAGGCACCATCAAGGCGCTTTGATCCACGAAACCTCATTTACGCTGTAACAAGGTGCTGCAATGAATCACTATCCGATCTGGAAATACCTGTTGATCCTGTTCGCACTCGTCACTGGTTTGGTATATGCACTGCCGAACCTGTACGGTGAATCGCCTGCGGTGCAAGTGTTACCGCTCAGGTCGCATCTCAAGGCGGATACAGCTCTGTTGCAGCGTGTTGAAGAGGCGTTGAAGAGCGCGCAACTGGATCCAGAGATTCTTTCTCTCGATTCAACGAGTGTGAAAGCGCGTTTCGCGGATACAGACAGTCAGATCAAGGCGAAAGATGCATTGCACGCAGCGTTGGGCGAAGACTATGTCGTTGCGCTGAACCTGTTGTCACGTTCTCCGGAGTGGCTCACCAGTCTCAATGCCTTGCCTATGTACCTGGGTCTGGACTTGCGTGGTGGTGTGCACTTCTTGATGCAGGTGGATATGAAGGCTGCGTTGGACAAGGCGATTGAGTCCTCGTCCAGCGACATCCGTAGCACCTTGCGTGAGGCGAACATCCCTTACGCTGGGGTGACACGCGATGGAAACGTCATCACCACCAAGTTCCGCGATGCGGCGGCGCGCACCAAAGGGGAAGAAGAACTTAAGCAGCGTTTCCAGGGTTTGGAATTCACAGAACGTGAAGTGGCAGGTGAGTATGTGTTGGTCGCCACCCTCAAGCCGCAAGAGCAGACACGCATCCAAGAATCCGCTGTGCAACAGAACTTGGTCACACTGCGTAACCGTGTGAATGAATTGGGTGTGGCTGAACCCGTCATCCAACAACAAGGTGTGGACCGCGTCGTGGTGCAACTGCCGGGCGTGCAAGACACTGCACGTGCCAAAGACATCTTGGGTCGTACCGCGACTTTGGAAGTACGCTTGGTCGATGACGAGCACCAAGTCGGCCTCGGTTCCGTCGCACCATTCGGTACTGAAATATTCAAAGAGCGTGACGGCACGGCCTTGTTGGTGAAGAAGGCGGTCATCCTGACGGGTGAGCGCATCAATGATGCGCAACCTGGTTTCGATAGCCGCAACAACGAACCCGCCGTCCACATCAATCTGGATGCCGTGGGCGCACGCAAGTTCAAAGAAGCCACACGTGAGAACGTGGGCAAACGTATGGCGATCGTCCTGTTCGAAAAGGGCCGTGGAGAAGTGGTCACCGCACCCGTCATCCGCGAAGAGATCGGTGGTGGCCGTGTACAGATCAGTGGTCAGATGAGTACGGTCGAAGCGCAAGACACCGCTTTGCTCTTGCGCGCAGGTGCTTTGGCTGCACCGATGGAGATCATCGAAGAACGTACCGTCGGCCCCAGCTTGGGAGCGGACAACATCCAACGCGGTTTTGATTCCACCAAGATCGGTTTCATCGCCATCGCCATTTTCATGATCGCCTACTACCTCATGTTTGGCACCATCTCGGTACTGGCCTTGGGGGCCAACCTGTTGTTGCTGGTCGCTTTGCTCTCCATGCTACAAGCCACCCTCACCTTGCCAGGTATGGCAGGTATCGCGCTGACCTTGGGTATGGCGATCGACTCCAACGTGTTGATCAACGAACGTATCCGTGAAGAGTTGCGTAATGGTGTGCCGCCGCAGATGGCGATCCATACGGGTTACGAGAACGCCTTTGCTACCATCCTAGACTCCAACATCACCACATTGATCGCGGGTGTCGCCTTGTTCATGTTCGGCTCCGGTCCGATCAAAGGTTTTGCTGTCGTGTTGTGCTTGGGCATTCTCACCTCGATGTTCAGCGCGGTGCTGGTGTCTCGCGCACTGGTCAATCTGTTCTATGGTCGTAAGGCTCGACTCAACAAGGTCGCCATCGGCTAAGGGGAAAGATATGGAATTCTTCAAGATCAAAAAAGATGTCCCGTTCATGAGCTACGGGAAAGTGACGACCAGCATCTCGCTGGTCACTTTCATCCTCGCTGTGTTCTTCTTGGTGACCAAAGGCTTGAATTTTGGTGTCGACTTCACAGGCGGCACCGTGCTGGAAGTGCACTACGCGCAATCAGCTGATCTGGATAAGGTGCGCGGCAAGCTGGAAGAGATCGGTCTGCATGAATCCGTGGTGCAGAACTTCGGTTCCAGCAAAGACGTGTTGATCCAAGTGCCGTTGAAGCAGAACACCGTGGGGGCGAAGCTCTCCGAAACTGTGCTGGAAGCATTGCGTGGACAAGATGCGAGCGTCGAGTTGCGCCGCGTAGAATTCGTGGGCCCACAAGTCGGTAAGGATCTGATTGAGAACGGCGCGATGGCCTTGCTACTCGTTTCGCTCGGCATCGTCGGTTATCTGTGGGTGCGCTTCGAATGGAAGTTCGGTTTGGCCGCCATCATCGCGAACTTGCACGATGTGGTCATCATCTTGGGTTTCTTCGCCTTCTTCCAGTGGGAGTTCTCACTCTCCGTGTTGGCGGCGGTGTTGGCTGTGCTGGGTTACTCGGTGAATGAATCCGTGGTCGTGTTCGACCGGATCCGTGAGAACTTCCGCAAGATGCGCAAGACCGAAGTGGCAGAGATCATCGACAACGCCATCACGCGTACCATGTCGCGTACCATCATCACCCACGGTTGTACGCAGATGATGGTCACATCCATGTTGTTCTTGGGCGGTGCCACGCTGCACTATTTCGCACTGGCGCTGACCATCGGCATCTTGTTCAGTATCTACTCATCGGTGCTGGTCGCCAGCCCCTTGTTGATGATCTTTGGTGTGTCGCGAGAGGACTTCATCAAGCCAGAGAAGACAGAAGCAGAAGAAGTGCTGCCTTAAACGATGGAGCTGCTGACCAGTTTCCTCGACATCGTCCTGCATCTTGACGCACATCTTCTTGCGTTGGTGCAGGAGTATGGCGTGTGGATCTACGCTATCTTGTTCGTCATCATCTTCGCCGAGACGGGTCTGGTCGTCGCCCCGTTCCTACCGGGTGATTCGCTGCTCTTTGTGACAGGTGCGTTGTGTGGCATGGGTTCGTTGCAGCTAGAGATATTGATGCCGCTACTCATACTTGCGGCATTCAGTGGTGACAACACCAACTACTGGGTCGGTCGCTTAATCGGGCTACGTTTGCTCAATCACGCCAGCCAGAAACTCATCAAGCACGAACACCTAGAGAAGACTCATCTGTTCTTCGATAAGCATGGTGGCAAGACCATCATCTTCGCGCGCTTCTTGCCCATCATCCGTACCTTCGCACCCTTTGTGGCAGGCATCGGCACCATGAATTACCGCTCCTTCGTCATGTTCAGCGCGATGGGGAGTATGGCTTGGATCGGTAGTTTGACCATCGCGGGTTACTTTTTTGGCAACATCCCCATCATCAAGAACAACCTCACCTTGATGATCCTCGTCATCATCATCGTCTCATTCATTCCGGCGATCTTGGAATTCATCAAGCACCGCAGGCAGGCGGCCAAGTAGGGCGTGCGTGTTCAGGCGTGAATAGACTTCACGCCATGCAGTTTCGTGACATCCCAATTTTGAATCGCCCAATCTAATACACTACGTACATCGCTATTGGCTAGCTCGATAGGCGGTTGCTGCTGTAGAAGATCCAACACGCGCATCAAGGTAGAGACGGGCTGTGACACATCCACAGGCGCAGCCAGAGTCTGCTTGCTCAATTTCTCTCCGGCCTCATTTACCACCACGGGCAGGTGCATGTGGGTCGGGGTGGTTAACCCCAGTAAGCGTTGTAGATGAATTTGGCGTGGCGTCGAGTTGAGAAGGTCTGCGCCGCGCACGATGTGCGTGATGCCTTGTGTGGCATCGTCCACGACTACAGCCAGTTGATAGGCGAACAAACCATCCGCCCGCTTCACTACAAAGTCACCGATCTCCACTTCGAGTTGTTGCGAGATGAGTCCCTGAAGTTCGTCGTCGAATCTGACAGCTTGCCCATCAGTCCTTACTCGCCAAGATCTCGCTTCACGTTCTGTCGGGATACCAGTTCGACACGTGCCTGGGTATACCGGCCCCTCGATCCCATGCAACGCTGAATCCGATATTTCTTTACGGGTGCAACAACATGGATACGCCAACCCATTGCTTTGCAATTTTTGTAGCGCCGCTTCATAGGCCGGCGTGCGCTGGCTCTGATACATCACAGGTTCATCGCTACGCATCCCGAAGATGGCGAGCGTACGGAGGATATCGTCTGCCGCACCTGCGACACAGCGTGGCGTATCGAGGTCTTCCATGCGTACAAGCCAGATGCCGTGATGATTTTTCGCATCGAGATAGCTGCCGACAGCGGCAACGAGTGAGCCGAAATGGAGGGGGCCGGTGGGGGAGGGGGCGAAGCGCCCCCTGTATGTTGGATCAGGCAGTGACAACTTCTTCTTCGAACTCCAGTACGACCTTGCCATCTTTGACATCCACAGTGACTTTGCCGCCGCTCGCTAATTTTCCGAACAGCAACTCGTCCGCGAGTGCGGAGCGGATGGTGTCTTGGATCAGACGCGCCATCGGTCGCGCACCCATCAGCGGGTCAAATCCGTGTTTGGCGAGATGGTCCTTGAGTTCTTCGGTGAAGAGGGCATCGACCTTCTTCTCGTGCAATTGCTCTTCCAGTTGCATGAGGAACTTGTCTACCACGCGCAAGATGATTTCCTTATCAAGTGCGGCGAAGGAGACGATGGCATCTAGGCGGTTGCGGAACTCGGGGGTGAACATCTTCTTGATGTCGGCCATCTCGTCACCGGCGGATGAGGTCTTGGTGAATCCCATACTGCTCTTGTTCAACGCCTCGGCGCCTGCATTGGTAGTCATGATGATGACGACATTGCGGAAGTCCGCCTTACGACCATTGTTGTCGGTGAGCGTGCCGTGATCCATCACTTGCAACAAGATATTGAAGATGTCTGGGTGCGCCTTCTCGATCTCATCCAGTAGCAACACGCTATGAGGTTGTTTGCTGATGGCCTCGGTGAGTAGACCACCTTGGTCGAAACCGACGTAACCGGGTGGCGCACCGATCAGGCGCGACACCGCATGCCGCTCCATGTATTCAGACATGTCGAAGCGATGGATAGGCATGCCCATGCTGTAAGCCAATTGACGCGCCACTTCGGTCTTGCCGACGCCAGTGGGGCCGGAGAACAGGAAGCTGCCAATGGGCTTTTGCGGATTGCCGAGACCGCTACGTGACATCTTGATGGCGCGCGCTAGCACGTCGATGGCTTTGTCTTGGCCGAACACGGTAGCTTTGAGGTCGCGATCCAGATTCTTGAGCGCATTGATGTCGTCGTGGGAAACGGTGCGTGTCGGGATGCGTGCGATCTTGGCGATGATCTCCTCGATCTCATGTTTGCCGACGATCTTTTTCTGCTTCGATTTGGGTAGGATGCGTTGCGCCGCACCAGCTTCATCCAGTACGTCGATGGCTTTGTCTGGCAAGTGGCGGTCATTGATGAATCGCGACGACAATTCTGCCGCGCTGGTGAGCGCTGCTGCACTGTACTTGATGCTGTGGTGTTCTTCGAAGCGCGACTTCAGGCCTTTCAATATCTCGATGGTCTGTTCGACAGAAGGCTCTGGCACATCGACTTTTTGGAAGCGACGGGACAGCGCTGAATCTTTTTCGAAGATGCCGCGATATTCTTGGTAGGTCGTCGCGCCTATGCACTTCAATGCACCACTAGAAAGTGCTGGTTTGAGTAAGTTCGATGCATCCATGGTTCCACCCGAAGCAGCACCCGCACCGATGAGCGTGTGTATCTCATCGATGAACAGCACAGCGTTGGGCGCATCCTTCAGTTCTTTCAGTACAGCCTTCAGGCGTTGCTCGAAATCACCACGATATTTTGTGCCTGCGAGTAATGAGCCCATATCAAGTGCGTAGACTTGTGCATCCTTCAGCACCTCGGGAACATCCCCTTCTGTGATGCGACGTGCCAATCCTTCCGCGATGGCCGTCTTGCCCACCCCAGCTTCACCGACCAAGAGCGGATTGTTCTTGCGACGGCGGCACAAGGTCTGGATGACGCGCTCCAATTCTAATTCGCGCCCGATGAGCGGATCGACCTTGCCAGCGATAGCATGGGCATTCAGGTCGAGGGTGTAGTTCGCCAAGGCACTTTCTTTGGAAGATTCCTGTTCGGCCTCCGTCTCGTTGGCTGTCTTCTGAGTATTCGGCTGGACTTCGGCGGTCTTGTTGATGCCATGTGCGATGTAGTTCACCACATCGAGGCGTGTGATGGCGCGTTGGTTGAGGAAGTACACCGCATGCGATTCCTTCTCGCCGAACATGGCGACGAGGATGTTCGCGCCCGTCACTTCTTTCTTGTTGGTGGACTGCACGTGCAGGATGGCGCGCTGGATGACGCGTTGGAATCCAACGGTGGGCTGTGTATCGACCTCTGCGGTTCCTGGCACGACGGGCGTATGGGTCTCGATATGCTGCGTCAACACAGCACGCAACTCCTCGATATCCGCGCCGCAGGCACGCAGGACATGCGCGGCAGATGGATTGTCCAGCATCGCCAATAGCAGGTGTTCAACGGTGATGAACTCGTGGCGTTTGCTTCGAGCTTCAACGAAGGCGAGGTGGAGGCTGACTTCTAGTTCTTGTGCGATCATCTAATTTTCCTCCATGTGGCATTTCAAAGGATGCCCATGCTGTATTGCATACGAAACGACTTGGTTTACTTTCGTCTCGGCGATGTCTTTCGAATATACGCCGCATACCGCAGCACCCTCGTTGTGTACTTTGAGCATGACCTGAGTCGCTTGTTCCGTCGTCATGCTGAAGAACGTCTGCAACACCTCGATCACGAATTCCATCGTGGTGTAATCATCGTTCAGTAACACCACTTTGTATAGCTTGGGTGGTTTGGTCTTGCTGCGCTCGAGTAGCGAAACGTTTTCTTGCTTGGTTGCCATTGGTGTCATTGTCACATTCAGTTCAGTTGCATATTTGACGATTAGAACGCCTTTTTCAACCCTGTTTTGAAAATATGTTGAATAAACGCTTGACGTTGTCAGTTCTACTGGGTTAAAAAGCGTCCGGGTGTTTGAATCAAAGTAGCTGCAGTACTGGTTTTGCCATGTGCGGACTTGGGTTTCAAACAATTCAGCGGGGACCCACCCGTATTTTTTGTAAGGAAGTAATAGCATGGCAAACGGTACAGTTAAATGGTTCAACGACGCTAAAGGTTTCGGTTTCATCACTCCTGATGATGGTAGCGAAGACCTGTTCGCGCACTTCTCCGCAATCAACATGAGCGGCTTCAAGTCCCTCAAAGAAGGCCAGAAAGTGACTTTTGACATCGTTCAAGGTCCTAAAGGCAAACAAGCTTCTAACATCCAAGCAGGTTAATCCTCGCTAAGATGTAAAAAAGCCCGCCACGAAAGTGGCGGGCTTTTTATTTGCGCTTTCCGGATCAGATCGCCTTCAGTGCGGCGTTGAACGTCGCGCTAGGGCGCATCGCATTCGATGTCTTGCTGAAGTCAGGCAGGTAGTAGCCGCCCATATCCACTGGTTTGCCTTGTGCGGCGATCAACTCTGCATTGATCTTCGCTTCATTCTCGGTCAATGCTTTTGCCAGTGGTGCGAAACGCGCCTTCACTTCTTTGTCCTTGCTCTGTGCGGCGAGTGCCTGTGCCCAGTACAGCGCGAGGTAGAAGTGACTGCCGCGATTGTCGATCTCGCCCACCTTGCGTGCGGGTGAGCGGTTGTTCTCCAATATCTTCGCGTTCGCTTGATCTAGCGTATCGGCAAGCACTTGCGCTTTCGCATTGTTGAATTTCTGCGCCAGATGCTCCAGCGACACGCCCAAAGCCAAGAACTCACCCAAGGAATCCCAACGCAGATAGTTCTCTTGCTGGAACTGCTGCACGTGCTTGGGGGCGGAGCCGCCCGCACCTGTCTCGAACATGCCGCCACCATTCATCAGTGGCACGATGGAGAGCATCTTGGCGCTGGTGTTGAGTTCGAGGATGGGGAACAGGTCGGTCAGGAAATCGCGCAACACGTTGCCGGTGACGGAGATAGTGTCTTTGCCTTGGCGGATGCGCGCCAAAGAGTGACGGCAGGCAGCGGCAGGCTCCATGATCTGGATGTCCAGCCCTTGGGTATCGTAATCTTTTAGATAGCGCTCGACCTTGGCGATGATCTGCGCATCGTGCGCGCGCTTCTTGTCGAGCCAGAAGACGGCTGGGGTGTTGGACAAGCGCGCACGGGAGACGGCTAACTTCACCCAGTCTTGGATCGGTGCATCCTTAGCTTGGCAGGCGCGGAAGATGTCGCCTTGTTCAACGGTTTGCTCCAGCAATACCTTGCCGGACGCGTCAACGATGCGTACGACACCGTCACCTGTCATCTCGAAGGTCTTGTTGTGCGAACCGTATTCTTCTGCTTGTTGTGCCATCAGGCCGACGTTGGGGACAGAGCCCATGGTGGCAGGGTCAAGTGCGCCGTTCTGTTTGCAGTCCTCTACAGCAGCAACATAGATGCCTGCATAGCTACGGTCGGGGATCATCGCGAGTGTGTCGTAGGCTTTGCCATCGGCACCCCACATCTTGCCGCCGTCACGGATCATCGGTGGCATGGAGGCGTCGATGATGACATCCGAAGGAACGTGCAGGTTGGTGATGCCCTTGTCTGAGTTCACCATGGCGAGTGGCGGTTGGTTCATGAAACAGTTGGCTATGTCCGCGACGACGGCTGCACGTTTGGATTCAGGTAAGGCGAACACTTTGGCTTCCATGTCGCCAAAACCGTTGTTAACGTTGACGCCGATCTCTTTGAGCAGCGCACCATGCTTGTCGAACACATCTTTAAAGAACACCGATACTGCATGACCGAACATGATGGGGTCGGACACCTTCATCATGGTGGCCTTGAGGTGCAGCGACAGCAACACGTCTTCTTTCTTCGCGGCAACGATCTGATCGGCGTAGAACTTGCGTAACGCTTTGCGACTCATCACGGCAGCATCGACGATCTCACCCGCTTTGAGCGCAAGGTCTCCCTTGAGTACGGTGACCTTGCCATCTTTGGCAACGAATTCGATGCGTGTATTGACCGCGTCTGCTACGGTGACTGATTTCTCGCTACCGTAGAAGTCGCCGCTGTTCATGTGCGCCACACGGGTCTTCGATGTCTTTTCCCATTTGCCCATGCGGTGTGGATGTTTTTGTGCGAACTGTTTGACCGAGGCTGCGGCGCGGCGGTCGGAGTTACCTTCACGCAATACAGGGTTCACGGCGCTTCCCAGAACCTTGCTGTAGCGGGTCTTGATCTCTTTCTCGGCATCGGTTTTGGCCTCATCAGGATAGTCGGGGACTTTGAAGCCTTTAGATTGCAATTCTTTGATGGCAGCCTTCAGTTGAGGCAATGAGGCACTCACATTCGGCAACTTGATGATGTTCGCCTCAGGCTTCAGTGTCAGTGCACCCAGTTCTGCCAATTGGTCGGCGATCTTTTGGTTGGCTGAGAGATTGTCTGGAAAGTTGGCTAGGATACGACCTGCGAGCGAGATGTCTCTGGTTTCGACCACGACTCCAGCTGCCTTGGTGAAGGCTTGCACGATGGGGAGTAGTGAGTAAGTTGCGAGGGCAGGCGCTTCGTCGGTCAGTGTGTAGATGATCTTTTGGTTCGTCATGGTTTTCTCATTTAGTTGATATTCAGCACGATTTAATTCGTATACTTCGAGCCATCTTTCGGTGTCCGAAGAACGTGAGCGGTAAATGAAATGAGTCGCGTCCTGCTGTTCAACAAACCTTATGGAGTGGTCTGCCAATTCAGTCGTGACGGATTGCATCCGACGCTCGCGGATTATATTCCTGTTGCTGAAGTTTATGCGGCGGGTCGCTTGGACACCGATAGCGAAGGGTTACTACTGCTCACCGATGATGGCAAGTTGCAACATCGCATCACCGATCCCAAGCACAAACTGCCCAAGACCTACTGGGTGCAGGTCGATGGGGTGCCGGACGGCAAGGCGTTGGAGCAGTTGAAGCAAGGCGTGATGCTGAAGGATGGTATGACCTTGCCCGCGCAAGTGGAATCGATGGAAGAGCCTGCAAACCTGTGGTTGCGCGACCCTCCCGTGCGTTTCCGCCAAGCCATCCCAACCTCATGGTTGAAACTCACCATTCGAGAAGGTAAGAACCGTCAAGTTCGGCGTATGACTGCGGCTGTCGGCTTTCCGACCTTGCGTTTGATCCGTTTCTCCATCGGTGAATGGTCGCTATCTGGCTTGGCGTCTGGGGAATGGCGCGAGGAGAGGGTGGCTAATGTATAATGCGCGCCTTTCCGAATCATGGAACCCCAATGCCAATTTACGAATATCGATGCAGTAGCTGTGGCTCACAGAAAGATGTGATGCAGAAGTACAGCGATGCGCCGCTCACCGCTTGTCCTGATTGCGGTAAAGAGACTTTTGCCAAGCAGTTGAGCGCACCTGGATTTCAATTCAAAAGCACGTCGAATGGTTGCGACACTGGCGCATGTTCGACGTGTCCGATGGCGGGAATGCACTAATGAAGAAATATCTACTTACTGGTTTGTTGGTACTCGTGCCGCTGGTCATCACCCTGTGGGTGCTGAGCTTCATCATCGGTATCTTGGATCAATCGCTGTTGTTGTTGCCCCAAGCGTGGCATCCAGACAATCTACTCGGCATCCATATCCCTGGTCTGGGCGTCATCCTCACAGTGGTGGTGGTCTTGGTCACAGGGCTGCTGGTGCGCAACGTGTTCGGTCAGCGCTTGTTGTCTTGGTGGGAGCACGTGTTGCGTCGTATCCCCTTCGTCAATGCCATCTACAACAGCGTAAAGCAAGTCAGCGACACTTTACTGTCTGAAAGTGGCAATGCCTTTGGCAAAGTCTTGCTAGTGCGTTACCCCCATGCAGAGTCTTGGTCATTGGCATTTCAGACCAGCGTACCGGCCGAAGTGACACGCAGGTTGGCGGGCGATGAATATGTCGGCGTATTCGTGCCGACCACGCCTAGTCCAGTGAACGGCTTCTATTTCTACGTGAAGAAATCCGAGACCATCGAGCTCGACATCAGTGTGGATGCAGCATTCAAAGCTATCGTTTCGATGGGCGTAGTGACCACACCGGAAGCTGCCGCCAAGCTCAAGTAACCCTTTTTTGTAATCCTCACCTGTATCTCAAATCATGCGAACTCATTACTGCGGACAACTCAACGTTAATCATCTAGGCAATACCGTCACTCTGTGCGGTTGGGCGCATCGCCGCCGCGACCACGGTGGTGTCATCTTCATCGACCTGCGCGACCGTGAAGGTCTGGCGCAAGTCGTGTGCGACCCTGATCGTGCAGACATGTTCAAGATCGCCGAATCCGTGCGTAACGAATTTGTGTTGAAGATCACGGGGCGTGTACGTCGTCGCCCAGAAGGTACTGAGAACAAGAACATCCCTAGCGGCGAGATCGAGTTGCTCTGCCACGAGATCGAAGTGTTGAACGTCGCGGTTACGCCACCGTTCCAATTGGATGATGAGAACCTGTCCGAGAACGTGCGTCTGACCCATCGCGTCATCGACCTGCGTCGCCCACAGATGCAGAACAACATGATGCTGCGCTACAAGACGGCACGCGCGTTCCGTCGCTTCTTGGATGACAAAGGTTTCATCGACATCGAGACACCGATGTTGACCAAGTCTACCCCTGAAGGTGCTCGCGATTACCTCGTGCCATCGCGCGTGCACGCGGGCGACTTCTTCGCCTTGCCGCAATCGCCTCAGTTGTTCAAACAGATGTTGATGGTGGCGGGTTTCGATCGCTACTACCAGATCACCAAATGCTTCCGCGACGAAGACTTGCGCGCTGACCGTCAGCCAGAATTCACACAAGTCGACGTGGAAACCTCATTCATGACTGAAGAGCAGATCATGGAGATGATGGAAGAGATGATTCGCGTCGTGTTCAAAGATGCGTTGAATGTGACGTTGCCTAATCCGTTCCCACGCATGAGCTATGCGGAAGCGATGAATCGCTTCGGTTCGGACAAACCCGACTTGCGCGTGACACTCGAAATCATTGACGTGACGGATGCAGTGAAAGACGTGGCGTTCAAGGTGTTCGCCGGTGTGGCGAATTCGGACAATGGTCGCGTCGCAGCGTTGCGCGTACCGAACGGTGGTTCTATTTCGCGTAGCGAGATCGACGAGTACACCAAGTTCGTCACCATCTACGGTGCGAAGGGTTTGGCTTACATCAAGGTCAACGACATCACGCAATTGAACGAGACCGGACTGCAATCGCCTATCGTAAAGAACCTGAACGAGACAGCATTGAAGACCATCATCGAGCGTACTGGCGCTCAGAATGGCGACATCATCTTCTTCGGTGCAGACAAGACCAAGATCGTGAACGATGCCTTGGGTGCATTGCGTACCAAGATCGGTCACGCCAAAGGACATGTGAACGGCAAGGCATGGGAGCCATTGTGGGTCGTGGACTTCCCGATGTTCGAATACGACGACGAAGGCAAGCGTTGGAACGCCTGTCACCATCCGTTCACCTCGCCAAAAGACGAGCACCTGCAATTCTTGGAAACCGATCCAGGCAAGTGCTTGGCTAAAGCCTACGACTTGGCACTCAACGGTTGGGAGATCGGTGGCGGCTCGGTGCGTATCCATAAAGAAGAAGTGCAGAGCAAAGTGTTCCGTGCGCTCAACATCGGCGCAGAAGAAGCGCAACTCAAGTTTGGCTTCCTGCTAGACGCGTTGCAATACGGTGCGCCCCCTCACGGCGGCTTGGCCTTCGGTTTGGATCGCATCGTCACCATGATGACCGGTGCGGAATCCATTCGTGACGTGATCGCCTTCCCCAAGACGCAACGTGCGCAGTGTCTGCTGACACAAGCGCCGAGCGCAGTGGATGAGAAGCAATTGCGTGAGTTGCACATCCGTCTGCGCACACCAGCGCCGACCGAGGCTCCTAAGGAGTAAACATGCAGCGCTGGGGGAAGGCGTGGTGGTGGATATTGGCTGGCTTGGTGCTGGTCTTGTCACTGGCGCAAGCCCGTAGCCATCACTCGCATCACCCCGCGCAAGCTACGTCTAACGAGTCTTCCCAAACTTCTGCGCGGGATGAGGTCGCGGGCGACAGCATCTTGGTGGTGCAACTGCCACCCGAAGGTCGCGAGACCTTGTTACTCATCAAACGTGGCGACCCCTTCCCTTATCCGCGTGACGGCGTCGTGTTCAGCAACTTCGAGCGTATCCTGCCCAAGCAAGCTCGTGGCTATTACCACGAGTACACCGTGAAGACGCCCGGTATCAGCCATCGTGGCGCGCGTCGCATCGTGTGCGGTGTAGCACCCGCAGGGGGTGGGCCGGTGGGTTCCCCGCTGCTGCGCAGCGACCCTTCCGCACTGCCTGAGTGTTACTACACTGCAGACCATTACAAATCGTTCCAACGTATCGTGGAGGCGCGCTGATGGATGACCTGTGCTATCTGCTGAAAGATGCGAAGGGGGCGGGCGTGTATAGCCTTAACTGCACTTTGGATGCGCTACATGAATCCGTGCAACGTGCGGGTTTCTCATTGTTCGAGGTGGATATCGCCACAGCCCACGGTAAGGGTGAGGTGCTGGCAGAGATGGCACGTGCCATCCAAGCGCCGGAGTGGTTCGGACACAACTGGGATGCGCTGGCCGATGCGCTCGGCGACCTCTCCTGGAACAAGGCACCGGGTTATGTCTTACTGCTACGCGGTGAGCATACGGGCGAAGCCATCTTGGACGATATCCTCAATGCCACCGTCGATTTTTGGCGGATGCAAGGCAAACCTTTCTGGGTCTTCTTCGCTTGATGCCAAGAGACAAACAGCCAATCTCCGTACTGGTTGTCATTTACACCTCCGCACTTGAAGTGCTCCTGCTGGAACGTGCCGACCATCCCGATTATTGGCAATCAGTGACGGGTAGTCGTGATGGTGTCGAGATCTTACGCGAGACTGCCATCCGCGAGGCATCAGAAGAGACTGGCTTGGATGCAACGCAGTTCGATCTCACCGATTGGCAGTGGCAAAATAGTTACGAGATCTATCCGCACTGGCGCCATCGTTACCCTGAAGGCGTCACTCAGAACACAGAGCATGTGTTTGGCCTGCAACTACCGCAGCCGATGCCTATCCGAATCTCTCCGCGCGAACATCTGAACTATCAATGGTTGCCTTACCTAGAGGCAGCAGATAAAGTCTTCTCGCCCAGCAATCGTGAGGCGATACTGCAACTGCCAGAAAGAATCCAGCATGTCTAACATCATCATCACCATCGACTACGACCACCCCGACACTGCGCAAGCGAGTTGCAGCACCGCCCATGCCTGGGCGAAGAAGCCGCGCGAACCCGAGGCTGGTGAGAAGGCCGAGTTGATCGAACGTATCAAGCGCATGCTGAAAGAGCAGGACGCAGTGCTGGTGTCGCATTACTACGTACATCCTGACCTGCAAGACCTCGCAGAAGAAACAGGCGGCATCGTTTCAGACTCACTCGATATGGCCAACTTCGGCCATCGTCATCCTGCTAAGACCATCGTCGTCGCCGGTGTGCGCTTCATGGGCGAGACCGCGAAGATATTGAACCCTGAGAAGCGCGTGCTGATGCCCGACCTTGAGGCGGAATGTTCGCTCGACTTGGGGTGTCCAGATGACGAGTTCACTGCTTTCTGCGACGCACATCCTGATCGCACCGTCGTCGTGTATGCCAACACTAGCGCCGCCGTGAAGGCTCGCGCCGATTGGATGGTGACCAGTTCCATCGCTTTACCCATCGTCAAGCATCTGAAGGAACGCGGTGAGAAGATATTGTGGGCGCCTGATCGTCATCTAGGTAATTACATCCAAGAGCAGACGGGGGCCGACATGTTGCTATGGCAAGGCTCATGCATCGTGCATGACGAATACAAATCCAAAGAATTGATCGAGTTGAAGGCGCAGCATCCACTCGCCAAAGTATTGGTGCATCCAGAATCGCCACGCGCCATCGTCAAGCTGGCGGATGTCGTGGGTTCCACATCGCAGCTCATCAAGGCGGCACAGACCTTGGATGCCAACGTGTTCATCGTCGCTACCGACAATGGCATCCTGCACAAGATGCGTACGCTGTGTCCGCACAAAACCTTCATCGAAGCGCCCACAGCGGGCAATGGTGCGAACTGCAAGAGTTGCAGTCACTGCCCGTGGATGGCGATGAATGGATTGATCAATCTGGCGGAAGTGTTAGAGCGCGGACACAACGAGATACACATCGACGCGAACATCATCCCGCGCGCAGTGAAGCCCATACAACGCATGCTCGACTTTGCCAAGCAGATCAATCTGCCGACGCGCGGGATCGGGAATGCGTGAGTGTCAGGTCAGCTTCTTGATGGGCGAGTGAAAAATATCGCTTGAAAGTTAGGTGCGCGTGCTAGCCCATTCAGCCACACCGTCCCGCAAATGAACGGCTGAATACCCCTCTTGCTTGAGCAGCGTCACAGCATCGATGGCCATCAGGCAGTATGGTCCGCGACAGTAGGCGACGATCGCACGGTCTTTCGGCAATTCCGATAATCGCTGGCGTAGTTCATCTAGAGGGATGGAGCGAGCGAACGGCAGATGCGTATTCAAATATTCCTCGCTGGGTCTGACATCGAGAACCACCACCTCTCCTTTGCGCGCAGCCTTCATCAGGTTCTCGCGGTCACTCGGCACCAGATCATCGGGTCGTGTGGCGATCTTCTGTAATGCCAGTTGCAGCTCGATCAATCGGTCTTCGGCTAGAGTATGGATCTGCACCCATAAGTCGGCCACCGATTTATTGGCAAGGCGGTAATAGATGTTCTTGCCCTGTCGCTCGGTCTCTACTAGATGTGCCATGCGCAACTCGCGCAAATGCGAACTGGTCAGTTTCACACTGATCGAGGCTTCGCTCGCCAACATCTCAACTGTCTTCTCTCCCTGACAAAGCAGTTCGATCAGTTCCAACCGCTTGGGGCTGGAGAATACTTTGCCTATCCGTGACACCTGCTCATACAACAGGTCTTTGATCTTGCGCGCGTCTTTCATTTGTTAATCCATCATTGGCTGGAGCGTATGCCATGCACTATAGATTATCTTGACATGAAATGACAGATGGGGCTTAATCATTCCAGCAAATACTAGAATGAATAACAACCAAGGAGGTCGCCATGAATCACCTTTATATCCTCAACGATGGCCCATACGGAAGCGAGCGCACCTATAACGGCCTACGTTTGGCGGGTGCCGTTTCCAAAATGGAAGGCAATGCAGTACGCATATTTTTGATTGGCGACGGAGCTTCGTCGGCACACCGCAACCAAAAAGTGCCACCGGGTTTCTACAACGTCGAAACGATGATCGGCAATGTGGTTCGCCACGGTGGAGAGGTCGGCATCTGCGGCACCTGCATGGATGCGCGTGGTATGGGTGAAAGCGATATTGCCGACAAGACGCACCGCAGCACCTTGGCCGAATTGGCGGAGTGGACGGTGTGGGCTGACAAGGTTCTGGTGTTTTAACAATCAACTGATAACTAGGGAGCGAGCAATGTTCTTCAAACAACTACCCACAAAAGAGTCTTCACTTTCGTATTTCTTCGGCTGTGGCACCAAGGGCAAATCCATGGCGGTGGATGTGGTCGCGGGTGATGAGGTGTGGTACATCGAGGAAGCGAATAAAGCGGGTGTCACCATCAATTACGTCATCGACACCCACGTTCATGCCGACCATTATTCCGGCGGCAGAAAGCTGGCGCAGATGGTTGGAGCGCCTTATTGCTTGCACGAATCGAATAAAGGTCGCGTGAAATTCGACTTTGAATCTTTGGTCGACGGTCAATCGCTCAATCTAGGCAACGTCAATGTCGAGGTATTACACACCCCCGGCCATACGCCTGACAGCATCTGTCTGTTGGTGACCGACATGCGTCGCGGGGAGTTGCCTTGGTTCGTTCTTACCGGTGATACCTTATTCGTTGGATCGATCGGTCGTCCCGACCTGCTGGGGCGCGAGAAGGAAATGTCCGCACAACTCTACGACAGCATCCATTCCAAGCTGTTGCATCTGTCCAATGAGGTTGAGATATTCCCGGGACATCAGGCAGGTAGCGTTTGCGGTGCGGGATTGTCCGGCAAACCCAGTTCGACCATCGGATTCGAGAAGCATTGGAATCAGGCACTGTCTATGAGCAAGGATGCCTTCGTGGAAAATCTGCTAAAGGAAATCCCGCCGCGCCCAGCTGAGATGGACAAGATGGTCGCTGCGAACTTGGCAGGTTGATGATGCAGGGCGATTTGACCCACGGCATCCGCGCTAACCTAGCCCAGTTCCTGCATCAACTGCTGCAAGTCATGCTGGTGGGTTTCACCATCGGCATGATGCGCACCGTGGTGCCCGCACTTTCCGAATCTGAATTCGGTGTGCCGAAGAACTCCTTCATGTTGCTCACCGCGTTCGTGGTGGCGTTCGGCTTGGTCAAAGGCACGCTCAATTTCGTGGCAGGACGCTTGTCTGAGCGCATCGGTCGCAAGAAGGTATTACTGCTAGGTTGGGCTGCGGCACTGCCCATTCCCTTGCTGGTCTATTTTGCGCCTTCGTGGAGTTGGATCGTGGCGGCGACGGTGCTGCTCGGTATCAATCAGGGACTGACCTGGTCGATGACGCAGACCTCAAAGCTGGACATCACGCGCGCCGACCAGCGCGGCCTCACCATCGGCCTCAATGAATTCTCCGGCTATGTCGGGCTGGCGCTGGCGGGCATCATCACCGCTTACCTAGCGACCATGCTTGGGCCGCGCAGTGGGCTGCTGCTGTTCGGTATGACGACGATCTTGCTGGCCATGTTGCTCACCCTGTTGTGGGTCAAGGACACGCTGCCGTGGGCGAAGAGTGAGGCTGCAAAACATAAAGCGGGCATCAACACGGGGCCGCTGGCGCGCTACCCGACCAACATCAGTGCACAGCCAACGACGTGGGAAGTGTTCACGCTGGTGTCGTGGCGCGACAAACGTCTCGCCGCCATCAGCCAGGCCGGACTGGTGGAGAAGTTCGTCGATGCACTGGTGTGGGTGTTCTATCCTGTGTTTCTTTACCAGCGAGGCATCAGCCTGCCCGACATCGGCTGGATCGTTGGTGTGTATGGATTCGTGTGGGGAGGTTCGCAATTTTTCACCGGCAAACTCTCCGACCACATCGGCCGCCACATCCCAAACGTGCTTGGCATGTGGGTCTGTGGTGCGGGCGTGGCGCTGATGTTGATGGGTGAAGGCATGGCATGGTGGTCGCTGTCCGCTGCCGTTTCTGGTTTTGGCATGGCGCTGCTGTATCCGAACCTTTCGGCAGCGATCGCCGACATCTCTCACCCCAACTGGCGTGGCTCGGCCATCGGTATCTACCGCTTTTGGCGTGACCTCGGCTACGGCATCGGCGCACTCGGACTGGGTATCGCCGCGCATTTCAGCGGCTCGGTCGATGCGGCGTTCTGGTTCGTGGCGATCTCGATGTTCATATCGGGGGCTATACTTTGGCTGTTCGGTGCTGAGACGCATCCGCGTATCAATCCGCAATCATCAGGAGTTAAAGCATGAAACAGATTTCCATCATCGGTGCGGGTTTTGCCGCGCTGTCTGCGGCGCGTAAATTGCGCCAACTCGATGCGGGTGTCGAGATCACCCTCATCGCGCCCAAAGCGGAACACATCTTTCTACCCAGCTTGATCTGGATACCTTCCGGCAAACGTAAGGCGGAGGACTTGCGTATCCCGCTCGACCGCTTCCTGAACGAACAACGCATCCGCTTCTTTGCGGGCGAAGCGACCGGCTTGGAGAACTGCGGACGTAGCGTGCTGACCAACAACGGCAAGGTGGAGAACGACGGTCTCATCATCGCCAGCGGTGGGCGCTTCATCAAGAAGTTGCCCGGCATCGAGCATGCCATCCTGCCGTGCGAAGGCATCGCTGCCGCAGAGCAGATCCGTGAGCGCGTGGCAGCACTCAAGCAAGGCAACATCGCACTGGGGTTCGCGGGCAATCCAAACGAGCCGACCGCCATGCGCGGAGGCCCCATCTTTGAATTCCTGTTCGGACTGGATACACAATTGCGCCGCGAAGGGCGCCGCGACAAGATCGGTCTCACCTTCTTCAACCCCATGCCCAATCCCGGCAATCGCCTCGGTGAGCGTGCGGTACAACGCCTGATGGCGGAGATGGACAAGCGCGGTATCAAGAAACAACTCGGCAATAAACTGGTCGGCTTCGAGGCAGATAAAGTGAAGACCGAAGGCGGCGAGTTCGCCGCTGACCTCATCATCTTCATGCCCGGCCTGACCGGCAATGCATGGTTCGACCAGACCAGCCTGCCGCGTTCAGCGGGAGGACTCATCAAGGCCGATGCCAAGTGTTGTGTCGAAGGTTTTGCAGCGACCTATGTCGTCGGTGACTCCGGCAGTTTTCCCGGCCCGGACTGGATGCCCAAACAGGCACACATGGCCGATCTGCAAGGCGAGACGGCCGCAGCCAATCTGCTGACAGAATTGGCTGGCGGAAAACCACAACAGACTTTCAAAGTGGAGTTGCTGTGCATCGTCGATAGCCTTGATGCTGGCATGATGGTGCGACGCACGCTTGATGGAGAGTTATCTTTACCTCCGCTCAGTCTGATGCATCACGCTAAATCGTTCTTTGAGTCTTGGTATCTGCGTAAATATCGATAGGGGAAGACCGATGTGTGAGCTCTTTGGAATATCGTCCGACTACCCTGTAGATGTCAGCCAAGAGCTCAACGAGTTTCGCATGCATGGCGGCCATGCCGCAGATAACCCTGACGGTTGGGGACTCGCTTGGCAGGAGAACGGCACGTTTCGCCTTGCCAAGGAGCCGACGCCTGCGCACCAGAGCACGCTATTTGCACAGCTATGCGGAAGCACACGCTCAAGTTTGGTTATCGCGCATGTGCGCAAGGCGAGCTTTCCTCCTGTCATCGATATGAGTAATACCCATCCGTTCCAGCGCGTGTGCTGCGGCAAGGAATGGGTGTTCGCCCACAACGGCATGGTGCCGGACATCGTGGAAATAGAATTATCCAGCAACAACTTGGTCTGCTGCCCTGCCGGCAGAACGGACTCTGAATATGCCTTCTGCCATCTCCTCGATAGTATCGCTCAGCATTTTCATAGCTTGCCTTCCGCTGCACCCTCCACCTGGTTTGAAAATCTGGCGGTGGTGAGCGGCTTGGTTGCCTCGCTCGGCAAGTTCAATTTCCTGATGTCGGACGGGGAGCACCTGATCGCCTACGGACATGACCGATTGCATTATCTGGAACACTCAAGCTCAGACCGCCCAGATGGTTCACTTGATACTAGCAATAACGTTCTGATCGCAACCGAATCTCTGGATAAAAATGGAAAGTGGACGGCCTTCGAAGCGGGGGAGTTGCGTGTTTACCACTCTGGAAAATTGATAGGGCGAGTGATGACTCAGACTATGCCCCCTGCCGATTCTGATTAGCGCTGAAATGAACAAGCCAATCTATCTCGATTACAACGCCACCACACCCGTCGCACTGGATGTGGCCGATGCGATCCAGCCGTTTCTGGACGTGTACTTCGGCAATCCTTCATCGTCACATGTGTATGGTTTGTCTGCACGACAGGCCGTCGTCGAAGCACGGGCATTGGTCGCTGCGCTTATCCATGCCAAGTCAGACGAGATCGTTTTCACCGGAAGCGCGACCGAGGCCAACAATCTTGCCCTTCTCGGCGTGGCAAGGGCGCTAGGTCTCACCAAGCGGCATCTTGTCATTAGCGCGATTGAACACCCGGCAGTCATGCAACCGGCGTTGTACCTGCGCGAGACGGGTTGGGATTTGACCGTGGTACCGGTGGATAGCTACGGCCGCGTCGATCCCCATGCTGTTGCCGCAGCTGTGCGACCCGATACGGCGCTGGTGTCGATCATGCACGCCAACAACGAAGTCGGAACGCTTCAACCCATCACCGAGATTGCGCGCCTCATCAAGCCGATGGGTGTACTGTTTCACACCGATGCAGCGCAGTCGGCTGGCAAGATCGAGATCGATGTCGATGCGCTGGATGTTGATCTGCTGACCTTGGCAGGCCACAAGTTCTATGCCACCAAAGGCGTGGGCGCGCTGTATGTCAGATCAGGAACACCGATCAAACCGATTCTGTATGGAGCTGATCAGGAGCATGGTTTGCGGCCGGGCACCGAGAACGTTCCGCTGATCGTAGGCCTGGGTGAAGCTGCAAAACTTGCACGAAAACAGCTTCCCGCCACGACGCAGAAATTGCAGAAGCTACGGGACACTCTGCATGAACGACTCACCGCAACCGTTCCCGGTCTAGTGCTCAACGGCCATCCGGTCGAGCGCCTACCCAACACCTTGCACATCTCCTTTCCGGACATCTCAGGGCGCGAACTGCTGTCCCGCGTCGCCGACCAAGTTGTTGCCTCAGTGGGATCGGCCTGCCATTCCGAGGCAGACTCAGTGAGTGGCGTCTTGGCGGCGATGGGATGCGATGCGGGGCGTGCGCGCGGAGCTGTCAGATTTTCGGTGGGAATTATGACGACACAGGAAGAGATCGAAGTCGCCGCGGCGGAGATATCAAAGAGTGTCAAAATTTTGCGTCACTAGCGGAGGACTTTATGTCCGATTGTTGCAACGACAAAGCCTGTGAGATTGACGCGCTGCGCAGTCGTCAAAGCGCAACGCTCAAGATCGTGCTGGCGATCAATGCGGTCATGTTCATCGTCGAACTCACGGCGGGGCTGCTCGGAAACTCGGTCTCACTGGTAGCGGATTCGCTGGACATGCTTGGCGATGCGTTGGTGTACGGCTTCAGTCTGTATGTCGTAGCGCGCGGCGTCACCATGAAAGCCAAGGCTGCGCTGCTCAAGGGAATCATCATGGCGGGATTCGGGTTCTTCGTACTGTGCCAAGCGATCTACCGCATCGTCTATCCACAAATCCCAGTGTTCGAGACTATCGGATTGATCGGCCTGATGGCACTGGCCGCGAACAGCTTGTGTATTTACTTGCTATGGCGACACCGCGCGGATGACATCAACATGAGTTCTGTCTGGCTGTGTTCGCGCAATGACATTGTTGCGAACGTCTCAGTGTTGTTCGCTGCTTTCGGTGTATGGCTCACTCATTCAGGATGGCCGGACATCTTGGTGGGCTTGGCACTCGCCGTACTCTTCCTGCGCTCATCTGTACAAGTTGTAAAAGATTCACTCCAAGAACTGAACAATAAAACGTAGCTACGCAAACAATTTGAACGACATCCGCTTGGCCTGAACTGCTGGTGGTACCTACATACGTCAAGGGCATGCCTGTAGGTAATACAACCATTCTGATTTTATTTCAGCTTTGCTGAGCGTTCACATTGCATCAGTCAAAGCAACTCGGAGAGAAGCATTTCATGGCATTTGAGAGTTGCCTTTTCTGCCGATGGGATTAACACCTGCCTCCACCTCAATGAGTACTTGATGCTTGACAGGCTCACCTCGCTTGTCTTGCTTGCATAGTGAAGGGCTGTATCGCCATCACGACTCACTTCATTTACATCGACACCATCTTTGGTGTTGCGCTAACGTTCCTATGTTTCCTCCTTCGGCAACTTCATACATATCCATCTCGACGTCATCCGACAAATTGGGAAGTGCAACCCAAGACAGAGCAAAAAATGAAACACGATCTATGAGATATCAATCTGATATCTCATATCCAGTCTAATAATCCCTATAAAACTGATTTAAAAAAGAATTAAATGACACAAAAAGATAATAAATGATATTCTTTGTAATAAATTAGGTTTCTCTTTTGGAAGGGGGAGGAGTGAAACTGAAACATAACCAACAAGCTCGTAAGACATTTTGTACCACTAGAGAAGCAGCAAAAGCACTTTCAGTATCGCTTAGAACCGCGCAGTTATGGGTTGATAGCGGACTGTTATATGCATGGAAGACAAAAGGTGGGCATAGAAGGATCGATAGGGGATCGGTGGATCAATTGCTTGCAAAATCGCTTGTCGCTGATTCCTCGGTTGTACCTCAGATTCATCGCATCAAGGATAGTCATAGGGCGGACGTTCAAATCGAGCCATTAGATATTCTCGTTGTGGAGGATGACTCTGCGTTATGTCGACTCTATGAGATCAAGTTTAGCGAATGGCAACCACCAATCAATGTTGCGACTGCTACTGATGGATACGAAGCACTTATTCGAATCGGAAGCATTAAGCCGGATATGTTGGTGGCTGACTTGAATCTGCCCGGCATGGATGGGTTTCGTATGCTCTACACGATCAGGCGAATGCCTGAGTTGGCTGAGATCAGCATTGTTGTCGTAAGCGGTCTTGATGCGGAGGAGATTGCAAGGCGCGGAGGCATACCTTGGGGTATCCCTTTATTCCACAAGCCTGTTCAATTTGATCAGTTGCGAATGATTGCGGATGGGCTGGTTGAAAATCGTAGGAAGTTGCGCTCTCGGGAGGTTGTATGAAGAAGGTGTTAATCGTTGATGATCATTCAGATATTCGCAGGCTGATACGTATCACCTTGGGTAATGGATTCGAAGTGTTGGAAGCCGAGGATGGAGAAACCAGTCTGAAAATAATTCGGAGCGAGAAGCCGGATCTGGTAGTCCTAGACGTCATGATGCCAGGGAATATGGATGGGCTCAAAGTCTTGGATAGCATCATGAGCGATGCTGAGCTAAAGCATATCCACGTAATTATGGTTACTGCAAGAGGGCAGGTGAGCGACTATGAGAATGGCTTGAATCGAGGGGCCGAGGAGTATTTCATCAAGCCGTTCAGCCCACTTCAACTTGTAACAGCGATTAAAGAAACATTGGCTGAGTGAGGTCCATATGAATTATTTCGCAGACAAAGGTATGAAGCCTATCTTAGCGAATGGACAGTCATTGCGAATACCAGGGGGGGATCGTGGCGTCGAGCTACACAATCAACTTTTTAGGTATGCAGAAGATTTGCAACAAATGATCGAGCGTAATGAAAAGCTGACCACGAATTATCAGGAATTGCTAGCGTCTAGTGAGCAGCTCTTGCAAAGCAGAGAAGAACTAAATTCTTTGATGCGAATATCCAGAGATATCCACATCTTGACGGACCGGGATGGGGGCATCCTACAGGTCAGTTCATCATCAGAGGCAATTGACAAAATTGACCGGCTAGTTGGCGGAAGGCTGGTCGATTTTGTCCTGCAATCTCATCGCGGGAAACTCTTGCAGATGCTGGAGGTCGCGAGAATGAATATGGCGGACGGGGCCATAGAGCCTGCGTGCGAACTTCATTTTGTGAGCCAGCGTAGCAAGGCGGGGATGATGATTGCTTCTGGGCAGGTCATCCGTGTTGGAGATACCAAGGATTTGACCTTCTATTGGCTCATCCAAGACATCACGCATCTCCGAGAAAGGGAATTTGAAAGTCGGATCTCATCAGAAGTACTCAATAATGTGAGTGAGGGGGTGATGATCACAGATGTTGATGGAGAGATTAGGGCGGTCAACCCCGCCTTTACAAATATCACAGGTTACAGTGCAGAAGAAGCAATAGGACGCAATCCACGATTCCTGCAATCAGGCATGCAATCCATTGACTTCTACCACAACTTTTGGAAGTCATTGGAAGACACGGGCACTTGGGTAGGCATGATCCACAACAAAACCAAAACGGGTAGAGACTACCCGCAGTGGCTTTGTGTTACTTCAGTGAAGGATGAGACTGGGAGTGTGTTGAGTTATATCGGCGTATTTTCAGACTTGTCTGAAATGCACAAAACAGAACAATTGAGGGCCATCTGTTCGCTGAGCCCGGACGCTGTCGTTTCCTTTTGCAAGGACGGTTATGTTAAATACGTGAATCCTACATTTGAAATTATCACAGGATTGGATGCTCATTCGGTCATCGGTCTTGGTGAATCAGAATTCACACAACTAATATCCGGCCTGTGTACCCCCCAATCCAGATTCTGTGGTATCGCAGCTCTTAGAGCGATGCAAAATGTAGAAGAAAACAAACCAAAGAATCCGTGCCAAAAGTTCGAAATTCTCACCTCAAGGAAAGTAGTAGAAGTCGGGATTCGTGAGTCAGATTCAGAGACGATTTCAGTCCTTTTGTACTTTCGCGATATCACACATGAAAATGAAGTGGATCGCATGAAGAGCGAGTTCCTGTCTACAGCAGCACATGAATTGCGAACTCCGATGGCCTCCATCTATGGATTCTCTGAACTTTTACTGAACCAATCATTCAGTGCGGAAGAGCAGCAGGAGCTGGTTGAAACGATATATAAACAGTCGGTTCTGATGATTTCAATCATCAATGAGCTCTTGGATCTTGCACGCATCGAATCAAAAAGAGGCCAAGACTTCGAGATCACATCAATCAATATCATCGATCTGATTCGGGATGTCATGAGAGGTTATGTGCCCCCAGATGGGCGTACACCTCCAAAATTACTGCAGGGTAATCAACCTGTCTTGGCACGAGCGGACAGGAGCAAGCTCATTCAGGTATTGAACAATATCGTCTCAAACGCATACAAATATTCTCCTATGGGCGGTGAGGTAACCATTGAACTGGTTCAATCACAAAGTACTCAAGCAAGTGAGATGGTGGGGGTCAAAATCGTTGATGCGGGAATCGGCATGACTTCTGAGCAACTGTCTCATGTCTTTGATCGGTTCTATCGTGCCGACACCTCAGGAAAGATTAGCGGGACAGGTTTGGGAATGTGCATCGTGAAGGAGATCGTCGAACTTCATGGCGGCAGCATAGGGATTGAAAGTGAAATAGGTAAAGGAACAGCGGTGACAATCTGGATACCCATTGATACGGCAGTTGCTAACGATAGTTTGCTTGTTTCGGGAACAGCCTCGTTATTGGCTGAACAAATTTGAGAAAGAATGAGCAATCAAAACGTCGATATCAAAGTGGAATTGACAAGAGGGAGCGCCCTTTTAAGAACCGTGATTGATGAAAATTAGAGCGTCATCCTGATGTAAGGATTGGAACGGTAAGTTCTTGTTGTGGAATCGAGCACAGACGGCACTCTATGGAACGACACTAGGAGAGCTCGTGGTGAAAGGTGGTGGTGATTCAACCACGATGAGGAGCAAGTCTCATTTCAACACAAGTTCTATGAAGTCGCCGCTCAATTCAAAGATGGATTTCCAGTAGTCGCTCAACCTTAATTGTAAAGATACGCAAATGAAGAAAGTCCTTGTTGTAGATGATCAAGAGAATATCCGCACGGTGGTGCGTTTGGCATTGAGAGATCGATTTGAAGTCTCAGAGGCTAAGGATGCGAATTCCGCATTGAAATCTATTAATAACTCGCTTCCGGACGCCATCATATTGGATGTGATGATGTCCGGGAGTATGTCTGGATTCCAGCTATGTGAACACATCAAGCAAAGCGACCGGCTGTCAGGTATCTATGTGATTCTAGTGACTGCTTGTGGTCAGGTATCAGATCAGGAACAAGGAAGAGCGCTTGGAGCGGACGCATATTTCGTTAAACCCTTTAGCCCGGCGGCACTTGAAAAGCATTTGCATGATGCATTACTTTGGAGAGAAGCGTGAAAACGACTGATACGTTAGCGATGGAGATGGCGTGGAATCATTCCCCTTGGGGCATAGTGGCCATCGATAGAGAAGGCAATGTATGTTCAGTGAGTCCGTCATTCGAGCGATGCATTGGAATGTCGAGATCTAGTTTTATCGGTATGAGCGAAGCAGACTTTATCTTTCAGCTTGATCTCCCAGTGATTGATCATCTTCGGGTTGATGTTGCCAGTGGTTGCATCCGAGCGATTCACTATGTTCGGAGAAGAGTGACACGTCAGGAATATGACATGAAGCAGATTGCTGAAAAACTTCGAGCTCCGCTTGCGAGTATCTATGGCTTCACCGAATTACTGCTGACGCAACAATATGATGATGGAACTAGAAGCAATCTGACCTCCGCAATCATAGAACAAGTGGAAGTGATGGCCTTCGTCATTAACGAAAAATTAGACTTGAACGCTCAGTCTTCATCAACTGCCTCTCAAGATGGCAGCTCGCTGAGCTAGAACAGGAGGATGGAATAATGAGAAACAGAACTCGTTTCATTACCATTATTGAAGCAGAGCCCGGCATGACCTTAGGGGCAGATGTGAATGTCGTGAATCACGGAATCCTACGCTTATCTTTAAAAGAGGGCGCTATTCTGACTGAGCTAGACATCCGACAACTCAGCACATATCAAGCCGAATACATCTTTATCGTTGAACCTGATTCGCGAGTGCCAGAACAAGTGGCAGTCGATGTGGCTAAGGTGGCCAATCGTGTCATGGAGATATTTTCTGGTGCCGACCTAACTGATCCAATGTTGGCAAAGTTGTTCAATCAAGTGATTCTGTACAGGAGTGCATGATGGTTGCTTATGCCTTATCAAGAGACGAGGTCGTTGGCACTAGAAACATTCTTCCCGCTCTACCTGCCATCATCACGCAAATACTGAAAACGATAGACGATGCCGATTCGAATCTAAGCGTATTAGTCACTTATGTTAAGCACGATCCTGTCTTGACGGCTCGTGTGCTTTCGGTGGCCAATTCTGCTGCGATAAAGCGGCAGCGCACTACCATTGTGGACATACGTACAGCAATCATCCTAATCGGTATGGGGCGAGTGCGTGAGATAGCCATCATTCATAGTTTTGCTGATTTCTCAAGAGCGGCTCGATTGTCAAATCTGCCCGTGACCTATTGGGAGCACAGTGTTTCGGTGGGAATCTGTAGCGAGGAACTTGCTCGTAAGAACGTCTATCATGAACTGGCAGAGACAACCCTGATTGCCGGCTTGCTTCACGATATTGGTCAGCTATGGCTGTGCTGTGCCTTTCCTAGCGAGCTCCATCATCTATGGCACAGGGTGTTTCAAGAGGACATCTGTATCGAGCAAGCTGAATTAGATATGTTCGGTGTCGACCATTCGACCATCGGCTATTGGTTGGCTGAGCATTGGGGATTGCCAAAGAACATCGGGAATGCGATTGGTCATCACCATTCTCCTGAGTTGGCACTGAACAACCCATTGGTGCCTTTGGTCTATCTTGCCGAGATACTTGCTAATGCACTTGACCTCTCAGGGGGAATCGAAAACCACATTACCAAACTCTCTTCGCCAGCGTGTCGAAAGCTTGGTATGACGTGGGATGCGGACATGACACCTATGTTTGCCCGTATCGAAGCTCGTAGTCGCTATGCGCATAAGATCTTTTCTCTTTCTCAATGATCGTTCTTCAGATCAATCAAAAAAATAGTTTACATAATGAATAACGTTCATCAACGTTCAGACATCATCAGGCGATTGGCAGAAAAATTCTCATCTCTTTATTCTGTTGACGTGGATGTTTCAGTGCGCATCATCCTTGAAAGTATCGCTGATTCATTATCTAAAGGGCGTAGGGTAGAGATTCGCAATTTTGGTAGCTTTGATTTGAACTATCACGCACAGCGTGTTGCTCGTAATCCCAAGACGGGGGAGAAAGTCATTACGCCTGCCAAGTATGTACCTCGCTTTAAAGCGGGACTCGGGCTAAAAGAGAGGGTAGACCGTGACTAATCTAGAGGTAGAGAATATAAGCGACTTTTCTGCGCCAGCCGCTAGGAAATGGACGCAACTATCGGACAGCACTCGAGATCGAATACTCTCGACCATATGGTGTGCTAGATGTTGCGATGATGTGCGTATCACCGCTTATTCTGGTGCGATCAGATGTGGAGATTTGCTTTTGGTCGGAAAATGTTCGATTTGCAGGAATGATATCGCAAAGACGATTGTATTCCCCCAACCGGGTGCAGAACAGGCCGCTTAACTTCTAGATATCACCGCGAGATTTTGCGCTAGCCTCCTATGCTGATTTCGCGGCGCTCTTCCCTTAGCGCACCCAACGATGGCTTCATATTGCGGCAGTATGGCAATCAACGTAAGCATTCCTTGCTGCTCCAGCAACTGGTCATCGGCTAGGACAATATGAGTTTTTCCATATAATGATCGAATACCTATCTTGATACGTACGGATGATGATCCACCTATGTTGATTCCTTTGCCAAACAACCCGTTGTGGAAGGGCGTATTCGCATACGTGCGTACCGCCTTGAGTGCGGCCATGATGTTCGGCACTTTGCTGCTTTGCAGCACAGGGGTACAGGCTAGGGAAACCATCATCTGGGCTAACCTGCATTTCCCGCCATGGATGATCCTCGAGGGGAGTAGCAAAGGCCAAGGCGTCTGGAATCTATTACAGCAGGAACTGGTCACCCAGCTACCCGAGTACGACCACAAATTCATCGAGATGAACAACGCGCGCTACGAGCAATTGGCCACAGAGGGGCAAAAGGTGTGCAAGGTCTACTATTTCAAGACCCCAGAGCGGGAGCGTATTTTGTACTTCTCCAGCCCCGCGACCGTATTCCTTTCCAATTATGTCGTGATGCGCCGAGACAAGGCCAAATTGCTGGGCAACCCCTCCAGCATTTCACTTGCGCGCCTCATGCAGGATCCTCGCTTCGATGGCAGTTTCATCGAGGGCCGCTCATACGGCAGCCAGGTTGACCAGATCATCCGCAGACTCAAGGGGCAAGCCTACCTTCACGCCAACGTGACGAGCAACCAAAGTCTGTTTGAATTTATCAGCCTCGGACGTACCGACTACATCCTTGAGTTTCCGGCCGTCCGGGCATTCTTTGAACAGGATCTCGCCCTCCACCCCGACTTGGTCAACATTGCCATCGACGAAGCCGCTCCCCACAACATCACCTACGTCACCTGCGTGCGCAATCCTTGGGGACAGCAGGTGATCGGGCAAGTCAATGATGTGTTGAGGCACTACATACCCACCCCGGCCTACCGCGCGGCGACCCTGCGCTGGTATCAGCCAGAGGATCAGCGCCGCCTATCGAAGTTTTTCGACAGGTTTCTGGTCGATCCCCTGAAGCAGCCACGAGAGTCCTTCCGGCCATGACCCAGCAATCCCTTGCCAAGCGCCTGACCTTTTTCCTCATCGCGACGATCATCACGATCTCGTTGGCTACCGGTAGCGGGTTCTACCTGTTCTCCAAGCGGCAGATCGACCGGGAACTCAACGACAAGGCGCAGGTAACGCTCGATTACCTGACGGGCAGTCTTGCCGAGCCACTCTGGGCGCTGAACGAGGCCATCATCAAGCAGATCGGCGACACGGTGGCACAGGATCCTGATATCAGTTCGATTGAAGTTCTCGACAGTAGCCGGAGCAAGAGGATCTTTTTCTTTCAGCGTACGCAGGACGCAGGAGCCCTGCAAATATCCGAAAGCATCACGCATCAAGGGTTCCCGGTGGGTGAGGTGCGTATCAGTCTGAGTCGACACCCCTTCGAGGAGCGGCTGACCGAGCTGCTCTGGTCTCTCTTGGCAATCATCGTCATCATCACCTTCGTTTTGGCGCTCTCGGCGAATGCCATGATCAGACTCTTCCTGCGCTACCCGTTCGCGGAACTGACTCGGATGGTGGATGCTTATGGACGGGGAGATTACGAGATCACGGCCGACACACGCTACCTTGAGTTTAAACCGCTCACTCAGCTACTTGAGGCGATGGGTAGGAAGATCGACGATCAGTTGGGCTTGTTGAAGGAAAACAATCTGGAATTGGAACGGCGTGTTGACGAACGCACCGCCGCGCTGGCTGCCAGCGAAGCGCACTTTCGCCTGCTGGTCGAACAATCGCCAGACGGTATTTTCTTGTCCGACAGTAGCGGCCGCTTTGTGGATGTGAATTCCGTCGGTGCCGCCATGCTGGGCTACACCTGTGAAGAGATATTGAACCTCTCGATTCACGATATCCACGTTGAGGAAGAAATACCTCATATTCCGGCAACGATAGCCCGTTACGCCGAAGGCAGTGTCGTGACCTCGGAGTGGGTATTCAAACGCAAGGACGGATCCACCTTTGTCGGCGAACTTGTCGCGCGACAGCTGCCTGACGGCCGCCTACAAGGCATATTGCGCGACATCTCTGACAGAAAAAAAGCGGAAGCTGAAATCCTGCGCGCAAGAGATCTCGCCGAATCTGCCAGCCGCGTCAAGTCAGACTTTATCGCCAACATGTCGCATGAACTGCGCACGCCGATGAACGCCATCATCGGCATGTCACACCTGCTCATCGATACCAATCTAAGTCCACGCCAACACGGCTATCTAATGAAGATCCAAAAATCTTCGCAGCATCTGCTAGACATGGTCAACGACGTGCTGGATTTTTCCAAGATCGAGGCGGGGAAAATGAATCTTGACTGTGCGCCCTTCGTGTTGGACCACCTGCTTAACGACGTGGCGGCACTGTACCCCGATAAAACCGTCAACAAACAGCTAACCTTGTCGTTCATTGTCGAGCCAGATGTGCCGCATCACTTGATAGGCGACTTCACCAAACTGAAGCAGATATTGATCAATCTACTATCCAACGCCATCAAATTCACTCCGCAAGGTGAGATTAATGTGGGTGTGCGCTTGGAATCTGACACGGCCGATGGTCTGCGCCTGCGTTTTGCGGTGAGCGATACCGGTCTCGGCATCAGTCAAGAGCAGATCAGCCGGCTGTTCCAGAGCTTTCAGCAGGCGGATAGTTCCACCACGCGCAAGTATGGTGGTACCGGTCTGGGCCTCGCCATCTCCAAACGGCTGGTCGAATTGATGGGAGGCGCAATCGACGTATCCAGCGAACTAGGACGGGGTAGTACGTTCTGGTTTACGGTACCCCTAGAGCGGGATAGCGGCATTGCCCAAATGCCTCCATGGGTCATAGCCAACGAGCCGGTCGTAGATCGGGAACGCCTGACCGATATCGCCGGCGCTCGTGTCCTAGTGGTGGACGACGACCCGCTCAACCAGGAAACGTTGCGGCTTCTCATCGAACAGCTCGGCCTAGCGGTTGATGTTGTCGGCGATGGCGCGACGGCGTTGCAACATCTGGAAGGCAGAGGGCCGGACGACTATGCGCTGATCATGATGGAAATGCACATGCCGGAAATGGACGGTGCTACAGCCTGCGCTGCCATCCGCCGCTTGCCCAGCTGGACCGACCGGCCCATCGTCGGCATTACGGCCAACGTCGCCCCTGCCGTACGCACGGCTGGCTTACAAGCCGGCATGAACGAGGTAATTGATAGGCCTGTCACACAGACCGCCTTGTACCCGACGCTGTTGCGCTGGATAGCGCCACGCCCCCACTTCAACCCACCCACATCAGTGGTCGATACCCAGGAGCTGGCGCGGGTATGCCAAGCGCTGGCGCAACAACTGGCAGGAAACGAATTGCGAGCAAAGCACACACTCGACGACCATGCTGAGTTGCTTCGGGCGGCATCACCTCAGGCCTTCGAGGAAATCAAGGCGGCCATTGAAGACATCGACTTCGAACGCGCTCTGGCTGCGCTCACAGCAATGACTCAAATAGCCATCGTAGACACATGATTTAAGCATGTTGGATTTACCGCTGTTTCAATCCTTTCAATCAAACACTGCTTTACGTTCGGAGCGCCAATAACCGCGAAGCGGTTTAGTCCTTGGTCGACTACCAGATTCATGAGGCAAAAGGGCATAGCCGAAGTCCATGCTGTCGTGTTTGGGTAGAATGTCATCCATGCCCAACCTCAAGATCGCCACCTACAACATCCACAAAGGTTTCTCGCAGTTCAATCGCCGCGTGGTGATGCACGAGCTACGCGAGAAGTTGCGCGAGTTGGATGCAGACATCGTGTTCTTGCAAGAGGTGCAAGGCGAGCATGGAACTCATGCGGACAAGCATGCCAACTATCCCGCTGCCCCCCAGCACGAGTTTCTGGCCGATGATGTCTGGACGCATCGCGCTTATGGTATGAATGCGGTGTATGAGGCAGGTCACCACGGCAACGCCATCCTGAGTCGCTATCCGATCATTAGAACCTTCAACAAAGACGTGTCGGCACATCGCTTCGAACAGCGCGGATTGTTGCACTGCGAAATCGACTTCAAGGGCAGATCGGTACATTGCTTCTGCGCGCACTTTGGATTGTTCGGCAAGGGGCGTCGAGTGCAGATGAACGCTTTGATCGAGCATGTGAATGGTGAGGTGGGTGTCGAGTCACCATTGGTTGTTGCTGGAGATTTCAATGATTGGCGCAATCAGTTGAGCCGAGAGTTCGAGAGCGAGTTGCATGTGCGTGACGCCTTCCAGATCGGGCATGGCAGGCTCGCGCGCAGTTTTCCCGCTGCGTTCCCTTTGTTCAAGCTTGACCGCATCTACGTGCGTGGTTTCGATGTGGGGCACTGCCAAGTACATGGTGGTCGTCGTTTGTCCGACCATGCCGCCTTACTGGCTGAGTTGAAGATACGATGAATCGCACCTTCCAGATCGGGCGCAACAAGTTGATGCTGTTGCAGAACGGCACGCGCTTCTTTCCGCAGTTGTGTGCGGACATCGATGCGGCGCAACACCATGTCTATCTGGAGACCTATATCTTTGCGGCAGACGAGACTGGGCGGCAGGTGTCGCAAGCATTGCAGCGTGCCGCGCTACGCCATGTGACGGTACGCTTGTTGCTGGATGGCATCGGGTCGGCAGCGTTCCCGCAGGCGTGGGTGGATGACTTGCGCACGGCAGGCGTCGAGGTGCAGTGGTTCCGCCGCGAGACAGGGATGTTCAACTTCAACCGTTTCCGTCTGCGCCGCCTGCATCGCAAACTTTCTGTCATTGATAGTGAGACGGCCTATGTGGGCGGCATCAATATCTTGAACGACATCCCCGAGGGCGAGGATTTCGATGCGCCACGATTGGATTACGCGGTGCGTATCCATGGTGCTTTGGCGCAGCAAGTGCATGAGGAGATGCGCACGCTGTGGTCGGTGATACAGCGCGCAACTTTGAGAAAACGTATCGGCCAGATCGGATCGCGCTTGCGCAGGCTGACGCGATCACCAACGCCATCCTTCGTTGAATTGAAGTTGCGCGACAACGTCGGGCATCGTCGTGACATCGAACACGCCTATCTGCAAGCCATTGCGGGGGCGAAGCATGAGGTGGTGTTGGCCAATGCCTATTTCCTGCCTGGACGTCGCATCCGCAAGGCGTTGTTGGAGGCGGCGCAACGTGGGGTGCGCGTGGTGTTGCTGCTGCAAGGTCGCGTCGAATATCGTTTGCAGCATTACGCCACGATGTTCCTCTATCAGCGCTTGATGGATGTCGGGATCGAGATCTACGAATATCGCGACAGTTTTCTGCATGCCAAGGTCGGGGTGGTGGATCGCGGCTGGGCGACCGTGGGGTCTTCCAATCTTGATCCGCTAAGTTTGATGTTGGCGCGAGAGGCGAATGTGGTGGTGCGTGATGAGGCATTCTCCAAGGCCCCGCAAGCCAGTTTGATGCGTGCGATCCGCACTTCTGCGGTGCGCGTCGAGCGCAGTCATCTGCGTACTGTCTCATTGCTCTTTGCGCGGATCAGCTATGGCCTTATCCGCTGGGCGGTCAACTTGTTAGGCTTGTCCAAGGAACACTGACGTTCGCCTTTATAATGTAGTCCTTGATTCACTGTTTGGTCTCACATGCGCTCACATTCATCCCATTCTTCCGCCACGCCGACTCGCACCGATTGGAAAGTCATCCGCAGCCTCGTTCCGTACCTGCTTGAGTTCAAGTGGCGCGTGACTTTCGTCATCATCTTGCTGGTCGCCTCCAAACTGGCGAACGTGGTCGTACCGTTAGCGCTGAAAGAGATCGTGGATGCGATGAGCAAGCCGCAGGCGATGTTGGCGATCCCCGTGTTCCTCATTGCGGGCTATGGCTTGCTGCGTCTGTTCAGCACGCTATTTGGCGAATTGCGCGATGCCTTGTTCGCCAAGGTGACGCAACGCGCCATCCGCCGTGTCGCGATACAAGTATTTGAACATCTGCACAGTTTGAGTCTACGTTTTCATTTGGAGCGTCAGACGGGCGGGGTGTCGCGCGACATCGAACGTGGCACGCGCGGTATCAGCTTCCTGCTCACTTTCCTGCTGTTCAACATCCTGCCGACCTTGCTGGAGATCGGCTTGGTGGCGGCCATCTTGTTCGTCAAGTACAACCCATGGTTCGCCATCATCACCTTCGCTACACTGGTGCTGTACATCGCCTTCACGTTGATCATCACCGAGTGGCGCATGGTGTTCCGCCGCACCATGAACGACAAGGATTCCAAAGCCAATACGCGCGCTATCGACAGTCTCATCAATTACGAGACGGTGAAATATTTCGGCAACGAAAAGTACGAAGTATCGCGTTACGACGAGCAGATGAAAGACTGGGAGACCTCTGCGGTGAAGAACCAGACCTCGCTGGCAGCACTCAATGCGGGGCAGAGCATCATCATCGCGATCGGCGTCACCTTGCTCATGCTGTTGGCGGCGGATGAAGTGGTGAAGGGCAACATGACCGTCGGCGACTTGGTGCTGGTCAACGTGTTCATGTTACAACTCTATATGCCGTTGCACTTCTTGGGCTTCGTCTATCGCGAGATCAAGAACGCGTTGGCAGATATGGAAAAGATGTTCCGCTTGTTGGATGCGAACCGCGAGATCGAAGATGCGCCGGATGCACCTTCACTGCAGCTGGATAAAGCCACAGTTCGTTTCGAGGGAGTGGCATTCTCTTATGACCCTTCGCGTCAGATATTGCACGAAGTTGATTTCGAGATCCCTAGTGGGAATACGGTCGCGGTGGTCGGTGCGAGCGGGGCGGGCAAGTCCACATTGTCGCGCTTGCTGTTCCGTTTTTATGATGTAGACAGCGGCAGTATCTCCATTGATGGGCAGGATATCCGCAACGTGACGCAGAGCAGTCTGCGTGCCTCCATCGGCATCGTGCCGCAGGATACCGTGCTGTTCAACGACACCATCTACTACAACATCGCATACGGCAATCCTAACGCGAACCGAGACGAAGTCATCCGTGCGGCGCAGTCGGCGCATATCCATCACTTCATCGAATCGCTGCCGCAGGGTTACGACAGCATGGTGGGGGAACGTGGTCTGAAACTTTCCGGTGGTGAGAAGCAACGCGTCGCCATCGCGCGCGCAGTCCTGAAGAATCCTGCCATCCTCATCTTCGACGAAGCGACTTCGGCACTGGATTCCAAGTCCGAGAAGGCCATCCAAGACGAGCTGCGTAGCATCGCACAGAACCGCACGACACTCGTCATCGCACACCGTTTGTCCACCGTGGTGGATGCGCATCAGATCCTCGTCATGGACAAAGGTCGCATCATCGAACGTGGTACGCATCGCGAATTGTTGTCCCAACAAGGGGTGTACGCACAGATGTGGGCGCTGCAACAACAGGAAGAGCAATAAGTATCTCCAAATACTCATTGATTATTTTAGGTTTTTCAGGTTATCCTCCGCGCCGTTCCGTTGATTCGGACAGGAGAATTCATGCGTAACACTATTTTTACACTGATGTTGTTGAGCTATGCGCTGATCGCGCAGGCGGTTGACCATCGTCAGGTGGGCTCCATGGCGCAGGATGATCAGCGTGCCGCCTTCAAGAAAACGTCTGCGCCTAAGCTGGCTTCTGCCATCGCGATGATCTACGACGAGCAGACACAACGCCCCCTCTTCTCCAAGAATTCCAATGAGGTCGTTCCTATTGCGTCTATCACTAAACTGATGACGGCGATGGTGGTGTTGGATGCACGATTGCCGCTGGATGAGCAGATCACCATCAGTTCTTTGGATCGAGATCGCTTCAAAGGCACGCGTTCTCGCATGCGCAATGGCATGACGTTGTCGCGCGGTGAGTTGTTGAAGTTGGCGTTGATGGCATCGGAGAACGTTGCCGCCGCCGCATTGGCTCGCACCTATCCGGGTGGTACACAAGTGATGCTATCCATGATGAACGCCAAGGCGCGCGAATTGGGGATGGCTTCCACCCGCTTCGATGACCCGACTGGTTTGCACAGCACCAATGTCTCGACTGCACACGATCTGGTCAAGATGGTATCGGCGGCGAGTGAGTATGAGGAGATCGAGCGTTTCTCTACGACAAGTTCACACACCGTCCAAGTTTCGGGACGCCGCTCGTTGCGCTTCAATAACACCAACCCTCTGGTGAGGAATTCATCTTGGGATATCGGTGTGAGTAAGACGGGCTATATCAGCGAAGCGGGTAAATGTCTGGTGATGCAAGCAAAGATATCCAATCGTCCCGTTGTGATCGTGTTGCTCGACTCGTGGGGGCGACATACCCGTGTGGGCGATGCGAATCGCATCAAGCGTTGGATGGAAGGGACACCCGAACCAGTTCGCAAAGTTCGCCGCCGTATCCGACGCGGATGAACCTAAGGATGGTGGAATGATGAGGGGGCAGCCGGCCCCCTTTTTCATTGGCGCGGCGGACGTAGTGCGATGACGACGACAGCGACGACGACCACAAGGATGATGAGTTCGATGAACATGGGCGCGGAGGAGTTGAGTGAGCGCCCATTCTACCTTGCCGCTACGCTAAGGGAACTCGATGCCTAAGTTACAATCCGAACCTTCACAGTAATGCCTCTAGTGTGCTTTCTTTGTCCGAATACTCGATGAATCGTCTGACGATAGCTTGGTCCTTGATCGGCTTGCTCACCCTAGGACTGGTGGCGAGCGCACATGCCAAGTCTGGCAGCATCCCGGCCGTGATCTTCATCGCTCCCGAAGCTGTGCGACCAGTGCTGGCCCAGCACTTTCAACTGCCCGATGAGTTGTTGGACACGGAGAGTGAGCGTGCTGTCTTCATGCGCCGCGCTCAGCACGAGATCCCAGAGCTATTGATGACCGAAGGCTATTTCGCCAGCAAGGTGTCTCTGCGTTCTGTCATGGTAGGCGGGACGCTGGAATTGCTGGTCCAACCTGGTGCGCTCACAACCGTCAGTGCGGTGGACATCGAGTTTCGCGGCGACATCGAGCAGGTGGACGCAGAGCGAGCGAAACAACTGCGCAAGGAATGGTCATTGCCACTGGGAAAAGGATTCAGTGCGACTGCATGGGATCAGGCCAAGACAGACTTGCTCACGCAATTGGCGCGCAAAGAATATGCGGCAGCGCGCATCCTAGAGAGTGCTGCCAAGGTCGACATTCCTTCCGCTACGGCGCGCTTGCGTGTCGTGCTGGATTCGGGGCCGCGCTATCGTTTCGGCGCGATGCAAGTCAGCGGATTGGAGCGCTACACGGAAGAGATGGTGACTCGCTATGCCTCCTTCAAACAAGGTGAGCCCTATGACCGGAACCAACTATTGATATTGCAGACACGTTTACAGAACCTGTCCCAGTTCAGTTCCATCATCGTCAGTTTGGACATGCCTGCCCTTGAAGAGGTATCGAGTGGGGCAGTCGTCACCGCACCGGTGAAAGTGCAGATCGTCGAGGCACAATCGCGCAAGGTATCCACCGGATTGGGCTATAGCACCAACAATGGTCTGCGCAGCGAGTTGAGTTATCTCGATAACAATTTCGTCAGTCGTGCTTGGGCTTTCAACACGGCATTGGTGTTGGAGAACAACCGACAGACACTATCGGCGGGTGTCGACACTTTGCCCAATCCGCAGGGTTTCCGTTTGCAATGGTTGGCCAGTGGGGAGCGCACCACCATCCAAGGGTTGGAGACCTTGCGCGACAAGTTCGGCGTGACGCGCAGCCACACCGTGTATGGCAACGAGTTCAACATCGGGCTGAACTGGCAACAGGAACATCGTATACCTGAGGGTGGTATACGCGAGACCAACCAAGCGCTGGTGCTCGACTGGCGTTGGATGCAACGTGCAGTGGATGACCCATTGATGCCGATGTCGGGATCGCTGACAGAATTTCGTCTTGGTGGTGCAGGTAAGGTAGCTTTTTCGGATGAGGATTTCGTCAGGACTTATCTGCGGCGTCAGCAGTGGATATCGCTGAGCGAGGACGATGTCATCACCTTGCGCGGCGAGGCGGGTTATACCAAGTCGCCGACACGCGTGAACATCCCGCAAGAATATCTGTTCCGTGTCGGTGGTACGCAGACGGTGCGCGGCTATGCCTACCAAAGTCTGGGTGTGCATGAAGGCGATGCGGTGGTCGGTGGTCGCGCGATGGTGACGGCGAGTGCCGAGTACACCCATTGGTTCAATTCGTTGGGCGTGGCGGCCTTTGCCGATGCGGGTGATGCAGCGGATAGTCCGGAAGCGTTGAAACCAGTGATCGGCTATGGCTTCGGTGCACGCTGGCGTAGTCCGGTGGGTCCTTTGGCGCTGGACGTGGCGCGTAGCAAGACGGTGTCCGATCTTGTCTATCACTTCTCTATTGCGGTGGCTTTCTGATGGACATCTCAACTAATCCAAATTTCGTCGCAATACTGCGTTGCTCACGAAAAATCACTCCTTACATATTTCATATATGCCGCGTCGCGATTTTTCGTTCGCGCCTTGTCTTGCTTAGAACTTTGAATTATTTGAGATGCCCATATGGCGAAAGATAATTCTACTTTGTCGCTGCGCAGCAAGATCGTCCTCGGTCTGCTCACACCGTGCTTCTTGGTCGCCGGGGTGGGTTACTACCTTCTGGGCACGACTTCCGGCATGGTGTGGATGGCGGGGGTGATGGATAGGCACACGCGTGGCGCGCTCAAGGTGGATGGGCTGACGGGTTCTTTGTTCGGAGGATTCACGGCGCAGCATCTTGCTTTCGATTCTGATTCACAACGTATCGACGTGAGTGATGTGCAAGTGGATTGGCAGCCGCGGGCATTGTTGAGTCAGGAGTTGCATCTGTTGCGGGTGAGCGTGCAACAACTCGACGTGCATGCTGAACAGGTCGCTGTGACGACGACTGCGCCTACTTTGCCAACAACTTTGCAACTTCCTTTGGATGTGACGGCCGCACAGATACATGTGGGCGTGTTCCGCTGGTTCGCCGCAGGTTCGACCCAGCCTGATCTTGTGGTGAGTGAGGTGGATGCCAGCTTGAACAGCGACCCTCAACAGCATCACCTGAGGTTACTCAATGCGCACTTACCCTTCGGTGAGATGGCGGGTGATCTGACCTTGGCGAGTGCCAGTCCATTTGCCGTAAATTCGCACATTACTTTGGACACTTCTACGCCGCGTGCCGAGAGATTGAAGGTGCAAGCAGATGTGCAGGGCGAGTTGCGCGATATGCAGGTCAAGCTCAAGGCCGAAGGAGCAGGGGCACGCGCTGATGGAACGTTCGTGATCACGCCGTTGGATGCGGTGCCATTGCAGCGCATCCAGATGCAGTTCAAAGGCATCGATGTCGCGCGTTGGTTGGAGAAGGCGCCGCACACGCGTCTATCGGGTCGTTTGGAGGCTCGTGGCCAGAAGGGCGATCGCTTGGAAGGTGATCTGCAGTTGCACAACGAGTTGGCGGAAACGCTTGATCTGGATGGCATCCCGATCGTCGATGCGCGCGCGCACTTGAATCTATCTGCCGAGCATTGGCAGATCAGCCGCCTCGAAGCGAAGACATTGCTGGATGGGCAACTCGCAGGTGATCTCGATTGGGATTCACGGAAACGCTCCGGTGAGGCGCAATTGACGGTGCGCGATGTGAGCCTCAAAGGCTTGGATAGCCGTCTGCCATCGACGACGACGAATGGCAAAATCGCGCTGGATGGTGCGGGAAAATCTCAACATGCCGTGCTGGCCTTGACCGATGGAGAATCAAAACTTACTGGAAATCTGACTCGGCAAGGCACACAAGTCGCTTTGCATAGCCTGCGTCTGGTGCGTGGTGAGACGAGTATCGAGGGGCATGGGAAGTTGGCACTGGATAAGAACCGGGCGTTCGATTTCACCAGCCAAGTGCGCAAGTTGGATCTGGCTGAATTCGCTGCGACCCCGCCGACCGACCTGAACGCAGAGATGACACTCAAAGGAGAGCTATCACCCGAGGTGACCGCTGAGATGCGCTTCACGCTCGCCAACAGTCGTTTCGCGCAATATGAGATCGGCGGAGCCGGATGGGCAGCGGTCATCAATGGCAAGCATGGCAAAGGAGAGATGGCTTTGCATCTGGGGGATAACCGTCTCTCGGTGAAGGGGAGCTACGGTCTGGGTGCGGACGAGCTGCGCTTTGATCTGGCGGCATCCGATCTGTCACAAGTCGAAGCCAACTTGGGCGGTGAGCTGAGCGGGCGCGCCGCCCTCACGGGAAGCATCGGTGAACCGAAATTCGATTTCTCTTTCAGCGGAAGAGAGTTGAAGTTGCCAGCTGGGCAGACGATCACCAGTGTAGACGCAGCGGGTGATGTCTCTGCACAGTCGATGACGCTCAACCTCGTGTTGCAAGATTTGAAACAAGGGAATGCCTTGCGCATTCCCGAGGCGAGTTTTGAACTGCAAGGCGCACCCGCAGACCACACCGTGAAACTACTCGCCAAAGTAGAGCAGGGCGCACAAGTGAAAGAAGATCTGCAACTTCAAGCACACGGCGGTCTGATCGATCTCGATCAAGGTTGGCGGGCACTACGCTGGCAAGGTGCTTTGGATGATTTCATCGGTTTGGGTACGGTGCCTTTGCGATTGCTCAGTACCACTGCGCTGACGCTGGGTGCGGAGGAGGTGGAGCTCGGTGCGGCCGACATCGCGCTGGGCGGCGGCCGTACGCATTTGGAGACCACTCGTTGGACACCTGACTATTGGCAGAGTAGCGGCAGCTTCAGTGGCTTGGGCATTCGCGCCGTGAATGTGGATGACATTCCGCCAACGATGGATAACTTCGGCACACTACGTTTTGGTGGTTCATGGGATGTGAAGCAGGACACACATTGGAACGCGACCTTGAATATGCGGCGCGAAAGTGGCGATTGGGTGGTGGATGCCAAGACGGGGGCGTTGTTCGGTCTGAACGAATTGAGCCTGTCGGCACAGGTCGTCAATGACCAACTACAGACCGCACTCGCCGCCAGTGGCGAACGCTTGGGCGAGTTGAGCGCCACTGCTACTTTGCCGCTCACTCAGACAGAGGAAGGATGGGGCGTGGCTTCCGATGCGCCGCTGACAGGCCATCTGTATCTCGACTCGAATGAGTTGTCGTGGTTGGGGCCGACCTTGGATAGCAACTTTCAAAGTGGCGGGAAATTGAAGTTGGATGCCGACCTTGTCGGGGACATGCACACGCCGCGACTGCGCGGCATGGTGCAGGGAGAAGGCTTGAGTTTCGGTATGCTCGACCAAGGTGTGCGGCTTGAGAACGGGCGGGTGAGTGCACGTTTTGAGCAAGATATGGTGCATCTCGACCTATTCGATTTTGATGCACCTTATTTGCCACAGCCTCAAGACAAATTGCTGGGCGATTTTAGGTTGAGTCGCGCTGCTGGTAAATTGAGCGCGAGCGGCACACTCGACCTCAAGGGTGATAGCGGCGGTGTGCAGATCACTGCGCAACAATTCCCCTTGTTGCAGCGCGCTGACCGTTGGGTCGTCGCCTCTGGTACGGGCCATGCGCGCTTCTCCGGCAAGACGCTCATCTTGGATGGCGATATTCGTGCCGATGCCGGTCTCATCGATCAACCTGTGAGCACGCGCCCGCAACTCGACGAGGATGTGCAGATCGTCGGACAGGAAGTGGATGAGAGCGTCAAGCAACAGAACAAGGTCAGCGCTACGCTCGATCTGGGTGACAAGTTCTTCATCCGCGCCTCGGGTTTGGAAGCGCGCCTTGCCGGTAAGCTGGATGTACACGGAGAGCCGGGCGAACAACTTCGCGTGACGGGCATCATCAACGCACAAGATGCTGTGTTCGATGCCTATGGACAACGTCTGCAAGTTGAACGCGGAATGGTGAACTTCCAAGGACGCATGGATGATCCGGGGTTGAACATCCTCGCGTATCGCAAAGGATTGAGCGTGGAAGCCGGGGTCGAAGTATTGGGTACGGCACGCAAACCGGTCATTCGCTTGGTCTCCAACCCGAATGTGCCTGATGCGGAGAAACTCTCGTGGCTGGTACTGGGACGTGTGCCTGATAGCAGCGGTGTGGATTCGTCGTTGCTACTATCTGCGGCGACCAACATCATGGGCGGCCAGTCAGCCTCCAAGATCGGACGCGCGGTCGGTGTGGATGAGTTGTCGCTGAACCAGAAAGCGGGAGCAGTCGATCCCTTGCAAAGCCAAGTGGTGACAGTCGGTAAGCGCCTCAACCCGCGCGCCTATCTGAGCTATGAGCAAGGCCTATCTTCCAACACGGGTATCACTAAGTTCACCTACACCCTCACACCACGCATCACCCTCGTGACGCGCACTGGTGTCGAGGATGCGGTCGATATCTTCTATTCCTTCCGCTATCGCTGAGTCACCGCGCTTGACCTGATCCTGCATCCCATTTATTATTTTAATAATCGTTTAATAATTGAATCGTAAGATGATGAAACCCGCTCAAGTTGTGAAAGCTTTATCGGCGCTCGCACAGCCGACTCGCTTGGCTATCTACCGCCTGTTGGTGACGAGTGGCCCAGAAGGAATGGCGGCAGGGCAGATCGCTGAAAAACTGAAGGTGTCGCCAGCCAATATGTCCTTCCACTTTAAGACGCTAAGCCATGCAGGGTTGGTCGAGAGTCGGCAGGATGGACGCTTCGTGTACTACGCGGCGAACTTCGCAGTGATGAATGGCATGGTGGATTACCTCACCGAGAACTGTTGTGGTGGTGACGATGCGACATGCAAGACGCCAACTAAGAAATGTTGATAAAAGGAAAGATGAAATGAGCGAGAAACAATATAACGTATTGATCTTGTGCACGGGGAATTCGGCACGTAGCGTGTTGGGCGAAGTGCTATTCAATGTGTTGGGTAAAGGTAGGTTCAAAGCCTACAGCGCAGGGAGTAAACCTGCAGGCAAGGTCAATCCCGGCGCTATCGAGTGGTTGCAGACTCATGGACACAGTACAGAAGGTCTGCGTAGCAAGAGCTGGGATGAATTCTCTCGCCCCGATGCGCCCGTGTTCGACTTCATCTTCACTGTGTGCGACAACGCAGCCGGTGAGGCCTGCCCGATTTGGTTAGGCCATCCGGCGACTGCACATTGGGGTATCCCTGATCCTGCTCATATCGAAGGCGAGGAGGCTCGTCGTGCTGCGTTCAATAAAGCTGCGGAGCAGTTGGCACGTCGTATCCAATTGTTCATGGCGTTGCCGATCGACAAGTTGGACAAGCTGGTGTTGAAAGACAAACTCAACGAGATCGGTCGTATCCAGGATTGATGGTATGAGCATCTTCGAACGCTACCTGACTCTGTGGGTCTTCCTGTGCATCATCGTTGGCGTGGTGCTGGGGCAGTTCATCCCTGCACCATTCCATTGGCTGGGCACATTGGAACTCGCCAAGGTCAACCTTCCTGTTGGCCTGCTCATCTGGGTGATGATCATTCCCATGTTATTGCGTATCGACTTTGGTGCACTGCATGAAGTGAAGAAGCATTGGCGTGGCATCGGCGTCACGCTATTCATCAATTGGGCAGTCAAGCCGTTCTCGATGGCTTTGCTGGGATGGCTGTTCATCCGCCATCTGTTCGCACCCTATCTACCGGCCGAACAACTCGATAGCTACATCGCTGGATTGATCTTGCTTGCGGCAGCACCTTGCACGGCGATGGTGTTCGTATGGAGCAGATTGGTGAATGGCGAGCCGTTGTTCACCCTTAGTCAGGTGGCACTCAACGACGCCATCATGGTGTTCGCCTTCGCACCGTTAGTGGCGTTGCTGCTCGGTATGTCTGCCATCATCGTGCCGTGGGATACCTTGCTGGTATCCGTGGGGCTCTACATCGTGCTACCCGTCTTCATTGCGCAAGCGTGGCGTAAGTGGTTGTTGTTGCGCAGCGAACAAACGTTGCAAGTAACATTGGAAAAACTGGGGCCGATCTCCATCTCAGCGCTGTTGCTGACACTGGTGTTGCTGTTCGCCTTCCAAGGTAAAGCCATCGTTGAACAGCCACTCATCATTCTGATGCTGGCTGTGCCCATCACCATCCAGGTGTACTTCACATCAGGTCTTGCCTACTGGCTGAATCGCAGAGTGGGAGAGGCACATTGCGTAGCGGGGCCCTCGGCATTGATCGGCGCATCCAATTTCTTCGAATTGGCCGTTGCTGCGGCGATCAGTCTGTTTGGATTCGAATCTGGTGCGGCACTTGCGACGGTGGTCGGCGTGTTGATCGAAGTGCCGGTGATGTTGAGTGTGGTGTATCTGGTGAAGCGCAGTCAGGGCTGGTACGACGCGTAATCAGTGATGGGGTTGTGGCTCCGACATAACCTAAAGGTTCACCCTGCGGGTACGAGAGTCTTCACCGCAACTTAGTATTGCTGTGTTACAGCAATACCGAATTGTGGCTCTGGCCGCCACTCCGTGTCTTAACGTTCGCTTTGCTCTCGTTAGCCTACGCCGCAACCTAGTTCTGCTGTTTTACAGCAGAACTAGGTTGTCCCTATGGATGAGCTCTGACTCATCCACATAACCCAGGATACCTTCGATCTCACCGCTGGCCTTACCTGCGATGCGACGTGCTTCTGCGGCACTGTAGTTGATGAGGCCTCGCGCGATGTCGCGGCCTTCTGTGTCGAGCACGGCGACGACTGCACCACGTTGGAATTCACCTGCAACTTGGGTGACGCCGATTGGTAGCAGGCTCTTACCTTCATTCTTCAGTACGCGAACCGCACCCGCATCCAGCGTCACTTTGCCGCTCACTTGCAGATGGTCGGCCAGCCATTGTTTGCGTGCATCGAGTGATAGGGCAGGGGCGACAAGCAAGGTTCCGATGGATTCGCCTTGCAGTAGACGGGGCAGTACGTCACGTTCATGGCCGGAAGCAATGACGGTATGCGCGCCACTACGTGCAGCTCGTTTAGCTGCGAGTACTTTGGTGATCATGCCGCCGCGACCGATGCTGCTACCTGCACCACCGGCCATCAATTCTAGCTTTGCGTCCCCTGCTTGCGCTTCGCTGATGAGTGTCGCGCTAGGGTCTTTGCGAGGGTCGGCGGTGAACAGGCCGACTTGGTCCGTGAGGATGACGAATGCATCCGCTTCGATTAGATTCGCAACCAGTGCGCCTAGTGTGTCGTTGTCGCCGAACTTGATCTCATCGGTGACGACAGTGTCGTTCTCGTTGATGATGGGGATGACACCCAACGTGAGCAGAGTGCGCAGGGTGGAGCGCGCATTAAGGTAACGTTCGCGGTCGGCAAGGTCGGCGTGGGTCAGTAGCACTTGCGCAGCGCGCAGGCCGTGTTGGCTGAAGCAGCTCTCGTACACCTGCACCAATCCCATTTGACCGACTGCAGCAGCGGCTTGAAGTTCGTGTACGGCACTTGGACGTTGTTTCCAGCCCAGGCGTTGCATGCCCTCGGCGATCGCACCAGAAGACACCAAGACCACTTCACAACCCTGTGCACGTAACGTGCTGATCTGTTGCGCCCAATTACCAATGGCGCGCGTGTCTAAGCCTTCCCCTGAATTGGTGACGAGGCTACTGCCGACTTTGACGACGATGCGTTTGGATTGGGTTAGAACGGTTTTCATGCAAGTGGGTCGTGGATGACGATCTCAGTTTCCTGCGCGCTTTCAGTGACAGCCTCTTGTTCGGCATCAGCTGCGGCTTGTAAGTGCTCCATGATGGCGTAAGTAAGTTCTTTGCATCCTTCGCCATTGATAGCAGAGATGGTGAAGTAACGTGTGTCGCCACCGAACGCCTTGAGGAATTCAGCGATCTTCTCGTCACGGTCTTGCAACAAGTCGAGCTTGTTCAAGATCAGCCAGCGCGGCTTGTTGTAAAGCTCTTCGTCGTATTTCTTGAGTTCGTTCAGGATCGCATGCGCTTCGTGCACAGGATCGACGCCCTCGTGCATCGGTGCGATGTCCACGATGTGCAACAACAAGCGCGTGCGTGCCAGATGGCGAAGGAATTGGTGACCAAGACCTGCACCTTCTGCAGCGCCTTCGATGAGTCCTGGGATGTCGGCGATGACGAAGCTCTTCTCGTGCGACACGCGCACCACGCCCAGATTCGGATGTAGTGTGGTGAAAGGATAATCAGCGACTTTGGGGCGTGCGGCCGATACCGAGCGGATGAAGGTGGACTTGCCTGCATTCGGCATGCCCAACAGACCGATGTCAGCCAGGACCTTCAACTCCAGTTGCAGTTCGCGGCGTTCGCCTTCTTCGCCGGGGGTGCATTGGCGTGGCGTGCGGTTGGTGCTGGACTTGAAATGCAGGTTGCCCAAGCCGCCTGCGCCGCCCTTGGCCAGCAAGACTTGTTCGCCCTCATGGGTGAGGTCGGCGATGATCTGGCCACTGTTGATGTCAGTGATGACGGTACCCACAGGCATACGCAGGATGATGTCATCCGCACCTTTGCCGTAGCAGTCTGCACTGCCGCCACGCTCGCCGTTTTTGGCACGGTGCATGCGGGCGAAACGGTAATCGACTAGGGTGTTGATGTTGCGGTCAGCGATGGCGATGACGCTACCGCCGCGCCCGCCGTCACCGCCATCAGGACCACCTTTTTCGATATATTTTTCACGACGAAAACTAGCCGCGCCGTTACCTCCGTCGCCTGCGATGACTTCGATCTTTGATTCGTCGATGAATTTCATATTGCGAATGACCCAGAAATAAAAAAGCCCTACCTTGCGATAGGGCTCATTTTAACTGCTCAATTACTTAAGCAGCGACGATGCTAACCGTTTTGCGTTTAGCCGCGCCTTTGATTGCGAACACGACCTTGCCCGTCATCTTGGCGAACAGTGTGTGATCCTTGCCCATGCCGACATTGTCGCCTGCGTGAACTTGAGTGCCGCGTTGACGCACGATGATGCTACCTGCGCTGATCAATTCGCCACCGTAACTCTTAACACCCAATCGTTTCGAGTGCGAGTCGCGGCCGTTACTGGTACTACCTCCGCCTTTTTTCGATGCCATTTTCTAGCTCCTTAGCAATTAAGCAGAGATGCCGTCGATACGGATCTCTGTGTAGTTTTGACGATGACCCTGATGCTTTTGGTAGTGCTTACGACGACGCATCTTGAAGATGGTCACTTTGTCGTGACGGCCATTAGCGACGATGGTCGCTTTGACTGTCGCGCCAGCCAGCAGAGGCTGACCAACGGAAATTTTGTCACCATTGCCAACCATCAACACTTTGTCCAATACCAAGGATGTGCCGACTTCGCCAACGATAGATTCGACCTTGAGTGTTTCGCCCAAGATCACGCGGTGTTGCTTACCGCCGGTTTTGATTACTGCGTACATAACGACCTCGCTTGATGCGTTTTAGTTACGGCATAACCGAATGGTTATGCCTTCACTGAAACTGCGTTTTCCGAAAGGCGCGCATTATACATAAAGGGCACCATCCGTCAAAAGCCTTTTTTGGTTTTCCTTTTCAGGGCTTAGCGCTTCATTGAATCAAAGAATTCGGCGTTGTTCTTGGTGGCTTTCACTTTGTCCAGCAAGAACTCCATTGCTTCCAATTCGTCCATTGGATACAACAGCTTACGAAGAACCCAGATGCGCTGCAGCAAATCTTGCTTGATGAGTAACTCTTCCTTGCGGGTGCCAGAACGGTTGACGTTGATGGCAGGGTAAATGCGCTTCTCGGCCATGCGGCGATCCAAATGGATCTCCATATTGCCGGTGCCCTTGAATTCTTCGTAGATCACGTCGTCCATGCGGCTACCGGTGTCGACCAGTGCGGTGGCGATGATAGTGAGTGAACCGCCTTCTTCGATGTTACGTGCCGCACCAAAGAAACGCTTAGGGCGTTGCAGAGCGTTTGCATCCACGCCACCGGTCAGCACCTTGCCGGAAGATGGGATGACGGTGTTGTAAGCCCGTGCCAGACGTGTGATGGAGTCGAGCAGGATGACGACATCCTTCTTGTGTTCAACTAGGCGTTTAGCCTTTTCCAGCACCATTTCGGCGACCTGCACGTGACGTGTGGCTGGTTCATCGAAAGTCGAGGCAACCACCTCGCCGCGCACGGTGCGGCTCATCTCAGTCACTTCTTCTGGACGCTCATCGATCAGCAATACGATCAGGGTGGCATCAGGATGGTTGGCGGAGATGGAGTGGGCGATGTGTTGCAACATCACCGTCTTACCGGATTTCGGAGAAGCGACCAACAAGCCGCGCTGACCTTTACCGATGGGGGCGACGATGTCGATGATGCGGCCTGTGATGTTCTCTTCAGCGCGGATGTCGCGCTCAAGCGTCAGTTGTTGTGTCGGGAACAACGGCGTCAGGTTCTCGAACAGGATCTTGTTCTTGGCGTTCTCCGGTGGCTCGCCGTTGACCTTGTCCACCTTGACCAGCGCCACATAGCGTTCGCCCTCTTTCGGGGTGCGGATCTCGCCCTCGATCGAATCGCCGGTATGCAGGTTGAAGCGGCGCACCTGGCTGGGACTGACGTAGATGTCGTCAGGGCCTGCGAGGTACGACGTGTCGGGTGATCGCAAGAACCCGAAACCATCCGGTAGCACCTCCAACGTACCTTCACCGAAGATGCTCTCGCCTTTCTTGGCTTGGTTCTTCAGCAATGCGAAGATCAAGTCTTGCTTGCGCATGCGGTTGGCGTTGTCGATCTGATTGGTGGTCGCCATTTCCACTAATTCGGTGATGTGTTTGGTCTTGAGGTCGGATAGATGCATAGTCAGGATGGGGCGCGTGAGCGCTAAGTTATTGAGAGTTGCTAGGGATGTGAGACAGTTTGGTTTGGGGTTTTGCGGGAATTTCCGCCCATCATCGCATCGTGTTTATTTTGTTTTGAGTGTCTCTGAAAGAAACGATGCAGTGAAGGGCAGGGTGTTGAAAAATTTAGATGTGGCTGTCGATGAACGCGGTCAATTGTGATTTGGACAACGCGCCGACCTTGGTTGCTTCGATGTTGCCGTTCTTGAACAGCATCAATGTCGGGATGCCACGCACACCGTATTTTTGTGGTGTCTCTTGGTTCTCGTCCACATTCAACTTGGCGACATTCAAGCGGCCTGCGTATTCCTTGGAGACTTCATCCAAGATGGGGGCAATCATGCGGCAAGGACCACACCATTCAGCCCAGTAATCGACCAGTACAGGCACTGGTGATTGCAATACTTCAGCAGTGAAGGTGTCATCGGTGACATAACGGATGTGTTCGCTCATGTTTGGTTCTCGTTTAGGTTGTTGGGTTTTGTGTTCGTGCGGTTGATGCCGCGTAGATGTGCAACTGAACTAGGTCGGCATCCTAACCAAAATATTCTGCATTGGGAAGTGTTTCGGTGGTGTGCCTGTAACCCTTTGAAAAGAATGAGGGTAAACCTTACATCTTCCAGATGAATAGGGTGGATGTATGCAAGTCATCCACAGTTAGTGTCGATTGGGGCGGATGGTCTGGTACGGCGAAAGTATTGCTGATGAACAGACTGCCCGACTTCATCTCGGCTCGCGCCTTGTGCCAGAGTCGTTCCATCGGCACCGGTGAGAGATACGCAAAAACGACGTCATATTGGGACAGATCGCTATCCCACATGCTTCCCCATTGAGCGGAGCAGTTTCTGTGTTTGCCTAATTTGATGCGTAGCCAACTCCAGGCGAAGGGTAGAGGCGCATATTCCACACCATGGAAGTGGCCCTGTTGATGGGTTCGAGAGAGGTGAGTCAACACGCCACCGATGCCTGAGCCTAGATCGATGAAGGTGAATGGACGGTCACTGGGTAGTTGGGTTTCGAGTGCTTGCCACACTTTGTTGCTGGAGAGATAGAGGGGTACTTGGGTGCGGAAGGCGCTCCAATATACGAGCAGCATGATGAGGAACGCCGCGAGGAATAATGCGGGGGGAATGTCGAGCGAATACACCAGCAATATCAGGGGCAGGAAGGTGGATTGGATATAGAGCCACCAGCGTGCTTGCTTGGCGAGGTGGCTGAACGTCGCAGCCAGTAGCCCGCAGAGAAGGACGAACACAATGGGTGCGAGTTGAAGTTGGAACGAACGTACGACGAGCGTGACGAACATGAACGCGAACGTCTGCAACAGCAGTGCGATGATGGCGGGGGGAAGTTTTATTAGTGCAGAGGGCACTCAACGCACCAAGCTTGCTTCGACTTCGTCACGTTTGGATCTGCCTGATAGGCGCTCCACCAAGGTCAGTGCGAAATCCATCGCTGTGCCCGGCCCGCGTGACGTGATGATCTTGCCGTCTTCGACCACTGCTTGAGGTTGCAAAGACACTTGAGGAAAATCATCGAGGCATGTTGGAAAGCTAGTGGCGCGTTTTCCGTTCAGCAGTCCCGCCGTTGCCAAAATCGAGGGGGCGGCACAGATCGCGCAGACATATCTATCCTTCGCATGCATCACTTGCACGAGTTTGATGATGCGAGCATCGGCCTTGAGGTTCTTGGTGCCAGGCTGACCACCTGGTAGTACCACCATATCGAAGTCTCGCTTGAGTGCTTCGTCTAGTGAGGTGTCGGGCACGATGACCGTGCCGCGACTGCCGCGTATGGCTTGTCCATCAAGGCTGGCGCTGACTGCCTCGATACCTGCGCGACGCAGGATGTTCAGCACGGTGATGGCTTCTAGGTCCTCGCTACCATTCGCAAGCGGTAGGAGGACGCTAGGCATCAGAACTTCCCAGCGATTTGGATGCCGACCATGCCTTGGGAGACGGCTGGCGTGACGAACAGTTTGTTGCCACGCAGGGCTTTGTTGTGCGCGACCACGCTCTTACCGACCAATGTACCCACTATTGCGCCAGTCAGTACATCAGAGGCGAAGTGCTTGTCGTGATAGGTGCGTGCCACACCCACCAAGGTGGCGAGGCTGTATGCAGTCACGTCTATCCATGTCTCGTCATAGGTTTCTGAGATCACAGCAGCCAAAGTGAATGCTTGCGTGGTGTGGCCGGAAAAAAATGAACTGTTCATGTCGGTGAACGGGGCGAAGTTGGTCGTGCCTTTTTCCTGCAAAGGCCGGCTACGTCCGACGACGGTCTTGGTGGCGACACCGATGATGCCACTGGAGATAAGACTGGCAGCGACCACGTCCTGCGCGACGTGCATCGAAGTCTCGTCACCGACCAAACCTGCGACAAAGAATGCCCCAGTGATGCCGACCGCATACTCACGGCCGAACTTTTCGACTTGCAACCAAGCTTGGCTGTTCTGATCTTGCTTCACCATGTAATCACGTACAGGTTTGTCGATGATGGCGACCGTTCCTAGAACCGCGAGGCTTTCCCATCCCACTTGTTGCCAATCATTCTTTTCCCATCGAGCAGGGGCTGTGAGGGTATGCGTGACGTCATCCCATACCATCGCTGGGTACGAGATCGAATCCTCGGCACAAGCACTGCTGGAAGCAGAGATCAGCAGGACAGCAAGAAGTGATTGGATCGGCAGTTTCATGATTTAGTCGCGGAAGTTCTGATATTGCAATGGGAAATCGGTGATGGTCTTTTTGACGAAGGCTATAGCGTCTTGCAGGTCATCGCGGTTCTTGCCAGTCACACGCACGGTGTCGCCTTGGATGCTGGCTTGCACCTTCATCTTGCTATCTTTGATGTGTTTGACGATCTTCTTGGCCAGCTCGATCTCGACGCCTGTCTTTACTTCGCAGCCACGCTTGACTTTGTTGCCGCTGACCTTCTCGATCTTGTCGCTGATCTCAAGACATTTGATGTCTACACCGCGCTTGGTCAATTTGCCGTTGAGGATGTCCTGTACTTGATTCAACTGGAACTCGTTGTCAGCCCACACTGTGAGTTTCAGCTCGGCTTGTTCTACGCGCGCATCCGACCCCTTGAAGTCGAAACGTGTGCTGACTTCTTTGTTTGTCTGCTCGATTGCATTCTTGACTTCGGGTTTGTCTACTTCTGAAACGATGTCGAATGAGGGCATTGTCTTCTCCTTAATATCTTAACCACAACACGCCGCGTAGCGGCTTGTTGCGGTGGAAACTTACCTTTAGGTTAGTTGGAACCAAACGAACACACGTAATCGACTGCCTCAGCACCGGTATGGATGTCGAAGCTGCTGTTGGCGGCCACGTTAAAGCTGCTGCCCGCAGCGTAGGTCTTAAAGCTGGATTCGCCCGCGATCTTCACTTGGCAGGTGCCTGCACTGATCTCCATCAATTCGGGTACGCCGACGTTGAAGGTCAATTGGCTATTAGGCAATACGACACCAACGGTCTTGCGTGAACCATCGGGGAAGAATACGGAATGCGAGACACATTTTCCGTCGAAGAACACATTGGATTTTTTACCGACGCTGACGTTATCGATCTTGTCTGACATGCTGAGGTTTCCTTTTGATTATTTCGAGGGTTCGTTTGCTTTGCTGCCTTTTTGATAATTGGCATACACATACACGGGGATGCCGAGGTCGCCGAGATGTTTTTCGATGAGTGGCTTCACGTCGTTCCAATCCAGACCATTCACGCCGCAGGCTAGGCGCGGCAGGGCGAGGCTGGAGAGTTTTTCTTTTTGTGCAAAAGAGCGCAGTGCATGCAAAGCGTGATTCACATGACTGACCGTCGCGTGTCCAGGCTTGCTTCCGTGGTCGTATGCGCCATCTTGTGTGAACAGATTGACGATGTAACGTCCATCACTGCTCATCCAAGTCCACAACTCGCCTGACTTGGGATGCTTGGTCTGGCAGTAGTGTCGAAAGTCTTTGTACATCGCTGGCATACGTTCGCGCAGTTGCAACGCAAGCCCGTGATGGAAGTCGTCATTGGGAGCAACGCCTTGGGCAATGGCTTTGGCGCTGCTTAACAGGATGTCACCACTTAGTTCGTGAATCATCACAGCCTCCTTTGAAACAAAAACTTATTTGCGGCTCTTCAGGTTCGCCGCGATGCGCATGCGCAAAGCATTCAGTTTGATGAAGCCTGCCGCATCCTTCTGGTCGTATGCGCCTTTGTCGTCCTCGAAGGTGGCGATGCTGGAATCGAACAGCGAATCCGTCTTGGAATCGCGGCCAACGACGATGACATTGCCCTTGTACAATTTGACGCGTACCCAGCCGTTCACGCTGGCTTGGGTGTGGTCGATCAGTGTTTGGATCGCGAGGCGCTCAGGGCTCCACCAGTAACCGTTGTAGATCATCGATGCGTAACGTGGCATCAGGTCGTCTTTCAAGTGAGCGACTTCACGATCCAAGGTGATGGATTCGATGGCGCGGTGTGCCTTCAACATGATGGTTCCGCCAGGTGTCTCGTAGCAGCCGCGCGACTTCATGCCGACGTAGCGGTTCTCCACCAAGTCCAGACGACCGATGCCGTGCTTGCCACCGAGCTCGTTCAGCTTAGCCAACACTTGAGCGGGAGATAGTTTGGTTCCGTTCAGCGCAACGATGTCGCCCTTCACGTACTCGATGTCGAGATACTCGGCTGCATCAGGAGCCTTTTCCGGTGACACGGTCCAACGCCACATGCTCTCTTCGGCTTCGGCTGCGGGGTCTTCCAGATGGCGACCTTCGTAGGAGATGTGCAGGAGGTTCGCGTCCATGGAGTAAGGCGAGCCGCCTTGTTTGTGTTTCATCTCGACGGGGATGCCGTGTTTTTCGGCATAGGCCATCAGTTTCTCACGCGACAACAGATCCCATTCACGCCAAGGCGCGATCACTTTGATGTTGGGGTTGAGCGCATACGCACCTAACTCAAAACGCACTTGGTCATTACCCTTGCCCGTCGCACCGTGCGAGATGGCTTGGGACTTTGTCATGGCCGCGATCTCGATCAGGCGTTTTGCGATCAGTGGGCGCGCGATGGACGTACCCAGCAGGTATTCGCCTTCATACACGGTGTTGGCGCGGAACATGGGGAATACGAAATCGCGTACGAATTCTTCGCGCAGGTCATCGATGAAGATATTGTCTGCTGCGATGCCCATCTTTAATGCTTTGGCACGTGCTGGTTCTAGCTCTTCGCCTTGACCCACGTCGGCGGTGAAGGTGACCACTTCACATTGATAGGTGTCTTGCAACCATTTCAGAATAACGGAGGTATCGAGTCCACCAGAGTAGGCGAGAACGGCTTTTTTGATGTCAGACATGTTGATTTCCTATGAGCTAGATTTATTGAGCGGTGAGTTTTCCGATGAGGCCGCGAATACGATTGGCGAACACGACGATGCAGGCCATGGCGAGCGGCCAAGCGAAGACGAAGGAATACATCCAGCGTCCTACATAACCATCGGCCAAGCCTGTGTTGATCCAAGTGATGAAGGCGGTCATGATGAAGGCCATCACCAGCGACATGAAGAAGGGGAACAAGAGCGGTGTGAGGCGAGGTGGGATCTTCATTTCAAGCGATCTTTCCGAGCAATAGGTATTCCATCAGCGCCTTCTGCACATGCAAACGATTCTCTGCTTCGTCCCACACCACAGATTGCGTGCCGTCGATGACTTCTGCCGATACTTCTTCGCCGCGATGTGCGGGTAGGCAGTGCATGAACAACGCATCTTTAGCGGCAACGCCCATCATGTCCGCATCCACTTGCCAATCGGCAAAGTCCTTCAGACGTTCTTCGTTCTCAGCTTCCCATCCCATCGAAGTCCACACGTCGGTGGTCACCAGATCGGCACCTTTTGCGGCTTCCATCGGGTCTTTGAATTCTTCGTAGTGCTCATGTCCGTACAAGCCGGCGCGTTCAGGCTCAACTTCGTAGCCTGGTGGAGTGGAGACGTGGACATTGAAGTCCAATATCTCTGCGGCTTGTAACCACGTATTGCACATATTGTTTGAATCGCCGATCCACGCCACAGTCTTACCTTGGATGCTGCCGCGATGTTCGATGTAGGTGTAGATGTCAGCGAGGATCTGGCAGGGGTGGTATTCGTTGGTCAGACCGTTGATGACGGGCACGCGCGAATGCGCAGCGAAACGCTCGATGATGCTCTGCTCGAAGGTACGGATCATCACGATGTCACTCATGCGCGAGATGACTTGACCTGCGTCTTCCACAGGTTCGCCGCGACCGAGTTGTGAATCGCGTGTGTTCAGATAGATGGCAGAACCGCCCAGTTGTTGAATACCGGCCTCAAAAGACAAGCGTGTGCGCGTGCTGGCTTTTTCGAAGATCATCACCAAGGTGCGGTCAGTCAAAGGCCAGTATTGTTGGTAAGACTTGAATTTTTGTTTGATGCGGCGAGTGCGCTCGAACAGATATTCAAGCTCTTCGCGGGTGAGGTCTTTGAATTGCAAAAAGTGTTTGATGGGCGCGGACATGGTGCGTTTCCAAATTTAGGCTTGCAAGAAGTCTTTGATGAGTGGACTCAGGATGTCGATCATTTGCTGTGCTTCTGCTTTCGACAAGATGAGTGGTGGCAACAGACGTACCACGGTATCAGCCGTCACATTGATGAGTAAGCCTTTAACCAACGCCTGTTTAACCAGATCACCACATGGCTTATCCAGTTCGATGCCGATCATCAAGCCTTGCCCGCGAATCTCTTTGACACCCGTGACACCTTTCAAGGATGTATTCAAACCGTCGCGTATGAATCTGCCGACCTGATCTGCGTGAGCGAGCAAGCCATCTTGTTCGACGATGTTCAGAGTGTTCAGGCCCGCAGCACAGGCCAAAGGATTGCCGCCGAAGGTGGAGCCGTGGTTGCCAGGCTTGAATGTTCCTACTGCGTTGCCCGCCGTGAGACATGCGCCAATCGGCACGCCAGATCCCAATCCTTTGGCTAGCGTCATCACGTCCGGCAAGATGTCGGTATGTTGGAAGCCGAACCATTTTCCCGTGCGTCCGATGCCGCATTGCACCTCGTCCAACATCAGCAACCAGTTGTTCTCATCGCACAGCTTGCGAAGCTGCTGCAGATAGGCGACGTCCAACGTGCGGATGCCTCCTTCGCCTTGGATCGGCTCGACCAATACGGCGACCACGTCACGGTTGTGCTGTGCGACTTGGCGCACGGCTTCCATATCGTTGTAAGGAACGCGTACGAAACCACTCACCAGTGGCTCGAAGCCCGCTTGTACCTTGCGGTTGCCAGTGGCGGAGAGGGTGGCTAACGTCCGTCCGTGGAACGCTTTTTCCATTACGATGATGGAAGGATTGTCTATGCCGCGATTGTGGCCGTGCATGCGCGCTAACTTGATGGCGGCTTCATTGGCCTCGCAGCCGGAATTACAGAAGAAGACCTCCTGCATGCCAGACAACGCACACAGCTTGTCAGACAAAGCTTCTTGCCCTGCTACTTGATAGATGTTGGAGCAATGGATCAGGCTGTCGATCTGCGACTTAAGTGCAGCGGTGAAGCGAGGGTGGGCATGCCCCAGTGTGTTGACGGCGACACCAGCTAAGCCATCTAGATAACGATTGCCTGCGGCATCGAATAGCCAAGCACCTTCACCGTGAGTGAAAGAAACAGGTTGTCTAGCATACGTGTTCATCAAATGAGACATAGCAAGCTTTCTGGTCTTGTTGTAACGCTGAGGCTGGAACTATAAACAAAAAAGGCCGACAACATCGTCGGCCTTTATTATTTCGCAGGCTTTCGTCTGCGATAAATCAGGCCATCGCCTTGATAGCGGCGGACAAGCGGCTCTTATGGCGAGCTGCTTTGTTCTTATGGATGATCTTCTTGTCTGCGATGGAGTCAACCACGCTAGTCGATGCAGTGAACACGGACTGTGCGGCAGCCTTGTCGCCCGCTTCGATCGCCTTCACTACCTTCTTGATCGCTGTGCGCAATTCGGAACGCAATGTGGTGTTGTGAGCGTGCTGTTTGTCTGCTTGTTTTGCGCGTTTTCTGGCTTGTGCTGTGTTTGCCATGGTGACTCCTTGGGAATTCGGCTTGCGTTAAAAGGCGCGCATTATAGGGAGGCTCTTTGGATTTGGCAACCCGTAGTTTGGGGTGGGCGGTTTGTGCGTCGGGGCGGTGCTATGATACCGCCGGTCAACTAGGCGAGAAGGTGGAAGTCATGTTGTCGAGCGTCTCGGAATTCGTGATCCAAGGCATCACCGAAGGTGGTCATTTGTTCCAACAGTCTGATTGGGCGACTAATTTGTGCAATATGATGGGCTCGGCAGGACAGGATGGGCGCATGCTCTATTCTCCCTATGCTCGCCCCGTCATGATCGCTGGGGTCGCGGCTGTCGTGATACGTGTCTCTTGGCAGCATATCGATCCCAAAGCCTTTGAGATGGTGAAACAGTTCGTTACTGAGAACCACTTAAAAGTCCGATCAGGGCGTGGAAGCCGAGATGCTGAAGTCACAGGCCCTCATCCGGTTCTTGGAGTGGAGCGTCGCGACGGGGCAAAAGAGGGTTGGTAGTTGCCTATCTACCAAGGCGGATGGAACGGCGATGTTACAATCCGCGCCCGTTTTGACCTTTAGAGAGCCTCAAATTGTTAGATAAAAAAGACCGTCATCCGGAACTCGCCGAGTTCGTCATCCAAGGCATCACAAAAGATGGGCAAGCCTTTCGTCCATCCAATTGGGGAGAGCGTTTGAGCGACATGCTGGGTACGCCAGGCAAGGATGGTCGTATCGTCTACTCTTCCTATATCCGTCCTATCGTCATCCAAGGCACTCCCTCCGTTGTCGTGCGTTTTTCTTTGGAGCAGGCCGATCCTCATGCTTTCGAGTTGATCAGGCAGTTCGTGGTCAATAATCACCTGACGGTGCGTGCGGGTCGCAACAGGTTGGATGCGGGCGCAACGGGAATATTCCCGACCATCAGTATGGAACGTCGCCACTCTCAAAAGAATGGTTGGTGATGCCTCCTTCACTTGGCACGCCCACTGAGTGTCCTCAATGAACCTTCTTAAAGCCCTCGCCACGATCAGCGGACTGACTCTGGTCTCGCGTATCTTGGCCTTCACCAGAGACGTGTTGATTGCGCGCATCTTTGGTGCGGGCATGGCGACGGATGCTTTCTTCGTCGCTTTCAAGCTCCCGAATCTGTTGCGCCGCATGTTCGCGGAAGGTGCTTTCTCTCAGGCGTTCGTGCCCATCTTTGGCGAATACAAGAATCGCAGGGGGCAGGAAGAGACCAAGTTACTGGTCGATCACGTCACCACCATGCTGGCTTTGATCCTCTTCGTGGTGACCGCTATTGGTATCGTTGCAGCACCCATCCTCGTCTACATCAGCGCGCCTGGTTTCGTGAAGAATCCCGAGCAGTTCGATCTCACGGTGCAACTGCTGCGCATCACCTCCCCATACATCTTTTTCATCTCGCTGGTCGCTGTCGCTGCGGGCATCCTCAATACCTATAACAAGTTCTGGGTGCCGGCTTTTGCCCCCATCTTGCTGAATCTATGTTTCATCGGCGGGGCGCTATGGGGCGCACCTTATTTTGAGCAGCCCATCATGGCGCTCGCTTGGGCGGTGTTCGTGGCAGGTTTTGTGCAACTCGCCTTCCAGATCCCGTTCCTCAAGAAGATCGGTATGCTGCCGACCATCCGCTTCAGCCGGACGGATGAAGGGATGTGGCGCGTCATCAAACAGATGGGGCCCGCGATATTTGGTGTGTCCATCGCGCAGCTCAGCCTCATCATCAATACCATCTTTGCTTCGCTGCTCGTGGCGGGAAGTGTGTCGTGGTTGTATTACGCAGACCGATTGATGGAATTTCCCACAGGCATCTTGGGTGTCGCTATCAGCACCATCCTACTGCCATCCCTCTCCAAGTCGCACGCGACCAACGACACGGCTGAATATTCAAAATTGCTAGATTGGGGTTTGCGCCTCACCATCATGCTGACCTTGCCTGCCGCACTGGCTCTCGGAATGATCGCGGTTCCCTTGCTGGCGACTTTCTTTCAGCATGGCGCATTCACGGCGAACGACGTGATGATGTCGCGCGCCGCATTGGTGGGGTATAGCGTCGGCTTGATCGGGCTGATACTCGTAAAGATTCTCGCTCCCGGTTTCTACGCGCGCCAAGACATCAAGACACCGGTGAAGATTGGCATCGTGACTTTGATCGCGACACAGGCGATGAACGTGTTGTTCGTCTTCGGATTCCACATGGCGCATGCGGGCTTGGCGCTGTCTATCGGTCTGGGTGCCTGCCTCAACTCGGCCATCCTGTTCCACTTCCTGCGCAAGAACGGTATCTACCAAGCAGAAGCGGGGTGGATGAAGTTCTTCCTCAAGATCATGCTGGCTGTCAGCGCACTGGGTATCACGCTCTGGTTCGGCATGGGTAGCGAGCAGCATTGGCTCACCACATCGGGGTGGTCGCGCATCATCCATCTGACTTGGTTGGTGGTTGCTGGCGTGGCAGTGTATTTCGCGGTGCTGTTCGCACTTGGATTCAGGCTCAAAGACTTTTCCAAACGCGGCGCGAGTTGAGTCTGCGTTCGAATTGTTGATCTATGCACACCCTTGATGCCTTGAAAGCCGGTGAGTTGGCTGGAATCAAACGCCTCGATCTTGCCGCAGACCTGACGGAATTCCCCGCAGAGATATTCGAGCTCGCTGACACATTGGAAGTGCTCAATCTATCGGGCAACCGGCTGAGTGGCCTTCCTAACGACCTCGCTCGCCTATACAAGTTGCGCATCATCTTCTGTTCCGATAATCGATTCACGCATGTACCGGAAGTGTTGGGGCAGTGTGCGAATCTGGAGATGGTCGGTTTTAAAGCGAATCAGATTTCTCATCTTTCCGCCAAGGCATTACCACCAAAGTTGCGTTGGTTGATTCTCACGGACAATCGTTTGCAACAGTTACCTGTTGAGATCGGCTCGTGTGGCGATCTGCAAAAACTCATGTTGTCGGGGAATAGTTTGCAGGAATTACCAGAAGAGATGGCAGCTTGTACCAACCTGGAATTGTTACGTATCGCGGCGAATCGTTTTGAACGCTTGCCAGATTGGCTGCTGAGAATGCCACGGTTAGCGTGGCTGGCTTACGCGGGCAATCCGTTCAGTGACGCTATCGAGAAAGAAGCGATGGCGGGGCTTAGCGTCCAGCATATCGACTGGCGTTCGCTCGATGTTCAACACGCCTTGGGCGAAGGCGCATCAGGCATCATCTATCGAGCGCATCATGCGTCGGAGCGAGGAGTGCATCCTGTCGCGGTCAAAGTGTTCAAAGGTGCCGTGACGAGTGATGGCTTGCCGCGTAGTGAGAAATCGGCATGTTTGGTGGCGGGTGAACATCCCAATCTCATTCCTGTTCATGGCCGCTTGCACGCACATCCTGAAGATGCCATCGGCATGGTGATGCCGCTCATCGCCCCCAGCTTCATCAACCTTGCAGGGCCACCGAGTTTGGAATCATGCACGCGAGATGTCTATGCACCAGACGTTAGATTCTCGCTCGAACAGATGTTGAATCTTGCACGTGGCATTGCTTCAGCCGCTGCACATCTGCATGCGAAAGGTGTGATGCACGGCGACTTGTACGCACACAACATCTTGTGGAATGCCAAGGGGGAATGCCTGCTCGGTGATTTCGGTGCTGCCTCATTCTTGCCGACGCACGACGAAAAATTCAGGCAAGGATTGCAGCGCATCGAAGTGCGCGCCTTTGGTTGCTTATTAGAAGAGTTGTTGGCACGCTGTGATGTGCCGTCTGACGGTCGATCCAGCGCTGCAGTTTTATATGGCTTGCAGCAGCGTTGCATGCGATCACACAGCGAAGCGCGTCCCTTGTTCAGCGAGATTGCGGAAGAGTGGGTGCGACTGGTGGTGTGATTCTGACTGGGTTTTGCGGCTCAGAACTGGAACGTAAATTTCAGAGCGGCTAAGAGTTGACGCTGTTCCGTCTGTGTTGTCATTCAGGCGGCACGCTGGGCGAGTCTGTGAATGATCTTACCCAACACGGCAATCGATGATTCCATCTCTTCGTTCCAGAGATGCCCATAGTTCAGGCGCACATAATCCTCAAAACCTCTTTGTGCCGAGAAGATCGGTCCCGGTGCGATGCTGATGCCAAGCTCAAGGGCGGCACGATGCAACTCCAAAGCGTTCACCCCGTCTGGCAGCTTCACCCATAGGAAATAGCCGCCGCTGGGGGCGGTCAGGCGCGTACCTGTGGGGAAGTGACGTTCCACGGCTTCGATGAATTTGATCTGTTGCAACTGCAAGGTATGACGCAGGCTACGCAGATGACGGTCATATCCGCCCTTTTGCAGATAGCTGGCTAAGGCGATCTGCGCAGGCACGGAAGTTGCTAGTGTGGTGGTCAGTTTGATTCGTTCCACCGTCTTGGCATAACGTCCCGGTGCCGCCCATCCGACGCGATATCCCGGTGCAAGGCATTTTGAAAAAGATGAACAGTGCATCACCAACCCCTTGCTATCAAAGGCTTTGGCTGGCTTGGGGCGTTTGGCGTCAAAGTAAAGTTCGCCATAGACATCGTCCTCGATCAGCGGCACGTCATAGCGCGTGAGTAACTCGACCAGTGCTTTTTTCTTTTCGTCCGGCATCAAACTGCCCAGCGGATTTTGGAAGTTCGTCATCAGCCAACAAGCACTCGGCTTGTGTTGTTTGATGGCACGCTCCATTGCGGCAAGGTCTATGCCTTCGCGCGGATGGCATGGCACATCCACCGCCTTCAGTCCATTGCGTTCGATCGACTGCAATGCCGCATAGAACGTGGGAGAGCCGATCAGCACTTTGTCGCCCGGCTGGGTGACAGCATGCAGGCAGAGGTTCAATCCTTCCAACGCCCCATTCGTGATCACGATCTCGTCGACCGGTACTTTCAGGCCGTCGATCATATAGCGCAAGGCGATCTGACGGCGTAGTTCGGTATCGCCGGGGCTGATGTCTTCTACGCTGCGCCACGGGTCCATCCCCTGCACACTGGATGCCATGATCTTTGCCAGCCGTGCCATGGGAAACAGCAGCGGGCTGGGGAAGGCCGAGCCGAGCGGTACGACCTTGCGTGCGCGGGTCGATTCCAGTACTTCGAACACCAACTCACTCACATCTACCTCTGTCGCCTTTGTTTTGCTTTCGATGTCGGGCTCGGGCAAGGGCGGCAAACCTTGTGCGCCCCCCGTGACGAAATATCCCGAACGTTCGCGTGCAGAGATCAGTCCGCGAGCCTCCAGCAGGTAATAGGCTTGAAACACGGTCGAGGGGCTGACCTTGCGCTTGGCGCTGGCCTCGCGTACCGAGGGCAAGCGCGCGCCCCGCGTCAACAGACCCTCTCGGATGGAGCGCGCAATGTCGTCGGCAAGCTGTTCGTAGCGTTTCATCGGCCCGGATACACCCCTTTAGATTCGATGCCATCATCGTATCTGATATGGTTTATTTGCGCGAATCTGATTCTGTAACAATTTTGGCGGACTCTCTAGCATGCGCACTGTCCAAATAAAACAGGGTGGAGTCGAGATGAACGCATTCAACAAAAGAGAATTGGGCACTGACAGTGTTGGCTCGGTCACAGAGATATACCGAGAACTGGAGTCCTATCCGGTCAATATCGGGGAGAAGACCATTCATGCCAAACGCATGCCGGGTTTCTTCCGCTCACTGAAAACTTGGACGCAGATCGGATTGTGGTTGCCCTTATGCCTGTTGCCGTATCTGCGATGGAATGGCAAGCAAGCTGTCATGTTCGATATCGACCATAGCCAGTTCCACTGTTTCAATCTGACCGTCAGACCAGACGAGATGTGGATGATGATGCTGGTCTTCATCGCCGCATCCATGCTGATGTTCGTGGTGACCAATGTCGTTTCTCGTGCCTGGTGTGGCTATCTGTGTTTTCAGACGGCGTGGACCGATTGGTTCACCTGGGTTGAAAACAAGGTCGAAGGAAATCCTAGCGCCCGCCGCAGATTGGAGGCAGCTTCATGGGATGCCGACAAGATCATCAAGAAAGTCCTCAAACACCTCATCTGGTTGGGCATCGGGCTGGTCACGGCCATTAGTTTCACCATCTGGTTCGTCGATGCGTTCGAGTTCTGGGATAAGTTGATCCATCTACAGTTACCCAAGGTCGCTTGGGTGACGCTGGTACTGATCGTTACCGGAACCTACCTGTATGCGGGGCTGATGCGTGAACAACTGTGTTCATGGATATGTCCATACTCGCGCTTTCAGTCCGTGATGGCGGATTCAAACACTCTCATGCCAAGTTACGACATCAAACGGGGTGAGCCTCGTGGCAAGTTGCGCAAAGGCAGTGAAGGGGGCGCGCAAGAAGGTGACTGCATCGATTGTTACCAATGCGTGCAGGTTTGCCCGACAGGGGTGGATATACGTCGAGGCCATCAATTGAGTTGTATCACCTGCGGGTTGTGTATCGATGCCTGTGATTCCGTCATGGACAAGATCGGTAAGCCGCGTGGCCTGATTCGTTATGCCGCGCCGGATGAGATACAAGGCAAGCCGCTCAAGAAACGTTATCAGAATCCGTGGCTTTGGGTCTATTCATCCATCTTGCTAGCCTCGGTCGCGGGGATGGTGTACGGCCTGACCCACATGACATCGGTCACGCTGAGCGTCAGGCCGGAACGCCAGCCATTGTTCGTGCGGATGAGTGACGGTTCGATACAAAACAAATACGAGATGAAGATATTGAACAAGACCGACAGCGATCTGTATTTCAACGTGACGACGCAGGAAGGCATCGAAGGGCAAACCGTGATCGGTGCGGAAAATCCGATTCTCGTTCCGCATCAGCATGGCGCATCCGTCACACTCTTTGTGAAAGCACCGAGCGCGAACATCACTCAGGAAGTGACTCCGCTTTCCTTCCGAGTCGTGAGTAGAGAGGATGCGATGGTCACAGCAAGCTATGGCACCCAGTTCTATGCCCCGTGACGCTGATGAAGAAGGGGGCGATGCGATGCAAGGGCGTCACAAGCCCTTCACTTATCGTTCAACAACCCTTGCATCGCCGCTACGGGTTTGACTTGAGAGTAGTACACGCTCTTGAGAGGGGCGAGATTGGCTGACCAAGGAAGGCCATCATTGTGGCCTAATAGTTGCCAGTGAGACATCATCGTTGCGTCGTAGGCATCGATGGCGGCGGCATATCCGCTGGCGTCATAACGCTCGTCATGGCGGAAGGTGGCGATGTCTAAGCGCGGTTTGACGGGGGCATCTTTTGCGATATGACCGATGCAAAGGCCAACAAGCGGGAAGGTGAGGGTTGGCAATCCGAGTGCATCAATGATGCCTTGAGGGTTGCGGCGTACGCCACCGATTGGCACGATACCCAGGCCAAGTGAGCGCGCGGCAACCATCATGTTGCCTAGGGCGATGCCCGCATCCACGCTCGCCACGATCAGTCCTTCCATGCTCTCGTGGATGACTTGGGTATGCCCAGCTTTGCGCACCCCGATGTCGGTTTTGTTGAAGTCGGCGACCAGCACGATGAACACAGGTGCCTGCGCGATCCAAGCTTGATTACCCGCCAGTTCCGCGACCTTGGCTTTGCGTTCCGTATCGCGGATGACGATGGTGGATATCTCTTGTGCGTTCATTGAGCTAGGGGCGCGATGTCCCGCTTCGATGATGGCTTGCAACATCTCATCGCTGATGGGATCAGCCTTGTAGCTACGGATGCTACGGTGGGTGTGTTGGAGTTTGATGGTCTCGTTCATGCTTCGTCCTGTGGGTTCTGGTGGAGTACTTTACTTACGATCTCGCGTGTGAGATGGGGCGCGAACAGTTCGATGAAATGATAGCCGAAGCCACGCAGATATTGGTTCTTACGGATGGCGATGCGAGTCGTGCTGGCTTCAAATAAATGGCCGGCATCAATCATCTTCAAGTGTTTGTCGCGTTCCGGCACAAAAGCCATCTGCGCCACGATACCCACGCCCATTCCCAATTCCACATACGTCTTTATGACATCGGCATCGATGGCGGTGAGCGCGATGTTGGGAGTGATGCCCGCCTCGTTGAAGGCCTGATTGATCTTGTTACGTCCGGTGAAGGCGAAGTCATAAGTGATGATGGGATATTGCGCCAACTTCTTCAGTGTCAGACGTTTCTCTAGTAACAGCGGATGTTTGGGCGGGACGACCACGCAGTGATGCCATTCATAGCAAGGCAGGGTCACGAGTTCGTCATACAAGGCCAGGCTTTCAGTGGCGATGCCGATGTCCGCTTCGCCACTCAATACTTGTTCCGCGATCTGGGTCGGGTTGCCTTGGTGCAGACCAAGTTTCACTTCGGGGTACTGCCGGATGAACTGTTTGACCACCGGTGGCAGGGCGTAGCGTGCCTGCGTGTGGGTGGTGGCGATGGTCAGTTCTCCTGTCTGCTGATCCTTGAACTCATTCCCCACCTGTTTCAGATTGGCTGCATCCAACAGCATACGTGCTGCCACTTCGGCGATCACCTTGCCGGGATCGGTCAGTGCGGCCAGACGCTTGCCGTTGCGCACGAAGATATCCACCCCCAATTCCTCTTCCAGCAAGCGTATCTGTTTGCTGATGCCGGGTTGCGAGGTGTAGAGCGTGGCGGCGGCGGCCGAGATGCTCAGATCGTTCTTCACGATCTCGTTCAGATAACGCAGTTGCTGCAAGTTCATGGCTGCCTCCTAATAACGTATGGTTATATCATCCTAACATATGACCATTTAGTAAAGATAAGCCCATCCCATACCATGCGCTCCCATCTAAGGAGAGAAACATGGATTGGCTCTACACCCTATCGGGATTTTTGGTTGGTTTGATCGTCGGCGTGACCGGCGTGGGCGGCGGTTCGTTGATGACACCGTTACTGGTGCTATTTTTCGGAATATCCCCCGCGACCGCCGTCGGCACGGACCTGTTGTATGCCTCAATCACCAAGGCACTGGGCGGCTGGGTGCATAACAACAACGGAACGGTGGATTGGAAGATCGTCGGCCTGTTGAGTCTGGGCAGTCTGCCGGCAGCGCTCTTCACCATCGCGCTCTTCAAATATCTGGGACTGGATGAAAAATCGCTGAAAGGCTTGGTCACCGGCGTATTGAGCGTCGCCCTATTGTTGACTGCCGCCGCCTTGTTGCTGAAAGACTGGATAAAGAAACTGGCGCAGCGCGAGGACGGCACCATCTATGAGTTACACCACCGTCACCTGACTGTCGCGACCATCGTCACGGGTGCCATCGTCGGCGTGTTGGTGACCATCTCATCCATCGGTGCCGGTGTGCTAGGCACCGTGGCCTTGCTGTTCCTCTACCCACGCTTGTCTGCGGTCAAAGTAGTGGGTACCGACATCGCCCATGCCGTACCGCTCACTGCTGTGGCGGGATTGGGACATCTGGCACTTGGCACGGTCGATCTGGTGTTGTTGGGCAGCTTGTTGCTGGGTTCATTGCCGGGCATCTACATCGGCAGCCATCTGAGCGCCAAAGTCCCCGAAAAAGTTTTGCGCCCGATCTTGGCGGTGATGTTGCTCATCATCGGCACTCGTCTGGCTTTTAATTGATTTGAAGTGAAGGAAAAGAAATGAGCGCGAACAACCCCAACAAACCCAAACAAGTGAGCTGGTTCAACAGCTGCGGCGGGCGCATCGGCGTGGTGGTCGGCCTAGAGGGCGAGCATGCCTACATCGGCGCGGCACTGCGCCACGATGAAGAGGCCGATGTGGCGCACATCCTCGCCTACGGTGCGAAGTTCCCGCTGGCAGCGGCGCTGCTGCTGCCGGTGTCCAGATCCTTTGTGGAAGCGGAGGTGCAGTGATGTATCACTACGACGATTTCGATCACCAACTGACCGCCGAGCGCGTCGACCAGTTCCGCGACCAGGTGCGTCGTCGCCTGAGTGGCGAACTGAAGGAAGATGACTTCCGCGTGTTGCGTTTGCAGAACGGCATCTACATGCAAGTGCATGGCTACATGATGCGCATCGCCATCCCTTATGGTCTGGCAAGCAGCGCACAGGTGCATAAGCTGGCGCACATCGCGCGTACCTATGATCGCGGCTACGGCCATCTCAGCACGCGCCAGAACATCCAGTTCAACTGGCTGCGTCTGGAAGACACGCCCGAGATCCTGGCTGAACTCGCCACGGTCGAGATGCACGCCAACCAGACTTCCGGTAGTTGCATCCGCAGCATCACTTCGGACGAGCTGGCCGGTGTCGCGCGCGATGAGATAACCGACCCGCGTCCCTTCGCCGAGATATTGCGCCAGTGGAGCACCTTCCATCCGGAGTTCGCCTTCCTGCCGCGCAAGTTCAAGGTATCGGTCAGCGGCGCGAGCGAAGACAGAGCCGCAACCGAGATCAACGATGTCGGTGTGCAAGTGCTGAAGAACGCACAGGGCGAACTGGGCTTCCGCATCTTGGTTGGCGGCGGATTGGGGCGCACCCCCATCATCGGTCAGGAACTTGTCGCCTTCCTGCCTTGGCAGCATTTGCTGACCTATATGGAAGCCATCGTGCGTGTGTATAACGAATTCGGACGTCGCGACAATCTGTACAAGGCGCGCATCAAGATCTTGGTGCAGGCCATCGGCATCGATGAATTCCGCCGTCAGGTGGAAGCGGAATGGCAGCTGCACAAGGACGGTCCTTCGACGCTGACAGCAGCCGAAGTGGCACGCGTGGCGGCAGCGTTCAGCACACCTGCCTACGAGATCTTGCCGCAGCTCGATGCTTCTTTCGAGGCGGCACAGCGTGACGACAAGGCATTCGCCAACTGGGTGCGGCGCAACGTCACCGCACACAAGGTGAATGGTTACGCCGCCGTGTGGCTGTCACTCAAGCATCCTGGCCAGGCACCCGGCGACATCAGCGCCGACCAGCTCGATGTGGTGGCAGCACTGGCCGATCACTACAGTTTTGGCGAGTTGCGTATCTCGCACTTGCAGAATCTGGTGCTGGCCGACGTAAAGCAGTCCGAGCTATATGCGCTGTGGCAGGAAGTGAAAGCGGCGGGACTGGCGACACCGAACATCGGTCTGCTGACCGACATCGTGTGCTGCCCCGGCGCGGATTTCTGCACGTTGGCCAACGCGCGGTCTATCTCGCTGGCCAAGGCGATCAACGAGCGCTTCGAGGATTACGACTATCTGCACGACATCGGCGACATCGACCTCAACATCTCGGGTTGTGTGAACGCCTGCGGCCATCATCATGTGGCGCACATCGGCATCCTTGGCGTGGATAAGTCGGGTGAGGAGTGGTACCAGGTGACCATAGGCGGCAACAAGGGCACGCCCGCCGCCATCGGCAAGATCATCGGCCGTTCGTTCTCGTTCGCGCAGATCCCTGAAGTGATCTCGCGCCTGTTGCAGGTATATGTGAACGAGCGGGACGAGGGTGAGCGCTTCATCGATACGCTACGCCGCATCGGCCACGAACCGTTCAAGACTTTCGTCTATGCCGAACAGGTGGCGGAAGAAGCGAAGCTGCTGTTGCCGGACTACGAGGCACTGCAAGTGGGTGTGCCATACGAACTACCTTACTTTTCGCCGAGGTTCTAAATGGAGATCATCAAAGACAAACAAGTGGTGAACGATACATGGCAGGTGTTGCGCCTGCACGAAGGTGATGCGGCCGACAGCATCGCGGTGCCCCAAGGCAAATATCTGGTGCCGCTGCCGGTGTGGAACTGCCAGTGGGACGCCCTGTGCGAACGCCGCGAGCTGGGACTGTGGCTGGGCGGGTTGGAGCGTGCAGAGGATATTCCGGATGACGTGAACCGCTTCCCGGTGATCGCCATCGATATCCATAAATACACCGATGGACGCGGCTACACGTTGGCCTACCGACTGCGCAAGCAATACGACTATCGCGGCGAACTGCGTGCGATGGGAGATGTGTTGCTGGACCAGTTGTCCTACCTGAAACGCGTGGGCTTCGACAGTTTCGCAATGCGCGCGGATCAAAACCTGCAGAGGGCGCTGTCAGGTTTCGATACGTTCTCAGTGAAATACCAAGCATCGGTGGATGTCGTAGCGCCTTTGTTCAATCGCGTAGCAAGAGGAGTCGCATGATGAGTACATTGCAAGAAAAGATAGACGCCACCGTGGCTGTGCTGAAACAGGCAACGAGCGAATTCCAGCAAGTCGTTTTCGCCAACAGCCTTGGCGCAGAAGACATGGTGCTGACCGACATCATCGCCAAGAACCAACTCGGCATCGCCATGTTCAGTCTAGATACGGGCCGCTTGCCGAAAGAGACCTACGACCTGATACAGGAAGTGAGTCAGCAGTACACACTTCCCTTGCACGTCTATTTTCCAGATAGCAAATTGGTGGAGGAATACGTTGCGCAACAAGGTATCAACGGTTTCTACGACAGCGTGGAGAGTCGCAAGGGTTGCTGCTTCGTACGCAAGGTAGAGCCGTTGCGTCGCGCGCTGAAGGGTAAAGACGCCTGGATCACCGGCATGCGCCGTGACCAAGCGGTGACGCGCGGCACATTGGAGGCCTCCTCCTTTGATGCAGACAACGGCTTGCAGAAGTTCAACCCCTTGCTGGATTGGTCGAACAAAGACGTATGGGCTTACATCCGCCAATACGACGTGCCGTATAACAAGTTGCACGATGAGTTCTACCCCAGTCTGGGTTGCGCACCATGCACACGCGCCGTCACACCGGGAGAGGATATTCGTGCCGGACGCTGGTGGTGGGAAGACCCAGTGCACAAGGAATGTGGTCTGCACAGCCATCGCAATAAACGTAACGAGCAACTGGTGCTGACCGAAGGCGCGGCGATCTGACCGATGGTCGTGGCAGAAACAGCAAAGGAATGACAATGAAACTAGTAGAGAAGAATATGAGCGCACACACACTGTCACATCTGGATACGCTGGAGAGCGAATCCATCCACATCATGCGCGAGGTCGCAGCTGAGTGCAAAAACCCTGCCTTGCTGTTCTCGGGCGGAAAAGATTCCATCGTCATGTTGCGTTTGGCCGAGAAGGCGTTCCGCCCAGCGAAATTCCCGTTCCCGCTGGTGCACATCGACACCGAGCACAACTTCCCCGAAGTCATCGCCTGCCGCGACAAATTGGCGGCAGACTTGGGTGAGCGCCTCATCGTGCGTTCGTTGGAAGACTCCATCAAGCGCGGCAGCATCGTCATCAAGGACGAGAGTAAACCACGCAACCCGTTCCAATCGGTGACGCTGTTGGAGACCATCGCTGAGTTCGGCTTCGACGCTTGCATGGGCGGTGCACGCCGCGATGAAGAGAAGGCACGTGCCAAGGAGCGCATCTTCTCTTTCCGCGACGAGTTTGGTCAGTGGGATCCGAAGAACCAGCGTCCAGAGTTGTGGGACACCTACAACACGCGCGTGCATAACGGCGAGAACATCCGTGTGTTCCCCATCAGCAACTGGACGGAGATGGACATCTGGGAATATATCGGACGCGAGAAGCTGTTCATCCCGAACATCTACTTCGCGCATGAGCGGGAGGTGATCCGTCGCGGTGGCAACGTGATCCCTGTGTCGCATCTGGTGCAGCCCAAGCCGGGCGAGAAAGTGGAAGTCGTCTCGGTGCGTTTCCGCACGGTGGGTGACATGACCTGTACCGCTCCTGTCGAATCCACGGCAAGCACAGTGGACGAGATCATCGAAGAGACCGCGACCTCGCGTATCACCGAACGCGGCGCGACCCGTATGGACGACCAGACCTCGGATGCATCGATGGAACTGCGTAAAAAAGAAGGATATTTCTAAAATGAGCAACACTACACAACTACTTCGTTTCATCACTGCCGGCTCTGTGGACGACGGCAAGAGCACGCTCATCGGCCGCTTGCTGCACGATTCCAAATCTATCTTTGAAGACCAGTTCTCTGCCATCTCGAAGACTAGCGAGAAGCGCGGCATGGCGGCGGTCGATCTGTCTTTGTTGACGGATGGCCTGCAAGCCGAGCGCGAGCAGGGCATCACTATCGACGTGGCGTATCGTTACTTCGCCACGCCCAAGCGTAAGTTCATCATCGGCGACACGCCGGGGCATGAGCAGTACACGCGCAACATGGTGACGGCTGCAAGCACGGCCAACCTCGTCGTCATCCTCATCGACGCGCGCAAAGGCGTGTTGACGCAGACGCGCCGCCATACCTATCTCGCCAGTCTGGTCGGCGTACCGCATGTGGTGTTGGCGGTGAACAAGATGGACATGGTGGACTACTCGCAAGCGCGATTCGACGAGATCGTCGCCGAGTACAAGGCATTTGCGACGCAACTGAATCTGCACGACGTGCATTGCATCCCGCTGTCCGCGCTGAACGGGGATATGGTGGTGGATCGTGGAGATAATCTGGATTGGTATAAAGGTCCAGCCTTACTCGAACTGTTGGAAAAGATCGAGATAGACCACGATGTGAACACCAGCGATTTCCGCTTCCCTGTGCAGTGGGTATGCCGTCCACAGACCGAGGAGCATCACGATTTCCGTGGGTTCGCCGGGCGCATCGAAGCGGGCGAGATATCGGTCGGTGACGAGATCACCGTGCTGCCATCCGGACGCACGACCACCGTCAAAGAGATCTCCACCTACGACGGCGGCCTGCTCACCGCGTTCGCTCCGCAATCAGTCACGCTGACGCTGGCGGACGAGATCGACATCTCGCGCGGCGACATGTTCGTCAAGACAAGCGCGCACCCACCCAAGGTGGAGAAGAGCTTCGATGCGATGTTGTGCTGGTTGTCCGAGGCATCGTTGGATAAGAACCGCAAGTATCTGGTCAAGCACACCACCCGCACGGCGAAGTGCTTGTTCTCCAGCATCGACTACCGCGTGGATGTGAACACCTTGGAACAACATGCCAATCCGATCGTCAATATGAACGACATCGTGCGCGTCGGTATCAAGGTGCAACAACCGTTGGTATTCGATAGCTACGAGATCGACCGTGCTACCGGTAGTTTCATCGTCATCGACGAGGCGACGAATAACACCGTTGCCGCAGGCATGATCGCTTAGCAACTTCTATCCCCTCTCCCCGTGGGAGAGGGGTGAGGGAGGTTCTTCGACATCATCTGTGAGTTAAGCTTGTGGTATCTTTCTCCCATCCGAGTCTGATGCCCTATTGATGCCATGAGCCTGCTCTCTTTGATCACCGCCTTCCTGCTGGAACAGCTACAACCCATCTCTTCACGCAAGTATCTCTACACGTGGCTCGCTGCCTATGTGGACTTCTTTCAACGCAACTTCAATGCAGGCGAACACAAGCATGGCCGCATCGCTTGGATACTCGCCATCGCGGTTCCGCTCGTGGTGGTCAGCACCATCCATTGGATATTGCTTGGGGCTAATCCCATCTTCGCTTGGGCGTTCAGCGTGTTGGTGCTTTACCTCACCATGGGCTTCCGCAAGTTCAGCCATTACTTCACCGACATCCACAAAGCACTGCGCGACAACGAGCTGGATAAAGCACGCGCCCTGCTGACGGCATGGAGTGGCAAGTCATGCAGCGAATTGAGCAGCGAAGAAGTGGCGCGCGTCACCATCGAACAAGCCTTGCTCGCCTCGCACCGTAACGTGTTCGGCGTCGTATTCTGGTTCGTCATCTTCATGATGTTGGGGCTAGGTCCCATCGGCGCCATCATCTACCGCATCGCCTTGTTCTTGGGGGCGGAGTGGGGTGGCAAGGACAAGGCAGAGTTCGGTGACTTCGGCGTGTTCGCACGACAAGCGCATCACATCATGGAATGGTTACCGCTACGTCTCACCGCATCCACCTTCGCCATCGTGGGCAACTTTGAAGACACCGCCTACTGCTGGCGCAATCAAGCATCCACTTGGCTCGATGCCGAAGAGGGCATCTTGCTCACCAGCGGTGCTGGCGCACTCGGCGTGAAGCTAGGGCAGACCATCGTGCTCGATGAAGCGCCCGTGTTTCGCCCTGAGATCGGCACAGGAGACGATGCCGATGCCGACTACATGCAAAGCGCCATCGGCCTAGTCTGGCGGGCGCTGGTGTTCCAACTCATCGTGCTGATGATGTTGACGGTGGCTAATCTGCTGGGGTGAGGTGGGTGGCGGCAATCTGCCAGAAGCGGCCTTTCGATATATGGGCCGGGCATAGATAATTTTGCATATTGCCCAAGCTGCAATGGCGGGTTAGGTTTCGAATAAGCTCAACAACTATCCAATACAACTTCGTCGCTGACCTCTTGAACTTCTGGAGCAGACTTAATGAAACATCTATTGTTCCTAACCGTTGCTATCTATCTAATTACTTCCAACTCCTACGCCGAAACTGGTGGCGAACCTTTTTCTGTTAAGGGAGAAAGGATTGACATCACTCCTCCTGCTGGTTGGAAACTGGCATGGATGATAGGCAAGCCAGATGGTGAATATTTTGCTGAATATATTAAGGATGGTGAGGATGTGTTGTCTTGGAAAAGTGGCCTTCTGTTAATTCGCAGGGCTCCATATCCATCAGCCGATATTAGAGAACAGATATCTAAATTGAAAGCCAAAGTAGCCGATGTTGGGTTGATTCAATTAGCAAATCAAACAAGGGAAATTTGCAAAGGGCAATATGTCCCAACTGCTCAGCGAGTAAACACATTTGGTGGGCTGTATTTTTCTGTTGGCGGTTGGTATTGCGGCCTAGTTGGGCCGAACATCCCCTATGGCGAGGGGGCATATGTAGCTTTGATCGAGGGTAAGGACTTCATACACCTTATTCAGTACAGTTGGCGACCTCAAAGTGAGGTAGAAGTGAAAGCATCTCCATGGGCTATTGAAGAAAACACTGCAACGGCTTACCTGCAATCCATAATCTCTGCGGTTATTTGTGATGAAGATAAAAATAATTGCCGTAATCCCTACACCAGATGAAATAACGTGGGGTGTGGAATAACCAACTGGTATTGCGTCGCATGGAACTCAACATTTCAGCTAATAGGGTGCAGCATGCAATTGGTCTCATCAATGACCGCTTAGGGTTAGGAAACGTCACCCGAGCATCAACTCATCAGTGTCGATCAATGACCGTAGTTAGTTGTGAAGCGGACATTACCGCGATCTGGAATTTTCCTCACATCAACAAATCGCCACTATCTCTTGTGGCCGAGAAGGAAACGCAAAATATTATTTTTGGAAAATCAGCTGACAAACTGTTGAGTACTTGGTGTGGTGGTATAACACCCTTCTAGCATCCAGAAATTTTACATCTGGCGCGAAGTGGTATCTAATAAAAACAATGGATTGGAAGGTTGGTTGGGAAACCATTTCAGAGGAACAATCGTCAACTTTCAATGAAAGTTTGGAAAAAGTCACGCAAGGCTCACGCTTAAAATAAAAAGCGGCCACAGCTATCGCTGTAACTGATTGATATTAATGCAAAATTGGTGCGCCGAAAAAGATAAATCTGGGCAATGGATAGAAATCATCAGCCTGAAATAATATTTACTAGCCATCACTAATCAGGCACGCCATGGGGCAGAAAAGTGTCTATATGCCGGAATATATAGACCTCGGTCTATATCGAATCTATACCAACCTATACCTTGTACTTGTCACTAAGTCTTTGCAGGATTGCTGCAACATCCTTCTTGCCCATCTCTCTAAGGGCGACAATCTTTACCAACTGCGCCTCACGAGGTTTCGACTTACCTGCTTCCCAACCATAGATGGTTACCGATGACACACCTAGCAAGCCTGCCAATACATCAGCAGTCAGCCCCAAACGTAGCCTGAGCGTCTTGAATCCCTTCGCAGTAAAACGAGCTCGGGTTTTCACATCCGAGTTTGATGACACATCGATCTGCGTTGAGATTTGTTTGGTTAGGCGTGAAAGTTGTTTCTCATTTGCATCGACTCTGCGTTTTAATGAAGCGATATCTGTTCTGTATTGTGATGATGATTTCTTTAAGTTGTCTGTCTCGCTGCGCACCTCTTTACGAGATAGGCGCGAGATCTCCTCCTTAAACAAGGTTGCGATATTTGACATAACTCTCTCCTAGGTATTACATGGTGTTTCAAGAACACTCTGTGACTGCTTTCATTACTTTAACGTATATACGAAGAACCGTAAATATATTGCGAGGAATAGGTTTTGTGTGATGAGATGGATAGGCCGAAAATTGAAACCAATATTCAGCTTGCTGAACGGCACAAGCTCGGCCAATACGGACGGTGGCATCGTGATAAATCAACGGCAGTTATGGTCGACAAGCAGCTTCATAAGTCCCAAAGAAAAAAGCTCACATCACTGTGAGCCTTTTTCATTTTGAAGCGCTAAACATTACTTCACGAAACCCTGTTGTTTCAGAATCTCGATGATCTCAGGAATGACACCCGGATCGTCGATGGTGGAGGGCACTTGGTACTCTTGGCCGTTGACGATCTTGTTCAGTGTCTTGCGCAAGGTCTTGCCGGAGCGAGTCTTGGGCAAGCGCTTCAAGATGACGGTGTCTTTGTAGCAGGTGATGGCACCGATGGCTTCGCGTACGCGGGCAACCAGTTCCTTTTGCAGCACGGCATCGTCTATCGTTGCGCCGGACTTCAGCACCACCAAGCCCATCGGCACTTGTCCTTTCAGGTCGTCGTCGCGCGCGATGACGGCACATTCCGCAACGGCGGGATGGCCTGCCACCACTTCTTCGATCTCACCCGTGGAGAGGCGGTGACCTGCCACGTTGATGACATCGTCCACGCGGCCCATCACGAACACATAGCCTTCATCGTCGATGTAGCCGCCGTCACCGGTGGTGTAGTAGCCGGGCAAGAATTGCAGATATCCCTCACGGAATTTGTCGTCGTCGCCCCACACGCGATTCATACATGAAGGAGGCAGCGGCAACTTGATGGCGATGTAGCCTTGTTCATTGGCAGCCATCTGTTTGCCGTTCTCATCCAAGATGCGCACATCGAAGCCGGGAGTGGGCAGGGTAGAGGAGCCAAGCTTCACTGGCTTGGGTTCCACACCCCACAAGTTGGCGGTGATGCCCCAACCCGTTTCGGTCTGCCACCAGTGATCTACAACTGTTTTGCCACTCTTCTCGGTGAGCCATTCTTGTGTCGGTGGATCGAGACGTTCGCCTGCGGAGAAGATGACTTGCAACTTGCTCAAGTCATATGGCTTCATCAGCAAAGCATCGGGGTCTTCTTTCTTCACTGCGCGGAACGCGGTGGGGGCGGTGAAGAACGATTTCACTTTGTATTCTGAGATGAGACGCCACAACGCGCCGGCATCCGGCGTCATGATGGGTTTGCCTTCATACACGATGGTCGTGCAGCCTTGCAGCAGCGGGCCATACACGATGTAAGAGTGGCCGACCACCCAACCCACGTCCGACGCAGCCCAGAACACATCGCCTGCATCCACGTTGTAGATCGCCTTCATGCTGTACTTCAATGCGACTGCATGGCCGCCGTTCTCGCGCACCACGCCTTTGGGTTTTCCCGTCGTGCCTGATGTGTAGAGGATGTACAGCGGGTCGCTGCCTTTCACCGGTGTGCAACCCACCGCTTTTGATTTTGCCAGCAAGGTCGCCCAATCATGGTCGCGTCCTGCAACGAGCGGTGCGTTGCATTGCGGACGTTGGAACACCACGCAGCTTTGCGGTTTATGTTTCGACAAGTCGATGGCTTTGTTGAGCAAAGGCATGTACTCGATGACGCGCTTGATCTCGATGCCGCATGAAGCGGTGAGGATGACCTTAGGAGTGGAATCGTCGATACGCTGTGCCAATTCAGGCGGTGCGAAACCACCGAACACCACCGAGTGGATCGCACCCAAACGTGCCACGGCCAACATCGAGATGACCGCTTCGGGGATCATCGGCATGTAGATGATGACGCGGTCGCCTTTGACCACACCCAAGTCAGCCAGCATGCCCGCCGTGCGTGCCACCTCATCGGTCAGTTCTGAATACGTGTACTTGCGTTTGGTATTGGTGACAGGTGAGTCGTAGATGATCGCCGTTTGATCGCCGCGACCGTTCTTAACATGATGGTCCAGCGCCATGTAGGCCGTGTTCATCTCGCCATCGCCGAACCAGTGGCCGATGCCATCTGCATCGGTCGTCAAGATCGTCTGCGGTGCCTTGAACCACTCCAACGCTTTGGCTTGGTCACCCCAAAAACCTGCGGGGTCCTTCATCGAACGGTCGTACTCGGTTTGGTAACTCATGTGTCTGACTCCTCTCATTTAGAACCCATTTTCCGCCGCCCTTCTAAGGGGAGGTCAGAGGGATTATTCTACAAAACGAACATCAAAAACTATCACTAGGAACACGCACCCAGCCTTCCATCAGCACGCGTGCGCTGCGGCTCATGGTGACCTTCTCGACTTTCCATTCGCCACCGTTCTTGCTGGCGGCGGCGCCGACTCTCAAGGTGCCGGAGGGATGTCCGAACTTCACCACATCGCGTTCACCACCACCCGCAGCTAGATTCACTAGCGTGCCGGGAATCGCTGCTGCTGTGCCGATGGCGACGGCTGCCGTGCCCATCATGGCATGGTGCAGTTTACCCATCGACAGGGCGCGCACCAGCAGATCGACTTCGGAAGCGCTGATCTTCTTGCCGCTTGATGACACATGGTCAACCGGTGGCGCGACGAAGGCGACCTTCGGCGTATGTTGGCGGGTCGCGGCTTCTTCCGGGGTCTTGATCAGCCCCATGCGCAATGCACCCGCCACGCGGATCTTCTCGAAACGCGCCAGCGCGGCCGGATCGGTATTGAGGGCTTCACGCAATTCGGTACCGGTGTAACCGATGTCCTTTGCATTCACGAACACAGTCGGGATGCCAGCGGTGATCATGGTGGCAGGGAAACTGCCGACACCGGGGACATCGAGTTGATCGACCAGATTGCCGGTGGGGAACAGACTGCCACCTTCTTCGCTGTCATCGGAGGGGTCCATGAAATCCAGCACGATCTCCGCTGCTGGGAAGGTCACGCCATCCAGCTCGAAATCACCGGTCTCCTGCACATGACCGTTGCTGACCGGCACATGCGCGATGATGGTCTTGCTGATGTTGGCCTGCCAGATGCGCACTGTGCACACGCCCTCTTTAAGACGTGCGGCATCGATGTATCCGGCATGGATCGCGAAAGCCCCCGCACCGGTGGATAGGTTGCCGCAGTTGCCGCTCCAATCGACGAAGTCTTTATCGATGGACACTTGACCGTAGAGATAATCCACGTCATGACCGGGACGTGTGCTCTTCGACAGGATCACACACTTGCTGGTACTGGAGGTCGCGCCGCCCATGCCATCGATCTGCGCGGCATACGGATCGGGGCTGCCGATCACGCGCTGGAACAGCTTGTCACGCGCCTTGCCCGGAACCTGTGCGGCCTTCGGCAGGTCTTCCAACCGGAAGAACACACCTTTCGATGTGCCGCCACGCATGTACGTCGCGGGGATTTTGATTTGTGGGGCTTGGGCCATCATGCGGCTCCTTCAAGGAAGTCCTGCGCGAAGCGTTGCAGTACACCGCCCGCGTTGTACACACGTACTTCAGCAGCAGTGTCCAGACGGCAGGTGACAGGGATGCGCACGGAAGCACCATTCTTGCGGTGCATGATCACGGTCAGGTTTGCGCGTGGTGTGATGTCGCCTTCCACATCATAGGTCTCGGTACCGTCGATGGCGTAGGTCTTGCGCGTATCGCCTGCCTTGAATTCCAGCGGCAGCACGCCCATGCCGACCAGATTGGTTCGGTGGATGCGCTCGAAACCTTCGGCCACAATGGCTTCCACACCGGCCAGACGCACGCCTTTCGCCGCCCAGTCACGTGAAGAACCTTGGCCGTAATCGGCACCTGCCACGATGATTAGGTTCTGCTTGCGACCCATGTAGGTCTCGATAGCTTCCCACATGCGCATGACCTTACCGTCCGGTTCGACGCGGGCGAGGGAACCCTTCTTCACCTCACCGTTGACCACGGCCATCTCGTTGACCAACTGCGGATTGGCGAAGGTGGCGCGTTGCGCTGTCAGGTGGTCACCACGGTGCGTCGCGTAGGAATTGAAGTCCTCTTCCGGTAGGCCCATCTTCGCCAGATATTCACCGGCGGCCGAGTCGAGCAGGATCGCGTTCGATGGCGACAGATGATCCGTGGTGATGTTGTCCGGCAGAACTGCAAGTGGACGCATCCCTTTCAAGGTGCGTTCGCCAGCCAGTGCGCCTTCCCAATACGGCGGACGACGGATGTAGGTGGACTGCGGATGCCAGTCGTACAACGGGCTCTTCGCCGCTGCGATCACGCCCAGATCGAACATCGGGATGTAGATCTGCTTGAACTGTTCCGGCTTCACGCAAGTGGCAACGATGGCGTCGATCTCTTCGTCGGAAGGCCAGATGTCTTTCAGCATTACCGGCTTGCCGGACTTGTCGGTGCCCAGTGCATCCTGCTCGATGTCGAGGCGCACTGTACCCGCGATCGCATAAGCGACCACCAGCGGTGGGGAAGCCAGGAAGGCCTGCTTCGCATACGGGTGGATACGACCGTCGAAGTTGCGGTTGCCGGAGAGAACGGCGGTGGCGTACAGGTCGCGGTCTATGATCTCCTGCTGGATCTTTGGATCGAGTGCGCCGGACATTCCATTACAAGTGGTGCAGGCGAAGCCGACGATACCGAAGCCCAGCTTCTCCAGCTCCGACAGCAGGCCCGCTTCTTTTAGGTACAGCTCGGCGACTTTAGAGCCGGGCGCGAAAGAAGTCTTGACCCAAGGCTTGCGCACCAGTCCCAGCGCGTTGGCTTTCTTCGCCAGCAGCGCAGCGGCCACCACGTTACGCGGGTTGGATGTGTTGGTGCAGGAAGTGATGGCGGCGATGATGACCGCACCATCCGGCATCAGGCCTTGTGCTTCTTCAGCTTTGCCCGAAGCAAGTTTTGCTTCGTCAGAGATACCGCGCTCATGCAAAGCGGAGGTGGGCAGACGACGGTGCGGATTGGAGGGGCCTGCCATGTTGCGCACCACGCTGGACAGATCGAATTCCAGCACACGCTCGTATTCAGCGGCAACCATCTGCTCCGCCCACAGGCCGGTGGTCTTGGCGTAGTTCTCCACGAGGGCGACCTGCTCGGGCTCGCGGCCGGTCAGCTTCAGGTAGGTGATGGTCTGACTGTCGATGTAGAACATCGCCGCTGTCGCGCCGTATTCTGGGCACATGTTGGAAATGGTCGCGCGGTCGCCGATGGTGAGGCTGTCCGCGCCTGTGCCGAAGAATTCGACCCAGGCACCGACGACTTTTTCCTTGCGCAGGAACTCGGTCAGGGCCAGCACGATGTCGGTGGCAGTGATGCCGGGTTGACGCTTGCCAACCAGCTTCACACCGACGATGTCCGGCAGACGCATCATGGAAGGCAGACCCAACATGACGGTCTCAGCTTCCAGTCCTCCGACTCCGATGGCGACAACTCCGAGTGCATCGACGTGCGGAGTGTGCGAGTCGGTGCCCACGCAAGTATCAGGGAAGGCAACGCCGTCACGCGCTTGGATCACCGGCGACATCTTCTCCAGATTGATCTGATGCATGATGCCGTTACCGGCAGGGATCACGTCCACGTTCTTGAACGCAGTCTTCGTCCATTCGATGAAATGGAAGCGGTCTTCATTGCGACGGTCTTCGATCTCGCGGTTCTTGCGGAAGGCATCCTTGTCGAAACCGGCAGCTTCCACCGCCAGCGAGTGATCGACGATCAGCTGGGTCGGTACGACAGGATTGACCAATGATGGGTCGCCACCTTGGTCGGCGATCGCATCACGCAGACCGGCGAGGTCTACCAATGCGGTCTGGCCAAGGATATCGTGACACACGACACGCGCCGGATACCACGGGAAATCCAGCTCGCTCTTGCGTTCGATCAACTGTTTCAGTGCGTCGGTCAGTTCACTCGGTTCGCAGCGGCGCACCAGTTGTTCTGCCAGCACTTTGGAAGTGTAGGGCAGCTTGGCATAAGCGCCGTGCTGGATGGCTTCGACTGCCGCTTGTGTATCGAAGTAGTCCAGCTTGCTCCCCGCTAAAGGCCTACGGTATTTGGTATTCATATTGTCCTTCTTTGCTTTCTTAACCGCGCTCAGCCAATGGCACCCACTTCAGATTGTCCGGCCCGATGTAATTCGCACTTGGTCGGATGATCTTGCCGTCGGCGCGTTGTTCCATCACGTGTGCGCCCCAACCGGTGACGCGTGAGATGACGAACAGCGGCGTGAACATCTCGGTGGGTACACCCATCTGGTTGTACGACACGGCAGAGAACCAATCTAGATTCGGGAACATCTTCTTCAAGTCCCACATCGTCGTTTCCAAACGCGCAGCGATGTCGAACATCAATGTGTTGCCGTTCTCTTTAGACAGACTTTGTGCAACACGTTTGATGACTTCGTTGCGTGGGTCGGAGATGGTGTACACAGGATGGCCGAAACCGATGACGATCTCTTTGCGTTCCACGCGTGCACGGATGTCGGCTTCTGCTTCGTCGGCACTCTTGTAACGGCTCTGGATGCGGAAGGCTTCTTCGTTCGCGCCGCCATGCTTAGGTCCACGCAACGCACCGATGGCACCGGTGATGCAAGAGTAGATGTCGGAATTGGTGCCGGCGATGACGCGTGCGGTGAAGGTGGATGCATTGAACTCATGCTCGGCGTACAAGATGAGCGAGGTGTGCATCGCACGTACCCAAGATTCCTTCGCGGGCTTGCCGTGCAACAGATGCAAGAAGTGTCCGCCGATGGAGTCGTCGTCCGTCACCACGTTGATGCGTTTGCCCGAGGTGGTGAAGTGATGCCAGTACACCAGCATCGAACCAAAACTCGCCATCATGCGGTCGATGATCTCGACGGTCTTTGCAGGGTCGTGCTTCTCAGATTCTTGCTCCACCGTGCCGAGTACCGAGCAACCTGTGCGCATCACATCCATCGGGTGTGCATTGGCGGGCAGTGCTTCCAGCGCTTGCTTCACCGCTGCGGGTAGGTCGCGCAGGGTCTTCAGTTTGGCTTTGTAGGCTTTGAGTTGAGCGGCAGTCGGTAGCGTGCCGTGGATCAACAAGTGAGCGATCTCTTCGAACTCCGCCTTCTCGGCGAAGTCGAGGATGTCATAGCCGCGATAGTGCAGGTCGTTGCCGGTACGTCCCACGGTACACACCGCAGTGTTACCTGCGACGGTGCCAGATAGTGCGACGGATTTCTTGGGCTTCGGTAATGTCGTTTCTTCTGCCATGTCATTCTCCTAATTGAAAAGTTATTCAGCACCTTTTTCAGCGAACAAGCGATCGAGCTGCTGCTCGAACTCGTGATAGCCGAGATAGTCGTAAAGCTCCATGCGTGTCTGCATCGTGGGCACCACGTTCGACTGTGTGCCATCGGCGAGGATGTGTTGATACACGTTCAGCGCCGCCTTGCTCATGGCGCGGTAAGCGGAGAGGGGATACAACACTAGCTGTACGCCCACACCAGACAATTCTTGCGTGGTGAACAACGGTGTCGCACCGAACTCGGTGATGTTCGCCAACACCGGCACGTTCACTGCCTTGGTGAATTCTTTGTATTGCTCCAGCTTGGTCATCGCCTCGGGGAAGATCATGTCTGCACCGGCTTCGACGCAGGCTTGCGCGCGGTCGATGGCGGACTGCATGCCTTCGACGGCCAGCGCATCAGTGCGCGCCATGATGACGAAGCTGCTGTCCACGCGCGCATCCACTGCTGCCTTCACGCGATCCACCATCTCGCTTTGACTCACGATGGCTTTGTTGGGACGGTGACCGCAACGTTTCTGCATCACTTGGTCTTCGATGTGGAAGCCAGCCGCACCCGCTTGGGCTACTTCACGCGTCGCACGCGCGATGTTGAATGCGCCGCCCCAGCCGGTATCTACGTCCACCAGCAAAGGCAGGTCGCTCGCCGCCGTGATGCGGCGTGTGTCTTCGCATACGTCATGCAAGGTGGTGATGCCGAGATCGGGGATGCCGAGGGAGGAAGCAGCCACGCCGCCACCCGAAAGGTACAGCGCCTTGTGGCCACTCTTCTGCGCAAGGATGGCGCAGTAGGCGGTGACGGCACCGACCACTTGTAGTGGGGAATTGTCTTTCACTGCTTGGCGCAGTTTGTTGCCTGGTGAATTGCTCATGCTGCTATTACTCCTTCACTTGAAATGGTTTGCAATGTGCTGTGTGTCGTAATACCTGGGCAATCGCGGACGGTCGCATCCCCGCATAGCGGGGCCCCTGCTTCCTGCTCATGCCGCAGACTCCTCTTCTTTATCGATCATTTCGCTGATGCTCTTCCATGCGCCGTGGATGTGGCGACGCATGAGTAGCTCTGCCAATTCGCCGTCGCGTTGTTCCAATGCGGCGACGATCTGGCGGTGTTGTTGCAATGCAGGTTTGGTACGGGTGGCTTTGCGGCTGGTGCGATAACGGCACATGCGCAGGAGTTGGTATTGCTCGCTGCCGAGCATATCCATCAGCATCTGGTTGCGGCTGCCGCGTGCGATTTGGAAATGGAAATCGAGGTCGCCCTCGCTTTGTGAATAGACTTTGCCGCCGACTTTCTTGATCTGCTCTTCGTGGTTGTCGAGCAGCTTGCTCAATTTGGCGATCTCTTCATCGGTCATCTGCGTAGCAGCGAGACGGCAGGCCATGCCTTCCAGTGCTTCACGTACGCCATAGATATCGGAGAGGGTCTGACGATCTAGCACCACCACTCGGGCGCCAGCGTTGGGGATACGTTTGACTAGGCGCATGCCTTCGAGATGTCGCAGCGCTTCGCGCAGTGGGCCGCGCCCCATACCGAAGCGCTCTGCGAGCTCAGCCTCGTTCAGCTTCTGGCCCTGCGCTAACTCGCCGGTGACGATGCTATGCGCCAGACGATGCGCTGCAACGTCTGCAAGGGTGCCTTGTGCTGGAACTTGGATCAACATCGCATTCACTCCGATTGTCGACAATCTAGGCGAATCCTAGCACCATTATTCATAAATGTGGCAAGTAATTTTGTTTATGTCGACAAAGAGTGGGTTTTGGTGGGGCGAGAAGTGGGTTTGTCCATGCCCGATAGCCCGTCTGAATGGGGGCAGACATGCATCAGCTTGGGCGGGTGTCAGCGCGGGTTGCGCTTGCTCAATATCTCAGCCCACTCGGTATCGGTGAACACGCGAGAGCGTGTATGGAAAGCTTTACCTTCTGGCCCTTCAAGAGAGAAAGTACCGCCGCGTCCTTCGATCACATCGATGATGAGTTGCGTGTGTTGCCAATATTCGTATTGCGATTTACTCATATAGAAAGGACAGCCGCCGATGTCGCCCAGATATTCATCGCCAGCGCCGATAGTGAGTTCGCCCGGCAAATAACAATTGGCCGCGCTGTTGTCGCAACACCCGCCTGATTGGTGGAACATCAGTTCGCCGTGTTTCCGTTTTAGTAATTCGATCAATTCCAGTGCAGCATCGGTTGCGATCACTTTTTCGACCATGATGTGCTCCTTAAAAAAACAGGGCGGTTGCCCGCCCCGTCAAGGCCGCTAGGGTTGCGGCAAAATCACAGGCTGTTAGAAAACGTCGCGAGGATGGTCAGCTGCAAGGCGCACGGCACGGAGCGACCGAGACATACCGTATAGGTAGGCGAGGAGGCGAGTACCGCGCAACGCCGCAGATGACCACCGCAGTAGTTTTCCAATAGCCTGTTAGAAGAAGCCCAGTTTCTGTTCGCTATAGCTCACCAACAGATTCTTCGTTTGCTGGTAGTGGTCTAGCATCATCTTGTGCGTCTCGCGACCGATACCCGATTCTTTGTAGCCGCCGAATGCCGCACCGGCTGCGTAGTCGTGGTAGCAGTTGGTCCACACACGACCTGCCTTGATCGCGCGACCCATGCGATACGCCACGTTGCCGTTGCGGCTCCACACGCCTGCGCCCAAGCCGTACAACGTGTCGTTGGCCAGTGCCAGTGCTTCCGCTTCATCCTTGAACGTGGTCACAGCTAACACTGGGCCGAAGATCTCCTCTTGGAAGATGCGCATCTTGTTGTGACCTTTGAACAGGGTAGGTTGCACGTAATAGCCACCTGCCAGATCACCCGTTAGATTTGCCTGTCCGCCGCCAGCCAATACCTGCGCACCTTCTTGTTTGCCGAGGTCGAGGTAGGACAAGATTTTGGTGAGCTGTTCCTTGGAAGCTTGCGCGCCCATCATGGTGTCGGTGTCCAGCGGGTTGCCTTGCTTGATCGCCGCGACACGTTTCAGCACACGCTCCATGAACTTGTCGTAGATAGATTCATGGATCAGTGCGCGTGAAGGGCAGGTGCAAACCTCACCTTGGTTGAACGCGAACAAAACCAAGCCTTCGATAGCCTTGTCGAGGAAGCCATCATCCTTATCCATCACGTCTGCAAAGAAGATGTTCGGTGATTTGCCGCCCAGCTCTAGTGTTGCGGGAATCAGATTATTTGCCGCCGCTTGGGCGATCACGCGACCAGTGGTGGTCGAACCGGTGAACGCGATCTTGGCGATACGCTTGCTGGTGGCGAGCGGCATACCTGCTTCGCGTCCGAAACCGTTGACGATGTTCAGCACGCCGGGTGGCAGCAGATCGGCGATCAGATCCATCAAGATCAAGATGCTGATCGGTGTGGATTCAGCAGGCTTCAACACCACGCAGTTACCTGCGCCGAGGGCTGGCGCCAGTTTCCAAGCGGCCATCAAGATAGGGAAGTTCCAAGGAATGATCTGACCGACCACGCCCAAGGGTTCATGGAAATGGTAAGCGACAGTGTTCTCGTTGATCTCGGACAGATGGCCTTCTTGCGCGCGCAGGCATCCAGCGAAGTAGCGGAAGTGATCGACTGACAGCGGGATGTCGGCATTCAATGTCTCGCGGATGGCTTTGCCGTTGTCCACGGTCTCGGCATAGGCCAGCACTTCCAGATTGGCTTCGATACGGTCAGCGATCTTCAGCAATACATTGGAGCGCTCGGTGATGGAGGTCTTGCCCCACGCATCGGCCGCAGCGTGTGCTGCATTGAGTGCCAGTTCGATATCTTCTGCGCCAGAGCGAGCCGCCTTGGTGTACACCTTGCCGCTGACGGGGGTGATGACATCGAAATATTCGCCTTTCACTGGGGCGACCCATTTGCCACCGATGAAGTTGTCGTATTTGGCTTTGTAGGAAATCTTGGCACCAGCGGCGCCGGGGGCTGCGTAGATCATTATGTCTTCTCCTCTTTTGTATATTGAATGACGATCAGCTAGATCGCTCCCACTGCTTGTCCTGCATTCACCATTACGCAAGGAGCAGGCCAAGCCATCTTTTGGATTTTGGCGATTGATTCCATTGGGAATATTTTTGCGAGACATTGGCCTAGCGGGACGGCGTGACGCTCCCATTTGAGACAGGTGTCACAAAACGAGACAGTCGGACACATTTTCAAGAAGAGGCTATTGCACCGTCTCGCCATCCTTCTATACTCCGCCCAAGTTCCAGCGCATCACCTTGGGGAGATCGGGATCGTATGACTCAATCAGCATTAGCTTTGCGCCAAGCGCGCTCGCATCTGTTGCAATACGGCGAGTGTCCCAACGGTGCGCTCGACGAACGTATCGCACGTTCGTGGCGGCGTAGTCTGGAGGCGGGTGTCATGCCCACCGGCAGGTTGCTGGAAGTCGATCCGCTCACAGGTAACGATCTGCGTTACGCATTAGCGACCAACCAAGACCTGTTGGCGCATTCGCGCCCCGTCATGGAATATCTGCATCAGCAAGTGAAGCACAGCCAAAGCATGGTGATCCTTGCCGACAAGCAAGCCACCCTGATGCACACCATGGGCGATGTGGATTTCCTTAACAAAGCGGAACGTGTCGCACTGTCTTCCGGTTCGTGTTGGCAAGAGCGCTATCGCGGCACTAACGCCATCGGCACCGCCGTGGCAGAAGCGAGTTCGGTCGAGATCAATGGTGCGGAACATTTCCTGGAGCGTAACGGTTTCCTGACTTGCGCGGCCGCGCCCATCATGTCGGCGGACGGTAAGTTACTCGGTGTCATCGACATCTCGGGCGACCACCGTAGCCGTCATCCGCACACCTTGGGATTGGTCGGCATGGCTGCGCGCATGATCGAGAACCGATTGGTACTCGCGAGTTGTCAGCGCCATATCCGATTGCATCTGCATGCACAGCCCGAGGGTATAGGCTCGGTGGCCGAAGGCATCATCGCGCTTTCCGCTGATGGCTGGATCGTGGGGGCAAATCGAACCGGATTGGAGATGTTGCATCTGTCACCTAACGACATCGGCAGTGCCAAGGTGGGCGATGTGCTGGATGTGCGTTTGGATGATTTGCTCACACGTAATTGGCATCGTATCGCCACGCCCAAGCAGATTCGTTTGCATGACGGCACGCCCATGTTCATGCAAGTGCATGCCGTCGAAGGTACGTTCACTTCGACACCCGCCGTGGCGCAAGCGACACCGACCGATGCTTTGTCCAAGCTCGATCTGGGCGATCCGCTGTGGCATAGCGCCACGGACAAAGCACGTCGCGTCGCAGGCAAGCCCATCCCACTTTTGCTACACGGCGAATCGGGTGTCGGCAAAGAATTGTTCGCACGTGCCGTGCATGAGAGCGGGGCGCGTCGAGACAAACCCTTTGTTGCCATCAATTGCGCCGCTTTGCCTGAACACCTTATCGAAGCGGAACTGTTCGGTTACGCACCGGGTGCATTTACTGGTGCACGTCGTGAGGGTTGCATCGGTCGTCTGCGCGAAGCACACGGCGGCACACTGTTCCTAGACGAGATCGGCGACATGCCACTCGCCATGCAGACGCGCTTGCTGCGCGTGTTGCAAGAGCGGCAAGTGACACCGCTTGGTGGTGGCAAAGCGGTCGAAGTAGATTTCAGTTTGATCTGCGCCACGCATCGCAAGCTGCGAGAGGATGCGGACAAAGGACTCTTCCGTAGCGATCTGTACTACCGCATCAATGGCTTGACGGTGAACCTGCCCGCCCTGCGAGAGCGCACCGATTTCCAAGCGCTCACCGAACGCATCTTGGCTGAACACAATCCAGAGCGTGAAGTCCATCTCAAACCGGAGTTGCTCGCGAAGCTGAGTCGTCATCCGTGGCTGGGCAACATCCGCCAATATTCCAGCCTGCTGCGAACGGCCAGCGCCATGCTGGATGCACATGAGGAGTTCATAGATTGGCAACATCTGCCAGACGATGTGCTCGATGATCTTGCGGCGGATGTTCAAAATCTCTTACCTGCCAGTGCTGGCACCTCTTCACAGAACCTCAAGGCCGTTTCACTCGCGGTCATTCAACAGACCCTGCAAGACAGCCATGGCAATGTCTCTGCGGCGGCCCGACGTTTGGGCATCAGCAGGCAGACGCTGTATCGCAAGATCGCGCTTGCACGGCAAGGTGTGGCGGACTGAGTCCTTGCTGCGCCTCTGCATGAGGGGGCTTTTTCTAGGGTGAGCATTCAGCAACACCCTGCTTTGCGGTAAGCTATGCGCCTTTCCAACCGCACCTAGAGAATCCGCAAAATGGTACAAGGCCAATACGTAATGTCTATGCTCCGCGTGAGCAAGATCGTTCCTCCTAAACGTCAGATCATCAAAGACATCTCCCTCAGTTTCTTCCCCGGCGCCAAGATCGGCCTGCTGGGTCTGAACGGCTCGGGTAAATCCACCGTGCTGCGCATCATGGCGAAGCAGGACAAAGAGTACGACGGCGAGGTGCAACACTTGCCCGGCATCAAGATCGGTTACTTGGAGCAAGAGCCTGTGCTCGACCCCGCCAAGACGGTGCGCCAAGAAGTGGAATCCGCACTCGGCGAAGTGATGGAAGCACAATCCAAGTTGGATGCCGTGTACGCCGCCTATGCCGAAGAGAACGCCGACTTCGACGCACTCGCTGCCGAGCAAGCGCGCCTCGAATCCATCATCGCCGCAAGTGGTAGCGATGCATCACACCAGATGGAGATCGCCGCCGATGCGCTGCGTCTGCCCGAATGGGATGCCGTCATCAAGAACCTTTCCGGCGGTGAGAAGCGCCGCGTGGCGCTGTGCAAACTGCTGCTAGAAAAGCCCGACATGCTGTTGTTGGATGAACCGACCAACCACCTCGATGCAGAGTCGGTGGAATGGCTGGAGCAATTCCTCGTGCGCTTCCCCGGCACCGTGGTCGCTGTCACCCACGACCGTTACTTCCTCGACAACGCTGCTGAATGGATCTTGGAACTTGACCGTGGACACGGCATCCCTTGGAAGGGCAACTACTCAAGCTGGCTCGACCAAAAGGGCGAGCGTCTAGCGCAAGAGCAGAAGCAACTGGATGCGCACGCCAAAGCGATGAAGCAAGAGTTGGAATGGGTGCGCCAGAATCCAAAAGCGCGTCAGGCAAAATCCAAAGCGCGTATCGCACGTTTCGAAGAACTGAACTCGCAAGAACACCAAGCACGTAACGAGACACAGGAGATCTTCATTCCCGTGGGCGAACGTCTGGGTAACGAAGTCATCGAATTCGAAGGCGTGAGCAAAGCCTATGGCGACCGTTTGCTCATCGACAACCTCAGCTTCAAGATTCCGCCCGGTGCCATCGTCGGCATCATCGGCCCTAACGGTGCAGGTAAATCCACCCTGTTCCGCATGATCACCGGCAAAGAAACACCAGACAGCGGCACCGTGAAGATCGGCCAGACCGTGAAGATCGCGCACATCGACCAATCACGCGACGGACTGCAAAACGACAAGACCGTGTTCGACGCCATCTCTGGCGGTAACGAGATTTTGACAGTCGGAAAATACGAAACACCTGCGCGTGCCTACATCGGTCGCTTCAACTTCAAAGGTGGTGACCAAGGCAAGATCGTCGGCCAACTCTCCGGTGGTGAACGCGGACGTTTGCATCTGGCGCAGACACTCATCTCTGGCGGCAACGTGTTGCTACTCGACGAACCATCAAACGACCTCGACGTAGAAACACTGCGCGCACTCGAAGATGCGCTGCTGGAGTTCGCCGGCTGCGTCGCCGTCATCTCCCACGATCGCTGGTTCCTTGACCGCATCGCCACTCATATCTTGGCTTGTGAAGGTGATTCTAAGTGGACGTTCTTTGATGGTAACTATCAGGAATACGAAGCGGACAAGCGCAAGCGTTTGGGTGAAGAGGGCGCGAAGCCTAAGCGGATTCGGTATAAGCCGATTAGTCGGTGATTTGTCACTTCCCTCCCACGCTTGAGGGGGAGTGGGCGGCTAATGGGGTAGTTCTGAACTCGATATCACATTCATTCTTGAGGTGGTTTCCGCATGCATCAAACTTTCCAACAACAATGGCCGTTGCTACGCTTGAGTATTTGTGATGCTGCGCGCGAAATCTTTCAGCATGCCCAATCTGGCCGGCAGTTCACACAGCGTAAGTCCGATGGCAGTTTGCTGACAGCCACCGACATCGCACTGCAAGAAAGCATCAGCAAGATTCTCTCAAGTCACTTTCCCGACCTCCTTGTGCTGGGCGAAGAGATGACCGAAGCGGAGCAGGCAGCCATTCTGGCAACGGGCAGTTGCTGGGTGCTGGATCCTTTGGATGGCACCAGTAATTTCAGTCACGGCATTCCCGTTTATTCAGTGAGCCTTGCGTTGATGCAACAGGGAGAGGTGGTGGCGGGTATGGTGTATGACCCGAATCGAGAGGAATGCTTTCATGCGCTGAAGGGGCAGGGCGCTTACCTCAATCAACAGCCTCTCAACCGCCGCGATGACGAGCCATGCCAACTCAAACACGCGATGGCGATGATTGACACCAAACGCCTGCCGACCAAACTGGCCGTCGCCATCGCCCTAGAAAACCCTTATCACTCTCAACGCAGTTTTGGCTCAGTGGCAATAGACTGGTGTTGGCTAGCAGCAGGCAGGATACAAACTTATCTGCACGGCAAACAAAAGCTATGGGACTTTGCTGCGGGTGCCTTGGTCGCACAGGAGGCTGGTTGTTTGACGCTGACCATGCAGGATGCACCGATACTCGGCGCACCGCTGAATTTGACCGCACGCTCTGCGGTGGGTGCCTGCCCATCACTTGTCAACATCTGGCCAGAGTGGGTTCGGGAACATAGTTGATTCTTAATTGGAGTTATCGCATGCTAAAAAAGTCGTTATTTCTCGTCGTTTCGCTATTCGCTATCGCCCCCTTCGCTGTTGCGGCAGAGCAGGCGAACAATTGCAGACTCAAGGGTGGCTCGATGGTGATGCTGGTTGCTGATGCCTGCGTGATGGAAGGCGGCGCGGTAGTCTCTGCGGTTGCTGCACCTGTGATTCCTGTTCCCACTCTTCAGTTGTCTGCCGATCCCAAGTTAGCCGCTGCGCAACGCGTGGTTGCAGAGTTGTTGATGAAGCCAGTGGTGGATAAGAATCTGAAGAAGCGCACTCCAGAGGAGATAGCCCGGGCGGTGAAGTTCGATGGTTGCCGCTTGCTGGTGGAAGAGGATATGCAGGTCGAGCACGGCAATGCGTTTGCTGGGCGCAAGCATTTCAAGGTCAGCTCGACGGTGGATATGCAAAAGGTCAGTCGCGCTGCATTCGGCGAGTTGGGCAAGGTGACTTCGTATGGTGGCGGCTTGGAGACTTATGCCGTCTACTTCGAAGAGCGCAAACTCAAAGAGGGCAACAACATCGCCATCTCTGTGTTGATACAGAAAGACGACGGCGCAAGAAAATTCTCAGTACGTACGTCTGACATCTACTGGGATGCGAAGAACGATGACCTGTGGATGGCGGATGAATACGGCTACCCGAAAGACATCGTGGAGAAGGGCGCTGCGCTCGACACGATTCGAATCCTGTACCTGATGAACACACCCGACGATGCCACTGCGCTAAACAAAGCCTTGGGCGATGTGCAGTCGATGTGTAAACCGTAGCGAGGTGATATGGCGGCGGCATCGGAATTGTTCCACTCATCGCCCGCAAGGGCGATTTTCTTTTGGGAGTAATCGAGGGATAGCCACGGCTTCAGGAACGGTAGTGAAAAGCTGTGGTCTGATTATTGATGTCCTAGTTGCAGAAGCACCGATGGCAAAGGGGTTGAAGGAATTTTTGTAAAGGTACACAGTCCAATCCACGCGGTTGATTTGAGTGCTACATTTTACTGAACCACTTCGACTGGAGGTCAATCATGTACTCACCTGTCACTATCCCTTTTGGGGCGAAGATGCTTTTCAATACGGCCACGATCAAACCTGATGTGGCTTTCGAGGATGTTGAGCTGGCGCTGGGCGAGATGTGCAATGTGGTGAAAGACACCTACGGCGATGACAAGGGCGGATTCATCGCCGGCCAGGTTTACGAGTTCTCGGGTTTCGTTTCGGACGAAGGCACGTTGAGTGATTCCAGAACGGCGGAGAAGCATATTGCGATCGTTACCTACTGGAAGTCTTTCGAGCAGCATGAACGGTCGCACGCCGACAAGGCATTCAAGGATAAATTCGCAGCCTTGGCCAAGCTGTGTGTCGAGAGCAAGGAATTGGGATACAACATGCTGTGGCAGGGGGCGCAGGAATAGGAACAAGATGGGGCAGGCTACGGGCTGTCCTTAAATCCCAACCTTGGTCATCCGATCAAGAACGGGTTTGAGCGTTCAGGCTTCAAGGTCGATCCGCGTCACCTGTGGTGTTTGTTGTTACATCGAGTCGTCTGTCACCAGTGCAAACGGTAGCTGTGAATGCTCTTCTAGCTTTGCCCAAGCCTCCCTTTGATTGCATACTTGTGGCAGGGTGCGCGTTGAGGGGCAACGTGCCTACCCTACGCGGCTGACGTCGAAGTGTTTTAATGAGTTCGTCGTGTGATATATCGAAAGGAGCGTCATCATGGCTACAGGCACTATCCGTCTTCATCGCGTACTCCGCACAAAACCGGAGCGTATCTACAAAGCCTTCCTAGACGCGGACGCAATGGCAAAGTGGCTTCCGCCTTATGGTTTCACCTGCAAAGTGCATCACCTGGATGCCAAGGTCGGCGGCACTTTCAGGATGTCGTTCACCAACTTCACCACAGGCAACGGCCATTCCTTCGGTGGCGAGTACCTTGAACTCGTACCCTCGCAAAAACTCAGCTATTCGGACAAGTTCGATGATCCGAATCTGCCAGGCACAATGAAGACGACGGTGACGCTGACTTCCGTGTTGTGCGGTACTGAGATCGCTATCGTGCAAGAGGGCGTACCCGAAGTGATCCCCGTCGAGATGTGCTACCTCGGCTGGCAAGAGTCGCTCGAACAGCTCGCGAAACTCGTCGAGCCTGAGATTCCGGATTGATGGGCTTAGAATCAATTGACGGGAACAGCATCGCAACAACATCACACATCGCCCGCAGGGGCGATGTTCTTTTCTGGATTGAAGGGGCGGATCCATGCAGTTGTCTGAACTGGGTTTGGATAGCGAGTTAGCAGAGCAGGTAAGCAAGCTGTGTGCTTCAGGTCAGCGCGTGGCGCGGGTGACGGCGGTGGATCGCGGGCGCTATGTGGTGCGCGATGCACACGGCGAAGTGCCTGCCGAACTGACGGGCAAGTTCTTTCACGCCGCCGCATCTTCGGTGGATATGCCTTGTGTGGGTGATTGGGTGTGCGTGGAGTATCACGATGCGGAGTCGCACGCGAGCATCCATGATGTGGTTCCGCGCAGGTCTTTCTTGCGGCGCAAGTCTCCCGGTAAGAACATCGACTTTCAAATGATCGCGGCGAACATCGATGTCGCATTCATCGTGCAGTCGTGCCATTTCGATTTCAATGTGCGCAGGCTGGAGCGCTATCTGGTGATGGTGAACGAGGGGCATATCGAGCCAGTGCTGTTGCTGACCAAGACGGACTTGGTGAGTGCGGAAGAGCTGGAGCACATGCTCGGCAATATCCGTGCAGCAGGCATCACGGCGCGCATCATCACACTCAGCAGCATGACGGGCGAGGGCGTGGATGAGGTGAAGGCTTTGGTGGTGCCGGGCAAGACTTATTGCTTGCTGGGTTCTTCGGGTATTGGCAAGACGACACTCATCAATCGGCTACTCGGCAACAACGAACTAGAGACACGCACTGTCAGCGGCACAGGCGAGGGCAGGCACACCACCACGCGCCGTCACCTTGTCGTTCTGGAGAGTGGCGGGCTGCTGATCGACATGCCGGGGATGCGCGAGTTGGGCATCTTGAGTGCAGGCGAAGGATTGGATGACAGCTTTGCCGATATCAAAGCACGTGCGAGCCAATGCCGTTTCGACGATTGCAGTCACAACAACGAACCAGGCTGCGCGATCCGCAAGGCAATCGAAGAAGGCGAACTGAATCCTGAGCATTACCAGAGTTACCTCAAGCTCAAAGCGGAATCCGATTTCAACGAGATGTCATACGTGGATAAACGCAAGAAGGACAAAGCGTTCGGCAAGATGGTGAAGACGGTGTTGAAGCATAAGCGGTAGTGAGATAATCCAACGCATAAACCCGCGCACGAAAGGAGATCATCATGAGCAAGAATGACGAAATCTGTTGCCCCCGTTTCGATTCAGCTCCTTGGGACGGCAAGACCATCACTTGGCAGGGCAAACGCTTCATGCAAGACCGCGTGACCAGCTTGTTCCACATCCCACTCAACTACGGCGCAGTGATGACGCGGATGGAAGCCACTATCCGCGCTGCGGGAGCCAAACTTGAAGCCCCTGTGATGCTGACGGATGAGAATTCGCTGTGGGGCGCAGATGTGTACGTAGAAGTTAGCCAGGATGTTGCTGGTGCGAAGATGGCCACTATTTCAGGCACGTTCATGAGCAAGGTGTTCGAGGGGGCATACAGTCAGATCGGAGGATGGGTCAAAGAGATGCAGGCGTGGCTGAAAAGCGAGGGGAAAGATTTCAGCAAGTTGTATTTCTATTACACCACCTGCCCCAAGTGCCAAAAAAAATACGGCAAGAACTATGTCGTACTGCTGGCTCAGGTAGCATGATGAGTAAGGGTTTTATTTTTCCCCGCACAAAATCACCGCTATTGTTTGCGCTGGTCACGGCGATCTATACGGGGATCTACGCGGCATTCGCCTACAGCGTAGTTTCACATCTGATCACGGCGTTTTCTCTGACTCACCCTATCGATTCCAAATTCCAGGATTTCACTCCGAGCATTCGTGCCATCGTCACCTTGTTTCTAAAACCATTGATAGATGCCTTGTTCATTGCAGGGCTGCTTGAGTCGTTAAGGCGTAGCCGACTATCGCCAAGGCTGCAATTAATCGTTGCAGTATGTGTGCTGACGAGTGCTATGTCCTTTCTTTCGGTACCTTTGAGCATCTTATTTATTCCCCTGTTTGTCGTGTATGTGGCGGCCTACCATCATTGGCATCAAACCTCGTTTGAAACCGCATTCGCGGTCACCTTCATCATTCAGATGCTCCACAACATCTTGCCGGCTGCGCGCCTGATCTATGCAGGCTGAATTGAGGCAAGCTGCACTGCACTGGCTAGTCGAATGCGATGCCATGCAAAAAGCGGAGGGGGTGCGCCGCTTGGCACAGACGTGGGCAGCAGGTGAGTTGATGCTGGATGTCGAAGCGACATTGATTGAGCTGCAAGGTATCCCCGGCCATCCTGCCAAGCCAGAGTTGGTTTCTCCCCTCACGGTGAAACGCCGCGCGATGAACACGCCAGAAGGCCGCGCCGCGATGATCCATGCGCTGGTGCATATCGAATTCAATGCGATCAATCTGGCGCTGGATGCGCTGTGGCGCTTCCCCGATATGCCGCGCGATTACTACACCGATTGGTTGCGCGTGGCGGATGAAGAGGCGTTGCACTTCACGCTGCTGGCCAATCATCTTCAAACGCAAGGCTATGCCTACGGCGATTTCAGCGGACACAACGGTCTGTGGGATATGGCGATGCGCACGCAGCATGATGTGCTGGAACGTATGGCGCTGTTGCCACGCACGATGGAGGCACGCGGCTTGGATGTGACACCGGGCACGAAGGCGAAGTTGGTTCAGGCAGGCGACCACGCCATCGCACCTATCTTGGATATCGTGATGCGTGATGAGATCGGTCATGTATCCATCGGCAACCGCTGGTTCAACTACCTGTGCGAACAGCGCGGCATCGCACCTGCCATTACCTACGCCGCGCTGCTCACAGAGCACAATGCCGTGCTGCGACGCGGGCCTTTCAATCTAGAAGCGCGCCGTGCGGCGGGGTTCAGTGAAGAGGAGTTGGCGGGGCTGGGCACGAACGAATAAGATGCGGATTCGCATCACATCCATCATGGGAGGAGAGAAAATGAAATATCTATTCTTGCTGTCATTACTCGTGTTGGCAGGATGTGCGAGTTCGCAACTGACCAAAGGGCCTAACGGTGAAGATGCCTATCTGGTGAAGTGCGGCAATGCCGTCAAGTCGAAGTGTGTGGCAGAAGCCAATAGTTTGTGTCCGAAGGGTTACGTTCAGCTTGATTGGAAGCCTGATAGTTACGCTGATTCAACCAAAGTGGGGAACATCGGGGTGCTAGAAGTCAGAGCCGATACGACTACCACCATGCTCATCCAATGTAATAGATAGTACGAACAGGGCGGAACATCGTATCCGCCTCAACGTTCCTCTTTCATTGATGTGAAGCGGTAGTTGGGTGACGTTGGTGTTTGTCACTCACAGGTGCATCGCATCCCGTATCATGCCGGCCTTTATACGTTCCCAGCTTCATCTGCTCCTATGACCGAAACCTTCATCCCCAGCAAAGACGCCTCTCTCGAATCTTCCATCCGCACCTTGCAGGCCAAGCTGGAAGCCATTGGTTTTCATGTGCAGGAGAAGTCTTGGTTGAATGAGATCGAGAACATCTGGTCGGTGCATGTAACGGACAGGGATTGCACGCGCTTGTTCAGCAACGGCAAGGGCGGTTCGGAATTGGCGGCACGCGCCAGTGCCTTGGGCGAGTTCTTCGAGCGTTTGAGTACCAACTATTTTTGGACGCATTTCTACTTGGGCGAGACCATCAGCAACGGCAAGTTCGTGCATTATCCGAACGAGCAGTGGTTGCCGGTGAAAGGCGATAAATGGCCTGCTGCACTGCTCACGCCCGAGCTGCATAAGTTCTACAACCCCGAAGGTGGTGTGCCTGCGAGTCACTTGGTCGACTTGAATTCGGGCAACGCCGAACGCGGCATCTGCGCCATTCCTTACCAGCGTCTGCGTGATGACAAGACGGTGTTGTTCCCCGTCAATCTCATCGGCAATCTGTATGTGAGCAACGGCATGTCGGCGGGCAACACCTTGAAGGAGGCGCGCACGCAGGCACTGGCCGAGATCTTCGAACGCGACATCAAGTACCGCATCATCCGTGATTGCATCTGTTTGCCTGATGTGCCCGAGGCGGTCATCGCTCGTTATCCGCGCATCGCGGCGGGCATCCAAGGTCTGCGTGCGGCGGGCTATGGCATCTTGGTGAAGGATGCGTCGCTGGGTGGCAAGTATCCGGTGATGAGCGTCACCTTGTTGCACCCAGAAGATCAAGGTTGCTTCGCCAGTTTTGGTGCTCACCCGCGCTTTGAAGTGGCGTTGGAGCGTGCGCTGACCGAGCTACTGCAAGGTCGTGCGATGGATACCTTGAAAGGTTTCCCTGCGCCGAGTTTCGACAAGGAAGAGATTGCCGACGACCAGAACAAAGAGATCCATTTCGTGGATTCCAGTGGTGTGATCGGTTGGGAGTTCATGCGCGACACACCAGACTTTGAGTTTGTCGATTGGAATTTCGGTACGACCACCGAGGAAGATTATCAATGGTGCTGTGACGCCATTCACGCCAGCGGCCACGACATCTACGTGGCCGACTTTACCCACTTGGATGTGTATGCTTGCCGCATCTTCGTGCCCGGTATGTCGGAGATCTATCCCATCGAAGAGTTGCAATGGCAGAACAACACCGTGGGCAATTGGGTGCGCCCTGCGTTGTCGCGCCTGCCAGATTTGAGCGAGGACGAGTGCAACGAATTGCTCGACACCTTGCTCGATCTCGATCTGCCCGAGAACCTCGCCATCACGACGTTGATCGGTCTAGCCGCCGACCCCGGCAGTACGTGGGTGGCATTGCGCTTGGGCGAACTCAAGACTTTGCTGGCGCTGGCCGTGGGCGATGAAGAGGGCATTCTCGAAGGCTGCGCGTGGATCGCGCAACTCGGGCAGCTAGAAGAGAAACGTGCACGCGTGTATCGCTGCATCGCGCATCTGGTGGAGCTGCAAGAGCTCGCAGATTCAGACTCGACTGCTGCCTACGATGCGAACCTGCGCTTGATGTATGGCGCAGAGACATTGCAACAAGCGCAACGCTTGCTGAGCGGTGAAGAACGTTTCTTTGGACTGGGGTCGTTGGGCGGGAATATGGAAGGCAGCACCATGCATCAGCGTTTGTTAGAGGCTTACGCGAAGGTGTCCAAGCATAAGCGTTAGGAATGCGTAGGCTGGTGGTGAGCTTGCGAACCCCAGCATTTAATTCGAGCGAAGCTGGGGTTCGTGCCTCACCACCAGCCTACGGTTGTTGCTTTAGCTCGCTTCTTCCTTCGCCATCTCTAGCTTCAACCAAGCTTCTTCCAACTCGGCCACCTTCGCTTGCAGGCGCGAGTGGTCTGCATTCAACTTCTCGACTTTCGCGCGGTCTGGATTCGCATAGGTCTCCGGATCAGCGAGCTGTTCGTTGACGGCGGCGAGTTCGGTCTGCGCCTTGTTCAACTCCGTCTCTAGTTTGTTCTGTTTCGATTGCAGCGCTTTGCGGTTCTGCTTGGGCGCGGCCTGTACCTTGGGCTTCGTGGGCGTCTGCGCCACGGTCTCGCGCGGGCGGCGCGTCTCGATCCAAGTCTTGTAGTCTTCCAGATCGCCATCGAACAACTTGGCTTCGCCATCGGCCACCAGCCACAGTTCGTCGGCTACAGCACGAATCAAGCTGCGGTCATGCGACACGATGACGACCGCACCGGTGTATTCCTCCAACGCGATGGTGAGTGCGTCGCGCATGTCGAGGTCTAGGTGGTTGGTCGGTTCGTCGAGTAGCAGCAGGTGCGGTTTTTGCCATGCCAGCAATGCGAGTGCGAGGCGGCTCTTCTCGCCACCGGAGAAACTTTCCACGGGACGGTCTTCGCTGTCCCCAGCTAAGCCGAATCGACCGAGGAAGTTGCGCAACGCGAGCGTGGTTTCCTTTGGAGCGATGCGCTCCATGTGTTGCAACGGTGTGGCGGCGCTATCCAAGTTTTCCAACTGGTGTTGCGCGAAGTAGCCGATGCGGATCTCGGGCGTGAATTCGAGTTTGCCTTGCGTGGGTTGCAATTCGCCCACCATCAGTTTGATCAGCGTAGATTTGCCCGCGCCGTTGGGGCCGAGCAGGGCGATGCGCGCACCGGCGCGTAGCACCAGTTCGATATTCTTGAACAGGGATTTTTCGCCATAGGCGAAGCCCATCTTCTCTGCGCGTAACAATAAGTCTGGGCTACGCTCCGGCGCTTCGATCTCCAAATCGAAATGGCCGTCGGTGATGTGTACGGCGGCGATGCGCTGGATGCGGTCGAGTGCCTTGATGCGGCTCTGCGCTTGTTTGGCCTTCGTGGCCTGGGCGCGAAAGCGGCGCACGAAGTCTTCCATGTGCGCGATCTTCTCTTGTTGACGCTCGAAGGCTTGGTTCTGCTGCGCGATGCGCTCGGCGCGGGTGCGCTCGAAGTCGTCGTAGTCGCCGGTGTAGCAGTCGATGGTCATGTCATGCACATGCGCGATGCGGTTCACACAGGCGTTGAGGAATTCGCGGTCGTGCGACACCAGTAAGATGCTGCCGGGATAGCGCGCCAGATATTGTTCTAGCCACAGGATGGCTTCGAGGTCGAGGTGGTTGGTGGGTTCATCGAGTAGTAACAGGTCTGCGCGGTGCATCAGCGCACGCGCCAGATTCAGGCGCATGCGCCAGCCACCGGAGAAGCTGGCGACGGTGCGTTCCAGCGTGTCGTTGGCGAAACCCAATCCGTTCAGTAGTTGTGCTGCACGTGCGGGCGCACCATAACCGTCGATGGCTTCGTAGCGATGTTGCGCATCGAACCATGCGGCATCGTGATTCTCTTTGGCGAGGGTCTTTTCCAACACGCGCAGCTCGGCATCACCGTCGAGCACGAATTCCAAGGCAGAACTTTCCGAGTTGGCTATCTCTTGTTCGACGAAGGCGATGGTCTTGCCCGCTTGCAACGAGACATCGCCGCCGTCTGGTTTGATCTCACCGCGTATCAAACGGAATAGCGTTGATTTGCCGCAACCGTTCTTACCGACGAGACCGATGCGCTGGTCGGCGAAGGCTTGCAGATTAACGTTTTGGAGGAGCGGGGTGCCACCTTGCAGGTAGGTCAGATTCTGGATATTGAGCATGGACGCGATGATAGCAGAGGGGCAAGTCGTTCTCGGTCACGATAGGCCTGCGTTCCCTGCGCAGACTGAACTGCGGGGCATTTCCCTGTTTATTCGATCCTATGCCCTTGTACGGTTTGGGGTATATTCTGTCCTGTGTCGAAATAATAAAGATCGTATAAGCATCTGGGGAGCATGGATAAAAAAGTAAAAGAAGAAGCGACGAGATACGGCGGTGCGGTCGGTCTCTTGAAGCGCATCACACCTGACAGATTCGATCCCAAGCCGGTCAGTGAAAGTGGTCAAGCAGTTGTGCGCGTCATGGGTGCGGCGGTGTTCCTACTCACACTCACTGTGATGACGTTGGCAGGGTTCGGAGAGCGTGTCGAGCCGGGTTGGCTCGTGGCTTGGCTGTATCAGGGCTTCGCTTATCTGTGGATCTTTGTTATCAGTTACGACTTGTTGCCGCTACGGACACGCAAGTGGATGTCCATCGTGTTCGACTACAGCATCTATGGGTTCGGTTTCTACTCGGGTGGGGAAGCGATGGCGCTGGTGTTCTTCGTCCCCATCTTCTCGGCGATTGGCTATGCCCTGCGTTACGGCATGAACTATGCGCGCTTGGCGATTGCGATAGGCACGCCGTTGTTGTTTGTCGGTATGGTCTTTGAGCCGTTCTGGCGCGAACACTTCATGATGATGATCGGCGTGTTGGTCTGTTTCCTGACCTTGCCCATCTATGTGCTGAAGCTCTCGGAGCAGGTGATCGAAAGTAAACGTCGCCTAGAGAAGCGGGCGGAGAGGTTCCAAGTCGAATCGCGGAGGGATAGTTTGACGGGATTGCTCAATCGGGTGGGATTCCGCGAACAGATAGCGACCCAGATCGACGATGTAAAACCCAGCGCGATCTTGTACATCGACCTGGATGGTTTCAAAGCGGTGAACGATACGGCAGGGCATGCAGCGGGAGACCAAGTGCTCAAGGAGGTGGCTACGGTTATCCACTCGACATTGCGTAACGGTGACGTCGTGGCTAGGCTGGGCGGGGATGAGTTCGCTGCCTCGGTGAGGCAGTTGAGGGGTAAGGATGATGCGTACCAGATCGCCGACAACATCCTTGCATGCATCGCCGCACTCAAGGTCGATGGATACGACGAGTTACGCTTGGGGGCGAGTATCGGTATCTGTGAACTGCCATCGGATGAAGTGCGCGATATGGATGAGTTGTTGCACCGCGCTGATGAATTGATGTACCAAGCAAAACGCGAAGGCAAGAATCGTTACGTGGCAGGTTGAATCGGGGATAGAGAATATGGTGACAGAGGCAGACATTATCCAAGGCATCGAGAAGGATGAATTCACATTCTTCTATCAACCCAAGGTGTCCTTGGTCACGGGTAAGGTGATTGGTGCGGAGGCGCTGATACGCTGGATCAAGCCTGACGGCAAGATGGTGATGCCTGATGAGTTCATCCCCTTGGCGGAAGAGACGCGGCTCATTCGCGAGATCACGCGCCATATGTTCCCCAAACTGATCAGCGATATTCTGGTGTTGCTCGACATCGATGACCAGCTCACGGTCTCCTTCAATGCTTCGGCCAAGGACTTCGAGGATGATGCGTTTGCCAAGATGGTGATCGACAGGATCCAAGTGGCTCAGTTGCCGTACAACAGTTTGCAAGTGGAGCTGACGGAGACGGTGATGCTGGAGGGTGGCGATACGGTGAAGTCCAACATCATTCCGTTGAGTGAGGCGGGTGTGAGTTTGGCGATGGATGATTTCGGCATGGGCTATTCCTCGCTGGATACCTTGAGCAAGTGGCCGTTCAAGATCATCAAGTTGGATAAAGGCATCATCGGCCGCATGATGGATTCGGACAAGAGTTCGACCATCGTGGAGAACTCGGTGAGGATGGCGCACGAACTCGGTATCAGCGTGGTGGCCGAAGGTGTGGAGAGCAACGCGCAATACCAACATCTGCTTGAATCCGGTTGCACCAAGATACAAGGTTTTTGGATCAGCAAACCACTCCCGCTGGATCGCTTCATAGCCTTTGTGGAAGAGGATATCCGCTGGTCTGGCATCCCCATCGGCTTGATCCACATGGCGATCATCGACCATGTGCAGTGGCGCAAGCAGTTGGTCAGCGAGGTGGCCAAGTTGGCCGTGCTACCCAAAGATTCGCCGAATAGGCAGTTCCAGGTTGTGCCGCCGCTGTCTTGTCGCGAGTGCCGCTTGGGGCTGTGGTATCACGGCGCCGGACAGGTGTTCAGTGAGCGCAAATCTTTCCAAGAACTGGATCAGCCGCACTGCGATTTTCACGAGGTGGGTAAGACGCTGGTGGAGATGGTCGCCGCAGGGGCGAGCTTGACAGACTTGACGCCGCATCTGCGCGAGTTGTCGGAACATTCGGTGGTGGTGTTGGGTAAGCTACAGGAGCTGGAGAACGAGGGGCTGATGGATATGCACTCGGCACACGAGGAATGGATCGCGCATTCCTTGCATCCGAAACGGTCGAATTGATTCTTGCACTGAGCAGGCGAACGAATCGGGATACGCGGTGATGCGATAGAAGTTGCTTGAGTGGATACGAAAAAGGCTTGCAGCGATGCAAGCCTTTTTCTTTGGCAACCGTCGGTGTTTAAGCTTGTATGTTGCCGAATAAATTACCTAGACCAGACAGCAGATCGCCCACGTTGTTTGCGCTTGGCAGATTGCCATCAGAAGTGAGCTTGTCCACCACCTGTGGCAACCAACTAGCCAATCCCGATTGGATATGCTCGGCAGAGAAGGGCAGGTTGCTCCCTGTGCTGACCCATGCTGCCACGTGCTCCCCCCATTACAATCTGAATGATCTCGGCCATCTGGATGGTGGGTGGGGTGATTGGCTGAGCTAGAATGGTTGTCGCAAATTTTCAACCGCACGCAAACGCATGACGCCTAATCCTTCAATGACAAACGACAACGACCTGTCTGATCTGCAACCGTACAAGGTCTGGGCACATTTCGCCACGCTGTGCGTGATCCCCCGTCCTTCCTATCGTGAAGGGGCATTGCGGCAGCACCTCATCGAATGGGCGCAAGCGCGTGGAATCGAACATGCCGTCGATGAGGTGGGCAACCTCATCTTGAGAAAACCAGCGAGTCTTGGTTGCGAAGCGGCGACGGGTGTGATCCTGCAAGGCCATCTTGATATGGTGTGTCAGGCCAACTCGGGTACGGTACATGACTTCGAGCGCGATGCTATCAAGCCAGTGGTGCGCGACGGTTGGCTCATCGCGGAGGGCACGACGCTGGGTGCGGACAATGGCATCGGGGTGGCGCTGGCATTGGCTGCATTGGAGGAGCCGAATTTGATGCATCCCCCATTGGAGGTGCTGCTCACCATCAATGAAGAATCTGGCATGGACGGTGCGCGCGGTCTTGCGCCCGGCACTTTGCACGGCAAGTTCCTCATCAATCTGGATACCGAGGAGTGGGGACATTTCTATCTGGGTTGTGCGGGGGGAGTGGATGTGGAAGTGCGCCTGCGAGACGGTGGGGCGGAGCCCTCTGGTGCGGGAGCAGGCGCATCGCACCTCCTCCCGCAATCGGCCGGCTGCGCCGGTAACGTGTCGGAGGTGCGCCATGAATCCGAGACGGAGGAAGTGCCGCATGATTATGCGGTGTTGCGCTTCGATGTGTCCGGCTTGCGTGGTGGGCATTCGGGCATCGACATCCATCTCGGTCGTGGCAATGCCATCAAGTTGTTAGCGGAGGCGCTACGTGATCTTTCCGCACACACCGACATCCGGCTAATTGAGCTGAGTGGCGGTACGGCACGCAACGCCATCCCGCGTGAGGCGTTCGCGGTGTGCGCATTGCCCTCTGCCGCAGTGTCCGTTATCGATGCGTGGGTAGAGCACAGGAATACTGCATGGCAGCAGCGCTTCGCTGAGGTGGATGCGAAAGTGAAGCTCGACTATGAGTTGGACGGGGCTCCGCTGGGTAAGGCCATCACCCGAGCGGAACGTGATCGGCTTTTGACTTTCTTGGATGTCGCCGTGAACGGTGTGTCACAGATGAGCGATGACTTTGCGGGCGTGACCGATACGTCGAGCAATCTTGGCGTTGCCAAGCTGAAACAGGGAGTATTCAAAGCGACCTTCAAGGTGCGCTCCTTGCACGATGCACGCGCCGATGCGTCGGCCAATAAGTTGGTCGCACACGCGCAAAGCTACGGATTGCAGGCGTATAAAGATGGCGCGTACCCAGGGTGGACACCAAATCCAGCCTCACCTTTGCTCGAACTGTGCCAACAGGTTTACACACAGCAGTTCGGACGAACTGCCTCTTTGCAGGTGATCCATGCAGGTCTGGAGTGTGGTCTGCTGGCGGCCAGCCATCCACATCTAGACATGATCTCCTTCGGGCCTGACATCCGGGGTGCGCATGCGCCGGGGGAGAAAGTGGAGATCGCTTCGGTTGGGCATTGCTGGACTTTACTCAAAGCAATGTTGCAGGCATTGGCGCAACGGGCATGATCCGACTCGAACGGACTTTGCAGGCGTGGGGGACATCTGATTTTGAGCGCGTGTTCAAGCAGGAGTTGGCGCTGGTCGGTAACCATGTCTTGCCATTGCAACAGGCTTTGAGCGTGGGGAATCATGTGACGGATGCGTCGCCGACTGTGATATTCATCAGTGCGCAGGAGACAGAAGCGACCCTTCATCTACACGCTGCGCTCGTCTTCACCAGCATCATCGCGGGATGCAGTTGCGCGGATGATCCGACTCCGCTCGATGAGAATACCGAATATTGCGAAGTGATGTTAGCGGTGGATAGAACGACTGCGATCACCGCCATCTCACAACCCGTTGAAAGCCCCGATTGAACACGCTGGTTTAGTCGAAGCTGAGCCGTTGCGCCGCCGTTTCGGTACAATGCGCACCTGTTTGTGAGCGGCCAGGTCCGCTCTTGATTCGCAACGATATCTAACGGAGTACAAAGACATGAAAGCACCCATCCCTCTACGCAACGTTCCGCAGTCCAACATCTTCCGCAAGGGCGATGTGTTCGTGCTGTTCGGTGAATTGTTCGGTCGCGGCTATGCGAATGGTCTGGTGAATGAAGCGCGCAAGGCGGGCATGACCATCGTGGGTATCACCGTCGGTCGTCGTGATGAGAACAATGCGCTACGTGCGTTGACGGCAGAAGAGTTGGCGACTGCGGAAGCGAACTTGGGTGGCCGCATCATCAACGTACCACTGATGGCGGGTTTTGATCTGGATGCACCTGCTGGCGAGAAGACACCGACCGATCTGTTGGATGTGCTCACATTGAAGACTTGGCAGGATGACAAGCTGGATTTCGCGCACATCGAAAAATGCCGCGAAGTCGGCGTGAAGCGTTTCAAGGATTCCGTAGCGAAGGTGATGGCCGAGTTGGATGGCATGATCCCGAACGGTGCGAATGCGTTCTTTGCGCACACCATGGCAGGCGGCATCCCTAAGGTTAAGGTGTTCCTTGCTATCGCTAACCGCATCTACAAAGGTCGTGGTGAGCGCTTCATGTCTTCCAGCGCGTTGTTGAACAGCGACTTGGGCAAGCTCATCCTGATGAACTTCGATGAAGTCACCGCAAACTCTTTCCAGTATCTGATCGAAGGTAGTGCGGCGATCCGCGCACGTTTGGAGAAGAGCGGCGGTCAAGTGCGTTACACGGCATATGGTTACCACGGCACCGAGATCCTGATCGACGGCCGCTATCAATGGCAGACCTACACCAGCTACACCCAAGGCAAGGCCAAGATGCGCTTGGAGCAACATGCTGAGAAAGCATGGGCACAGGGCATCAAGGCGACTTGCTACAACTGTCCTGAGATTCGCACCAACTCATCCGACATCTTCGTCGGTGTGGAGCTTTCTTTGTTCCCGCTATTGACCGCGCTGAAACGAGAAGGCGGTGGTGCGTGGGCTGAGACACAATGGCAAGCATGCCGTGATGTGTTGCAAGAAGGTCAGACGCTGGAAGGCTTGCTGAAGACTATCGACGATTACAACGACAGCGCGGTGATGGCGGGCTTTCGCAATTTTGAAGCATGGCCGATGCCTAACTCACCCGAGTTGGCGGACGTGATGATCGGTACCTCCGACGACATCACCAAGATGCACAAGAGCCGCGATGCGTTGGTGACGGATGTGCTGAGTTCTTTGGTATTGGAAGGCACGGGCCCATTGATGTTCCACGAGTCGTCTAATCCATCTGGTCCTGTGCTGTGGTTGAGCCACGATGTGATCGCCAAGCAGCTCAATCAGTTGCACAAATAAAGTATCGAACGTGCCGGGCATCACGCTCGGCACGCCACTCTGCGGGAGGTAACGTACTGCCATGGCCGTCGTCCAAGTCATCCTCCCCATCTTCCTGTTGATCTTGTTGGGTACGGCGATGCGCCGCTGGTTCGGGCTGAGCCAAGATTTCTGGCCGCAACTCGATAGGCTCATCTATTACATCTTCTTTCCCGCGTTACTGTTCAGTTCGCTCTCACATTTTCAGATCGACTTCGGAGCAGCCACACCGATGCTCATTGTCGCCATGCTCTACATGGCGGCGGGTATCGCTTTGGGCTATTTGGCGAAGTGGATGTTCCATGCGCCAGACAAAGTTTTCTCCGCTACTTTTCAATCGTCATTCCGTTTCAATAGTTATGTTGGCCTTGCTATCGCGGGCGGTATCCACGGCAATGATGGTCTGGCCGCTATCGGTTTGTTGATGGGTTTCATGGTGCCTGTCGCCAACGTGGCTTCGGTGTTGATGTTGGCGCGTCATAGCGAGAGCCATTGGCTGAAGGAGATATTGCTCAATCCACTCATCCTCGCCACAGCAGGGGGCATCGCGTTCAGTTTGTCGGGGCTGCATCTGCCGCAGATGTTCGACAAGACATTGAGTCTGCTGTCGCAAGCCTCGCTGCCGATGGGTTTGATCGCGGTGGGTGCCGGTTTGCGCGTACAGGGGCTGCATAGCCATCAAGGTACGTTGTGGTACGGCGTGGCTGTGAAGTTGCTGGCATTGCCTGCTATCGCATGGGGTTTTGGCCTATGGTTCGGATTGACGAGTGTGTATCTGCACATCGCAGTGCTGATGGCGGCCTTGCCTGTCTCCACCGTGGCTTATGTGTTGGCGAAACGCATGGGTGCGGATGGCGACACCATCGCTGCGCAGATCATGTTGAGTACGCTACTGTCTGTGGTCACACTTCCATTGTGGTTGTTGTTGATGGGGCTATGAATGGATAATCGCGCCCCCGTAGAAGTTGGAAAGGTTTGAGATGAAAGTGACACCAGACAATGTTAAGGAATTCATATTGGAAGGGCTGGAGTGCGAGCACATCCATGTCGAAGGCGATGGTCGCCATTTCGAAGCGGTGATCGTGAGCAAGGCTTTCGAAGGTAAAGGTATGTTGCAGCAGCACAAGCTGGTGTATCAGGTG
>JBAYIG010000001.1:0-445106 GCA_041665725.1 Sideroxydans sp. | reverse complement strand
CCACGTTGATCACTCCTGTTTGCTCCCGCTCAAATATTGAGCAGGACAGTATCTATACGTGGGTCAAATTTGGATGCAATTTACTGCGCTAGGTGGGTCAGTTTTCGGTGCAATTCAACACCATTTCGATTAGTTGCCGCACATCAGACAGCATGATGCTTTGGGTGATGGAGTAGCCTTCATCACTATTAATTGAGTACGAAACCAATATCCAAGGGTTGTTTAGTGCGATGCCAACATAGTCCCAGTGGTACTCGTTCGGTAATGAAAAGTAGGTTTTTCTTCTACCATTTTCGTGAGTTTCAAACATTGCCATTCCTTCTTTATGAACACTATAGATTGTAGTCCTATAGTGTTCGTCATGGCTAGATGGAATCTTCTTCATATGGGAGATATCCATGGATATCAGGCAGGCGTTTGGACATTCACTGAAGGTGGCTAGAAAGTCTAAAAGACTTAGTCAGGAGGACTTCTCGATCGCGTCCAGTCGCACGTATTTGAGCAGCCTAGAACGAGGCCTAAAGAGTCCAACACTGGACAAGATCAATGCATTGGCGGAACGGATGGAGATTCATCCTTTGACGCTGCTTACGCTAACTTATTTGTGCCAGCAAAATGAGACGGATCCAACCAGACTTCACAAGCAAATTACAACTGAAATCAATTCAATTTTATCTGGCATCGTCAGCATATCTGAATAATCGATCAATCGATCAACAATCAGTTCAAAAACTCTAGCCGGCAATCACTTCAAAAAAATGGGGACCGTAGTTTGCGCATCCGCATGTCGTCCAGCATGCGTTGACGTAACGTGGAAACGGACGAGGTCGATGCAGTCATAATTCTGCTCCTCTTGGTGAATGAGGCGGATTGCCTCGCTTACCAAGTTTGGGAAACAGAACCGCTGTTTCAATCCCTTCAAGAAAACACTGCTATATGTTCGGAGTGCCAATTACCGCGAAGCGGTTTAGTCCTCCGCCGGCAAGAAGAAGTTTGTAGTGACAAATCACAAGGTAGCCGGAAGGACTAATTCACTGAAGGCTATTGGACGTAGCCAAGGCTTACTCCGCTCCCTCTGCCCACTTGATCGAGCAACCCATGCTCGCTACTTGTTCACGCGGGCCTTGGCCGGTCGCGGCGACTTGTTTCATAGCGACTAATAGGTCGCGACGGACACCCTCAGGGGCTGTTTCCTTGCGGGACTCGTCGATTCGGCCACGGTATTGCAGTTCGAGTTTGCTGTTGAAACCAAAAAAATCCGGGGTGCAGACCGCCCCATAAGCGCGTGCCACTGATTGATCCTCATCTACCAAATAAGGAAATGTAAAGCCGTATTTCGCGGCAAAAACCTTCATGTCTGCGGGCGAATCAGTTGTGTAAGTGCTGTAGTCGTTCGACATGACGGCCAACACATTGATGCCTTCTGACTGAAGCTCACGGGCATCAACGACAAAGCGTTCGGCAATTGCTTGGACATACGGACAGTGGTTGCAGATGAAAGCAATTAACACTCCCCTGTCCCCGACACATTGAGACATGGTGAACGCCCTGCCATCGGGGTCTTTGAGGGTGAATTCAGGAGCTTTCCAGCCAAAATCGCAGATAGGTGTGTTAACAGCCATTCTTTATCCTTTGCCACGCAGGGCGCTTATACTCGCCATTTTACGAAGTGATGTATTATTCCGCTACTTGTACGGCTTAGGCAGTTGCCAGCAAATCTAGCGGCAAACCACCAGCGTTACAATAGCAGAGTGGGCCACTCTGTAACCTAACGATGCATGTATACGTCAACTTCAATCTCAAGTGAATGGTGAATTATCCTCCAATGCAAACATCCCAGATGTTTTGTAACGAAAAATGGACTGGAAGGGCAAATCCCGTCCATTTTGACCCACAAACGAATGGACACATCGAAACTGCTCAACCAATTGAATTTGCAGGGAATGTGTGCAGTCCATTATGGGCAAACTTGCGTGTGCATCACCACTGCCCTTACGTCAAATCCATCCGCGACCGCATCATCCGCGACGTGCGTGAATTACAACAGCATGGCATCAACAGCATCGCCATCATGTCGAACGACCCTGCGGATTACGCTGAAGACAGCTTCGACAACATGAAGCTCATCGCCCAACAATACGACTACCCTTTCCCCTACGTGTGGGACGAGACACAGCAGATCGCCAAGGACTACGGCGCGGTATGCACCCCTGATTTCTTCGGTTTCAATGCGAACATGGAATTGCAATATCGCGGTCGATTGGACGCTTCGCGCAAGGAGGCTGCGCCCGATGCACAACGCGAGCTGTTCAACGCCATGCTTCAAGTAGCGAAGACAGGACAAGGCCCGCACGAACAACTCGCGAGCATGGGATGCTCGATCAAATGGAAGGATGAAGCGTGAGAATTCTGATTCTAGGAGCCGGTCAAGTCGGCTCGACCGTTGCTGAAAGTCTGGTGAATGAAGCGAACGACATCACCATCGTCGATTCCGATGCTGAAAAATTAAGACTGCTGCAAGACCGACTGGATCTACGCACTGTCGTTGGTAACGCCGCGCATCCATCGACGTTGGAACAAGCGGGCATCGCCGATGCTGACATGCTGTTGGCCGTGACGCAAAGTGACGAGGTCAATCTGGTCGCTTGTAAATTGGCCGCCTCGCTCTACAACACGCCCACCCGCATCGCACGTATCCGCTCCACCGAATATCTCAATCGTGAAGAAGTGTTCAGTGCAGATAATTTCTGCGTCAACTTCTCCATCTGTCCCGAGCAGATCCTCACCGAATACATCACCAAGCTGATCGAGTTCCCCGAGGCATTGCAAGTGTTGGAGTTCGCTGATGGCAAGGTATCGCTGGTTGCCGTGCGTGCTTTCGAGGGTGGGCCACTGGTAGGCAAACCACTGAGTTTCCTGCGCACCCACATGCCGCAAGTCGAGACGCGCGTTGCAGCCATCTTCCGCAAAGATAGAGCGATCAGCCCCGAAGGCACGACCGTCGTCGAAGATGGTGATGAGATCTTCTTCATCGCCGCGAAGGAGAACATCCGTCGCGTGCTGAAAGAGATGCGCCGCATGGACAAGCCGACCAAGCGCGTGATGATCGTAGGCGGTGGCAATATCGGCAAGCGTCTGGCAAAAGCGCTCGAAAATGATTACCAAGTCAAACTCATCGAATTCAACAAGAAGTCTTGCGAGCGTCTCGCCAGCCAGTTGAGCAAGACGCTGGTCTTACATGGCGATTGCACCGATGAGAACCTCTTGCAGCAAGAGCATGTGGAGGACGTGGATGTGTTCTGTGCGCTGACCAATGATGATGAGAACAACATCATGTCGGCGTTGCTGGCCAAACAGATCGGGGCCCGCAAAGTCATCGGCCTGATCAACCGTAGCGCCTATGTCGGCTTGGTGCAGGGCGGCAAGATCGACATCGCACTGTCTCCCGCCCACGTCACCATCGGTTCGCTACTCGCCTATGTACGCCAAGGAGACGTGGCTGCCGTGCACTCTTTGCGCCGTGGCGCGGCCGAGGCTTTGGAGCTGGTGGCACACGGCGACCGTGAATCCTCGCAAGTGGTCGGGCGTCGCATCGACGAGATCCAATCGCCGCGCGGGGCGACCATCGGTGCCATCGTGCGCAATGGCGAAGTCGTCATCGCACACCACGATACGGTGATCGAATCCGATGACCACGTCATCGTGTTCGTCATCGACAAGAAGATGATCCGCAAGGTCGAGCAATTGTTCCAAGTGAAGATAGGGTTCTTCTAAATGATTGCCCCACAAGACCTAGCCTTTTTGAGGTAATCAAATGCGCAGAGCCTTCACTGTTATCCACGCTTTGGGATTGCTACTGGTCGTGTTCAGCATCGCCTTCGTCATGCCCATCGTCACAGCGCTGATCTACGAAGATAGTCCGGTGTTGATCGATTTTCTACTTGCGATGCTCATCACGGCCTCCTTAGGATTCTTGATGTGGCTTTTGACGCGCCGCTACAAGGGAGAACTTTCCATCCGTCACGGCTATCTACTGGTGGTCGGCATGTGGACTGCGATGCCGGCTTTCGCCACCATTCCACTGCTTCTAGTGCTTCCCGGACTTTCGTTCACCGATGCGTATTTCGAGACCATGTCAGGCCTGACGACCACGGGCTCGACTGTGTTGGTCGGGCTGGACAACCTCCCTGCTGCGCTCAATCTGTGGCGGCATGAATTGAATTGGTTGGGTGGCTTGGGCATCATCGTGCTTGCTGTCGCAATCTTGCCGTTGCTAGGCATCGGTGGTCGCCAATTATTCAAGGCGGAAACGCCTGGGCCGATGAAAGATTCGGCGCTCACACCGCGCATCGCCGACACTGCCCGTAATCTGTGGGTTGTTTATGTCGCCATCACTTTGGTCGGTATAGTCGCATTGAAATGGGCGGGGATGAATTGGTTGGATGCGGTGTGCCACACCTTCGCAGCGATGGGCTTGGGCGGATTCTCCACGCACGATGCCAGCGTGGGTTGGTTCAATTCACCGCTGATCGAATTCGTTCTAATCGTGATCATGATGGTCGCGGTGCTTAACTTTGCCACCCATTTTTTGGCGATTCGTAATAGGTCATTCTCCGTTTATAAACGTGATCCAGAAGCTTTCCCAACTTTGATCATCGTGCTGGGCAGCTGCGTCGGCATCGCCTTTTTCTTGTGGTACCAAGATGTGTACCCCAATTTCTGGACGGCATTGCGTCATGCCAGCTTCAACTTAGTATCTATTGCCACCAGCTCGGGCTTCGCCAGCGTGGATTACGCTCAATGGCCCATCTTCGCTCCTCTATGGATGATGTTGCTCACGGCAACGGTCGCCAGTGCTGGCTCAACCGGCGGGGGTATCAAGATGATCCGCACCTTGGTGCTGGTGAAACAGGCTGGGCGCGAACTCCTCAAGTTGCTGCACCCTAACGCTGTCGATCCGATGAAGATTGGCGGCCAGGTCATCCCCAATAACATCGTGTTTTCAGTATTAGGTTTCATCTTTTTGTATTTCATGACACTGACGATATTGACCTTCGCATTACTCATCAGTGGGCTGGACTTCATCTCAGCTTTCACTGCTGTACTGGCTTCGGTTAACAACTGCGGCCCAGGCTTGGGTGTGGTCGGCCCTGCCAGCAACTATCAAGGACTGACTGATTTTCAGACGTGGGTATGCACTTTTGGCATGTTGATCGGGCGACTGGAGATCTTCACTGTGCTCATCCTGTTCACGCCGCAGTTCTGGCGGCGATAAGTCCATTGAGCCCATCGACTCATTGAGCAGTTAGAAGAATTTGCGGTATCCTGCGCGAAGTAGGGGGAAGTTCCGTTGTGGTTAAGTGTTAAAAAGATAACAACTTCAGGGTGATCAACGTGAGCGATAGTCTGGCTGGAATACGCGTCGTACTTATCGACGACAGCAACACCATACGCCGCAGCGGCGAGATATTCCTCTCGCAAGCGGGCGCCAAAGTGATATTGGCGGAAGATGGTTTTGACGGCCTATCCAAAGTGGTGGACAACAAGCCTGACGTCATCTTCGTAGATGTGATGATGCCGCGCTTGGATGGCTACCAGACCTGCGCACTCATCAAGAACCACCGCAATTTCAAAAGTACGCCTGTCGTGATGTTGACCAGCAAGGATTCGCTGTTCGACCGCGCTCGCGGCAAACTGGTCGGTTCAGATCAATATCTGACCAAACCTTTCAGCAAGAAGAGTCTGATCGAAGCCGTCATCGCACATACAAAACGTTACGAGGAAGCTGAATATGGCAATTAAGAAAGTGTTGGTCGTGGACGACTCTGCGACGGAGCGTCACGTGTTGGGAGAGATGTTGGGCAAGAAAGGCTTCCAAGTCGTCTTCGCCGAAAGTGGCGAAAAAGGCGTCGCCAATGCGAAAAGTGAGATGCCTGATCTGATCCTGATGGATGTGGTGATGCCAGGCCTGAACGGTTTCCAAGCGACTCGCGCCATCACGCAGGACGATACAACGAAACACATCCCCATCATCATCTGTACCACCAAGGGACAAGAGACCGACAAGATCTGGGGCATGCGGCAAGGGGCCAAAGATTACGTCACCAAGCCGATCAATGCCGAGGAATTGCTGGGCAAGATCGGCGCGCTCGGCTGATTCGCCTCCATGTCCAAACGTTTCAACCTTCGCGAGTTCCAGCAACAGGTGCTGGACCGATTGCAAGCGCAAGCCACCGGCGATGCACGAGTCTCGTCGCTGGGCGTTCGCGTGGGAGATACGTTCTGGTTGGTGGACATGCCTGATATCAGCGAAGTATTGCCTGTGCCTCACTTGACCCAAGTCCCTTTGACCAAGGCTTGGTACTGCGGTGTCGCCAACGTGCGCGGCAGTCTGTATAGCGTCGTTGACCTAGGCGCATACATGGACGACCAAGCGATACAACGCGAGGCCAATAACCGCGTGCTGTTACTTGGTCAGGGGTTTGCCTTCAATACGGGCTTGTTAGTCTCCAAAGTTCTCGGTCTGCGCAATACGCAAGATTGGCAGGAACAAGAGATCAACGGCGAGATGCGCCTACAGGATGCGAACGGACAAGTCTGGCGCAAGCTAGACATCACACAGATGTTGTCACAACCAGAGTTCTTGCAGATCGGGGTCTAACCCGTCATCGCACAGGGAGAAAAAATGGCTTTCAAAAAATCCTCATCCAACGCCAATCCAGACAAGGTCGGAAATCTGCACATCCCCTGGTTCAGCAATCAATCCTTCGATCGCCAACTGCGTATCTTGGGTGTGTTGATGTTCGTGTTCTTGCTCGTGGCTGCGGTGTTCACCTACTTGGATTCTCGCCTCTCTGGCTCCGGTTCGCGCTATGTCGCACAAGCTTCCAAATTGCAGTTGTTGTCACAACGTCTGGCTAAGAACGCCGAGGTAGCCAGTATCTCGGGTGACAGCGCGGCGTTCGATGCGTTGACCGATGCGCGCACACAGTTCTCTGAAACTTTGGAAGTCCTCGACAAGGGCGACGGTATCGTGCCGCCGACCGAAGGTGCAGCGCGCGACCCGCTGGATCAGCTGACCCTGCAATGGACACGCATCACCCGCTTGTTGGACGAACTCGAACAGGGACGCGGTGTGTTGGTCACACTGGAACGTGGCGCTTCTTTGCAACGTGATATGTTGAAGATGGCCGAACAAGTGGTGAACGAAACTTCACCAGCCCTGCGTCCCAAAGCCAACCAATTCCAGTTGTTGCTGGAACAGACCGTGGGTGAAGTACAGACTGTGCAGACCTCCACCTCCACCGAAAGTTTGGCCGCCTTGCCGGCAAAGATGCTCGTTGCGCAGCAGTTGTTGGCGGAGTTTCCGCAAACTGACCCCAACGTCGCCGCACTGAGACAAGAATTCGAGGGCTATCAGAACGTGGTGGGTTTCATCGCCGCCAATAAGGACAAGGTGCTGGCTTCGCGTAAAGCCGCGCAAAAACTACTGGAAGAAGACACACAGATGTTGGCAGTCACGCAAAAACTGGTGAACAGCTACGAGGATGCCAGTTCGGGCCGGGCTTCCAGTTTCGTGGTGGGATTCTCGGGCGGCATGCTGTTGCTGTTGCTGCTACTGTTGTCCAAGATCTACCTCGATGAAGCGCAACGCCGCGAACGTGAGGCGAATCGCATCAATCACCGCAACCAACAAGCGATCTTGCGACTGATGAATGAACTGTCCGATCTGGCGGACGGTGACTTGACCACCAAGGCGACGGTGACCGACGACATCACGGGCGCCATCGCCGATTCGATCAACTACACCACAGATGAGCTGCGCAAACTGGTGTCTCGCGTCATCGCGGCTTCGCAGCAAGTGACCAAGGCGACCAGCGATGCCGGTACTGTCACCCAAGGCCTGTTATCCGCCACACAGAAACAGGCGGCCGAGATCCGTGACGCGGGTGGCGCGGTCGAACTGATGACCAAGTCCATCCAGGAAGTCGACAGCAGTGCGTCGCAGTCTTCCGAAGTGGCGCGACGCACGCTGGAAGTGACCGAGCAGGGCGCACGCGCCGTGCAGAACTCGGTTGCCGGCATGGACGGTATCCGCGAACAGATCCAAGAGACATCCAAACGCATCAAACGACTGGGGGAAAGCTCGCAGGAGATCGGCGAGATCGTTGACCTGATCTCGGACATCACGGAACAGACCAACGTGCTGGCGCTGAACGCGGCGATCCAAGCTGCGTCAGCGGGTGAAGCAGGCCGCGGCTTCGCGGTGGTGGCGGAAGAAGTCCAACGCCTCGCGGAACGTTCCGCCGAGGCGACCAAGCAGATCGGTCTGCTGGTGAAGACGATTCAGGGCGACACGCAAGATGCCGTTGCGGCGATGGAAAAGAGTACCCAGGGTGTGGTCGAAGGGGCCAAGCTTTCGGATGAAGCCGGTAAATCACTGCAGGAGATCGAACGTTCCACACGTGAACTGACCGACCTAGTGAACAGTATCTCAGTGTCCACCCAAGTACAGACCGACATGGCACAGGAAGTGGCGAACGTGATGGCGGACATCCTGAAGATCACTGAGCAGACATCCAAAGGTACGCAACTCACCAGCGCCTCCGTCGCACAGCTGGAAAATATGGCGAAAGAATTGAACGGCTCGGTAGCGGGCTTCAAACTGTAAGGATCAGCGTGGCCGGCACTTACAATCCAATGCAGTTGCTGTCAGTCAAGTCCGAGCTGGATAGCTCGCTAGCCAAGATCAGCCTCGCGCTGGAAAGCTTCTTCGCGACGGGAAGCGATGTGCAATCCTTGGACGAGGCACTCTCAGAACTGCACCGTTTCACGGGCGTACTTCAAATGTTGCCGATACGTGGGCTGGTGCTGTTCTGCACCGAGTTCGAGACCTTGCTGAAAGAACTTTCCTCGCGCCCGCAAGATGCCAATCCGATGCGACAAGATGCGATGCGCCGCGCCTTGTTCGGGCTGACGCATTATCTGGATGCCCTCGCCGCCGGTGCGCCTAACGCCACCTTGCGCCTGTTCAACGAGTATCAAGAACTGCACCAAGCGCGCGGCTTGGATATGGCGTTCGAGGTCGATCTGTTCTTCCCTGATTTCCAAGTCGAGCTACCTCCCTCGGTCTTGCTGACACCGCAACAAAGCGATGCCAACATGCGCATCAAGAGTGCGCGCATGCAATATCAACAAGGCTTGCTCAAATGGTTACGCCAAGACCAGCCCGCAGAAGCGCTACGCAACATGATGGCAGCGGTCAATACGGTGCTCTCTTGCGTCCCCCAGAACGAGCAGCGTGCATTCTGGTGGGTGAGTGGCGGCTTGCTCAATTGTGTGTTCCATGACGGTGTGCCGCCCGAACTGAACGTCAAGAAGTCGCTCAGCCGAATCGACCAAAACATGCGCGCACTGCTGGAGGCCACTCCGTTCGACGACGAGACGGCGCTGAGCGAGATGTTGTATCTGATAGCCCGCAGCCACACCGTGAGCGAGACGGTGGAAGACATCAAGCAGGTGTTCGCATTGGAGACCTTCCTGCCCGATGCGCCGCCACTCCCACCAAGTGAGACTGCTGCACTACTGGGCAATATGCGCGCCCAACTCGCGGTCGCCGATGAGACTTGGGAACGCTGCGTAGCGGATGACGCCGCAGCCTGTGTCCGTTTCACCACCCAGACCGAACAGCTCTACCTCCTCTCCGAGCAGTTGGATCGCAACACCTTGCAATTCCTGTGCAAACAGATCAGCACCACCGCCTCCCATACGGACGACCCAGACCGTGCACAGCGCATCGCCATGGATATGGCGATGGCCTTGTTACTGCTGAACACAGGTATCGAACACTACCAACATCTGGGCAGCGGCTTCCACGAGCAGGCACGCATCCTCAGCATGCGTATGCAAGCCAGCATGATGCGCATGCCCGAAGACCCGAGCAAACTCGCCAACTTGGTCTCGCTCTATTGCGAGATGGAACAGCGCGAGGTGATGGCGCCCTTGGCCCTGGAGATGCAGAGCAACCTGCAACACATCGAGCAGAGCCTCAATGCCTTCTTCGGCAATGCTGCCAAACGTGCCGAGCTGCTTCAGGTCAATCGTTTATTGAGCCAAGTGCAGGGTGGCCTGCACATCCTCTCCTTGGACGTGGCCGAACAATTGTTGGCGACGTTGCGTCAGATCACAGAGCGCTACCAGCAAGGCGACACACCTGCTGCAAAGGAGATGCGCTCCGTCGCCTCTGCGGTCAGCCTGATGGATGGATACGTCCACGGCCTGACGTTGGGCCAGAAATCAGACCCACTCCCACTGGTCTCTGCCTTGCAGGACTTGGGCGAGATCAAGACCAGCTCTGCCCAGCCGGAGTCGGCGCAAACCGAGGAGCCGGTCGTTCCGCAGGGCGTCTCTATCCGCTCTGGTGACGAAGATGCAGAACTGTTGGAAGTGTTCCTAGAAGAAGCACGTGAAGTCATGGAGACCTTGCGCGCCAATTTGGAGATATCGCGCTTGCATCTGGATAGCCGTGAACCTTGGGTGACCATGCGCCGCTCCTTCCATACCCTCAAGGGTAGCGGCCGCATGGTGGGATTGACCGAGTTGGGTGAGGTGGCTTGGGCAGTCGAGCGGGCGATGAACAAATGGTTGGCCGAGAATCTACCCGCCACGCCCGCGCTACTGGACATGGTCGGTGATGCCGAAGTCCTGTTCCAACACTGGATAGACATGCTGCAAAGCGGCGCGACGACGGCACACATCGACACCTCGCATCTGCTCACAGTGGCCGACTGCATAGAGAACGGCAAAGAGCTGCCGCGAACCGAAGAGCCCGAGGCGCCTGCCATTGAGATCGAGGAAGCGGCGCCGCAAGAAGAAGCACAAGTGCAGATCGGTTCCGTCACCATCTCTCCTGTGCTCTTCAACATCGCCTCTGAAGAGGCGGCACAACACGTCAATGCGCTGCAAACCCATCTTTCCGGTTTGCAGGAAGATTCGCAGCACATCGTCTCCTACGATTTCATGCGCGCCGCCCACACCTTGGCTGGTGTCAACCGCACCATGGGTTTCATCAACATCGCCGAGCTCGCTTATGCCTTGGAGCAGTGGCTCGAAGTGCGTATCGACAAACCCAGTGTGGTGAACGACGACCAGCTCTCGATGTTGGGCGATGTCATCACACGCTTGGATGAATTGTGTGCCGCTGTCAGAGCGCGCACCGAACCGCAACCGCAGAACGAACTGATCGCACGTTTGCAGGCAGACAAGGAAGTCGTGGTCGTGCCTGAAGAAGCACCGACTGAGCCTGTTACCGCTTTCGCTGAGACGAGTGTCGAGGCCCCTATCACCGTCGAACCCATCCTTGATGCCACGCCGGAAGCGCCCGTCGTCGAAGAGGCTTTGGCCGAGTTGCAACATGGCGACAAGAAAACGCGCGGCGTTCATGACGAGGTCGATGAACAGTTGCTGCCGATCTTCCTAGAAGAAGCGCACGAACTCTATCCGCAGATCGGCAACACCTTGCGCGCATGGCGCGAGACGCCGGAGGACGCGCAACTGGGACGCAACCTGCAACGCAGCTTGCACACGCTCAAGGGCAGTGCGCGCATGGCGGGCGCGATGCGCCTGGGCGAGCTGACGCATCGCGTGGAAGACCGCGTGAGCAAAGCGATCTCTAACGATGCGCTGGATGAGACGTTATGGAACGAGATGGACAACTATCTCGATCGTATCGCCCATGCCATCGAGGCCTTACAAAATCCCCAAGCAGCTCTCGCTTCTGCCGACGAAGTCGCGACAACGTCTACCGCCGCGACTCCCACACCTGTCGTTGCGCCCGTTCTCGAAGTGGGTGCGGAACGCGCCATGCAAGCCGCGTTGTTGCGCGTGCGTTCCGACACCGTGGACCGTTTGGTCAACGAGGCAGGCGAAGTCAGCGTGGCACGTTCACGCGTGGAAGCGGAGTTGCGCGAATTCAAGAACGGCGTGCTGGAACTGACAGACAGCGTGAACCGACTGCGCAAGCAATTGCGCGAGATCGAGATCCAGGCCGAAGGCCAGATGCAGGCTCGCGTCGCGGTCAGCCCGGAGAGTACACAAGAGTTCGACCCCTTGGAGTTCGACCGTTTCACACGCTTCCAAGAATTGACGCGCTTCATGAACGAGAGCGTGCATGACGTTCAGACCGTGCAACAAGCATTGCTAAAGAACCTGGACGAGACTGCCGCCGCCTTGAACGCACAATCGCAACTCAATCGCGATTTGCAGCAGGGTTTGATGGGCATCCGCATGGTGCCTTTTGCAAGCATCAGCGAACGTCTCTACCGTATCGTCCGCCAGACCGGCAAAGAGTTGGGTAAGCGCGCGAACCTAGAACTATCAGGTACCGAGATCGAGCTTGACCGCAGCGTGTTGGAGAAGATGACTGCGCCGTTCGAGCATTTGTTGCGCAATGCCATCTCCCACGGTCTGGAGACGCCAGAACAACGAGCGCTGACGAACAAGGCACCGATCGGCGAGATACGCCTCGCCTTGCATCAAGAAAGTAACGAGGTCGTGTTCGACTTCAGCGACGATGGTGCCGGCCTGGACATCCCGCGCATCCGTCAGAAATCTCTCGAGAGCGGACTCATCACGGCCGACGAGGTGATCAGCGACGAGCAGGTGATGCAACTCATCTTCACCGCTGGGCTGTCGACAGCGAAGGAAGTCACCGAGATATCGGGCCGTGGCGTGGGTTTGGACGTGGTGCGCAGCGAGATATCTGCCTTGGGTGGTCGTGTCGATATCACCTCCGAGCCGGGACATGGTGTGCGGTTCAGTATCCACTTGCCGCTGACCTTGGCCGTGACCAAGACTTTGATGGTACGCGCAGGACAGTCCGTCTATGCGTTGCCTTCGACCATGGTCGAGCACGTTCAGCAGCTAAAACCTGCCGAATTGAGCGCGACCTACACCCAGCAGTTCGTCGATTGGCAGGCGCGCCGTTACGCCTTGCACTACCTGCCACGCTTGCTGGGCGACGACCAAGCCGAACTCATCAGCCAACCGCACAACCCAGTGCTGTTGCTACGCAGCGGCGAGCATCGCATCGCACTGCATGTGGATGCATTGTTGGGCAATCAGGAAGTCGTGGTGAAGAACATCGGACCACAACTGGCGCGCCTGCCCGGTATCGCCGGTGCGACCGTCTCCGCCAGCGGCACGGTGATCCTCATCATCAATCCTGTAGCCTTCACGCAACGTATCGCGGTGGTACGCAAGATCGCCAAACCAGCCACAGTCGAAGCCGTACATATCAAACCATTGATCATGGTGGTGGACGATTCGCTCACCGTGCGCAAGATCACCACCCGCTTGCTGGAGCGTTCCGGCTACTTGGTCGTCACTGCCAAAGATGGTGTGGATGCGCTGGAACAGCTGACCGAGATATCACCGAACGTGATGTTGCTGGACATCGAGATGCCACGCATGGATGGCTTCGAACTGGCTAAACGCCTGCGCCAAGACAGCAAGACCAAGGGTCTGCCGATCATCATGATCACCTCACGTACTGCCGACAAACATCGCAACTACGCGAAGGAACTCGGCGTGAACGAGTACCTAGGTAAGCCCTACCAAGAAGACGAGTTGTTGCAACACATCGCACGCTTCGTCTCCGTGCCGGAGATGGGTTAAGCAGAGACTTGCTTAAACATCTCCAGTGTCTTCATCCGAGCCAGCGCGTGATCGACGATAGGCGCTGGATAATCTCTCCCAACCACCACACCAACTCTTTCTTGCTCACTGCTCGCCAACGTCCACGGTGCGTGAATGCATTTGTCCGGACAGTTCGCTAGCTCTGGAACATAACGACGGATGAATTTACCCGCAGGGTCGAAACGCTCCGATTGCGTGACCGGATTGAAGATACGGAACCACGGTTGCGCATCACAGCCTGTCGAGGCCGACCATTGCCAACCACCGTTGTTCGCCGACAAGTCGTAGTCCAGCAGATGCTCGGCGAAATAACGTTCGCCCCAGCGCCAATCTATTTGTAGATCTTTGGTCAGGAACGAGGCCGTCACCATGCGCAAACGGTTGTGCATGAAGCCAGTCTGATTGAGTTGGCGCATCCCCGCATCCACCAGTGGATAACCTGTGCGTCCCGCGCACCATGCCGCGAATTTGTCCTTGTCGTTCAGCCACGCCAGCGCATCGAACTGCGGTTTGTAGGCATGATTCACGACGTGCGGATGGTGGTGAAGCAACATCTGGTAGAACTCCCGCCAGATCAGTTCCGATAGCCACGTTTGCGCGCCCTGCCCGCCCACATGATACGCATAGCTCGCCAACGTCCTGATAGAGATCGTACCGAAACGTAGATGCGTGGAAAGGTAGGACACGCCTTTTACCGCAGGAAGATCGCGGTGCGCGTGGTACTCACTGATGCGCTGTTGAAAGTTCTCGAACAACTTACTTGCCCCCGACATGCCACAGGGCAATGCCATCTCACCCATATTGGTCAGCTTGAAACCTAACGATTCCAGACTAGGCAATGGTGTTGGTTCACGCTTTACTAGCGCCTCAAGATACGTCTCCACCGGATAAGCACGTAGGTAGAAATCGTCTAGCTTCTTCAGCCATGCGTTCTTGTAAGGTGTGAACACGGCGAACGGCTTGCCTGAACCGTTCAATATCTCATCACGCTCGAAGATGACTTGGTCTTTGAAGTCGTGCATCTCGATGTCGTTCTTGCCAAGTTCAGCTGTCACAAACGCATCGCGCTGAATGGCGTCCGGCTCGTAGTCGTGATTGCAGAACAGCGCCCCCGCCTTGAGGTGTTTTGCCAGCTGCGGGATGAGCTTGCGTGCGCTGCCGTGCAACACATGCAGAGTGCTGCCCCGCTTCTCCAGCTCAGCCTTCAACTCCTGCACGCTGCGCCAGATGAACTCCACTCGACGGTCAGCCTTGTTGGGCAAGGCATCCAAGATGTCGGTGTCGAACACGAACACGCAATGCACCGCTACGCTCTCCTTCAGCGCGTGATACAAGGCCGCATGGTCGTGCAAGCGTAGGTCACGGCGAAACCAACATAGTGAGACAGGGTATGTTTTACTCATGGTCGATAGGCGCTTCTAGAAAATGGATGTTCAACAACTTCCTCAATTGTGGGGGGAAGCCTGAAAAGCTACAATGGCGGCATGTCCAGTATGAACCTCACCAACCACTTCCTGATCGCCATGCCGGCGATGACCGACCCCTTCTTCGCCAAATCGCTCACTTATGTGTGCGAACACAATGACGAGGGCGCGATGGGTATCGTGGTGAATCGCCCCATCAGCCTCAATCTGAGCGAGCTGTTCGCGCAGATCAACATGCCACTCACCCAGCCAGAGTTGGAGGACATGCCCGTACACTTCGGCGGTCCGGTTCAGACCGACCGTGGCTTCGTGCTGCATAACGCAGGCGGTAAATGGCAATCGACTCTGCAAGTGAACGACAAGATCGAACTCACCACCTCCAAAGACATCCTGCAGGCAGTAGGCGAAGGCACGGGGCCCAGCAACCTGCTCATCACCCTTGGCTACGCGGGTTGGTCTGAAGGACAACTGGAACAGGAGCTGGCAGCCAATGCTTGGTTGAGCGTGCCTGCCACCGAACACATCCTGTTCGATCTGCCTGCAGAAGAAAAACTGGCCGCTGCGATGGCTTTACTGGGCGTCGATTTCGCATCCCTTTCGGAAGAAGCCGGACATGCCTAAGGGCGTGAACACTTCCCTTCTCTCCGGCACTTTCCTCGCATTCGATTTCGGCACCAAACGCATCGGCATCGCCGTAGGCAATAGCATCTCGGGTACGGCTCGCCCGCTCTCTACCATCAACGATGAGAAGACCGAGGTGCGCTTCACTACCATCGCGGCACTCCTTAAAGAATGGCAGCCCGTGGCGTTGGTGGTCGGCCTACCCTGCAACGATGACGGCACGCCGCATGAGATGACCGCCCTGTGCCGCCGCTTCGCTAACCGCCTCAAAGGGCGCTTCGATTTGCCCACGATTTTGGTCGATGAACGTTATACTTCTGCCGCCGCAAGCAGTGCGTTAGACGATGAAGGAATCCATGGCCGCAAGCAAAAGTCTCTTATCGACCAATACGCCGCGCAGCAGATACTGCAAGCGTATTTTGATGAACCCAGCGCAGGAATCTACGCATGAATAATCCCCAACTGAATAAGAACGGTGAGCTGCAACACCTGCTCTCCACCGAAGGTCTTCCCGCGCGCATCCTGCGCGACATCCTCGACACGGCCGCCGGCTTCGTGAACATCGTCGAAGGTAGCGAGATCAAAAAGGTCCCGTTGCTTCACGGCAAATCTGTGTTCAACATCTTCTTCGAGAACAGCACGCGCACACGAACCACCTTTGAGATCGCAGCGAAGAAACTCTCTGCCGACGTGGTCAACCTCAACATCGGCTCATCCAGCACCAGCAAAGGAGAGACACTGCTGGATACGGTGGACAACCTGTGCGCGATGCACGCAGACATGTTCGTGGTACGTCACTCTTCCAGTGGCGCGGCTCACCTCATCGCACAGCACGTCGCCCCAGACATCCACGTCATCAACGCCGGTGATGGTCGCCACGCACACCCGACTCAAGCGCTGTTGGACATGTTCACTATCCGCCACTACAAGAAAGAATTTCACAACCTCAAGGTCGCCATCGTGGGCGATGTGTTGCACTCACGTGTGGCACGTTCGCAGATCCATGCACTGACTACACTGGGCGTACCGGAGGTGCGCGTCGTCGCCCCCAAGACGCTGTTGCCGACGCATGTCGAAAAGCTTGGCGTGCAGGTCTATCACGACATGGAACAAGGCTTGAAAGATGTGGATGTCGTGATGATGCTGCGCCTGCAGAATGAACGTATGCAGGGCGCGCTACTGCCCTCGGCACAGGAATATTTCAAATACTACGGACTCACGCAAGAGCGCTTGGCCGCTGCCAAGAGCGACGCCATCGTGATGCACCCCGGCCCGATGAACCGCGGCGTGGAGATCGACTCCAGTGTGGCGGATGGTTCGCAATCGGTCATCTTGCCGCAGGTCACTTTCGGTATCGCGGTACGCATGGCGGTGATGAGTACGCTAGCGGGAGGTAAGCAATGAATATCCTGATCAAGAACGGTCGCGTCATCGACCCCAAGAACAAGCTCGACGCACAGCAAGACGTGTTCATCTCGGCGCGTCGTATCGCTGCTATCGGTAAAGCACCGGAAGGTTTCGTCGCTGACCAAGTGATCGATGCCAGCGGCTTGATCGTGATGCCTGGGCTGACCGATGTCGCCGCGCGTCTGCGCGAACCTGGATACGAATATCGCGCCACCTTGGAATCGGAGATGTCTGCCGCCGTCGCAGGGGGTGTGACTTCCCTCTCCTGCCCTCCCGATACCGATCCGCCGCTGGATGAACCGGGTCTGGTGGAGATGCTCAAGCACCGCGCGCGTAATCTCAACCAGTGCCGCGTGTTCCCTCAAGGCGCGCTGACCTACGGATTGAAAGGTGCGGAACTCACCGAGATGATCGAGCTGACCGAAGCGGGTTGCAAAGCCTTCAGCCAAGCCGATGTGCCACTCACCGATACCCGCGTGTTGATGCGCGCCATGCAGTACGCCGCAACCTTCGGCTACCGCGTGTGGTTGCGTCCGCAAGACAGCTTCCTCGCCAAAAACGGCGTGGCGCATGACGGCGAAGTCGCCACGCGCCTTGGCTTGCCACCTATCCCCGTCGTCGCTGAGACCGTCGCCTTATCTACCGCACTACAGCTCGCACGTGAGACCGGTGTGACGCTACATATCTGCCGCGTCTCCAGTGGCGCCGGTGTGGAGATGATCCGCGCTGCGAAACGTGAAGGGTTGAAAGTGACCTGCGACGTATCGATGAACCACGTGCATCTCACCGAGATGGACATCGGCTACTTCGATTCCAACTGCCACCTCGTGCCGCCGCTGCGCAGCCTGCGTGACCGCGATGCACTACGTGCCGGACTGCGCGATGGCACCATCGATGCGATCTGCTCCAACCATTCCCCCGTGGATGAAGATGCCAAGCAGATGCCCTTCGCCGAAGCGGAAGATGGCGCTACGGGTTTGGAACTGTTGCTACCGCTGGTGTTGAAATGGGCCGAGCAAGACAAGATCCCGTTGCTGGAGGCGCTCTCGCGCATCACCATCAACCCAGCTCAACTGTTGGGTGTGAAGATGGGCCACCTAAGCATCGGCGCCCATGCCGACCTCTGCGTGTTCGACCCCAAAGCTGCGTGGAAGGTAGAGCCCGCCGCACTCAAGAGCCAAGGCAAGAACACCCCCTTCAATGGCTACGAGATGCAAGGCCGCGTGCGTTACACCTTGCTCGATGGTCAGCTGGTATTTCAACAATAGTTCGATTTAACTGCGCCCTCACTCGAGGGCGCTTCGTATTTTCAGGATGCTATGAACCCACTACTCGATTTCTCCGGTCTCCCCCGCTTCGCAGAGATCAAACCTGAACATGTCGCACCGGCCATCGAGCAACTGCTCGATGAGAACCGTGCGCTCATCACCCGCTTGCTGGCGGATGACTCGCTTCCCACTTGGGATGCTTTCGTGCGCCCGATGGAAGATGCGAACGAACGTCTAGGTCGCGCATGGGGCCCCGTCGGTCACTTGAACGCGGTGATGAACTCGCCTGAGTTGCGCGATGCCTACAACTCGACCTTGCCGAAGATCACGGCCTACTACGCCGAGCTGGGGCAGAACCTCGCGCTGTTCAAAAAGTTCAAAGCGTTGCGCAACAGTGCCGAGTTCGCTGGATTGAGCGCAGCACGCAAGAAGATCATCGAGAATGAACTGCGCGATTTCCGCTTGGGCGGTGCCGAGTTGCCCGATGACAAAAAGACGCGCTACCTCGCGGTGCAGGAACGTCAATCCGAGTTGTCCTCACGCTTCTCCGACAACATCCTTGATGCGACCAACGAATACACTTTGCTCATAGAGAATCGCGGCGAGCTGAATGGTTTGCCGGAAGATGTGTTGCAGACCGCACGCGAAGCGGCGCAGGCGGCAGAGAAGACAGGCTGGTTGTTCACACTGAAAGCGCCGTCTTACTTGCCCGTGATGCAGTTCGCTGACAACCGTGACCTACGCGAGAAGATCTACCGCGCCTATGCCACGCGCGCTTCCGAGTTCGGCAAGCCTGAGTTGGACAACACGCCCTTGATGGACGAGATCGTCGCGCTGCGCGCCGAGGAAGCTCAGTTGCTCGGCTTTGCCAATTTCGGCGAACTCTCTCTCGCTGCCAAGATGGCCGAGACACCACAACAGGTAGTGGACTTCATGCGCGAGCTGGCGCAACGTGCGCGGCCTTTCGCGGAAAAAGACTTGGTCGAACTGCGCGAGTTCGCCAAGACGAAACTCGACATCAACGACATGCGCTCGTGGGACGTGGCCTACGCCAGCGAGAAACTGCGTGAGCAGCGCTACGCATTCTCTGAGCAGGAAGTGAAGCAATACTTCCCTGAAGATGCAGTGATGGCGGGTTTGTTCAAGCTGGTTGAGACTTTGTTTGGCTTGCAGATCAAAGCGGCACAAGCACCGAAGTGGCACGAGACCGTGCGCTTCTTCGACATCCGCGATGCACAAGACAAACTGGTAGGCCAGTTCTACCTTGACCTGTACGCGCGCAACAGCAAACGCGGTGGTGCGTGGATGGACGATGTCATCACGCGCCGTCGTTTGGACGACAAGATCCAAACGCCTGTCGCCTATTTGAATTGCAACTTCTCAGCCCCCGTCGGCGGCAAACCTGCCGTGTTCACCCATGACGAAGTGCAGACCTTGTTCCATGAGTTCGGTCATGGCCTGCATCACCTGCTGACCGAGGTGGAAGACCTTGGCGTATCAGGCATCAACGGTGTGGAGTGGGATGCGGTCGAGTTGCCTAGCCAGTTCATGGAGAACTTCTGCTGGGAGTGGGATGTGCTGCAAGGCATGACGCGCCACGCAGACACTAACGAGAAATTGCCACGCGCCCTGTTCGACAAGATGCTCGCCGCGAAGAACTTCCAGAGCGGTCTGGCGACGTTGCGCCAGATAGAATTTGCCGTGTTCGATATGCTGATGCACAGCAACTTCAATGTGGGCCAAGGCAAGACGATATTGCAGTTGCTAGACGAAGTGCGCGCCGAAGTCGCCGTGCTCATCCCGCCCGAGTTCAACCGCTTCCCGCAAAGCTTCTCGCACATCTTCTCTGGCGGATATTCCGCTGGCTATTACAGCTACAAGTGGGCGGAGGTGTTGTCGGCGGATGCGTACAGTTTGTTCGAAGAGCATGGCGTGCTCAATCCAGAGATCGGCGCTCGTTTCCGTGCCGAGGTGTTGGCGATGGGCGGCGCGCGCCCCGCGATGGAATCGTTCACCGCCTTCCGTGGCCGAGCCCCTTCCATCGATGCGCTGTTGCGGCATAATGGGCTCATCGAAGCCTAAGGAGTTAGCTATGAGACCGCTGCTAATTTTGTGCGCAATGGTGTTCTTTTCTACCGCTCAAGCGGGTGAACTCTACCGTTACATCGACAACAATGGTCGCGTGCAATACAGCGACAAGTATGACGCCGATGCCGAGCAGCTCAAGCTAGGCAATGCGCCTGCGGTAGAAGAAGCCCTGCCCTACGAGACGCAAAAGGCGAAACAGTTCTTTCCGGTAACGCTCTATGTGTTCGACAAATGCGGCGCACCATGCACCGAAGCAAAAGCATTGTTGACGACTCGCGGCATCCCCTTCACCGAAAAGAATCTGGTCACCACAGAAGACTTAGACGAATACCGCAAAGCCTCTGGCACCGACCAAGCGCCTGCGATGTTGCTAGGCAAGACTTGGGTCAAAGGTTTTCTCGCCGAACGGTGGCATAAGGAACTCGACTTCGCGGGCTATCCCAAGAGCGCGCCCTATCGCGCCAAACCCGCTACTGCAAAATGAAGATAGCTACCTGGAACGTGAATTCACTCAAGGTGCGCCTGCCGCACCTGTTGGATTGGTTGGCGGCGAACCCTATTGACGTGGTGTGCCTGCAAGAGACCAAGACCGAGGATAAGAACTTCCCGCTGGCGGAGATCGAAGCGGCAGGTTATCAGGTCGCGTTCATTGGACAGAAGACCTACAACGGCGTCGCCATCTTGAGCCGCCATGCCATCAGCGATGTACAGTTCGGTATCCCCGATCTTGAGGACGAACAAAAACGCGTGATCGCCGCCACCATCAACGGTGTGCGTATCGTGTGTGTGTATATCCCCAACGGGCAGAGCCTCGATTCGGACAAGTACCAATACAAACTCAAATGGCTGGCCGCATTGAAAATATGGCTGAAAGACGAGTTGGCAAAATATCCCAAGCTGGCACTGCTGGGCGATTACAACATCGCCCCCGAAGACCGCGACTGCCACGACCCTGTGGCATGGCAAGGCAATGTGCTGGTGAGCGAACCCGAGCGTGATGCCTTCAAAGGATTGGTGGCTTTAGGACTGCGCGATTCATTCCGACTGTTCGAACAAGCCGAGAAGAGCTACTCGTGGTGGGATTACCGCATGATGGGATTCCGCCGCAACCTAGGCATGCGCATCGACCACATCCTCATCAGCGCAGACTTGCACTGCAACGGATGCATCATCGACAAAGCACCGCGCAAGTTGGAACGGCCATCGGATCATACTCCGGTGATTGCTGACGTGAATTGACTTCAATTCTTGTGGACTGTGTATTTCAAGATGCGCACCTGCTCATCTTCAATAAACCCGCTAGCCTGTTATCCGTGCCGGGGCGCGGTGAGGACAAACAGGATTGTCTATCCGCCCGCATCCAACACGTATTTCCCGATGCCCTAGTCGTTCATCGTCTCGACATGGCGACTTCGGGCTTGATGGTGTTTGCGCGGGGCGAGGCGATGCAGCGCGAGTTGTCGCGCATGTTTCGTGAGCGGGAGGTAACGAAACGGTATGTGGCGTTGGTGTCAGGTGCGCTTGAGAACGAGGTTGGCGAGATCGATCTGCCGCTCATCGTGGATTGGCCGAACCGCCCTAAGAGCAAGGTGGACCACGAGTCAGGTAAGCCCTCGCTCACGCGCTATCGTTTGCTGGGCATCGAGGGTGGTGATTCCCGTATCGAGTTGGAACCCATCACCGGACGCACGCATCAGCTACGCTTGCACCTTGCCAGTATCGGCCATCCCATCATCGGGGATACTTTGTACGAGGGGCGCCGTGCGGAACGCTTGATGTTGCATGCGACGCGCTTGGCGTTCGATCACCCTATCACTGCCAAGCCCTTGTACTTTGAGAGTGACGCCCCATATTGAGTAGCACGTCCGTTATAATCCGCACTGTTATCTACCGCTCATTTCAAGGATGTTTTGATGGCTCTGCCTAAACCTGCTCTTACCATTCCGCTCGCGCTCGTTACCATCGTTGCGGCGGTGTTCGCGGCTTATACGTGGGTGGCGTTGACGTGGAACTATTCGGAGGGGGAACGCGCGGGTTTCATGCAGAAGCTCTCGAAAAAGGGCTGGCTGTGCAAGACTTGGGAAGGTGAGCTTTCTCTGGTGGCATTGCCCGGTGCGGCACCTGAGAAGTTCTTGTTCACCGTGCGTGAGGATGCAGTGGCGGAGAAGATCAACAAGCTCGTGGGTCAGCGCGTGGCATTGGTATATGCAGAGCACAAAGGTATCCCCACCAGCTGTTTTGGTGATACCGCATACTTCGTGTCAGATGTAAAAGTTGTACAACCTTAATTTTTTACCTAGAGGAATCAGATGAAACGTTTCGCCATTTTCTTGACCATCGTTCTGACCAGTCTTTCTTTGCTCGCCGCTAATGCGGAAGCCAAGCGCTTCGGTGGCGGCGGTAGCATCGGCAAGCAACGCAGTATGAGCGCGCCACCACAAAAGGCAGATGCTGCGCCAGCGCAACAAGCGGCACCTGCAGCAGCGGGTGCGGCGGCCAAGCAGCCGAACAAGTGGTTGGGCCCATTGGCAGGTATCGCTGCCGGTCTGGGCTTGGCAGCGTTGTTCTCGCACTTTGGTTTGGGTGAAGGCATGGGCATGTTGCTGATGATCATTGCGGGCGCGATCGCGGTGTTCTTCCTCATCTCGATGTTGCGCAAGAAGCAGCAACCGGCAATGCAGTATGCGGGTTCCGCACCCGGAAATACTGGCTATCAAACGCCCGCTCAACCTGTCGTGAGTGGCGGTAGTGCTGCACCAGCGGCACCTGTGGCTGCGGCGAACATCCCTGCCGATTTCCCTGTAGATAGCTTCCTGCGCGGCGCGAAGACGACCTTCATCCGCTTGCAAGCGGCGAACGACCGCATGGACTTGAACGACGTCCGCGAATACACCACCCCTGAGATGTACGCCGAGATCTCGATGCAAATGCAGGAGCGCGGTGATGCCGCGCAGAAGACCGACGTTGGCTTCGTGAATGCGAGCCTGTTGGAAGTGGTGACAGAGAACGACATCGCAACGGCCAGCGTGCGCATGACAGGTCAGATCCGTGAGAACAACGGTGCGCCTGAGAACTTCGACGAGATCTGGCATGTGCAGAAAGACTTGAAGGACGACAAGGCGGTTTGGCTGTTGTCTGGAATCCAGCAGGTTTAAGCTGAAACTCAAGTAAACTAGAGGGCACGGCGACTTCGCTGTGCCCTTTTTTATTTGAGCTCGTTAGCAATGCGCTTCTTCCGCTTACTCAAGATCATCTTCATCGTCCTGCGCTTCGGCCTAGACGAGTTCCTATTGGCACATGAACGCACGAGTTGGTTGTTGCGACCGCTCAATTGGCTGCTGTTCTTCCGCGATGTGTCGCGCCCCCGTGCGGAGCGTCTGCGTCTGGCACTCGAAGCGCTTGGGCCTATCTTCGTCAAGTTCGGCCAGTTGCTTTCCACCCGCCGCGACCTGATCCCTAGCGACATCGCCGATGAATTGGCGAAGCTGCAAGACCAAGTACCGCCCTTCCCTTCTGCACAAGCTGTCACCTTGCTAGAAACGGCTTACGGCAAGCGCCTGAGCGAAGTGTTCACTAGTTTCGACGAGACACCCATCGCCAGTGCATCGGTGGCGCAAGTGCATTTCGCGGTGTTGCCGAACGGGCATGAAGTGGCTGTGAAGATCTTGCGTCCCGGCATCAAGCACACCATCGAACACGACATCGCCTTGTTGCAGATCTGTGCGGGATTGATTGAGCGTTGGTGGTCTGACGGCAAGCGACTGAAACCGAAGTTGGTCGTCGCCGAGTTCGAGAAATATCTGCATGACGAGTTGGACTTGATGCGTGAGGCGGCGAACGCCAGCCAACTACGTCGCAACTTCTCCGATGCGAAATTGTTGCTCGTTCCCGAAGTACATTGGGATTGGTGTTCCGAACAGGTGATGGTGATGGAGCGTATGCACGGCATCCCCATCAGTCAGATCGGTGCGTTACGCGAGGCGGGGATCAACTTATCGAAGTTAGCCAGCGACGGTGTAGAGATCTTCTACACGCAGGTGTTCCGCGACGGTTTTTTCCATGCCGACATGCACCCCGGCAACATCTTAGTGGCACGCGATGGCCGTTATGTGGCGCTCGATTTCGGCATCATGGGAACGCTCACCGACAACGATAAGAACTACCTCGCACATAACTTCATCGCTTTCTTCAATCGCGATTACAAGCGCGTGGCTGAGTTACATATCGAGTCGGGTTGGGCACCTGCGGATACGCGCGTGGATGAGTTCGAGGCAGCGATACGTTCAGTGTGTGAGCCCATCTTCGACAAACCGTTGCGCGATGTCTCGTTCGGCAAAGTGTTGTTGCGCTTGTTCCAGACCTCGCGTCGTTTCGGCATCGAGATCCAACCGCAGCTGGTGTTGTTGCAAAAGACGCTGCTCAACATCGAAGGACTGGGATTGCAGCTCGATCCTGAACTTGATCTGTGGAAGACGGCTAAACCTTGGCTAGAACGCTGGATGAGTGAGCAAGTAGGCTGGCGCGGTTTCATCAAGACATTGCGCGCGGAAGCTCCCCGTTACGCATCGCTACTCCCTCAACTCCCTCGTTTGCTGCATCAACGCTTGAAGGATGATGTCGCCGCGCAGGCCGCACCGCTTTTGCTTGCGATGTTGGCAGAACAAAAAAAGCGCAATGCCTGGTTATCGGTCATTGCGCTCTTGTTGGCTGCGACGCTAGGCCTAGCCGCTTACGTCCACCTGGTTTAAATAAATCCACTGTCCGTGAGTTCCTTGGCCAGCGCCTTATAGTCGGCCGCTCCGGGGCTGTTAGGCGCATAAGCAAACACATCCAAACCATGCATCGGACTCGTTGCCAAGGCGACCGTCTCGCCGATGCGCGTCTTGCACAATAGGTTGCCGTATCGCTCTCTGAGTTGGTCGTAGATGTCGTACGACAACTTGCGACGCGAATCGAAACGAGTGACCACGATGCGGCGATCGAATTTGCGCTGCAGCTTCTTCTCCAGCACGTTCAGTGCGCTATCTAAACGATGTACGCCATGTTGGGAAAGATAGTCTGCTGAAACTGGGATGAGCACTTTGTCAGCGGCAAGTAGTGCATTGAGGGTCAACACACCCAGCATCGGGCAGCAGTCAATCAAGATGGGTGCTCCCGTGAGCGATAATTCTTCACTCAAGCCCTGCTTCAACATCTTGGCGGCTTGCGGGTCGCTGCCGTATAGGGCATCTATCTTTGAAAGTTCAAGCGTAGCTGGTATGAGTTGCCATCCTGCTGGTGTTTCAAACAGTAGCTTGGCGAGGGGCGTGTGTTCCTTGAAAAAGGACACGATGCTCTTAGCTTGTGAGGTGCCGTGCTTGAGCCCAGACGCAAGACTCAGATGCCCCTGCGGGTCCATGTCTATAGCAATCGGGCTGCGCTGCGCCAAAGACAACGCCGCTGTCAGATTAAGACAGGTCGTAGTCTTGCCTACGCCACCTTTTTGATTGAATACGGCGATGACCGCCATCTTGATACGTCTCCACATTAGTGGGGACAGGTGTTAGAACCTAGCACTTCGGACAGTTACACCATGATTGCTCACCGTGTAGTGTTGTCCTTTTGCTGGGCTTGTGGTTTCGACCGCCCTTTCGGGCTTAACCTGCTATGCAGGTTAGTCTCCACCGCAAGCCAAGAAACCTCGCGTTCACAAAACGTTGTTACTCCACCGTAACGGATTTCGCGAGGTTTCTTGGCTTGTCTACATCCGTTCCCTTTTCCAGTGCTACGTAATATGCCAGTAGCTGTAAAGGGATGGTGTGCAGAATAGGACTCAAAAAGCCCGCGTGTTCGGGCATTTGCAGGATGTGGACACCGTCGGACTCTTTGATGTGGGTCTGGGCATCGGCAAAGACGAACAATTCGCCGCCGCGAGCTTTGACTTCTTGCAGGTTCGACTTCAGTTTTTCCAACAAGATATCGTTCGGTGCGACCGATACCACGGGCATGTCGGCATCGACCAACGCCAGAGGACCGTGCTTCAATTCACCTGCAGGATAGGCTTCAGCGTGGATGTAGGAGATCTCTTTGAGCTTCAACGCGCCTTCGGCCGCGATCGGGAAGTGCATGCCACGTCCCAAGAACAATGCGTGGTGCTTGTTGGCAAAGTGCTTGGCCATCTCGGCGATCTTCGGCTCCAGTGCCAATACCTTTTGCACGGCTGTCGGCAGGTGGCGCAACTCATGTAGGAATTGCTGTTCGCGGTCTGCATTCAGACGACCGCGCAGTTTTGCCATGACCAAGGTCAGCAGGAACAAAGCGGCAAGCTGGGTGGTGAACGCTTTGGTCGAGGCAACGCCGATCTCTGGGCCGGCACGCGTCAGCAGACGTAACTTGGACTGGCGGATGATGGCGCTCTCCGGCACGTTGCAGATGGCCAACGTGAAAGCATGACCCGTCGCTTTGGCATGGATGAGTGCGGCCAAGGTATCTGCCGTCTCGCCAGATTGCGAGATGGTGACGATCAAGGTCTTTGGGTTGGGAACGCTGGTGCGATAACGATATTCGCTGGCAATTTCGACATTGCAAGGGATGCCCGCGATCTCTTCCAACCAATATTTGGCGACTTGACCTGAGTGGTTGCTGGTGCCGCACGCAAGGATGAGGATGCTTTCGACCTGCGGGAAGATGGTGTTGGCTTCCGCTCCGAAGATTCCGGGGACCAATGATTGGCTGTTACATACCGACTCCAGCGTATTTGCTAAAGCTTGAGGTTGTTCGTGGATCTCTTTCTGCATGTAGTGTTGGTACTCACCCAGCTCGACGCTGTCGTTGTCCAATTCACTTACATGCACCGCACGTTGTACGGCGTTGCCCTGTTGATCGAAGATGCGATAGTTCGCCAAGTTCACCTCGACCACATCGCCTTCTTCCAGATACACCACGTTCTTGGTGACTTGCAGAAGTGCTGACATGTCCGATGCAACGAAGTGCTCACCTACGCCAACACCCAATAACAGCGGGCTACCCTTGCGGGCTGCAATGAGTTGGTGCGGATTGTCGGCCGCCACGACGCCGATGGCGTAGGCACCCACTAACTGCGACAACGCCATCTGCGTAGCAACTAGCAGACTGCCTTGGGCGTAGTGGCTGTGAATCAGGTGAGCGATCACTTCGGTGTCGGTATCCGAGGTGAATTCGTAACCTTGTGCAGTCAGTTCTGTACGCAGTTCTTCGTAATTCTCGATGATGCCGTTATGTACCACGGCGATAAGATCGCGGCTAATGTGAGGGTGAGCATTACGCTCGCTTGGCACGCCATGTGTCGCCCAACGCGTGTGAGCGATCCCTAACTCACCATAGGTGTTCGCGCTCTTTGTCGCTAGCTCTGCTACACGGCCTGCGCTGCGCACACGTTCCAGTTTCGCATCATGGACCACGACCAGGCCCGCCGAGTCGTATCCTCGGTATTCCAGGCGCAACAATCCATTCACCAGAATGGAGACGATGTTTCTTTTGGCGACAGCGCCGACGATTCCACACATATTATTTATTTCCTTTGACGGGACGTTGCCATCCTTTGATGCTTAGTTGCTTGCTACGCGATAAGGTTAACTCTCCCGCAGGCGTATCTTTGGTGATGGTCGAGCCCGCGCCGATTGTCGCGCCTTTTCCCACACGGACAGGGGCGACCAGCTGCGTATCAGAACCGATAAAGGCATCGTCTTCAATGATGGTTCGGAATTTATTCGCTCCATCGTAATTACAGGTGATAGTTCCTGCGCCGATATTGACGCGACTACCCACCGTGCTGTCCCCGATGTAGCTCAGGTGATTGGCTTTGCTGCCTTTGCCGATCTCGCTGTTCTTGATTTCGACGAAGTTGCCGATGTGAGCATCTTCGGCCAGCTTGGTGCCAGGGCGCAGACGGGCGTATGGTCCAATGTGGCAGTTAGCCCCCACTTCGCTACTATCGATGTGGCTGTAGGCTGCGATTTGCGTGCCTTGTTCGATGCTGGCGTTGCGCAAGATGCTGTAAGCCCCCACTCGCACACGATCTCCCAGTTTCACGTCTCCCTCAAAGATGCAGCCGACATCGATCTCGACATCGCGCCCACAGGTCAGACTTCCACGTACGTCCAAACGGGCAGGGTCAGCCAAAGTAACACCTTGTGCCATCAGTTTGTTCGCTAGCGTTTGCTGCCACACGCGCTCCAGCGTAGCGAGTTGTGATTTGTTATTGATACCTTCAACTTCCCAACGCTGCGCGGGTTGTGTCGAGCTCACAGGGATACCATCCGCAACGGCCATCGCTACGATGTCTGTGAGGTAGTACTCACCTTGGGCGTTGTTGTTGCCCAGCTTGCTCAACCACTCGCGTAACTTCTTAGTCGGCGCAAGCAGGATGCCGGTGTTCACTTCCTTGATTTTTCGTTGCTCATCATTTGCATCTTTTTCTTCGACGATGCACTGAACTGCACCTTGTGCATTGCGCACGATACGGCCATAGCCGGTGGGGGTTTCCAGGTTGACAGTGAGCAATACCAAGCCTTCACCCGCTTGTTGCATCTGATGCAATGTCTCATGTTGGGTCAGCGGCACATCCCCGTATAACACCAGCGTACTGCTTTCGTCCGCAAGATGCGGCATCGCTTGTTGCACCGCATGGCCTGTGCCAAGTTGAGGTTCTTGAATGACGAACTTCGCTCCGTAACTAGCCATCGCCAGAGGTACCGCATCACCTCCGTGTCCGTACACTACGCAAATTTGTTCTGGCTTGAGTTCGATCGCCCTATCCAATACGTGTTGCACCAGCGGTTTCCCAGCCAGAACATGCAACACTTTAGGCTTGTCGGAATACATGCGCGTGCCTTTGCCAGCAGCGAGAATGACGATGTTCAAGGCGTTCATAGGATTCACTTTTTCAAGATAGCGAAGTATATCGTTCAGACAACAAAAAAGCAGCCGAAGCTGCTTTTTGTTGATTGCTTTTGATGCGTTGCTTAGTGCGTGTTCTTGCGCATTTGCGAGATAGCACGCAGTTGAGCCAGCGCTTCGGCCAATTCTGCTTGAGCGGCTGCATAGTCGATGTCGGAACTACGGTTCTTCATCGCTTCTTCAGCCGCTTGTTTCGCTTCCAAAGCACGCGCTTCATCAAGATCAGCACCACGGATGGCGGTATCTGCCAACACGGTGATGACGTTAGGCTGAATCTCCAGCATGCCGCCGGAGACATAGACCAACTCTTCTTGCTCTTGATCTGGGCGCTTGATGCGAACCGCACCAGGTTTGATACGCGTCATCAACGCGGTGTGGCGCGGGTAGATTCCCAACTCGCCCATTTCGCCTGGAACTACGACGAACTCGGCCAAGCCGGAGAAGATCTGCTCTTCTGCGCTCACCACGTCTACATGTACGGTCATTGCCATGGTTGCTCCCGATTATTATTGCAGGGTCTTGGCTTTTTCGACTGCTTCTTCGATGCCGCCGACCATGTAGAACGCTTGCTCTGGCAGGTGATCGTACTCACCGTCAACGATCGCCTTGAAGCCCTTGATGGTCTCTTTCAGCGTGACGTACTTACCTGGAGCACCAGTGAACTGCTCAGCAACGTGGAACGGTTGCGACAAGAAACGCTGGATCTTACGAGCGCGAGCCACAGCCAATTTGTCTTCTGGTGCCAACTCGTCCATACCCAAAATCGCAATGATGTCGCGCAATTCTTTGTAGCGTTGCAGAGTCTGTTGAACACGGCGTGCCACTGTGTAGTGCTCTTCGCCCACGACCAACGGATCGAGCTGACGAGAAGTTGAGTCCAGTGGATCGACCGCTGGGTAGATACCCAGAGAAGCGATGTCACGTGACAACACAACGGTGGAGTCAAGGTGCAAGAAGGTGGTCGCTGGAGATGGGTCGGTCAAGTCATCCGCTGGAACATACACAGCTTGGATGGAAGTGATGGAACCTACCTTGGTCGAAGTGATACGCTCTTGCAAGCGGCCCATTTCTTCAGCCAGTGTTGGTTGGTAACCCACAGCGGAAGGCATACGACCCAACAACGCAGAAACTTCAGTACCGGCCAGTGTGTAGCGGTAGATGTTGTCCACGAAGAACAGGATGTCTCGGCCTTCGTCACGGAATTTCTCAGCCATGGTCAAACCAGACAGCGCTACGCGCAAACGGTTTCCAGGCGGCTCGTTCATCTGACCGAACACCATCGCGACTTTGGACTTGGTGTAGTCTTCAGTGTCGATAACGCCTGCGTCAGTCATTTCGTGGTAGAAGTCGTTACCCTCACGAGTACGCTCACCCACACCGGCGAATACGGACAGACCCGCGTGTTGCTTAGCGATGTTGTTGATCAGCTCCAACATGTTCACGGTCTTACCCACACCCGCGCCACCGAACAGACCAACCTTACCGCCCTTAGCGAATGGGCAGACCAAGTCGATCACCTTGATGCCGGTTTCGAGCAAGTCAACGGAAGGAGACAACTCATCGAACTTAGGTGCAGCTTGGTGAATCGAACGGCGCTCGGTGCACTTGATGTCACCAGCTTCGTCGATCGGACGACCCAACACGTCCATGATGCGGCCCAAGGTACCTGTGCCAACTGGCACTTGGATCGCTTGACCGGTTGCATTCACTGCCATGCCGCGACGGAGACCGTCAGACGAGCCCATGGCGATGGTACGAACCACGCCATCACCCAGTTGTTGCTCGACCTCGAAGGTCAAGCCTGGTTCAGCTGTGGAGTTACCTGCGTCAGCCAATGTCAGCGCTTCATAGACCTTTGGCATTTTGTCGCGCGGAAACTCGATGTCAACCACCGCGCCGATACACTGAACAATCTTTCCTTGACTCATTTTAAGATTCCCCGTCTAAATTAATTCTAAAATTCTTTAGCTAACTAAAATCACTCCAACGCCGCTGCGCCGCCCACGATCTCGGAAATTTCCTTGGTGATCGCTGCTTGACGTGCTTTGTTGTAGACCAATTTGAGTTCGCTGATGACGCTCTTTGCATTGTCAGACGCTGCCTTCATCGCCACCATACGTGAGCTTTGCTCGGAAGCGATGTTCTCAACGACGGCTTGGTAGACCAAGGACTCGATGTAGCGAACGAACAACTCGTCGATGACTTTCTTGGCATCTGGTTCGTAGATGTAGTCCCAAGTCGCGTCGCTCGTACCCAGCTTCTCACCTGTCAATGGCAATAGCTGCTCGACTCGCGGCTCTTGACGCATCGTGTTGATGAAGTGGTTGTAGCTCAGATAGATCGCGTCGATCTCACCTGCAACGTAGGCATCCAACATCGCTTTCACGGTGCCAATCAGCTTCTCTACGTGGGGTGTATCGCCCAGACCAACCATATGCGACTTCACTTTTGCGCCGATACGGTTCATAAAGCCGAAGCCTTTGTTACCGATAGGGCAAACGAGCAATCCCTTGCCTTCACCTTCCCATGTCTTCATCTCGTTCACTGCCAGACGCAACAAGTTGGTGTTCAAACCACCACACAAGCCTTTGTCTGAAGTGACGACGATGAGACCAACGTTCTTCACGTTCTCACGCTTGGCCAAGAATGCATGCTTGTATTCTGGGTTGGCGCGCGACAAATGTGCAGCGACGTTGCGGATCTTTTCGGCGTAGGGACGAGCGGCGCGCATGCGTTCCTGCGCTCTGCGCATCTTCGCTGCTGCCACCATCTCCATCGCACGGGTGATCTTGCGCGTATTCTCTACGCTCTTGATCTTGGTGCGAATCTCTTTACTGCCGGCCATAAATCACCTCGCCTTAGTAAGCTGCGCTAGCCTTGAATGATTCGATAGCCGCAACCAACAACTTCTCGTTGTCAGCAGACAGATCCTTGGTTGCTTCGATCGCGTCCATCAATGCCTTGTTCTTGGAACCCAAGTGAGCATGCAGACCCGCTTCGAAAGCCAATACCTTTGGAACAGCTACGTCGTCGAAGTAACCCTTGTTGACGGCGAACAATGTCGCAGCCATCTTGGATACGGACAGTGGAGCGTATTGCAATTGCTTCATCAGTTCGGTAACGATCTTGCCGCGCTCAAGTTGCTTGCGGGTCGCTTCGTCCAAGTCGGATGCGAACTGCGCGAACGCTGCCAATTCACGATACTGAGCCAGTGCCAGACGCACACCGCCACCCAATTTCTTGATGACTTTGGTTTGAGCTGCGCCACCAACGCGGGATACGGATACACCCGCGTTGATCGCTGGGCGGATACCTGCGTTGAACAAGTCGGATTCCAAAAAGATCTGACCGTCGGTGATGGAGATCACGTTGGTTGGAACGAAAGCGGAAACGTCACCTGCTTGTGTCTCGATCACTGGCAGAGCGGTCAAAGAACCTGTCTTGCCCTTGACTGCGCCTTTAGTGAAGGCTTCAACGTATTCGGCATTCACACGCGCTGCGCGCTCCAACAGACGGGAGTGCAGATAGAACACGTCGCCTGGATAAGCTTCACGGCCGGGTGGACGGCGCAACAGCAAGGAGATCTGACGATATGCCCAAGCTTGCTTGGTCAAGTCATCGTAAACGATCAATGCATCTTCGCCACGGTCACGGAAGTATTCGCCCATAGTGCAACCAGCGTAGGGTGCCAAGAATTGCATCGCTGCGGAATCAGAAGCGGTAGCAGCAACGACGATGGTGTATTCCATCGCGCCATGCTCTTCCAACTTACGCACCACGTTAGCGACTGTCGAAGCCTTTTGGCCGACCGCAACGTAGATACAGGTCATGTTCTGACCCTTTTGGTTGATGATCGCATCAACAGCAACAGCAGTCTTACCCGTCTGACGGTCACCAATGATCAGTTCGCGTTGACCGCGGCCGACTGGAACCATGGAGTCGATGGACTTCAGACCGGTTTGCACTGGTTGGTCAACAGATTTACGTGCGATAACGCCAGGAGCGACCTTTTCGATCTTGTCGGTCATCTTGGCATTGATCGGGCCTTTGCCGTCGATGGGTTGACCCAACGCGTTAACTACACGACCGCGCAATTCTGGACCAACTGGCACTTCCAAGATACGACCAGTACATTTAACTGTGTCGCCTTCGGTGATATGTTCGTACTCACCCAAGATAACCGCACCAACGGAGTCGCGCTCAAGGTTCAGCGCCAAACCGAAAGTGTTGCCTGGGAATTCCAACATCTCGCCTTGCATCACATCGGACAAGCCGTGTACGCGAACGATACCGTCGGTGACGCTGACCACTGTACCTTCAGTGCGCGCTTGGGTCAGTGCTTCGAAGTTCTCGATGCGACTGCGGATCAGATTACTAATTTCGGAAGGGTTGAGCTTCATCTGGATTTCCTCATTCTTGATAATTCTTTATCAGGCTAAGTTGGTAGCAATTAAGCAAGCGCATTCGCCATTTCGCTCAGGCGCGTAAGCGCAGAGCCGTCGATCACCTTGTCACCGGCGCGGATCACCACGCCACCCAGCAGATCTTTTTTCACGTTACAAGCCAACTTGATCTCACGGCCCATACGCTTCTTCAACGAGCTGACGATCTTGTCTTGTTGTGCAGCAGACAGTTCGAACGCGGAATCGACCACTACATTGACCGTCTTCTCAGCATCCGCTTTCAGCACTTCGAACAACTCTGCGATCTCAGGCAACACCAGCAGACGCTGGTTATCAGCCAAGACGCGGACGAAGTTGCGTTGCTGTGCATTCGCAGTAGCACCTACAAAAGCATCCATGAGACCGGCTACTTTAGCTTTGGATACCTTTGGGTTGCTTACAACAGCTCGCACATCAGCGTTCTGCACCACATCAGCCAAGCCCAACAACAATTCGGACCAAGCCTTCAGTGCGTTCTGCTTTTGCGCCTCTTCGAACGCTGCTTGAGCGTAAGGACGTGCAATAGTAATGGCGTTAGACATGTCGATCAGATTTCCGCAACGAGTTTATCGAGCAGGTCGTTGTGCGCCTTAGCGTCGATCTCGCGACCCAAGATCTTGCCGGCACCTGCCAGCGCGATGGCCGACACTTGAGTACGCAGCTGTTCTTTGGCACGGAATACTTCTTGATCGATCTCAGCCTTGGCACCAGCGATGATACGGTCGCCTTCTACCTTAGCTTGATTCTTGGCTTCTTCAACGATCTCACTACCGCGCTTTTCGCTATTGGCGATGATGTCACCAGCCTTTTCTTTCGCTTCGCGCAGGATCTCAGCGGAGCGTTTAGAAGCCAGTTCCAAATCATGCTTAGCGCGTTCAGCATCGGCCAATCCATCGGCGATCTGTTTCTTACGCGCTTCCAAAGCAGCGACGATCGGCGTCCACACGAACTTCATGCAGAACCACACGAACAACGCGAACATGATGGTCTGAGCGAGAAGAGTTGCATTGATATTCATGCAAGCTTCCTTTCTTAATTATGCGTTTTGCGTTGAGCGGATCAGCCGACTACAGCGAACAGAACGTACATCGCGATACCAACAGCGATCATCGGAACCGCGTCAACCAGACCCATGACAACGAAGAACTGTGTACGCAACATTGGGATCAGTTCAGGTTGGCGAGCAGCGCCTTCCAAGAAGCGACCACCCAAGATGCCGATGCCAACGGCCGCGCCAAGCGCGCCCAGACCCATCATCAATGCGCCAGCGATGTACAGCAGTGCGTTTGCCATTTCCATTTTCTATTTCTCCTGTTGATAAATAATAAAGTTGATAAAAGAATTAATGATGTTCCTGATGCGCCATATCCAGATAGACAACGGTCAGCGTCATGAAGATGAACGCCTGCAATGTCACGATCAAGATGTGGAAGATCGCCCAACCCAGTGAAAGCAAGATCTGCGAACCGTAAAGAGTCACACCACTTACTGAGAAGCCTGCCCATGCACCGCCCATCAGAGCGATCAGGATGAAGATCATTTCGCCAGCGTACATGTTACCGAACAGACGCAGCGCAAGAGAGATTGGCTTGGCGATCAAGTTGACGCCTTCCAGCAGCAAGTTGACTGGCATGCCCCACTTGCCGAATGGTTGCAGTGTGAGTTCACCCACGAAACCGCCCAAACCTTTCATCTTCACGCTGTAGTAAAGCACCAGCAAGAACACGCCGATTGCCATACCGAACGTCGCGTTAGGGTCAGTAGAGGGAACGACCTTGAAGAAAGGAACGCCGAGGGAAGTCATCAACAAAGGGATGTAGTCGATGGGGATCAAGTCCATCAGATTCATGGTGAACACCCAGAAGAAGATGGTGAGCGCCAAAGGTCCGACCATATTGTTCTTGCCGGAGAAGGAGCCGCGCACACTGCTGTCGATGAATTCAATCGCCCATTCGCAGAAGTTTTGCAAGCCGCTTGGTGTACCTGTGACCACACTCTTGGCCACACTACGGAACACAAACATGAAGATCGCGCCCAACAACAGGGAGACAAAGAAGGTATCCAGATTCAGCGCCCAAAAGCCCATTGCTTTGGCTTCTTCAGAAGTGTGGGCAACCGTCCAAGTAGCTTGTTGAAGTGCTTCGACCGCGCCGTCCGCACCGTGACGTTCAAAGCCAGCAGGCAATTGGCCGTAGGTAAGGTTCTGCAGGTGGTGATGGATGTATTCCGCTGAGGTATGAGCTTCGCTGGACATTTTTATTCGCTATCTTCAGTCTTGATTCGCAAAAACAAGCGTGCAACCAATAGTGCAGCTTGACCTAATACAAATCCGCCCAGTACAGCAAGCGGCAACTTCAGTATCGCCATGGCTAGACCTAGCGATACGACCACCAAGAAAAAACGCTCGGCGGCGTAAAAATACATGAGCCGTAATTGAAGATGTGCATCATGGGCTGAACGCTGATTCGCTCGGGACATTCTCCAAGCCATCATCGCGCCATTGAGAACTGAGACCCCTCCCCCAATCAACACCGCTATCGCAAATCGCGGCGTTGCTCCGATACCTAAGGCTATGCTACCGGCGACTACCGCAACGATGAGCTGCACCCATGTCACACGCCATATTTGTTGTTTTTCTTGTGCCTCGGCTTCTGCAAGCGCGGCGATGATAGCGGCGTTCAGCGGGGGTGTCAAACCCTCTTGCGGTTCCTCTCCCACTGATTTTGTCAATTACAGGCCTTTTGTGAGCTTGTTCAACAGGTCGCTAAGCTGGTCATTACTTGAATATTCGATGACCAATTTCCCTGCTCCTTTTTTACCAGCCTTGATCTCGACCGTGGTTCCCAGTTTGGCGCTGACCTCTTCTTGGATGCGCTGCGTATCCCGATCTGCCCCAGTTTTTTTCGTGGCTGATTGGTTTGCAGGTATCTCTGATTGACGTTGCACCAACCGCTCAGCCTCACGCACAGACATCTTCTCCATCACGATCTTGTTGGCTAATAGGATCTGCTGCGCAGGTTCCAAGGTGAGTAATGCTCTGGCATGGCCCATGTCCAAGAGATTGCTCATAAGCATCTCTTGCACATCTGCTGGCAATTTCAGCAGGCGCAATAAGTTACTTGCAGCGCTGCGTGAGCGGCCCACGGCTTCTGCGGCGGCTTGGTGCGTCATTTGGAATTCGTCGATGAGGCGTTGGATGCCGATAGCCTCTTCCAACGGATTCAGGTCTTCACGTTGGATATTCTCGATCAGCGCCATCGCCAAAGCGGCGTTATCGGGTACTTTTCGAACTAGAACAGGGACTTGCTTCAACTCCGCAAGTTGGGCTGCGCGCCAGCGACGTTCACCTGCAATGATCTCGTAACCGCCGTTGGGTAATTCACGCGCCAATATAGGCTGGATGATCCCTTGTACCTTGATGGATGACGCTAGCTCATTCAGTGAAGTCTCGTCCATCCGGCTACGCGGCTGATACTTTCCTGGCCTGAGTTCCTCCACCTTGAGTTCGCGCAAGGTGTCGTTAGACTTGGTCGAGCCACTACCCGCTAACAGTGCGTCCAATCCGCGTCCCAATCCCTTATTTGGTTTGACCATGTTCATCTTTCCTTTTTCAATTCGTTGCTGAGGCGTTATTCAGAAGTTCGCCTGCCAAAGCGAGATAGGCTTGCGTTCCCTTGGATTGTGCATCGTGATACAGCGCGGGGACGCCATAACTGGGGGCCTCCGCCAAGCGCACGTTACGCGGGATCACTGTACGGTAGACCTTGTCACCAAAGTGTTGCTGCAACTGGTCAGAGACCTGTTGTGCCAAAGAGTTACGTGGATCGAACATGGTGCGCAACAGGCCTTCGATCTCCAATTCAGGGTTCAAACTCTCACGCACTTTGCGGATGGTGTTGACCAAGTCGCTCAATCCTTCCAGCGCGTAGTACTCGCATTGCATCGGGATCATCACCGAACGCGCGGCACACAGACCATTCAGCGTAAGTAGGTTCAGCGCGGGCGGGCAATCGATGAGCACATAGTCATATTCGTGAGCGACGGCCTGCAACTCCAGTTTGAGTCGCATCTCACGACCTTCCATATCCACCAACTCGATCTCCGCACCGGCAAGGTCGCGATTGGCCGGAAGCACGTCGTATTTGCCTTTGTCTGAGGTGATGCGTGCTTGCGCAATGGTCGCCTCGCCAATCAATACGTCATACACGGATAGCTCTAGGTCTCCCTTGTTGATGCCGCTTCCCATGGTGGCATTCCCCTGTGGGTCTAGGTCCACCAATAGCACCCGCTTTTTCGCGGCACCTAGGCTGGCGGCTAGATTGACGGTCGTCGTGGTTTTGCCCACGCCACCCTTTTGGTTGGTTATTGCCATTATCTTCGTCATGCAGTTTGCTCCCTAGATACCTTTGCGATCACCAAGCTACGCGCCGCTTCTAATCCTGGCACTTTCAATGAAACGATCCTTTCTACTTCAAAACCCTTTGCTACGCCCGCCAGTTCAGATTCTGGCTGGCCTTTCATCGCCGCCCAACGTCCATCAGGAGCGATCAAATGTTTGCTCACTGCCAAAAAATCCCCGAGCTCAGCGAATGCTCGCGAGATGATCCCATCGAATTTGTAGCCAGGTTGCCAATCCTCTACACGACCAGAGTGGACGCTCACATTCTTTAACCCCAGCTCGATCACTGCTTGTTGCACGAAACCCGTCTTCTTGGTGTTGCTATCCAGCAGAGTGAATCGCCACTCTGGTTTCACGATTGCCAGCACCAGCCCTGGCATCCCCCCGCCGCAACCCACATCCAACCAGTGCCCAGACCAGAGATGCGGCACGACGGCAAGGCTATCCAGTAAGTGGTGGCTTACCATCTCATTTTTATCGCGTATCGCTGTCAGGTTGTAAACCTTGTTCCACTTGAACAAAAGTTCAACATAGGCCAGCAATTGAGCTTGCGTCTTATCCCCCAGATCCAGCCGCATTTCGAGCGCACCTTTGCGCAGGATATCGGCTTCGGTCATGCGCATTTTTGCTCAACTTGATTGGTTTTGAATCCTCGTTTCAGATGCACCAACAACAACGAGATAGTGGCGGGTGTGATTCCCGAGATACGGCCCGCTTGGCCCACCGTTTGTGGTTTGTGTTGGTTGAGCTTCTGTTGTGCCTCTATAGAAAGACCGCGCACTCCGCGATAGTCGAAATCTGCCGGTAGCTCGAGGTTCTCGAAGTGCTCTTGCTGCTCGATCTCACCCTGCTGTTTCTCGATATAACCCTGATACTTGGCTTGAACCTCGATCTGCAACGCCACACTTTCTTCAGCTGGCTCACCCGCCGTCGGCAAGGTCATCAACGATGCATAGGTGACATCTGGGCGTCGTAGCAATTCATGCAGTGAGTATTCGCGTTCGATGTTCTTCCCGAGAACGCGCATCGCATCTTCCTCCGCCAACATGCGCGGATTGACCCACGTGCTACGTAGCCTTTGTTCTTCGCGAACGATGGCCTCGCGCTTCGCTTCGAAATGCTGCCAGCGCGCGTCATCCACGATACCCAGCTTGCGACCGATTTCGGTCAAGCGAAGGTCTGCGTTGTCTTCTCGTAATTGCAAACGATATTCGGCGCGACTGGTGAACATTCGATAGGGTTCGGACACCCCGCGCGTGATCAAGTCATCGACCATCACGCCAAGATATGCCTCGTTGCGGCGCGGGCACCACGCTTCGCGTTCTTGCGCAAACAAGGCAGCGTTCACACCCGCCAACAATCCTTGCGCTGCCGCCTCTTCATAACCCGTCGTACCGTTGATCTGGCCAGCAAAGAACAAGCCGCTGATAGCTTTAGTCTCCAATGAATTCTTTAATCCGCGCGGATCGAAATAGTCATATTCGATGGCATAGCCGGGACGCAATACGTGTGCGTTCTCCAAGCCTTTGATGGAGTGGATCAGATCCAACTGCACATCGAATGGCAGACTAGTTGAGATACCGTTAGGGTATATCTCGTGCGTGGTCAAACCCTCGGGCTCTAAGAAAATCTGGTGTGATGCCTTGTCCGCGAAGCGCGTGATCTTGTCTTCAATGGAAGGGCAATAGCGCGGCCCAACCCCTTCGATCACCCCAGTGAACAAAGGAGAGCGATCTAAGCCACCACGGATGATGTCATGCGTACGCTGATTGGTTTCTGTGACCCAACACGGCAATTGACGAGGATGTTGCTTGGCATTTCCCATAAAGGAAAACACGGGAACTGGGTCGTCTCCATGTTGTTCTTGCATCACCGAATAGTCGATAGTGCGCCCGTCTATCCTTGGTGGCGTGCCTGTCTTGAGCCTACCCACTGGCAGATTCAACTCGCGCAGTCGGTGCGCCAAACTAACCGCCGGGGGATCCCCCGCCCTGCCCGCTTGGTAGTTCGATTGTCCGACATGGATCAGTCCAGCAAGGAAAGTCCCCGTGGTCAGCACCACGCTATGCGCCGAGAAACGCAATCCCAGCTGCGTGACCACGCCAGTCACACGATTCCCCTCAACGATTAAGTCATCAACCGCTTGTTGGAACAACCACAAATTGGGCTGGTTCTCTAGGCGACTGCGAATCGCTTGCTTGTACAGGATGCGATCAGCCTGCGCTCGTGTCGCACGAACTGCTGGGCCTTTGCTTGAATTTAGGATGCGGAATTGAATGCCACCTTCGTCAGTCGCAGCTGCCATCGCGCCGCCAAGCGCATCGACCTCTTTGACGAGATGCCCCTTGCCGATACCACCAATAGAAGGGTTGCATGACATTTGACCAAGGGTTTCGATGTTGTGACTGAGCAGCAAGGTCTTTCTGCCCGCACGTGCGCTGGCGAGGGCCGCCTCAGTGCCGGCATGCCCACCACCCACCACGATCACATCGAATTTGCCGGGAAAGTCCATTATGCCGCCAGCGAAAAAGGACGCGCATCTTACAACAGGCTGATTGGATTACAAAACCGATTGTTTCACGTGAAACAAGATTTATTTCCCAATACAGAAGCGGCTGAATATCTCACCCAACAGGTCGTCTGCTACAAACTCACCCGTGATCTCATTCAGAGCGGCTTGTCCGTAACGTAGCTCTTCCGCCAGAAGCTCGTGCACTTCAAGGTGCAGGATAGCCGAGGCGAAATGTTGCTTGGCCTTGGCGATAGCAATCAAATGGCGCTCACGAGCCATGAATACGCCCGCCTCTTGGTGCCAACCAATCGTTTTTAATAGGGTGTCTTGTAGCGCGTCGACGCCCATGCCGGTTTTTGCCGACACATACAGGTGGCCGACTTGTTCCTGATGTGGCTTATGTGTCGCCACATCCATCTTATTGTGAACGAACAAACGTGGGATGCCTTGTGGCAAGCGCTCAAGGATGGCTTCAATTTCGTTTGATTCCACAGGATTGGACTCGTCCAACAACACCAATATCAAATCCGCACGGTCGATGTTCTGCTGGGTCCTGGCGATTCCCATCCGCTCTACGACGTCATCGGTCTCTCTCAAGCCTGCCGTGTCGACGATATGCAAGGGCACGCCTCGGAGCTGTAACGATTGGCGGATGGCATCGCGTGTCGTTCCAGCGATCTCGCTCACCAAAGCCACCTCTTCCCCCGCCAAACGGTTAAGTAGGCTAGATTTGCCTACATTGGGCGCACCCACCAAGACTACTTGCGCGCCCTCCCTAAGGATGCTCCCTTGCTTTGCAAGCACTTCGATGTGAGCCAGTTCGGCTTGGATCTGGGTCAGTTTTCCTTCAAGTCGAGCCCGCTCTACGGTGGCGATACCATCTTCTTCCGGAAAGTCTAAGGTCGCCTCCACCAACATACGCAGATCGATGAGTTTGGCCACAACGGCGTGTATCGCGTTGGAGAACTCCCCCTGCATGGATCTGACCGCGCTTCTGGCGGCCTGTTGGGTGGTCGCTTCGATCAGGTCAGAGACACTTTCGGCTTGGGCAAGATCCATCTTGTCATTCAGAAAGGCGCGTTGTGTGAACTCTCCTGGCTGAGCCAAGCGAGCACCCAGCTCCAAACAGCGCTGTAACAACAATTGCAGCACGGCTGGGCCACCATGCCCTTGTAACTCCAGCACCTCTTCACCTGTATAGGAGTGAGGGGCTGGGAAGAACAAGGCGATACCTTGGTCAATGACGGAGTGGTCTGATGCAAGGAATGGGGTGTAAACAGCCGACCGTGGCGGAAGCTGGCGGCCTGTAAGCAAGATGCCCATATCTGCAAGGCCTTGCCCAGAGATACGCACGACACCGATACCACCACGACCGGAACCAGTCGCGATGGCGGCGATATTGTCAGGCTTTTGTGACACCTTTTTGAGCGGTATCTGCGTCACGATTGATGTACCACTGCTGACCGATGGACAGGATGTTGTTCACCAAGGAGTACAACACCAAGCCGGCTGGGAAGAAGAAGAAGACCACACTGAATGCGATCGGCATGATCTGCATCACTTTTGCTTGGATAGGGTCAGTTGGCACCGGGTTCAGTTTCGACTGGATAATCATGCTGGCACCCATGATGAGCGGCAAGATGTAGTAAGGATCGGTTGCAGATAGATCGGTGATCCAGCCAAAGAACGGCGCATGGCGCAGCTCCACGCTTTCTAAGATTGCCCAATATAGACCGATGAAGACCGGTATCTGGATTAACACTGGCAGACAGCCACCCAAGGGGTTGATCTTCTCGGTCTTGTAGAGATCCATCATAGCCTTGTTCAGGCGTTCGCGATCATCACCATATTGCTTCTTGATCAGCTCCAGCTTGGGGGCTACCACACGCATCTTCGCCATCGAGCGATAGCTGGCAGCAGAGAGTGGGAAGAAGGCCAATTTGATTAGCACCGTCAACAAGACGATCGCTACACCCCAGTTACCTACCCAGTCGTTCAAGAACGACATCAACCAGAACAATGGAGCAGCAAACACTGTGAATATGCCGTAATCCACCGTCAAGCCCAATCCGGGAGCGACATCATCCAGTTGGCTTACCGCTGGACCAACATAAAGCGGCGTCGATATACGGGCGGTTTGGTTCGGCTCGATACTTGCGATAGGCAAGATCACACCGACAGAGAAGAGGTTGCCTTCTAAGTGTTTCGTATAGAACTCGCGAACCGTCTTATCTTGAGGCAACCATGCAGATACAAAGTAATGTTGCACCATGCCAATCCAACCATTGTCTGGCTCTTTAGGTAGGGTAACTTTGTTCTTCTCGATCTCTGAGAATTCGATCTTCAAGAGCTTCTCTAGATCCGTATAGACCGCAGCACCCGTATATGTAGGTACAAAAGCTGAAGCACCTTCGGGCAAGGTGGAATCACGAACCAATTGGAAATATGCCGATGGGGCTATTGCGCCAGCACTTTTGTTTTCGATCTCATAAGCCACATCGATAAGGTAGCTTGCACGATGGAAGGTATAAGTCTTTGTTACTCGCGCACCTTCGGTGTTCAGCGCAGTCAACTTTACTTCAACGACATCCTTTCCCTCAGCCAAGGTGTATTCACTAGCATCCGATTGATATTCCGCGTTGTGAGTGGGAAGCCCCTTTCCCAATAGACCAGACTGTGCCAGATAGGTCTGATCACCTTGTCTCTGCATCAAAACGATCGATTTGGTCTGATCGTTCGCTGTGCGGTGCTTCAAAAGATCTAACAGCTCGATGTTGCCGCCGGCCGAGTTGATCTCAACTTTTAGTGTGTCAGTAGTGACCGAGATGGTCTTTCCGGTAGGCGCTTTGGCTGCTTCAACAGGCGCGATGCTGACGACAGCCTTTGGTGTGGCGACAGTCGCCACAGGGGGGGCTGTTGGGTCTTTAGATATAACGACTGGAGTGGCCGGTTGATTCTGGCGCGTCCACTCACCCCATAGGACAACGAGGGAGAACGAAAAGATCAAAAACAAGAACAACCGTCGCATATCCATTTGTATCACCTGTTATTTACTAAGGGATGGGGTCATATCCACCCGGATTCCAAGGGTGGCAACGCCCTACCCGCTTGATACTTAGCCAAACTCCTTTTACGACGCCGTGCCTAGAGATGGCTTCGTAAGAATACTGCGAACAAGAGGGGGTGAAACGACATGATGGCGGATACATCGGGCTGATGAATCGCTGATAGCCACGCACCATCGATAAAAGGATTCGCCTCATTGTGTCGTCAATGCCTTGCTCAACATCTCAACCAAAACGGCGCGTGCCAATACTCTATCTTGCTTTCCCAGTGGTTTGCGCAAACGAATCACGATATCGCGTGCGACTTCTGATTTGCTTCTCAAGCGAAAACTCTCTCGAATCAATCGCTTGATTCTGTTACGTTGTACTGCGCTAGGTATGATTCGTTTGCTAACAGATACGCCCAACCTAGAAAAATTCTCAGTATTGGGTTGAGCATGCAGGGCAAACCAACTATTCGTGTGTGCCCTCTGTTGCAATATCCGCGAAAAACCTTCTCGACGCGTCAATCGATAACGTCGAGGAAATCCAAATGCCTTTACTGGCTTACACGCCAAGGCGTACGCGGCCTTTAGCGCGACGAGCGGCGATAACAGCACGACCGCCTTTGGTCTTCATACGAACCAAAAAGCCGTGGGTGCGTTTTCTTTTTACAACGGATGGTTGGAAGGTACGTTTCATGATCTATTCCTTTGTTGGCTGAATTGAAAAGCGCGCGATTACAATCGGTTGCGGTCTTTCTGTCAAGCCAAATTTATGTTGTGGATAACTTTTCTAGGAGCTTGTAGAATGCCCAAGTTAATCGATTTTCACAACGTGCCTTTATGTCTGCTCAGGGTTTGTCCGGTAGTTGCCAGCGTTTTTTCAAAGAGCAACTGCCCTTACAACAATATAATTCTTGGATCAAACCCTTGATTTTTGAGGTGGATGGCAATCGCTTGATCCTCACTGCGCCTAATAGTTTCACGCTGCGCATCATTCAGGATCGCTTTCTTCCCGAGATTTCTAAACGTGCGGCCTCTTTCTTCAAAGTGACACCAGAGATCGAGTTGCGCATCGAAAAACGCATCGCCCAAAAACAAGCGCCTGAGGCCTCTGTCGCCAAGGAAATAGAAAAAAACCATGTTGTGAAATCCCCCAAGACCACCAGTAAGCTGAATTCACAGCTCACTTTTGATACGTTTGTGACTGGGAAGGCTAACCAACTCGCTCATGCAGCCGGATTGCAAGTCGCCGAAAAACCCGGAACAACCTACAATCCTTTGTTTATATACGGTGGTGTAGGGCTGGGTAAGACTCACTTACTCCAATCTATCGGCAACCTACTGGCAAAAGAGAATCCACAGGCAAAGATTTGCTATGTCCATGCCACGAACTATGTGTCTGGTGTTGTCAAAGCCTTTCAAACCAAGAGTTTTGATGAGTTCAAACAGTATTACAACTCGCTCGATCTGTTGTTGATAGACGACATTCAATTCATTGCTGATAAGCCCGGCACCCAACAAGAGTTCTTCTACACATTGAATTCTTTGATCGACACCAATAAACAAGTCGTCATCACCTGCGATACCTTTCCAAAAGAGATCTCAGGTATAGAGCCTCGACTAACCTCTCGCTTCACCTGTGGTTTGACGGTCGCTATCGAACCTCCTGGTCTGGAGATGCGTGTGGCCATCCTTTTGCAGAAGTCCACCAATAGTGGTGCACCCATCAGTGAAGATGTCGCTTTCTTCATTGCAAAACACGTCCGCTCGAATATTCGCGAACTTGAAGGTGCATTGAATCGCATCGAGGCTTACGCACGCTTCCATAAACGTCCTATCTCTATAGAATTAGCCAAAGAAGCTTTGCGTGACCTACTTGCTGCGCAAAATAAACAAGTCACAATCGAGAACATTCAAAAGACAGTCGCAGATTTCTATAGATTGAAGATTGTTGATCTTTTATCCAAGAAGCGTACCCGTGTGATTGCACGCCCTAGGCAAATTGCGATGAGTTTAGCGCGTGAATTGACCCAACTTAGCCTACCTGAGATTGGCAATGCTTTTGGGGGGAGAGACCATACGACCGTCCTACATGCATGCAAAACGATAGAATCTTTAAGAAACACCGATACTTCGATTGAAGCAGACTTCAATCTATTACATCAAACACTAAGGGGATAACTCACTTAAGCTTGTTGGTGTTATGTAGATAACCATGATTTAAAGGGAAGCAGCAAAATAAGTGCACATGTTATACACAAGTAAACGAAGTGACTGTTAACAAGGTAAAGGTGTTGTAAGAATATAATTTAATAGTGTTTATTTAGTTAATCACAGATTTAGTTGGCCTTATTATTGTTATTAAGTATTTAAGGAAAGAACATATGTTTATTAAACAAATCAGCCGAAACGACCTACTTAAACCACTTCAAGCGGTTGTTGGTATCGTTGAACGTAAACAACCACTCCCTATCCTTTCAAATGTTCTTCTTAAAAAGAACGCTGAAGGCGTACGGTTTGTAACGACTGACTTGGAGATACAGATCGAAGCTCAGTTGAAGACTGAACTTCAAACGACAGGTGGGCCAGAATCCATCACGATCTCAGCCAAAAAACTGCAAGAGATATTAAGGGCCATCCCGGATGAAAGTGCTATCAGCTTAGATACCAATGAAAGTAAATTATTGGTAAAGGCGAATAAAAGCCGTTTTAGCCTACAGACATTACCCGCACAAGATTTCCCTAGCCTAACGGAACAATTAGCCGGATCGGTCAAGATCGAGATCGAGCAAGGTAAATTAAAACGCCTACTGGGCTCAGTCCAACATGCAATGGCTCAACAAGATATCCGTTATTACTTGAATGGGGTGTTGTTGGTCATTGAGGGAAATTCGATCAAACTGATCGCAACCGATGGACACCGTTTGGCATACATCGCTGAAAAACTAGCTACAGAACACCCCAAGAAAGAAGTCATCCTTTCCCGTAAGACGGTCAATGAGTTATTGAAACTCTTAGCTGATTCAGAAGATAAATTGGAATTGGAGCTGGCAGAAAAACAAGTACGCGTCACCTTCGCAGATATCGTGCTGACCTCAAAGGTGATCGATGGGAAATTCCCAGACTACACCCGCGTCATCCCCAACCATACCAACAACCTGACACTCAATCGAGTGATCATCCTACAAGCACTACAGCGCGCAGCGATCCTTTCCAATGAGAAATTCCGTGGTGTGCGCCTGTTGTTGACTGAAAAGAATCTACAAATCATCAGCAGCAATAGTGAACAAGAAGAAGCACAAGAAGATATCGAAACGGATTACCAAGGCGCTGCGCTGGACATTGGCTTTAATGTGAACTACCTATTGGAAGGTATCAACAACATCAACAGCGCTAACGTCACCCTATCCTTTGGGGACCAAAACAGCAGCTTATTGATCACCATCCCAGAGCAAAGCGACTATAAATATGTCGTGATGCCAATGCGCATTTAATGTTCCACGTGAAACAGAAAGAAAACCAATGAGTGAGAATTACGACGAATCGAGCATCCAACAATTAGAAGGTTTGGAGGCAGTCCGTAAACGCCCTGGGATGTACATCGGTGATACCTCTGATGGAACAGGCTTACACCACATGGTGTTTGAGGTGGTGGATAACGCCATTGATGAATCTTTGGCGGGGCATTGCGACGATATCAAGGTCATCATCCATGGTGATAACTCCATCTCGGTATCTGACAACGGTCGTGGTATTCCTATTGGTATAAAATTCGACGACAAGCACGAACCTAAGCGTTCTGCAGCAGAGATCGTTCTAACCGTGCTTCATGCGGGCGGAAAATTCAATCAAAACAGCTACAAGGTATCTGGCGGTTTGCATGGTGTGGGTGTGAGTTGCGTCAATGGTTTGTCAGAATGGCTCAAGCTTACTACCTACCGTGATGGTAAAAAATTTGGCCTAGAGTTCGCACGTGGCGCGGTGGTGAATCGACTCATCGAAAAACAAAAGGGTATCGAAGTCTCCCCGGTGCGTGAATTGGGTGAAAGCAACAAGCGTGGTACAGAAGTCCATTTTCTTGCGGACAAAGAGATCTTTGGTAACGTCGAATTCCACTACGAGATATTGGCAAAGCGCCTGCGTGAATTGTCTTTCTTGAATAATGGGGTAAAGATCGAGTTAGTCGATCAACGCACTGGTAAAGGCGAGAACTTCGCCTATTCGGGCGGTGTGCGGGGTTTTGTCGAATACATGAACAAGAATAAGTCGGTATTACACCCCAAGAGTTTTCAAGCAAGTGGAGAAAAAGACAACATCACTGTTGATGTCGCCATGCAGTGGAATGACAGCTACTCCGAAGTTGTGCAGTGTTTTACCAACAACATTCCACAACGTGACGGCGGTACGCACATGACTGGTTTGCGCATGGCTATGACCCGTGTCATCAATAAATATATCGAAGACAATGAGTTGGCGAAAAAAGCCAAAGTCGATACCACAGGCGACGATATGCGCGAGGGGTTGACTTGTGTGCTTTCCGTCAAAGTGCCAGACCCTAAATTTTCTTCACAAACAAAGGATAAGCTAGTTTCCAGCGAAGTTCAGCCAGCGGTACAAGAAGTTGTTTCGCAAAAGCTAGCCGACTTTCTGTTGGAAAATCCAATCGACGCCAAGATCATCTGCGGCAAGATCATTGAAGCAGCACGAGCTCGGGATGCGGCGCGTAAAGCGCGTGAATTGACTCGTCGTAAAGGCGTGCTGGATGGTATTGGTCTGCCAGGCAAGTTGGCAGATTGCCAAGAAAAAGACCCAGCCCTCTCCGAATTGTACCTAGTCGAGGGTGATTCTGCGGGTGGCTCTGCCAAACAAGGTCGTGACCGGAAGTTCCAAGCTATCTTGCCGTTGAAGGGCAAGATTCTAAACGTTGAAAAAGCGCGCTTCGAGAAGCTCATCGCCTCGCAAGAGATCGCCATTCTCATCACTGTGCTTGGTACGGGTATTGGCAAAGAGGAATACAACGCCGAGAAGTTGCGTTATCACCGAATCATCATCATGACCGACGCAGACGTGGATGGTGCGCACATCCGCACCTTGCTCCTCACCTTCTTCTATCGTCAGATGCCCGAACTCATCGAGCGCGGCCACGTCTATATCGCTCAACCTCCTTTGTTCAAGATCAAGCAAGGTAAGGAAGAGCGCTATCTCAAAGACGAACACGAGATGAAGAACTACATGCTCAAGTCTGCGCTGAACAACGCTATGTTCTACCCATCTTTGGATGCCACACCGATCCAGGGTGATGCGCTGGAGCAGATCGCCAAGCAATATTTCTTGGCCGAAGCTGTCATCGATCGTCTCTCACATTTCATTGCACCTGAAGCCAGCCACGCCCTGCTCGTCTTGCCTACATTGTCTTTGGCTGATGCCACTCAAGCGCAAAAGAGTGCCAAGCTACTGGAAGAAGCTTGTGGTGGCGTCATCAAAGCAGAAGTGGAATCGGATGAACATGGAGAGCTACGCTTGCGCCTAGAAAAGATATTCCACGGCAACTATTCTTTGAGCTACTTGGACAAGGAGTTCCTAGAGGGCGGCGATTATGTACAGATCCGCCAAACTGCCGATGCGTTGAACGGCCTCATCTCTCCTACGGCATATGTCGCTCGTGGCGAACAAAAACGCGCAGTAAGCAGTTTCAAGCAAGGTGTCGAGTGGTTGTTGGAAGAAGCCAAAAAAGGCGTGGGCATCCAGCGTTACAAAGGTTTGGGAGAGATGAATCCAGACCAGTTGTGGGAAACCACCATGGATGTGAAGAACCGTATCTTGCTGCGCGTACGTATCGAAGACGCGATTGGCGCAGATGAGATATTCACCACGCTGATGGGCGATGTGGTTGAGCCACGCAGGGCGTTCATCGAGAAGAATGCTTTAGGAGTGAAGAACCTTGACGTTTAAGTCAAAGAGGCCGCTCCATAGGAGCGGTACTCATTTGATGCCACGAATCCCAATAAACACAAGGTTTCCAGAGCAGGAGCTCTAAAACGTTCGATGTGCTGCTTTTGTGTCGTTGCTAAGGGGTAAGCCTAGGACAAAAATCCTAGGCTTTTTTCTTGGTCGTCTTTTTTACTGTTGGTTTCTTAACGACAGGTTTTGCTGCCACTTTTTTGACAGTAGCTGTCTTTGCTGTGGCGGTTTTAGTTGTGACTTTTTTCTTCACAGTTGACTTAGGTTTTGCAACCACTTTTTCCTTGGTGGTCTTAGCCTTGGCCGTAGTTTTCTTGGCTGCAGGTTTTCTGGTCGTCTTGGCTTTTCCTGTTCCACCCTTCGCTGCTTTAGCCGCGATCAATTCCAGCGCTTCTTCGAGCGTCACCGCTTCTGGGGTTACATCCTTGGGTAAGGTGGCGTTCACCTTACCATGACGTGCGTAAGGACCGTAGCGACCGCTACAGATCTCCACGGGGGCTTTGTCATCGGGATGTTCGCCCAGCGTGCGCAAGACGGTATTGCCGCCTGTCTTGGCTTGCGCCAGTAGTTCTACAGCGCGGTCGAGTGCGATGTCGAAGATGCTATCGGTGCGTGGGATGGATTTGAACTTGCCGTCATGCCCGATGTAGGGGCCGAAACGACCAATGTTGACGATGACCTTCTTGCCCGATTCTGGGTGCAGACCGAGGTCGCGTGGCAAGGAAAGCAGCTTCAATGCATGGGCAAGATCAGCTTGTTCCAGCGGCAACTCTTTTGGCCAAGACACACGTTTTGGCTTGGTTTTCTCGCCCTCTACCACTTCGCCTAACTGCACGTAAGGGCCGTACGGACCGCGCAACAGCAGCACCAATTGTTCGGTCTCGGGGTGTGTACCCAACTCTTTGCGAGCTTCGCCCGCGTCCTCTTCACCTCCCAGGCTGCGGGTGAAATCGCACTCGGGATAGCCGGTGCAACCGATGAAGCTGCCGCGCTTGCCGAGGCGTTTGGACAAGGGTTTGCCGCACTTGGGGCAAGCTTCTTCCAGTATCTCAGTGCCAGGACGGTCGACGTCTTTCTTGTCGACGATGAGCTTGTTGAAACCCTTCCAGAAATCATCAAGGACTGGGATCCAGTCGCGCTTGCCTTCAGATACTTCATCCAACTCGTCTTCCAGATTCGCTGTGAAACCGTAGTCCACATACCGTGTGAAGTGTTCGGTGAGGAACTTGATGACGACACGCCCCACATCGGTGGGCATGAAGCGTTTCTTGTCCAGCGTGGCGTATTCGCGCGCTTGCAAGGTAGAGATGATGGTGGCGTAGGTAGAAGGACGTCCGATGCCGTACTCTTCCAATGCCTTTACTAAGCTGGCTTCCGAGAAGCGCGGAGGCGGTTGTGTGAAGTGTTGTTCGCCATAGAGTTTCTCTACAGGCAGTACATCACCTTCCACTAACGCAGGCAGTTTGGCGCTGTCTTCTTCTTCGACATCGTCCACATCTTCCATGTACACGCCGATGAAGCCGGGGAACACCAAGGTCTGGCCAGATGCACGGAACAGGGTGTCGTCGCTACTCAAACGGATGTCTACACTGACGGTATCGAAGCGCGCTGGCGACATCTGCGACGCGAGCGTGCGCTTCCAAACCATCTCGTAAAGACGCATCTGGTCGATGGTGAGGTGATCACGCAGGCTGTCAGGGGTACGCAAAATCGAGGTAGGACGGATCGCCTCGTGCGCTTCCTGCGCATTCTTCGATTTGCTCTTGTAAGTCGGTTGCTTGCTCGGCAAGTAATCAGCGGTGAAGTTATCGCCGATATAGCCGCGGATCTCTGCCACAGCCTCATTCGCCAAGCTCAGCGAATCGGTACGCATATAGGTGATGAGACCAATGGTCTGGCCGCCGATGTCCACGCCTTCATACAGCGACTGTGCGGTGCGCATAGTGCGGTCCGAGGTCATGCCCAGTTTACGTACGGCTTCCTGTTGCAAGGTAGAGGTCGTGAATGGTGCGGCAGGGCTGCGCTGCTTGCCCTTCTTTTCTACGCGTACCACCTTGGGTGGCAACTTAGCATCTGCCAGTTTAGCGTGGATGGCGTCGTATTCCTTCTGACTGCCGATACTTAGTTGTTCCAACTTCTTACCTTGGAATTGGAACAGCTTAGCCTTGAACGGGATGCTGTTCTTTTGGCTGTCCAGATGGACTGACCAATATTCTTGGCTCTTGAATTTCTCGATCTCTAGCTCGCGCTCAACGATGAGACGCAGTGCAGGGCTTTGTACGCGACCCGCCGACAGACCGGGGCGAATCTTGCGCCACAGCAACGGTGACAGGTTGAAACCGACCAGATAATCCAAGGCGCGGCGTGCTTGTTGGGCATTCACCAAGGGCATGGATATCTCACGTGGGTGAGCGACCGCTTCTTGAACAGCTGTCTGAGTGATTTCGTAGAAAACCACGCGCTTCATGGCTTTACCCTTGAGTGCGCGCTTACCTTTCAACAGTTCTGAGATGTGCCACGCGATGGCCTCCCCTTCTCTGTCCGGGTCGGGTGCCAGCAGGATGGTGTCAGATTCGGCGGCGGCTTTGGCGATGGCATCGACGTGTTTGCTATTACGTGCGATGGTCTCGTAATTCATCGTATAGCCATTTTCGGTATCGACCGCGCCATTCTTCGGTATGAGGTCGCGCACGTGACCATACGAGGCTAGGACTTCATAGTCTTTGCCTAGATATTTTTTTAGTGTCTTAGCCTTGGCGGGAGACTCGACGATCAGAAGGTTCTTTGCCATGTGGGGTCAGTGTAGTTGTGCCGCCTCGGTTGGGGTGAGCAAATCTTCGATCAACATCGGATCGAGATCTTCGTGCTGGTTCCAGAGCACCATCAGCGCGATGAGTTTTACCTTGTCGACGGCTAATTTGTCGCGCCCTAAGGCGACCACGCGATCAATGATCATCTCGCGCTCGATAGGGGTGATGATCTTGTTGTGCTCCCAAAAAGCAATGAAGCGCAAACCTTCCTCGCTCATTCGTTCAGCCTCGAAATCGGTATAGCAACGCAGTCCGCTGTGATTGATGCTCTCTGGATAAGTAGCATTGGAAAGTTCGCGCAGACCTGATAACCAAGTCAAAGCTTGGTTGATATCTTCTTCCTCAAAACCCGCGGCGGTGAGTTTTGCTGAGAGGCGATTAGGTTCGGGATAGCTACCCGCATCGAAATAACTTTCAAATAAAAACAACAAGATATCAAACATAAAGGGGGTTTTCTAAGCGATTCGTTGATAAAGCCCGCCGGGGAGAGTCGCGACTGCGCCATCCAGCTCAAGTTGCAACAGGATGGCGGATAGCTCCGATATCGTCAAGCCGCTACGTTGAGCCAAGGTCTCGATATCGATGGAATCGTAGCCAAGATATGTGAATAGAGGGTGTTCTACACCGGCCGCGGTCTTGGCGGCACTAACCGCAAAACCTAACTCCTCCAAGATATCCTGCGCGCACTCCACCAGTTTCGCTCCCTGCTTGATGAGCGAGTGGCAACCTTTAGATTGGGGCGAATGGATCGAACCCGGTATGGCGAACACTTCCCTGCCCTGCTCTAAAGCCATGCGGGCGGTGATGAGTGAGCCGCTTTGTAGTGACGCTTCAACCACCAAACAGCCTTCACTCAAACCGCTGATGATGCGATTACGACGCGGGAAATTTGATGCAAGTGGCGGTGTACCTAGCGGGAACTCAGAAATGATCGTCCCACGTTGAGCCAGCTGATGAGCAAGTTCCCGATTGGCCGCAGGATAGACCTTGTCCAAACCAGTACCCACAACAGCAATCGTTGAGCCAATTCCTTGCAAGCCTCCTCTATGTGCAGCGGCATCGATGCCATGTGCCATGCCGCTAACGATACACAAGCTAGCTTCGGAAGTCGCTTTGGCAAAAGCTTCGGCGTTACGTACACCCTGCGCAGTTGAATTGCGACTACCCACTATGGCTAGTGAGCGAACGTTCAATAGATCGATACGTCCCTTCACATATAAAACTAAAGGTGGGTCGGATATGTTCAGCAGAGCCTGTGGGTACTCTGCATCAACGAGCGTAACGATCCTATTGATAGGGTCGTTCAGCCAAGTGGCAGTAGCATCCAGAAGAGAGGTGTCGAATTCTTCTTTGATGGCTTTTGCAACGGAAGGCTTTACATGCTGGGATAGAGATGAGACGGAGGCATCGAGAACGGCATCGGGTGAACCGAAGGCCTGCAACAAGCGGCGCAAACCTTCGTTACCCAGCCCTGATATCTGGCTGAGCTTGAGCCAGGACGCGATTGAGGCGTCTAGCGACATTTACTTTGGGGTGCTTGCGCGATCCAGCAATTGAACCGGCAATTTTGTTTCCATCACCAAGGCATACGATACCTTGTTGAATACGCGGAAAACCATCACCAAGCCGTAACGCATGTCTGGCAATACGACGTTGGGCGTGAACCAGCCTTTGGTCTTGATGACTTCACCTTTTTGATAGACACCAAGTACGTGCCCTACTTCGATGCCATCGCGCTGCCCTTTGTTCAAAGTGATGACAGCGCGCTGTCCTGCTTGTTGGACACCACCATAGATGGAGATGATCTTGGCATTGATGTTGGTGCTGGGTGCGTGTGGAAGAAAATTGGCGGAGTAGCCAGACGCGGCTTGGGCGAAATAATCCCCCTTGTTGATTTCTAGCACGGCTTTAGTGATGCGCATGGTGCTAGGGTCGCCGAATTTCTCAGCAGTGGCGTCGCCTAGATATAGGACTTCCCTTCCCAACTCTTCGTCTGTATCCGGATCGACAAAGGTCACGCTAGGACGGTAGATCTGCCATTGCATGCCTTTGTCGGCGGGCAGATTCTGCGCGTAAGCGATATCGTTAGCCGAAAGCAATGTACGTTGTTCATAGGTGCCCACGAGTGAAGGTGCAGTCTCCAGCTCTTCTTCCTCAACAACCAGAGGTCTGCTCAAGAAAGAGCCGATGATGTTTAGCGGGATGGCGGGAATCGCTTCGCTGTTCTGGCCGACTATGCGTACTTTGGGAGAGAATTTCTCTACGTCGTTGGCGGGTACGTTATCAGTGGATGGTGGAACCGCACCAGTCGTATCGCCAGAAGGCGGTACCGTCGAAAGTGTGCCTGAACGACGGTCCAGATAGACCACATTGCCAGGATAGATCCAATGTGGGTCTTTGATGTCTTGTTTGTTGAGCGCCCAGATATCAGGCCACTTCCATGGGTCTTTGAAGAATTTTGCAGAGATGTCCCAGAGGGTGTCTCCCTTCACAACGATGTGGCGGTCAGGCGCGTCTTCGCGAATCTGTACCTCGTCAGCGTTAGCAAGGATGGGCAACAGGAGACAAATCAGCGATATAATCTTGCGCATGGAAAACCCCAGCAAAGTAAAGAAATGCGGTGCAAAGTTTGCGCACCTGTTTAAATTCTGCATGTAGTCTCTTCAGTTGGCAAGCATTTATGGCACTTCTCCCAATTCTGCAGTACCCCGACCCGCGCCTGCATAAGGTGGCTAAATCTGTCGTTTCTGTCACTGAGCAGACCCGCAGGTTGATCAAAGACATGGCTGAAACGATGTATGCAGCACCTGGTGTGGGGTTGGCGGCGACACAAGTCGATGTGCATGAGCGTATCGTCGTGATCGATGTCTCCGAGGAACACGATGCACTTAAAGTGTTCATCAACCCCGTATTGCTGAATGCCGAAGGCGAAGAAGAAAACGAAGAAGGTTGTCTTTCTGTGCCCGGCATCTATGAAAATGTCACCCGCGCCGAACGCGTCATCGTCAAAGCCTTGGATGAGAATGGCAAGGAATTCGTATTGGAAGCGGATGGGTTATTGGCTGTGTGCATCCAACACGAGATGGATCATCTACAAGGTAAGGTGTTCGTTGAACACTTGTCTCACCTAAAACAAACCCGCATCCGCGCTAAGCTGAAGAAGCAACGCCGCGAGACGCTTTAACGGCACATCTTTGTGAGAGTCATCTTTGCAGGCACCCCCCACTTCGCCGCCCAAGCCTTAGCGGTATTGTTAGATGAGCACGAAGTCGTGGCGGTGTTGACGCAACCCGATCGTCCGTCAGGGCGCGGCATGCAACTGACCGCTAGTCCGGTGAAGCAGTTGGCATTACAACGGGGCATCCCTGTGTTGCAGCCCGCCACGCTCAAAACAGAAGTAGCGCAAAACGAGATCGCCGCATTGAATGCCGATGTGATGGTTGTTGCGGCGTATGGTTTGATTCTCCCGCAAGCGGTCTTGCAGTTGCCCAAGCAAGGCTGCTTGAACATACATGCTTCCTTATTACCTCGTTGGCGTGGCGCTGCACCGATACAGCGCGCCATCTTGGCGGGCGACAAAGAAACTGGCATCACCATCATGCAAATGGATGTCGGCCTAGATACGGGCGACATGTTATTGAAGAAGGCCTGTGAGATAACACACAACGATACGGCTGAGACCTTGCACGACAAGTTGGCAGCAATGGGTGCCCAAGCCATCGTCGAAACATTGCGACTTGTCGAGCAGGGGGATCTGCACCCAGGAAAACAGAATGACTCGTTGGCGACCTATGCTGCGAAATTGAGCAAAAGCGAAGCTTTGCTGAATTGGAGTTTGGATGCGACGCAGCTGGATCAGGCCGTGCGTGGCTACTATCCCTTCCCTGTGGCATACACAACGATGGGCGATACGCCACTCAAAGTCCTGCGTGCTCGCGTTCGCCAACAAGATCTAGACGTGCATGCTGCGGGCACCGTTGTCGCCATCGACAAAGAATGCATCTGGGTCGCTTGCGGCAAAGATGCTTTAGGTATCGAAGTCATGCAGAAGCCAGGAGGCAAAGCATTGCCGGTCGCACAATTCGTCCAGAGCTTCCCCATCACGATCGGTGATCGCTTCGGCGTGATTTGACGATGCAACATATCCAACTCGAAGCAGCCAGGATCATCATCAGCGTCTTTGAAGGGCGCAACCTCAACCAAGTGTTGTCAGAAAGCTTGCGTCAGCATACGGCGTACACCGCGCAAGAGCGTGGCGCTCTGCAAGATCTTTGTTACGGCACTTTGCGCCATTACGGGAAACTCTCGTTCATGCGCGATCAGTTGATGGATCATCCAGCGCGCGACCCATTGATTCAATACTTACTGCTGATCGCGTTGTATCAACTCGAATTCACCAAGGCAGGACAGTACGTGATCGTGGATCAAGCCGTGAGCGCGGCGAAGCGCCTCAACCCAAGATCGGGCGGCTTGATCAACGCAGTGCTACGTAATTATTTGCGCCAGCGAGAATCATTGTTGCTTGCGGCGGATAGTAAAGAGGCTTTCAAGTATTCCTATCCACAATGGTGGATAGATGCCTTGAAGAAGCAATATGGCGCAAAAGCGCAATCCATCTTGGAGGCAGGCAACCAACATCCTCCAATGACTTTGCGGGTCAATACAAGGTACACGACTTCAAGTGATTACCTTGTCTTACTAGAGGCACAAGGTATCGCTGCGCATAGGGTATCGCCCGATGCACTCATCGTTCAAGACCCGATAGGTGTCGAACGCTTGCCGAAGTTCGCAGAAGGTTGGGTGTCGGTACAGGATGCGGGCGCACAATACGCGGCGCATCTGTTGCAAGTGAGTTCTGGGATGCGCGTGTTGGATGCTTGCTCGGCGCCTGGTGGTAAGGCAGCGCACCTGCTCGAGATAGCGGATATCGATTTGCTTGCACTGGACAAAGAAGAACAGCGCCTCACCCGAGTACGCGAGAATCTACAGCGACTGAACTTGAAGGCGCAGGTGGTCTGTGGTGATGCGGCGACACCCAAAGATTGGTGGGACGGCAAGCCCTTCCAGCGTATCCTAGCCGATGTGCCTTGCTCCGCTTCGGGTGTGGTGCGGCGTCATCCAGATATCAAATGGCTGCGCCGCCCTGCAGACATCGAATCATTCGCAAGACAGCAGGCGCAGATATTGGAAGCGTTGTGGGCGTTGTTGGATAACGGCGGTAGTTTGCTTTACTGTACCTGCTCTGTCTTTGCGAGAGAGAACCAACAGGTGATCGATCATTTCTTGGCGAAGCATCCAGAAGCAACGCAAGGGACGACGACCCCGCTTGCGGATGTTGCACCAACAGGGCAGCTGTTGCCCGACGAACAGCACGATGGATTCTTTTATGCGTTGCTGCACAAACATCATTAAGAGTCTCTGCAGAGTAGTTTTATTCCTCTGTTGCATCAGTCTTGCTTCCACGGCGAGCGCCGAAGGTATTGAGATCAACAAGGTCGAAGCGCGTCTCACTGGAGAAGGCTATCGTCTGACAGCTGATTTCAAGATCGTATTGCCACCCAGTGTGGAACAAGCGCTCAAACGCGGCGTCACTTTATATTTCGTGAGTGAATTGGCTGTCCATCGTTCGCGCTGGTATTGGCTGGATACCGATATCGAGAGTTTCAAGCAGACCACCAAACTGAGTTACAACACGTTGACACGACAATATCGTCTCTCCCGAGGCGGGTTGTACCAAAGCTTCTTTGAACTTAAAGACGCTTTACGCGCGGTCGGCTACCAGACCTGCCCGCCGATCCCTGTCAGCCTGTTGGATAACTCAGGCGGTTACCTTTCCCGCTGGAGCAATAAATATAGCCAGATCGGAGCGACTGCCACCATGCGTCTCGACTTGACGCAGCTACCCAAGCCACTTCAGGTCAATGCCCTGACGAGTGACCAGTGGAGTGTCGAATCCAAGCTGTATCACTGGGACATCAGTCCTGAGGCGCCGGGAAGCGAGGATCAGAAATGAAATACCTGATCTTGTTCTGTGGTGTGGCGGGTGCGATCCTGTTGTATCTCCTCTCCAGTATCAATGCAGATACCGATCTGCTGTCCCGCAACTATTTTGCAGTCTTGGCGCTCACGGGTATGTTGGCAGCGGGATTGTTCGTTCTGGTCGCTTACCAAATCTGGCAATTGCGTCTCAAGCTCAAGCAAAAGGTATACGGCGCGAAATTGACATTGCGTCTGGCGGTCTTTTTTGTCTTGATCGCGGTGTCACCGGGCGTATTGATGTATGCGGTATCGGTCCAATTCCTCGGTAAGAGCATCGAGTCATGGTTCGACGTACGGGTGGAAAAGGCATTGGAAGGCGGTTTGAATCTGGCACGCAGCACGCTGCAGAATGGTTTGGATGAGCTGACCAAGAAGGGCCAATTCGTCGCATTGATCGTGGCAGACCAAGACCGTAGCAGGAATAGCGAGACATTGGCGGGGTTCATCGCAGAAGGCAGTATGCAAGAAGCGGCCATATTTTCGAGCAGTGGCAAGTTGCTCGCAAGGGCGGGTAAAAAGCTCGATGCTAGGATCGATGCACCTAGTGTTTTGATGATCAGAGAAGCATGGTCGCGCGGGAGCAACGGTACGGTAGACGCATTATCCGATGACAGTCTGATGTTGCGTGTGCTGGTCCCTATCCGTTCTTCGCTATGGGCGGATGAGCGGCGGGTATTGCAATTTGTACAACCGGTACCCAAGCAATTGGCGGCGGATGCTGAGACCGTGCAGGCGGTGTATGGGGATTACCAACAACTGGCGCTGTCACGTTTGGGATTGAAGCGTCTTTATGGGATCACTCTGACCCTGTCATTGTTGATCGTGGTACTCAGCGCGATTTCTGCAGCTTTCTTCTTCAGTGCGAAACTGAGCGCGCCGCTTGAGGCACTCGCCGAAGGAACTCGCGCAGTAGCCAAGGGCGATTTCAGCAGTAGCTACCCTGTGCAAAGTAATGATGAGCTAGGTGGATTGACGGCATTGTTCAATCAAATGACCTCCCAACTTTCTGCTGCGAAGCGTTTGGGCGAACAGCAACAGCGTCAGGTCGAAGATGCGAAGGCGCACTTGGAAAGTGTGTTGGCGCACTTGTCCTCCGGCGTGCTGGTGTTGGACGAACAACTCAATCTGCGTTCGACCAATGCCAGCGCCAGCCAGATATTGGGGATCTCCTTGCGGGAGATGAACAGCAAGAACCTGCAAGCCTTGTGGAACGACCATGTCTTGTTGCGCCCATTCCTTGATGCTGTCCGCCAAGGTTTGGCAACGGCTCAAGATACGGCATGGCAGCGACAGATCGAACGCAGCAGTAAGAACGGCGAGCAGGTCTTGCTGATGAGCGGTACCCGTCTGGCGACCGAGGCTGAGACAGGCCATGTCGTGGTGTTCGATGACATCACACATCTGCTCCAAGCAGAAAGACAAGCTGCTTGGGGTGAGGTCGCACGCCGCTTGGCCCATGAGATCAAGAACCCGCTCACACCTATCCAGCTTTCGGCGGAGCGCTTGCAGCACAAGCTGTCTTCCAAACTGGACGAAAAAGATGCGCAACTATTGGAACGTGCGACGCAGACCATCGTCAGCCAAGTCGCCGCCATGAAGAACATGGTGACCGATTTCGCCGATTATGCCCGCGCGCCCGCACCTAAACTGGTCAAGTTGGATGTCCATCAACTCATCAATGAGGTGATGGGACTGTATGAAGCAAGCAGCAGCCCTATCGCATTGAAACTGGACGCGGACCATACCGTGCTGAATGGGGATGCAACGCGCTTACGGCAAGTCGTGCACAACCTATTGCAGAACGCACATGACGCTTTGCAGCAAACGCAACAGCGGCAAATCGTTTTGGCTACGGCGAATACACAAGAAGGATGGCTCAGTCTGACGATCGCCGATAACGGTAGTGGATTCCCAGAACACTTGTTGGCCAAGGCCTTCGAGCCCTATATGACGACCAAGCCTCGAGGCACAGGCTTGGGGCTACCCATCGTTAAAAAGATCGTGGAAGAGCACGGCGGTAAGATTCACATAGACAACCAACAGCAAGGAGGCGCGCGTGTAAGCATCGTGCTTCCCGTGTTGGATGAAAAAATCGAGGTGGCGTGATGACGACGAAGAACATATTGGTGGTGGATGACGAAGTGGGGATCCGTGAGTTGTTATCGGAGATCCTGTTCGACGAGGGCTACGGTATCTACCTTGCCGAGAACGCGGCCCAGGCGCGCACTTTGCTTGAACAGCATTCCCCAGACATCGTGCTACTCGACATTTGGATGCCAGATACGGACGGATTGACGCTGCTCAAGGAGTGGGGTGAACAAGGCAAACTCACCATGCCGGTCATCATGATGTCTGGGCATGGCACCATCGAGACCGCCCTTGAAGCGACGCGCATCGGCGCGGTGGATTTCTTGGAAAAACCCATCGCGCTCAAAAAACTATTGGCGACGGTCGCTCACGTGTTGCAACAGGCTGCTATGACGCCCCTCGGCCAATCGACACCGCCACCAGAGTCCACCATTGAGAACGGTGGACTGAAGCTGGAGCTAGACTTTGAGGTGCCTTTCAGGGAAGCGCGGGAACGCTTCGATTTTTTGTACTTGACCCATCATATCAACCACGCTGCTGGGAACATCGCCGAGGTCGCTGACAAGATCGGGATCGAGCGTACGCACCTGTATCGCAAGCTCAAACAACTGGGGATAAAGCCTCCAAAAAGGGCGGGTGAAGAAAAATTGTAAGGTTCCATACTAAAGCCTAGGGGTATGCTCGGGTTGCTCTAACCCCCGCCGTTGAGGCATAATCGCTAGCCTTAAATGCAAAAAACCTGTGCTCAATTCAGTAAGTTTCTTTCGGAGGAGATTGGAAATGTCAGCAGCGCGCAACGTAAACCCACCCAAATTTAACGACATCACCGGCGCGATTCGCATGCTGGCAGTGGACGCGGTTCAAAAAGCAAATTCCGGTCACCCGGGCGCGCCGATGGGCATGGCAGAGATCGCCGATGTGGTGTGGCGTGGTCACATGCGTCACAACCCAGCGAATCCAAAATGGGCTGATCGCGACCGCTTCGTGCAATCGAACGGCCACGGCTCGATGCTGATCTACTCCTTGCTGCACCTCACAGGTTACGACTTGCCGATGGATGAGCTGAAGCGCTTCCGTCAGATGCACTCCAAGACACCAGGCCACCCAGAGTTCGGTTACACCGTTGGCGTTGAGACAACGACTGGCCCATTGGGTCAAGGTATCACCAACGCGGTTGGTTTCGCGATGGCAGAAAAGCTGTTGGCCGCTGAGTTCAACAAGCCAGGTCACGAGATCGTCAACCACCACACCTATGTGTTCATGGGTGACGGTTGCATGATGGAAGGTATCTCCCACGAAGCTTGCGCATTGGCAGGCACATGGGGTCTGGGCAAGCTGATCGCATTCTGGGATGACAATCAGATCTCCATCGACGGCCACACACCAGGTTGGTTCACTGATGACACTGCGAAACGTTTCGAAGCGTACGGCTGGCACGTCATCGCCAATGTACAAGGCCATGACCAAGCAGCTATCGAGGCGGCTGTACAAGCTGCCAAGGCAGTGACAGATAAGCCATCTTTGATCTGCTGCAAGACGATCATCGGTGCAGGTTCCCCAAACAAGCAAGACAGCCACGACGTTCACGGCGCAGCTTTGGGCGATGCAGAAGTCGCCGCAACTCGTGCGCACATCGGCTGGAACTACCCACCATTCGAGATCCCAAAGCACGTTTACGAAGCTTGGGACGCGAAGGCAAAGGGCGCAACACTGGAAGGCGATTGGAACAAGAAGTTCGCCGCTTACCGCGCGACATTCCCGAAAGAGGCTGCAGAGTTCGAGCGTCGCATGAAGGGTGATCTGCCATCGAATTGGGCTGAACACGCCACTAAGGCGATCGCTGACATCAATGCCAAGGGAGAGACCATCGCGACTCGCAAAGCATCGCAAAATGCGATCAATGCATTGCAACCAGCACTGCCGGAGTTCTTGGGCGGTTCCGCTGACTTGACTGGTTCCAACCTGACCAACTGGGTAGGTGCCAAGCACGTGTCCGGTAAGTCCACAGGTAACTACATCAGCTACGGCGTACGTGAGTTTGGTATGTCTCACATCATGAACGGTATGGCATTGCACGGTGGCTTGTTGCCATTCGGCGGCACCTTCCTGATGTTCTCCGAATACGCACGTAATGCGTTGCGCATGTCGGCTCTGATGAAACAGCGCGTGATCTACGTGTTCACCCACGACTCTATCGGTCTGGGCGAAGATGGCCCGACTCACCAGCCAGTCGAGCAAACTGCGACACTGCGTTACATCCCTAACATGGAAACATGGCGCCCTTGCGACACAGTTGAATCTGCTGTGTCTTGGGTCGCAGCGGTAGAGCGCAAAGATGGTCCTTCCAGCTTGATCTTCAGCCGTCAGAACCTGCAATTCCAAAAACGTGATGCAGCACAGATCGCCAACATCCGTAAAGGTGGTTACGTTCTGTCCGAAGCAGCGGGTGGCAAAGCTCAAGCGATCATCATCGCGACTGGTTCTGAAGTAGATTTGGCGATGAAGGCTCAAGCTACCTTGGCAGCAGAAGGCGTGAACGTGCGCGTGGTATCCATGCCTTGCACCAATGCGTTCGATGCACAAGATCAAGCGTACAAAGACAGCGTCCTGACCAAGGGTGTGAAGCGCGTTTCAGTCGAAGCAGGCGTGACCAGCGGTTGGTACAAATACGTTGGTTTGGACGGCGCAGTCATCGGTATGGATTGCTTCGGTGAATCCGCTCCAGCGCCAGAGTTGTTCAAGCATTTCGGCTTCACGGTGGAGAACGTCGTGAAAACTGTAAAGAGCGTGCTGTAAGACGACACAGATTTTTTAATTACATAAGGGAGAGAAGACAATGGCTATTAAAGTTGGTATCAATGGTTTTGGTCGTATCGGTCGTATGGTGTTCCGTGCAGCAGCTAAAGATTTCCCAGAGATCGAAGTCGTTGCGATCAACGACTTGCTCGAGCCTGACTACTTGGCATACATGCTGAAGTACGACTCCGTTCACGGCCGTTTCAATGGCGACGTGAAGGTGGATGGCAACAATCTGGTTGTGAACGGTAAGAAGATCCGCCTGACAGCAGAGCGCGACCCAGCAAATCTGAAGTGGAACGAAGTAGGCGCAGACATCGTTATCGAATGTACCGGCTTCTTCCTGACTAAAGACACTTGCCAAGCGCACATCAATGCAGGTGCCAAGAAGGTCGTTCAGTCCGCTCCTTCCAAAGATGACACACCGATGTTCGTGTACGGCGTGAACCACGACACATACAAAGGCGAGAACATCGTTTCCGCAGCATCTTGCACAACTAACGGCTTGGCACCAGTCGCTAAGGTGTTGAACGACACCTTCGGCATCAAGCGTGGTCTGATGACGACTGTGCACGCTGCAACAGCGACACAGAAGACAGTTGACGGCCCATCCAACAAAGATTGGCGCGGTGGTCGCGGTATCTTGGAAAACATCATTCCTTCTTCCACTGGCGCAGCTAAGGCCGTTGGCGTGGTGATCCCAGAACTGAACAAGAAGCTGACAGGTATGGCATTCCGCGTACCGACTTCTGACGTGTCTGTGGTTGATCTGACTGTCGAGTTGAACAAGCCTGCGACTTACGCTGAGATCGTTGCAGCGATGAAGGCAGCTTCTGAGAACGGCCCACTGAAAGGTGTGTTGGGCTTCACCGACGAGAAAGTGGTTTCCACTGACTTCCGTGGCTGCCCACAACCATCCGTGTTCGATGCAGAAGCTGGCATCGCGCTGGATCCGACCTTCGTCAAAGTGGTCGCTTGGTATGACAATGAGTATGGCTATACCTGCAACTTGATGCGTTTGGTTCGTCACGTCGCTAAGTAATTCGCCTCGTTCAGGGCTGGCAATGCCAGCCCTTTTCACTTAGTCCAAAGGAAAAATCATGTCTGTTATCAAAATGACCGATCTGGCGTTGAAGGGGAAGCGCGTCCTCATCCGCTCCGATCTGAATGTGCCCGTCAAAGACGGCAAAGTAACTTCCGATGCACGTATCACCGCTTCCATGGCGACTATCAACGCCGCGCTGAAGGCTGGCGCAAAAGTGATGGTGACTTCCCACTTGGGTCGTCCAGAAGAAGGTGTCTACTCTGAAGAGAATTCTCTCAAGCCAGTCGCTGATACGATCGCCAACAAGTTGGGTAAGCCAGTACGTCTGATCAAAGATTGGGTAGATGGTGGTTTCCAAGTTGCTGAAGGCGAATTGGTATTGTTGGAGAACTGCCGCTTCAACAAGGGCGAGAAAAAGAGCAACGATGAACTGTCCAAGAAATACGCTGCACTGTGCGACGTATTCGTGATGGATGCATTCGGTACTGCTCACCGTGCTGAAGCCTCTACCCACGGTGTGGCGAAGTTCGCGCCGGTTGCTGCCGCAGGTATCTTGTTGACCGAAGAGTTGGAAGCGCTGACTAAGGCGTTGTTGAGCCCAGCACGTCCTATGGTTGCGATCGTTGGCGGCTCCAAAGTGTCGACCAAGTTGACCGTGCTGGAGTCTTTGTCCGAGAAGTGCGAGCAACTGGTGGTTGGCGGCGGTATCGCCAACACGTTCATCAAGGCGAATGGTGGCAATGTAGGCAAGTCTTTGTGCGAAGACGACCTGGTTCCAACCGCTCAAGCGCTGATGACCAAGATGAAGGCACGTGGTGCAACCATCCCCGTCGCGGTGGATGTGGTGTGCGGTAAGAAATTCGATGCCAATGAACCAGCCGTCCTGAAGAATGTGGGCGAAGTGGCTGACGATGACATGATCTTTGACATCGGTCCTAAGTCTGCGCAAGAACTGGCTGACATCATCATGAAGGCAGGCACCGTGGTTTGGAACGGTCCAGTCGGCGTGTTCGAGTTCGACCAATTCGGCGAAGGTACAAAAACAATTGCAATGGCGATCGCCAATACCAAGGCATTCACCTTGGCTGGTGGCGGTGACACCATCGCTGCGATCCAGAAGTACGACATCTACGACAAGGTGTCCTACATCTCCACCGCAGGCGGCGCATTCCTAGAGTTCCTCGAAGGCAAGACATTGCCAGCTGTGGCGATTCTGGAAGAACGCGCTAAGTCTTAATCAACTAGGAATCACATGCTGCGTAGAACAAAAATAGTTGCAACGCTGGGCCCTGCTTCCAGCGATCAAAAAGTACTTGAGGCAATGATCCGCGCCGGAGTCGATCTGGTGCGGATGAATTTCTCACATGGTACGGCTCAAGATCACATGAAGCGTGCGGATACCGTGCGTGCGGCAGCGGCAGCAGTTGGCCGTACCGTGGGTATCTTGGCTGACTTGCAAGGACCTAAGATTCGTGTGCGCAAGTTCCAGAACGACAAGATCGTGTTGAACAAGGGCGACGCTTTCATCCTAGATGCATCGTTGGATGGCTTGGGCAACCAAGAACGCGTGGGTTTGGATTACAAAGAGCTGCCAAATGATGTGGAAGTCGGCACCGTGTTGTTGTTGAACGACGGCTTGTTGGAATTCCATGTCACAGGCGTCAAGGGCCCGGAAGTGCATTGCGTCGTTGTACGCGGCGGTGTGTTGTCCAACAACAAAGGTATCAATCGTAAGGGCGGTGGATTGACTGCGCCCGCGCTGACTGACAAAGACAAGGAAGACATCAAGACGGCTGCAATGATCAAGGCGGACTATCTAGCTGTGTCTTTCCCTCGTTGCGCGGATGACATGAAGCTGGCTCGTGCGTTGATGCATGCGGCGGATGGTAAAGCGTTGCTATTGGCCAAGATCGAACGTGCAGAAGCGATTCCAGTCTTGGCTGAGATCATTGATGCGTCCGACGCCATCATGGTGGCACGTGGCGATCTGAGCGTGGAAGTCGGCGATGCTGCGGTTCCAGGACTGCAGAAGAAGATGATCAAGATGGCACGTGAGCGCAACAAGCTCGCCATCACAGCGACTCAGATGATGGAGTCCATGATCACCGCGCCTATCCCAACTCGTGCTGAAGTGTCTGACGTGGCGAACGCCGTGTTGGATGGTACAGACGCTGTGATGTTGTCAGCAGAGACTGCGGTGGGCGACTACCCAGTCGAAACCATCGAAGCCATGGCACGTATCTGCCTCAGCGCAGAACGTGAGGCTGAACATCATTCAGTGGATCGTCGCACCATTTCGCAGAAGTTCAACCGTGTCGATCAGTCTATCGCGATGTCGGCGTTGTACGCAGCCTCTCACTTTAAAGTGAAAGCCATCGTGGCGTTGACTCAATCGGGCTCCACGCCGTTGTGGATGTCTCGTATGAGTTCGGGAGTGCCAATCTTCGCATTGACGCCCGTGCAAGAGACTTTGACCAAGGTCACCTTGTTCAGTGGCGTGCATCCTGTGGTGTTCCATTCCACAGCCAAAGACCAATCCCAAGAGATGCTCAATGCTGAGCAGACATTGGTGGATAAGGGTTGGGTGCAAGATGGCGACATCATCGTGATCACGGTGGGCGAAGCGGTAGGTAAGGCGGGGCATACCAACACCATGAAGATCGTGCGCGTGGGCGATCACCGTAAAGCCTAAGTGGTTGAGCGGGACAGAGATAGAAACTAAACTGCATCACCGAAACGATTCGTAATTTATTTTAATCAGGAGGAAATATGGCACTCGTATCCCTACGTCAACTTCTCGATCACGCTGCTGAGCATAGCTATGGCTTGCCAGCTTTCAACGTGAACAACTTGGAACAAGTCAAAGCGATCATGGAAGCGGCTGATCAAACTAACAGCCCGGTGATCATGCAAGGTTCTGCTGGCGCACGTAAGTACGCTGGTGAGCCGTTCTTGCGTCACCTCATCGAAGCAGCTGTCGAGATGTATCCACATATCCCCGTTGTTATGCACCAAGACCACGGCGCATCCGAAGGCGTATGTATCAATGCGATCCGCTCTGGTTTCTCCAGCGTGATGATGGACGGTTCTTTGATGACAGACGGCAAGACACCTTCTTCATTCGAATACAACGTCAACGTGTCCCGTAGCGTCGTGAACATGTCACACGCAGTCGGCGTTTCCGTTGAAGGCGAATTAGGTTGCTTGGGTTCTTTGGAATCCGGTCACGGTGAAAAGGAAGACGGCCACGGCGCGGAGGGCGTATTGAGCCACGACCAACTATTGACCGATCCTAACGAAGCAGCTGAGTTCGTCAAGCTGACACAAGTCGATGCTTTGGCGATCGCGATCGGTACTTCCCACGGCGCGTACAAGTTCACCAAGCCGCCCACAGGCGACACCTTGGCGATCAGCCGCATCAAAGAGATCCACGCACGTATCCCTAACACCCACCTCGTGATGCACGGTTCGTCTTCCGTTCCTCAAGAGTGGCTGAAGATCATCAACGAATTCGGCGGCCAAATGCCTCAGACTTACGGCGTTCCAGTCGAAGAGATCGTTGAAGGCATCAAGCATGGCGTACGTAAAGTGAACATCGACACCGACTTGCGTATGGCTTCCACTGGCGCGACACGACGCTACTTGGCGCAAAATCCAAAGGACTTCGATCCACGTAAGTTCTTGGCTGAAACCACCAAGGCAATGAAGCAGATCTGCGTATTGCGCTACGAAGCTTTCGGCGCAGCTGGTCAAGCTGGCAAGATCAAGCCGATCTCGTTGGAAGCGATGGCTAACCGCTACGCTAAAGGCGAATTGAACGCGATCGTTAAGTAAGTAAAGAAATACGTAACAAATAAAAAGCGACCTTCGGGTCGCTTTTTATTTATGAGCTCAGCATCAGATATGGCTTCAATCGCCTTGCTTCTTTAGCAACGATTTCAAATCGGCAAAAGGATTGTGTGTGGCGTGAGCATGTTTTCCAGCTGCCCTATCCCGAGAGGATTCATCCAGCACACGTGCGTGTTCGTTGTCATGGCAGTACAGGCATAACAACTCCCAATTGCTGCCGTCCGGCGGATTGTTGTCGTGGTTGTGATCCTTATGATGGACGGTCAATTCGCGTAAACGAACACCGGAGAACTCGCGTCCGCAACGGCCGCAGATATGGGGATACAACTTCAACGCTCGCTCACGGTACCCTGCTTCACGCGTCTCACGTTGTTGACGCGCTTCAGCAACGACGCGATCTAATCGAGCATTGTCGGGAACGGTCTTTTTCATCGTAGTGTGCCGAGTCGTAAATGAGGTGACACTATATCAGGGCGGTTCACTGGCGAAAAATCTCGGGCAAGTAGCGCCATAGACAGGGATAATCGCGTATGACAAAAAATACACCCCCTACCCCCACATCAGAAGCTGGCCGCTCATTCAAGGAATTGCCGCTGTCGCCAGCGATGTTGGCCATTTTGGACCAGCTCGAATATCGCACGATGACGCCCATCCAAGCGGCGAGTCTGCCTATCACGCTTGCCGGCAAAGACCTTATCGCGCAAGCCAAGACAGGAAGTGGCAAGACAGCGGCGTTTTCCTTGCCGCTACTCACCAAGTTGAATCCGCGCCGCTTTGCAGTGCAGGCTATGGTGTTGTGCCCTACGCGTGAACTAGCTGACCAAGTCACACAAGAGTTACGTCGACTCGCGCGCTTCGCTGACAACATCAAGATATTGTCGTTGTGCGGTGGTGCCACCATGCGCCCGCAACGCGAGAGTCTGGAACATGGCGCGCACATCGTCGTCGGTACGCCGGGGCGCATCATGGACCATCTGGAGCGTGGCAGCTTGAATCTGGAAGCGCTCGACACCTTGGTGCTGGATGAGGCCGACCGTATGTTGGACATGGGTTTCTACGATGACATCGCCTTCGTCATCAAACACTGCCCAGCGCAACGCCAGACCATGTTGTTCTCGGCTACTTATCCTGAAGGAATCGCAGGGTTGGCGAAGAAGTTCATGCGTGAGCCGCAGCAGATCACGCTGGAAGAGAAACACGAAGCCAGCAAGATTCGCCAACGTTTCTATGAAGTGAGCGAAGGTGAGCGCCTGCAAACGGTGGCGACTTTGCTCAAACATTTCCGCCCTGTCAGCACATTGGCTTTTTGTAATACGAAACAACAATGCCGTGACTTACTGGACGTGTTGCAATCTCACGGTATCAAGGCGCTGACCTTGAATGGTGACCTAGAGCAACGCGAGCGTGATCAAGTGCTCATTCAGTTCGCCAACCGCAGTTGTTCCGTATTGGTCGCGACCGATGTGGCGGCGCGTGGCTTGGACATCGCACAACTTGAAGCCGTCATCAACGTGGATGTCACGCCCGATCCCGAGATTCACATCCATCGTATCGGCCGTACAGGTCGTGCCGACGAAGACGGGTGGGCCTTCAGTATCTGCACCCCAGCCGATATGTATCGCGTGGATTGCATCGCCAAGATGATGGGTAGCGAACCGGAGTGGCATCTGGTGGATGAACTGAAGACCACTAACGATGCGCGCTTGGTTCCTCCTATGGTGACCTTGCAGATCTTAGGCGGACGCAAAGAGAAGATACGCCCCGGTGATGTATTGGGTGCGCTCACAGGTGAAGCAGGGTTCACGCGCGAGCAGGTCGGGAAGATCACCGTGACCGATATGTCTACCTACGTAGCGGTGGTGCGCAGCATCGCGCGTGAGGCAGTGAAGCGCTTATCCGCAGGTAAGGTAAAAGGTAAGACAGTGAAGGTCAGATCACTGGAAGATTGATTCCATTGGAGGGTGCCCATAGTGGCGCGCCTCCCTTGTCCAAATAAGTCAGATAAGCGCGTAGCTCGAATTCGAGTTGCGCATATTCCGGTTCCATATGTCGACACAACTGATAGAAGGCTTTGTTGTGTTCGCGCTCTTTTAGATGTGCCAGCTCATGCACGACGATCATCCGCAAGAACTCTTCTGGCATCTCTTTGAACATCGAGGCGATTCGTATCTCGCGCTTTGATTTCAGTTTGCTACCCTGCACACGCGAGATAGTGGTGTGTGTCCCCAGCGCGTTGCGTAGCGTTTGCAATCTGCTATCGAATTCGATGCGACTCAATGGAGCTGTATTGCGCAGGTGTTGATTCTTTAGGGCCGATACGAAGTCGTATAAAGACTTGTCGGTGCGTACTTCGTGAGCGAGCGGATACCTTGTTTTGAGGAGCGAGCCGAAGGTGTCTTGCTCGATGGCGTGTCGCACCTGAGTCGTCAGTGCGGGCGGATATCCTGCTAGGTAGTTAGGGCGAGACCGTTGCGGCAACAGTTACGACAACTTCAACTGTGATTTGGATTTGCGGCCGGGTGCTGCAGGCGGGATGAATCCAGCCAAACGGCATTTGATGCCCTCGATCTTTTTGCCTTTGGCGTCGAAGCGGGTGGAGTGGCAAGCCATGATCTCACCTTTGGCTGCGAGTTCTGCCAGTTGCGTGCGTGCGTTAGCGAGGGAGATGCCCATCGCTTCGGCAATCTCAGAATCGAGTCTTTCGCCGTTCTTTTTTAGAAAATCTAGGATCTCTTTACTCATTTTGTTTCTAGCCCAAGTCGCTTGAGTGCCTAACTGTACAGGTCTGACTCCGTTTGGACAATCATTTAGCCACTTTTGCCTCAATATTGGGCTTCTTAGAAGCGTCTGCGGCAAGGCTGTTCGCCCTATTCTGAGATTCTACAGATAGGAAACGAGCAAACTCTTGTGCTGCAACTGACGCGCGTTTGTCTTTACGATGGACGATGTACCAGTGGCGCACGATGGGGAAGTGGGCTACATCGAGCACGACCAATCGCTTGGTCTCTAACTCCATTTCAATACCGTGGCTGGAGATGATGCCGATACCCATCCCGGCTTGGACGGATTGCTTGATGGCCTCGTTCGTATCCATCGACATATGAGCGGGCAAGGGTAGTCGATGACTTGTAAAGAATCGTTCGACCACGCCGCGCGTGCCCGAGCCTTGCTCTCGCAACAAAAAGGTCTCATTGACCAATTGACGCGGCTGGATATCTTTAACGATCGCCAATGGATGAGAGGGAGACGCGATCACCACCAACGGATTCTCTAAGAATGGGTCGGCGACCATATCCGTCCCCTCGGGGGGTTGACCCATGATGGCGAGATCAGCGATGTTCTCGGCGAGTTGTGTGAGTACCGCATCACGGTTGGCAACCGAAAGACTCACCTTGATCTTGGGATGGGCTTGGATGAATTTGGCCAATAGTTGCGGCATGAAATAGTTAGCCGTACTCACTACCGCGATGTTGAGATGACCATGTTCCAAACCCTTCATCTCGTCGAACACCGTTTCCATCTCCTGCATCAGCAGGACGACGGAGCGTGAGTAGTGCAGCATCTCGCGTCCTGCTTCAGTTAGAAAAAGCTTCTTGCCTACTTGCTCGAACAAGGGCATTCCGATAGTCTGTTCAGCCTGCTTGATCTGCATAGATACTGCTGGCTGCGAAAGGAACAACTCATCAGCGGCGCGCGAATGGTTCAAATGGCGCGCTACGCTCTCGAAGACCTGAAGTTGTCGCAAACTCAATGGCAGCATGATGGCAAGATTTTAAACCATAAGACCTGCTTATGGTTCTGATAAAAACATTTGACTGTTATTTATAGTAGCAAGGCCGTAAAGTTCAAACCGTAGCAAGAACATTTCAACGACAAGAGGAGAAAACTAATGGATCAATCAAATCGTTATGCAAATCTGAATCTGAAAGAAGCGGATTTGATCGCTGGCGGCAAGCACTTGCTGGTTGCGTACAAGCTTATTCCGGCCAAAGGCCACGGTTTCTTGGAAGTCGCTGCTCACGTTGCAGCTGAATCTTCTACTGGTACCAACGTTGAAGTATCCACCACTGACGACTTCACTCGTGGTGTAGATGCACTGGTGTACGAAGTTGACGAGACTGCCTTTGGTGATGATCCAGTCAAGGGCGGCGGCTTGTTCAAGGTCGCTTATCCGGTGGAATTGTTTGACCCAAATCTGACTGACGGCACCTACAACATTTCGCACATGTGGTCTTTGATCTTGGGTAACAACCAAGGCATGGGCGACCATCAAGGTTTGCGTATGCTGGACTTCTTGGTACCAGAAATGATGGTCAGGAAGTTTGACGGCCCGTCCGCAAATATCACCAACCTGTGGAAGGTGCTGGGTCGCTCAGAAACTGACGGCGGTTACATCGCCGGCACCATCATCAAGCCTAAGTTGGGTCTGCGTCCTGAGCCATTTGCCAAGGCGTGCTACGACTTCTGGTTGGGTGGCGATTTCATCAAGAATGACGAGCCACAAGCTAACCAACCGTTCTGCCCGATGGAAGTGGTTATGCCGAAAGTGGCAGAAGCCATGGATCGTGCTCAACAGGCAACCGGTCAAGCAAAACTGTTCTCGGCCAACATCACCGCCGATTACTACAAAGAAATGATCCATCGCGGTGACTTCGTTCTCAATACGTTCGCTAAATACAACTCTGCTAGCCATGTGGCCTTCCTCGTTGACGGATTCGTGACTGGCCCAGCAGGTGTGACCACTGCCCGCCGCGAGTTCCCAGACACATTCTTGCACTTCCACCGCGCAGGCCACGGTGCCGTCACTTCCTACAAGTCACCAATGGGTATGGATCCATTGTGCTACATGAAACTGGTGCGTTTGATGGGCGCGTCCGGTATGCATACCGGTACTATGGGCTACGGCAAGATGGAAGGCCACGGCAAGGAAACCGTACTGGCATACATGCTAGAGCGCGATGAGTGCCAAGGACCTTACTTCTACCAGAAGTGGTACGGCATGAAGGCAACAACCCCGATCATCTCCGGCGGTATGAACGCGCTGCGTCTGCCAGGCTTCTTCCAGAATTTGGGTCACGGCAATGTGATCAACACCTGCGGCGGCGGTGCTTTCGGCCATATCGACAGTCCGGCAGCCGGTGGTATCTCGCTGGGTCAGTCTTACGAGTGCTGGAAGACCGGTGCTGATCCGATCGAATACGCGAAGACGCACAAAGAGTTTGCACGCGCATTCGAGTCCTTCCCGAAAGACAGCGACAAGCTGTTTGCGGGTTGGCGCGAAAAGCTGGGCGTACACAAGTAAGCGTTGTTCGGCTGTATCGAGGCAACAAAAAATGCGCCCCCACACGATGGGGGCGTTTTTTTCCAAGATTTAATACCGTTTTGCGTGTGAGGTCACACGCGGGACAGGAGTCAAAAAATGACAAACAAGAACCAATATACCGTCAGTAAAGAACCGTTTTACCAAGCGCAAGGCGATGAAGTGACGCTGTATGAAGCCGCTTACGCGGCGCGTTTGCCCGTGATGGTGAAAGGCCCGACGGGTTGTGGTAAATCGCGCTTCGTCGAATACATGGCGTGGAAACTGAACAAGCCGCTCATCACCGTGGCATGTAACGAAGACATGACGGCAAGCGACCTCGTTGGGCGCTACTTGCTGGATGCTAACGGCACACGCTGGCTGGATGGCCCGCTCACCACAGCAGCGCGTATCGGTGCGATCTGTTACCTCGATGAGATCGTCGAGGCGCGTCAGGATACCACCGTGGTCATTCACCCACTGACCGACCACCGTCGTACTTTGCCATTGGATAAGAAGGGCGAGCTGATCGAAGCGCATCCCGATTTTCAGTTGGTGATCTCCTACAACCCAGGCTACCAAAGCCTGATGAAAGACTTGAAGCAATCGACCAAGCAACGCTTCACCGGTTTCGAGTTCGACTACCCGACTGCGGGATTAGAAGCAGATATTCTGTCCAAGGAAACCGGACTTGACGTGGCGATCTGTAGCAAGTTGGTGCAGATCGGCCAAGCCGCCCGCAACCTAAAAGGGCACGGACTGGATGAAGGTATCTCGACACGATTGCTGGTCTACGCGGCGACGCTGATCAAAAACGGTGTCGATGCCAAAGCCGCATGCCGCATGGCGATGGTACGGCCGATCACCGACGACGCAGATATCCGCGATACGCTCGATCATGCGATTGATGCATCGTTCGCGTGATCAATCGGGTGCATAAGCAAAGGTCTGAGTGATGACGGAAGCCGTGACTGAAAGAACCGAAGAGACAGCAATGTACTGGGAGAAACTCGGCTGCCGATTCTCTCAAGTGAATGTTGTCTTTGATGAGTGTCTGAAGGAAGCCAAGACGCTACTGTCAAAAGCGGGCTTGGAGACGTATATCGAGAATGCGCGCATCATCGGCAAGATGGGACGTGGTGCGGAACCGTTGCTGGTCTATCTGGAAGAAGCGCCAAGCGTGGCCAGCAGTGTCGGGGAGCATGCGCTGGTCAAGCTGCGAGAGTTCTCCGAGTACATGTCCACGCATACAAACTTCAAAGCGATCGTACCGTTTCTGCAAACCAGCGGTGCTGTCGCGCGTCGTTTGAACAACGACAAGATGTTCAAACGGTATATCGAGGTGGTCCGCGACATGATGGATCGTACCTCGGGTTCTATCCATGGACACCATACGACCTTTGCCAGTCCCGGCTTGCCGGAATTGCTCAAGCAGGCGCCCCAGTTGCTGGGAGTTCTATCACTACAGGGATTCCAAAACTGGGTCGAATACGGTATCAAGTACTACAACCATCATCCGGAACGGCAGGAAGAATATTTCAGGCTGGAATCCGCAGATGCTATCGCGGTGATGCAGCGCGAGCGGCATGGCACATTGCTCGTGGATAACGAGCGCAAGCTGGATACCTATATCCGCGCGTTATGGAACGATAGCGACTATCTCATTCCGTATTCGGTCGCTTTCGACGATTTGCGCAAGCCGATGCCCTACTACACCGATGACGGCATCCGTCTGCCCGATGTTTATGACGACATCGGCGGTGCGTCAGGCATTGACCGCTATCGCGCAGCACTTGCGCATATGTCGGCGCATCGTCGTTGGTCGCAACAGATGATCGTGGATAACTGGAGCCCTTTTCAGCGCGCCAGCGTTGAAATATTCGAAGACTCCCGCGTGGATTATTTGGCCTGTCAGAAGTATCCAGGCTTGCGCAGACTGTTCCTTGCGCTGCATCCGATTCCCAAAGAAGAAGACCTGCAGCTTGAAGAGCAAGGCATCTCGGTATTTAGGCTCAGGTTGGCCATGGTATCGCGTGCCATCCTCGATCCGAACTACACCTACCAGAACGAACATGTCAGGGAAGCCGTAAAGCGATTCCATGAACTGATGGCGACTGGTGAGTCGACCAGTGCGGCAATGTCATCCGTCGCATTGACGTTCATCGCGCGGACACGCGGTCAACGTGATTTGTCGGCCAAGATGTATTTTGACAATACCGAAGTGGACTACCGCGACGATAACCGGCATCTGTGGATCTATATCGAAGAGAGCGACGAAGACGAGATGTTCGAACATCTCGACAAGCGCCGGAACCCGGAACGAGAGTTGAGCGGTCTGCCGCCCCGTCACTATGACGAGTGGGATTACAACGCACAAAACTATCGCCCGGACTGGGTAAGTGTTTATGAGGTGTTGCATCCACGTGGCAACCCGGCTGTGATCGACAGTTTGTTGGTCAAACATGCCAAGTTGACCAAACGTCTGAAAGCATTGCTGGAGATGCTCAAGCCGCAGGACAAGGTGCGCATCCGTTATCAGGAAGAAGGTTCAGAGCTTGATTTGGACGTGGCCATCCGCTCTCTGATCGACTACAAAAGCGGAGCTTCACCCGACCCGCGCATCAATATGTCTCATCGCACCGATGGCCGCAGTTTCGCCGTCACCTTGCTACTTGATCTATCTCAATCGTTGAGCGAAAAAGCGGCCGGTAGCAGCCAGACCATCCTCGAACTCAGTCAAGAGGCGGTATCGTTACTGGCTTGGTCGGTACAGCAGGTCGGCGATTCTTTCGCGATCAGCGGCTTCCATTCCAATACCCGGCATGATGTGCGTTACTACCATCTCAAGGGATTCAAAGAACCATGGGGCGACGAGGTGAAGTCGCGTCTGGCAGAGATGCAAGCGGGATATTCCACCCGTATGGGAGCGGCGATGCGTCATGCAGGCCACTATCTGAAAGCGCAACAAGCGGACAAGAAGCTGATGCTGATCTTGACCGACGGAGAACCGGCGGATATCGACGTGCACGACCCACAGTTATTGATACAGGATGCTAGGCAGGCAGTGAAAGAATTGGATCGGGAAGGCATCTATACCTACTGTATCAATCTAGATTCCAAGGCCGACGAATACGTGTCGAACATTTTCGGTAAGCAATACACCATCGTGGACAATGTGGCGCAATTACCCGAAAAGCTACCCGAGCTTTTCATATCTTTGACAAAGTAAAAGATATGAAGGGCAGCTTTTCATTGACCAAATAGGCATATAGCCATAGAGAGTAAGCGGGAAAAGCAGTAAAATCAGGGTTCAAAATTTAGAAAACCAACGAGGAGAAACCAGCATGAGCAAGAGCTTGATCCAATTCATCATCGAAGAACAACGTCATATCCCGAACGCCAGTGGTGATTTCACTGGTCTGTTGAGCGATGTCGTCTCTGCATGTAAGCAGATCGCGCATGACGTAAACAAGGGTGCGCTCATCGGCGTGCTGGGTTCTGCAGGTAGCGAGAACGTACAAGGCGAGACACAAAAGAAGCTCGACATCATCACTAACGAAGTGTTCATCAAAGCCAACGAGTGGAGCGGTCACTTGGCAGGTATGGCATCTGAAGAGATGGACGACGTGTATGAGATCCCTAAGCAATACCCACGTGGCAAATACCTGATCACATTCGACCCATTGGATGGTTCTTCCAACATCGACGTGAACATCTCCGTCGGTACGATCTTCTCTATCTTGCGTTGCCCAGAAGGCGTGACAAATCCTAAGGCTGAGGACTTCTTGCAGCCAGGGACTAAACAAGTTTGCGCGGGTTATGCACTGTACGGTCCTAACACCATGATGGTGCTGACAACAGGCCACGGCGTTAACGGCTTCACATTGGATCGTGACGTTGGCGATTTCTTCCTGACCCACCCGAACATGCAGATCCCTGTCGATACCGCTGAATTCGCGATCAACATGTCGAATCAACGTTATTGGGAAGCGCCAGTTAAAAAATACATCGACGAGTGTATGAAGGGTAAAGAGGGCGGACGCGAGAAGAACTTCAACATGCGTTGGGTCGCATCCATGGTTGCTGAAGTACACCGCATCCTGACTCGCGGCGGCATCTTCATGTATCCGTTCGATACGAAAGAAGTCGGCAAAGCAGGTAAATTGCGCTTGTTGTACGAAGCGAATCCGATGTCTTTCATCGTTGAGCAAGCGGGTGGTGTCAGCTCCACTGGTCGCGAGCGCATCATGGAAGTGAAGCCAAGTGGTCTGCATCAGCGCGTGCCTGTCATCCTCGGTTCCAAGAACGAGGTTGAGCGCGTCGTTGGTTATCACAAAGGCGCGTAATGCCAAATCGACGCCCCCGTTCGCGGGGGCGTTTTTACGTCTAGATTTTGGAAGGATGAAATGATGTCAAAACCACTCGTCTCCATCGTCATGGGTAGCAGCAACGACTGGGAGACCATGCAGCAAGCGGGTCAGCAGTTGAAAGACTTCGGCGTAGCATTCGACGCACGCGTGATCTCTGCACATCGCTCTCCCGACCTGTTGTTCGACTACATCAAAGACATGCACAGCCAAGGCGTGCAATGTTTCATCGCGGGCGCGGGCGGTGCTGCGCATCTGGCAGGCGTCATCGCAGGTAAGACGACATTGCCAGTGTTGGGCGTGCCTATCCCTTCCAAATATCTGAAGGGCATGGATTCCTTGCTCTCCATCGTGCAGATGCCAAAAGGTATTCCTGTCGCCACCTTTGCCATCGGTGAGGCCGGTGCGGCGAACGCAGGATTGTTCGCTGTCTCCATGTTGGCGTTGAACGATAAGCAACTCGCACAGAAACTCACTGACTACCGCAAGAAACAAGCGGAGCAGATCGCTGCAACCACTTTGCCCGCTTTGTAATCGAGGTCACCCATGTCCGCACTACACGAATCGAATCTGACCAGCCTGAAGTTCTTGCATCGCGGCAAAGTGCGCGATCTGTACGAAGTGGATGCCGACCATCTGCTCATCGTGCAGACCGATCGCCTCTCCGCTTTTGATGTGATCCTAGATGATCCCATCCCAGGCAAAGGCGAAGTGCTGACAGCGGTATCCAATTTCTGGTTCAAGAAACTGGGCGGCGTCATTCCTAATCACCTGTCCGGCATCGACCCAGAATCCGTCGTGAAGACCGAAGCGGATAAGGCACAAGTGCGCGGTCGAGCCTTTGTCACCAAGAAGCTGAAGCCGCTGCCGATCGAAGCCATCGTGCGTGGCTATCTCGTGGGTTCCGGTTGGAAGGACTACAAGAAGACGGGTGCAGTGTGCGGCATCCAATTACCAGCCGGCCTGCAAGAAGCACAGAAGTTGCCACAACCTTTGTTCACGCCCTCTACAAAAGCAGCCGTTGGCGATCACGATGAGAATATCTCGTTCGAAGAGGCGAAGAAGTTGTTAGGTGCAGAGATGGCAGAGAAAGTGAAGAACGCCACGCTAGCTCTCTACACACAGGCAGCAGACTACGCGCTGACACGCGGCATCATCATCGCCGATACCAAGTTCGAGTTCGGCACGGATGCGGCAGGTACGCTGTATCTGATCGACGAAGCGCTTACGCCGGATTCCTCACGCTTCTGGCCGGCAGATCAATACAAGGTCGGTAGCAATCCGCCCAGCTTCGATAAACAATTCGTACGTGATTGGTTGGAATCTTCTGGCTGGAACAAACAAGCACCAGCACCACGTGTTCCTGCCGAGGTGTTGCAGCGTACGGCGGACAAGTATCGCGAGGCGCAACGTTTGCTGACCGCATGATCGACATCAAGCAACTCATTCAGGGCTTCCAACGTTTTCGTGAGCAGCATTTCGAGAAGCACGACACCCTTTACCAGCAACTAGTGACGGAAGGACAAACGCCACAAGTGCTGGTCGTCGCCTGCTGTGATTCGCGTGTCGATCCTGCCTTGGTCTTTGATTGCGATCCTGGTGATCTTTTCGTCATTCGCAACGTAGCTAATTTGGTCCCTCCTTTGGAGGGACATAGTGGTCACCACGGTACGACGGCCGCCATCGAGTACGGTGTCAGCACCCTAGGCGTCAAACATATCGTTGTCTTGGGTCACGCGCATTGTGGCGGCATCGATGCACTTGTTAAAACGGGTGGGGTGGGAACGCCAGGTTCCTACATCGACGACTGGATGAGTCTGGTCGAGAGCGCACGTGCTGAAGTGATCAGCGAGATGCCGGATGCACAGGTAGAAGTTCAGGAGCGTGAGTGTGAGCTCCGCGCCATCCTAGTATCGTTGGAAAATCTGAAGACGTTTCCGTGGATACGCGAGCGTATCGAGGCGGGGACACTGACACTACATGGATGGTACTTCGACATCGAACACGGGCAGTTGCTACGCTACGACGCAACTACCCGTGGTTTTGAAGCTGTCTGATCATTTCTTGGGGGCGACGATGCCCTTCAACTCACGGTAGCGCACTTTGTCTGCTTCATAGCGCGCCTTCACCGCTTCATTCTCTTTCAAGCTGTTATCCAGATCACCTTGCAGTTTGGCGATACGAGCCTTGGCTTCTTCCAGATCCTCATCAAGCGATTTAGGGATCTTGCGCCCCTGTTTGGTCAGCCCTTCAGCTTCTTTTTGCAAGGCGACCTGATTCTCTTGGGCTGATTTCAGTAGGGTCGTGAAACTACCTGTACGCGCTTCGACTTGTTGCAAGTTGCGGTCACGTGCCAGATCAATCTCTTTTTCCGAGCTGTAGGTGTTGATCAATGCATTGTCGTGGCGTTCTGCTTCGATGCGAGCTTTCTCGGCAGCGGGGTCCTTTTGCGCGGCTTTTTTGTCTGCGTTCTTGTCTTCGCGCTTCTCGATGCGGCCTTTTTCCAGCTTCACCGCTTCTTTATTGGCGTACTCGGGTGGAATCGTCTCGCCATAGTGGGTCGTACCGTTGTTATCCACCCACTTGTAGAGCTTGGCTTCAGCATTCAGGGAAAACACGGCACACAATGCCGCAGCACTCATCAACAATTTCGAATCGATCATCATTTCACTCCGTAACGGTCACGATAGGTTTGCACCGCGTGCAGATTCTGCACTAAATCCGCTTGGCCTTGTAGGAAACCCAGCAGGTCATGCAGCGACGCGATGGACACAACGGGGATGCCATAGCTTTGGTGTACTTCCTGCACCGCAGACAACTCACCTTGGCCGCGTTCCATACGATCCAGCGCGATGACCACACCGCACGGTGTCGCACCCGCCGCACGGATCAGCTCGATGGACTCGCGCACCGACGTACCTGCCGAGATCACATCGTCGATGATGAGTACGTTGCCTTGCAGCTTTGCTCCCACCGTCGTACCACCTTCGCCGTGGTCTTTCGCTTCCTTGCGGTTGAAGCAATACGGCACGTTATGCCCCTGCTCCGCCAACGCGATAGAAGTACCCGCTACCAAGGGAATGCCCTTGTAGGCGGGGCCGAACAACATATCGAACTTGATACCTGAAGCAAGGATGGCTTGCGCGTAGAACTGGCATAACTCGCGCAACGCCGCGCCGTCTTGGAACAGCCCCGAATTGAAGAAGTAAGGCGACAGACGACCTGCCTTGGTTTGGAACTCGCCGAAGCGCAACACATTCTGTGCGACAGCGAAGCGGATGAAATCTTGACGATAAGCGTGCATGAGGGGCTTTGTAGATGGATTGAAGGATGCCGCCATTATAATGCCGGCACTCCCTAACGAGAAAAATCATGAGAATCGTTACACTGAACTTCAACGGCATCCGCTCCGCCTACAACAAAGGCTTCCTCGAATGGTTCGGCAAGCAAGACGCCGACATCCTGTGCGTGCAGGAACTCAAAGCCCAAGCGCCGGACATGACGCCCGACATGCTCGCCCCACTCGGCTACCACGGCTACTTCCACTACGCCGAGAAGAAGGGTTACAGCGGCGTGGGCATCTACTGCAAGCGCAAACCTGACAACGTCATCGTCGGTCTAGGTATCCCCGAGTTCGACTTTGAAGGACGTTACATCGAAGCGCAGTTCGGTAACCTCAGCGTCGTGTCGTTGTATCTGCCTTCCGGTTCCAGTGGCGAAGAACGCCAAGCCGTGAAATTCAAATTCCTCGAAGCCTTCATGCCTCACATGCGAAATTTGTATGCAAGTGGTCGCGACATCATCGTGTGTGGCGATTGGAACATCGCCCACACCGAGAAGGACCTGAAGAACTGGAAAGGCAACAAGAAGAACTCCGGCTTCCTACCCGAAGAACGCGCATGGCTCACCGAGTTGTTCAACGATGTCGGCTTCATCGACGTGTTCCGCAAACTGCACCCCGAGCTCGAAGCCTACACATGGTGGTCGAACCGAGGGCAAGCATGGGCGAAAGACGTAGGTTGGCGTTTGGACTACCAAGTCGCCACCCCCGCCATCGCCGCCAAAGCCATCCATACCGGCATCTACAAAGAACAACGTTTCAGCGACCACGCACCGTTCATGGTGGATTACGCGGAATAACGAAGGACTAAAAACAATTTGCCACAGAGGGCACAAAGTTCACAGTGAAAATCGTGGAGCCTGAAACAGTCATCTCTGTGGTCTCTGTGTCCTCTGTGGCTAGAAGGGGTTAAAACTTGAAAACGATCAACGAACCATTGATTCTTCTAATACTCGGGATAGCCCTTCTCGCCCTCACCGCCATCCATCCGCACGACTACGCCACCTGGTGGATGGAGACCGCGCCCATCTTCATCGCGCTGCCCATCCTCGTTGTCACCTACAAGTCCTACACCCTCACCCCGTTGCTGTATCGCCTGCTGTTCCTGCACGCAGTCATCCTCATGGTCGGCGGGCACTACACCTATGCCGAAGTGCCGCTGGGATATTGGATGCAAGACTGGTTCGGCTTCGCGCGCAACAACTACGACAAGATCGGTCACATCGCGCAAGGCTTCATCCCCGCCATGCTGTTCCGTGAACTGCTGCTACGCAGCTCACCGTTGAAGCAAGGCAAGTTGCTGTTCACGCTGGTGGTGGCGAGTTGCCTCGCTGTCAGCGCCAGCTACGAACTCATCGAATGGGCGGCGGCAGAGATGATGGGCCAAGGCGCGGATGCCTTCCTCGGCACACAGGGTTATGCGTGGGATACGCAGTCGGACATGTTGATGGCGTTGATCGGGGCGATCGTTGCGCAAGCGGTGTTGGGGAGGGCGCAGGACAAACAGCTATTGTGAAGCAGCCCCATTTAGTTGGTAGAACCAATTAGTCACAACAAGTAGAGGCACTTAATTTGGCTCCTGCGTTGGCAGCTAGCCGACCAATCTCTTCAAAGTGATCGCTGTTGCCGATGTAAATGATTTGAATTCCTTCCAGAGAGGCTTTGGGGGAAGCAACTAACGCAGTCTTTAGAAGTTTGTAGTTGAGATCATAGTCAGGACCAAGAACGCCTAAAGAAGCCTGTATTGCAGCCGAGTTTTGCAAATACTGAGTAAGTTTGCTCACAGTAGAGTCGATTGGAGAGTGGGCAGGAATGTAAAACATTTGGAACATAGTCTTACTGCTATCCACAAGGCTTCCAGCTTTTTGTATTGCTTTGTTTTGATCGAAAGTCGGGGCTGCAGCAAGGGTGAGTGAAGAAAAAAACAAGGCCATAAGCAATGCTAGTAATTTCATGTCAGTCTCCAAAAAGGTTTATCGGAAAATTAATACTTCAATATTTCTGAAAGTGATATTTTCTTTTCAGCTTTGCTGAACGAAATCAGATGTGCGCATTCTGTTGTGTTCCATTCCACGGCGCAACCTTCAACAACAACAGCATCCCCGGAATCGCCAGTAGCACACACAGTAAGAAGAACATCGTCCATCCCATAGACTCTACAAGCCATCCCGCCGTCGCATTCATAAAGGTGCGCGGCACGGCGGCGAGACTGGTGAACAGGGCGAACTGGGTGGCGGTGTAGGCGGGGTGGGTGGTGCGGGCGATGAAGGCGACGAAGGCGGCGGTGCCCACGCCGACGCCGAAGGCTTCCAACCCGATGACCAAACCGAGTTGCGTGAGCTCGGCTGCACCGATGACATCGAAGTGACCTTTTGACGCAAGCCACGCGAAGCCGAAGATGGAGACCACTTGCACCACGCCGAACAACCACAGCGCGCGGTTGATGCCGATCTTCAACATCCACAGCCCCCCCAGCAGACCGCCGATGACGGCAGGCCACAAGCCCGCATTCTTGGCGATGAGGCCGATCTCGGTCTTGCTAAAACCCATGTCCATGTAGAACGGGGTAGCCAGCGCGGTGCACAGGCTGTCGCCGAGTTTGTAGAAGAACAGGAAGGCGAGGATGAGCAAGGCGCTGTTCCAACCTTGGCGCGAGATGAATTCGTGGAAGGGTTCGACCACCGCCTCGCGCAAAGTCTTGGGCGGTGTGGCGCGATGCGGCTCGCTCACCATCAGCGTCATCACCATGCCGGGCAGCATGAACAGCGCGGTGATGATGAACACCATGCTCCACGGCAGATGGTCGGACAGGATGAGCGAGAGCGAACCGGGGATGAGGCCCGCGATGCGATACGCGTTGACGTGGATTGAGTTACCGAGGCCTAGTTCGGAATCAGACAACAACTCGCGGCGATAGGCATCCAGCACGATGTCCTGTGTGGCAGAAAGGAAGGCCAGCAACGTACAAAATAAAACAATTGTGCTCATCTCGGTCTGTGGCGAGAAGCCGCCGAGCGTGGCGATGACCAACAACAATCCCACTTGCGAGAGCAACATCCAACCGCGACGACGACCCAGTGCAGGCACGGCGTATCTATCTAGCAAGGGTGACCAGATGAACTTCCACGTGTAGGGGAACTGGATGAGCGCGAACAGGCCGATGGTCTTGAGGTCGATCTGCTCGCTGCGCAACCACGCAGGCACGAGGTTGAACAGCAGATACAGTGGCAGACCGGAAGAGAATCCAATGAAGACGCATATCAACATGCGCCTTGTGAAGAGTTGCTGCCAGATGGTCATCAGTTAAGCGGCACGCTTGACGCGATACACCGCCATGCTGCCCAACAGGTTAGGCAGCACGTTCACGTCGTTACCCTCTGTCATCACATGGCGCGCGAGGATGCCCACCTCGTGCGTGGCGCACAGGTTCTCGAAATCATGCAGGGTGCACAGGTGCACGTTCGGCGTGTCATACCACTGGTAGGGCATGTCGGTGGAGACAGGCATGTTGCCCAGCATCACCTGCATGCGGTTCTTCCAGTAACCGAAGTTGGGGAAGCTGACGATGCCTTCACGACCTACGCGCAGGATCTCTTTCATCAGCGCCTCGGTGTGCTTGGTCGCTTGCAATGTCTGCGACAGGATGACGAAGTCGAATGCGTCGTTCTCGAAATCGGCGAGGCCAGATTCCAAGTCGTTCTGGATGACGTTCACGCCATTCGAGATACAGGTGGCGACGTTCGCATCGCTGATCTCGACGCCGTAACCAACGACCTTGCGCGTCTCGCGCAGGTAGCGCAACAAGCTGCCGTCACCGCAACCAAGGTCGAGCACGGCGGAGCCTTCGGGGATCCATGCGGCGATGGCGGCGAAGTCGGGGCGGGATTGGATGATGGATGCGTTCATTTTGAAATCCCTTCTGCAATCCCATCCAAGTAATTGCGCATCACCGCGATGTACTGCGTATCTTCCATCAAGAAAGAATCGTGGCCGTGGTCGGACGTCACCTCGGCGTAGCTCACGTCGCGGCGGTTGTGCAGCAGGGCATGCACGATCTCGTGCGAACGCGCGGGTGAGAAGCGCCAATCGGTGGTGAACGACACCACGAGGAACTTGGCTTTCGCCGCAGCGAAGGCGCGGTTCAAGTCGCCGTCCAGCTCACGCGCAGGGTCGAAGTAGTCCAGCGCCTTGGTCATCAACAGATAGGTGTTCGCGTCGAAATACGCGGCGAACTTGTCGCCCTGGTAGCGCAGGTAAGACTCGATCTGGAACTCGATGTCGTAGCTGAAGTTCAATTTGCCGTGACGCAACTCGCGCCCGAACTTGTCGGCCATCGCATCATCGGAAAGGTAGGTGATGTGTCCCAGCATGCGCGCCAGACGCAGACCGCGCGTCGGCACCACGCCGTGCTCATAGAAGTTGCCGCCGTGGAAATCCGGGTCGGTCAGGATGGCGCTGCGTGCCACATCGTTGAACGCGATGTTCTGCGCGGTGAGATGCGGTGCCGTGGCGATGGCCAGCACATGCGCCACGCGCTCCGGATACGCCAGCGCCCACTGCATCGCCTGCATGCCGCCCAGACTGCCGCCGATGATGGCCGCGAAACGCTGGATGCCGAGCTGGTCGGCCAGGCGCGCTTGCGCGTTGACCCAGTCTTCCACGGTGACGACAGGGAAGGACGAGCCATAGGGTTTGCCTGTTGCCGGGTCTATGCTGGAAGGGCCGGTCGAACCGTGACAGCCACCGAGGTTGTTCAGACCGATCACGAAGAACTTGAGCGTGTCGATGGGCTTGCCCGGCCCCACCATGTTGTCCCACCAGCCGATGTTCTTGGTGTCTTCGGCGTAATAACCCGCGACGTGATGATGGCCCGATAGTGCGTGGCAGATGAGGATGGCGTTGGACTTGTCGGCGTTCAATGTGCCGTAGGTCTCGTACATCAACTCATAGCGTGGCAACACAGCGCCACTCTTGAAGGTAAGAGGTTGCTCAAATGTGGCGCGTTGCGCCGTAACGATTCCAACCGATGAACTCAAAGCGACTCCAAAAATAAAAACCCGCACAGCTTGAGGCTAGAGCGGGTTCACTCGCTTTAGCTGGAATGTTTTACGTGCCCCGCAAGCTGAACTCAAATCGGCACGGAGCGAAGTGTCCGTGTTTTCCTGAAAGCTGTCAATTACATAGGCCGCAGGGTTAATTGCTTCAAGCTTGCCACACGCCGAATCCCGCCTCACGCAGATCGATGGCGACATCCACTTCCTTATCACGCGCTTCGTCGTAGGACATCGGGTTAAAGGCTTCGTAAAGGTCGGGCAAAAGATGCAGGCCGTAATCGGTGACGTAGCGATTGGCTTGGATGCCTGCTTTGTGTTTGTCGAAACGGATATCGGGATCGAGTCCGGTCATGCCCACGTAGACGCAGGGTTTACCCGTGATGTAATCGGGATTGCATTTCTTGAACTTGCCTTCGTACAGCACGTCTTTCGATAGCTCGATCACATACACGTGGTAATGCTTGCGGCGTGCCATGCAGCTTAGATCGTCGTCGCGGTGATGACGCTGCGGCGCGAGCTGGCGCGCTCGAAGAACGCTTTCAAATTGGGATGTGTGCTACGCCAATCGCGCTCAGCGAAACGCAGGTCGAGATAGAGCAGGGCGCTGACCAAGGCGAGGTCGGCCAGTGTGAGGGCGTCACCCTCGCACCAGCGCTTCTCTCCTAAAAGTTCGGAGGCATAGATCAGTGCCTTGCTGACGGCAGTGTTGTGCATCTCGATAGTTGAGGCTTGTTGTTTCTCGGCAGGACGCAGCACTTCGTTGCGCACCACGATGGCGGAATCCATGATGCCATCGGCCAATGCTTCCCAGCGTTTCACACGTAACTTAGCCGCAGGATCGTCGCGCGGGATGAGGATAGGTGCGTCGTTGAGTGTGTCCACATATTCGGTGATGACGGGTGAATCGAAGATGCAGAAACCATCATCGAGGATGAGCGCAGGGATGCGACCAAGAGGATTGACCTGCAACACCAAGCTGCCCGGCTCGGTCGGCGGATCGACTACATACTCGTGCGGGATGTTCTTTTCCAGCAGAGCCAGTCTTACCTTGCGAACGTAGGGGCTGGTGTTCGAACCGAGTAGTTTCATGCTGCCTCCCTGATGTGGTGACAGAAGCCACAAGCGTCGTGGCTTTGTCGGTGGCTCAAGCCGCGTTCAACTTGTCCAACAGCTCGTTGATCTTGATGGGGTCATCGGCACGCAATATCTTTTGCGTGAGCGCGGTGATCTCGGGCAAGTTGGTGGTGAGCACGCGCTGTTTGCTACCCAAAAGTTGCGCTGGATGCATGGAGAACTGGCGCAATCCCATGCCGAGCAGCAAGCGTGTGTAAGCCAGTTCACCGGCCATCTCACCGCACACCGATACGGGAACTTCCGCCTTGTTTGCGCTACCGATGACGTGAGCCAACAGTTGCAACACGGCAGGGTGCAGCGGGTCGTACAGGTGTGCCACTTCTTCGTCGGTGCGGTCGATCGCCAAAGTGTATTGGATCAAATCGTTGGTGCCGATGGAAAGGAAATCCAATTTCTTGATGAAGACGTTCAATGCCAATGCGGCAGCGGGGATCTCGATCATGCCGCCGATCGGCACGTCATCTTTGAAGGCGACGCTCTGACTCTTCAATTCTGCCTTCACCCCGTCGATCAACTGCAAGGTCTGTGTGATCTCGGAAGCACCCGACAGCATAGGCACCAATATCTTCAGATTGCCGTAGATGGAAGCGCGCAGCAGTGCGCGTAACTGGGTGCGGAACAGTTGTGGTTCGGCCAAGCACAAACGGATAGCACGCAATCCAAGTGCCGGATTGCTGGCGACGCGAGTCACGCCCTTCAGTTGTTTGTCCGCGCCCAAGTCGTAGGTGCGGATGGTGACGGGCATCTCGCCCATGCCTTCCAGTACGGTGCGATAGGCGGTGAATTGCTCTTCTTCATCCGGTAGGTCGTCACGATTGAGAAAGAGGAACTCGCTACGGAACAGTCCCACACCTGCCGCGCCGTTCTCCATCACTTGCGGCAAGTCGGTCGGCATCTCGATGTTGGCTTGCAGTTCGATGCGTGTGCCATCCAGCGTGGTGGCACGTGCCGTGCGCAGGCGTTTGAGTTTTTGTTTCTCCAACACGAACTGGCTTTGGCGCAGTTTGTATTCAGCCAGCAGGTTCTTGTCGGGATTGACGATGACCACACCCTGCTCGCCGTCCACGATGAGCAGGTCGCGGTCTTTGATGAGCTCGCGTGCATGGTGCAGACCGACCACGCAAGGGATGTTCAGGCCGCGTGCGACGATGGAGGTGTGCGATGTCGCACCGCCCAAGTCGGTGAGGATGGAACAGAACTGATGCGGCTTGAGCTGGATCAGGTCGGCTGGGCTCACGTCGTGCGCGACCAAGACCATCTCGGAATCATGTTGCGGTGTGGGCGGTTGGTGACCGGGATGGCCGCTCAATACTTTGAGTACACGCTCCACGACTTGGATGACATCGGTCTTGCGTTCGCGCAGGTACGCGTCATCGAATGCCTCGAACTGCATCACCAGCGCATCCATCTGTGTCTTCAGTGCCCACTCCGCGTTGCAGTGTTCTTTCTCCACCATGTCACGTGCGGCATGGCTGATATGTTCATCGCCCAAGATCATCAGGTGCAGATCGAGGAAAGCGTCGAATTCGGCGGCGGCTTGTTGCGGACGATTGGCGCGCAGCGCGGTCAATTCGTCACGTGTGGTTTTGAGAGCGGCATCCAGACGCGCGACTTCTTCCGCGACCAGATGCTTCGGCAGCATGTAATGCACGACTTCGAGCGAAGTGTGCGAGACCAGATGGGCATGGCCGATGGCGATGCCGCTGGAAACGGGCAGTCCGTGAATGGTAAAAGTCATTCGCCTTCCCCGAAATAATCATTGATGAGTGCGAGCAGCGCGGTCATCGCCTCTTCTTCGCGTTCACCGTTGGTCTCGATGGAGACGGTGGTTCCCTTGGCGGCAGCCAGCATCATCACGCCCATGATGCTCTTGGCGTTGATGCGCTTGCCGTTGCGCGACATCCACACTTCGCATGGGTACTGTGAGGCGAGCTGGGTGAGCTTGGCGGATGCACGTGCGTGCAAACCGAGTTTGTTGATGATGAGTGCTTCTTGGTTCAGCATGGACAATCCTTGTTATCGATTTCCGCATCCATTAGCACGATACATTCGCGCCCACCGTTGAATGCGATCTGCGCCAATTCGGGCATGGTCTTGTTGGGGTGGCACACCACGCGTAGCAACATCGGCAGGTTCACACCGGCCACGCCCATGATGTGTTCTTCTTTACACAATTGACGCGCCACATTGCTGGGTGTCGCACCGAAGATGTCAGCGAGGATGAGGACGCCGTTGCCTTTGTTCAATTCTTGGATGAGCGCGTGGCCTTCCGCCAGTTTCTGCTGCGGATCATCGTCCGCATAGACTGACAACACCTTCAAGAACGGCGGTACTTCGCCCAATACATGTTTGACGCAATCAGCCAGACTTTCGCCCAGCTTGTTATGCGCCACGATCAATATTCCAGCCATCAGATCACTCCTATGAGACGCGCGACCAGCGCGGCGATGAGCAACAGCAGCAACCATCCATAGCGCATCATCCAGCGTAATGCCCGTGCTTTGGATGCATCTTCTTCATTCGCCTCGTCCACCAGCACGCGAACTTTCTTCAATGCGTGGATGGCGGTACTGCGGTCTATGTTCTGTTGAAGACGGTCGTCACTCATTACTCGACATTCCGTAACGTTTTATTGTCCGTGAATTCTAGCCGTTTCTGCATGGCGGCGGTGAGGTGAACCACGCCGTCGGCATCGATGAGTAAGGCCTCGTCGAGCTGCATCTTGTCGGCGGCGGCGCGCCATCCTGCGATGCCGGAGATGAACAAGGGTTTGGACGAAGCATCGGACAGCAATCCAGCACGAGCACCGTGCGTGATGATGGTGACGGCCTGCACGTCTTGAACGGGATGGCCATTGCGCGGATCGATAAGATGGCAGTAGCGCTTCCCATCCACTTCGAAGTAACGCTGATAGTCACCCGACGTACCCACCGCTTCACCATCACGCAATTCCAAGGTCGCCAATGCGCCTGGTTTGCGCGGATGTTGGATTCCCACTCGCCACGGACGTTTGCCGTGTGAACCCAGCGTCAACACATTGCCGCCGATGTTGATGAGCGCATCGTTGATGCCCTGTTGCTTGAGGATGGATGCCGCACGATCTAGCGCATAACCCTTGGCGTAGCCGCCGAGGTCGAGCTTGACCGCTTTGTTCGCGCTGCCGACTTGGTTGGCCGAGATTGTCAGGTCGCTCATCTGTGGATTCGCTGTGACCCATGATGTGATCTGTTTTTCCTCAGGTAGCACCGCTTTGAAATCGTCCGCTTGGAATCCCCAAGTCTGGATGAGTCCACCGATGGTCGGGTTGAACAGGCCTTCCGATTGGGTGGAAAGTTGCGCAGCGTCTTGCAGCATGGCAGCCAATTCGGGTGACACGACTTGGCGCTTGCCTTGTGCGATGGCAGTGTTCAGCCCGCTCAACTCAGAGGGTTTCCATGCGTGTAGCAAATCATGCAGGCGCTGGAACTCATGCATCACATCGGCGATGCCTTGTTTAGCATGCACCTCATCTGCGCCAAACACGGTGACCTCGACCAGTGTGCCGAACACATAGCCCTGTTCCTGATAGATGGGTTCTTTATCGCAGGCGCTGAGCATCAGGCTCAGAAAGAGCAATACAGCCAAGCGCATCATGCTGTTGTGAGTTCTTCCAATTCGAGTGAGGCCGCCAGCATCGCCAGTCGCGCCACCACACCGTAAGCATAGAAACGGTTGGGCGTATCGTCGGGCGCGCAATCGGGATTTGGCAGGATGCAGCATTGTTCGAAAGCTAGCGGCTCGAAGCGCATACCGGGCGCATTCAAATTTTCGTCCACGCCGCGATCGGTATGCACGCGGTAGAAGCCACCGACCACGTAACGGTCCACCATGTACACCACGGGTTCAGCGACGGCGCCGTTCAGGTCTTCAAAGGTATAGACACCTTCCTGCACCAAGACGTCAGAGACTTGCATGCCCTCTTTGACGACGGCCATCTTGTTACGTTGCTTGCGATTGAGGTCACGTACTTCGCTAGCATCCTTCACCGACATGATGCCCATACCGTAAGTGCCCGCATCGGCCTTCACGATGACAAAGGGATCATGCTTCACGCCATACTCGGCATATTTGGCGCGCGTCTGTTGCAACACCAGGTCCACTTGCGCTGCCAGACATTCTTCACCCACGCGCTCTTGGAAATTCACTTGGTTGCACACGGCAAAATAGGGATCGATCAACCAAGGGTCGATGGACAGTATCTCGGCAAAGCGTTTGCTGACTTCATGGTAGGCCGCGAAATGTTTGGATTTACGGCGTACATACCAACCAGCCTCCAAGGGTGGCAACACCGTTTGTTCCAAGTTCTTCAATATGTCCGGCGCACCGGCAGAGAGGTCGTTGTTCAGCAACACCACGCAAGGGTCGAAGCCATCCACTCCCAGACGGTTGCCTCTGCGTTCCAGAGGTTCCAGCGTGAGTGAGCTGCCATTGGTTAGCTCCAGCGTAGTGGGCGCGGTGATCTCAGGCAACAGTGAACCGATGCGTACGTTCAACCCTGCCTGACGCAACACGAGCGCGAGCTGCGCCACGTTCTGCAGATAGAACTGATTGCGCGTGTGGTTTTCTGGGATCAGCAACACACCGCGTGCCTCAGGGCACACCTTTTCCAGAGTGCTTTGCACGGCATGCACGCACAGCGGCAAGAATTCGGGATTGAGATTGTTGAAGCCGCCGGGGAAAAGGTTGGTATCCACAGGCGCTAACTTGAAACCACTGTTACGCAGATCGACCGAGCTATAGATGGGTGGTGTATGTTCCTGCCATTGCGTGCGGAACCAATGCTCGATGGTGGGCTGTGCGGTGAGGATGCGTCGCTCCAATTCCAGCAACGGGCCTTTCAGTGCGGTGGTGAGATGCGGGACCATGATGTGCTCGAAGATTGATGAGTGGGCATTCTAGCTGATTGCATGCGGCCAGTGAGTGGGAGGCAGTGGTAGAATGCGCGCCTTCGAAATTAAGGCAACGTCATGTTATCTACAGCAAATATCACCATGCAATTCGGGGCGAAGCCCCTGTTCGAGAACGTCTCCGTCAAATTCGGCGATGGTAACCGTTACGGCTTGATCGGCGCCAACGGTTGTGGCAAATCCACTTTCATGAAGATCCTCGGTCGCGACTTGGAGCAATCCTCCGGCGAAGTGATGCTCGACAAGACAGAGCGCCTCGGTAAGTTGCGCCAAGACCAGTTCGCCTACGAAGACAAGCGTGTACTGGATGTGGTGATGATGGGCCACGACGAGATGTGGGAAGCGATGAGCGAGCGCGATGCCATCTACGCGAATCCCGATGCATCAGAAGAAGACTACATGCGTGCCGCCGATCTGGAGGCGACTTTCGCCGAATACGATGGCTACACTGCCGAAGCGCGTGCGGGCGAACTGTTACTAGGACTGGGTATCGACATCAATCTGCATAACGGCCCGATGAGTGCAGTGGCGCCAGGTTTCAAATTGCGCGTGTTGTTGGCGCAGGCCTTGTTCTCCGATCCCGATATCCTGCTGCTGGACGAACCGACCAACAACTTGGACATCAACACCATCCGCTGGCTGGAAGACATCCTCAACGCGCGCAATTCGACGATGGTCATCATCTCCCACGACCGTCACTTCTTGAACAGCGTGTGTACGCACATGGCTGACTTGGACTACGGCAAGATCACCGTGTACCCAGGCAACTACAACGATTACATGCTGGCTTCCACACAAGCACGCGAGCAGCAGTCTGCCGACAACACTAAAGCCAAAGAGAAGGTCGCCGAGCTGAAAGCCTTCGTGGCACGTTTCTCGGCCAACGCTTCTAAGGCCAAGCAAGCGACATCGCGTGCGCGCCAGATCGACAAGATCAAGATCGAAGACATCAAGCCATCTAGCCGCCAATATCCGTTCATCCGTTACGAATACGACGAGCGCGATAAGCTGCATCGTGTCGCGGTGGAAGTGGAGAAGATGGCGAAGGGCTACGACAAGATGTTGTTCTCCAACGTCAACTTCCGCATCGACGCGGGTGAGAAGGTCGCCATCATCGGCCCTAACGGTATTGGCAAGACGACGCTATTGCGTTGTCTTGCGGGCGATCTCGCACAAGATCACGGCACCATCAAGTGGGCAGAAAAAGCCAAGCTGGGCTACTACGCACAGGATCATGCTGCCGATTTCGCGGAACCCAAATCGATGATGGAATGGATGACCGACTGGCGCGGTCCGCATGACGACGATCAAGTGGTGCGCGGTACGCTCGGGCGCTTGTTGTTCTCTGGCGACGACGTGAAGAAGATGGTGAAAGTGCTATCCGGTGGCGAGAAAGGCCGCATGTTGTTCGGCAAGCTGATGTTGGCTAAGCCCAACGTGTTGCTGATGGACGAGCCAACTAACCACATGGATATGGAGGCCATCGAATCGCTCAACACCGCGCTCGATCTATTCAAAGGCACGCTCATCTTCGTCAGCCATGACCGCGAATTCGTTTCCTCATTGGCTACGCGCATCATCGAAATCTCGGCCAAGGGCGTGAACGATTACCACGGCACGTACGAAGAGTTCTTGCGTGACCAAGCGGTGGAATAAGTTGCGATGAATCATTCGGGAGCCATCGGCGTCTTCGATTCGGGTGTGGGCGGCCTGTCCGTCCTGCACCATATCCGCCAGATACTTCCCAATGAGCGACTCATCTACATTGCTGATTCAGGTCACGTTCCTTATGGTGACAAATCACCTGCCTACATCGAAGCACGTTCGCTGACACTCTCGAAGTACCTGTTCTCTCAAGGTGCGGACACCATCGTCATCGCATGCAACACAGCCACCGCTGCTGCTGCTCATGCATTGCGCGTCAAATATAACAAGTTCCCAATCATCGGCATGGAGCCCGCCGTCAAACCGGCTGTCGCTGCCACAAAGAGTGGCGTGGTCGGTGTGCTGGCAACGGTAGGCACGTTAGAGAGCGCGCGCTTCGCTGCGCTGCTGGAAAGATATGCCGGCCGCGTGAAGATCGTCACACAGGGCTGCCCAGGTTTGGTCGAGCAAGTCGAGCGTGGACATTTGACCGAGTCAGATACGCGCAGGTTGGTCGAGCGTTACACCGCGCCTTTATTGGCTCAGGGTGCAGACACCCTCATTCTTGGCTGTACCCACTATGCTTTTTTGGCGCCGTTGATCCGTGACGTAGTGGGGGCGGACATCACGCTGGTAGATACGGGCGAGGCGGTGGCGCGTCAGGTACAACGACGCATCCATACCGAGTTACCCAATCGCTTGTCAGTAAAAGCGGAAGTCGAGTTCTTCACCAGCGGCGATACCGAGCAGGCATCACGCATCATGTCAGGTCTTTGGGGAGAGGCAGTCAGCGCGATGCAGCTGCCGCAGGAGTTCCTCTAAACGCGATTACTGGTCACGCCAGGAATGTCGAGCTGAGCGAGGATGTCGTTCGGTGTGTTAGCGGAGCTATCGGCTCGCAAAGAATTGAGCGAGTTGGAGATCGAGCTTTGTGCTTGCAGGACAGGATCTTGTGCGAGCGGGTTCTTGTTGCCCAGCAGCCCCAGCGCGTTGTAGGTCAGCGAATCATCTTTCGAGTTGTTCCCGATAGAAACAATGGTGCTTTCGGCAGCTAGCTTGGCTTGAGCGACAGTTGATGCACCGGCACTTCCCGATGCCTTCTTGTCATTCAACAAGCTCGGGTCAGTGACGGGTGCTGTGTAGTTGTATAGATTCGCTGCTGTGTTCGATATCGAAGCCATCTCGAACGCTCCTATCTTGGCCTTGATCGGCCGTACATTTCCAATGTGTGCATTTTAACGCTTTCCAAATGGATTGGCACGCGTGGTTATCCTGTAAAATCAAGCGACTTGTTTGAGGAACGCTTAATGCAAAGCAATCACCACTACACCCTGACCATCTCCTGTCCTGACCGCTCCGGCATCATCGCTACGGTCACTGGTTTCATCGCTAAGCACGGCGGTTTCATCGTCGAGGCGAGTTATCACACCGATCTGGAATCGCAGAATTTCTTCATGCGACAAGAGATACGTGCCGATTCGCTGCCCTTTGACGCACATGAGTTCGGTTTGCAGTTCGCACCACTGGCGCGCGAGTTCGATATGCATTGGCAGCTCTCGGATTCGGAGTTGAAGAAGCGATTGGTGGTGCTGGTCAGCAAACAAGATCATTGCCTGAACGACTTGCTGCATCGCTGGCGCAGTGGTGAATTGCAGGTGGACATCCCCTGCGTCATCTCGAACCACGAAGATCTGCGCAGTTTCGTCGAGTGGCACGGCATCCCCTTCATTCATATCGACATGAAAGGCGACAAGCGCGCTGCGTTCGAGAAGATCGCTGACCTGTTCGACCAGCATCAGGGCGATACCATGGTGCTCGCGCGTTTCATGCAGATATTGCCACCCTTCCTGTGCCAACGTTATCCGGGCCGCATCATCAACATCCATCACAGCTTCTTGCCTTCCTTTGTGGGTGCGAAGCCTTATCACCAAGCCTATCAACGTGGCGTGAAGCTCATCGGTGCGACTTGTCATTACGTCACCGACGAGTTGGATGCGGGGCCGATCATCGAGCAGGACACCGTACGCATCGATCACGGCGACACGCCGGACGATCTGGTGCGCTACGGCCGCGACATCGAGAAGACAGTGCTGTCGCGCGGCCTGCGTTACCACGTGGAAGACCGCGTTCTGGTGTGTGGCAACAAGACCATCGTGTTCAGATGAAATGATTGCAGGGAGATAAGATGGATGCCCATGATCGCGCCTTGATCGAACAAAATTCGCTGTTTGAAGGAATGGATTTCTCCAGCATCGAATATATGTTGGAGCGCTGCTCTTTGCGCGAATTAGCGCCGGGAGAAAAGTTGTTGCAGCCGGAAGTAGAGAATCAACACCTATATATGATCTTGAGCGGTGAATTGAGTGTCCATCTGGTTGGACAGGCGACGTTAGAGCATGCGTCACTGATGGAGGGGGAGTGTACGGGAGAGATATCGCTGGTGGATGGAATGAAGCCTTCTGCCTTGGTCATTGCAGCCAAGCCCACACGTGTTTTGGAAGTGCCGCATGACACCGTTTGGTCGATGGTCGATCAATCCCATGATGTAGCGCGCAATCTGCTGGCCATCATCGCAGGTCGCATGCGCAACGATAATTCAGCGCTCATCACATCCCATAACAAGCGCACCCAATATGAACACCAAGCCACGGTCGATGCGCTGACGGGCGTACACAATCGCCGCTGGATGAGCGAGGCCTTCCCAAGGGTGCTGCACCGTTGCAAGCTCGATGATTCACACAGTGCGATCTTGGTGATCGATATCGATTTCTTCAAGCGGGTGAATGATACCTATGGGCATCTGGTCGGCGATGCGGCATTGAAGGCATTGGCGAAGATCATGCAAGTGAACCTGCGACCACACGACTTGCTGGTGCGTTATGGTGGCGAGGAATTCGCTATCCTGTTGCCAGATACTGAGATCGCACAAGCCAAATCCATCGCCGAACGCTTGCGTACGATGGTGGCGGCAAATGAGATATGTAGCGGTGATCTGGCGTTCAAGATCACCATCTCAATCGGCATCGCACCGATAACACAGGAAGGCAAGCTGGAAGATTTCTTTGAACAAGCTGATCGTGCCCTCTACCGTGCCAAGGAATTGGGACGCAATCGCACCGAAGTTTCTGAATAAAGCTTATCCACCGATCACCGAAACTAATTCCTGCGGCGATACTCTATGGGGGGGGCCGAAAGGCATTCCTCCCATATAGGACAAGCTTGACTGCATGGCATCGCCCCTACTTCGCATAGGCAACTATTCCATCGTTCGCGAACTTGGCGAAGGGGCGACCTCGAACGTCTATCTGGCGATGCGCGACAAATCATATGCGTCGGTGGCGCTCAAGCAACTACGTAAGACCGCGCAGACCGAGTTGCATAAGGCCATGTTCACCACTGAAGTGGAGCTGGGAAGCAAGATGCATCACCGCAACATCGTGCATGTGCTGGATGCCGACTTGAACGAGAAGACAGGCGCATATCTCGTGATGGAGTACATCAAAGGCGTGCCGCTGGATAAGCATGACCAAGGGGATACTTTGCTACCATTGGAGAAGGTGTTGTCAGTCATCGAACAAGTGGCAGAGGCGTTGCAGTATGCCGCCTCACTCGGTGTAGTGCACCGCGACGTGAAACCAGGCAACATCATCCTGATGCCCAACGGTATCGCCAAGCTGACAGACTTTGGCTGTGCCATCCCGACCAGCAAGATGGGTGAGGTGGTGGCGGGTAGCCTGGCGTATATGTCACCTGAACAATTGGAAGGTGAGGCTTTGGACCAGCGTGCGGACATCTATGCCTTGGGTGCGGTGCTGTATCGTTTGCTCACTGGCAAGCACACTTTCGAGGCCGACAATCAGTTCGATGCGCGTACCGCGATCTTGAATTTCCCCATCACGCCCATCCAGACTTATCGAAAAGACCTGCCGAAGATATTGGTCGATTTCATCTCGCGCGCGCTGGAAAAAGACATCAAGCGGCGTTTCCAGACGTGGGAGACGTTCATCGAGTCATTCGCCGTCGTTGCGAAGGCGATACGAGAATCAGACGATGATCTCGACTTGTATCGCGGTTTCAGTATGAACACGCAGAAGGTCATCTCGTACAACCTTTCCACCTCGCGACAGTTCTCACGTAGCGGATATTCGCGCAGTGGATTCTCGCGTAGCTCGATGCCCGATTGATTCGCCGTCTAAGTTCGAGAGAAGAGCTGAAGCCTCAAACATTTTGGTGCTGTCCGAATAAATGACGCACTACTTTAGGGCGCATCGAAGCCTGAGCCGCTACTGTATCGGCTTGATAGGCACGTCGAACGAGTGGTCTGGATATTGCTGTTCTTCTGTCCATGAGTGATGACAAGGAGTACAGCATGTTGAAGAGTGACCTTATGAGGCGTGATGCCGCTGCGCGCAGTTGGCTACCTTGGTTCGGTAAGACCGGCAAGTTGGCGCTACGCTGGTCGACGTTCATCAATCGCCGCCGCTACCCGATACTTGAGCAGACGTTCGAGGGGCTTGCCACGACGCGTCGGCAGATCCTTGTGGGCTGGGCGAATCAGCAATGGACTTTGTTAGAGGCGATGGCAGAAGAAGTGCGTCGTGAACTGCCATGCCCCACCACCAAGCTGATGCAAAGTCTGAGGGTGAGATGCACCGATATTTCCGAGTTGCTATACATAGATAGCTCAGGTCGAGTGCTCGCTAGTAGCCACTTCAGCAATGTCGCGTCATATAAATTGCCCCCTAAGGCCGTCGAACTCGGCTTGCGTCAGCGCTTCTTGCATGGACCGTATGTCGACCAAAAGACCAAGGAAGTAGGCCCTTCCAGTTCGAATTTCCATGATGCAGTGACGTTGATGTTCTATCTGCCGATCAGTGCTGACGGTAAGGTCGTGGGGGCGCTATGTGGTCGCGTTACGAACGATGTGTTGGGTGATCTGATCCAGCGCGAGGCAGGGCATGTCTTCGTGGACTCTGGAGATAACTATCTCTTTATGGTGAGGTCGGCGTTCGATCAGAACATCCGGTCCGGTACGGCATTGTCACGCTCCCGTTTTGAAGACAGTGCATTCAGTCTAGGTGATAACCTCAAGCAAGGAGTGAGGACGGATTACGGCCCAGTCTGGGTGGACAAACATACCGAGCTGGAACTTGTGTTCAACGATCCTGCTACCCAAAGCCTCCATCCCGGCGTGCGTGAGACCATCGCACGTGGCGAGAACATGTTCGTTACTTATCCCGGCTATCCGGACTACCGTCACATCCCTGTGATCGGCGTGGGGGTCACGCTGCAGATGCCCGGTTCCTTGGATGTCTGGGGCATGATGTGTGAAGCCGATCTGGAAGAAGCGAATCGGTTCCGCTCGGTGAACTTCCGCATGATGCAGTCCAACTTGATCTTGGTCTTTATGACGTGGCTGATCACCTTCGGTTGCGGTCATTTCTTGCAACTCGAAGTTTTGGAAACGGCATTGGTCAATGTCGGATTATTGGGATTGGGGGCGATATTGTTCTATCGATATGCACTCAAACCGATGACGGAACGGTTGCGACTCATGGCGCGTATGATTCGCGGCTTGGCCGAGGGAGGTGGCAACCTTTCACAGCGTTTGGATCGGAATCATGTTGCCATCGATGAGCCGGCAGTCATGTCGCAATGGGTCAACAGTTTCATCGATACGCTAGATGGCACGGTCGGTCGTGTCATCCAGGCTACCGATGAGATGGAAGGCAATCATCAGAACATGATGGATCGGAACCAAGAGGCGACGGTCGCGACACAACAGGTGTTGAGAGCGATACAAGAGATCATGGGTTCTTTGCAGCGGCAGATATCGGATATCGATTCTGCGACTCAGACGACCGCAGAGATAAAACTCATCACCCAACAAGCGGTAGAACATGCTCAGCAACAATTCAAACAGGTACAGCTGCGCACACAGGTGATTCGAGGCTCGTTGGAGCAGTCTGCTCAAACCATCGATCGTCTGAGCAAGAGTACGGAAGAGATCGGAAAGATCGTGACCGTGATCAATGCCATCGCCGAACAGACGAATCTACTGGCACTCAATGCGGCGATCGAAGCGGCTCGTGCCGGCGAGGCAGGAAGGGGATTCTCGGTGGTGGCGGATGAGGTGCGTAAGCTCGCCGAGCGAACCACTGCCGCGACTCACGAGATCAGAAAAATGATCGATACGGTGCAAAGCCAAGCACGTGAAGCCGTCCACAACATGGAGCAAGGTTCTGCTGGGATCGAAGATGGGTTGCGTATGGCCGAGTCTGCCGCATCCGAAAATACAGAGATGAAAGAGATCCTTGATCGCATGTTCAATCTGATCCAAGGGATCGCGGATAGTACGCACCGATATGGAGAGGATGTGCGGGGAATCGCGACGGTGACCGAGTCCATGAGTGGAGCACTGGATGCATTGAACTTCAGTATGGCGCAGGCGAAGCAGACCTCTCAGCGCCTACAATTGCTGACCAATCAATTCGAGGTGACGCAGTCTACAGGCCGTGTCGCTGCTTGATCATAGTGCGCTATGAGATCCATTGCGCTGAACGAATGAGCCGCCTCGGTCTATGTTAGCCAAAGCCAAACTATCGCTTGCCAAGCAGAATGCCAGCCCGAGCCTAAGAGCCAAGCTGGAAGATAGCGATCGTGTACTCAACGTGTTGATACAGAACCTTTACGGAATGGTGTACTGCTGTCTATACGATTCGAATTGGACGATGGTATATGCGAGTGAAGGATGGGCCGAGTTGACGGGATATTCATCAGACTCGTTACTCCATAACGCAGATATCTATTATGAGGAGATCACTTATCCGGAAGATAGGGAGCGGGTGCGCTCCGAGATAGAGCGTGCGGTCTCAAATGGTCAGCGCTTCCATGTCGAGTACCGCATCGTACATGCCGATAGCGATATCAGATGGGTGTCCGAGCGTGGTTCTCCTGTGTATGACGCCCATGGCAAAGTGGAAGCCATCGAAGGCTTCATTCAGAATGTGACGCGTCGGAAGCTCAGCGAGTTGGCGGCATTAGAAGCCAAAGAGCGCTACCGCTCGATATTCGAGAATGCCATCGAAGGCATCTATCAAACCTCTGCGGACGGGCATTATCTGAACTTCAACCCTGCACTTGCCCAAATATATGGGTATGACTCGGTCCAAGATCTAGCGCAGGGGATCTCGAACATCCAGAAGCAACTGTACGTGGATCCGCACAGGCGCGAAGAATTCATCGCACTGATGAGTGAACAAGGTCAAGTGAAGAACTTTGAGGCGCAGGTCTACTGCAAGCATGGCGAGATCATCTGGATATCCGAGAACGCGCGCGAAGTTAGGGATGCGCAGGGTAATTTGACGTTCTACGAAGGTACCGTGGAGGACATCACCGAACGTAAGAACTATCAGCAACAGATCGAATATCAGGCGACGCATGATGCATTGACTGGACTGCCAAACAGGACTTTGCTCTCGGATCGTTTGGAACAATATATCGGGATTGCCGATCGTTATGAAAGCAAAGTGGCGGTGGCCTTCATCGATCTGGATCAGTTCAAGATCATTAATGACAGCATGGGTCATCATGCGGGGGATGAGCTGCTCAAGACGATGGCAGGTAGATTGGCCGGCTGCGTGCGTGAATCTGATACCGTGGTGCGTTTGGGTGGTGATGAATTCGTCCTGCTATTGACGGGCCTGAATAAGATCGAAGATATCTCCGAGAGTATGCAGCGGGTGATGGCGGCTGTGGCTGTTCCATGTCATATCGAAGAGCGAGACTTCATCATCTCCTGCAGCATCGGTATCAGCATCTATCCGGATGATGGTCGAGACACCTCGACCCTCCTCAAATTCGCCGACTCGGCGATGTATAAGTCAAAACGATCGGGGCGTAACAATTTCCAGTTCTACACAGAAGAGCTCAATCTGATTTTGATGGAGCGAGTGGACATGGAATATCGCATGCGACACGCGCTCAAGAACGATGAGTTCCTGTTGCACTACCAGCCGAAACTGGATTTTTCCACTGGGAAGATATGCGGTGCCGAGGCGCTAATCCGTTGGCAACCTCCGGGTCAGAACATGATCTCACCAGCCAGTTTCATCCCGATCGCAGAGGAGACGGGACTGATCGAAGACATCGGTCGTTGGGTGTTGCATGCTGCCTGTCGTCAGGCAGTGAGACTCAAAGAGACATGTGGCGTGGCGCTCCCTATCGCGGTGAATGTCTCGCCTAGGCAGTTCCGTCAATCGGGATTGGTTCAATCTGTGAGAGAGGTACTCGTAGCGACAGCATTGGATCCATCCTGTCTGGAACTGGAGATCACCGAGAGTAGCTTGGTGCACGATACAGGTAGCTTCATCAAGACGCTGCATGAACTGAAATCACTCGGCGTCAAATTGGCCATCGATGATTTCGGGACGGGCTATTCCAGCATGGCTTATCTGAAAGACTTTCCTGTGGATAGGCTCAAGATCGACCAAGTGTTCGTCAGTCATCTTGAGACGGAGCCAAGCAATATCGCCATCCTGAAGGCCATCATCGCCCTTGGCCACAGTCTTGGGATGAAGGTCATCGCCGAGGGTGTCGAGACCTCTTACCAGCAAGCCTTCTTGCATGGTATCGGCTGTGATGAACTGCAGGGTTATCTATTCAGCAAACCCCTCCCAGCAGAAGCCTTCGAGCTGCTGATCACTAACCAGCAGCATCGCTAGATTCACCGCAAGCTCTGCACGTATTTGGGTGAATCGAACAGCTCGGCCGGCGGGGCTGCCTCTACTCTCTTGATCCTTGGAAGTAACGGATGTGTATCTTCGATGCGATCCGCCAGTTCACTAAGTTCAGCCACGTTGGTCGTGCGTGCAAGCTCGATCACCTTGCGAGCATATTCTGCATTGGCGATCGCCCATTCGACATCGATCATTCTGTTGGTCTCTCTTCTGAGCATGACGTAGACACGTCCTACGACTGCAAACAGTTGTTCCATTTCGCCAGCCATGTGAATCCTCCAATGGTTCTATTGTGGTATCAAAAAAAGGGCACCTTGCGGTGCCCTTGAAGAAGGAGCCGGGGAGGCTCCAGGGAGGAGAGGTTTACAGGTTGTAAGCACGCTCACCGTGGGCTGTGGTATCCAGACCTTCGCGCTCGTCTTCTTCCTTCACACGCAGACCGATAGTCAGGTCAACAATCTTGTAGCAGATGAATGCAACCACTGAGGACCAGATGACTGTGGTCAATACGGCTTGTGCTTGGATCCATACTTGCGCACCGATCTCAGTAGTGACCACAGTGTTGTTCACGTAGTCGACGATGCCAGTGCCACCCATGCTCCAAGAGTTGAACACGCCAGTCAGCAACGCACCCAAGATACCGCCCACGCCGTGGATACCGAACACGTCCAGAGAGTCGTCCGCACCCAACAGTTTCTTCAGGCCAGTCACACCCCAGAAGCAAGTCACGCCAGCCAGTGCGCCGATGATCAGGCCGCCGCCGATGCCTACCCAACCGCAAGCTGGAGTGATCGCTACCAGACCTGCTACTGCACCCGAAGCTGCACCCAACAAGCTAGGCTTGCCCTTCAACATCCATTCCGCAGCCAACCAAGTCACCACAGCAGCAGCCGTTGCGATCAAAGTGTTAGCGAATGCCAAGGTAGCTGTACCGCCCGCTTCCAGCGCAGAGCCTGCGTTGAAACCGAACCAACCCACCCACAACAATGCAGCGCCGATCATGGTCATCACGAGGTTGTGAGGTGCCATTGGCTCTTTACCGTAACCGATACGCTTGCCGATCATGAACGCACCGACCAAGCCAGCGACAGCGGCGTTGATGTGTACGACCGTACCACCTGCGAAGTCCAACGCACCCTTAGCGAACAACCAGCCAGCCGTTGCAGTAGCAGCTTCAGCCGCAGCAGCGTCAGTGTAGGCATCAGGACCCGCCCAGAACCAAACCATGTGAGCGATCGGCAAGTAAGCGAAAGTGAACCACAGTGCCGAGAACAACATCACGGAAGCGAACTTCATACGCTCAGCGAATGCGCCGACGACCAGTGCCACGGTGATCGCAGCGAAGGTCGCTTGGAACGCGACGAATGCGAACTCAGGGATGTACACGCCTTTGCTGAAAGTGGCTGCGTTAGCAACTGCACCCGTCGTTGGGTCAAAGATACCTTTCAACAACACACGGTCGAATCCACCGATGAACGCGTTGCCTGTGGTGAACGCCAACGAGTAGCCATAGACTGCCCACAACACAGTGATCAGCGCGAAGATGCTGAACACTTGCATCAAGACGGACAGCATGTTCTTGCTACGTACCAGACCACCGTAGAACAAAGCCAAACCAGGGATACACATCAAGATCACCAACAAAGTGGCAGTCAGCATCCAAGCGGTATCGCCTTTGTTAGGTACGGGAGCGGGGGCAGGCGCAGGTGCTTCAACGGCGGGTGCCGCTTCAGCAGCGGGCGCAGCTACAGTCGTAGTCGCTGCGGCAGGTGCCGCCTCTTCTGCGAAAGCCGGTGCCGCGAGGCCGCACAACATGGCCAGCAGCGTTAGTGATGCAATTATTTTCTTCATCATGTTCTCCTTAAAGGGCTTCAGGACCGACTTCGCCGGTACGAATGCGGATGACTTGTTCGAGGTCGGATACGAAGATCTTGCCGTCACCAATCTTGCCGGTCTGGGCGGCCTTCTCGATCGCTTCGATCACACGGTCCAACTGGTCTGCCTTGATCGCTGCTTCCAGCTTGATCTTGGGCAAGAAGTCCACCACGTATTCCGCACCGCGATACAACTCGGTGTGACCCTTTTGGCGACCGAAACCTTTTACTTCGGTGACGGTGATGCCTTGCACATCCATCGCGGACAGCGCTTCACGCACCTCGTCCAGCTTGAATGGCTTGATGATTGCTGTGACCATTTTCATTGTTCTTCTCCTAAAGAACGGGGCGGCGAACCGCCCCGGTTGAATTACATTGCGCGGCTAAGAGACAGAACGGCAGTGCCTTTACCAGTCTTTGTGCCTTGCATGTTGGTGTACCAAGAGCTGACGCTTGAAGTGCCGCTCAATGCCAAACCAACTACATATCCACTGAAATCCTTGCTGACGCTCAATTTGTAATCCGAGTAAGTCGGATCGGTGCCAGCAGCTTTCAGCGAGTCAGCGCCGGAGCCGGTGAAGGTTTGTGCGCCAATGTGACCACCGAAAGTGATGCCAGTATCTGGAAGCGCGTAACTGGCATTCAACTCAGCGTAAGTCGTACCTGCTGTCTTGGCGATACCAAAAGTGTCACCCAAAGAGTACGAAAGCTTTGCGGTCAAGATGGAGTAGCTCACTGCACCGTAGATCTCATCGGTATCGGCTTTGACTGCGTTACCAGCATAGGTGCCTGGATAGTTGTAGCGCAGGTAGCCAACGTCATAACCGATATCGCCAGCCGTGCCTTTGTAACCAACATAGGTGTCCAATTCCAAGCCAGAGTTAGAGATGCCTGAAGTCGTGCCATTCACACCTGCATCGCTCAACCAGCTGATGCTAGATCCCCACGCGCCCGCATAGAAGCCACTAGCGTGAGAGAGATCGAAGCCGCCTTGCAGTGCTGGATTGGCGCCGGTTTGTGAGATGCCGCGATACAGGTAGTCACTCACCAAGCTGACGTTAGAGCTGAAAGTCAAATCATCTGCCATCGCAGGCAGAGAGAATGCAGAAGCCAGAGCAACAACCAACAGTTTTTTCTTCAACATGGTATTTCCTTTCGTTTAGTTTCAAAGCGGGACAAAGTATCCACGCCTCCCTATCAGCACCAACCGTGCCAGAGTGCAAAAAACCCTGTGTCTATGGGCTTTGTGAGGAGCCTACGCAAAATCCGACAAGAGCGTGATGCACCAAGGCCTTGCGCGAAAATAGGGTGATGCACTGCGACGGTGCGGATGGATTTGATACACTCGCCCCACTTAACTTGGATAGGGAATCACAACATGATGAATGCAAAATTCTTTGAAGATATGTCAGCCAAACTCAATGATGTGATGGCGAATAGCCCCGCCAAAGACTTCGAGAAGAACGCCCGCGCCTTGATGGCGCAAGGTTTCGCCAAGCTCGATCTGGTATCGCGCGAGGAGTATGAGGTGTTGGAACAGCGCCTAGCCAAATTGGAAGCGCGCCTCGCTGCACTAGAAGCCAAGTAAAGCGTCATGGGGTTGGCTGTCCTCTACAGTCGTGGGCTGGCGGGCATGGATGCCGCGCTGGTCACTGTCGAGGTGCATTTGGCTAATGGCCTTCCCCAATTCACCATCGTCGGCTTACCTGAAGCTGAAGTAAAAGAAAGCAAAGACCGTGTGCGTGCCGCTTTGCAAAACTGCCAGTTCGAATTCCCCGCCAAACGCATCACGGTCAACCTCGCGCCTGCCGACTTGCCTAAAGAGAGTGGCCGCTTCGATCTACCCATCGCGCTCGGAATCCTTGCCGCATCAGGCCAGATTCCTGCCGACAAGCTCGCAGAATATGAATGTGCTGGTGAGTTGGCGCTGACTGGCGAGCTACGCGCGATACGCGGTGCACTGGCGATGACCTATCGTGCGGCGGACAGTGGGCGAGCATTCATCTTGCCAGCGGTGAACGCAGCTGAAGCTGCGTTGGTCGAGGATGCGGTCGTCTATCCTGCTCAATCGCTATTGCAAGTTGCCGCGCATCTCGCAGGGCGTGATGCACTCACGCGCCATGTCCCAGAAGTGAAAGCGGTCGCCCCTCACTATGCCGACATGCGCGAGGTGAAAGGTCAGGCCCAATCCAAACGTGCGTTGGAGATCGCAGCGGCAGGCGGACATTCCGTATTGATGAGCGGCCCACCGGGAACGGGCAAGAGCATGTTGGCCGCGCGCTTTCCCGGCATCCTGCCGCAGATGACACAGGAAGAAGCGCTCGAATCCGCCGCCATGCAATCGCTGGGCGGTATGTTCGACGTGGCCAATTGGAAGCGCCGGCCATATAGAGCGCCTCATCACACCGCATCGGCAGTGGCGCTGGTGGGAGGGGGCAGCAATCCTCGTCCAGGAGAGATTTCCGTTGCCATGCACGGTGTGTTGTTCCTTGATGAGTTGCCTGAGTTTGATCGAGGTGTGCTGGAAGTGTTGCGCGAGCCATTGGAGAGTGGGCGCATCACTATCTCCCGTGCTGCACGCCGTGCCGATTTCAAAGCGCAGTTCCAACTCGTCGCTGCGATGAATCCCTGCCCCTGCGGATACCTTGGCCACTTCAACGGCAAGTGCCGCTGCACCCCCGATCAAGTCGCGCGCTATCGCGGCAAGATATCCGGCCCGCTGTTAGACCGTATCGACATACAAATTGAGGTGCCTGCTGTGCCACAGGAAGATTTGCTGAAACAGTCGGACGGTGAAAGTAGTGCTTCTATTCAACTTCGCGTTGAAGCGGCGCGCCAAAGGCAACTCGCCCGCCAAGGCAAACCCAACGCACAACTTTCGGTGACCGAGATAGACGCTCATTGCGCTCCCGATGCACAAGGCGAGGCATTGCTGCGCCAAGCCATCACACGGCTCAATCTTTCGGCGCGCGCCTACCATCGCATCTTGAAAGTGGCGCGTACCATCGCGGACTTGGCTGATAGCAAAGATATCCAAACGACCCATATCGCCGAAGCGGTGCAGTATCGACGCATGGATAAAGTATAAGCAGAGGTTTTAGGAATGACGGACACGAAAATCCCCCAACAGGTCGCTAGCAATGATGAAGCGACACGTAGCTTTGCGATCGAGGCACTTAAAAAATGGTGGCTGCCGATCCCTGAGAGTTTGAGACAGGACTTTCTCGACTATCAATATCGTAAGAACGTCCAGTTCATGTTGCTCATCAACATTATCGGACACCTGGCGTACTTCTCCTATGTGCTGGCCGACTATCTGATCGCGACAGATATCTTCGTCGAATCGTTGATGACCAGAACATTGTTCATGGTCAGCGTGTTACCACTCTCCATCTTGTTCATCCGCAAGTCCAAGAACATCGCCTTGATGGAGATGCTACTGCCGATGGGTATCTTATTGGCCGCTATCCTGTGGATGAATATGTTGCTGCATAGCCATAGTGAAGTGATCCCCACCTATCTTTATGCGTCCGTCATCTTCGTGGTGTTGCTGAATATCGGTATCCGAGTGAACTTCTATACCGCGCTGGTTTTCTCGATGGTGCTGAGCGCGATCATTTTGTATTTCGTCTTCCAGTTGAACCATGGTGACATGACGGCACTGTTCGTTTACACATTGGTCTGCCTGCCAGTGTTGTGGTTCAGCTTGTTCATCAGTTGGTATAACTCATACACGGGGCGGCGGCTGTACCTACATTCCATATTGGATGACTTGAACAAGCTCGAACTGAAGGAAGCCAATGACAAGCTGTTGGTGCAGTCGCGCACCGACTCGCTGACGGGGATCAACAACCGTTCATTGTTCGAAGACCGCACCCAACAAGCGATCCTGCAGGCGCGACGCGACAAATATGGACTGGCTTTGATGTATATCGACTTGGACAGATTCAAGCCGATCAACGATACCTACGGACATGCTGTGGGGGACCTCGTGCTCATCGAGGCGGCAAGACGGATGGTGAGCAGCGTGCGTGAGTCCGACACGGTTGCGCGCATCGGCGGCGATGAGTTCGTGGTGCTGTTACCTTCAATCACCGACCAGCAGGCGGCATTGACGGTGGCCGAAAAGATCAGGACTGCTTTGGCGCAGCCCTTCGAGTTGGGCGGGACGCAGTTGCAGATCGGTTCCAGCATCGGCGTTGCGATCTACCCTGAGCACGGTACGCATCAGGACACCTTGGCCAAAAACGGTGATGCCGCGCTGTACCGTGCAAAAGCCTTGGGGCGTAACCGGGTCGAAATGGCATCGACCTGAGCCACAAATGATACGGTCTGACGAAGTGGAATAGAAAAAGGCAGCCTACAGGCTGCCTTTTTAATGGGATGAACCACCTTACTTCTTGCTGACCACCGCCGAAACGTAAGCGGCATCCTCATGCAGGATGTGGTTGAACAACCAAGTCACCATCAGATTGTTCAGTTCGATCACGGCAGGCTCGTGCTTTTCAAAACGTTTGCGCAATTCTGACACTTTCTGAATGAACTGATCATGGAAGACTTTATGTGCATCCAGCGCAGCGTAGTCCACGTCCTCCAACATGGTCTCTTCAAACGCAAAGTGGGTGAGGGTGTAATCGACCAATTCGTCGATCACCGCACCCGTCTCTTCTTTTGAAGAACCATTCTTGTGTGCTTCGTAGAGACGGTTGATGTAATCCACGATGCGTCTGTGTTGGCGGTCGATCACTTGGATGCCCGTGTTCAGATTGTCCGACCAGATCAGCTTCTTCATGTTGCCTGCTCCTAGATGTTTTCTGTTCTGATGAGCCTACTTCAGCCCACCTTTGGCAGATGCGCCAAAGAGGCCTTGATGGCTTCTTCTGGATAATTGAAGTCTTCCAATTTCCCTGAGAAGTAGCGGTCATACGAAGCCATATCGAAATGGCCGTGACCAGAGAGATTGAAGAACAGCGTCTTCTTCTCACCCGTCGCCTTGCAACGTAATGCTTCGTCGATACACGCACGGATCGCGTGATTGGATTCGGGTGCTGGGATGATGCCTTCGGATTTTGCGAACAGCACGCCCGCTTCGAACGTAGCCAACTGTGGTACAGCGACCGCCTCGATGAGCTTCTCGTGATACAGCTGCGATACCAGCGGTGAATCACCGTGGTAGCGCAAGCCACCTGCGTGGATGCCGGGCGGCATGAAGTCGTGACCCAGCGTGTACATCTTCATGATGGGGGTGAAACCAGCGGTGTCGCCGTAGTCATACGCATACACACCTTTGGTGAGTGTAGGGCAGGAGGTCGGTTCGACCGCGACCAAGCGTACGTTCTTGCCTGCGGCTTTGTCCGCCAAGAAAGGGAACGCCACACCGCCGAAGTTGGAGCCGCCGCCGCAGGGGGCGAACACCATGTCGGGATAATCACCAACCTTGGCGAACTGCTTCTTCGCCTCGAGGCCGATGATGGTCTGATGCAACAACACGTGGTTGAGCACGGAGCCCAACGCGTAGTTGGTGTCTGCACGTGAGGCGGCTTCTTCAACGGCTTCCGAGATGGCAAGACCAAGCGATCCTTGGTTGTTCGGATCAGCAGCCAATGCGGCACGGCCTGTGTTCGTCTCCATACTCGGGCTGGCGAACACGTTCGCTCCCCATGTCTGCATCATGGAGCGACGGAACGGTTTCTGGTCGTAGCTCACGCGCACCATGAACACGCGCACGTCGATGCCGAACATCTGACCTGCGAGCGCGATGGAAGAACCCCATTGACCTGCGCCCGTCTCGGTGGCGAGGCGTTTGATGCCCGCCATCTTGTTGTAATACGCCTGCGGGATGGCGGTGTTGACCTTGTGCGAACCAGCGGGCGAGACGCTCTCGTTCTTGAAGTAGATCTTGGCGGGTGTTCCGAGTGCGGCTTCCAAGCGATGCGCACGAACCAGCGGAGAGGGGCGATAGGTGGTGAGCGCTTCGCGTACTTCAGCGGGGATCTCGATCCAGCGTTGTGCGGAGACTTCTTGTTCTATCAATGCCATCGGGAAGATAGCAGTCAATGCATCTGGGCCAACCGGTTTGCCGTCGCGCCCCAGCGGAGCAGTCGGCGGATTCGGCATGTCTGCTACGACGTTGTACCAATGTGTCGGGATCTCCGACTCATCCAGCATGATCTTGGTTTGCTTCATATCTTTCTCCCCGCTTTTATCGTTATAGAAGTACTGCGCTGATGGCCTTGATTGTTACGAGGGCAAAGTTTACTGCACTTGCACATGGGTTTTACCCCCGATGGGGCGAGTAATTGAGTAATTGAAGATGTCTTTGCGTGCGCATATAATATGCGCATCACTCATGGAGGTCGTTATGTCCACCCTGCACTTCGATACATCCGCACCCAAAAAGGCGACCAACCTCAGCATCAATTCTGATTTGCTACGTCAAGCCAAAGAGCTGAATATCAACCTGTCACAACAGGTCGAGGGTTATTTGTCTGAGCTGGTGCGCAAGGCCAAAGAGCAACAATGGTTGGCCGAGAATGCAGAAGCGATCGCGGCCTACAACGAACGTATCGAGAAGGATGGCGTCTTCAGTGAAGGATTGCGGAGATTCTGATGGCGCAGTTCGATGTGTATCTGAATCCCAATCCTGCGACCAATCAAGCCATTCCTTACTATTTGAATGTTCAGGCCGATCTGCTCGACAGCTTGAACACGCGCGTCATCGTGCCCTTGGTGCGGGAAGAAGAGATGGGTAAATCAGTCAAAAGCCTGCACCTAAAATTCAAAGTGAAGGGTGAAACGGTCATCATGTCCACAGCGGAGTTGGCAGGTCTGCCGATGCGTGCATTGGGCGACAAAGTCACCTCGCTAAAGAGCAAGCGCGATGAGATCATCGCTGCACTCGATCTGGTCTTTACTGGGATATGAAGCGGAAACCCCCATACAAAAATTGATGAACTGAAACCTAATACCATGACCCTAAAACCATCACGCTTCGAACAACTCCTGCAACAACGTATCCTCATCCTCGACGGTGCGATGGGCACCATGATTCAGCGCTACAAACTGAGTGAGAAGGATTATCGCGGTACGCGATTTGCCGATTGGCATCGTGACCTCAAGGGCAACAACGACCTGTTGGTCATCACCAAGCCCGAAGTCATCAAAGCTATCCATTGCGAATATCTGGAAGCGGGCGCGGACATCATCGAGACCAATACCTTCGGCGCGAATGCGACGACGCTCAAAGCCTACGGCATGGAGTCGTTGAACTACGAGTTGAATGTGGCCGGTGCGCGTGTCGCGCGTGAGGCATGCGACCAATATGCCACAGCTGACAAACCTCGCTTTGTGGCGGGCGTGCTGGGCCCCACCGACAAGACCGCGACCATCTCGCCCGATGTGAACGACCCCGCCGCGCGCAACATCAGCTTCGACCAACTGGTGGCGGACTACGCCGATGCGACGCGAGGCCTGATGGATGGCGGTGCAGACACCATCCTCATCGAGACCATCTTCGACACACTCAACGCCAAGGCCGCCGTCTTCGCGGTGAAGCAGGTGTTCGACGAGCGCGGCAACTCGCTGCCCATCATGATTTCCGGCACCATCACCGACGCTTCCGGTCGCACGCTGACTGGGCAAGTGACCGAGGCTTTCTACAATTCGCTGGCACACGCCAACCCGATCTCCATCGGCTTGAACTGTGCGTTGGGTGCGGAAGAACTGCGTCAGTACGTACAAGAACTTTCGCGCGTCGCCAACTGCTACGTGAGTGCGCACCCTAATGCCGGTCTGCCCAATCCCTTGGCGGAGACAGGCTACGACGACACGCCGGAGAACATGTCTGGCCACATCAAAGAGTGGGCGGCGAGCGGTTTCCTCAACATCATCGGCGGTTGCTGCGGCACATCGCCTGCGTTCATCAAAGCCATCGCCGAAGTCGTCAAAGACATCCCGCCGCGCAAGATACCGAGCAATCCAGTCGAGTGTCGCTTGTCCGGTCTGGAACCGTTCAACATCGGCGAAGGTTCGCTCTTCGTCAACGTGGGTGAACGCGCCAACGTCACCGGCTCGGCCAAATTCAAACGCCTAGTGCTAGAAGGCAAATACGACGAAGCGCTGGAAGTCGCCAAGCAACAAGTGGAAACGGGCGCGCAAGTCATCGACGTGAACATGGACGAAGCCATGTTGGATGGCGAAGCCGCGATGGTGAAGTTCCTCAACCTCATCGCCTCCGAACCGGACATCTCCAAAGTGCCGCTGATGATCGACTCCTCCAAGTGGAGCATCATCGAAGCGGGCTTGAAGTGCGTGCAGGGCAAGTCCATCGTCAACTCCATCTCGCTCAAAGAAGGAGAAGAGAATTTCATCAAGTACGCCACGCTGGTGCGCCAATACGGCGCAGCAGCAGTGGTGATGGCGTTCGATGAAGCAGGTCAGGCCGACACCTATAAACGCAAGATCGACATCTGCAAACGCAGCTACGACATCCTCGTGAACAAGGTCGGCTTCCCGCCAGAAGACATCATCTTCGACCCCAACATCTTCGCGATTGCGACGGGCATCGAAGAGCACAACAACTACGCGGTGGACTTCATCGAAGCGACTGCATGGATTCGCAAGAACCTGCCCTATGCCAAGGTGAGCGGCGGCGTGTCCAACGTGTCGTTTAGCTTCCGTGGCAACGAGCCGGTGCGCGAGGCCATCCATACCGTGTTCCTGTATCACGCCATCAAGGCCGGCATGAATATGGGCATCGTCAACGCGGGTCAGCTCGGCGTGTACGAAGAATTGCCGAAGGATCTGCGCAACGCGGTGGAAGATGTAGTGTTGAATCGTCACCCTGATGCGGGCGAGAAATTGGTCGCGCTGGCGGAGAACTTCAAAGGCGGCGGCAAAGAGCAAGTCGAAGATCTGGAATGGCGCAAAGGCACGGTGCAGGAACGTCTCACCCACGCACTGGTGCGCGGCATCACCACCTTCATCGTGGAAGACACCGAAGAAGCGCGCTTGCAAGCCAAGTTCCCAGTCGAGGTCATCGAAGGTCCGTTGATGACCGGCATGAACGTGGTCGGCGACTTGTTTGGCGCGGGCAAGATGTTCCTGCCGCAGGTGGTGAAATCCGCACGCGTGATGAAGCAAGCCGTGGCGCATCTCATCCCCTACATCGAAGCCGAGAAACTACGCTCGGGAGACACCAGCACCAAGGGTAAGATCGTGATGGCGACCGTGAAGGGCGACGTTCACGACATCGGTAAGAACATCGTCACCGTGGTGTTGCAGTGCAACAACTTCGAAGTGGTGAACATGGGCGTCATGGTGCCGTGCCAGCAGATCCTCGACACCGCGCGTGAACACAAGGCCGACATCATCGGCTTGTCCGGCCTCATCACGCCTTCATTGGAAGAGATGGCGCATGTGGCGAAAGAGATGGAACGCCAAGGCTTCAAGATACCGCTGCTCATCGGCGGCGCGACCACCTCGCGCATTCACACCGCCGTCAAGATCGAGCCGAACTATCCGAGCGGTTCCGTGGTGTACGTTACCGATGCCTCGCGCGCCGTGGGCGTGTGCAGCAACTTGTTGAGCGACACCCTGCACGACGATTACGTGGCCGAGATCAAAGCCGACTACCAAGCCGCACGTGACCAGCATGAAGGTAAGAAGGGCAAGGCGAGTTACGTCTCCTTGGCAGAGGCGCGCAAGCATGGCGTAAAGACCGACTGGAAGAAGGTCACGCCACCCAAACCTAAACTGCTGGGCGTGCAAAAGCTGGAGAACTATCCACTCGACATCCTCGTGGACTTCATCGACTGGACACCGTTCTTCCAAGCATGGGAACTGGCCGGACGCTACCCGAAGATATTGGACGACAAAGTGGTGGGTGAAGAAGCGCGCAAACTGTTCGCGGATGCACAAGCCATGTTGAAGAAGATCGTCAAAGAGAAATGGCTCAGCGCGAATGCCGTGTTCGGTTTGTTCCCTGCCAACACAGCGAACAGCGACGACATCGAGATCTACACCGACGACAAGCGCAAGAACGTGGCGATGACATGGCACAACCTGCGCCAGCAGACCAAGAAACCTGCCGACATCCCCAACTACTGTCTGGCCGATTACATCGCGCCGAAAGACAGCAAAGTGAAGGACTACATCGGTGGCTTCGCCGTCACCACGGGTCTTGGTATCGACGCGCGCGTGGCGGAATTCGAAAAGCAGAACGACGACTACAGCGCCATCATGTTGAAAGCCTTGGCGGATAGATTGGCCGAAGCTTTTGCTGAACATCTACACCTGCGCGTGCGCCGCGAGTTCTGGGGCTATGCCGCCGATGAGGCATTGAGCAACGACGACATCATCGCCGAAAAATATCGCGGCATCCGTCCTGCTCCCGGCTATCCCGCTTGTCCCGAGCACAGCGAGAAAGCGCCCTTATTCGAGCTGCTGCAAGCACCACGAAATGCAGGCATCACCCTCACCGACAGCTTCGCCATGTTGCCTACCGCAGCGGTCAGCGGCTTCTACTTCTCGCATCCGCAGGCGCAATATTTCGCTACCGGCAAGGTGGATAAGGAGCAGGTCGCGGATTACGCCAAGCGTAAGGGATGGACGCTGGAAGAGGCTGAGCGTTGGTTAGCGCCGGTGTTGAGTTACTAAATATTATTTAATGGAGAAAAGCATTATGACCACCCTCATCAAAACCGACACCAAACAAGGCGAAGGCGCAACAGCGCAAGCCGGACAGACCGTCATCGTGCATTACACCGGCTGGCTGTATGACGAGAGCGCACCGGGCAACAAGGGCACGAAGTTCGACAGTTCGCTCGACCGTAACGAGCCATTCGATTTCCCACTCGGTGGGGGCCGTGTCATCCAAGGGTGGGACGAGGGCGTGGCGGGGATGCAGGAAGGCGGCGAGCGCACCTTGGTCATCCCATCCGAGATGGGTTATGGCGCACGCGGTGCGGGCGATGTGATCCCGCCGAATGCGAAGTTGGTGTTCGATGTGAAATTGCTCAAGGTCATCAAGACCGACATGGTGGACACCAAGATCGGTGAAGGCGAAGAGGCACAGGAAGGTCATCATGTGACGGTGCATTACACCGGCTGGTTGTTCGACAAGAACGCAGCAGAGAACAAAGGCACGAAGTTCGATAGTTCGCGTGACCGCGACGAGCCCTTCGAATTCCCGCTCGGCATGGGGCGCGTCATCCAAGGGTGGGACATGGGCGTGCAAGGCATGAAGATCGGTGGCCAACGTACCTTGGTCATCCCACCAGAGATGGGCTATGGCCGTCGTGGTGCAGGTGGTGTGATTCCGCCGAATGCGACCTTGGTGTTCGAGGTCGAGCTGTTGGCGGTGGAATAAATGTCAGCGCTGAACCGCATTTCCAAACTGTCACTCGCGCTGCTGTTGTCCGCAGCCTGCGTCACGACCTCCTGCTCGCAGCAGGACATCACCCCTATGGAGACAAGCAACGTGACTGAACTCATCAAGAAAGACATGACCAAGGGCGAAGGTGCCGAGGTCAAAGCGGGTCAACAGGTGAGCGTGCATTACACCGGTTGGCTGTATGACGCGAAGGGTGTGGAGAACAAGGGCAAGAAGTTCGACAGCTCACGTGATCGCGGTACGCCATTCGATTTCTCGCTTGGTGCAGGCGAAGTCATCAAGGGATGGGATGAAGGCGTGCAGGGCATGAAGGTGGGCGGCAATCGTACTCTCATCATTCCGCCTTCGATGGGCTACGGCAAACGCGGTGCTGGTGGTGTCATCCCGCCGAATGCGACGCTGGTGTTCGATGTGGAGTTGCTAGGGGTGAAATAACCCGCTGTACAATGCGTCCAGTGTTTATCGGAGGTGCGACATGCAAGTAGCGAAACAACAGGTAGAAACGATGCTGCAGAAGCTTCCAGATGATTGCTCGTTGGAAGACATCCAATATCACCTATACGTGATCGAGAAGATCAAGAACGGTGTGGCACGTGCTGAAACAGCAGGCGCTCTTTCGCAAGAGGCAGTTGAAAATCGCTTGTCGAAATGGGCGCGCGAATAAATTGGTCGCCCGAGGCGGTTGAAGATGTAGAGGCGATTGCTGACTACATCGCCAAAGATTCGCCGTATTACGCTTCTGCGGTAGTTCAAAAGCTATTGATGACTGCTGAAAGTCTTGGGCAGTTTCCGCATATTGGATCGATCGTTCCCGAAGTTGGCGACCCTATTTTTCGTGAACGCTTTGTTTACAGTTATCGGCTGATCTATCGCGTTGCCGAAAATGAGATTCTGGTTGTGGCGGTGATTCACGGAAGACGACTACTAACTCCTGTCGTCGAGCGACTGTAGAGCCGACACTCAATTCAACGTCGGCTCGCCACCCTTAGGAAACAACACCCACATACGGCCGCTCTGTCTCATGCGGCCGGCTTTACTCCCGGCGATGTCGCCGAATCCCCAGAAGAAATCCGCACGTACCGCGCCCTTGATGGCGCCGCCCGTGTCTTGAGCGAACACGAGGCGGTTGAGCGGTTCAGTGCTGTTCGGTTGTGTGGAAGCGAGGAAGACGGGCACGCCGAGGGGGACGCTGTTGCGATCGACGGCGATGCTGTATTCGTTGGTGAGTGGCACACCTAATGCGCCGAGCGGGCCAGAGAGGTTGTCGGGCAGCTCACGGAAGAACACGTAGCTGGGGTTGTGTCCGAGCAGGATGGGTAAACGATCAGGATTCTTCTCCGCCCATTCTTTGATGCCTTGCATCGAGGCTTCTTCCGGTTTCAATTCGCCCATGTCGATGAGCTTGCGTCCGATGGAGGCGTAGGGATGGCCGTTCTGTTCTGCATAGCCGATCTTGGCGCGCGTGCCGTCTTCCAATTCGATGCGACCCGATCCCTGTATCTGCAAGAAGAACAACTCCACCGCATTGCCCACGTAGAACAATTCTTTGCCGCGCAGTGCGGTGGCATTGCCTGCATCCACTTCGGCGCGATTGAAATAAGGCACGACACGTTTCCCTTGCAGACGGGCGCGCACGACCTTGCCCCTGAACTGTGGGAACAACTCGCCCATGTCCACTTCCAGCATGTCATCCGGCGGCGCGTAGATGGCGTAGGGGAAAGAGGCACTGCGAGTGCGACTGCCTTTAATGAGTGGCTCGTAGTAGCCGGTGATGAGGCCGGTGTCTGAGCCATCTGGGTTGAGCGCTTGATACGGGGTGAACCATGTCTCGTAGAAGGTGCGCTGTGCCAGCAGGTCGTTTTTGTCGATCTTGTCCGCTGCGGCACAGATGGGTAGCCACACGGGTTTTAGCTTCAGCGCGCGGCAACTTTGTTGCAATGCAGGCCATGAGGTGGGCAATTCTTGCGATAGCCAATCGGGCAACGCCGACCATTCGCTCAGCAGATAGTCAGGCGAAGTCTTGCCGACTGGTTTGATTGGCTCGGTGATGACGGGCGGAGTGGGAGGGCAGATGGGAGCTTGTTTCGTCTGGCAGGCTGATAGTCCGACCGCTGCGTACAACATCAACCAAGTGGATTTGCCGAAGTAAGCGCGCTTCATCAATGCAACACGCGCGGGACGCTCAATACGAACTGCTGGATCGGTACGTTGAAGGTGCCGCCGTCCAATACCTGCATCTGATAGGTGCCAGACATGGTGCCGACCTGTGTCGCCAAGACCGTGCCACTTGAATATTCGAAGTGGTCGCCCGGTTTGATGATGGGCTGTTCACCCACCACGCCTTTGCCTTTTACTTCCTGCACGTGGTTGTTGGAATCGGTGATGACCCAGTGGCGATGCAGCAACTGCACAGGGTGCTCGCCCTGATTGGTGATGGTGATGGTGTAGGAGAAGACGTGGCGGTTATCGGCCTCATCGGACTGATCGGCGAGGTAACGCACCTGAACGGTAACGTGAACCTTGTATTGGTTGATATCTTCCATCGCCGCATTTCACCGTATTTTGTGCGATGTGACAAGCACGCGATTCAAAATGAGCCTCGCACCATCTCATCTCTTGTGGTGTGGGAATGCAGGTTGGCGCAGATATTTGGGTTAAAATGTCGCTCCAAATTTCAAACTCTAAGGATCAAATCATGGACTACCAGATCGCCCCTTCGATTCTCTCTGCTAACTTTGCACGCTTGGGCGAAGAAGTCGACAACGTTCTCGCTTCCGGCGCCGACATCGTTCACTTCGACGTGATGGACAACCACTACGTGCCTAACCTGACCATCGGCCCTCTGGTTTGCGAAGCATTGCGTAAGCATGGCGTGACAGCGGATATCGACGTTCACCTGATGGTGAAGCCAGTTGATCGCATCATCCCTGACTTCGCAAAAGCAGGCGCGACCTACATCACGTTCCACCCAGAAGCTTCCGAGCACATCGACCGCACCATCGGCCTCATCAAAGAGTTGGGTTGTAAGGCCGGTCTGGTATTCAATCCAGCGACACCTTTGGATATCTTGGAATACACATTGCCCAAGTTGGACATGGTCCTGTTGATGTCTGTGAACCCAGGCTTCGGCGGTCAGAAGTTCATCCCTCACGTATTGGACAAAGCACGCCAAGTGCGCAAGATGATCGACGCGGGTGGCTACAAGTGCCGTTTGGAGATCGACGGTGGCGTTGGCCCAGCGAACATCAAAGAAGTGGCTGAAGCAGGCGTGGATACCTTTGTGGCTGGCTCCGCAGTGTTCGGCAAAAAGAACGCCGCTGACAAGAACCACTACAACACCATCATCGCTGAGATGCGCGCAGAGTTGGCGAAGGTCGGCAAGTAATCAATGAGCTTCAAGGACTTCCCGCTCTCGGTCTCCGCTATCGTCATCGATCTGGACGGTACGCTTTTGCATACCGCGCCAGAGTTGGCGGAGTCGGCGAACCGCATGTTGCGTGACATGGGCCGTGCGCCCGTGTCGCAAGACTTGCTGATGAGCTACATCGGCAACGGTATCCACTGGTTGGTGAAGCGTGCGCTCACGGGCGACATGCATGTCGAGCCGGATGCGGCGTTGTTCGACAAGGCACTGCCTATCTTCGAGAAGCATTACACCGAGCTATTGTTGCAGAGCAAACCGTTCCCCAACGTGATTGCGGGTTTGGATGCGATGAAGGCGGCGGGATATCGCTTGGGTTGCATCACTAACAAGGTCGAGCGTTACACCAATCCTTTGCTCAAGGGCATCGATATGGCGAAGTATTTCGACATCGTGTTGGCGGGCGATACCCTGCCCGAGAAGAAACCGCACCCGATGCCATTACTGCATGCGGCGAAGTTCTTCGGCTGTCCTATCGAGCAACTGCTGTTGGTTGGCGATTCGTTGAGTGATGCGCAAGCCGCACGCGCGGCAGGTTGCCCCATCATCTGCGTACCTTACGGTTACAACCACGGCGAGCCTGTTGAGACGCTGAATGTGGATGCGGTCATTCCTGATCTCACTGGCGTGTTGCCACTCATCAAACGAGTCTAATAAATGACATACCGATTCCTAAAGACGACTGATTGGCGATGGTGAACAGCAATACCCGCTTCGTTCATCGTCAATCAATCTTTTAGGAGTCGTTCATGTTGTCACCTATTTCAGAACAAGAGTTTCTCGCGCTTGCCAAGCAAGGCTACAACCGCATCCCTTTGGTCGCGGAAAGTTTCGCTGATCTCGACACCCCCCTCTCGCTCTACCTCAAACTCGCCAACAAACCTTTCAGCTACCTGCTGGAATCGGTGCAGGGCGGTGAACGTTTCGGGCGTTATTCTTTCATCGGCTTGCCTGCGGCGACGCGCATCACCGTGCGCGGCAAGCAGGTCATACTGACCACGGCCAAGGGCGAGACCAAACAAGAGGTCGAGAATCCGCTGGATTACATCAGCGAGTATCAAGCGCAGTTCAAAGTTGCACCGCTGTCTGGTCTGCCGCGCTTCACTGGCGGCCTCGCGGGTTACTTCGGTTACGACACCGTGCGTTACATCGAACCGCGCCTAGCGAAGACGGTGAAGAAGGACGTCATCGGCACGCCCGACATTCTGCTCATGCTCACTGAGCAACTGGCGGTGGTGGACAACCTTTCCGGCAAGCTCACCTTCATCGTTTACGCCGACCCTACACAAGACGACGCTTACCCGATGGCGCGCGATAGACTGCGTGAACTCATCGGCATGATGCGTCTGCCTGTCGAGATCCCTTACGCACCGCCCTCGAAATCGGTAGAAGCGAAGTCCGAGTTTGGCGAGGCGGCATTCAAGGCGGCGGTGGAGAAGTCCAAGCACTACATCTTCGACGGCGACATCATGCAGGTCGTGTTGTCGCAACGTATGTCGCAACCGTTCCCTGCATCGCCGCTATCGTTGTATCGCGCCTTGCGCAGCATCAACCCCTCGCCCTACATGTTCTATTACGACATGGGCGATCATCACGTGGTCGGTTCTTCGCCCGAGATTCTGGCGCGCCTCGAAGGCGATACCGTCACCGTGCGTCCTATCGCTGGCACGCGTCCGCGCGGCAAAACACCGCAACAAGATGCGGCACTTGCCGAAGAGTTGCTGGCCGACCCGAAAGAGCTGGCAGAACATCTGATGCTCATCGACCTCGGGCGCAACGACATCGGTCGTGTAGCAGAACGAGGCACCGTGCAACTCACCGACAAGATGGTCATCGAGCGTTATTCGCACGTGATGCACATCGTTTCCAACGTCGAGGCGAAATTGAAGCAAGGACTGGATGCGATGGACGTGCTCAAGGCGACCTTCCCCGCAGGCACCGTCTCCGGTGCGGCGAAAGTGCGCGCGATGGAGATCATCGACGAACTGGAGCCAAGCAAGCGCGGCATCTATGCGGGGGCGGTCGGTTACCTCGGCTTCAACGGCGACATGGATGTCGCCATCGCACTGCGCACCGCCGTGGTGAAAGACAAGATGCTTTACGTACAAGCGGGTGCAGGAATCGTCGCTGACTCGGTACCCGACAGCGAATGGATGGAGACGCAGAACAAGGCGCGTGCCGTGTTGCGCGCAGCCGAGATGGTTCTTGATGGGCTTGATGCCCAGTCTCATCGCTAGGAGTACACCATGTTATTGATGATCGACAATTACGATTCTTTCACCTACAACCTCGTGCAATATTTTGCAGAGCTAGGCGCGGATGTGGTCGTGCACCGCAACGACGAGATCACTGTGGAAGAGATAGAGAGACTGAAACCGCAACACCTCGTGGTCTCGCCTGGCCCATGCACGCCGAACGAGGCGGGCATCTCGGTGGCCGCCATCAAACACTTCGCCGGTAAGATCCCTTTGCTGGGTGTGTGCCTCGGTCACCAGAGTATCGGTCAGGCATTCGGCGGCAAAATCATCCACGCCAAGACCTTGATGCACGGCAAGACCTCGCTCATCCACCACAACAGCAACAGCGTGTTCACCGGATTGCCCAGCCCGTTCACCGCCACGCGTTACCACTCGCTGGTCATCGAGCGCGAAAGCATCCCAGATTGTTTGGAAGTGACCGCGTGGACGGACGATGGTGAGATCATGGGTGTGCGCCACAAGACGTTGGCGGTACATGGTGTGCAGTTCCATCCCGAGTCCATCCTCACCGAACATGGACATGACATGTTGAAGAACTTTCTGGAAGGAAAGAAATAATCATGATCACTCCACAACAAGCCCTCGTCCGCCTTATCGATCAGCGCGAGATCTTCTACGACGAGATGTTGTCGCTGATGCGACAGATCATGGGTGGCGAAGTGTCGCCCACCATGATCTCCGCCATCTTGGTCGGTCTGCGTGTGAAGAAAGAGACCATAGGCGAGATATCCGCTGCCGCATTCGTGATGCGCGAGTTCGCCAGCAAAGTGCCCGTCACAATACGCGAGCATCTGGTGGACACCTGCGGAACGGGCGGTGACACCTCGCACACATTCAACATCTCTACCGCCAGCGCCTTCGTGGCTTCGGCAGCGGGCGCGCGTGTCGCCAAGCATGGCGGTCGCTCCGTGTCCTCCACTTGTGGTTCTGCCGATGTGCTGGAAGCCTTGGGTGTGAACCTCACGCTCACACCAGAGCAGGTTGGCCACAGCATCGACCAGATTGGCATCGGCTTCATGTTCGCTCCCAACTTCCACGGCGCGATGAAATACGCTGCTCCGGTTCGTAAAGAACTGGGGGTGCGCACCATGTTCAACGTGTTAGGCCCGCTCACCAATCCGGCCAGTGCAGATAACCAAGTTATGGGTGTGTTCCACCCCGACCTCGTTGGCATCCAAGCACGTGTGTTGCAGCGCCTCGGTAGCCGCCATGTGTTGGTGGTGAACGGTAGCGACGGACTGGACGAGATCACCATCAGCGGCGCGACCAACGTCGCCGAATTGAAAGACGGACAGGTGAACGAATACACCGTCACCCCGGAACAGTTCGGATTCAAGTCGACATCGCTGGATTCCATCAAAGTTGCTAACAAGGATGAAGCCAAGGCCATGCTGCTCAGCGTGTTGGATAACCAGCCGGGGACTGCACGCGACATCGTGCAACTCAATGCGGGTGCGGCCATCTATGTGTCGGGCCTCACGGCGACGTTGGCAGAGGGCATCAAGAAAGCAGGCGAAGTGCTTGCCATCGGTGCGGCCAAAGCCAAGTTGGCGCAGCTTGTCGAAGTCAGTAACCAGAGCAAAGCCTAAAGTCAGCATAGCGACAGTGGCTTCCGTCCAGCATCCGTTTCCTCCTTTGCTCAGCCAAGACAGCGCCGACATCGAGCGTTGGCTGCTGGCGCTGAACGACGTCTTCGCGCCAGCTGAAGTCGAACTCATCCGCAAAGCCTGCGAATTTGCTGCGCCGCTGTATCACGATGAAGTGGATGTCACGGGCGCATCGTTGTTGCAACACGCGCTCGGTTCCGCTTCCATCCTCATCGGTCTGCACATGGACCACGAGACCATCGCGGCGACCGCTTTGCATGCCGTGCCGAACAATCTGCAAGATTGGCGTGAAGTGTTGACCACGCGCTTCGGTGCGAATGTCACCCGTTTGGTCGGAGGTATCTCGGACATGGAACGCCTGCGCCACTTCAGCGAAGTGCGTGAGGCCGCCATCGCAGACAAACAGGAAGCCGCACAGCAGGTGGAAGGTCTGCGCAAGATGTTGCTGGCGATGGTGGAAGACATTCGCGTCGTACTCATCAAACTGGCTGAGCGCACACAGACCTTGCGTAACCTTTCCTCTGCCAGCCCAGACACGCAGCAGCACATCGCACAAGAGACGCGCAGCATCTTCGGGCCATTGGCGAACCGTCTGGGTGTGTGGCAACTGAAGTGGGAATTGGAAGACCTCTCGCTGCGTTACCTTGAACCGACGTTGTACAAGAAAGTCGCCAAGCTGTTGGACGAGCGCCGCGTCGATCGCGAGAGATACATCGCTGATCTCGTCGTGCAATTGCAAAGCGCACTTGCCGCACAAGGCATCAAAGGTGAGGTGAACGGACGTCCGAAACACATCCACAGCATCATCAACAAGATGAAGCGCAAGCAGATGGAGTTCAGCGAGCTGTACGACATTCGCGCCGTGCGAGTGCAAGTTAAAGATGTAGAGAATTGCTATGCCGCACTCTCAGTCGTGCACGAATTGTGGCCTGCCATCCATAGCGAATTCGACGATTACATAGCCAACCCCAAGCCCAACGGCTATCAATCTTTGCACACTGCCGTACTCGGTCCGCGCGACCTTGCAGTCGAAGTGCAGATACGCACACCGCAGATGCATCACGATTCCGAGCTGGGCGTGGCCGCACACTGGCGCTACAAAGAGAACAAGCAGAGCGAATCCGGCTTCGACGAGAAAATCGCATGGTTGCGCCAGATCTTGGCGTGGAAGGCGGAGCTGGCGGATAGCGGTGAGATGAAGGAGCAATTCAAGAACGAATTGCTACAAGACCGTGTGTATGTGTTCACGCCGCAAGGGAAGGTTATCGATCTGCCCAAGGGCGCGACGCCAGTGGACTTCGCCTATGTGGTGCACACCGACTTGGGGCATCGTACACGCGGCGCGAAGCTGGATGGCAGCATAGCTCCCCTCAACACCAAGTTACAGACAGGTCAGCGTGTGGAGATTTTGACCGCTAAACAAGGTGGCCCTAGCCGTGACTGGCTTTCACCAAAATTGGGTTTCCTTCAAAGTGCTCGTTCACGCGCCAAGGTGCGTCACTGGTTCTCTGAGCAGAATGTGGATGACAGCATCGCGCAGGGCAGGGCATTGCTCGATCGTGAGTTGGTTCGCGTCGGCGTGACAGACATCAATCAAGAGAAGCTGGCGCAGAAACTAAAATACAACAAGCTAGACGATCTGCTCGCTGCCCTCGGTCGTGGAGAGATCACCCCGCGCCGCGTCAGCCTCGCCATCGGGCAAGAAGCCCCCGTGAACGCACCGCGTGTCAGCACACAGACCGTCGCGATATCGGACGGCAATGTGGTGATCGAAGGCGTGGGCAATCTGGTGAGCCGCACCGCAAAATGCTGCAGTCCGACCAAAGGCGACGACATCATCGGCTACGTCACGCGCGACCGTGGCATCACTATCCATCGTCGAGATTGCCTCTTCATGCAACGTGTGCCGGAAGAGCGCGAAGACAGATTGCTCGAAGCAAGATGGGCAGCCAAAGCGAATTGATCTGGCAGCACAACAACGCATCAAACAGGTAACGACCCATGCATGCCATCATCACCGCCACCGACCTAGTCAAACAATATCCCGGCGTGCGCGCCGTGGATGGCATCAACCTCTCAATCCCACAAGGCATCTGCTTCGGATTGCTCGGCCCCAACGGTGCGGGCAAGACCACCACCATCGAGATGCTGGAAGGCATCCATCAACCCACCAGTGGCGCCGTGCATTACAAAGGTGAACCGTTGGGGGTGCGTTATCGCGAAGAGGTGGGCATCCAGTTCCAGCACACCGCGCTACAGGATTTTTTAACAGTGCGCGAGACGCTGAAGTTCTTCGAGCGCCTGTATACCGAGACACTCCCTATCGATGAGGTCATCGAGCTTTGTTCGCTCACCGACATCTTGGATCGGGACACGCGCAAGCTCTCGGGTGGTCAACGCCAACGCCTGTTGCTTGCATTGGCGCTCATCAACGATCCCGACCTTATCTTTCTGGATGAACCCACGACCGGACTCGATCCGCAAGCGCGCCGAAACTTTTGGGACTTGGTGAAGCTGGTGAAATCGCGCAACAAGACCATCGTGCTCACCACGCACTACATGGAAGAAGCGTATGCGCTGTGCGACGAGATCGCCATCATGGACAAAGGCCGCATCGTGTCGCAGGGCACGCCAGAACAATTGCTAAAAGAACATTTCGGCGATGTCGTACTGCAGATACCGGGTGACGATGCGGGTGGTAAGTTGATGCAGATGGATATCGGTGCCGTACCGGCGGGCGAGTTGTTCGAGATCAAGACCAACCGCTTGCACCACACTTTGCAACAGCTCATGGATAACGGTATCAATCTGGACAGGTTGCGCATCCGTGCTTGGACGCTGGAAGACTTGTTCATCAACGTGACAGGCAAGGAGCACAAGCTATGAAAAAATTCCTCGCCGTCCTACATGCCCGCAACATGGAATTCCTGCGTGACCGATCCGCACTGGTGTGGAACCTCGCCATGCCGTTCATGCTGGTGTTCGGTCTTGCCTTCACTTTCTCCGGAGACAGCAAAGATCTCTACAAGATCGGTGTCGTGGGTGGTATCGAACAACTGACACAAGCCGCCCCCAAGTTGCCGACCACGCAGCATCTGCAGTTCATTTCCTACGACGACCTTGATACTGCCATCAACAAGGTGAAACATCACCAGATGGACATGCTCATCGACGTGAGTGCTGCACCCAAATACTGGGTCAACACCAGCTCACCCAACGGCTATCTGCTGGAGCGCATCATCTGGGGCGTGGGCGCAGACAAGTTCGAGCGGCAAGTAGTGGAAGGGGCGGAGATACGCTACGTGGATTGGTTCCTACCCGGCATCCTCGGCATGAACATGATGTTCGCCTGCTTGTTCGGGGTGGGCTTCGTCATCGTGCGTTATCGCAAGAACGGATTCTTGAAACGACTCAAAGCCACACCCTTGGGCGCGTTCCAGTTCCTCTTTGCGCAACTCATCTCGCGCTTGCTGTTGGTCGTGGTCATCACCACGATAGTTTATGTGGGGTGTGACCTGTTCATCGACTTCAACATGCAGGGCTCGTATTGGACGCTGCTGCTCGTCACTACCTTAGGTGCGATGAGTCTCATCTCCATCGGCCTTTTGGTCGCCGCACACACCGCCAGCGAAGAATTGGCGGGCGGCATGTTGAACATCGTGACATGGCCGATGATGTTGCTCTCGGGTGCATGGTTCTCGCTGGAAGGCGCACAACCTTGGGTACAACACATCGCCGAGATATTCCCCCTCACCCACATGATCTCCGCCACTCGTTCCATCATGAACGAAGGTGCGACCTTGGCTCAAGTGATGCCGGATGTCTGGGTGCTTTCGCTGACCAGTGCCGTGTTTTTGGGAATTGGGGCATTTGTGTTCAAGTGGGAGTGACGGCTAACGGCTGCAGATTTAGCCTGACATTGCATCGACGTACCTTACACAATAAATCTTCTCACCGCCGCCTCATCGAACGGCCATCCCAATTCCGCACCCGTATCTTCCCTCTTCACCACAGGGATCCTCACGCCATACTTTTCAAGCAAGGCATCATCTTCCGCGATGTCGATGTGCTCAGCATCTACGCCCACGGCATGAAGCACCGCCTCTGCTTGTTCGCACAGGTGGCAGTAGGTGGTGCCGTATAAGACAAGTTTCATTGTGGTGGTCATGACGATGGGTGGTTGTCTTTCAATGCATCAGCAAACACTTCGACCGCCTGCGCACCTGAGATGCCGACTTTGCCGTCGATGACGAAGAACGGCACTCCTGAGATACCTAACGTTGCGGCACGTGCTTCGTCTGCGCGCACTGCGTCAACATAGGCGTCACTCTCAAACATCTCCAGCGTCTCTTGGGTGCTGATGCCGAATTCAGGTGCAAGTCTGGCAAGCGCGGCACGGTCGCCGACAGGAAGTGCCTCGGAGAAATACGCATGCATGATGCGCTCCATCGCCTGATCTCCCACTTGGCGGGCGGCGGCGAGATGCAACAGGCGATGTGCGTCGAAGGTGTTGCCGGGACGTGCCTCGCTCAAGCGATATTCCAATCCGACCTGCTTGGCGAGAGTCGATACGCGGGCGTTCATGCTCTCTGCTTCTTGCAGCGAGACGTGATACTTGCGTGACAACATCTCGATGAGTGTCTCGGAATACTGTGGAGGCGACTTGGGGTCGAGCTCGAAACTGCGCCAGACCACATTCACGTTTTCTTTATGTGGAAAAGCGGCAAGTGCTGCTTCGAAGCGGCGCTTGCCGATGTAACACCAAGGGCAGATCGCATCAGACCATATCTCTACTTGCATGATTCATCCGTCCTTGGTTGGGATCAATAATCCGTGTAACCCTTTTCACCCGGTGTGTAGAAGGTGCTGAAGTCGGGTGCAGTGAGTGCCGCACCACTTTGCAACTTCGCGACCAAGTCTGGGTTGGAGATGAATGGACGACCGAAGGCCACGAGGTCGCCTTTCTGTGAATCCAGATCGGCATTCGCACGCGCGGCATCGTAGCCTCCAGACAGGATGTACTTGCCGTTGAAGTTGGCGCGTATCTTGGCTTTCAGGTCCGCGCTGACTTCGGGCGCACCCATGGAGCTGTGATCCACCACGTGGATGTACACCAGACCAATCGCGTTCAGCTCTTCCACCAAGCGCAGGTACAGCGCATCCATCTTGGCATCAGCCGCAGTGCCGTTGAACGCGCCATAAGGTGAGATGCGCATACCGATACGATCAGCACCGATGGCGGCGGCTGAGGCTTTGGCGACTTCCACGGCGAAGCGGATGCGGTTCTCAACGCTGCCGCCCCATTTGTCTGTGCGTTGGTTGGTCGCAGTGTTAAGGAACTGGTCGATGAGGTAGCCGTTGGCTGCATGCAACTCGACTCCATCAAAACCGGCTTCGATGGCGCGCTTGGAAGCGTTCGCGTATTCCGCGATCGCAGTCGCAATGTCCTCTTCCGTCATCTCGCTAGGCACGGGATGGGGTTGCATAGCGTTGGTGTCCGTCCACATCTCACCCGGAGTGGCAATGGCGGAGGGGGCCATAATCTTGGTGCCTGCAGCCATGTTGGCGGGATGGCTCACGCGACCCGTGTGCATCAGTTGAATGAATATCTTGCCACCCGCCGCATGCACACCATCGTTCACGCGCTTCCATCCTGCTACTTGTGCGTCAGAGAACATACCGGGGATGCGCGCATAGCCGAGACCGTTGGCAGAGGGTGAAGTACCTTCGGTGATGATGAGTCCCGCGTCTGCGCGTAGCTTGTAATACTTCTCCATCAGTTCGTTAGGCACGTTGCCCGTCGCGCGCGAACGTGTCATCGGTGCCATGACGATGCGATTCTTGAGTGGCAGTTTGCCGAGGGTGGTGGGGGTGAAGAGTGTTGCGGTCATGGTGGTTCCTTTGTGAGTCTTTGAAAACTCTCCACCCGATCGGGTGGAGAGGTGTAGCAGTTATTGCTTGATCGCTTCTACAGGGATGGTGAGTGTGACTTCGTCGCCAACGTACGGCACACCTTTGCTCAAGCCGAAGTCAGAGCGTTTGATCTTGGCGGTGGCCGTTGCGCCGCAGGCTTCTTTCTTCACCATCGGATGTGGCATGCACAAGAAGGAGTTCACGGTGAGCTTCACGGACTTGGTCACGCCCTTGACGGTCAAGTCACCTTCCACTGCAACGACCTTGTCGCCATCGAATTTCAATTTGCTCGACTTGTAGGTGATGGTTGGGAACATCTCAGTGTCGAACAAATCAGCCGCTTGGATGTGTTCGTTGAATAGTGCAGAACCCGTGTTCACTGACTTTGCGTCGATCGTCACGTCGATCGAGCCAGTGCGCTTGATCTGGTCGAGCACGATCGTGCCGGATGTCTTGTCGAAGCGGCTCAGTTGGATGGAATAACCCAAGTGGCTGTATTCGAAACGCGGCATGGAGTGTGAAGGCTCGATGTTGTAAGTCACTGGTTCTGCGTAAGCGACAGAAGACAGAGTGGCGGCGAGTGAAAGGGCGATGATTTTTTTCATGGTGTTCTCCTTGGGGTTGAGGTGAGGCTACTTCTTGTTAGGTGCTGCGATTAAAGTGGGACTCGCGTAGCGATTCGTTTGCCCTTTCTCCCGCTTGCGGGGGAAAGTTGGATAGGGGGAAACGGGCATGGCGAGTTTCATTTTCAGGGGTGGCGACTTGCCATGCCCGTTAAGACAAGATGGAACTTGATCTGAATCTCGTTGGCGACGGTGCTGACATCCGTCCACACTCCTTCGCCGATGTTGTAGTCGAGACGCTTGATGGTAAACACTCCATCGAATGAGCCGCGAGAGCCACTGGCTTGAAAGGTGAAGGGCGCGACGACATCCAGCGTCTTGCCTTTGATGGTGAGCTTGCCCATCGCTTCGTATTTATTTCCGCCCAGTGTTTTCACACCAGTGGACACGAAACCTGCGCTGGGAAAAGCTTGTGTGTTGAACCACGGCTTGGCCTTCACTTCATCGTTGGCTTCGTCCGACCCGGTATCGATGCTGGCGAGGTCGATGTCGATGCGCGCTTGCGCCTTGGTTAGCTTGGCGGGGTCGAAGCTGGTCTGCGCGGCGAACTTCGCGAACTTGCCTTCCATCGGCACCCCCATCTGCTTGTAGCCGAAGGTGACCGTGCTTTCGTTCGCCTGCACTTGTTTGAACTCGACAGCGGAAGCGAAGCTACTGACTAAGGCGGTACTCAATAAGACGATTCGCAATAGTGATCTCATTTGCTCATTCCTTTCGGCAACATGCGCTCCAGTATCTGGTCGCGGTCGATGAACTTGTGTTTGATGACGGCGGCGATGTGCATGCCCACCAACAAGAAGAGGAATAGGTTGAGTCCTTGATGCACGGTCGCGAGCAACTCGCCTAATTCTTTGTTCTTCTCCACAAGGTCAGGCAGTGGCAACACGCCGAACCACACGACGGGAAATCCTTTGGCGGAGCTCATCAACCAACCCGACAGCGGGATGGCGATCAGCAATGCATACAGTGCCAGATGCGTGACATGGCTCACCACTACTTCCCAGAGTGGTGTCGATTCTGGGAGCGGCGGTGGTGTGTGGGTGAAGCGCCATGCCATACGGGCGATCACCAGCAACAAGATCGTGATGCCTATCCACTTGTGATAGCTGTAGTACTGCAACTTGGTGGGCGACAGCGGTAGGTCGTGCATGTACACGCCGAGTGGGAAGGCGGCGAAGATCAGCAGCGCTACCAGCCAGTGCAGCGCCATCGCGGTGTTGTTGTAACGCTGAATGGGTGTGTTCATCTCTGCCTCCTCAAGCCAAGCGGCCACCACGGAAATCGTCCAAGGCTTTGTGTATCTCTTCCTGCGTGTTCATCACGAACGGGCCGTACTGCACGATGGGTTCGTTCAGCGGTTTGCCTGCCACCAAGATGAGGCGCGTCGGCTCGGTCGCAGAAACGCTAATGCCATCCGATCCTTCTGTGTTGCTCAAGATGCCCATGCGTTGCACATCCACTTGCGTGCCCGCCACGTTCGTCGCACCGCGATAGGTGTAGATGAAGGCATTGTGCGTGTCGGGGATCGTAGTCGAGAACGACGCCCCTGCGGGCAGATGGATGTCGAGATAGATGGGCTCGGTAACTTCGCGAGTCACCGCACCTGTCACGCCGTTGCTTTCCCCTGCGATGACGCGCACGGTCACGCCTTCCGCCGTCACATATTCGGGGATGTCAGCACTGGCGAAGTCTTTGTACCAAGGCGTTGCCATCTTGTTCTGCGCAGGCAGATTGAGCCAAAGCTGGAAACCTTCCATCACGCCGTCTTCTTGTTCGGGGATCTCAGAGTGGATGACGCCGCTGCCTGCAGTCATCCATTGCACGCCTCCATCGCCCAACAGACCTTCATGTCCGGCGCTGTCGCGGTGGCGCATACGGCCGGCCAACATGTAGGTGATGGTCTCGAAGCCGCGATGTGGATGGTCGGGAAAGCCGGCGATGTAGTCGTCAGGATCGTCGCTGCCGAATGCATCTAGCATCAGGTAGGGGTCGAGACGGCGCTGCAACTTGCCGGTGAGTACGCGGGTCAGACTTACGCCTGCTCCGTCGGACGTGGCGACACCTTGGATGAGGCGCTCCACGGTGCGGGTTTGTTGAATGCTGGTTTGTGTGGCGGTATTCATTTTGGTCTCCAATGCCTGAGTAATTGAGTCGCATATTAGGCGGCTCAAAATGATAGGTAAAGCCGCTAAATCGAGATAGACTGTTCCACAAATGGAACAAGCAAAGATATCCGCAGACGACCTCATCCTGTTCGCCACCATCGTGGAACAGGAGAGTTTGGTGCGCGCGGCCGACCAATTGGGCATGCCCAAAGCAACCGTCTCGCGGCGTTTATCGAATCTGGAATCGGCGCTTGGACAGCGTTTGCTGATACGCACCACGCGCCGTCTTACCCTCACCGATTTCGGGCAAGAGTTTCTTGACCACAGCCGGCGCGTGGCGGAAGAGGTCGCCACTGTGCAGGACTTCGTGCGCAGTCAGGACATCCAGCCGCGCGGTCGATTGCGCGTCTCTATGCCGGCCGATTACGCCAAGGTGCATTTCTCGCGCGCCATCGCCACCTTCATCGACGCCTATCCAGAGATACAGCTCGACCTCGACTTGAGTTCGCGCCGCGTCGACCTCATCGGCGAACGCTTCGATCTCGCCATCCGCATGGGTGACTTGGATAACGATGCGACGCTGGTGGCGCGCAAGATCGACGAGCAGAGCATGTCGCTCTATGCCAGTCCCATCTATCTCGCATTGCATCCCGCGCCCAAGCATCCAGACGATTTGGAACGCCATACCTCGGTACGATTGTTGTCTGTGCGTGGCACTGCTGTGCCGTGGAAGTTGATACGCGGGAAAGAAGTGTGGGAAAGCGTGCCGCCGGGGCGACTTACGCTGAACTCACCCGATATGATCCAGCAGCTTCTGCTCGACGGTGCTGGCATCGGTGCATTACCCGATCTCTTTGCCAACAGTGATGTGAAGAATGGTCGCTTGGTACGCGTACTGCCGAAATGGTGTTTTCCATCCGTTCCTGCTTGGGCGGTGATGCCCACGCGACGTTTCCTGCCGACTAAGACGAGGGTCTTTTTGGATCACATAGAGCGTTTCATGGAGAAGAGCTGAGTCGCTCAAGTATCATTGCGGCAATATCGCTTTTAGAAAAATCGAAATGACGAACAACACATTACCCCCGGTCTGGCTATCGAAACCTTTCTTGATATTTTTCTCAGTGCTGTTGCTCTTAGCGATGGCAGGGGGGTATCAGCTATCAAGGATATTCTCTCAAGTGAATGAGGCTGCAGCACAGCGCAGCGTACAACTACTGGAGATAGAAGAAAGCCTTGATGAGGCAGCTATCGGCTTGGGTCGGCAAGTGCAGGAGTGGAAAGACATGCTGTTACGTGTCAACGATAAAGCGCTGTACGACAAGCATCAGAAGGCATTCAAGGAGTCCAGTCTCGATGTGCAATATGCTTTATTGGGCGCCAAAGGGGTGATGCAGAACATCGGCATGGATACAGCCGATATCGATCATTTGATCAACGAGCATAAATCACTGCTCTCCGAGTATCTGCTTGCCTATTCAAAGCTAAGGCCAGCGGTGAAGAATTCGCCCTACAAAGTAGACATGCAGATCATCGGCGTCGATCGCAAACTTCAACAAGACATCGAGTCGGTGAAAGCGGGGATATCTGCGTTCGCTAAACAACAGATGTTTAGAACAGCTGAAACACAGGGCGACCGTAATCTGATGATCGGCTTATTGGGGGCGACATCGCTATTTTTCATGGCGCTGTTCGGATTCATCTTCGCGAACCTGATGATCAGGAAGTAAATAAATATCAAATGTGATTGAACGAAATAGTGGCAACTTTGACCAAGTGCTGTCATTAAAATAGTAAAGCGGAGAGTGGTGATGAAAGAAAGACGTAAGAACGCATTTTTCTCAATAGAGACTTTCGAGCGCATCGGGTTGACCGCTGCTTTCTGTTTCTTCCTCTATCTGATCTGGAGCAGCTCGGCAGAGCTGGAGAGCACTTTGAAAGCAAGTACAGACCAATTCGCTGTGGTGCATGACTTGCAGATCGAATACAAGAGCGAGGTGCAAGATTGGAAGAACGTGCTGTTGCGTAGTGAGAGCGCAGAGGGCTTGGTACAGAATTGGAGCGCGTTCGAAGCTCAGCATAAGAAAGTCGCCGAGGCGGCCAAACAAGGTTTGCTGCAGAACGATGTCAGGGCGATCAATGTGAAGCTACAGGCTTTCGTTGATGCACATGATGCGAATCTGCTCTTATACAAACAGGCCAGCGAGATCCTAGCTCAACAGAATTTCAATCCCCACAAAGCAGACGATAGCGTCAAGGGCATCGATCAACCATTGCTCGAGATACTTGCGGCGGCCGATGCCGAGATGGAAGATGAAAAGACGAGAACCAATGGCAGACTCATCGCAAAGGCGAACAATAGGATAGAGCAAAGCCTCGTCGCACTATTCCTTTTGATGTTGATTGCCATCTGGCGCCCAAGACGCTGACCCTCGTTGACTTATCTGCTCCCGAAACTTGGGGGCAGATCACAGTCACTCCTGTATCACTTCAATAAACGCAGATTTAACATACCTGTCATTTTCATGTAACAGCCCTGTCATAAAGCCTCCCCATAATTCGCTCGCCTTAATCCTCCCCTGTGAGTTGAGGAATTCAGAGCAATTTTTATTAATGACTAGGAGCAACCATGAAGAAGAAAATCGTAGCACTGGCAGTTGCAGCTGCATTCACAACTCCGGCATTCGCCGACAACGCAAACGTAACTGTGTACGGAAAAGCGTTTTTGACATTCGATCAAGCTAGTAGCACAGCAGCTGGCGCAGTGAACCACCAGCGTGTGAATACAAATGCATCACGCTTCGGCGTTAAGGGTGGTGAAGATCTGGGCGAAGGCCTGAAGGCGATCTATCAATTTGAAGTTGAGATGGATGCGGATGGTAGCACCGGCGCAGGCCTAGGCAAGACACGCAACAGTGGCGTTGGTATCGGCGGCGATTTCGGCCAAGTGATGTTTGGTATCTGGGATAGCCCTTTGAAAGTGGCTCACAACAAGATCGAGTTGTTCGACAACACGACTTCATGGAGCGCAATCCAAACTATCGGTAAATCTGCTACTAAAGATTTCAACACTCGCCAAAAGAACATGGTGCAATACTGGTCACCAAAGATGGGTGGTCTGCAAGCAGCTTTGATGTACAGCCCAGACGAAGCGCCTACAGCGACTTTGAACAAGAGCATCCTGTCCATGTCCGCGACATTTGACCAAGACGACATCTACGCTTCGGTTGCTTATGAGAGCCGCAATGATGTGGCATTCGCTGGTAAGACAGATAGCGCGATGCGTGCTGTAGGTAAATACAGCTTGGCCGATTTCTGGGTGGGCGGTATGGTTGAGAGCATCAAGACCAACACTTCCGCAACTGTCAGCGTCACTGGCAACAACGTGGAGTTGGTTGGTGGTGTGAAGATGGGCCCGAATGTGATTTCAGCTAGCTACGCAAAAGCGGGCTCAACAGCGATTGCACCAGCTGCAGCGAACGATGTTACCCAGTTGAGCTTGAAATACGGTTACAACTTCTCCAAGCGTACCGAGCTATTTGCTGCTTACACGTCTCAAAAGACGAACGCAACGACAGCAACGACCAAGACTTACTTGGGCGGCGGTATCGTCCACGCTTTCTAATCTAACCTCCTCAGTTAGCTAAGAAGTTAAAACGGGCGTCTTCGGACGCCCGTTTTCTATTGCGCTTCGCAGAAATTCAATAAAAGTATTTTGCATGCTTCCCGTAACAAGTTTGAAGCCAAACAGACATTCTCGCGTCACATACCTCCACTATAAAGATGTGCCATGCACAAGCACATCCTGTTCTTACTTTTGCTCATCGTAGCCAGTACGGCTAAGTCCGATATCTATCAGCCAGAATTGAAGGTCGAAGTGAATAGAGTCGGCAATGTCTATTCGCTTGCTGCCCAATTCAATTCAACATTGACCAAGTGTGCGGCGTATCACTATCTGACGGACTATGAGGCGGCAAAAGGATTGCCTGGGGTGGTCGAGTCGAATTCAGTCCGCCAATCTTCAGATACAGTGATGGTGGATCGTGTGGCCGATGAGCAAGTGTTGTTCTTGCGAGTTCGCTTGCGCTCAAAGATGGAATACAAGGAGCTACCTAGCGAGGGAATCTCGTTCACCCAGCTGACAGGAGATTCAAAAAGATTCGAGGGGAATTGGCACATTGATGCCCACCCCCAAGGCAGCACTTTTCGCTTTCAGGGTGTATGGGAGCCCGATACGGTGATCCCCTTGTTCGTCATCGATCATTTTGCAAAGAATGGATTGAAAGACCGATTTGGCGCCATCGCTCTATTGGCAGAAAAGAACAAAACATCGTGGTCAAATAGCTGTCACAACTGAGTTAAATATCTTTCAACAAAAGATTCACAGTGCGTTCATTCGGCGGTAACAACACCTAGGCAGACTTGTTGGCGCCCAAATTGTAAGGGGGTTCATCTCGTAGTTCCAAGATGTCATGTGACTGATCGGGCGCGCAGAAGGAAACATTGAAATGAAAAAAGCGTATTCAACTCTTGCCTTAGTCGTACGGTGGTGTGTTAGTTGTGTTCTCGCCATCATCGTAGCGATACCAATGTTCACTTCTGTGGCACACGGTATTTGAGAGCCATAGTTTGCGGGACTCATTCTCGCTAGAGAAGTGTGAATCCAATGAAACAAACTAGAGACATAATCAGCAAGTCGCTGCTACTAGAGCAATTGAGTGAAGGCGAGATCGAGACGGTGCTTTCGATGCTAAGCGCTCGGCATGTCGATCATGGCGACGTCATCACGAAACCAAGAGATGAGTACGCAGATAATCTGTTCATCTTGGTACACGGCCGGATCGAAGTGCGTATCGAAAGTGAAGAGGGGCTAAATTCGATCTTTGTAGTGAATCCCGGCGACCTAGCGGGAATCATCACCTTTTCAGGCAGAGCGATCTCTCCCGTCAAGGTGACAGTGATCGCGCTGGAGCCAACGCAAGTGCTGAGCATGGATCGCACTCGTTTTGAAAGTCTGATCTACACCGATCCTCAGTTGATGTATCGCTTCTACCAAGGAATGGTGCGCCATACGCACCAGATGATGAGACATTTCGATTCCGTGGTGAAGGATCTGAGTGAACAGATCAGTCCTGCGGCCGCAGAGAATTGAATGAAGGAATTATTACAATTGAGAAGTACACATCTAATCGCTATGCTCAAGGTGTGATGATTGAATTGAGCAATAGATTTTCACCACTTCGTTAGAGCTGAGAATAATTGGAGGAATGGGTAATGCCGAAAATAAGTAATCCGTTGTATGCGGAAAAAGTAAAAAAATTATCGAAGATCGAATCCGAGCGTTTGCTTTCGAGGATGTCTGGCAAGCTGCCTAAACGCTTGGAAAAAGAAAAATTAAGCAAAGAAGAAGCACTGGCGTTGCAGATGGAGCTGGAAGATGAACAGCTGCAAGAGTGGCGCAAGATGATGGCGGAGCTTAAATCGAAGATCGAAAACAAAGACAAACCAAAAGGCAAAGAGGCTGAAAAAGCTAAATCTGCCGATAAGGACAAGGCGCCAAGCAAAGCAAAAGAAGTAGAAAAGACTAAGAAGGTAGCAAAGGCTAAGGCGCCAGTAGAGAAATCGAAAAAAGTACAGGCGAAATAGCAGCCCAGTTTGGCAGAGGCTCATGAATGAGGGTTCATGAGCCTTTTTACGTAGGGTAGCCCCACCGCATAAGTGCGATGCTTAAAGGTGATTGAGTGACCTAAAGGCTTGTCTGCACAAGAAATTCAAAATTCACACAGAATTCATCTCGGCGTAACACACCAGCGCTAACGTGCTTGCCCTAGCAAAGCACAAGGAGCGCGTCATGTCCGCCAGCATACTGCCAACCGAATACTATCGTTCACCGATCCTGCCCTCGGAGTTCCTTCGGTCCGTTCCGCGTTCGCCGCGCGCAGAGTTCATGTTGCAACAGGTGCGCGCTCAAGAGTGCGAGCCCGTGCTGACACCATTACGCGAGATCATCGAGCAGCGTAAATTGACCGCGTTGTTCCAGCCCATCCTCGATCTGAAGAGCGGGGAGTTCTTGGGGTTCGAGGGGTTGATTCGAGGCCCATCGGACAGCGCATTGCATTCACCCGTGAATCTGTTTGGAGCAGCGACAAGGGAAGGCTTGTCGCTAGAAGTGGAGATGCTCTCTCGACAAACCGTACTCCAAGCCTTCTCCACACAAAACCTACCCGGCAATCTGTTTTTGAATGTCAGCCCGCAGACGCTGACCGACCCTAGCTTCAAGAATGGACAGACACTGGTCTTCTTGGAAGATCTCGGCATCGACCCGTCGCGTGTCGTCATCGAGATCACAGAGAACCAGCCGACCTTTGATTTCGCCGCGATGCGCAGTGCGCTCCTGCATTATCGTGGGATGGGTTTCCAGATCGCCATCGATGATCTAGGGGAGGGCTTCTCTAGCTTGCGTCTGTGGTCAGAGTTGCGACCCGAGTTCGTCAAGATCGACATGCATTTCGTGCAAGGCGTCGATCACGACCCGATCAAACTGCAATTCCTAAAGTCGATACAAAGCATCGCTGAAAGTTGTGGCACTCGGGTCATTGCGGAAGGTGTCGAGACAGAGGCCGAACTCCGCGTGGTGAGAGACATCGGTATCGCGCTGGGGCAAGGCTACTTCATCGCCCGCCCGAATCCTACGCCACCGACACTGCCCTCTTCAGATACCAGTCGCATCCTGTGTTCATCCAATATCTCGATCTTTCCAAAGAGCGAGACAGCCTACCGTTCGCAGATCACGGCATCCAATCTGTTGAGCTACATCGAACCGGAGCATCCGGAATCGCCCAACGATGTCATCTTCGATCGCTTCGGCGCTAACCCGGCACTGCGCATCATCCCCGTCGTAAAAGGCGGAACGCCGTTGGGCATCATCAATCGCTACTCATTCATCGATCGTTTCGCTAAACCGTTCCAACGTGAGTTGCATGGCAAAAAACCATGCGGGGAGTTGGTTCAGGAAGAGCCTTTGCTGGTGGAGAGAAGCATGCCTATCGAGGAGCTCAGCCACTTCTTGTCTGAAGCAGACAGTCGCCATTTTGCCGACGGGTTCATCATCACAGAGCATGGCCGTTATATCGGTGTCGCATCGGGACAAGACCTGTTGCGTGAGCTGACGCAGATGCAGTTGGAAGCAGCTCGCTATGCAAACCCGCTCACCTTGTTGCCGGGTAACGTTCCTATCAATCAACACATCGAGCGCCTGTTGCAGGCAAACACGTCTTTCGTGGCGTGTTATTGCGACCTAGACAACTTCAAGCCCTATAACGATACCTACAGCTATCGCAAAGGTGACGAGATGATCCAACTCACTGGCCGCATCTTGAGCTGGGCATGCGACCCCAAGTTGGATTTCATCGGACACATCGGCGGTGACGACTTCATCTTGTTGATGCAAAGCAAAGATTGGAAGACGCGTTGTGAACATGCTCTGCGTTCATTCGAGCAAGCGGCATCACTCATGTTCGAAGAGGCGCATCTAGCGGCAGGTGGATATAGCAGTGAGGGGCGCGACGGTGTCGTGAAGCTGCACCCACTGACCTCACTTTCAATCGGTGCGATACACGCATCGCCGAGCCAATTTGCTTCGCATCACGAAGTTTCATCAGCGATGACCGACGCCAAGAAGATGGCGAAGCGCATCTTGGGAAATAGTTTGTTCGTAGAGCAGCGTGCCATACCAAGTAAACAAGGGGCTTGATCACCATGAGATCGATAGCGAATAAGTTGAACCGTATTCCATCCATTCACACCCTGCTACTAACGCAGGGATTAGAGGCGACGATCAGTTTTTATTGCACGTTGTTCGTCTTCGTAGACGATTGAAGGGGATGGTGTGAGCAAGCTAATTCGTGACGCCATCGCCGTCTATCGTGCCATTAAACTCGCCGCCCATATTGCTTATGGTCTGATGTTGGCAGTCACCTATCCGTGGTTCAGTCTAAGCATTCGTCGTCGCATCTTGCAGCGATGGTCGGCTGGCTTGCTGACTGCCCTGAACATCCAGGTCACATTTGCCGCAAAAGGCAAGATACAAGATGAACATTCTGGACTGATCGTTTCCAATCACATCTCTTGGTTGGATGTGTTCGTGTTGAACTCTGTCATCCCGATGCGCTTCGTTGCCAAATCTGAAGTGCGTGGATGGCCGGTCATCGGTTGGTTGTGCGCGCGTGCGCAGACGCTGTTCATCGAGCGCGGCAAGATGCGTTCGGCAGCACGCATCAATACCAGCATGGCGGAACTATTGCAGCAAGGCGAATCCTTAGCGGTGTTCCCTGAAGGCACGACGACAGAGGGTGCTCAGGTCGCACATTTCCATTCATCGCTATTGCAGCCTGCGATCGATGCGGGGTCGCAGGTGCATCCCATCGCCATCCGTTATCAGAACCAACGTGGTGAGAGAAGCAACGATGCGAGTTACATCGATGACGTCTCTCTGGGGCAGTCCATTTGGCGCATCCTGTGCTCCCCGCAGCTTCAAGTACGTTTGTTGTTGACGCCAGCATTGGATGTGCGTGGTGTCGACAGACGCGAACTGGCAACCCAAGCGCGACAGCAGATCAGTACTGCGCTGGAGGCCATGCAACTCTCTTCCACTTTGGTCGCGCGTGAGTACGTACCTGTTCAGGCATCGCAGGCTAGGGCGGGCGCGGAGCAACATTTCCAATCGCTTTATTGCGTTTTGCTTTACACCACCTTGGCGTATGAGCGCGAAGCCAGAGACATCAAGTAGCGTCACCAATCTTTCATATTCCTTTAACGCTCGCGCAACATCGAAAACGTAATCTGCTCCTATCAACTCGATAGGAGCATGACCTTGTTAGATCTGATCAAGCAGCAGGAACGCGAACCGCAAAGACGACTGACGCATAGTTTGGCGAGGACGCAGAACGAACTGGAAGCAGCACAACGCATCCGCTTCAAAGTGTTCGCCGAAGAGATGGGCGCGAAATTGCCGAGCGCGCATCTGGGATTGGATATCGACCGCTTCGATAATTTTTGCGATCACTTGCTAGTGCGCGATCACAGCAATGAGAAGGTGGTCGGCACATACCGTATCTTGCCGCCCGAGCAGGCGGTGAAAGCAGGCGGCTATTATTCAGAGACGGAGTTCGACCTTTCGCGTTTGGAGAATCTGCGTGATCGAATGGTCGAGGTCGGACGTTCCTGCGTGCATGAGGATTATCGCGATGGTGCGACCATCACTCAGTTGTGGAGTGGCTTGGCCGAGTACGTCACCAAGAACAATCACGAATATCTCATTGGTTGTGCCAGCATCAGCATGGGCGATGGTGGTCACTACGCTGCCAGCGTCTACAACAAGATTCATAAGTTGCATGCTGCGCCCGCCGAGTATCGCGTGTTCCCGCATTGCCGTTTGCCGCTGGAGTCGCTCAATCAGAACCTCGAGGTCATCATCCCGCCGCTCATCAAAGGTTACTTGCGCCTTGGGGCCTACATCGCAGGTGAGCCAGCATGGGATCCTGATTTCAACTGCGCGGACGTGTTCATCTTGATGCCCGTCTCGCGTATGAATGCACGCTACGCGAAACATTTCATGCGCCAAGCTGGCTAACACATATCAATAGTCTCCTCCCTTGCGCGCATCTCCCCGGGGCGCGTTTTTTTATTCGACGTCGCTTGGAGTATCACAATGGAAAGTCCGTACAAAGGTAAGACTGGTCTGGTGCGTTTATTCAACGCATTCGGTTATTCATTGGCAGGCTTTCGTGCCGCTTACAAACATGAGGATGCGTTCCGGCAAGAGGTGTTGCTGGCCACTATCCTTATCCCGCTCGCACTGTGGTTACCTGTCGCCTTGATTGGTAAAGCATTGATGGTGGGCAGTGTGTTGCTCGTCATCATCGTCGAGCTGATCAACTCCGCCATCGAAGCGACAGTGGATCGCATCTCACTGGAGAATCACGACCTAGCGAAGCGCGCCAAAGATATCGGTAGCTCTGCCGTGTTGGTGAGCCTCATCAATGTCATCGTCGTTTGGGTGATGGTGTTGCTGGCGTAACAAACTCTTCAAGAAGATTTAACGTGATGTTCATGTACGCGCGTCACGATGCGTGACATGAATACACAAAACGAAAACTTCCAAACGTCAGCGCCTCTTAATATCGCGCTGGTCACTGAAACTTATCTGCCTGAGGTGAATGGTGTCGCGGTCACCGTGGCGCGCATGGTCGAAGGCCTGCTCAAGCGCGGCAATCGCATCCACATGATCCGCCCCCGCCAGAGCAGGAACGATGTGTGCGGTGAGCAGATCAATTACCGCGAGACTTTGGTAGCAGGTATGGCGATACCGGGCTACTCGGCGCTGCGCATCGGTTTGCCTGCAAAAGGACGCTTAGTAAAGATGTGGTCAGAACAGCGCCCGGATATCGTGCACATCGCGACCGAAGGTCCGCTGGGATGGTCGGCACTGGCTGCCGCACGCAAGCTGGAGATTCCCGTGAGCACGGATTTCCATACCAACTTTCATTGCTACGCCAAGCACTACCGCATCGGCCTGTTCACCAAGCCGATGGCTGCGTACTTGAGGAATTTTCATAACAAGGCGAGTTGCACCATCGTGCCGACCGATTCTTTACAGCGTCAACTTGAGCGCGACGGCTACCAAAATGTCATCGTCGTCTCGCGCGGTGTGGATGGTGAGCTGTTCCATCCTGCAAAGCGTAGCCAGCGTCTGCGCGATAGTTGGGGTGCAGATGAAGAGACGCCGGTCGTGATGCTGGTGAGTCGCCTAGCGCCGGAGAAGAATCTGGATGTCGTCATCCAAGCCTTCGAGCAGATGCGCAAAATGAATCCGTTGGCACGCTTGGTGATGGTGGGCGATGGCCCCGCGCGCGCCGAGCTGCAAGCAAACAATCCGCACGTCATCTTTGCAGGCATGCAGACAGGTGAGGCGTTGGCTCAGCATTACGCATCGGGCGACATCTTCCTATATCCGAGCTTGACCGAGACCTACGGCAACGTCACCGTCGAATCGATGGCGAGCGGTCTGGCGACAGTGGCATTCGATTACGCCGCTGCACGCCAACACATCCGCCACGATCTGAACGGCTTGCTCGTGCCTTACGAAGATACCGAAGCGTTCATCGCACAAGCCAAAGCGATCATCTCTGACATGGCGCGCGTTCATCGTTTGCGCCATGCGGCACGTCACACCATGGAGTCGCAGACCTGGGAACGCATCATGGGCGACTTGGAGTCGGTGTTGATCGACACGATACGTACTCAAGGAGTGAGTCATGGCCAACCCGAACTCTCCGCTGCAACAGATTAACCGCTGGGACGTCGCGCTCTGCGTGTTCTGCAATCGGCAGAGCCGCTTCTTGTCGGTACGCAGTGTGTTCCGCTTGGCGAGCCGTTTAGGTGATGGCGTGTTTTGGTACACGCTGATGGTCGCCTTGTTGTTGAGTTATCAGATGGAGGCGTTGCCAGCGGTATTGCATATGTTGGCTGTCGGTCTACTCAGCACCGTCATCTATAAGCTCATCAAGGGTAAGACACTGCGCCCACGTCCTTACAACGTCTATCCCGCCATCGTGTGTGTCGGCAAGGCGCTCGATCAGTTCAGTTTTCCCTCTGGCCACACCATGCACGCAGTCTCGTTCAGCATCGTCGCCATCGGATATTTCCCAGCGTTGTTCTGGTTGGTCGTGCCATTCGCCGCCTTGGTCGCGCTGTCTCGTCCTATCCTTGGCCTGCACTATCCAACGGATGTCATCGCCGGCGCCGCACTGGGTGCGGCACTCGCCTTCGGCTCGCTCGCACTCTAAATTAGCTGCCTCAATATTTGAATCAAGGAACGCTGAACACATCCAGCGGTAAGGGGATGCGGTGACGCAGTTGTGAGGGCGTCATCAGTTCTATGCGTTGGCGCAACTCTGGGTCATCTGCCTGCGGATCAGGGTTCCACAGGGGTAACTCGCCTAACAAGATGCGGTCGATATGGGCTAGACGTAGGCCTGTCTCGCTCAGGTAGTAATTGAAGCGGCGCTGCATTCTTACATCGAGGCGACTCGCGGCGTAATAACACAAGTGCGACAACCGACTGGTTCGCAAAAGACTCTCTGCGCCGGCGAGAACATCGATGCCGCGTATCGCCAAGCTGTGTGGGCAATCGAAATGTGTGGAGACGTAGTGGGCGAGTGCATCACGATGCGTGCGCATCAACTCGGCGGGTTGCGCGAAAAGTTGCGAGCGGATGTGCATGTCCATGGCCCATTCGCAGGCGGCGTGCGTTAGTAGTGGAACATTGCCCCACATCTTCTCGTGCGCTGGAACAAAGTGGTTGTGTGCGATCACATCCACCAGCAAGTGACTGGCGAAGCCTAGGGACAGTGCGTACTCCTCATCACTTTTTGCATCGTCTAACAACTTGCGTGCGCGTTGCCATTGATGGGTGGTGGAGAAGGGCTCGCCCCAGGGACGTTGGCTTAGTATCGCCAGATCAGGCAAGCAAGCCCCGGCTAACACTAGCTGAGGAAAATTTTTGATAGCGCGGCGATAGCGTGGGTCGGTGAGTGGCACGGCCCACAACAACATCTGCGCGAAATAGACGTGGGTGTATAGCCCCCAAGCATTGGCATCCGCACTCCACAACAAGAGTGGGATGAGCCAGCGCCATTGAGATAAGAGCATTCGCATGGCGCGCAGTGTCGCGACGCTGTGCGAAACATTGATGACACTTTGATGATTTGTTGATGACAACCGAATTGTTCGATGTGGGAGAAGATTTCTCCAAACCGTCATCAAGTTGTAACAAATCTTCCCTACAGTGCCGTCCACTGGCCGAGTGCTAGTAACAACGCACCCTAATCAAATTGGAGAATCATATGAAAAAAGTTGCACGTATCCTTGGCGGCCTCGGCATCACCGCGATGTTGCTCACTGCTGGGTCTGCTGCTGCCGTGAATATCACCGGCGCAGGCGCTACCTTCCCATACCCTGTCTATTCCAAGTGGGCTGATGCTTACAAGACACAGACTGGCGTAGGTATGAACTATCAATCCATCGGCTCTGGCGGCGGTATCAAACAGATCCAAGCGAAGACCGTCGATTTCGGCGCATCCGACAAGCCTCTCAAGGTCGAAGACTTGGACTTCAATGGTCTGACCCAATTCCCAACCGTGATCGGCGGCGTTGTGCCAGTCGTCAACGTTGAAGGCGTTGCTGCAGGTCAATTGAAACTGACTGCTGAGACTTTGACTGGGATCTACAAGGGCGACATCAAGAAGTGGAACGACCCAAAGCTGGCTGCTGACAATCAAGGCGTGACACTGCCAGATGCAGCGATCAACGTGGTTCACCGTTCTGATGGTTCTGGCACCACTTACATCTTCACGACTTACTTGTCTCAAGTAAGCATCGACTGGAAGCGCGCTGTGGGCAACGACTCCGCAGTTGCATGGCCAGTCGGTACGGGCGGCAAGGGTAATGAAGGTGTGGCTTCTTACGTACAACGTATCAAGAACTCCATCGGTTATGTCGAGTACGCTTACGCTTTGCAAAACAAGATGGCCTACGTGCAGATGAAGAACCGTGACGGCCAGTTCGTTAAGCCAGAAGCGGCAAACTTCAAAGCAGCTGCTGCGAATGCGAAGTGGGATGCTGACAAAGGCTTCTACATGATGCTGACTAACCAACCTGGTAAAGAAAGCTGGCCTATCTCTGGTGCGACCTTCATCTTGATGCACAAGAGCCAAGAGAAAGCAGACGTAGCGCTGGAGACATTGAAGTTCTTCGATTTCGCTTTCACACCAGCAGGTGACAAGATGGCGAGCGAGCTGGACTACGTGCCTCTGCCAGAGAACGTCACCAAGATGATCCGTGATGCTTGGAAAGCGAAGATCAAGTCTGAAGATGGCAAAGCGATCTGGAAGTAATTTCTAGTTAGTCTTGAGTCAAAACTGAGGGAGCCATTTGGCTCCCTCAGTCATTTATGACGTCCCTTTTGCATCCATGGCGCAGCGAATATTTTCGAGCTAACCGGAGTGTGGCGAGTAGTTGAGTTATCCGCTGATATACAGGGCTTCAAGGCCTATCTTTATGATTCTGTCGGCGTAGCATGCCTAGGTAGAGAAGGTGAAAATACTAAAGCAGTGTCTATGGAGGAATCATGAAAAACATTGATCGAAACACGCTAATCGTTTCCCTAGCGTTCTGTGTATTTAGTGGGATCGCATCAGCGCAGGATGCGTCGAGTAGCGCCACAGATGATGGGGTGAAATTCGCCTATGGTGGGGATGCGTATTTGGCACTTCAGAATTGGTCAAAAGTCGGGATGGCCGACGACTCAAAGATGGGATTTGGTTTCGGAGGAAGCATCGGGGTCGGCATGCAAGTCGATGATATGAAGATATTGATCGGTCCACAGCTCGCATTTAGTCGCTGGTCTGCCGACTATTCGAACAAACCCAATAGTGCGACAGATAGTGTCTACATAGAGATGGCGGATGCGGGACTACAGTTCACAGCCATTTTTGATGACATCGTGATGGCGGTAGGTAAGGGTAATTCGACGATCTCGTCTGGCTATATCGTGAATGGTAGAGACATACGATATAACTACGATGGGAAGAGCTATCCTTATTCGACCGTCTCCATCGGCTTCAAGATGGATATGTTCATGTTCAGCGTCGGGGTCGTGAATTACGAAGGATATGTGCAGGATGCCAGCCGAACCGATTTCAGGCTTGGGGTGGCTTTTTGAGTATTGAGGCTACGCTAGGATAGCGAAGCGCCACATTCAATTCCTTCTTCATGCGCAGATTGGTCAGACGGCGTGATTCGTTCATGAACGACCATATCATGGGCGATACGGCGCGTTGTGCCTCAGCGCGGGATAAGCGCGGAGGGCGCGGTAGCTTGAAGGCATCGGCGACGACATCGAAGTAATCCCCCATCTTCATCTCGTCGTCATCCACCGTGTGGTACACGCGGTTGGGCTTGGCGTAACGTAGCGCAGCGATGACGATGCGCGCCAGATCATCGGCGTGGATGTGATTGCTGTAGCCGTCCTCGCTCGTCACGATGGCGGGGGTGCCAGCCCTGATCCGATCAATGGGCAGTCTGTCTTCTGCAATGATTCCCGGTACACGCAAGATGTTGGCAGTCACGTGATTGCGAGTCGCCCATGCACGTATCTGTCGTTCGGCACTCACGCGCAATCTGGCGCGCTCTGACTGTGGATTCACAGGGCGTGTCTCGCTCACGACATCACCACCGCAATCGCCATATACACCGCTGGTGCTGATGTAGATGAGTCGATTTGGTAGCAGTCGAGTGGAGAGCGCAGAGAGTAGATTGCGTGTGCGTGTGTCGAAGCGACCTTGACGCTCAGGGGGAGCGAAGTGCAGCACGATATCGGCAACACCGGCGATCTTGGTAAGACCGCTCCGCTCATCCAGATCACCCAAGAGGGGTGTAACGCCAATTTTCCTCAATGTGTCTGCCTTGGCGGGGTTCCTCACTAGGGCATAAAGCTGATAGTGGCCTTGCAAGAGCGGAAGGGTGCGTAGCGCGATGTCCCCACAGCCGATGATGAGTAGATTAGTCATAGTGCGATTATGCGTTAAAATCGCGCCCCTCCTAAATCGAGATGACTGCCATGAGCTTCAAGACCACCATCCAGCCGAGTAACCACAGCTTTCCTATTGCAGCTGACGAGACCATTCTCGAAGCGGCACTAGAACATGGTTACGTGATGCCCTACAGCTGCCGTAACGGCGCGTGCGGTGTGTGCAAAGGTAAAGTGTTGGAAGGCACGGTCGACTATGGCGATGCCCAGGCTTATACCTTGTCGGAAGCGGACAAAGAGGCAGGCCTCGCCTTGTTCTGTTGTGCCAAACCCTTGTCTGATCTGGTCATCGAAAGCCATGAAGTGAGCCGTGCACAAGACATCCCGGTGAAGATGTTGCCGTGCCGCGTGGAGAAGATGCACAAGGTGGCAGACGACGTGATGGTCATCACATTGAAGTTGCCAGCAAACGAGCGCTTGCAATTCCTCGCTGGCCAGTACATCGAGATCCTGCAAAAAGATGATAAGCCGCGCGCTTTCTCGTTGGCCAATGCGCCACATGATGATGCTGTGCTGGAGCTACACATCCGCAACATCGCAGGGGGTACGTTCACGCACCATGTTTTCAACACCATGAAAGAGCGCGACATCATGCGCATCAAGGGGCCCCTCGGCAGTTTCTTCCTGCGTGAAGATTCCGAAAAGCCCATCGTGTTCGTGGCCAGCGGTACTGGCTTCGCGCCGGTGAAGGCCATCATCGAGCACGCACTCAAGATCGGCTTCAAGCGTGAGATGCATTTCTACTGGGGTGTGCGTAAAGCGTCGGACCTCTACATGCTGGACAAGATACAAGGCTGGGAATCAGAACACGGCATCAAGTTCACGCCTGTGGTCTCGGATGAGCAATGGGACGGTCGTACCGGCTTCGTGCATCAAGCCGTGCTGGAAGACTTCCAAGACCTATCGAAGTATGCGGTATACGCCTGTGGCGCGCCGGTAGTGGTGGAAGCAGCTCACCGCGATTTCACGACGCAACGCGGCTTGCCAAACGACGCGTTCTATTCAGACGCGTTCACTTTTGTACCCAAGACTTAATCAGCACAGGCAAGCTTGTTGGCTTGTTGGTAATACTTGAAGGCTTCGTCTGGCTGGTGCAATTTCTCGGCCAGCTTCGCCAGCGTGGTGTAGGCCTCGTGGCTGGGGCTCACACTGAGGCTGGCATCCAGATAGCTTTGGGCTTTGCCCCATAACTCCTGATGTAGACACAGCTTGCCCAAGGCCAGCAACAAGCCTGCATCGTCGTGATGTATCTTCAGCCAACGTTCTGCTTGGTCGATCTGCGCAACGACGCTGCCTTCCAGACAATCGCCATACAGCGCGACCAACTCGCTGCTCCATTCCTTGTTCAGGCTATCGGTCAATAGACTGCGTGCGACTGAACACTCGCCTAATTGTTTGAAAGCCTTCGCCGCTTCTACTGCCACTTTGTTGCGATGCTTGAATTCGTTGGGCATCTCTTTCAGTACCGTGCGCAGCATCGCACCGTCTTGCGCGCAGGCTTTGATCTTCTCCAACCATGCTTGCTGGCGCATCTGGGCAGACAAGGTGGAGTTGATGGCATTGCGTTTTTCTAATTGGTTCGCCACATCGAGCACCGCGTCCCAATTGCGCGATTGCTGTTGCGCTTTGAGTTCGAGGTTGAGCGCGCCGATGTGCTTGCGGATGCCGGAATCATTCAACTCTTTGAGTGAGCTGAGTGCGGATTGTGGTTGTTTCTGGTCGAGTTGGAATTCCGCTTTCGCCATCAAGCGCATGGTCTGCTCGCCCACCGTCTTGCCCTCGGCTTCACTGAGGTAGGTATCGCGTCGTTCGAACTCGCGCAACTCGTTCGCGGCACGTGCGGCGATGATGGAATTGAGGCCCGAGTTCTCGCCCAGTTCCATCGCCTTCACGGCAGCCTTCTCGGCGGCGGCATAACGACCTTCGAAGAAAGCGACCAGTGCCTCCTGCATCGCGAGGCGCCCCTTGCTTTGTGCACGCTCCGCGCGGAAGGCGCGCACATATCGAGGCAGTTGGATGGCAGAAGAGATGAGTTGCACCAGCAAATGGGCGGCGATGAACAACACGATCAGTGTGAACACGAACATCGTGAGCGACATCTCCATGCGATACGGAGGATGTACGAACAGCACGTAGCCATCGTTATGCGATAGCAAGGTCACCGCGACGGCGGCAGCGAACAAGGCCAACAGCCAGATCAGGAATCTCATCGAGCGCTCCGCTCATGGGTGGTGCGATAGTTGCGAACTGCTTCCAAACTGCCGCTGATATCCGGCACGTTGAGGGTGATATTGGTGGCGGTCAGCTTTTGCAAAGAAGCCAGCGCTTGGGTCGCGTCTTTCGACTTGCTATCGAAGTGGCGGTTGACCCACGCCTGTGCCGAGCTGAGTTCGCGCTGAAAACTCGCTTCATCGTGAGACAGCAAAGCCAGGCGCGCAGAGATCAAACGTAGTTTCAGGTTCTCGCGCAGGAAGAAGGTCTGGGTCGGCGAGAGCAAAGGCATCTCGGCTTGTTCGGTATTCTCGATGCGTACCAAGCCGCGCAATTCATGCCACAGCTCATGCCAAAAGCGAGTCCATGCATTGCCAGTCGAGACCTTCGGTTCGGTCGCTACTGTTTCGGGTTGCAGGCGTGCATCCTGTGCCAGTGGCATGGTGTCGGCAGCGATGATGAGTTTGTCGAGCTGCTGATTGATGCCAGTCGCATCGATGTTGGGTAGGGCGCGCAAGCGTTCGATGTCGTGACTGATGCGATTTTTCATCTCACTGAAGGCGGGGCGATCTAAGCGTTGCAAACGGCTTTCTGCGTGCTGAAGAGCGATGAGTGCAGCCTTCACATTGGCGGATAACTGCAACTGCTGTCCGGCGATGAGTACCATCTGTTCCACGTCCGCCAGTGCAGTTTGGTCGCGGCTGCTGGACATCTCCTGATACAGGGAATCGAGCGCGGCGCGCTGGCTCGCTGTCTCGGCGAACTTACTTTCCAGCAGGCTCAACTTGCCGCCCAATTCACGCACCAGTTCTTGGTTCTGCGTGACCAGTGTCTGATTCGCTTTGCTGCTACCTTCCACTTCGGCCAAGCGTCGCGCGACTTCCTGTTGCACTTGATTGAGTTGGTAGTGCGCATCTATCCACTGCCACACGAACACCACCACCAGCACTGCCAGCGTGAGTTGAGTCAACGTCATGCTAGAGATCATTTTGCCGATGGGATTGCCACTGGCGGTCTTTGGAACGGCGGGAAAGGAAGACGTATCGAGTCCGACTTTGGATTGGTCGGGCGAGGAGGAGGTGGGGGTTGGTTCGCTCATTGTGTGCTCACTGATGTGAATGCTTGCCCCATGCTACCAAAGCCGCGACTAATCCGTCATCTCCTGCTTCGGTCAGGATGATGTTTTTCCAGCCTTGTTGTCGTGCGAGGTCGGCGATACGGGCATGGGGGACGAAAAGCGGCAGGCTAGCGAATTGGTTCTTGTGTGCCTCCGTCAGGCCCTGCCACAGGTTAGCAAGCGCTTCACTGCTGGTGATGTTGATGGCCTGCGGGTAGGCTTTCAACACACTGTCAGCATCCAAGGCTGTCTTGCTACGTTCGTAGCAGGTCACATAGTCTACCCGTGCACCGCGTCCCTTGAGTGTGTCGCCCAGCAACTCGCGTCCACCGTTGCCGCGCAATATCGCCACCTTCCAACCCGCCACGTTCTGTAATGTGGGCAAGGCAAGCAAGGATTCGCTATCGAAGCGCTCGGTCGGTGCGATGACGTTAGTGATGCCTAGGTCGCGCAAAGCCTGAGCACTGCTCTGCCCGACGGTGGCGACACGCACTGCACTGGGTGCATTGCCAAGTGCATCCATGCCGTACTTGACCGCATTCGGGCTGATGAAGATGAGCAGGTCGTAAGTAGAGAGATGTTGCTTGAGCGCGATCAATTCGGATGCGTCGGCAGCAGGTGCTATCTCTAGCAGGGGAAATAGGATCGGGTTGCCGCCGAGCTGGGTGATGCTTTGAGTCAATCCAACCGCTTGGTCACGCGGGCGCGTGACGATGATGTTCAGTCCTTTTAGCGGTGATTCAGCCATTCAAGGCGGCGAGGATCTCTCCCGCCCCTTGCTTCAACAAAGCTTCTGCAATGGCGTTACCCAAAGCTTCTGGATCGGCGATGTCGCCCATCTGTTCGGCACGCAACAAGCGAGAGCCATCCGGCGTGGCGACGAAGCCGCGCATGCGCAACTTGCCGTTCTGCACTTCGGCGAAACCACCCAACGGTACCGAGCAGCTACCCATCAAGGCGCGGCTCATTGCGCGTTCAGCAAATACGCAAGCGGCGGTGTCGGCATGGTGCAAAGGAGCCAACACTGCTTTCAGATCGGGACGGTCAGCGCGGGTCTCGATACCGAGTGCGCCTTGGCCTACGGCAGGCAGGCTGTCTTCGCTGGAGATGACAGCACGGATGCGGTCGCCCAGACCTAGACGTTTCAGGCCGGCCGCAGCCAAGATGATGGCGGCGTATTGGCCTTCGTCCAGCTTGCGTAGGCGGGTCTGCACGTTGCCGCGCAAGGGTTGAATATCCAAATGAGGGAAGCGGGCGCGTAGTTGGCTCTCGCGGCGCAGACTGGATGTACCCACTATGCTACCGGCAGGTAAAGCCGCCAGATTGTCGAAGTTATTGGAGACGAAGGCATCACGCGGGTCTTCGCGTTCACCGATGCAGGCTAGCGTGAAACCGTCTGGCAGGTTCATCGGTACGTCTTTGAGCGAATGCACGGCGATGTCGGCGCTACCGTTCTCTAGCGCGGTCTCCAGCTCTTTGACGAACAATCCTTTACCGCCGATCTTGGATAGCGTGACGTTCAGGATCTGGTCGCCTTGAGTGGTCATGCCCAAGATGCTGACGGAGGTTTGTGGGTATAATGCGCGCAGCCTGTCTCGTATGTGTTCTGCTTGCCACATGGCCAAAGCGCTTTCGCGCGAGGCGATCACCAAACGGGATGGGGGAGTGAGAGTAGCCTGACTCATCGGTTTTCCTAAGAATTTATTAAGTAAAAGCGCGGCGCATTCTAGCAGGTGCGCCGCGCTTTTGCGCCGACCAAGCGTTGAAGAATTTATGAATCTGATCTCTGCACCAATCGATCTATCCAGTAAGGATGCCCCCCTGCGCGACGATATCCGCCTGCTCGGACGCATCCTCGGCGACACCTTGCGCGAACAGGAGGGCGAAGAGACCTATGCCCTCATCGAGAAAGTACGCCGTACCGCCGTGCGTTTCCGCAAGACGCAGGACGAGCGCGATGGCGCTTTGCTGGAAGAGATGTTGGATGCCTTGAGCCCAGAAGAGACTTTGCTGGTGGTACGTGCCTTCAGCTATTTCTCACAACTCTCGAACATCGCCGAAGACCTGCACCACAACCGTCGTCGTCGCGCGCACCTGAAGGCGGGTTCGCCACCACAGGAAGGCAGTCTGCAACTGGTGCTCGACCATGTGGAAGAGAAGAAGCTCGGTATCGAAGCCGTGCAAGCCTTCTTCGACAAGGCGCTCATCTCGCCTGTGCTGACTGCGCACCCGACCGAAGTGCAACGCAAGAGCATCCTCAATTGTCAGCTCATCATCTCCAGCTTGTTGGACGAGCGCGACCGCATGGACATGACGCCGGAAGAGTTGGAAGACAACGAAGAGAAGCTGCACCGCTTCGTGCTCATCTTGTGGAGCACGCGCATGTTGCGCACGACCAAGCTTTCGGTACAGGACGAAGTGAAGAACGGCCTGTCTTTCTACGACTACACCTTCCTGCGTGAGATCCCTCGTCTGTACGCAGGACTGGAAAAGCAGATCGAGACTCGTTTCGGCAAGCGTATCGAGTTGCCCCCGTTCTTGCGCGTCGGTAGCTGGATCGGCGGAGACCGCGATGGCAACCCGTTCGTCACCCACGAGGTGATGTTGGATGCCGCGCAGCGCCACTCCGGCACGGTGATGGATTATTACTTGGCTGAGACTAATCTGTTGAGCTCGCGCTTGAGCTTGTCAAACCGCTTGGTGGATGTGAGCCTAGAGTTGGAAGTGTTCGCCGATCAATCGCCAGATAAAGAAGTGAGCCGTGAAGACGAACCTTATCGCCGTGCTTTGCTGGCGGTGTATGCGCGTCTTGTAGCGACCACTGAGCATCTTGGTCACCACGTGCAGCATCTGCATCCAGTGAGCAAAGATGTCGCGCCGTACGCCAATGCTGAAGAGTTCATCGCCGACCTCGACATCGTCATCCATTCATTGGAACACCACGGCGCGCTGTATCTGTCGCGCGGTCGTATGGCTTATCTGCGCCGCGCGGCAGAAGTGTTCGGTTTCCACCTTGCGCCATTGGACATGCGCCAGCACAGCGCCATCCACGAACAGACCGTGGGTGAGCTGTTGGCGAACGCAGGCGTGGCTGACTATTCCAAACTGGACGAAGCGGGCCGTCGTAAGGCGCTACTCGTGGCATTGCAGGCAGGCAAGTTGCTCTCCGCTGATCTGGAGAAATTCTCCGCTGTGCCCAAGGGCGAGCTGAACCTGATGCGCGCCGCCGCAGACATCCATAGGCGCTTTGGCCGTAACGCATTGCCTAACTACATCATCTCCAAGACGGACGCCGTGAGCGACCTGTTGGAAGTGGCGCTGATGGTGCAACAGAGCGGTCTGCTGAACGTAAACCCTCCCTCACCTCAATCCTCTCCCGCAAGCGGGCGAGGAGGCGAACGCGAAAAGCAATCTTCAACTCCTGACCTACACATCAACATCATCCCGCTGTTCGAGACCATCGAAGACTTGCGTGGTTGCGGCCCCATCATGGACGAGCTGTTCTCCATCCCGTTCTACCGCGAACTGTTGAAGAGCCGCGACAACACGCAGGAAGTGATGCTGGGCTATTCCGACAGTAACAAGGACGGTGGCTACCTCACTGCGAACTGGGAGTTGTATAAGGCAGAGGTCGAGCTGGTGAAGGTGTTCGAGAAGCACGGCATCGAGCTGCGCCTGTTCCACGGTCGTGGCGGTACCGTTGGTCGCGGTGGTGGCCCCAGCTACCAAGCGATCTTGGCGCAACCACCTGGCAGCGTGAACGCGCAGATCCGTATCACCGAGCAGGGCGAGGTCATCTCCAGTAAGTATTCCGACCCTGAGATCGGTCGCCGTAATCTGGAGATATTGGTCGCCGCGACGATGGAAGCGACCATGGTGCACCACCACGGTGATGATTCCACCATGCCTGAGTTCCATCGCATCATGGAAGGTATGAGCCGTGATGCGTTCGCTGCCTATCGCAAGCTGGTGTATGAGACACCGGGCTTCACGGATTACTTCTTCGCTGCCACACCTATCCGCGAGATCGCTGAACTCAATATCGGCAGTCGTCCTTCGGCACGTCGCGCCACGCAGAACATCGAAGACCTGCGCGCTATCCCTTGGGTGTTCAGCTGGAGCTTGAACCGTGCCATCCTGCCGGGTTGGTTCGGTTTCGGTAGCGCGGTGAAGCAGTTCATCGAGCGTGAAGGTGATGCAGGCATGAAGCAGTTGCAAGCGATGAACCAGAACTGGGCGTTCTTCCGTGGCTTGCTGTCCAACATGGACATGGTGCTGTCCAAGACCGACATGGGTATCGCTTCGCGTTACGCGGAGTTGGTGCCGGACGAGGAGTTGCGCGCGCGCATCTTTGGCGCTATCGAAGCCGAATGGCAGACCACGGTCGACATGTTGTTCGCCATCACGGGCGCAAGCACACTATTGGAAGACAACCCGACCTTGGCGCGCAGCTTGACCACGCGCACACCCTACATCGACCCGCTCAACCACTTGCAAGTGGCCTTGCTGTATCGCCACCGTGCAGGGGACAGTGACGAAAAGGTGAAGCGCGCCATCCATCTTACTATCAACGGTATCGCGGCTGGTTTGCGCAACAGCGGTTGATTTAAACCCGCTCGTCCTGAGTGCCGCGCAACGCGCGGTGTGTCGAAGGATGATCTTGTGTGGAGTACAAAAGCAAAAAGCCTCGCATCACTGCGAGGCTTTTTGTTTGGGTGATCTGAAACCGGATCAGAACCGACGTTTCGGAGGAGGCGACGATGGGCCGCGACCTTCGATGTGACGGAACGTGATGCGACCTTTGCTCAGATCGTAAGGAGATATCTCCAACGACACCTTATCGCCAGCGATGATGCGGATATGGTTCTTCTGCATCTTCCCTGCGCTGTAGGCAAGAAGTTGGTGACCGTTCTCTAGCGTGACGCGGAAACGAGAATCCGGGAGGACCTCATCTACCACGCCATTGAACTCGAGAAGTTCTTCCTTAGCCATGTCTATTAAGCTGCCTGGATGTTCGACGCTTGCTGACCTTTAGGGCCTGCAACGATGTCGAAGCTGACTTGCTGACCTTCAGTCAGAGTCTTGAAACCCGAACTTTGGATCGCTGAAAAATGTGCGAACAGATCGTCGCCGCCGTTTGCTGGAGTGATGAAGCCGAAACCTTTAGCGTCGTTGAACCACTTAACTGTACCTAGTGCCATGTTGAATCTCCTTAAATAAATAATAGGGACGAACCCTGTGTAGGGCGAAGTTCAAGACGGCTAGAGGTGAAGGAAGGAATTACCGCGTAACGGAGACTAACCAGACAACAACGACAGACTTGAGAATCGCGGCGCGCACTATGGACTGGTTCTGGGGGAATAGCAAATGAAATGTTTAAATGGCCGGATCGGCGGTTCGGTCGTACGTGAAGAAAGGCCGTCAAGTGAATGGCGCCACCTCTCGCTCAATCGCTCTTGCGACGTCTCTTCTCCTCGTACATCTGATGATCGGCCTCCCGGAGGAGCTGAGCCAGACTGCCGCCCGCCTGCGGATGCAGAGCCATACCGATAGACACGCCTACGCGCAGTGATTTGTCTTCAAACTTGATGGGTTGCTCTATCTCCTCGCGCATCCTTTCGATCAGGGCTGGCAGCGTATCTTCTTCAACGTCCTCCATCAGTACGATGAATTCATCTCCGCCCCAGCGCGCGACAGTGTCATTCCCGCGCACGGTGGAACTGGCACGATGGGCGACCGCGAGCAGGACGGCATCGCCCGCCTTGTGGCCGAAGCGGTCGTTGATCTCTTTGAAGCCATCCAGATCAAGGAACAGGACGGCATACTTCTGTTCCGGCCTCCTCTGCTGCCGAGCGAACGCGATCTCAGCCCTGTCTTCCAGTAGATGGCGGTTGGGTAAGCCGGTCAATTGGTCATACATGGCCAGGTTGGAAAGTTCGAAGCGACTGCGAATGAGCAAGTACATCATCCATGCGCCGACTGACGCCATGAAATAGAACAACAAACGAATGATCAGAGATGCTTCGTCCGGCTGGGTAGGTTGTACCGGTTTGACAGCGATGTGCCAGCTTCCACCAGGAACGCTGACGTCTTGCATTATCAGGTCTTTTTCATTGAACAGTGATTCGTCTCCCAAGATCATTCCTGCACCCTCATCCTCCGAGCCGCGAATGGCGAAACTGAACTCCGAGTGATTGTTGCTGGTGGAGATCGTTTCGGCTAAAGAATCTAGATTGATGACTGTCGAGAGCATGCCCCAATATCCCTTGTCCCTGAAAAGGGGCGCGCGATAGATCAGACCACGTCCGCCTTGGATCAGATTGACTGGGCCAGCAAGCGTGGGAGCACCGCTCTCGACACACTTCTTCACGGCGGGCCACTGTTGGGGCTGGTTCGGGTAGTACAGTCCGATCACTGCTTCGTTGCCGGCGAGCGGATAGACATATTTGATGGTGTATCCAACCGCGATACCAAAATTGCGGATATGGCGGCTACTCTTGTGCAGGACGCTGAGTATGTCGTTGACTTCCTTCTGTTTGAGATGGTCGTTTCGTACGATCAGATAACTGCCAAGGCCGCTGCTCAAGTAGAGCAGGGAGTTCAACTCACTTTCGACTTGGGCGCGCAGTTTGGAAGCAAAGGTCAGACTGTCTCTGAACTGTACTTTCTTTGCCTCGTCGGCGCGATTGTGAACGAACATCTCACCAATCGTGGCGACCAGCAGAAACACGCCCAACCCACCCAGCAGTGCAAGCCGATGGCTGCGGATGAATGATTTTTTTATTTTGTGTGACACGCTACCCCTCGCTATTGGGAGGAATCTTCCTCTTTGCCATAGCGGAGGTCAATATGAAAATGGCCTAACGATCGCTCGCTTGCAATAAGCGTCGCATCGTCTGCTCGGACTGGCGCACATATCCGCCGCCGAACAGATTGGTGTGATTGAGGAGGTGGTAGAGGTTGTATAAGTCCCTACGTTTCTCATAACCCTCGTTCAACGGCCACGCCGTGCGATAGGCATCGTAGAACGGAGATGGGAAGCCGCCGAAGAGCTCGCTCATGGCGATGTCGCATTCGCGGTCTCCGAAATAACTTGCTGGGTCGAATAATGTTGGTGTGCCATCGCCAAGATAGGCGTGGTTGCCACTCCATAGATCGCCATGCAGAAGCGATGGTTGTGGCGCGTGATTTTCAAAGAAGGCGGGTAGCTCTTCGAGCAAACGCGCGCCCAAGCGTTGCAACTCTCCACCGTGACCGTTCTTTGCAGCAAGTTCAAGTTGGAAGCCTAACCGTTGCTCACGCCAGAACGAGATCCAGTCATCCGTCCATGTGTTCGCTTGTGTCGTGGTGCCGATGAAGTTGTCTTGGATGAAACCGAACTGTGGCGCGGAGTTTCGATGCATCGCAGCGAGTCGTGTGCCGAGTAATCGTGCGTCACCGTGTGAGGTGAGCGCTAGATGCTCCAGCACCAAAAAACTTTTAGAACCTGCTATGCCGTGGGTGATGGGGCGAGGTGTGTGCAGTGTGTTCGTTGCGGCTATGGCGGCGAGCCCGCTTGCCTCGGCAGCGAACATTGGAAGATGTTGTGCATCATTGAGTTTGACGAAATAGGATGGGTCATCGCGACCATCGAGTCGGTAAGACTCATTGATACTGCCGCCGCTGACGGGGGTGGTGCGAGCGATATCGAAAGGGCGAAGCGTCGCATCCTCGATAGCAGACGCGATACTTCGCCAGATATCCATCGCTTACAGCGTGATGCGCGAACCGAAATTCTCTTTGTACAGTTCAGCCAATTCCATACGGGTGTATTTGTGGTTCTGGCCGCCGCGATTGGCGATCTTGAGCGAACCCATGAGCGAGGCAAGGCGCCCAGTCATCTCCCAATCCCAACCCTTTTGGATGCCGTGTAACAAGCCTGCGCGATAGGCATCGCCGCAACCTGTGGGGTCGACGATGGCTTTCGGTTTTGGAGTGGGGATGGCGATCTGCTTGCCATCGGCGTAGATGAGTGAACCATCCGGGCCAAGGGTGACGATGAGCGCCTTCACGCGTTTGGCGATCTCGTCCAATGTCTTGCCTGTCTTGTCTTGCAACATCTTCGCTTCGTAGTCGTTCACAGTGACGTAGCTGGCTTGTTCGATGAAACGTAGCAACTCCGCACCGGAGAACATGGGCATGCCTTGGCCGGGGTCGAATACGAAGGGGATGTCTTGTTCAACGAATTCGAGTGCGTGTTGCATCATGCCCTCGCGCCCATCGGGCGACACGATGCCGAGAGTGACTTCATGCGCCATCGACACGCTGTTCAAGTGTGAATGCCCCATCGCGCCGGGATGGAAGGCGGTGATCTGGTTGTCGTCTAGGTCGGTGGTGATGAACGCTTGGCCAGTGAAGCTGTTGGGTACGTGGCGGATGTGGGTCTGCGGCAGGCCGAGCTTTTCCAGGCGCGATGCGTAAGGTGCGAAGTCGTCGCCGACCGTTGCCATGATGAGCGGATGACCGCCCAGCATCTGCAAGTTGTAGGCGATGTTGCCAGCACAGCCGCCGTACTCGCGGCGCATCTCAGGTACGAGGAATGCGACGTTAAGGATGTGGATCTGTTCGGGTAGGATGTGGTTCTTGAATTTGTCTTTGAACACCATGATGGTGTCGTAGGCCATGGAGCCGCAGATGAGTGTCTTCATTTTCTATTCGGTAGGAGGTTGGGTGGGAGGGATTATAAGTCGGACGCGCTATTTCTTATCCATATCCTGTATGAAGAGAGCGATGAGTTGCGCCATCTCTTCAGGTGTCTGAGTGAAATGGAACCCAGCGCGATGTGCCATCGTGCCATCAGGTAGCTGGGTCGAGCTGATGTGGCGCAACTCAAGGTCGGCGGTCACCGCGCCGCCACTGGGTGTGATGATGCGACTGCCCTTCAAGATCGCGCCGGGGTCGAGCTTGATGTCATACCCGTAGATGAGGATGCCCAAGCCGTCGTGACTGACATCGGTGATCTGCGATTCAAAAGGCATGAAACCTTCGGCATCCGCAACGCAACGCAGTGACAAGTCCTGTGCCGTTGGGATGCGCATGTGTTCGCGCCGATTATGTAGTAGTAACACCTTCGGCAGGTCGAAGTGAATGGCAGGTTGCCCATCGAGCGTCGTCTCTTCAGGCGAGGTGGCTTGGAACGAATAGAGCAGGCCCTGAGTGTCGGTCGCGGTGAATTCCACCGGTCCAGGAAAAGTCAGCAACGCGCCATTCGCCTCTTTGTTGGCAGAGAAAGTCGTGGTGAAACGATCGTGCGGCAGATCGAGAGAGAGCAAGAAGGCCCTGAACACGTGGCGTTCGCCAACGATGGCGACGATGTGGCTACGCTCATGTGCCAACATCTGCAAGATGCGACAGATCTCGATGTGTGAGTGGAACAGCAGGTTGTCGGGCCTAGCCTTTTTGTTGTCGGTAGCTGTGCTCATGCTGCGTAGGGCGGCCTTAAGCGAACAACACCATGCCCCACACGAACAGCATATTTCCCATGCTCAACAAGACGGCTGCGCCCGCGATGTCTTTGGCGCGCTTGGCGAAGGGGTGTTGGTCGAGTGAGGTGTGATCGACTGCGGCTTCGACGGCAGAATTGACGAGCTCAAGGATGAGTACCAACAAAGTGCTGGCGACCATGAGTATCTTGCCTATCGTGCCGACATCGCACAGCAAGGCGAAGGGGATGGCGATAGCGGCGACGAAGATCTCTTGGCGGAACGCATCCTCATATTTCCACGCTTCACGAAACCCATTCAGCGCAGCTTTCAATGCATGGAAGACATGCAAAGGGCCGGGTTCGAATTTGTTAGGACTTTCCATCTATTTGTGTCCACTCGCGATGCGCGCCATCTGCATGGAGCGAATGAAGAACCAGAGGTAATACAGGCTGATCGCTGTGCCTAGAGGAAAGGTGAACAAAGAGAGCAGTGCGCAGGGGTGACATACCCAAGAGAATTTGCGCAGGTTCGCCAGCAATACGAAACCGCCCGCGATGAACAGCAAGCTCGCCAGCACACCGCCGATGACGACAGCGTTGGCGGCGCTACCCAACTTGAACACCAGCGGCGAAAAGATCAGCGCCCCCAGCACGAGCCAGCTGATGCCGATGATCTGTCTGTGTATCTTGTTCATCCGACCTTAGCTCAAAGAAGCCAGTGCCGCATCGTAGTTTGGCTCGTGCTTGATGTCGCTCACCAACTCGGCGTGGATGATCTGGTCTTTCTCGTCCAGCACCAGCACGGCACGTGCAGTCACACCCGACAAAGCGGTGTCCGCGATCTTCACGCCGTAGTTGCGCATGAAGTCGCGTCCGCGCATGAGCGACAGCGTGATGACGTTCTCCAGACCTTCCGCGACGCAGAAGCGGCTCATGGCGAAAGGCAGGTCGGCCGAGATCACCAGCACCACGGTGTTGTTCAGCTTGCTCGCCGCTTCGTTGAATTTGCGTGTGGAAGTGGCGCAAACAGCCGTATCCAAGCTCGGAACGATGTTCAGCACTTTGCGCTTGCCCGCGAAGGATTGCAGCGCGACGTCTTTCAGGTCTTTATCCACCAAGGTGAACGCAGGCGCAATTTGCCCGACCTCGGGGAACTTGCCGAACAGGGTGACGGGCGAGCCGCCTAGGGTGGTGCCGGTTGTGTTCTTGACGTCTTTAGCCATGATGGGACTCCTTAGATGTACGACGTGATTGGTGGGCAAGAACAGATGAGGTTCTTGTCACCATATACATTATCCACTCTCGCCACGCTCGGCCAGAACTTATTCTCACGCACGTAGGGCAGCGGGAAAGCAGCCTGTTCGCGCGTGTAAGGACGCGACCATTCATTGGCGGTCACCTTCTTGGCAGTGTGGGGCGCGTGCTTGAGGATGTTGTCTTTTTTATCCACCTTGCCGGTGATGACCTCCTCGACTTCGCCACGGATGGCGATCATGGCGTCGCAAAATCGATCCAACTCTGCCTTCGATTCGCTCTCGGTCGGTTCCACCATCAGCGTATCGACGACGGGGAATGAAGTGGTCGGCGCATGGAAGCCGAAGTCCATCAGGCGCTTGGCGATGTCCGATACTTCGACGCCTTCCTTCTTCCACTCGCGGCAATCCAAGATCATCTCGTGCGCGCAACGGCCGTTACTGCCGCTGTACAGGGTGGCGTAGCTATCTTTCAATGATTCCTTGATGTAGTTGGCATTCAAGATCGCCATCTTGGTCGCTTCGGTGAGTCCCTTGCCGCCCATCATCTTGATGTAGCCGTAAGAGATGAGCAGGATGAGTGCGCTACCGTAGGGCGCCGCAGACACCGCGTGGATACCTTGCGCACCACCGACCTTGACCACGGGGTGCGATGGCAAGAACGGGGTGAGGTGTTCTGCCACACCGATCGGGCCTGCACCCGGTCCGCCACCGCCGTGCGGGATGGCAAAGGTCTTGTGCAGGTTGAGGTGGCACACGTCCGCCCCGATGTTGCCGGGGCTGGTGAGACCGACCTGCGCGTTCATGTTCGCGCCGTCCATGTAAACCTGACCGCCGTTGGCGTGGATGATCGCAGTGATGTCCTTGATGCTTTCCTCGTACACGCCGTGTGTGCTGGGGTAGGTCACCATCAGGCAGGACAAGTCAGCCTTGTGTTCTTCGGCTTTCGTGCGCAGATCTTCGACATCGATGTTGCCCTTGGCGTCGCACTTCACCACCACGATGTGCATGCCGCACATCGCCGCGCTGGCAGGATTGGTGCCGTGTGCGGAGGAGGGGATGAGCACCACGTTGCGCTGACCTTCACCGCGCGAACGGTGATAGGCCTGAATCACTAGCAAGCCTGCGTACTCGCCAGATGCGCCACTGTTGGGCTGGAAGCTCATCTGTGCAAAGCCGGTGATCTCGGACAAGGCCGCATCCAAGCCAGCGATGAGCGCTTGGTAACCTTCAGCCTGTTCCATCGGTATGAACGGATGCAGGTTGGCGAACTCAGGCCAAGTCAGCCCCAGCATCTCGGATGCTGCGTTGAGTTTCATGGTGCAGGAACCGAGCGAGATCATCGAGTGGGTGAGCGACAGGTCTTTGTTCTCCAGACGTTTGATGTAACGCATCATCTCCGTCTCGGAGTGATAGCTGTTGAACACCGGATGGCTCAGGATAGCTGACTGACGTGGCTTGAAGAGCAGTGCTTGCGCGGCGACTTGTGCAACGGTGACGACCGGTGCAGTCTTGCCTGCTGCTTGCGCGAACACGGCAAGGATGGCGTTGAGATCGTCCGCCGAAGTGGTCTGGTCTAGTGCGATGCCAATGCCTTCGGTGCTGTAACGGAAGTTGATGTGCGCCGCTTCGGCCAGCGCATGGATCTTCACGTTGTCGGTCTGTGTCAGTTTCAACGTGTCGAAGAAGGTGTCGTAAGCCACCTTGTAGCCAAGCTTCTTCAGTTCACTCGCCAGCAGTGCGGCTCCACGATGCACTTGTGCTGCGATACCGCGCAAACCGTCCGCACCGTGATACACCGCGTACATCGAAGCCATGATGGCGAGCAATGCCTGCGCGGTGCAGATGTTGGAAGTGGCCTTTTCGCGGCGGATATGTTGCTCGCGTGTCTGCAACGCCATGCGTAGTGCGGGGTTGCCGTCGGCATCCACCGACACACCGATGATGCGGCCCGGCATCGAGCGCTTGTGTGCATCGCGGCAAGCGAAGAACGCGGCGTGCGGGCCACCGTAGCCCATCGGCACGCCGAAGCGTTGCGTGGAACCCAGCACCACGTCTGCGCCCCATTCACTCGGCGGGGTGAGCAGCACCAGACTGAGGATGTCGGCGGCGACAGCGACGGTCATGCCGTTGGCCTTGGCGCGCTTCACGAAATCGGCATAGTCATGCACCACGCCGTTGGCAGCCGGATATTGCAGCAGTGCACCGTACAACTTGTCATTTAGCGTGACGGTCTTGAAATCGCCGATGACCAATTCGATGCCCAGCGGTTTTGCGCGTGTCTTCAGCAACTCGATGGTCTGCGGGAAACATTCGTGAGATACGAAGAAACTATTTTTACCTGCTGCCACGTCATCGCGCGAACGCAGACCGTGCAACATCGTCATCGCTTCCGCTGCCGCAGTGGCTTCATCCAGCAGCGAGGCGTTGGCAATCTCCATCCCCGTGAGGTCGCACACCATGGTTTGGAAGTTCAGCAATGCTTCCAGACGACCTTGTGCGATCTCGGCCTGATACGGGGTATATGCCGTGTACCAACCTGGGTTCTCCAGCACGTTGCGCTGGATGACGGGTGGCACGATGGTGTCGTAGTAACCCAGTCCGATGTAACTCTTGAACAACTTGTTCTTCGCCGCGATGTCGCGCAGATGCTGCAGGAACGCGTGTTCGCTCATGCCGTCGGGCAGGTTCAATGGTTTCTGCAAGCGGATGGAGGCAGGAACGGTTTGGGCAATCAACGCATCCAGTGAAGGAGCATCGATCTTGTTCAGCATGGCTTGCACGTCTTGCGCGTTCGAGCCGTTGTGGCGATTAACGAATTGGTCGGTATTGTTCATGGTCTGAGCTGTTCTAAATTAGGAGTGCTAGGAATGAAGAAACCGTTGTGAGAGGTTGGAGTGCAAGGCGCACAGCGCGGAGGAACCGGAATGTACATTCCGTACATGAGGATTCCGAGCACTGCGCAACGCCGCAATCCGACCTCGCAGCAGGTTTATTCTTTTCTAGTGTGCTTCGCTATCGACGACGGCCTGGTATCCAGCCGCATCCAGCAATGCCGCTACATCGGCTGCATTGTCAGGCTTCATCTTGAAGATCCAAGCGCCATAAGGGTCGCTATTGATGTTCTCGGGAGAACTATCCAAGTCGCTATTTGCAGCAGTCACTTCGCCGGATACAGGTGCATACACATCGGCGGCGGCCTTCACGGATTCAACCACGGCGCACTCTTCCTTAGCTTTCAGTTTGCGGCCAACGGTTGGTGCTTCGACGAACACCATGTCGCCAAGCAATTCTTGCGCATGCTGTGTGATGCCGATGGTGACTGTGCCGTCAGCTTCGGTCTTGACCCACTCGTGGGAGGCGGTGTATTTCAGGTTGCTTGGATTGCTCATGGTCATGTCCTCAAAAAGATTAAATCAAACCTTTGCCGTTGCGGGCGAATGGATACTTCACTACTGATGCGTTCAACAACTTGTCACGGATCTCCACTTGCACCGTGTCGCCGATAGCGACGCCGTTCGGTACGCGAGCGAGGGCGATGGATTTCTCCAGCGTGGGCGAGAAGCTACCGCTGGTGATCTCACCTTCGCCGTGCGGCGTCTTCACTTTTTGGTGTCCACGTAGCACGCCGCGATCTAGCAAGACCAAGCCAACGAGTTTGCTACTGGGTGGGTTGGCCAACAGGGCAGCTTTGCCGATGAAGTCGCGTTCACTTTGTAGGTCGACCGTCCAAGCAAGGCCGGACTCCAAAGGTCCGACGCTCTCGTCCATGTCTTGTCCATACAGGTTCATACCCGCTTCCAAGCGCAGGGTGTCACGCGCGCCGAGGCCGATGGGCTTGACGCCCGCTTTGTTGAGGTCATACCAGAATGCTTCGACCTTCTCTTTAGGCAGCATCACTTCGAAGCCGTCTTCGCCGGTGTAGCCGGTACGAGCCACGTAGTACTCGCCACAGTCTGCGGCTTGGAAATTCTTCAGTCCTTCAGTCGCCGCTTGGGTCTGCGGCAACACTTGCCAGACTTTGGCGCGGGCGTTCGGACCTTGGATGGCGACCATCGCGAGGTCGTCACGCGAGGTGATAGTGAGTTGCGGTGCGACTTTCGTGGCTTGCTCTTTCATCCACGCGATGTCTTTGTCGGCCGTGCCCGCGTTGACTACGATGCGGAACCACTGCTCGGTCATGAAGTAGATGATGAGGTCGTCGATCACATGGCCATCGGGGCGCAACATGGCGGAGTAGAGTGCTCGGCCCGGCATGTGCAATTTGTCTGCGTTGTTGGCAAGCAGGTAACGCAGGAAAGCACGTACGCCATCGCCATTAACATCGACCACGCGCATATGGCACACGTCGAACATGCCGCAGTCGTTACGTACTTGATGATGTTCGTCGATCTGTGAGCCGTAGTTCACCGGCATGTCCCAGCCGCCGAAATCCACCATCTTCGCGCCCATGGCTCGGTGTGCGGCGTTGAGAGGAGTCACCTTGAGAGTCGTCATATGCGCTTTCGTAAAGAATAAAAAAGGCGCGGCACGAATCCGTGCCGCGCCCCATCTGTCCTTGATACCTGAGAGATTACAACTTACGTCGTGTGCCCCTTCGGTGGCTGCTTAGGCAGCGCTCTCCAGATTTGCCTGTTCCGATTGGTTCTTGAGCCTGAGCGGTTACGGGTATTGCGCCTTCGGCGGTGCTCCAAGAAATTGACTTGGTCAGCACACTCTCCCAGTCGGTTTTAACGGCGGGAGGATTATAACGGAAGGGGATTACTGCGGGTAAAACAGAAACAGCCGATAGCCGGCTGGTTTGAGGTCGGCGGTGTCCATGCGCAATGCGAGTGCTAGCTCACGATTGGCGGCAAGCCCCTTCTGCATGTCGTTGCCAGCCTTCAAATAGTCCGCAGGCTGGAATACGCGACGAGCGATGGCAGCATCTTGCATATCGGTCAGGGTCAGTTCCAAGTTGGGGTAGGCCTGAGAGTAGGGCGCACGGTTGTGCAGCAGCGCATGTAGGGTGATTAGATTGGCCTGAACGCTATCCGATTCGAGTTCGGAAGATTCGATGGACATGGATTCCGCTTGGCGTGGTAGATCAACGGTGCAATCCAGCAATCCACAATATTGCGTGAGCAAAGGCTTGAGGCCGGGCAGATGGGCGGCGAGTTCGACGCGGTAGAAATAGGCGGCTTGTGCAACGAGGGTGAGCGCTAACAATACTGAAGCTAGAACACCAACCCATAAGTGTTTGCGCGGCGCGGGAGCGGGGACTTCTTCGGTCAACTCTTCAAGCACATCGACTTGTTGGGCCAGCGTGAGGACTTCTTCTTCCAATCCCGGCACATTTGGAATGGGCGTAAGGTCGGTCTCTGTTGCTTCTACGGTGATCTCTGTGTTGGCCTCTTCAGGTATCAACGCGGTCTCTTCGATCGCAGAGGTCTCAGTTGCAACTTGCTCTTCGATGGGAAGAGACAGTTGTGGACTGGGGACTTCGTCTTGCATGTGTTCACGCGCATTGAACACTTCGTGGCAACGACCGCAACGCACCAAGCCATCATGGGCAGCGAGTTGTTCTTCGCTCACCTTGAAGCGCGTCGTGCATTCTGGACATTGCGTGATGTCACTCATCGCTTGTTCCCCGACAAGCAACACCAGCCATCTTCGATCACAGGAGGTGCGAGGTCGAACCATTGCCCGTAGATGCGCATCACTTCTTCGGCTTGCTCGGCGAGGATGCCTGAGAGGACGATGCGTCCCCCAGTGCGGGTCGCTCCCGCTAGCAACGGCGCTAGCGCACGTAGCGGATTGGTGAGGATATTGGCGACGACTACGTCATATTGTTCGAGTGCCACACCATCAGGCAAGTAGAAGTCGGCTTCGACGTGGTTGGCGATTGCATTGTCGCGACTGGCCTGTACGGCCTGCGCATCCACATCCACGCCGATAGCGTTGCCTGCGCCGAGTTTCATCGCAGCGATGGCGAGGATGCCAGAGCCACAACCGTAATCGAGGACAGATTCGCCCGCTTGGGTATTCTGATCCAACCAGCGCAGACACAAACGGGTGGTGGGGTGGCTGCCTGTTCCGAATGCGAGACCAGGGTCGAGCGCGATGTTGATGGCTGAAGCGTCGGTGGGTGTATGCCAGGTCGGCACGATCCACAGGCGTTCACTGATGCGAATAGGATCGAATTGCGCTTGAGTGAGACGTACCCAGTCGCTCTCTTCCAGTGTCTCGATACGATGTTCGGGCAGGACGGAAATGCCGAGTTCGGCGCAACTGTCTTTCAGGATTGCAGCGACCGCTGCATCACTTTCGAACAGCGCATTGACGAGATTGTGTTGCCAAACGGCGGAAGTGGGTTCGCCCGGTTCGCCGAAGATAGCTTGCTCATCGGGGGTGTCTGCATCGGCATCCAACATGTCCACCGACAAGGCGCCCCGTGCGAGCAGCGCCTCACTCAATGCCTCGGCGTAGTCGGCCTCGGCGCGCACCGACAAATTTAGCCAAGACACGGCTTACTTGCCCTTGGTGCGTTCCGCCAGCTTGTGTTCCAAGTAGTGGATGCTGGTGCCGCCTTGAACGAATGCGGCATCGCTCATCAATTCCTGATGCAATGGAATGTTGGTGTTGATGCCCTCGACCACCATCTCTGACAACGCCGTACGCATACGAGCGATCGCTTGGTCGCGCGTGTCGCCGTAAGCGATCACTTTGCCGATCATGGAATCGTAGTGTGGCGGGATGAAGTAGTTGTTGTAGACGTGCGAATCGACACGGATGCCAGGGCCGCCGGGTACGTGCCAGTTGGTGATACGACCTGGCGATGGCACGAACGTGTAGGGATGTTCGGCGTTGATACGGCACTCGATGGCATGGCCACGGAACTGGATGTCTTTTTGGCGGAACGGCAGCTTCTCACCCGCAGCGATACGGATCTGTTGTTGCACGATGTCGATGCCAGTGATCATCTCGGACACGGGGTGCTCGACTTGTACGCGAGTGTTCATCTCGATGAAGTAGAACTCACCGTTCTCATACAAGAACTCGAACGTACCTGCACCGCGATAACCGATCTTGCGGCAAGCCTCAGCACAGCGTTCGCCGATCTTGTCACGTAGCTTCGGATTCAGATGGTAGGCAGGCGCTTCTTCGATGATCTTTTGGTGACGACGTTGCATCGAGCAATCGCGTTCGCCCAAATACACAGCATTGCCGTGTTGGTCGGCCAACACTTGGATCTCGATGTGGCGCGGGTTCTCTAGGAACTTCTCCATGTACACCATGGGATTGTTGAAGGCTGCTTGAGCCTCAGTCCTTGTCATGGTGACCGCGTTGAGCAATGCCGCTTCGGTGTGCACCACACGCATACCGCGTCCACCACCACCACCTGACGCCTTGATGATGACTGGGTAGCCGATGAAGCGTGCAGTCTTGATGATCTCTGCAGGATCGTCAGGTAGCGCACCTTCGACACCAGGTACGCACGGAACCCCCGCTTTTTTCATGGCGCTCTTGGCGGAAACTTTGTCGCCCATCAGGCGAATCGTCTCGGCACGTGGGCCGATGAAGACGAAACCGGATTTCTCTACACGCTCGGAGAAGTCGGCGTTCTCGGACAGGAAGCCATAGCCAGGGTGGATCGCTTGCGCATCAGTCACTTCAGCGGCGCTGATGATGGCGGGGACATTGAGGTAGCTCAGGCTGGAACTAGCAGGCCCGATACAGACTGACTCATCAGCCAGTTTTACGTACTTAGCGTCAGCATCTGCTTCTGAGTGAACGGCGACAGTCTTGATGCCCATCTCGCGGCAGGCGCGCTGGATACGCAACGCGATCTCGCCGCGATTGGCGATAAGGATCTTTTCAAACATGATTGGGGTCTCCGGCGGAGCGGGCGTTTTGGGTTTACGTTCGAAGACGGCCATGATGCATCAACCGATGATGAACAGAGGTTGGCCGAATTCGACCGCTTGGCCGTTCTCAACCAAGATGGCCTTGATCACGCCAGCCTTGTCTGCTTCGATCTCGTTCAGCAGCTTCATCGCTTCGATGATGCAGATGGTGTCGCCTGCGTTCACAGTAGAGCCGACATCGACGAACGCCTTGGCGCCGGGGGAGGCTGCGCGGTAGAAACTACCGACCATCGGTGATTTGACGATGTGACCTTCAGGGGCGGCAGGCGCTGCGGGTGCTGCGGCGGCAACTGGCGCGGCCGCTTGTGGGGCTGGAGCAGCCATCGGTGCTGCGGCATAGTGATGCTGCACAGCAGGCGCAGAGACAGAACTCATGCGAGAGATACGTACATGCTCTTCGCCTTCTGTCAGTTCCAGCTCGGCGATGCCCGAGTTCTCAACGAGTTCGATCAGTGTCTTCAGTTTGCGTAGATCCATTTTTATCTCCTCACAGAATGTTGTAGTGCGAATTGCAGGGCAAGGTCGTAGCCTTTTGCGCCCAAACCACTGATGACCCCGACAGCGATGTCGGAGAAATAAGACTCTTTGCGGAACGCCTCACGCGCGAAGACGTTCGACAGGTGCACCTCGACGAACGGGATGCTCACTGCCGACAATGCATCGCGGATTGCCACGCTGGTGTGCGTGAACGCTGCCGGGTTGATGATGATGAAATCCGTACCGTCCGTTCTGGCTTGTTGGATGCGGTCGACCAGCGTACCTTCCGTGTTGCTTTGGAAGTGAGCGAGCTTTGCCCCACTTGCTTGTGCTTGTTCTGTCAACTTGGCGTTAATTTCGTCCAACGTGACGCGGCCATACACATCTGGCTCGCGTGTGCCGAGCAGATTCAGGTTGGGGCCGTGGAGTACCAAGACGTTCTTCATAGGCGCAGTTTGCCGCAAAATGGCCTAGTTTGTCCATCCATTAAAAGAACTTGTGGAAAATCAGGCCTATAGACCAATGGCGTTCAGAGAATCCGTGAATTGACGCGCATCCTGATACCCAATGACGCGGAAATCGGCCATCTCTTTGCCTTGCTTGTCGAAGAAGAGCGTAGCGGGAGGGCCGAACAGCTGGAAGCGTTGGAGAAGGGCTTTGTCATCGGCGTTGTTGGCGGTGACATCCGCTTGCAACAAAAGGGTGTCCTTTAGCTTGGCTTGCACCGCTAGGTCGCTGAAGGTGAAACGTTCCATCTCTTTGCAGGACACGCACCAGTCGGCATAGAAATCCAACATCACGGTCTTGCCTGCGGCTTGGGCGATGCGTGCATCCAGTTCTGCGCTCGACTTCACTCGCTCGAATACTAGGCTGTGACTCGCCTCGGTAGCAGCGCGCCCAAGGTTGCCGAGCGGGCGCAGGATATCGCGTGCGCCGGAGAGGGCGCCGATCAGATAGGCCACACCCAGCAACAGGGCAAGGATACCCACACCCTTGCCGAGTTTGTGCCAACCCTGTGCGGTATGAGGAAGCGGATCTAGCGCGTGAAGATAGATAGCCGTGAAGATCAGCAACGCGGCCCACAGTCCCATCTGCACAGAGACGGGGATGACGGGGGAGATGATCCAGATCGCCAAGGCCAGCATCATCACCCCAAAGAAGCGCTTCACCGATTCCATCCAAGCCCCAGCCTTGGGTAGCAAGGTGCCCGCCGAGGTGCCGATGATGAGGAGCGGCACACCCATACCTAGCGCCATGACGAACAGGGCGGTTCCACCCAACACGGCATCATGCGTCTGGCTTATATATAGGAGCGCGCCAGCAAGGGGAGCGGCGACACAGGGCCCCATGATGATGGCGGACAGCGCGCCCATACCGAATACGCCGGACAAGTGACCGCCGTGCAATTTGTTGCTGGTATCGGTGAGTTTACTTTGCAGTGCGGAAGGAAGTTGCAGTTCATAGAAGCCGAACATGGACAAGGACAGCACGACGAACAGCGCCGCGAAGCTACCCAGCACCCAAGGGGTTTGCAATGAGTTCGAGATGAGGTCGCCGGAATAACCTGCCGCCACCCCTGCGATGGCATAGGTGACCGCCATGCCTAACACATAAGCCAAGGACAAGATGAAGGCATGCATATGGGTGATCTTATGGCCGCGCCCGACGATGATGCCCGATAGGATGGGGATCATCGGGAACACGCACGGTGTTAGAGAAAGTAGCAAGCCCGCACCGAAGAAGAAGGAGACGATGAGCCAGAAGCTGCCGCTTTGGAACACCTTGGCGATCTGGGTGTTCTCGTTGTCGGGGGCGGGCTGGGCTACTACGGAGGTCGGCGTAGTAGCAGGTGGAGTCGCCGCAGTAATGGATTGCATCAACTCGATGTTGAACGTCTTGTCGATGGGGGGGTAACACAAACCTTGGTCACTACAACCTTGGTAGCTGGCATTCAACACCAAAGTCTTCTTGGCATCCACCTTGGGCAACTTGATCTCAGCTTGGAAGGATCGGTGATACACCTCGATGAGGCCGAAGTTGGGGTCGTCTTTTTCCTCGCCCTTGGGTAAGGTCAGCTGTGTCGGCTTGCCATCTGCCAAGGTGAAACTGATCTTGTCGCGATACAGATAGTAGCCAGGCGTGATCTTGAAGCTGGCGATGACGGTCTTTTGATCGACTGCATTCACACTTAAAGCGAAGGCTTGGTCGGCGGGAAGGAAGCTGGGTTTCTTACTGCCAAAGGAAAGCATGTCCGCTTGTGCTAGCGGCACGATGAACACCAAGATGAGCAACAACAAACGACGAATCATGTGGTCTTCCTAGTCTCTGACTTCACCCAATCCAAATAGGCAGGCAGTCCTGCGCTCACGGGGAGCGCGATGATCTCTGGTACTTCGTAGGGGTGCAGTTTACGCAATTCCGCTTCCAACCGTGGGTAGGCATCAACAGTAGTCTTGATGAGCAAAGGGATTTCAGTGGCGTGCTCGACCTTTCCTTCCCAGCGATAGACCGAGTTGCATTCGGCCAAGACGTTCACGCAAGCTGCCACACCTTCTGCGACCAAGGCGTTTGCGATACGTTCCGCCGTGGCGCGGTCAGGCGTATTGCTGATGACCAGTAGCACTTCGCTCATCTTGCACCTGCGCGGGCGCAACGTATGCCGAGTTGTAGCAACTCGTCCCACACATCGCCTTGGCGCAGACCTTTGATGAGGCGGTCGATCAGCGCGGCTTGGCGCAAGGCGCGCTCGGCGAAGGTGGGGGTGAAGCGTCGCACGGCACGTTCGATCAATTTTTGTTTCGCACCCCACACGCGCGCATCGCGCAAAGCAGCCGCGAGATTGCCGCTTTGCTGCATGGCGCGCGAGACTTTAGCCAATGCGCGGATGTCTTCCGAGATCGACCACAGGATGAGAACGGTGGCAGTGCCTTCAGCACGTAAGCCATCAAGGATGCGTGCATAACGTTCGGCATCACCTGTGAGCATCGCTTCTGAGAGTTTGAACACGTCATAACGTGCCACGTCCATCACCGAGTCTTTGACTTGGTCGAAAGTCAGCGCACCTTCGGGGAACAGCAGTGCGAGCTTCTGTATCTCCTGATAGGCCGCCAATAGATTGCCCTCTACCTTGTCGGCGAGGAACTTCAAGGTATCGGCATCGGCGGATTGCCCTTGTCGGCGTAGCCTTCCTGCGATCCAGGTGGGCAATGCGGCGAGGGAGACCTCGTCTGCGCTGATGATCGTGCCGTGTTGCTCCAGCGAGGCGAACCATTTGCTCTTGAAAGCCGTGCCTTCGAGTTTGGGTAGCGAGATGAGCGTGAGCGTGTCTGGGTCGAGGTTCTCACAATGGTCTTGCAGTGCTTGCGCACCCTCTACGCCGGGCTTGCCCGAGGGGATGCGCAGGTCGATCACCTTGCGCGAGGAGAACAGCGACATGCTCTGCGCGCTGTTGCGTAGTTCGCCCCATTTGAAATATTGCTCCACGATGATGGTCTCGCGTTCGGTGTATCCCGCTTCGCGTGCGGCATTGCGGATGGCATCGGCGGCTTCGATGGCGAGTAGCAAAGCTTCGCCGTGGATGACGTACAACGACCCGAGTCCCCGTTTCAAATGCTGCGGTAGGTCTTCGGTCGAGATTCTCATGGGGCTTTACAGTTGCGGCTTTGCTCGATTCAAGCGACGTATGGCTTGACCCACCGCATCGGTACGCATGTCGCGGTAGAGCTGCGCCTCTTCTTGCTCTTTCGCAAGGATCTGAGCATCGTCATACGCCAAGATACGCGTGAGCATGATCTCTTCGGGGGGTAGCCAGTCGATCTGCTTGTTGTCATACGCGCGCAGAGAGACGCGGTAGATGAGCTGATACTCTTGCACTCGACCGCTACCAGACAAAGACAGGATGTTCTTGTTGGTTTGCTCCGACACTACCTCAAGTACCAGCTCGGCAGCATCGGCGGTAGAAGTCAGCGCCACTTTGTTGGCAATCAGCGCAGTACGCAAGTCGCCGACGAACGGCGACTCGGCAGGCGCTTTGAGATAGAGGGACTTGAAAGCGAACGCCATGTCTTGCACTTGACTGCCGCGCAGATGGAAGCCGCACGCGGTAAGTGTCAATGCCGCCAATACGATGAACGTCCGCATCGAGTTCTTCATCACATCACCACGTTGATCAATCGTCCTGGCACGACGATGACTTTCTTCGCCGCAGCGCCAGCCAGTTGCTTCTGTACGGCCTCATGTGCCAACGCCATCTGTTCGATGCTCGCCTTATCTGCGTCTTTGGAGACGAGCAAACTGCCGCGCAACTTGCCGTTCACTTGGATCATCAGTTCGATCTCGTCTTGCACCAAGGCGCTTGCATCGGCCTTGGGGAAAGACTGGTCGCGCAACTGTGTACCTGAGCGCAACGCCGACCACAGCGACTCACCGATGTGCGGCACGATGGGGGTGAGCAACAGCACGGTGTTCTCCAGCACCTCTTGCGCCACGCTACGAGCAATAGGTGTGTCCTCATCGAATTTGCCCAATGCATTGAGCAACTCCATCGTGGCAGCGATGGCAGTGTTGAAGGTCTTGCGGCGACCGTAGTCATCGTCGATCTTCTGGATGGTCTGGTGCAGTTGCAGACGCAATGCCTTGGCATTCGCACTCAGTTCGCCGCTAGTGTAGGCCGCGACTACGCCACCTTCTACATGTTCGAACACCGCTTTCCACACGCGCTTCAAGAAGCGGAATGCGCCTTCCACACCCGCATCCGACCATTCCAACTGTTGGTCGGGAGGCGCGGCGAACATCATGAATAGGCGTGCGGTATCCGCGCCGAACTCGTCGATGATGGCTTGTGGATCGACGCCGTTGTTCTTCGACTTCGACATCTTCTCCGTGCCGCCGATGACAACAGGCAGGCCGTCGCTCTTCAGCTTCGCGCCGAGTGGGCGCGCTTTTGCATCGACTTCGACATCTACGTCGGCGGGATTGATCCACAGCTTCTTCCCACCTTCTAGATCGCGGTAGAACGTCGGCGCGACCACCATGCCTTGCGTGAGCAGATTGACGAAGGGTTCATCGCCCTGCACCAAACCTTCGTCGCGCATCAATTTGTGGAAGAAGCGTGCGTACAGCAGATGCAAGATGGCGTGTTCGATGCCGCCGATGTATTGATCGACAGGCAGCCATTTTTGCGCGGCCGCTTTATCCACCATACCGGTGTCGCATTGCGGGCTGGCGTAACGTGCGTAGTACCAGGACGATTCCACGAAGGTGTCCATGGTGTCGGTCTCGCGATGTGCTTTGCCGCCGCAGGTAGGGCAGGCGCATTCGTAGAACTCAGGCATCTTCGCCAGCGGTGAACCTGCACCATCCGGCACAACGTTCTCAGGCAGCACCACGGGTAATTGCTCATCCGGCACAGGCACATCGCCGCAGCTTGGGCAATGGATGATGGGGATAGGGCAACCCCAGTAGCGTTGGCGAGAGATACCCCAATCGCGCAGGCGGAACTGCGTCTTTTTCTCGCCCAAGCCTTTGGTGTTCAGGTCGGCGGAGATGGCGTCCACGGCTTGGTTGTGATCCAAGCCATCGTATTTGCCTGAATTCACGCACACGCCATTCTCTTTGTCGCCGTACCACTCTTGCCATGCAGCATCGCTGAACGATTGGTCTTTGACTGAGATGGATTGCTTGATGGGCAAGTCGTACTTCTTGGCAAAACCGAAATCGCGTTCGTCGTGCGCAGGCACCGCCATCACCGCACCTTCGCCGTAGCCCATCAGCACGTAGTTGCCGACCCACACGGGCACTTGCTCGCCGGTAAGCGGGTGCGTGACTTTGATGCCGGTGTCCATGCCCTTCTTTTCCATGGTGGCGATGTCGGCCTCGGCCACGCCACCGCGTTTGCATTCTTCGATGAACTCGGTCAGCTTGGCATTGCCTTGTGCAGCACGTGTCGCCAGCGGATGTTCCGCAGCCACGGCGACGAAGGTCACGCCCATGATGGTGTCGGCGCGAGTGGTGTACACCCACAACTTTTCATTATCGCCATGCGGGAACGCGAAGCGCACGCCGTAGCTCTTGCCGATCCAGTTGGCTTGCATGGTCTTCACCTGCTCGGGCCAACCGGTGAGGGTGTCCAAATCTTTCAGCAACTCTTCGGCGTATTGGGTGATGCGGAAGAAATACATCGGTATCTCGCGCTTCTCCACCAATGCGCCCGAGCGCCAACCGCGCCCGTCGATGACTTGCTCGTTCGCCAGCACGGTGTTGTCCACCGGGTCCCAGTTCACTGTCGATGTCTTCTTGTAGATCACACCCTTTTTGAACAACTTGGTGAACAGCCATTGTTCCCAGCGGTAATACTCCGGCGTGCAGGTCTTCACCTCGCGCGTCCAATCCACGCCCAAGCCCAGGGCCTTCAACTGCTGCTTCATGTATTCGATGTTGGAATACGTCCACGCGGCGGGCGGCACGTTGTTCGCCATCGCGGCGTTCTCTGCAGGCAGGCCGAACGCGTCCCAGCCCATCGGCTGCATCACGTTGTAGCCCTTCATGTGGTGGTAGCGGCTCAGCACGTCACCGATGGTGTAATTGCGTACATGCCCCATGTGCAATTTGCCGGAAGGGTAGGGGAACATCGACAGGCAATAGTATTTTGGCTTGTCGCTGTTCTCGTTGGCGACGAAAGCCTGCGTGGACTCCCATTGTTGTTGGGCTGTGGCTTCGATGTCTTTGGGGGAATAGTTGGATTGCATGGCACTTCATAAAATTAAGTTGTCGGGCGAATTGCGTTGTTGCGCGGTACTCACAATCCTCATGTACACGACGTACATTCCGGTTGCTGCGCTCCGTGCGCCTAGCACTTCATCCCGACAACTTAATTTTATGAAGTGCCCAAAACGCTGCGAAATTTGCGGGTTCGGCATTATAGCGTCAACATGCATTCCTCGCGCATTCACGGAGGTCTGGTTATGAACAAGAAACTAGGATTGCTTTTGATGTTGCTTGCCATGCCAGTACACGCCGAACCGGAAGCGTTGGTACAGTCTGTGCAGATGCCGGCTTGGCTACAACGGGGCGACAGCATGCGTCCGTTACGAGCGGGCACCGAGTTGCAGAATGGCGACCGCCTGATCACGGGAGTGAATGCACGAATCTACGTACAAACAGGTGATGGCAGTACCGTGAAATTGGGGGAAAGAGCCTCCCTTGCCATTGGAGAGTTGTCACCAAAACAAGCTGACTCCCCAGTCTTTCGCGCCGCATTGGATGTCGCAAAGGGGGCTTTTCGCTTCACCACTAGCGCGTTGAACAAATTACGTCAGCGCAACGTCACGGTCAAAGTGGCGGGAGCTACCGTGGGGATTCGCGGCACCGACGTGTGGGGTAAGGACGGCGACGAGATGGGGGTGGTGTGCTTGATCGAGGGCAAGATCGACGTGACCGGCGCAGATAACAACGCATTCGTCATGGATCAGCCGCTGTCGTTCTACAAGATGCCTAAAGGGCAGGCACCGCTACCTATCGGCCCTGTCGATGCGGAGCAATTAGGCAAGTGGGCGACCGAGACCGAGATCGCGCTACCCGCTGCAAAGATCGGCGGGAAGTGGAAGCTCGTATTACTTTCATCTCCCGATCAAGCCAGCGCCTTGGCTGCCTATGACCAATGGCAAGCAGCTGGGTATGACGCCCGACTGCATCCGGTTTCAAGTGCAAGCGGCTGGGCTTACGAATTGCGCATCGGCCAATTGCAGAGCCGTGCCGACGCCGAGCGATTGGCGGCGCAACTCAAGGGCCAGCTGGGGGCGGAAAATCCGAGCGTCTCGCGTTAGGCGGGCAAACTGGGTTAGAATCACGGCTCAAAATTTTAATAATCATTATTCAACAATCGTTCAGGAGAGGTCGTTATGTCAGTCAAGCACCCAGTCATCGCAGTAACCGGTTCTTCCGGCGCAGGCACCACCACCGTCAAACGTGCGTTCGAGAACATCTTCCGTCGTGAGAGCATCAAGGCCGCCGTTGTTGAAGGCGACAGCTTGCACAGTTTGGATCGTATGGCATTCCGCGCAGCAGCAGCAGAAGCCGCTAAGAACGGCCACAACACATTCAGCCACTTCGGCCCAGAAGCCAACCATTTCGACAAGATCGAAGGCATGTTCAAACAGTACGGCGATACTGGCATGTGCCAACGCCGTTACTACGTACATAGCGAAGCTGAGGCGGTAGAGCACAACAAACACTTCAACCTGACCAACCTGACCCCCGGTGTGTTCACACCTTGGGAAGACATCGAGTCCGGCTCTGACCTGCTGTTCTACGAAGGTCTGCACGGTTTGGCAAAAGACGAGACCAAGGGAATCGATGCGCGTCGTTATGTCGATTTGGGTATCGGCGTCGTGCCAGTGGTCAACCTCGAGTGGATCCAGAAGATCCATCGCGACAAGGCAGAGCGCGGCTACTCAGCTGAAGCCACTGTCGATACGATCATGCGTCGTATGCCTGACTACATCAAATACATCACGCCGCAATTCACCCACACCGACATCAACTTCCAACGTGTGGCGACCGTGGATACATCGAATCCGTTCATCGCGCGTGACATCCCGACACCAGACGAGAGCTTCGTCATCATCCGCTTCCGCAATCCAAAGGGCGTCGATTTCCCTTACTTCCTGCAAATGATCCCGAACTCGTTCATGTCTCGCGCCAACACCATGGTGGTGCCAGGCGGCAAGATGAGTCATGCGATGGAGATCATCCTGTCGCCGATCATGCACGACATGATTCAGAACAAAAAGAAGTAAGACTTAACGCAATGACAGGACGGGGAATCAGGCTTGGCTTGATTCCCCGTTTCTTTTGGAACTCACGATGAAACTGCTGCAAGGCCTCAATCCCGAACAACGTGCCGCCGTCGAACTGCCTTCCCAATCTGCGCTGATATTGGCTGGAGCGGGGAGTGGCAAGACGCGCGTGCTGACCACACGCATCGCGTATCTCATCAGCACTGGACAAGCCAATCCCCACAGCATCTTGGCGGTGACCTTCACCAACAAGGCGGCGAAGGAGATGAAGACGCGCTTGTCGAGCATGCTCCCCGTCAACATCAACAGCATGTGGATAGGCACGTTCCACGGACTTTGCAATCGTTTGCTGCGCGCACATTTTCGTGAGGCGAATTTGCCGCAGACGTTTCAGATCCTCGATAGTGGCGATCAGCTTTCCGCCATCAAGCGTGTGATGAAGGCGCAGAACCTTGATCCTGAGAAGTTCATCCCGCGTGACGTGCAGAACTTCATCAGCGGCAGCAAAGAGCAAGGATTGCGCGCGCATGAAGTCGAGGCCTACGATCAGTTCACGCGGCGCAAGGTGGAAGTGTTCGCCGAATACGATGCGCAATGTCAGCGCGAAGGGGTGGTGGATTTTTCCGAGTTGCTGTTGCGTTGCTATGAGTTGCTGTCGCGCAATCAGGCGCTACGTGAGCATTATCAAGAGCGTTTCAAACACATCTTGGTGGATGAGTTCCAAGACACCAACCCCTTGCAATATCGCTGGTTAAAATTGCTGGCGGGTGGCAGCAATTCCCTCTTTGCAGTGGGTGACGACGATCAATCCATCTACGCTTTCCGTGGTGCGAACGTGGGCAACATGCAAGAGTTGCTACGCGACTTCCATGTGGAGAACGTCATCAAGTTGGAGCAGAACTACCGCTCGCACGGCAACATCCTCGATGCGGCCAACGCGCTCATCAGCAACAACAAGAACCGCCTCGGCAAGAACTTGTGGACGTCCGAGAACGGCGGTGAGCAGTTGCGTGTGTATGAAGCCGAGACGGATGTGGATGAGGCGCGCTTCATCGTGGAAGAGATCCAAGAACTCAAACGCGAGGGCGTGAAGCTGACTGAGATGGCTTTGCTATATCGCTCCAACGCACAGTCGCGTGTGTTGGAACACGCGCTGGTATCGGCGGGCCTGTCTTACCGTGTGTATGGCGGACTGCGTTTCTTCGAGCGGCAAGAGATCAAGCACACGCTGGCTTATCTGCGCTTGATGGAGAACACGGATGATGACAACGCGTTGCTGCGCATCATCAACTTCCCCACGCGGGGCATCGGTGCGCGCAGCATCGAGCAGCTGCAAGAGTCGGCACGCATCAACAACACGACGTTATGGGATGCGGCCGCGCGGGCGGGCGGCAAGGTGACTGCATTCGTCGGTCTCATAGAATCCCTGCGCAGTGGTATCACAGGCCTGCCGTTGCCGGAGATCATGGAGCATGTGCTGCACCACAGCGGTTTGGTGGCGCATTACGAGGGTGAGAAAACGGTTGCCTCTAAACGTCGCGAAGCGGAAGAGCGTTTGGAGAACATGAACGAACTCATCAACTCCGCCACCTTGTTTGTGCATGAGAACGAAGACGATAGCCTTACGGCATTCCTCACCCATGCTTCGCTGGAATCGGGGGAACATCAAGCGGGCGATGGTGATGACGCGCTGCATCTGATGACGGTGCATGCGGCCAAGGGCTTGGAGTTCCACACCGTGTTCATCACGGGTTTGGAAGAGAGTCTATTTCCGCACCAGAACAGCATCGACAATAACGACCTCGATGAAGAACGCCGCTTGATGTACGTGGCCATCACACGTGCGCGGCGGCGTTTGTACCTCACCTTCGCACAGCGTCGCATGTTGCACGGGCAGACGCACTACAGCCGTGTGTCCAGTTTCATGCGCGAGTTGCCGGAGGGATTGCTGCATTGGATCACTCCGCGCTACAGCGCCAGCCCTTCGTTCCAGTCCAGCAGCTACGAGACAAACAGCTACACCAAGGCGTTCAATTCCGTTCCGATGGAGAAAGCGCCGCCTGCACCGAGTGCGATGTGGCGTATCGGACAACGCGTGTTCCATCAGAAGTTCGGTGAGGGCGTGGTGACGGGTAGCGAAGGCAGTGGCACCGAAGGTCGCGTGCAAGTGAATTTCAAACGTGCTGGCAGCAAATGGCTGGCCCTCGAATATGCCAAGCTCGAAGCCCTCTGATGCCACGCTGCGGCTGATCGTCGAGAGCTATCAGCATCTTACGGGCAAACGGCTTATCTCAGTTGTTCCGTCCGATGCGGTTGAGTTGCGTACTGCCCTGTGGGAAGCGCCGCGCGCCATCGTAGCGCACGGTACAGAAACCGACCCTATCTTTTTCTACGGTAATCGCTTGGCGTTGCGATTATTCGAGATGAGCGAGGAAGAATTCGTACGACTACCTTCACGTTTGTCCGCAGAGCCCATGGCACAAGAGGCGCGGGTGAGATTGTTGGAGAAGGTGTCGCAACAAGGCTACGTCGATGGCTACTCTGGCATGCGCATCGCCAAGAGTGGGAGACGCTTCATGATCACGGATACGACAGTGTGGAACCTCTTGGATGAAGCGGGTGTTAATCACGGGCAGGCTGCTGTATTTGCGATGGATGCTTGATTTGTGTATTAGCAAAGTCTAATATGCAAATCCTCTTCAAGACGCAAAAGGATGCACCATGAGCAATTCGTATAAAGAACTTATCCAACACCTGAACCCACCTTTGGGGGCGTTCCGCAAGGAATCGGCTGAAGTGATGACGGGCTTCGATGCGATGTCGAAAGCGGCGATGACTGCGGGTGTGATCTCCGCCTTGGATAAAGAGCTGATCGCTACCGCTATCGCCGTCTCCACGCGTTGTGCAGGATGTATCGCCTATCACGTCAGAAGCTTGGTGCGCCTAGGCGCGACACGCGAGCAGGTGAATGAGATGTTGTCCGTCGCGGTATATATGGGCGGTGGCCCATCGTTGATGTATGCGGGTGAAGTATTACACGCCTTCGACGAGTTCCAACCCGCGTGATTAGTTAGCTGGCGGCGGAAACTTTGCCGCCAGTTTGTCTGGCACTTCCCCGTTGGTGGCTTGAGCGATCGCTCCTGCTTCCAGCACCGACGTAAATAATACGAAGATGAGTGTCGGCATCAGCGCGATGCGCGTGAGCGCTGTCCAAATGATGCTCGCCATGCGCGGGTCATTGGAGATCATGCTGAGCAACCACGCTACCAACACCAAAAAGGCGGAGATCGCATAGCCCAGCAACAACAAGCGACTCCGATTCCACGTCAAGCGCCAGTGCATGTCCACGAACCAACTTGTCTGTTTGCGGCTGCGCAGATAGATGTAGGTCAGCAGTCCGCCGGAACAGACCAGCGGGATCAACAAGCCGATCATCCCGATCTTCAGGCTCAACACGGCAGGTGTCATCAACAGATCGAATGCGAACACACCAGCGACGAAGAGGTTGTGCGGGTTTTGTGCTTGTTTGCGTTCGAGGGCGCTTGCTTGGGTCTTCATTGCGGTGTTCCCGCATCTGCTTCGGTAGCGACTATGACGGGCGCATCCAACCACGGGAAGATGTTGCGATAGCTCACATAGAGCGAGGTCAGACCGAGCGGGAGTAACAGGATCATCCCGATGCCGAACGGCAGGATGCCTAACAGCAGTGCCACCAGTTGCATGATGAGGCTGTACACGGTGTAGGGAACGATGTTGCGCATCGTGCCGACGAAGCTGTCGCGCAACGCCATGAAAGGCGGCACATCACTGAAGAACACCAACATCGGTGCATATTGCCAGGCTACGATCAACATCAGTACCAAGGTGAAGCCTATCAACACCGAGAGCGCGACCCCGCCACCTGCCGTGCGTATCGCATCCATCAACACTTGGGGATTGTCAGTGGCGCGTACTTCTTCCATCAAAGTGGTGAGTTGATCGCCGCCGATGAAGACCATAATGGCCGACGCCAACAACATACCCATCATCAGGAACGCGCCCAACGAGACGAGTGCAGGGGTGTTCTTTTTGAAACCCGCTAGCAGGTCGGTCAGTTCGATCTCCTCGTTCTCCTCTAACGCACGGCAGACGCGCATGTAACCTGCCAGCATGATCGGCATCAGGATGACGGCGAGTAGCGGTCCGATGAGCGGGACCAACAATGCTAGGAAGATCGCCAGTGCGCCGATCAATGCAGTGGCGATGGCAAGGATGGGGCTGATCATGATGAGCTGGTAGCCTTGCTTGATCCAAGTCCAGCCACGAGCAGCAGTGAATTTTTTGATTTCCATTCGAATTCTCTTAAGGCGATACAGGTTGAACAGAGGCGATGTGATTCTTCAGGATGCGCTTGAAATGATCGGGGTCGTGCGGCGTCACCATCTCACCGTCGCGCGGAAGATGCAGGTCGTACAAGCGCGAGATCCAGAAACGTAGTGCGGCCACACGCAAAGTCATGGGCCAGATATCGACTTCGGCTTGGATGAGTGGACGTACCGTTTGATAGGCTTTCAGCATGGCTTGCGCACGCGCTACATCCAGCTTGCCCTCTGCGCCCATGCACCAATCATTGAGAGTGATGGCTAAGTCATAGACGAAGGCATCGTTGCAGGCGAAATAGAAATCGATGAGGCCGCCGACACGCTCACCATCCATCAAGACGTTGTCGCGGAACAGGTCGCCGTGAATCACGCCGCGCGGCAATCTGTCACTGGGGAAGCTGGCATGCAGAGCCACTTCGCTCTCCAGCAATGCGGCATCTTCGGCAGAGAGGAATCGCTTCACTTGTTGAGCCGTGCTAGCGCGCCACGCCGCACCGCGAGCATTCTCCATCGTGCTGCCGAAGCTCAAGCTGGCGTTATGCATCTGGCCCAACATGGCGCCGACTGCGGCGCAGTTCGCCACGCTGGGCTGTGTCACCGACTTGCCGCTCAAGCGGCTGACGATACACGCGGGTTTGCCGTTCAATTCACCGAGGAAATGGTTCTTGCCATTCGCTACTGGCGCAGGGCAGGGAATACCGTGGCGTGCCAAGTGCGACATCAGGTTGAGGTAGAACGGAAGCTCGTCGGCCTTCAGCACCTCGAACAAGGTGAGCACGAAACGTCCGTTGCTGGTGGTGACGAAGTAGTTGGTGTTCTCGATGCCGGCAGGGATACCCTGCAATTCAAGGAGCGAACCTAAAGAATAGTCAGACAGCCAAGCGGAGATGTCTTGCTCGGTGACGCGCGTAAAAACAGCCATGCAGCGACCTTTGAATCAGAAACGGAAAATGACCCAACGCGGAACGCGCAGGCCGGAATCCAAGCTCTCTTGGCGAGCGAACTTGCCATCGCCTCTATCATCTACCAAGTAGTAAGGCGCGCCATGCTTGGGTGTGATCTTGATCATGTAGAGCTTGCCGTTGGCGCGGTACTCTTCCACCGTCTGTTCTGATTGGCGGGAGATGGTCACCTGCGGCTCATCGACAGCCTCATCTTGGATGGGCGTGGCGGAAGCAGGTACGGGCTCGGCGGCGAAAGTGCTCAAGCTCAGTAGCGAGAGGAACAACAAGGTAAGTGGGCGCATGATTTTGGTGACCAAAGTGATGGGTGGATTTTACCCTTAAAGATTCAGTTGCAACTCGCGCTCTGCGGCAGACGGCTCGAAGCCGCGCGTCTCATAATGTTTGAAGATGGCTGCGACGACCTGTTCTGGTTCGTCGATGACTTGGATGAGATCGATGTCGCCGGGGCTGATCATCTTCTCAGCCAATAGGCTGGTCTTGATCCACTCCATCAATCCTCCCCAGAACGCGCTGCCGACGAGGATGACGGGCATGCGGCGGGTCTTGCCGGTCTGCACCAAGGTCAACGCTTCCATCAACTCATCCAGCGTGCCAAAGCCGCCCGGCATCACCACGTAAGCACTGGCGAATTTGACGAACATCACCTTGCGTGTGAAGAAGTGTTGGAACGACTGGCTGATGTTCTGGTAAGGGTTGTTATGTTGCTCGTGCGGCAATTGGATGTTGAGTCCCACGCTGGCTGATTTACCATAGAACGCACCTTTGTTGGCCGCCTCCATGATGCCGGGGCCGCCGCCAGAGATGACGGTGAAACCGGCATCTGACAGCAACCGTGCGATCTCTTCGGTCAGTTGGTAATACGGGTGGTCATGCGGGGTGCGTGCACTGCCGAAGATGCTGACCGCAGGGTGGATGTCGCGTAGGCGCTCAGTGGCTGAGACGAATTCTGACATAATGCCGAACACACGCCATGACTCCTTCGACTGCATCAATTCGGGCGCTTGAACGGGGGGCAGTTTCAAATCGTTGTTCATCTCGGACTCCAAAAATATGAAGACATTGTTGTTAGTGGATGGCTCGTCGTACCTGTATCGCGCATTCCATGCCATGCCTGACTTGCGTAGCCCTCAGGGCGAACCGACAGGTGCCATCCAAGGCGTGCTCAACATGCTGAAGAAACTACGTAGCGACTTCCCGGCAGATTATAGCGCCTGCGTGTTCGACGCGAAGGGCAAGACGTTCCGCGACGACTGGTATCCCGAATACAAGGCGAACCGCCCTTCCATGCCAGATGATCTGCGTGCGCAGATCGAGCCGCTGCATGAGCTGGTCGCGGCAGCAGGCTGGAACATCCTCATGGTGGATGGCGTGGAAGCGGATGACGTCATCGGCACGCTGGCACAGCAGGCGTCGAATAGTGGTGCGCGCTGCATCGTCTCCACTGGCGACAAAGACCTTACCCAGTTGGTGAACGCCAACGTCACCCTAGTCAACACCATGAGTAACGAAGTGATGGATGAGGCGGGTGTGTTGGCGAAGTTCGGTGTACCTCCCAATCGCATCGTGGATTACCTGACGTTGGTGGGCGATGCCGTGGACAACGTGCCGGGCGTGAACAAGTGCGGCCCCAAGACCGCAGTGAAATGGCTCACCCAATACGATTCGCTGGATGGTGTGATCGCCAATGCAAAAGACGTCAGCGGAGCAGTGGGCGAGAACCTGCGCGCAGCGCTGGATTGGTTGCCGCAGGGTCGCAAGTTGGTCACGGTGAAATGCGACGTGCCTTTGGACAAACGCTACGACGAGCTATCTGCACCACCCGAAGACAAAGAGAAGTTGAGGGCGATGTTCGAACGCTTCGGCTTCAGGACCTTGCTGCGTGAGCTTAATGGCGAAGTGCCGGAGAAGAAGGGGCGCGATGCCGAGCCGCGTCGTTTCGAGTTGGAACAAGAAGCGGCACCGACAGCCGTGACCAACGACACCAGTCACTACGAATCCATTCGTACCGATGCGCAGTTGGATGCGTGGTTGGAGAAATTGATGTCTGCCCCGCTAGTGAGTTTGGACACCGAGACCACAGGGCTCGATCCGATGGCGTCGCAGCTGGTAGGCATCTCGTTCAGCATCGAAGCGCATCAGGCGGCTTATCTGCCGTTGGCACATCACTATCCGGGTGCGCCCGACCAAGTGAAGCTTGAACATGCGCTGGCAAGACTCAAGCCGTGGCTGGAAAGTGCGGCGCACAAGAAGTTGGGGCAGAACCTCAAATACGACCAGCACATCTTCGCCAATCATGGCATCGCACTACGCGGCATCGCCGAAGACACCCTGTTGCAATCCTATGTGCTGGAATCACACAAGCCGCACGAGATGGGCAATCTTGCATTACGCCATCTTGGGTTGGCGACGGTGAGCTATACCGATGTGGTGGGCAAGGGGGCGAAGCAGATCGGTTTCGATCAAGTCGATCTGGATACCGCCACCCGTTACGCGGCAGAAGATGCCGACATCACTTTGCAACTACACCAGACTTTGTCACCACAACTGGAAGGGCGGCTGACCGAGGTGTATCGCGACATCGAAATGCCGGTGCGCGAAGTGCTGTTCAAGATGGAACGCAACGGCGTGCTCATCGATAGCGGCAAGCTGGCACGCCAGAGCCACGAGCTGGGTGAGAAATTGATGTCCATCGAAGCGCAAGCGTTCGAGATGGCGGGGCAGCCGTTCAACCTCGCTTCGCCCAAGCAGTTGGGCGAGATACTGTTTGTGAAGCTTGGAATACCGGTTAAGAAGAAGACCGCCACTGGAGCGCCCTCAACCGATGAGGAGGTGTTGCAAGAACTCGCGCTCGACTATCCGCTACCGAAGCTGCTGCTTGAGCATCGCGGCATGGCTAAGCTCAAATCCACCTACACCGATAAGCTACCTGCGATGGTGAATCACAAGACAGGCCGTGTGCACACCAGCTATTCGCAAGCCGTGGCGGTGACGGGGCGTTTGTCATCTAACGACCCCAACTTGCAGAACATCCCCGTGCGTACTGCCGAAGGCCGTCGCATCCGCGAAGCGTTCATCGCACCGGCGGGTTCGCGCATCGTGTCTGCCGACTACTCGCAGATCGAACTGCGCATCATGGCGCATCTGTCAGGTGACGAAGGGCTACTCAAAGCGTTTGCCAATGGCGAAGACATCCATCGCGCCACCGCCGCCGAAGTGTTCGGAGTGGCGCTGGATGCGGTCAGCAGCGAACAACGCCGTTATGCCAAGGTCATCAACTTTGGTCTTATCTACGGCATGTCTGCGTTCGGCTTGGCTTCGCAACTCAATATCGAGAACAGCGCTGCCAAGCAATACATCGATCTTTACTTTGCGCGCTACCCCGGCGTGAAGCGCTACATGGACGACACACGCGAACAAGCCAAAGCGCATGGTTACGTGGAGACATGGTTTGGTCGTCGCCTGTGGCTACCCGAGATCAACGGCGCCAACGGCATGAGAAGACAGGCCGCCGAACGCGCCGCCATCAACGCCCCCATGCAAGGTACGGCTGCCGATCTCATCAAGCTGGCGATGATCGCCGTGCAAGATTGGCTAGAGAAAGAAAAACTCCAAACCAAACTCATCATGCAGGTGCATGACGAATTGATACTCGAAGTACCCGAAGCAGAATTGGTGTTGGTGAAAGAGAAACTACGCGAATTGATGTGCAACGTGGCGCAGTTGAAAGTGCCGCTAGAAGTGGGCTTGGGTGAGGGCGCGAATTGGGATGAGGCGCATTGATGTTCTTTACCGCGCTTACAATGCCAGCCCTTCCCGCTAACGATACAAGCATATGACCGAACCTATCCGCCTCGCCAAACGCCTCATCGAGTTGAAGCAATGCTCTCGCCGCGAAGCAGAGCTGTACATCGCAGGTGGCTGGGTGAGTGTCGACGGGGTGGTGGTGGAAGAGCCGCAGTTCATGGTGTCTGAACAGACGGTGGAGGTGCACCCTGATGCCAAGCTGACCCCGCTCCCTCCTGTGTCGATACTGTTCCACCAACCTCCTGATGTGGAGATGACTGCTGATTCCATCCGGCAGATGATCTGCTCCGATGCGCGTTCATCCGAAGACCATTCAGGCATCCGCCCGCTCAAGCAACATCTGTTGCACCTGACGCATTGTTTGCCCTTGCAAGCGGGGGCGAGTGGTTTGGCGGTGTTGACGCAGGACTTTCGCGTGTCGCGCAAACTAAGTGACGATGCGAATACCATCGAGCAGGAATATGTCGTCGATGTGTCGGGTGAGTTGTCTGCCGAAGGGCTTCAATCGTTGAATCACGGACTGTCGTTCAACGGTAAGCCATTGCCTCCCGCGAAGGTGAGTTGGCAGAACGAGACGCGTTTACGTTTTGCGTTGAAGGGTGTGCAGCCCGGCCAGATCATGCACATGTGTCGCAGCGTGGGCTTGGAGGTGAAGCTGATGAAGCGCTTGCGCATCGGACGTGTGTCGATGGCTAAGCTGGCGCAGGGACAGTGGCGCTATATGGCTGGGTATGAGCGGTTCTGAGTGCTTACTTGAACACGCGCATCAGTGCATCGAGCAAGCCGCGTCCTGCCGTTCGCTTCCCGTGCTGTGACTGTCGAATATAAATGGCGTAGTCGGCATCTTCGCCTCGCATGTGGTTCAGCAAGGAAGTCTTGAGAAAGGGGATCGCCTCGGCGATGACGTATTCACCGCTCTCGGCACGTTTGTGTAAGGCTAGGCATTTGTTGAGCATGAGCTCGTGCGAGAGCTTGTGCATCTTGTAAAGAGGGAATCCGGATTGCTTCAGCAACTCTTCTTCGTGGGCGCAGTGGGATAGTTTGGAGCCGATCAGTTCTAACAACGATTCGTTCGCCACCTGTATTTCGCCGTGCTCGTGTGCCTCATGCAATTGGTTGAAGAGCGCTACGATGTGGCGATGTTGTTCGTCGATGGACTCGATGCCGATGTTCAGGTCGTCGGTCCAGTGGATTTTTGACATGCTGTTTCCTCTAATGCTTCAGTTATCGTGGCGACGCGCATGATCCGCGGTCGTTGCGCGATGTATCCAGCAAGGTCTATGCCAGCATCGGCACCAGAGGAGACGGGGGTTTCAAGAGGGAGGGTGTCGAGGATAGGCCAGTCCTCGACGGATATCAGACGGGCGAGTGTTCGCCCTCAAGGGGAAGTCAGCCGAAGAATTTCTTAAGTGCGCTGCCTAACCAGCCGCCTGCGGGATCGGAAGACTTGGCCTCGATGCCCAAAGATTTGGTGACGGCTTCCACGTAGTCGGCGTCATCGCCTTTGATATGGTTGATGAGCCAGATCTTCAGCATGGAGAGGATCTCTTGTGCCACGTCCTCGCCATTTTCCGCACGTTGCAGGAACTCGCCAACACGTTTGGTGAAGATGTCGTGCACACGCTTGTGTGCCTTGAAGAAGGGATAGCCCGATTTCTCGATCATCTCTTCCTCGAAGCTGAAATGGGAGAGTGTGTAATCGACGAGTTCGTCCAAGACGTGCTTCACGCCCTTTTTGTCACCTTCGTCGATGGCAGTGTTCAGCTCGTTCAGATATTCCACGAGTCGACGATGTTGCTTGTCGATGACTTCGATGCCCGTGTTCAGGTCATTGGTCCAATGCAGGTATGCCATAATCCCCTCCAGGGTAAATCTATTTTTTATATGCGACCAAGGGCGCATTCTTTCCTACCCCTTGCCTAGTCGTCAATCGAAATGAGTCCTACTGTTCTATTAAGGTTTGAATTGTGACAGGAGCTGTTGAAGCCATCCGCCGTTCGCTTTTGCGCCGCTATCTGTTGGCGGGATACGTGCTGATGATCGTCTACGCCAGCCTTTCTCCTTTTGTGGGGTGGCAAGAGCAGGGGCTCGACTTCTTTGAGGTGCTCTCGTCTCCTATCAGACAGACCTACACGGCCTTCGATGCGGTCACCAACTGCTTGGCTTATCTGCCGCTCGGTATGTTGCTGGCGTTGACGCTGCGCGTCTATATCGCGGGGTGGCGTAGCCTATTCCTTACCGTCATGGGGGCGATAGCGTTGTCCCTGCTGTTGGAATACCTACAGATGTATCTGCCCAACCGTATCAGCTCGAATGCGGACGTACTGGCCAATAGCTTGGGCGCTTTGCTGGGAGGTATGTTGGTGTTGGTGATCGCCCCGACGCAGTGGTTCGCTCGTGCCACCCAATGGCGCATCGCACTCTTCCAGCGCGGACATGGCGTGGATTTTGGCTTGGCCTTGCTGATGTTATGGATGTTTGCGCAGATCAATCCGACCCTGCCCATGCTGGGCAACGTATTCATCACCGAGGCGGCGCATCGCATCTTCGTGGCGATGCCGGAGGAGCCTTTCAATCTATGGGAGAGCATGGCGGTCGCGCTGAACTTGTTGATGATCGGACTGCTGTTGCAGACACTGTTGCATGTGCGCCGTGATGCGGCCATCGCCCTGATGATCGTGCTGGGCGTGATCGCTTCGGCCAAATTCATCGCGGCGGCGGTGTTGCTCAAATCGTGGGCGCTCATGCTGTGGCTGAACAGCGAAGCGATGCTCGGCATCGTGGTGGGCATACTGGCCTTGTGGATGATGCATTCACTTTCTAGAGTCGCGCTGTTGTGGGTCACCTCACTGGCGGCACTGGTCTATCTCATGCTCGCACTATGGGTGCTCGAAGGCGGTACGCCTTCGGCAGCGATGCGCCTGTATCATTGGCGCTATGGGCATCTGCTCAATTACAACGGCATGTCGCAGATCGTATCTGGCGTGTTTCCGCTGTTGCTGATGGGCTATCTGTGGCGAACGAGCAGACGGCGAACCGAGTGACCTTAAGGGCAAGGAGTCAACGATGAACTATTTCGATAAACATGTGTTCTTCTGTACCAATCAGCGCGAAGACGGCAGTGATTGCTGCGGCAAACGCGGGGCACAAAAGGCGCGCGATTACGTCAAGGACAAGGTCAAGGCGCTGGGTCTCTCCAATCGCCAGAACAAGATACGCATCAATTCGGCGGGCTGTTTGGATCGTTGCGACGATGGCCCAGTATTGGTGGTGTATCCCGAAGGCGTCTGGTACACCTTCGTGGACGAGAGCGATCTGGATGAGATCATCGAGTCGCATCTGAAGAATGGACAAGTCGTAGAGCGACTCAAGATCTGATGGCCATCACATTGCAAAAATTTTCGGTCACGGGTTCAGCGGGGCAGTTGGAAGGTGTCGTACATCTCACCGATGAGATCCCCTTGGCGATCGCGGTCGTCGCCCACCCGCTACCCACCATGGGCGGCACCATGGAGAACAAAGTCGCCGTCATCTTGGCCAAGACTTTGGCCGAGCTGGGCTGTGTGACCATGCGGTTCAATTTTCGTGGGGTGGGCGCGAGTGAGGGCGAGTTCACCGGTGGCGATGGCGAAGAACAGGATCTCATCGCTGTCACACGCTATGCGCAAGAGCAGTTCGGTGAGGAATTGCCGCTGATCCTTTCCGGATTCTCGTTCGGCGGCTACGTCGCCGCGCGTGCGGCGCAAACGCTGAAGCCACAGCACCTCGTCTTGGCAGGGCCTGCGGTCGGGCGCTTCGCCATGCCAGCGGTATCGCCCGACACATTGGTCATCCACGGCGAACATGACGATGTCGTGCCTTTGGCGGATGCTTTCGAGTGGGCGCGCCCACAGCACCTACCCATCGTGGTGTTGCCGCAGGCAGACCATTATTTCCACGGACGGCTGACGCAGTTGCGCGACATCGTGAAGAAGCATTTCAAGGGAGTTGATTTGTGAATCAATCAATTCAAAAGCGAGCCACAGAGAGCACAGAGTTCACAGAGATTTCTGCGGATGGGATTTCCTCTGTGTGCTCTGTGTTCTCTGTGGCAAAAAGATTTTAATGAATCCGGTCATCCAAGCCATCGGTCTGCAAAAATCCTACGGCGGTCATCGTGTGGTGGATGGCCTCGATCTGTCTATCCGCAAAGGCGAATGTTTCGGGTTACTCGGACCTAATGGCGCGGGCAAGACGACGACACTGCGCATGTTGCTGGGACTCATCGCGCCCGATGCGGGTAGCGCCATGTTGCTCGATCTGCCCGTTCCGCAAGCGGCACGTGAGGCGCGTATCCGCGTCGGCGTCGTGCCGCAGATGGACAACCTCGATCCTGATTTCACGGTGGCGGAGAACCTGCTCGTGTATGGGCGCTACTTCGGCATGAAGGATGCAGAGATCGAAGCGCGCATCCCTTCGCTATTGGAATTCGCCAGTCTCACCAGCAAGCGCGACGCAAAAGTACCGACGCTGTCGGGTGGTATGAAGCGCCGCCTCACCTTGGCGCGCGCGCTGGTGAACGACCCTGATGTCATCTTCCTTGACGAACCCACTACCGGCCTTGATCCCCAAGCCCGTCACCTCATCTGGCAACGCCTGCATGCATTGACTCAGCAGGGGAAGACGCTGCTACTCACCACGCACTTCATGGATGAAGCGGAACGTCTTTGTCATCGCCTTGCAGTGATGGATAACGGCAAACTCATCAGCCAAGGCTCGCCGCGCGAACTGATCGAGCAGAACATCGAACCGCAGGTGGTGGAAGTGTTCGGCGAGACATCGGGGCAATGGGCGAGCGAGCATGCGGCGCACTATGCGCAGCGGTTCGAGGTGAGTGGGGAATCGGTGTTCTGCTATGTACGCGATGCGCAGCCGCTGGTCGCACATCTGCAAGCGCAATCTGCGCTTCGATATCTGCATCGTCCTGCGAACTTGGAAGATGTGTTCTTAAAGTTGACCGGCCGGGAGATGCGCGAATGAATCTGATCTTCCGCATGCTGTGGGTCATCATCATGTCCAAATTCCGCGAGCGTTTGGAAGTCGGCAACTTCGTGAGTGTGTTGCATCTGCATGTCTTGCCCAACGACATCGACATCAACTTCCATATGAACAACGGGCGCTATCTGACCATCTGCGATCTGAATCGCATTGATGTGTTCGCGCGTAGCGGTCTACTGAAAGCCATGTTCAAACGCAACTGGATACCCGTCATCGCCGAACACACCATGACGTACAAGAAACCCCTGAACATTTTCGAGCGTTACGAGGTCAGTTTGGAAGTGTTGAGATGGGATGAGAAGTTCTTCTATATGGTGCATACGTTCAAGGTGGGCGAGCGTGTCGTTGCGGAAGGCACATCGAAGGGTTGCGTCTATGCGCGTGGCAAAGGCGTGGTCAGTCCCGCTGATGCCATCGCCGCTGTTGAGCAGGATAGAGCGAGGTGAGTATCTTTGCGTTCCCCCAATTGAGTTTACGTTTCTTGCCCATCTGGCGCAGGCATTGGCTAGTGTGGAAGAAGATCGCTGCGCCTTCCATCCTCGGCCATCTGGCGGACCCCGTGATCTACATGTTGGGTCTGGGTTACGGCTTGGGCAGCTTACTTCCCGAGATGGGCGGCATGTCGTACATGGCCTTCTTGGCGGCGGGCACGGTGTGCTACAGCACCATGAACAGCGCGAGTTTCGAGGCTTTGTATTCTGGATTCGCGCGCATGCACGAGCAACGTACGTGGGAGGCGATATTGAACACGCCTGTTGGATTGGATGATGTGGTGCTATCCGAGATCCTATGGGCGGCGACCAAGAGCCTGATGTCGGGCACAGCGGTGCTGGTCGTCATCTGGGTGTTGGGTTTGTCGCATTCGCTGATGTCGTTGTGGATGATCCCGCTGGCGTTGCTCATCGGATTGGCCTTCGCTTCCATCGGCCTCATCATGACCGCGCTAGCACCCGCCTATGACTTCTTCATGTACTACTTCACGCTGGTCATCACGCCGATGATGCTACTATGCGGCGTCTTTTTTCCGGTCACGCAATTGCCGGAAAGCATGCAAGTGGTGGCGAGTCTGTTGCCTTTGACGCATGCCATCGATCTGGCGCGGCCCTTGATGAACGGGGATATCCCGCCGCAGACTATGCTGCATATCGGCGTACTGCTGGCATACACGCTGATCGCATTCTATGTGTCGTTGGTTTTGTTCCGTCGTCGTCTGTCTCGTTAAGTATTCCTGCGTAGGCGGGGATAGGGTTTGAGTAAGGAGTTGAATCATGTTGTGGTTGAAAGCGTTTCATATCATCTTGGTGGTTAGCTGGTTCGCGGGTTTGTTCTATCTACCGCGCATCTTCGTCAATCAAGCGATGGCGAAGGAGCAGGCCGAGAAGGATAGATTGAATCTGATGGCAGGCAAGTTGTATCGTTTCGTCACCCCCATCGGTGCGCTCGCCGTCATCACGGGCTTGTGGCTGTGGATCGCCTACAGCGACATCTTCACGGGTGGCTGGTTACATGTGAAGACGACATTGGTCGCTGGCTTGGTCGGCTACCACCTCTACTGCGGTCATCTGGTGAAAGAGTTCGCCGCAGACCGCAACACGCGTAGCCATGTGTGGTTCCGCTTCTTTAACGAAGTGCCGGTGCTCGTGCTATTGGCCGTCGTCATCCTTGTCGTTGTGAAACCTTTCTAACATGCCAGATTTCTTCGCCACCTGTCCTCGCGGACTTGAAAAACTTCTTGCCGACGAGCTAACCAGTTTCGGCGCAAATGATGTGCGCACCACCGATGGTGGTGTCGGCTTTACAGGAGATTGGGCGCTGAACTATCGTGCCAATCTGCAAAGCCGTTTGGCATCGCGCATTCTGTGGCGTGTCAAAGAGCCGACGCGTTTCCGCACCGAGGACGATGTGTATCAAGCGGCTTATGCCTTGCCGTGGACAAAATGGTTCGATGTGAGTTGCACCATCTTGGTCAAAGTCACCGCCATCAAATGCCCGCTCAAGAGTTTGGAATTCATCACGCTCAAGATCAAAGATGCGGTGTGCGACAAGTTCCGTATGGAAAAGGATGTGCGCCCCAGTGTGGCCAAGCTCGACCCTGACATGCGCATCCACGCCTTCTTCGAGGGCGAGCAATTCACTTTGTATCTGGATACCTCGGGTGACGCACTGTACAAACGCGGCGTACGCATCCATACCAACATCGCCCCACTGCGCGAGAACCTCGCCGCAGGCATCTTGAAGATGACAGGTTGGAAGCCTGGCATCCCGCTGTTCGATCCCATGTGCGGCAGCGGCACTTTCCTCATCGAAGCCGCGCAGATATCACTCAACATCCAACCCGGCATAGACCGCAACTTCGCTTTCGAGAAGTTGAAGAACTTCGACACCAAACTTTGGAACTCGATGCGCGAGGCCGCCATCGCCGCGCAGTTGCCTGTGAGCGAATTGCCGCTGTATGGCAGTGACCTCTACGGCGATGCACTCAAAGCGGCGCATCAGAACCTAGAAGACGCGGGCATCCGCGAGACGGTCGATCTCAAACAGTGCAACGCATTGGAAGCCTCACCGCCTGAAGCGGAAGGCATCCTCGTGGCGAACTTGCCTTACGGTGAACGTATGGGGGACGAAGATGAGTTGGCAGCGTTGTATCCGCAGCTGGGCGATGTGCTGAAGAAGAAGTTCGGCGGTTGGAACGCCTATCTGTTCACTGCCGATCTGCGCATCGCCAAACTGATGCGTCTGACACCATCCAAACGCACGCCGCTGTACAACGGTGCCATCGAGTGTCGTTTGTTCGAATACAAGATCGTGGCGGGAAGTAATCGTCCGAAGTAAAAATCGTTTCTCGGAGGAATCATGTCGATCAGAAATAAATTCCTACTGAATCCCGCTAGAGCCACATTGGTCGTCATCGATGTACAGGAAAGACTTTGCGCGGCCATGGATCAAAGTGTGCTGGCTCAACTGACAAAGAATACTGGCATCCTGTTGGAAAGCGCAGCTGAACTCGGCGTGCCTGTGATCTTTACCGAGCAGTACGTCAAAGGCTTGGGTTCGACATTGAGTGAGCTGCGCAGTCGAGCGCCAACTGCACCCGCTATCGAGAAGATGTCTTTCAGTTGTTGCGGCAACGAGGCTTTCATCAAGCAACTCAAAGACAGCGACAGGACGCAGGTCATCATCAGCGGAATGGAGACACATGTGTGCGTGCTGCAAACCATCATCGATCTGCTGGCGGAAGGCTTCGATGTGCATGTCGTCAAAGATGCGGTGATGAGCCGCAGCAACGACAACAAACAGATTGCGATGGAAGCCATGACCTTGGCTGGGGCAGTGCCTACCAGCACAGAGTCCGTCGTGTTCCAGTTGTTGAGAGTCGCGGGGACGGACTCGTTCAAGAAGTTATCTAAGTTGGTGAAGTGAGGCGACCAGCTCGCTAGTTAAAAGTGTTTTAAAGTCGTCCATAGAAGTCATTACATCTATATTCAAGTTCGTCTGCTTGTGTACCTACAACGGAAGCTTGTTCGCCGCCATTGCAAGCTCACTTGAACTCAACACAAAATCCGTGCTGTTTGCCAAACGCTTCACAACCAAATCGATAAACGCCCTTGCACGGGAAGGCTGTGCGGTTCGAGTGCCATAGTAAACAAAAAGATTGGCCGGTTCGCAAACATGCCGGATGAGTATTGGAATCAGTTTGCCGGAGCGAATATAGGAGGCAGCCGTGATGCTGGTCAGTTGGCCAATCACCATCCCGGACAATACGGCACGAAGCTCAAGCTCCTCATCGTTCGTGCAAAGATGAGGAACGATGTCGAGGCTGGTTATTTCGTCGCCGACTTTGACAAACCATGGTGATGGGCGGCCATTGCTCGGATTTAGATAAGCGCTGCAACGATGAGTGCGCAATGCCTCAAGGTCGGCGGGGATGCCGTATTTCTGTATGTAATTCTGCGATGCGCAAATAATCAGTTGAAATGGAATCAGGCGTCGCGCGACGACGCCTTCCTGCGGTGTCGCCGCAATCCGAAAGCCAACATCCACACGCTCTTCTACCCAGTCCCCAGCGCGGTCATCAAGAAGAACATAAGGCTGAATCTCCTTGTGCTCTTGGCAGTATTCTTCAAGTAGCGGGCCGATGATGGATGGAAATGCGATGCGCGGCCCGGCTATTCGCAAAGGCCCGGCATGCTCCGTCTTCGTTTGTTTTACCGTCTGAAGTGCTTGCGTCAGGCCGACCAGTGAGGGGCGCACCACATCAAGGAATCTCTGCCCCTCTTCAGTAAGCGATATTTTGCGCGTGGTCCGGTGAAACAGTCTTACCCCCAAGTGCCGTTCGAATTGAGCCAGCATCTTGCTGGCAGCTTGCGGAGTCATGTCCAATGCCTCTGCGGCACGCCTGATGCTGCCTAGCTCCGCAGTCAGGACAAAGGTGTTGACGGAGCGCAATTCATTGATCGACATCGGTCTTTCCTCTTCAACAATTAGCAACCGTAGCTTGCCAATCAAACAACTAATTGACATCTAGTTATATGACAGTATGCCATCTATATTGTCATCACGGTCAACACCAAAATCTGGTGCCAGAGGGAACATGCCTCAGCAGCAAAGCCGCAACCGGTGATCGAATGCAAATCAACAGGAGATAAAAATGCAAAAACGTAAACTGGGCAGTCAAGGATTGGAAGTGTCAGCACTGGGTCTCGGCTGTATGAGTATGAGTACCACTTATTACGGCGCACCTCCGGATAGACAGGAAATGATTTCGCTGATTCGCTCAGCAGTCGAACGCGGGGTGACCATGTTCGACACCGCCGAAGTCTATGGGCCATTCTCAAATGAGGAACTGGTCGGTGAAGCCCTGGCTCCATACAAGGGCAAAGTGGCTATCGCCACCAAATTTGGTTTCGACCTTAATCCTGAGACGGCGCAGCGTACTGGAGGTCTCAACAGCCGACCGGATCACATCAAGTCAGTGGCTGAAGCCTCGTTGAAGCGTCTTAAGGTCGATACCATCGATTTGTTCTACCAACATCGTGTCGACCCATCCGTCCCGATCGAAGACGTGGCGGGCGCGGTCAAGGATCTGATTGCCCAAGGCAAGGTCAAATACTTCGGATTATCCGAGGCGGGGGCACATACCATTCGCCGCGCCCACGCAGTTCAGCCGGTCTCGGCAGTCCAGAGCGAATACTCATTGTGGTGGCGCGAACCGGAAAACGAAATCCTTCCGACGTTGAAGGAACTCGGTATCGGCTTTGTGCCCTTCAGCCCATTGGGGGCAGGTTTTCTGACAGGCAAGATCGACCTGAACACGAAGTTCGACACCACAGATTTTCGCAACGCCGTTCCACGCTTTTCGCAAGACGCGTTAAAGACCAACATGGCACTGGTGGACGTCGTGCGCGAGATGGCAACGCGCAAGAAATGCACACCAGCCCAAATTGCGCTTGCTTGGTTGTTGGCGCAAAAACCCTGGATCGTTCCCATTCCAGGCACTACCAAACTTCACCGCCTTGAAGAAAATCTTGGCGCAGCATCTGTTGCACTTTCCGAGAGCGAACTGCACGAAATCCATCTGGCAACGTCAAAGATCGAGATGCAAGGGGAACGACTGCCGGAGTGGGCCATGAAGATGACCGGCTTGTGATGTCCATTGTTGCTTCTGAAGAAAAAATGGAAGGAGAACGATAATGAATGACACGCAGAATGATCGGAATGAAACGGACAGCCCACCCCTGTCGAGCCGCCGAAAAGTGCTGGTCACTCCAGACGGTCATCTACCACATGGCTGCTTGTGATAGATGGAGATACCACCAGTAATAATGGCCGAGCAACAGTCAGTCAAAATAAAACCGCGCCGGGGCGCGGTTTTATTTTGGCGCGATGACAATATCAAGTCATCTTCAAATGGTCTAGTCCGCCCATCACGTCGCGGTCTTTGGTAGCTTGGCCTTCTAGTTTGATCTTCAAGCGCAGGTCGTTCACGGAGTCGGCGTTCTTCAATGCTTCTTCGTAGCTGATCATGCCAGCCTCGTGCAGGTCGAACAGAGCTTGGTCGAAGGTCTGCATACCGAGCTCGCGCGATTTCGACATCACGGTCTTGATCTCATGCACATCGCCCTTGAAGATGAGGTCGGCGATGAGGGGGGAGTTGAGCAAGATCTCGATGGCGGCGGAGCGGCCTTTGCCGTCACGTTTAGGAATCAAACGCTGCGAGACGAGAGCTTTGATGTTGAGTGACAAGTCCATCAGCAACTGTTCGCGACGCTCTTCTGGGAAGAAGTTGATGATGCGGTCTAGTGCTTGGTTGGCGCTGTTCGCGTGTAGGGTCGCCAAACACAGGTGGCCGGTCTCGGCGAAGGCGACGGCATATTCCATGGTCTCGCGATCACGGATCTCGCCGATGAGGATGACGTCAGGCGCTTGGCGCAGGGTGTTCTTCAGCGCGCTGTGCCAGTTGTCCGTATCCACACCCACTTCACGGTGGGTGATGATGCTCTTCGCATGTTCGTGCACATATTCCACAGGATCTTCGATGGTGATGATGTGACCGTAACTGTTCTGGTTGCGGTGGCCGAGCATGGCTGCCATGGTGGTGGATTTACCTGAGCCTGTACCGCCGACCAGAATCACTAATCCGCGTTTGGTCATCACCACGTCTTTCAAGATGGGCGGCAAGCCCAGCTCCTCGAAGTTCGGAATCTTGGTCGTGATGGTACGCAGCACCATGCCAACGCGTTGTTGCTGCATGAACACATTGACGCGGAAACGGCCGATGCCGGAGGGGCTGATGGCGAAGTTACATTCGTGTGTGGATTCGAACTCGGCCGCTTGGCGGTCGTTCATGATGCTGCGCGCCAATTCCTGCGTGTGTTGTGCCGTCAGCATTTGGTTCGATACGGGTGTCATCTTGCCGTCGATCTTGAACGCAGGCGGGAAGTTGGCGGTGACGAAAAGGTCGGAGGCTTTTTGCGAGATCATCCCGCGCAAAAGGTTGTGGACTAGTTCGGTGGCCTGGTCGCGTTCCATGGTGAACTCCTAAATCTTGTGATTAGCCTGGGAACAAGTCTTTGTTCGCAGCCTTGGTGCGCGCTTCGGCAGAAGCGACGACATTGCGTTTGACGAGGTCGGTCAGGCACTGGTCCAACGTCTGCATGCCGATGCTGCCGCCCGTCTGGATAGCGGAATACATCTGCGGTACTTTTGCTTCGCGGATCAGGTTGCGGATAGCGGGTGTGCAGATCATGATCTCGTGCGCAGCGGCGCGGCCTGCGCCGTCCTTGGTTTTGAGTAGCGTCTGCGAGATGACGGCACGCAAGGATTCCGACAACATCGCGCGTACCATTTCTTTTTCGTCCGCAGGGAACACGTCGATGATACGGTCGATGGTCTTGGCGGCAGAGCTGGTGTGCAGTGTGCCAAACACCAAGTGACCCGTTTCCGCAGCGGACATCGCCAAGCGGATGGTCTCCAGATCGCGCATCTCACCGACCAGGATGACGTCCGGGTCTTCACGCAAAGCTGAGCGCAAAGCGTTGTTGAAAGAGAGAGTGTGCGGTCCGACTTCGCGCTGGTTGATCAGACATTTCTTGGATTCGTGCACGAATTCGATGGGGTCTTCCACCGTCAGGATGTGGCCTTGCTCGGTCTCGTTCTTGTGATTCACCATGGCCGCCAAGGTGGTTGATTTACCCGAACCCGTTGGGCCGGTCACCAATACCAAGCCGCGCGGATAGTCAGCGATGGTCTCGAAGATCTTTGGTGCTTTGAGATCTTCCAACGACAGGATCTTGGAGGGAATGGTACGCATGACGGCCGCAGCACCACGATTCTGGATGAAGGCGTTGACGCGGAAACGAGCGAGGTTGGGCACCTCGAAGGAGAAGTCGACCTCTTTGTTCTCTTCGTAATGCTTGCGCTGCCCGTCGTTCATGATGTCGTACACCATGGCATGCACTTCTTTGTGTTCCATCGGGGGCAGGTTGATGCGGCGCATGTCGCCGTGTACGCGGATCATTGGAGGCAAACCGGCGGAAAGGTGCAAGTCGGATGCTTTGTTCTTCACGCCGAAGGCGAGCAGTTCGGTGATATCCATATATAATCCCTGAGCGATATTAACTGCGTTGAAAAGCGACTGTCTGGGCGATTATGACTGCAATCCTCTCTAACTTGCAAGCAACCCGCGAGGCCGTTGCCCAAGCCGCATTCGAAGCACATCGCGCCGTTGCTGACGTGCATCTTTTGGCGGTCAGCAAGACCTTTCCCGCCGAGGCGGTACGCGAGGCTTATCAGGGTGGGCAGCGCGCTTTTGGTGAGAACTACCTGCAAGAAGCGCTGGATAAGATGACGCAGTTGCAGGACTTGTCGCTGGAGTGGCATTTCATCGGCCCCATTCAAAGCAACAAGACGCGGCCCATTGCGGAGCATTTCGCTTGGGTGCATGGGGTGGATAGATTGAAGGTGGCGCAACGATTGTCCGAACAGCGCCCAGCTGATCTTCCGCCGTTGAATATCTGCTTGCAGGTGAATGTGAGTGGAGAGGAAAGTAAAAGCGGCGTGGCAATCGATGAGGCTGCGCAGCTTGCTCAAGAGATATCGCAGCTTCCGCACCTTAAGTTACGCGGATTGATGTCGATACCTGCTCCAGCATCGGACGAATCCGAGCAAAGGGTGGCGTTCGCCAAGATGCGAAGGCTGGTGGAACGATTGAATGGACAAGGCTTGTCGTTGGATACCCTCTCGATGGGGATGTCGCATGATTTTCCGGCGGCGATCAAAGAGGGGGCGACCATCGTGCGCATCGGCACGGCGATATTCGGAGCCAGAGATTACGGAGGTGGGACATGAATATTTGTTTCATAGGTGGTGGCAACATGGCGAAGGCATTGATCGGCGGTCTGATCAAACGCGGTTACGCCACATCTCATATTCGAGTGGTAGAGGTCGAAGAGAATCGTTGTGCAGAGCTGCATGAGGAATACAACGTGCGGGCGACCACCGTTATGAAAGAGGCGGTGGTCAGGAGTGAGACCATCGTGTTGGCAGTGAAGCCGCAGCAATTACGCGAAGTTTTGGCACAGCTCGCCCCTCTTTTAGAAGGGCGACTAGTCATTTCCATAGCAGCGGGTATCCGTACACAAGATATCGCGCGGTGGGCGGGTTCGCAGAACGTCGTTCGGTGCATGCCCAACACACCCGCGCTGATCCGCAGTGGGGTCACGGCGTTGTACGCGACTCCCGCAGTCAATCCGGATCATTGCCAAAAGGCAGAGGCCATCCTATCTTCAGTCGGTAGCACCTTTTGGTTGGATGATGAGGGTTTGCTCGATGGCGTGACTGCTATCTCGGGCAGTGGCCCAGCCTATGTGTTCTATTTCATCGAGGCGATGCAACAGGCCGCGTACGAATTGGGCTTGGATGAAGAGCAGGCAAGGCAGATGGTGTTGGACACCTTCATCGGCGCCAGCAAGTTGGCACAGAGTAGCAAGGATGTCGATGTGGCGACGCTGCGTTCGCGCGTCACTTCCAAGAACGGGACGACCGAAAAAGCGATCAAGAGTATGGATGCCAACCGTGTGAAGCAAGACATCGTCGATGCCATCCATGCGGCAGCGGCGCGTTCCAAAGAGATGGGCGATGAACTTGGAAAGGACGCTTGATGTTTAGTGAAGCACTGTCGTTTTTAATCGATGCACTGGTCCAACCTTTCGCTGCTGTCTTGTTGTTCCGCTTCCATGCCGTGTGGCTGAAAGCGCCGATGCGTAACCCGATCGGCGAGTTCATCATGGCACTCACCGATTTCGTCGTGCTCAAGGCGCGACGTTACGTGCCTGCGATGTTAGGGCTAGACACTGCCACACTGGCGTTGGCCTTCGCGGTCGAGTTCATCTATCTCGTTTTATTCTTGCAAGTGCAGAGCTACCCCTTTGATGCTTTCCCGTTGGTGGGTTTGCTGGCGTGGACGGCGGTCAAGTTGTTGAAGATCAGCGTCTATCTGTTGGTGGCGACCTTGTTGGCGGAAGCTATCTTGTCTTGGGTCAATCCACATACGCCGCTGTCGCCGATGCTCAGTGCATGCAACCAACCTTTCTTGCAGCCACTGCGTAGCGTGATCCCGCTGATCGGGCGTGTGGATCTTTCCGTGCTGGTGTTGTTCATCATCTGCCAGCTCATCCTCATCGTGCCCATCGGTGGCATGGAGCAGTTCGTGCAGAGATTGTTGTGAGCGATTGGTATCGTCGAGATGGCGACATATTGTCGCTGACCTTGCATGTGCAGCCAGGCGCGAAGCGCACAGAGATTTCGGGATTGCACGGCGAAGCACTGAAGATACGCCTCGCTGCTCCGCCCATCGAAGGGCGTGCTAACGAGGCGTTGTTAAGATTCGTCGCCGATACGTTCGACGTTCCGTTGCGACAAGTCGAACTCAAGCAAGGCGGGCAATCGAGACACAAGGTGGTGCTGGTGACAGGGAGCAAGATCGCTCCCGAAAGTTTGTTGATCGAGTGAAAAGAAAATGAGCGAACTTCCTAGTCGGCCTGCATTAGAAGGCGTCACTCTTGAGATGATCGTTACCCAACTTTCCGAGAACATCGGCTGGGAAGAGATGGCCATCGCCGTTCCCGTGCGTTGTTTCACGCACGATCCCAGCATCAAATCCAGTCTGAAGTTCCTACGCAGGACACCGTGGGCGCGCCAAAAAGTCGAACAACTTTACCTGCAGATCCACACTGGACGGAGACGTTAGGCTTAGTGGTGGGCGGGAGCGTGTTCGGCTGTTGCAGCATGGTCATCATGTGCATCTGGTTTGGCGTGCCCAGTTTCAGTCCCAGCAGGTTTGTCGTGTGAGTCCACTTTTTTCTCTACTTTTGCTGCGACAGGTTTCGCTTTGTGCTTGGCGATCAATGCGGATACGTTCACCAACTTATCTGGGTCTTTCTCGCCATTGATGTTGATCACGTGAAATTTGCCAGCCCCTTGATGCACATCATCTGCGAAATCCATCACCGCGCCGATCACGGTCAGATGGCCGCCACTCACCTCTTCGGAGAACTTGATCATCGCTAAGCTCACTTGATTGTGTACATTGGCAGTGACTCCTTCCAGATTGCCGATATCTTTGGGGATGCCGATGGTGTCCAGCTCTTTTTTGATGGCGGCAGATTCTTTCGAGTAGTTCCCTCCTACCGCCGCGATAGCACCGCAACGCGAATGGCCGATGAACATCAGGATAGGTGTGTGCAGATGATGCACGCCGTATTCCACCGAGCCTTCAGCAGTGGCAAGTTGGTTGCCGATGTTGCGGATGGTGAACAGATCTCCCTCGGGTGCGCGGTCGAACATATTGGCCTGCACGCGTGAGTCTGAGCAGGTGACGATGGTTGCTTTTGGGGTCTGGCCTTTAGCTAGGCCGGCGAAGAACTCGATCTTGTGCGTGACCATATACACACTGTTGTCCGATTTGAGGTCGCTGAGGAATTTGCTGACTTCAGCGCTTTGATCTTTACCCCCATGTGCATCGAGTGCATGCGCTGGTATGGCTAAAGCCAGCAAGCAGATGCATGAGAGTTTGAAGAGACGGTCCATGACATGCCTTTCAGAGATTTTTGGATGATTCAGGATAAACATCCCTGTGTTTGAGCAATCGCTGAAAAGAACCACAAAACCTAGCCAATTCGATCTGACGGGCAGAAAGCAAAAGAGCGGCAATCGCCGCTCTTTTGCTCGTGAAGCTAATGCTACTTAGTGATGTGCGTGGCTATCGTGGCCACTAGAAGCCGATTTGGCGTTCAATGCGGCAGTGACCTTGGCATCATCGGTCTCACCATTGATGTTGATGATGTTGAGCTTACCAGCGCCTAGCTTCATGTCGTCGGCGAAGTCATACACAGCACCAACCACCAACAGCTGACCACTCTTTACCTTATCGGCGAATTCTTTGGATGCAGCAGCGACTTGGTTGTTGACGTTGGCTTTCACACCGTCGATGTTGGCGCCGCCTTTTGTGATGCTGATGGTATCGAGTTCTTTCTTGATATCAGCTTCGATGCCGGTGTAATCACCGCCAGCGGCTTTGATCGCGCCGCAAGAAGAGTGGCCGACGAAGATCAGCAAAGAAGAACCCAGATGGTTCACGCCGTATTGCACCGATCCTTTGGCGGTTGCCAGTTGGTTGCCGATGTTGCGCACCATGAACAAGTCGCCTTCTGGTGTTCTGTCCAACATATTGGTGTGAACACGTGAGTCGGAGCAGGTCACCACAGTCGCGCGCGGTGTTTGGCCTTTAGCTAGTTTGCTGAAGAACTCGCCATTGTGAGCAGCGATGTAGGCGCTGTCGTCGGCTTGGATCTCTTTGATGATAGCGCGTGCGACATTGGCATCGCCATGCGCATGGTCGCTTGCAAAAGCTGGGGTTGTAACGAGAAGTGCGGCCAGCGCGGCCACGAGGTGTTTCTTCAACATGGTGATTCTCCCTGAGCGAATTTAAATTGTAGTTTTGAAGCCACCGGTCGTGGCCGGTGCGAACCGGATTGTATCCGACTCGGCTCAGGTCAACGCGCTCCCCTTACATCAGGATGACATCGTATTGTTCTTGGCTGTAGAGCGTCTCGACTTGCAGGGAGACAGGCTTGGCGATGAAGTCGGAAAGCTGGGCGAGTGCTTGCGATTCCTCGTCCAAGAACAGGTCGATGACCTGTTGCGAGGCGAGGATGCGGAACTCGCGGGCATTGAATTGGCGCGCTTCGCGCACGATCTCGCGCAGGATCTGGTAACACACGCTCTGGGCGGTCTTGACCTGGCCTCGACCTTGGCAGGTAGGGCATTGCTCGCACAGCACATGCGCCAGACTTTCCCGAGTGCGCTTGCGGGTCATTTCGACCAAGCCTAATGCTGAGAAACCATTCACGCTGATACGGGTGCGGTCGTGTGCCAGCACCTTTTTGAACTCTTCCAATACGGCATCACGGTGTTCTGCTGTGTCCATATCGATGAAGTCGCAGATGATGATGCCGCCGAGGTTGCGCAGGCGCAGTTGACGTGCGATGACTTGTGCCGCTTCAAGGTTGGTCTTGTAGATGGTGTCATCCAGATTGCGCCCCCCCACGAAGCCGCCCGTATTGACGTCCACGGTCGTCAGAGCTTCGGTCTGATCGATGATGAGGTAGCCGCCGGACTTGAGATCGACGCGTTTGGACAAGGCATGTTCGATCTCTTCTTCGATGCCATAAAGGTCGAACAATGGGCGACTGCCGATGTAGTGATCCACCTTGCTCACAGCTGCGCTGATGTAATCGCCGGCGAAAGTTTTCATTCGCGTATAGGTGTCGCGTGAATCGACCAATATCCGCTGAGTGTCCTCATGTACGAAATCACGCAGCACGCGCAAGCTGATATCCAACTCTTTGTAGAGCAGGGAGGGCGCGCCCAGTCTTTGCGATTGTTCCTGCAGGTTGCGCCACAGCTTGTTCAGATAGGCGATGTCGGCGCGCAACTCTTCGTCTGTCGCGCCTTCCGCCATGGTGCGGATGATGTAACCGCCTTTGTAGTCGGGAGGTAGCACTTGCGCTAATTTTGCGCGCAACGCCTCGCGCTCTTCTTCGCTCTCGATACGTTGCGATACGCCGATGTGTGATTCCTGTGGCAAGAACACCAGCAAGCGCCCGGCGAAACTCAGCTGGGTGGAAAGGCGCGCGCCCTTGGTGCCGATGGGGTCCTTGATGACTTGCACCAATACGCTCTGTCCCTCGAACAAGACCTTCTCGATGGGCTTGGCGGCATCGCCGTTGATGCGGTTCTCCCAGATGTCGGCCACGTGCAAGAAAGCGGAACGCTCCAAGCCGATGTCGATGAATGCCGATTGCATCCCCGGCAACACACGCTTCACTTTCCCCACATACACATTGCTCACGAGGCCGCGCTGACTGCCGCGCTCGATATGCAGTTCTTGTACCACGCCTTGTTGCATCACGGCGACGCGCGTCTCCTGCGGGGTGACGTTGATGAGGATCTCTTCGTTCATGTTGGAGCGATACCGAATGATTTGAGCAATTCTACCGTCTCGAACAAAGGCAGGCCCACCACGCCGGTGTAGCTTCCTTCGAGTCGTTCAACGAAAGCGCCAGCATGCCCTTGGATACCGTAGGAACCGGCCTTGCCCTGCGCCTCACCGGTTTGCAGATAACGATGGATAGTCTCCTCACTCAAGGTGGCGAAAGTGATGGTGGAATTCGAGATGCGGCATTCGATGCGTTCGTCCGAGGCGATTGCTACGGCAGTCAGCACCCCATGCTGTTTGCCAGACAGGCTGCGCAACATCTCTGCGGCATGCTGGTCATCACTGGGCTTGCCAAGGATGTTGCCATCGATGGTCACGATGGTGTCGGCGGTCAATATGGGCGCGGGGCGCAGATTGCGCAGCGTGATGGCCTGCAAGGCTGCGGCTGCTTTTTCGCGGCAGACCCGTTCGACATACACCTCTGGCTTCTCGTTCTGTAATGCCACCTCGTCCACATCGATGCCTCGGCGCGGATCATTGCGCAACAACAATGGCTCGAAATGGATGCCGATCTGCTTGAGCAATTCGCGTCGGCGCGGGCTTTGCGAAGCGAGGTAGAGGCGGGGTTTAGTGATGGCCATGTGCAGTATGTTATTCGCGATGATACGGGTGATTGTGCATCAAGCTATGCGCTCGATACAACTGTTCCGCCAGTATCACGCGCACCATACCGTGTGGCAAAGTGAAAGCGGAGAGCGCCATCAGATGTTGTGCTTGGTGTTTGATGGATTCGTGCAAGCCATCCGCGCCGCCGATGACGAAAGCGACATCGCGCCCTTGCTGCATCCAGTCTTTCATCTGCTGGGTGAGTTGTTTGGTGGTGGGTGTCGCGCCGTGCTCGTCGAGTGCGATACAGAATGCACCGGCAGGCAGGGCGGCGCGGATGCGCGCCGCTTCGGCCTCCATGATCTGCGCCGCTGTCTTGCCGCTGTTGCGTGCTTCGGGTTTGATCTCGATGAGGGTGATACTCGCCTCGCGCGGCATGCGCTTGGCGTATTCGTTGAAGCCCTCGGTGATCCACGACGGCATCTTATTGCCCACCGCGAGGATCAGAAGTTTCATTTTGCCGCTGGTACGCGCGCCTTAGGTTGTACGCCCCACAACTCTTCGAGGTTGTAATAGGCGCGTACGGGCGGTTGCATGATGTGGACGAGCACTTCGCCGAAATCCACCAAGATCCATTCGCCGCTACCTTCGCCTTCAGTGCTCAGTGCTTCTTCGCCCAAGGCTTTGAGCTTCTTCTCGACGTTGTCGGAAAGCGCTTTGGTCTGGCGTGTCGATTGCGCGCTGGCAATGATCATGCATTCAAACAGTGGGCTCTTCTTGCTGGTGTCGATGATCTCGATATCGACGGCTTTGACATCTTCCAAAGCGTCTTTGATGGCAGCGATTTTTTGTTCGGTAGTTAGCATGTCGTGTAAGTCTTCTGAGAATAAATGTAATGTGCGACGCCATCTGGGGTGAGATAGCGGATGTTCTTGTGTTCTGCGCAACGGCGGCGGATGTCGGTGGCGGAGATGTCGAGCAAGGGCATGTCCAGTGCGACGATCGCACCACTGGCCGACTCGTGCAAACGACGTGGCGCAGGCGCAAGGCGCGCACGATACTCTTCTTTCAGTGCGTCATCAGCGTTTTCCATCGCATTGCCGAGCGGGCGTCCAGGGCGCTGCATCACTACGATGTGAGCCAAGTCGAACACGCGGCGCCATTCGTGCCAAGTGTGCAGATTCAGAAAAGCATCACTGCCCAGCAACAAGCACAGCGGCTGTTCGCTACCGAACTCTTCGCGCAAGCTAGTCAACGTGTCCACGCTGTAGCACGGGTCGGTGCGATATACCTCGCGCACGTCCACGCTGAACTCATGATGTCCATGCAATGCGGTGCGCACCATATCCATACGCGCCTCGGCCGAGGCGACGGGCGGCGTGCGGTGTGGCGGCGTTCCGTTGGGGATGAATCGCACCTGCTGCATGCGGCATTGTTCCAAGGCTTCCTGCGCGAGGCGCAGGTGGCCGTTATGGATGGGGTCGAACGTGCCCCCCAGGATGCCGATCGGTGCGATGCCCACTACTTAAAGCGCCAAGCGACGCATGTCAGCCAGCACATGCGCGAGGTAGGTGGTGAAGCGCGCAGCAGCAGCGCCGTCGATCACACGATGGTCGTATGACAAGGACAGCGGCAACATCAGACGCGGCACGAATTCGCCGTCTTTCCAGACGGGCTTCATGCTTGAACGGGACACACCCAAGATGGCGACTTCAGGTGCATTGATGATGGGCGTGAACGCCGTACCACCGATGCCGCCCAAACTAGAGATGGAGAAGCAGCCGCCTTGCATGTCGGCAGCGGTGACCTTCAAGTCGCGCGCCTTGGCACTGACTTCGCCCAATTCTTTTGCCAATTGCACGATGCCTTTTTGATCCACGTCACGGATGACGGGGACCATCAAGCCATTCGGTGTATCGACCGCGACGCCGATGTGGATGTACTTCTTCAGCACCAGATTCTCGCCGCTCGCGTCCAGCGAAGCGTTGAAATCGGGGAAATGTTTCAGCGTGATGGCGCACGCTTTGAGCATGAAGGCCAGCGGAGTGATCTTCAGATTCTGCTTGGCGTATTCCGCGCCCAGCTCTTTGCGGAAGGCTTCCATCTCGCTGATGTCGGCTTCTTCGAACTGTGTCACGTGCGGGATCATCACCCAGTTGCGGTGCAGGTTCGCGCCCGAGATCTTCTTGATGCGCGACAGCGCCTTGGTCTCGATCTCGCCGAACTTGGCGAAATCCACGTCCGGCCATGGCAACAAGCCGGGCAATGCGCCGCCACCTGTCGCAGGTTTAGCTAAAGCCTGCTTGACGAAGTTCTGCACGTCCTCCTTGGTGACCCGGCCCTTTTCGCCACTACCGCCAACTTGCGTCAGATTCACGCCAAGTTCGCGCGCGAAACGACGGATGGATGGACTGGCATGAGCGTTACCGCCAGAAGGTGCAGGGGCAGGTGCCGTGACGACAGGCGCTGCCACAGGGGCGGGCTTGGCTGCGACGGGTGCAGCAGTCTGCGGTGCAGGTGCGGCGGCTTGCGCAGCACTACCTTCCACCAAAGCGATCAGGTCGCCTTCCGATACCTTGTCGCCAACCTTCAGCTTCACTTCCTTCACCACACCTGCGAAAGGTGCAGGCACATCCATGGTCGCCTTGTCGGTCTCCACGGTGATGAGCGTCTGCTCGACGGCGATGGTCTCGCCTGCCTTGATCGCCACTTCGATGACGGTCACACCTTTGAATCCGCCGATGTCTGGTACTTGTACTTTATTGATCTCTGCCACGTCGTTCTCCTCGATTACACCGTGGTTGGGTTCGGTTTGTCCGCGTTGATCTTGTACAGCTTGATCGCACGCGTGACTTCCTTCGCATCTACCTTGCCCTCGTCAGCCAACGCCTTCAATGCGGCAACGGCGACGTAGAAGCGATCCACCTCGAAGAAGTGACGCAACTTCTTGCGCGTGTCGGAACGACCGAAACCATCGGTGCCCAAGGTCTTGTATTGCGCTTTGACGTATGGACGGATCTGGTCGGCATAGGAGCGGATGTAGTCGGTCGCCGCGATGACGGGCACTTCTGCATCCAGACATTGCTCGACATAGCTGATGCGCTGTTTCGCTTCGGGGTGCAAAGTGTTCCAACGCTCGCAGTCGATACCTTCGCGACGCAATTCGTTGAAGCTGGTCACGCTGAAGATGTCGGAAGCGATGCCGAAGTCTTTCTCCAGCAACTCGGCTGCCGCGATGACTTCACGCAAGATGGTTCCGCTACCCAGCAACTGTACTTTGTTCTTCGCTTTAGCCTTGCTTGCGCTGAACTTGTACATGCCCTTGATGATGCCCTCTTCCGCGCCCTTCGGCATGGCAGGGTGGGTGTAGTTCTCGTTCATCACGGTGAGGTAATAGAACACGTCTTCTTGCTTGTGGTACATGCGTTCCATACCGTGCTGCACGATGACAGCCAACTCGTAAGCGAATGTCGGATCATAGGACACGCAGTTCGGGATGGTCGCTGCCATCAGATGGCTGTGACCATCTTGGTGTTGCAGACCTTCGCCGTTCAGCGTGGTGCGTCCAGCGGTGCCGCCGATGAGGAAGCCGCGTGCGCGCAGGTCACCTGCTGCCCAAGCCATGTCGCCGATACGTTGGAAGCCGAACATGGAGTAGTAGATGAAGAAGGGAATCATCGCTACGCCGTGGTTGGCGTAAGCGGTCGCCGCAGCGATCCAGTCAGCCATACCGCCAGCTTCGTTGATGCCCTCTTGCAAGATCTGACCCGTCTTGTCTTCTTTGTAGAACATGAGCTGGTCGGCATCTTGAGGTGTGTACAGTTGCCCCACCTGCGAGAAGATACCGAGCTGACGGAACATGCCTTCCATGCCGAAGGTGCGCGATTCGTCTGGCACGATAGGCACGATCTGCTTGCCGATGGCTTTATCTTTCACCAGCACGCCCAGCAAGCGCACGAACGCCATGGTGGTGGAGAACTCGCGGTCTTCGCTGGATTTCAACAGCGCGTCGAAAGCATCGAGCGATGGTGTGTTGAGCGGGTGTGCCACGGGTTCGCGCGCAGGGATGCAACCCATCGCTGTGCTGCGTTCTTTAAGGTATTTCGCCTCTAGACTGTCCGGCGCGGGGCGCACGAAAGGCAGCTTGGGCAATTGTTCGTCAGTGACTGGAATGTTGAAGCGGTCGCGGAACTTACGCAGTGCGTCTTCGCCAACTTTCTTCTGTTGGTGAGTGGTGTTCTGACCTTCACCCGCATCGCCCATGCCGTAACCCTTCACCGTCTTGGCGAGGATGACCGTTGGTTGACCGGTGTGCTTGGAAGCGGCCGCATATGCAGCGAATACTTTGTGCGGATCATGGCCGCCACGGTTCAAGCGCCAGATCTCGTCGTCCGACATGTCGGCGACCAATTCAAGCAACTCTGGATACTTGCCGAAGAAGTGCTTGCGCACGTAGGCGCCATCACGTGACTTGTAGGTCTGGTATTCGCCGTCAACCACTTCTTCCATGCGCTTCAGCAACAGGCCGGACTTGTCCTTGGCCAACAAGCGATCCCATTTACCACCCCAAACCACCTTGATGACGTTCCAGCCTGCACCACGGAACACACCTTCCAGTTCTTGGATGATCTTGCCGTTGCCACGTACTGGGCCGTCCAGACGTTGCAAGTTACAGTTGATGACGAAGATCAGGTTGTCCAACTTCTCGCGTCCTGCCATGGAGATCGCGCCCAAAGATTCGGGTTCGTCGGTCTCGCCGTCGCCAAGATATGCCCATACCTTGCGGCCGTCTGTCTTAGCCAGATTGCGGTGTTGCAAGTAGCGCATGAAACGCGCTTGGTAAATCGCCATCAAGGGGCCGAGACCCATGGACACGGTTGGGAACTGCCAGAAATTCGGCATCAACCAAGGGTGAGGGTAAGAAGACAGTCCGTCGCCATCGACTTCTTGGCGGAACTTATACATCTGCGCTTCGGTAAGGCGACCTTCCATGAAGGCGCGCGCATACATACCGGGCGAGGAGTGACCTTGGAAGTAAACTAAGTCACCGCCGTGGTCCTTGTTGGCGCCACGGAAGAAGTGGTTGAAGCCCACGTCGTAGAGCGTCGCAGCGGAAGCGAAGCTGGCGATGTGGCCGCCCAGTTCGGAAGATTCCTTGTTCGCATTCAACACGATGGCCATCGCGTTCCAGCGCATCAGTGCGCGGATGCGGTGTTCCATGTCGAAGTTGCCTGGAGAGCGCTCTTCTTTATCTAGGGGTATCGAGTTCAGATACGGGGTGGTCGCGCTGATCGGCAGATCGTCGCCCGCCAAGCGCGCATGATTGATAAGTTGGTCGATCAAGAAGTGAGCGCGGTCGCCGCCTTCTTTATCTAGAACGGATTGCAGCGAGTCCAGCCATTCTTGGGTCTCTTGTGGATCGTAGTCTGGTTGTTGCGTGGCCATCTTTACTCTCTCCCTAAATAACGGGTACCTCTTAAAATCCAGATTTCATCCCAACTGCTTCGTTGTGGTGAAAATTCCTTGCTTGCATATACATCATATGCGGCGCTGCGGAATTTTCTTCACGCCTTGCATTTGGGCGAACTCTGAATTTTCAGAGGCACCCTAACAACGTATCGTTTCATTCTCAGTTACCAACCAATCTATCTTGTGGTCAGTATCTTCTTGCGGAATCTCTTCAACTACCTGCATTGCGAACGCACCGGCGATCAATACTGGACGGTGTGGCAGATGTGCCAACAACTTATCGAAGTAGCCACCACCGTATCCCAATCTGCTGCCTTCACGGTCGAAAGCGACGCCAGGCATCAGGATCAGGTCTATCTTGCCTAATGCATCGAAGTGCTTGCAGCGTTCTTGGATGGGTTCGCGTATGCCATAGGCACCCACCGCGATCTCACTATCCAGATTCTTTATCTCGAACAGATCGAGCTGCTTACTCGCTTTGTTCACCCGAGGTAGCAAGACTTGTTTGCCGTCTTCCAGCGCTTGCCGTACCCACACCTCGCTGGCTAGTTCCGAACCAAAGTTCAGGTAGCCCAACACAGTTCGCGCAGTCTTATAGGCCGCCAAGCCGCAAAGTTGGCCGACGATGTCTTTGCTTGAGCGAATTCGTAAGCTTGGCGTCAGATTGTCGCGGGCGGCGATTATACGTTGTCGAAGCGCCTGCTTCCTAGCTTGGATGTCAGAGGGAGTCTTTGCCATTTTTGCCAATAGTGCGTTTTATGGCGAATTTGTCGGCAATATCCCTCATCTTTTTTTATTAGCCCAGAAAAAGGCGATATGCCGGATTGTCGCTTTCGTCCCAATACGGGTAGCCGAGGGTGTCAAGAAAGGTCTTGAGCGCCTTTTTGTCCGTCTTGGGCACTTGCATCCCGACCAGCACGCGGCCGTAATCTGCACCGTGGTTACGGTAGTGGAACAGGCTGATGTTCCAATTGTGGCTCATGCTGTTGAGGAAGTTCATCAGCGCGCCGGGGCGTTCCGGGAACTCGAAACGGAACAAGATTTCGTCCCTAGCTTCGGGCGCATGACCACCGACGAGGTGACGCAGATGAAGTTTGGCCATCTCGTTGTCACTCAGATCCAAGGTGGGCAATTTGCTGCGTTGCAACTTCTCTATGAGGTCTGAAGCTTCTGCCTGGTCTTTCACTTGGATGCCGACGAAGACCTGCGCCGCTTTGGGGTCGGCATAGCGATAGTTGAACTCGGTGATGTTGCGTTTGCCTAGCAGAGCGCAGAACTTGCGGAAGCTACCGGGTGTCTCGGGGATGGTGACTGCCAAGATCGCTTCACGCTTCTCGCCGATCTCGGCACGTTCGGCCACGAAACGCAGGCGGTCGAAGTTCATGTTCGCGCCGCAGGCGATCGGGATGAGCGTCTCGCCTTTGAGTTGTTCGCGCTTGGCATAGGCTTTCGCTCCCGCGACGGCGAGTGCGCCAGCAGGCTCGAGGATGGAGCGCGTGTCCTGGAACACGTCCTTGATGGCGGCGCACACTTCGTCGGTGTCCACCAAGATGACTTCGTCCACATATTGCTTACAGATGCGGAAGGTCTCTTCGCCCACGTATTTGACGGCGGTGCCGTCCGAGAACAGGCCGACATCATTCAGCGTGACGCGTTTTTTGGCTTTGAGAGAGCGATACATCGCGTCGGAATCGGTGGTCTGTACGCCGATGATCTTGATGTCGGGGCGTACCTGTTTCACATAAGCCGCGACGCCTGCGATCAATCCGCCACCGCCGATGGCGCAGAAGATTGCATGGATGTCGCCTTGGTGTTGACGCAGGATCTCCATGCCGATGGTGCCTTGGCCTGCGATGACATAAGGGTCGTCGAAGGGGTGCACGAAGGTGAGTTGCCTTTCTTTTTCCAGCGCGAGTGCATGGGCGTAGGCATCGCTGTAGCTATCGCCATGTAATACGATCTCGACCGAGCGCTGACCGAAGTGGCGCACCGCATCGATCTTCACCTGTGGGGTGGTGGTCGGCATCACGATGGTGGCCTTGCAACCGAGGCGATGTGCAGACATCGCCACGCCCTGCGCATGATTGCCCGCAGATGCAGCGATGACGCCCTGCTTTAACTGAGCAGGTGAAAGGTGCGCCATCTTGTTATACGCGCCGCGCAACTTGAACGAGAACACGGGCTGCATGTCTTCGCGCTTGAACAGGATGCGGTTGCCTGTGCGGGACGACAGTGTGGGCGCGTGTTCCAACGGCGTTTCGATTGCCACGTCATAGACGCGCGCAGTAAGGATTCTTTTTAGATAATTTTGCATAGTGGCCGGCGGGCAATTGGATTGCCCGCAAGATTAGCAGGAATCCAGACGCTTATGCGCGCAGACCGATCATGCTGTAGAAACGTGGCAGGTCGCTCAAGTCTTCTAGCACCGCTACCGCGCCGGTGAATTCTTGCTTCACGGTGTACGGGTTGGTCGTGATGTAAGTCTTGATGCCAGCGGCTAGTGAAGAGCGCAAGCCATTGTTGGAATCTTCCAATGCGATGCAATCGTCAGCGGCTAGCTTGAGTTCGTTCAATACCCAGTGGTAGATGTCCGGTGCGGGTTTCTTCAAAGGCACGATATCGCCGCAACCATTGGCGGCGAAGTTGCTTGCCCAGTCTTTACCTAATCCCACTTCCAAAAGTGCAGTCACGTTTTCGGCAGTGGTCGTGGTGGCGATGGCGAGTGTGATGCCTGCTTTGCGTGCATCGTTGATAAGTTGTTTGATGCCGGGGCGCAATGAGATCGCTCCTTCGCGCAACATTGCGGTGTAGTGACCTGTCTTGACGGCATGCAGATGCTTCACGAAGTCGTCGAAGTTCTCGGGCTTGGTGTAGCCCTTCAGAAAATCTGAGACGAAATATTTGATGCGCTCTTTGCCGCCAGTCACTTTGAGCAGCTTGTCGTACAGCGCCACATCCCAGTTCCAGTCCAGCCCGTTCTCGGCGAACGCTTTGTTGAACGATTTGCGGTGGCCGTCTTCCGTGTCTGCCAGTGTGCCGTCTACGTCGAATATGATTGCTTTGAGAGCCATGTTTTTTCCTATCCTTGAATTAACGCATTCCAGGGAATTTACCCGCCATACCGCGCATCATTTTGGCCATGCCGCCTTTGCTGCTGAACATCTTCATCATCTTCTGTGATTGTTCGAATTGATTCAGCAGTTGATTGACGTGCATCACCTGTACACCAGAGCCGGCAGCGATGCGACGTTTGCGGGAAGCTTTGATGAGTTCTGGGTGGCTGCGCTCGTAAGGGGTCATCGAATTGATGATGCCTTCGGTGCGATTGATCTGGCGCTCATCCACTTTTGCGCCAGCGGCGGCATTGGCGAGTTGTGCGGGTAACTTATCCATCAGTGCGGACATGCCCCCCATCTTCTTCATCTGCACGATCTGCATCTTGAAGTCGTTGAGGTCGAAGCCTTTGCCGCTGTGCATCTTCTTGGCGAGCTTTTCAGCTTCGCCCATATCGACGGTGCGTTGTGCTTCCTCGAGAAGGGACAGCACATCACCCATGCCGAGGATGCGTTGCGCCATACGATCGGGGTGGAAAGCTTCCAGACCGTTCGGTTTTTCGCTGACGCCGACGAACTTGATCGGCTTGCCAGTGATGTGGCGTACAGACAAGGCTGCACCGCCGCGCGCATCACCATCCATCTTGGTGAGGATGACGCCGGTGAGGGGCAGTGCATCGCCGAAGGCTTTGGCTGTGTTCACCGCATCTTGACCTGTCATCGCATCAACCACGAACAAGGTCTCGATGGGTTTCATTGCGGCGTGCAAATCTTTGATCTCCGCCATCATCGCCTCATCGACGGCCAGACGACCGGCGGTGTCGACGATCAGCACGTCATGGTGATGTTTGCGTGCGAAGTCGAGTGCGGCGAGTGCGATGTCCAGCGGCTTTTGGCTGATATCTGAGGGGAAGAAGTCGGTGCCGAGTTGCTGGGCCAATGTACGCAACTGTTCGATAGCGGCTGGACGATAGACGTCGCAGCTCACCAGCAATACCTTCTTCTTATTTTGTTCGCGTAGCAGTTTGGCCAGTTTGCCGCTGCTGGTGGTCTTACCTGCGCCTTGCAAACCAGCCATCAAGATGACAGCAGGAGGAACAGCGGCAAGATTGAGCGCGTCGTTGTGCTCACCCATCAACTTGGTCAGTTCGCGGTTCACGACGCCGATGAAGGCTTGTCCCGGAGTCAGGCTGCCGATGACTTCTTGTCCCAGCGCCGCTTCTTTGACTTTGGCGATGAGCTCTTTGACGACGGGTAGAGCAACGTCCGCTTCCAGCAGGGCGAGGCGCACTTCGCGCAAAGCGTCTTGGATGTTGCTCTCGGAGAGTCGTGCTTGTCCGCGTAGATTCTTGACGATGCCGCTGAAGCGTTGCGTGAGGTTATCTAACATGATGCCTTTATGACTTGGTGTAGAATCCTCGCAGTCTAAAACATCTGCACTCCCCATGTCGAACCAAGCCTTACATTTGCTGACCTTTGTCCTTTATGCCGTTCTGGCTATTTTGTTCTGGCGTGCGCAAGCGGCGGGCAATGCCGAGCAGCAAAATCGTGGCGCGTTAGGTCATGCGGTGGTCGTGCCATTGGCGCTGCATGGTTGGTTGCTGTACGACACTCTATTTATATGGGGGGCGCTGAATCTGGGTCTGGTCTATGCCCTGTCTCTGATTTTGTGGCTCACAGTGTTGGTCTATTGGTTGGCGCGACACTTCTATCCACTGTCCAGCTTGCAGACGCTCGTTTTACCGTTGGCTGCACTGAGTACTGTCCTCCCCGCGATCTTTCCAGAAGCCCATATCTTGGCGCAACCAGCCTCCGCTTTATTCGACACCCACGTCTTGGTGGCGATGCTGGCTTACAGCCTGTTCACTATCGCGGCTTTACATGCAGGGCTGATGTCTTTGGTCGAGAAGCAGCTACACCACGCCAAACTCCCCAAGGTCTTACAGAATCTGCCGCCTTTGCTAACGATGGAAAGCCTGTTGTTCCGTGTCATCGGGGTGGGTTTCGTATTGTTGACTGTTACTGTCGTGTCGGGAATCCTGTTTTCCGAGAACATCTTCGGTCACGCCTGGCAGTTCAATCATAAGGTCTTGTTTGGAATGATCTCTTGGGTGGTGTTTGGCGTGCTGTTGCTGGGTCATCACTACTACGGTTGGCGCGGCCATACGGCGGTGCGCTGGACCTTGAGTGGCTTTGGTTTCCTTGTGCTGGCCTATCTGGGCAGCCGATTCGTCCTAGAAGTCCTGCTTCATCGCTGATTCTTCAATCTAAACAATCCTTGCCATGGATTGGCAAGGTGTCGTAGAATTCGCGCCCTTTGGCGTTGGCCAAACAAATTTTTCATTGGGAAATCATTATGGTAGTCATTCGTCTTTCTCGCGGCGGCTCTAAGAATCGCCCGTATTACAACGTAGTCGTAGCTGATTCTAGCAATCGTCGCGATGGTCGTTTCATCGAGCGCGTTGGCTTCTACAATCCTTTGGCAGCCGAAGGTTCTGAAGGTCTGCGTATCGCTTTGGATCGCGTGACTCACTGGCAAGACAAGGGCGCGCAATTGAGCGAGACCGTTGGTCGCTTGGTTAAAAAAGCCGGTGCAGCAGCCAAAGCCTAACGAGGCAAGCCCCATGGTCGTCATGGGGAAGGTGGTCGCAGCGCAAGGTATCCAAGGTTGGGTGAAGGTACTGCCCTTCACCGAGTATGTGGACAGTCTGCTCGATTACGACACTTGGTATATCGGTAACGAGCAGTCATGGCGTCCGATCAAGGTGATGGAATCCAATGTTCACGGCAAGTTGGTCGTTGCGAAGCTGGAAGGCATACCGGACCGTACGGCAGCTGAAAGATACAAAGGCGAATTGATCGCGGTTTCGCGCGACAGCCTGCCGGAACAAGTCGAAGGCGAGTACTACTGGTCTGATTTGATCGGTATGTCGGTGCTGAACCTTGAAGGTCATGCGTTTGGTATCGTGGATTCGTTGCTAGAGACAGGTGCTAACGACGTGTTGGTGGTCAAGGGCGAGGGCGGAGAGACACTGATGCCGTTCATCGCTAGCGTGATCCAGCAGGTCGATCTGAACAACAAGACCATCCGGGTGGATTGGCAGGCGGACTACCTCAAATGAGGTTCGATGTCGTCACGCTGTTCCCTGAGATGTTCGACGCCATCACCAAGTTTGGTGTGACGCGTAAGGCAGTAGAGTTAGGCAAGTTCGAGTTGCAAGCGTGGAACCCAAGAGATTTCACGACGGACAACTACCGCACTATCGATGACCGTCCTTACGGTGGCGGTCCCGGGATGGTGATGTTGGCGGAGCCTTTGGAAAAAGCCATCAGCGCAGCGAAAGCAGCGCAGGCGGCAAGTGGAGTGAAAAAGAGTCGAGTGATTCATCTCTCTCCGCAAGGCAGGCAACTCACGCACGAGATCGTGATGGAGTTGCTGGCGCGGGATGAAGGATTGATCTTGTTGGCGAGTCGTTACGAGGGCGTGGATGAGCGCCTGTTGCGTCAGCAAGTGGATGAAGAGCTTTCCATCGGTGACTATGTATTGTCCGGTGGCGAGTTGGCAGCGATGGTGGTGATGGATAGCGTGGTGCGGCAGATACCCGGTGTGTTGGGTGATGATGCATCCGCACAGCAGGATTCTTTTGTGCAAGGTCTGCTGGATTGTCCGCACTACACGCGCCCAGAGATTTATAACGGCGAGGCGGTTCCTGATGTGTTGATGTCAGGGCACCACGCCGAGATAGAGAAGTGGCGATTGAAGCAGTCATTGGGTAGGACTGCAGAACGTCGTCCAGAATTGCTGGCAATACGCCAGTTAACTAAACAGGAAGCTCGGCTACTGGCTCAGTACCAGCAGGAACAAGCTCCCGCACAAGAAGAGGAAACAAAATGAATCTGATCGGAATTCTTGAAAAAGAAGAAATCGCTCGTCTGAATAAGACTATCCCTGGCTTCGGCCCTGGCGACACAGTCATCGTCAACGTCAACGTTGTCGAAGGCGACAAAAAACGTACACAGGCTTTCGAAGGCGTAGTCATCGCAAAGCGCAACAAAGGGCTGAACTCCAGCTTCATCGTGCGTAAAGTATCCTCCGGCGAAGGCGTCGAGCGTACTTTCCAAACTTACTCTCCGAGCGTTGCTAGCATCGAAGTTAAGCGTCGCGGCGATGTGCGTCGTGCCAAGCTGTACTACCTGCGCGATCGTTCCGGCAAGTCGGCACGTATCAAGGAAAAGTTGCCAGCACGCAAAGTCGCTGCGTAAGCAACGGTTCTGTGTGTCAAATAAAAACGGGAGCTTCGGCTCCCGTTTTAGTTTCGACCGCCGCTTTTCGGCTTCACATCGGCTACGCCGATTTGAGTCTGCACTGAAGCTTCCGCTTTTACTTTCGGGCTATCATGTGGGCATGACACCCCAAGCCATCATCACTGCGCCTTTTGGCAAGCTCGCCATCCGTTGTTCGGATGAGGATCTATTGGGCATCGAATTCGTCTCCTCCCGCATGAAGGTGTTAGCTCCTGCCAGCCCGATGGCACGGGAGATATGCGACCAGTTGGTCGCTTATTTTGCTGACGCTGGGTTTGAATTCGATCTGCCATTCAGTCTTGATGGTACGCATCACCAATGCCTTGTGTGGCAGGCGATGCTAGATATTCCTCGCGGACAGACGCTGACCTATGGCGAACTGGCGAAGCAGATTGGTTCTAGCGCGCAAGCGGTAGGGCAGGCTTGTGGGAGTAATCCGATACCCATCGTCATTCCATGCCATCGAGTGGTAGGCAAGAGCGGCTTGGGCGGTTTCATGCACCATGCAGAAGGCGACGCGCTTGATATCAAACGTTGGCTGTTGGCACATGAACGACGCTGAGTTGTTGGACGAGTTCAGTGATGCGCTGTGGTTGGAAGATGGCTTGTCGCGCAACACGTTGGAAAGTTACCGGCGCGACCTAGATAAATTCTCCGTTTGGCTTGAAGCGCAACGCGGTTCCAGTATCACAGCGACTACACATGCCGACATTCAAGGGTTCTTGGCGCATCTGGTGGGCGGCCAAAAAGCTAAAGCGACTTCCACCTCGCGCGCCATCTCTAGTCTCAAACGCCTGTTCCGTTACCTGCTTCGTCAGAACAAGATCACAATCGATCCTACTTTGCAGATCGCTACGCCGAAGTTGCCACGCAGTCTGCCCAAAAGCCTGACCGAGGAAGATGTCGAGCTACTGTTGAACGCCCCTGATGTGCAAACGCCGCTGGGGGTGCGTGATCGCACCATGTTGGAGGTGTTGTATGCCAGCGGACTGCGCGTGTCCGAATTGGTCACGCTGAAAGTGGCGCAGGTCAGCCTAGATATGGGGGTGACGCGGGTGATGGGTAAGGGCAGTAAAGAACGTCTGGTGCCTTTGGGGGAGGAGGCGCTGGATTGGATCAAGCGTTACTTGGCGGATGTGCGCCCCGTGTTGCTGGAGGGCAAGCTGACCGATGACCTGTTCGTGACACAACGCGGCGAAGGGATGACGCGCCAGATGTTCTGGTATCTCATCAAGAAGCACGCCAAGACAGGAGGCTTGCATAAGCCCTTGTCGCCGCATACCTTGCGCCATGCCTTTGCGACACATCTGCTCAATCATGGCGCTGACCTGCGCGTGGTGCAGATGTTGTTGGGACATTCGGACATCTCGACGACACAGATCTACACGCATGTGGCGCGCGAAAGATTGAAGGCGCTGCATGCGATGCACCATCCGCGCGGCTAGATAGGCCTTCAGGCCTGTTTCATTGAAGACCATTTCCTGCAATAATCCCCAGCCACCAAATGCACAAATCAAAAGAAGAGACTACATCATGGCAATGACTCAAGACGATATGAAACGCGCGGTCGCTCAAGCGGCTATCACTTATGTGCCTAACGATTGCATCGTGGGCGTGGGTACGGGTTCCACAGCCAATTTCTTTATCGACGAGTTGGCCAAGATCAAAGGCAAGATTCGTGGCGCGGTGGCCAGTTCTGAAGCTTCGGCTAAACGTCTGCAAGGTCATGGTATCGAGGTGTTGTCGTTGAACGAAGCGGGCGATCTGCCTGTTTACGTGGATGGCGCGGACGAGATCACCAAGCACATGCACATGGTCAAAGGTGGTGGCGGGGCGTTGACGCGCGAGAAGATCGTTGCTGCCGCCAGCAAGAAGTTCATCTGCGTATGCGACGAGAGCAAGTTAGTGGATGTGCTCGGCAAGTTCCCTCTGCCTATCGAAGTCATTCCGATGGCGCGTAGCTACATCGCACGTGAAGTGGTGAAGTTGGGCGGTCAGCCAAAGTTGCGCGAGGGGTTCACCACTGACAACGGCAACGTCATCCTCGATGTGCATAATCTGCAGATTATGAATCCGGTAGAGCTAGAAACTTTATTGAACCATTTGCCTGGCGTGGTGACCAATGGTCTGTTCGCGCGTCGAGGTGCAGATGTGTTGTTGCTGGGTACGCCGAATGGTGTGAAGACACTGACAGCTTGAAGGGCTGTCACAAAAACTTAACGACGATTCTATAGCATCCGTCATTTGCAACGATATTAAGGAAATACCATGGTCAGCAGCGAACATACCTCCAAGCAATTCGACACTGAACTGGAAGCCGTGCGCGCCCGCGTGTTGCAGATGGGCGGGCTGGTCGAGAGTCAGATCAAGCAAGCGGTCGAGTCATTGACTACGGGTGATGTGGCGCTGATGAATCGTGTGATCGAGAACGATCACAACGTGAATGCGATGGAAGTCGAGATCGATGAGAGTTGCAATCGAATCTTGGTGCGTCGTCAGCCAGCGGCTGGCGATCTGCGCATGGTGATGACTGTCATCAAGACCATCACCGACCTAGAACGTATCGGTGATGAAGCAGAGAAGATCGCGCGTATGGCGAAGCTGTTGTCGCAAAAAGAGCGTCTGCATTTGCCGCGGTATAACGAGATCAAACACGCCGCCGACATCGCGCTGGACATGTTGCGCAAATCTTTGGATTCGTTCGCGCGTCTTGATCTTAATGTCGCTGCGCAAGTGGTACGCCAGGATGAACAGGTGGATGAAGAGTTCCGCGCCATCATGCGTTACCTCATCACTTTCATGATGGAAGACCCGCGCACTATCTCGACTTCATTAGAGATATTGTTCGTTGCCAAGGCGATCGAACGTATCGGTGACCACGCCAAGAATATGTCTGAATATGTGGTGTACATGGTCAAAGGGCGCGACGTGCGTCACGTGACCGTGGAAGAGATCGAGCGCGAAGTCCAGCAGTAACCCGCTTCCAATTTTTCGACGATACTGCGTTGGCTTCCTCGCTCACTCCTAGTCGTACTGGTTGTACTGCCTGCGTCGTTCGCTCGTCGCCGCCTTGTCTCCTCTTCAAATTGAAACCGGGTTGATCTAATCGTGCAACAACAGCCACTCCTCGCTGCAATCGATCTGGGGTCGAACAGTTTTCGACTTCAGGTTGCGCGGGTGGTGGATGACCAGCTCTACATGCTTGATGGTTTGCGCGAGGCAGTTAGGCTCGCCGCAGGACTAGGCGAAGACAAGCTACTCGATCAAGCAGCACAACAACGCGGCTTATCTTGCCTGCAAAAGTTCGGAGAACGTCTCCGTGGTTTGCCACCCGAAGCGGTACGTGCTGTGGGTACCAACTCTCTGCGTGTCGCCAAGAACGCACCTGAATTCCTGAAAAAAGCCGAAGCAGCACTTGGGTTCCCCATCGAAGTCATTGCGGGTCGTGAAGAAGCGCGTTTGATCTATCTTGGTGTCGCGCAAGGATTGCCGCGCACCAACGAGCGACGCATGGTGATGGACATTGGTGGCGGCTCGACGGAATTCATCATCGGACAAGGTCTGCAACCTGCACATCTGGAAAGTCTCTACATGGGCTGCGTCAGTTTCAGTGCGCGCTACTTCGCTGATGGAAAGATCAGTAAATCCAATCTCAAACAAGCCGAATACGCGGCACGCATCGAGTTGCAAACCATCGTCGCGGATTACGCCAGCGGTCACTGGGATGTGGCGATGGGGTCGTCTGGAAGTGCTCGTGTCATTTGCGACATCTTGGAGCAGAACGGTTACAGCGGCGGCGGCATCACCCGTGAAGGGTTGGAGAAATTGCGCGCGCAATTGCTCAAAGCGGGCGATGTGAACAAGCTCGATCTCCTCGGTTTGAAACCAGATCGTATCCCCGTGTTGCCGGGTGGTTTCGCCATCATGTATGCGGCATTCTGTGAGCTTGGTATCGAACGTATGCAACCTGCTTTGGGTGCATTGCGCGAAGGTGTGTTGTATGACCTGCATGGTCGCTTCACCCACAACGATATGCGCGAAGCCACAGTGCAGCAGTTCATGCGGCGTTACCACGTCGCACCCAAGCAAGCGAAGCGGGTCTCGGAGCTATCGACCATGCTTGCCCAACAATTCTTGGGTGAACAGTTCGATGAGTCGACCATGAACTATCTGCAATGGGCTGCTAACTTGCATGAGATCGGCATCAGCGTGGCGCACAGTGGTTACCACAAACACTCTTCTTATATTCTTGCTAATGCAGACATGCCGGGCTTCTCGAAAAAAGAGCAGACTCTTTTAAGCACGCTCACTTTGGCACATCGAGGCCGTTTGGAAAAATTGCGCGCACAGTTGCGCGAGTCAAAGGATCAGGCCTTGGTCATGTCATTACGATTGGCGACCCTGTTCTGTCGCAATCGCAGCGGAGTCCGCTTGCCCAAGATGCAAGGACGTTTCAGCGGGACCAAGTTCCACCTTTCTTTGGAATCGGGCTGGCTGACCCAAAATCCATTGACCGAGACCGCTTTGCAGGAAGAGGCGGCGCAGTGGAAAGAGTTGGGTATCAGCGTGCAAGTGGGAGAGGCTTAACCTCGTAGTTGCCAGCCTGCATTCATACCTCACCGTCTTAAAGCCCAGCGATGACGGGCGAGTAGTGCGACCCGCATGTTAAACTCCACAACGAAGCTGGCTAGACAGTCGCTGCGTCCGTAAGGGCGGAGAGGAAAGTCCGGGCTCCACAGAGCAAGATGCCGGTTAACGACCGGACGCCGTGAGGCGATGGAAAGTGCCACAGAAAATAAACCGCCAACTTATTTCGGTAGGTTGGTAAGGGTGAAACGGCGAGGTAAGAGCTCACCGCGCGGGTGGCAACATCCGTGGCAGGGTAAACCCCATCTGGAGCAAGACCAAATAGGCAAGCTTTGGCGCGGCTCGCGTCGCTTGCGGGTAGGTTGCTTGAGCGTCAGGTAACGAAACGCCTAGAGGAATGACTGTCCACGACAGAACCCGGCTTATCGGCCAGCTTCACCTGTTTTTATTCAGCGCCTCTTCCAACTGTGCTGCTGGCATATAGCCAGGATTGACCACGCCATTGGCGAAGATCAGCGCTGGCGTGCCGTTCACTTTTAACTTCGCGCCGAGTTGACGTACTTTGTCTGTGCCGGTTTGGCATTTTCCAGCGGCTGGTGTCACGCCATTCAGCATCAGGTCGTCCCACGCTTTCACTTTGTCCGTGCTACACAATACGCCCTGCACCTTTTCCGCTGATCCATCAAAGATCGGGTAGAGGAATAGGTACAAAGTGACGTTGGTCACGTCTTGTAGTTCATGCTCCAACTTCTTGCAGTAACCGCAGTTCGGGTCGGTGAAGTAAGCCATCTTGCGACTGCCATCGCCTTTCACTTTCTTCACGGCGAGGTCAAGCGGGAGTTTATTGAAATCCACAGCGAACAAAGTACGTGAACGTCCCTCGGTGATGTTGCGCCGAGCTTTCAAGTCGAACATGTTGCCGTCGATCAGGTATTGCACCGATTTGTCGGTGTAAAAGATGTGATCGCCCGTGACCACCTCATACAAGCCCGCCATGGGAGATTTGTTCACCTGAGAGATGGGGCCGATCAGTTGTGAGTAGTTTTTTTGCAGAGTGGCTTTGATGGCTTCCGTGGTTTTATCTACTTCGGCAGCGTGAGCGAACGAGATGGTGAGTAGCAATATGAGTAGCGAACGTAACATGAGACGTGTCCTTGAATAAAAATCAGTTGAGTGCGTGACGTGCCAGCATCTTTTTCAGCGGCACGATTTTGTTGGTGGCGGTGAGGCCGATGTTGCGCAAGGTGCGCAGGATAGGATTGTTGTTCACGAACAGATGTTTCAGCGCATCCGTGGTGAGTTGCATGGAGAGGATGTCGGCTTTACGTGCACGTTCATATCGACGTAACAAACCGAGGTCTCCGCAATCCAAGGCGCCGCGTTGCATCAGCACCTCGGCTAGGTCGTGTGCATCGTGCAGGCCCAAGTTCACACCGTGCCCAGAAAGAGGGTGGATGTTGTGCGCAGCATCACCAATGAGTGCCAGGTGCGGCTTGACCAGATGAGCCAGGTTCAGTACGCGGAGTGAGAAAGATGCGGGTGGGGTGATGACTTCTAAATCCCCTAAAGTGTGTTGAGCGGCTTCGGCCACGCGAGTGCTCAACTCCTCGTGAGTAAGCGTCAACAGCTCGGCGGACTTCTCAGGACTGACCGACCATACGATTGAGATACGCTTGCCGGGCAGCGGCAGTAAAGCAAGGATGCCGTCCTCGGTGAACCACTGATGCGCGATGCCTCGGTGTGTCTTTGTCGTGTTGAAGTTGGCGACCACTCCGTGCTGGTGATACGGCGTGGGGACTTCGGGCATACCCGCTTGGTGACGTACCCATGAGTCGCGGCCATCGGCGCCGACGATGAGTTTGGCTTTGATCTCGCGCCCATCCTTTAGCTTCAAGTGAGCGCCTGCTTCTTGCCAATCCAGCTCCGCACATTGAGCAGGCTGGAACAGGGTGAGATTTGATTGGTTTTGGATAGCCTTCCACAGCGCATGCTGGATCAAGCGGCTTTCCATGATGAAGGCCAATTCAGGTGCGCCCAATTGGTAGGCGCTGAAATTGAGTTTGGAGCCGGTATCACCGAACACACGCATCTCTTCGATCTGCTGGATGCGAGAGGTGTCCAGATACTCCCAAGCGCCACATGTCTTTAAGAACTCGACATTGCCGGGGGTGAAAGCATAAATTCGACTATCCCACTCGGTCTCTAGGCTGGGCAGGTTCTGTCCTTCGATCAGCGCGATGCTCAGGTCGCTGTTCTTGAGAGAGGCCGCCAGTGCTGCGCCAACGATGCCGCCGCCTACGATTACGATGTCGAATTCCATGTCGAATCCCTAGAAGAATAATTCTGTGAGCAATCATAGCATGGGGCAGTTGATTAAATTATAATCAGCGCCCTTTTGGAAAAGCCACCCTAGGAATTCCCTTTGCAGATCGGTAAATACAAGCTGAAGAACAACCTCATCGTCGCACCCATGGCGGGCGTGACCGATAGGCCGTTCCGCATGCTGTGCAAGCGTATGGGCGCAGGCATGGCCGTGTCCGAGATGGTCGCTTCCAATTCTTTGCTCTATGGTTCCGAGAAGACTAAACGCCGCGCCAATCACGAAGGCGAAGTCGACCCCATCTCCGTGCAGATCGTCGGCGCCGACCCCAAGATGCTCGCCCAAGCCGCGCGTTACAACGTGGACAACGGCGCGCAGATCATCGACATCAACATGGGCTGTCCGGCCAAGAAGATCTGCAACGTGATGGCCGGTTCCGCGCTGATGCAGAACGAGAAGTTGGTGTCAGAGATATTGGAAGCCGTGGTCGGTGCAGTGGACGTACCCGTCACTTTGAAGATCCGTACGGGTTGGGATAAGCAGAACCGCAATGCGGTGAACATCGCCCGCATCGCGGAATCCAGCGGCATCCAAGCACTTGCCATTCATGGTCGTACCCGCGCTTGCGCCTACACCGGTGATGCCGAGTATGAAACCATCAGCGCCGTGAAGGACGCAGTACGTATACCCATCATCGCCAATGGCGACATCACCACACCGGAAAAGGCTAAGTACGTGCTCGACCACACGGGTGTCGATGCGGTGATGATCGGTCGTGCCGCGCAAGGCCGCCCATGGCTGTTCCGCGAGATCGAACATTTCCTGAACACAGGCGAGCATCTCGCCGCACCCGAAGTGAACGAGATACGCCAAGTACTGTTGGCGCACGTGAGCGACTTGTACGATTTCTACGGCGACCTGCCTGGCTTACGTATCGCGCGCAAACACATCTCTTGGTACACCAAAGGATTGCATGGTTCGGCCGCCTTCCGTTTCCGTATGAACCAATTGGAAACCATTGAAGAGCAGCAACGTGCGGTGAATGATTTTTTTGATGAACTGCAAAGCAGAGGAACGCATTTGCATTATGTAGAAGCAGGGGAAGTGCAATGAGTGAATGCCCGATCAACGAGAACGACATCGCCAAACATGTGCGCAAGGCGGTCAACGATTACTTCAAAGACCTCGATGGCGAAGAACCATCCTGTGGCGTGTATGACATGGTGATGTGTTGCGCTGAGAAGCCGCTCATCGAGACCGTTCTGCTACAAGCCGAAGGTAACCAGACACGTACAGCCGAGTTGCTCGGCATCAACCGCAATACGCTGCGCAAGAAGATGCAGCAATACAAGATTAAATAACTCACAGGAAACATCATGGCCATCACACAAGCACTCATCAGCGTCTCCGATAAATCCGGCGTCCTCGAATTCGCCAAAGGTCTTAACGCACTCGGCGTGAAGATCCTTTCCACTGGCGGTACGGCCAAGCTACTCGCCGACAATGGCGTGCCTTGCACTGAAGTCGCCGATTACACCGGCTTCCCCGAGATGCTGGATGGTCGTGTAAAGACACTGCAACCCAAAGTGCACGCGGGCATCTTGGCGCGTCGCGACCTGCCTGAGCATGTCGCCACATTGAAGAAGCACGACATCCCCACCATCGATCTCGTCGTGGTGAATCTGTATCCCTTCGCAGCGACCATCGCCAAACCAGGTTGCACATTGGAAGAGGCCATCGAGAACATCGACATCGGCGGCCCGACCATGGTGCGCTCCGCTGCCAAGAACCACGCACACGTCGCCATCGTCACCGACCCTGCTGACTACTCGGATGTGTTGGCCGAGATGCAAACCAACAAATGCGTAGTGAGCGACGCGGCCCGCTTCGACTTGTCCAAGAAAGCCTTCTCGCACACCGCAGCTTACGACAGCATGATCAGCAACTACCTCACCGCCATCAACAGCGATGGCACGAAGAGCGAGTTCCCCGCGCAGATCAACTTCAACTTCGCCAAGGTGCAAGACATGCGCTACGGCGAGAACCCACACCAGCATGCCGCGTTCTATCGCGACCTGAATCCGGTCAAGGGTGGCATCTCTGACTACACCCAAGTACAAGGTAAGGAACTCTCCTACAACAACATCGGCGACTCCGATGCGGCGTGGGAATTGGTCAAGACATTCGATGCGCCTGCGTGCGTCATCGTCAAGCACGCCAACCCATGCGGCGTGGCGATCGCGGACAGCGCACTCAATGCGTACAAGTTGGCCTATACCACCGATACCACCTCCGCATTCGGCGGCATCATCGCCTTCAACCGCGAGTTGGACGAAGCGACCGCTGCGCAGATCACTGCCAACCAGTTCGTCGAAGTCATCATCGCGCCAAGTGCCACCGAGGCCGCATTGAAAGTGACTGCAGCAAAACAGAACGTGCGAGTACTGACTGTGCCTCTGTCCAATGCGTTCAATCAATATGATGTGAAGCGTGTGAGCGGCGGTCTATTGGTGCAATCACCCGATGCGCTGAACGTGCAATTGGCGCAACTCAAAGTCGTGAGCAAAGTACAGCCGACCCAACAACAACTCACCGACTTGTTGTTCGCATGGCGCGTGGCGAAGTACGTGAAGTCCAACGCCATCGTGTTCTGCAAAAACGGTCAGACATTGGGCGTTGGCGCAGGCCAGATGAGCCGTGTGGACAGTACCAAGATCGCCAGCATCAAAGCGCAGCACGCTGGTCTGAGTTTGGTGGATTCAGTCGTTTCCTCCGATGCCTTCTTCCCGTTCCGTGATGGCATCGACGTGTTGGCCGCAGCGGGTGCGAAAGCGGTCATACAACCCGGCGGTTCGATGCGCGACGAAGAAGTCATAGCAGCGGCGGATGAGCATGGCTTGGCGATGGTGTTCACCGGCTTCCGTCACTTCCGTCATTAAGCATCAGGTTGGTCACAAAGGATTTCAATGAAGATTCTAGTCATCGGTAACGGCGGTCGCGAGCACGCATTGGCTTGGCGCTTGGCGCAGGGCGTGAAAGTACAGAAGGTGTACGTCGCGCCGGGCAATGCGGGCACGGCGTTGGAAGATGGTGTGGAGAACGTCGCCATCACCGCCATCCCCGAACTCATCGAGTTCGTCAAACGCGAGAACATCGAACTCACTGTCGTCGGCCCAGAAGCGCCGCTGGCGGCAGGCGTGGTGGATGCGTTCCGTGCGGCAGGGTTGAAGATATTCGGCCCTACGAAAGCGGCGGCGCAGTTGGAATCTTCCAAAGATTTCGCCAAGCGCTTCATGACACGCCACAATATCCCTACTGCGTTTTTCGAGACATTCAGCGAGATCGCACCAGCGAAAGCTTACGTCGAGAAACATGGCGCCCCTATCGTCATCAAGGCGGATGGTCTAGCTGCGGGCAAAGGCGTGGTCGTGGCGATGAGCAAGGACGAAGCGTTCGATGCCATCGACATGATGTTGTCCGACAACAAGCTGGGCGATGCGGGTGCGCGCGTGGTCATCGAAGAATTCCTCGCGGGCGAAGAAGCTAGCTTCATCGTGATGGCTGACGGCAAGAACGTGTTGGCGATGGCGACGAGCCAAGACCACAAGCGTCTGCTCGATGGTGACAACGGTCCCAACACGGGCGGCATGGGCGCGTATTCCCCTGCTCCAGTCGTCACGCCAGAGATCCATGCACGTGTGCTGCGCGAAGTGATACAGCCTGTGATGCGCGGCATGGAGTCCGAAGGCATCACCTACACCGGTTTCTTGTACGCCGGATTGATGATCTCCCCTGACGGTAGCCTCAAGGTATTGGAATTCAACTGCCGCATGGGCGACCCCGAGACACAACCCATCATGATGCGATTGAAGAGCGATTTCTCTACTATCGTCGAGCATGCGGTGAACGGTACGTTGGACAAAGTAGAAGCGGAGTGGGATAGACGCACTGCGCTAGGCGTGGTGATGGCTGCAGCGAATTATCCCGATACACCGCGCAAGGGAGATGCAATCACTGGACTGCCGAAAAGTTTGGAAGACGGACATGTGTTCCATGCGGGCACCACCATGCAAGATGGCAAGGTCGTCACCAGCGGTGGTCGCGTGCTGTGCGTCGTCGCGCTGGGCGACATGGTGAAGCAGGCGCAGAGCAGAGCATATGAATTTGCAGATGCCATCAAGTTTGATGGCGCGCAGATGAGACGCGACATCGGCTATCGCGCTATCGGCAGGAAATAATCGCTCCCTCTCCCGCGCTGACGCGCACCCCTCTCCCGCAGGCGGGAGAGGGGCTGGGGGTGAGGAGTATCAAATCGGAGATGTGCTTGAACAACATGGCCATTCCCTCTCGACGTCTTAAAGCCCACCTCAAGCGCGGCGGTCTCATCGCTTACCCGACCGAGTCGTGTTACGGCTTGGGCTGTGATCCGAACAATCGCAATGCGGTGCATCGCATCCTAAAGCTCAAGCAGCGTCCGCAACGCAAAGGCCTCATCCTCATTGCATCGAAGTTCCAGCAGGTCGCACGTTATCTGAAGCAACTCACTGCTCACGAGCAAGCCAAGTTGCAGCACGATGGCGCGCAGGCCGTCACTTATTTGATGCCGGTCAAACAGTCTGCGCCGCGTTGGTTGCGTGGCGATCACGATACGCTCGCGATACGCTTCACTGCACACTCATTCGCAAAAGGACTTTGCCGAAGTGCAGATAGCGCCCTCGTTTCCACCAGCGCGAACCGTAGCGGATGCCGCCCCGCAAAGACCTACGCCGAGTGCCAACGCTTATTCGGAAAAAAAGTGTGGGTACTACGCGGCAGAGTGGGTAAACGCAAGCAACCATCGACGATACGCGCATGGTCGGATGGTAGAATCTTGCGCAAATAACAACGTATCAAATCGGAGAGAACATGAGCGACATCGATTCAAGCCCCGTCAAACAATACCTGCTGCAACTGCAAGAGCTCATCGTCGATCGTCTGGAGCAAGTAGATGGCAAGAAGTTCATCCGCGACAAATGGACGCGCGCTACTGGCAGCGGCGGCATCGGTAAAGGCGAGGGCATCAGTTGCATCATCGAGGAAGGCAACGTGCTGGAGCGCGGTGGAGTGGCCTTCTCTCACGTGCAGGGCGACAAGATGCCCGCCTCCGCGACAGCGCACCGTCCCGAGTTGGCGGGTTGCAGTTGGGAGGCGATGGGCGTATCGCTGGTGATGCATCCGCGCAATCCTTATGCGCCGACCTCACACGCCAACGTGCGCATGTTCATGGCGCACAAGCTGAATGGTGAGAAAGTGTTTTGGTTCGGTGGTGGCATGGACCTCACGCCTTACTATGGCTTCGAGGAAGATGCGATCCACTTCCATCAGATATGCAAGAACTCGCTCGCGCCTTTCGATGGCGATCACCATGCACGTTACAAGAAATGGTGCGACGAATACTTCTTCCTCAAACATCGCAACGAGCCGCGCGGTGTGGGCGGTATCTTCTTCGATGATTTGAGCGAGCCTGATTTCGAATCCGCATTCGCCATCCAGCAGAGCGTGGGCGACCATTACCTGTCGGCTTACGTCCCACTGTTGGAGAAGCGTATGAACACCCCTTACGGTGAGCGCGAGCGCGATTTCCAACTGTATCGTCGTGGTCGCTATGTCGAGTTCAATCTGGTGATCGACCGTGGCACCATCTTCGGTCTGCAATCGAATGGCCGCACCGAATCCATCCTGCTCTCCATGCCGCCGCTGGTGAAATGGCGTTATGACTGGCATCCAGAAGCGGGGACGCCGGAAGCAGAGTTGTACGATAAGTTCCTCGTGCCCAAGGATTGGGTGTAAATCTATAGGAGGTAGGCATGCTTTCTAAGGAACATTGGGAAAACGTCTATACGACCAAACCGACTGATTCGGTCAGTTGGTTCCAACAGCATGCCGACCTCTCGCTCGACCTCATCCGTTCAACCGGAATGGGTAAGGAGGCGGGCATCATCGATGTGGGAGCGGGCGCTTCCACGCTGGTGGATGATTTACTTGCGGACGGCTATTCCGACCTGACGATCCTAGATCTGTCTGATGCCGCCCTGAGTGTGGCGCGCAAGCGTCTGGGTGCCGAGAGCACGAAGGTGCACTGGATCGAAGCAGACATCACCGCAGTCGATCTTCTGCCCAAGCGATATGACATCTGGCATGACCGTGCTGTTTTCCATTTCCTCACTACTCCTGAGCAACGCGCCGCATATGTGCGAACCGTGTTTCGTTCGGTCAAGCCGGGCGGCCATGTCATCGTCGCGGCATTTGCGGAGAATGGCCCGTTGGAATGTAGCGGCTTGCCGGTGATGCGTTATCGTCCGGACGAATTGCATGAGCAGTTTGGAGAATCCTTCAAATTGTTGGTGCATTGCACCGAGCAGCACCTCACGCCGTCCGGCAAGGTGCAACCTTTCGTGTATTGCTATTGTCGCTTGCTGCCTTCCTAGTCTTTCCGTAACACGATCCCTCGGAACCAGCCGCCGCCAAGCAAGGGGACATCGCTGGCGACCTTCAAATCGGGAGCTGCACTTAGCACCTCTTCGAACACCACATCCATGCGCGTGGCGATGCGGCGTGACAAAGGGGTGAGCGCGCGTCTTAACCAAGCGTTCTGATCGGGTTGCAAGAACTTATCGAACAGCAAGATCGTGCCGCCAGGTTTGAGCACACGTGCCGCTTCACTCAGACATTTCTGTGGCTCAGGCACGACGGCGACGATGAGATGCAACACCACGAAATCGAACTGCGCATCCGCATAGGGCAAGTTCATGCTGTCACCCAACACGAACTCTATATCCAACTTTTCATTGCGCGACTTTGCACGCGACAACATCGCCGGATTGAAATCGAGCGCAGTGTAGTGGTGTAGCGCTGGCAGATAAGGCAGGTCGAGTCCCGTACCGACTCCGCTGATGAGCACTTTCTGTGGTGTGTCGGTTGGCAGTGCAGCAAGAGAGCGTTTACGTGCCTCACGCATCGGACGTTCGATGATCATGTCGTACAGCGGTGCGATGAGGCTGTAGCTCATGCGCAGCAAAGGATTTTGGCGATAGGGTTGTGGGTCCATAGTCACTCCAGATGGTTGATGCCAGTGATCTTGGCGAGGCTGACCGCTTCTGCCAAGGCTTCGATGGCTTGTGTGCGTGCGAAACTCTTGCGCCATGCCAGGGCGATGCGGCGTGACGGGATCGGTTTGGCGAAGGGGATGACGGTGAGCAAGCGGCTGCGATAGCGCGCGCTATTGGCCGAGGCGGGCAACACGGTGATGCCCATGCCGGAGGCGACCATGTTGCGGATGGTCTCCAGCGACGTGCCTTGTTGCGGGCTAGTGCCACGACGTGCGACATCGGGGCAGGCTTCGGCCACTTGATTGCTGAAGCAATGCCCTGAATCTAGAAGCAGCACTTTCTCTTCTGCTAACTCGGGCGCTTTGATGCTGTGCCGTGCTGCCCAGTGATGGTCGTTGTTCACTACCACCTCGAACGGTTCGTCATACAGAGGGTGGGTGAGGATGCTGGCATCACCGAACGGCAGCGCGATGATGATGACATCCAACTTGCCGTTACGCAGCAGCACTTCGAGATTCGCGGTGATGTTCTCTTCAACCTCTAGCGCCATCTGCGGGGCGACCTTGCGCAATGCGGGGATGAGGTCGGGTAGCAGATACGGACTCACGCTGTGGATGATGCCGATGCGCAACGGGGTGGTGAGCTGGTTCTTGCCCTGTGCGGCGATCTCGCGGATGCGCTCCGCTTCTTCCAGCACGCGCTGTGCCTGTTCCACGATGGCTGCGCCGATGGGGGTGACGCTGACATCGTTCTTGCCGCGCTCGAATATCTTCAGCCCCAGCTCTTCTTCCAGCTTCTGTATCGCCAGCGACAGCGCGGGCTGGCTGATGAAAGCCTTCTCTGCCGCGCGGCGGAAGTTACGTTCCTGCGCCACGGCCACGATGAAGCGGAGTTCGTTGAGCGTCATGTTGTCTCCAGTGATTTAGATAATAAATCAGATCGCTTTGAACAATCAATTGGATTGATGAGTGGCTAAAGCCTACATTGCGTCCGTGGCCGACGCGTCACCGATCAATCAAACAAGGAGAGCACCATGCAAAGACCCGATATCAAGACGCACGCTAATCTCGAAGCAGCATTTGCCGGTGAGTCTATGGCTCATACCAAGTACCGCTATTTCGCTGCCATCGCCCGCGCCGAGGGCAACGAGGAAGTCGCAAAAGTCTTTGAAGAGACCGCCGCACAAGAAGTGATGCACGCGCTGGGCCATCTTGATCTGTTGTATCCAAAGTCAGATATGACCACGCAACGTTGCTTGCAAATGGCCATCGAGGGCGAGACCTACGAGTACACCGAGATGTACCCCGGCTTTCTCAAGGCGGCGCAGCAAGAAGGGCACGCTGCCGCCACGGCCGAGATCAAGCAACAGATCGATGAATCGAAGGTGCACGCCGAGATGTTCAAGGCCACGCTGGAAAAAGCGGCCAAGCGATTCGCGGCATTGGCCAAGGTGGAAGAGCGACATGCGAATCAATACCGCGCCCAGCTGGCGAAGGTCACGGCTTGATATCAACTAGACAGTTAAGGAGAGCGACATGAAAGTTTGGCAATGTGTGGTGTGTGGATTCATCTACGACGAAAAAGTGGGCTTGCCGGAGGAAGGCATCAAACCCGGCACGGCTTGGGCAGACATTCCTGAGAACTGGGCATGTCCAGATTGCGGAGTAGCGAAAGCCGACTTCGAGATGGTCGAGGTCTAAGCCAGCAGATAAGCGAAGGAGAACATCATGAGCAAAGCAAAAGTATCTAGTATCAACATCGGTCTTTCGGAAAAAGACCGCAGCAAGATCACGGACGGATTGTCGAGGATGTTGGCGGACAGCTACACCCTGTACCTCAAGACGCACAACTTCCATTGGAACGTCACCGGGCCGATGTTTCAGACTTTGCACCTGATGTTCATGACGCAATACACCGAGACGTGGAACGCAGTGGACATGCTGGCCGAACGCATCCGCGCGCTGGGGCATCCCGCACCGGGCAGCTATCAACAGTTCGCCGCACTCACCAGCATCAAGGACAGTGACGGCGTGCCCAATGCCAAAGAGATGATTCGACAACTGGTGGATGGACAAGAGACCGTCGTGCGCACAGCGCGCGAAGTGCTCCCCATCGCCGAGAAAGCGGGTGATCAACCTACCGTCGATCTGCTTTCGGCACGGATGGAGGTGCATGAAAAGAACGCATGGATGCTCAGAAGCTTGTTAGAGGAGTGAGGGCAATCATGAACCCCATCGTCATTCTAGGTAGCGGGTTGGCGGGTTACACCGTCATCCGTGAACTGCGCAAACTGAATCGTGACATTCCCATCACCTTGGTGTCGCGCGACAGTGGCGATTATTACTCCAAGCCCATGCTGTCTAACGCCTTCGCGCAACATAAAGATGCGACGCACTTGGTGCTCACCTCGGCAGATGAGATGGCGAAGCAACTCGATATCGAATTGCTCACGCATACAGAAGTGAGTGCCATCCATCGTGCGGATAAGCAGTTGGAAACCTCGGCAGGTACGTTGCACTACGACAAGTTGGTGCTGGCGCTGGGTGCCGATCCCATTCGTATTTCCCTGCTAGGTGATGCCGCGAATGAAGTGATGTCAGTGAATGACCTTGCCGATTACGCTAAGTTGCGTGAAGCATTGAATGGGGTGAAGTCTATCGCCATCATGGGCGGCGGGCTCATCGGCTGCGAATTCGCCAATGATTGGGCGGCTACGGGTTACGCCGTCACTGTCATCGATCCCGGCGCTTACCCCCTCGCCAGTTTGATGCCGGAACAAGCTGGCAAGCAATTGCTGCAACCCTTGGCTCAGCTCGGTGTGACATGGCGCTTCGGCACATCCATACAGCGCATGGATAAAGCTGCCGCAGGTTACACACTCAGTCTTGCCAATGGCAGCATGATGAATACCGACCTTGTTATCTCCGCCGTCGGTCTGCGACCACGCACCCAACTCGCAAAAGAGGCAGGACTCACCATCAATCGCGGCATCGTGGTGGATGAACAACTTCGTAGCAACGACGCGTCGATATTCGCCCTAGGCGATTGCGCCGAGATACAAGGCAAAGTGCAACCCTTCGTATTGCCCATCATGCATGCGGGTCGAGCCTTGGCGCGTGTGCTGAATGGCGAAGAGGCCAAAGTGCAATTCCCCGCCATGCCCGTGGTGGTGAAGACGCCAGCCCATCCTGTTGCCGTCGCGCCCGTGGCACGCGATGCGGTGGGGGCTTGGAAAGATCTGGCCTCGGGGCAAGGTGTGAAGATGGGATTCTTCGATGAGCAGAACGACATGATAGGGTTCGTGCTGACGGGGGAGTTTGCGGGTGAGCGGAGCGAGATGACGAAGAGGCTTGTGTAGGGGGCAATGACCGACGGATGTCGCGCAAAATATTGGGCTTCAGAACATCCGGTGCAATGTCCTGAACTTATCTCATCCTACAGAATTACCTTGCCAAATAATCCCCCACCAACCCCGCAAATACCGCTGCCCCGAACCAGTTGTTATGCAAGAAAGCCGCGAAGCATTTGTCACGGCTTCTTTCTTTGATGAGCGAGTAGTGATGCCAAGCGATGCCCTCCGCCACGATCAGGCCAACGAAATAGAGTTGCCCCAGATCGGCCATCAATCCTGCGATCGCGAGCAACAGCAAGGTGATGTGGTAGCACACCATCACGGCGATGACATCGTATTTGCCGAAGAACAGCGCAGAGGAATGGACGTCGAGATGGATGTCGTCGTCTCTATCCACCATCGCGTATTCGGTGTCGTACGCGATCGCCCAGAACACGTTGGCGAGTAGCAGTACCCACGCCACAGGTGGCACATGGCCTAGCGTTGCAGCGAACGCCATGGGGATGCCGAAGCCGAAGGCGATGCCGAGGTAGGCCTGCGGGATGGCGAAGAAGCGTTTGGTGAAGGGGTAGCTCGCGGCGAGGAACACAGCGGGGAAGGCCAACAGCCAAGTCAGCGGATTGAGCGGCAAGATGAGCGCGAAGGCGAGCAGAGCCAAGATGATGGCCAGCCACAAGGTCTCGCGTTCAGTCACTTTGCCGCTGGTGAGCGGACGATCTTGTGTGCGCTTCACATGCTTGTCGATGTGGCGGTCGGCGTAGTCGTTCACCGCACATCCGGCGGAGCGCATCAACACCGTGCCTAGGGTGAAGATGACGAGCACGAGCCATGAAGGATGTCCTTTGCTGGCGATCCACACCGCCCACAGCGTCGGCCACAGCAACAGCAAGATGCCGATGGGGCGATGCAGGCGAGTGAGTTGGATGTAGAGGTGGAGGCGTTCGACGATTTTCATGTCGCCATTTTAACCTGCGGTCTTACTTGAGCTTCAATATCTCCGGCAAGAACACTTCCGTCACCAACAGCGGTGCGCCTTGCAGCGTGAACAGCGAGCGGCGCGCCCATAGGGTGTCGGGAGAAACATCCATCTGGGTGGCGCTGCGATAGAGCGGATGGTGCACTCGCAGGGCTTTGAAATGCAGTGGTTGGCGTATCACCAGTGGGTGGGTGAACAGCAGCGAGCCGAGCGAACGAGAGCCCAATCCGTTCATCGCTTTCCACGCGCCGCGTAGATGTTCGCAGGCAGTGGTGCTGTGGGCGAACACCACAGGTTTGCCATCAGCAAGCAAGAACACTTCGCGAGAGTGGGCGAGTTGATGTGGTGCGATGCCGAGCAATGAGGCTTCGTCGTAAGCGATGCGAGCCAAGCCGCTGCGAACGGGTGATACGGTGAATCTATCGCAACGTTGCTGGATGCGTTGGGTGAGCGAGCCTTGGTCGTGCAGCCACGGGCGCAATGCGGCATCGCAGCCCGAGGTCATGCCGTTCCAGAATCGGTCAGACTTGCAAGAAGTCATGTTTGTTCGCCATCCATCTTTGTAGGTGTGCTCGCGCCACATCAGGGGCGTCGCGTAGCAGTTCGTCTGCGGTGAGTCGTGCTTGCTCCAGCAGGTCTTCATCTTCAGTGAGGTCGGCGAAGCGCAACATCGCCACGCCGCTCTGCCGTGCGCCCAACAGTTCGCCGGGGCCGCGTAATTGTAAGTCTTGTTGGGCGATGACGAAGCCGTCCGTGTTCTCGTAGATGACCTTCAAACGTTCGCGCGCCAGCTCGGAAAGTGGTTGCATGAACAACAGCACGCACATGCTTTCTGCTGCACCGCGACCTACGCGACCGCGTAATTGATGTAGTTGTGCCAGTCCCATGCGCTCGGCATGGTCGATCACCATCAGGCTGGCGTTGGGTACGTCCACGCCGACTTCGATGACGGTGGTGGCGACCAGCAGATGCAACTCGCCTGCTTTGAATGCAGCCATCACCGCAGCCTTTTCCGCAGGCGGTAAGCGGCCATGCGCCAAACCCACGTTCAATTCGGGTAGTGCTTCGGTCAATTGTTGATGTGTCTCGATGGCATTCTGTAACTCCACTTCCAGTGCATCGGATTCTTCGATCAACGGACATACCCAATACGCCTGACGACCAGCGAGGCAGGCGGCACGCACACGTTCGAACACTTCGTCGCGACGCGCATCGCTCACCAACTTGGTGACGATGGGCGTGCGTCCAGGCGGAAGTTCGTCGATGGTCGATACATCGAGATCGGCGTAGTAGCTCATCGCCAAGGTGCGCGGGATGGGGGTGGCGCTCATCATCAGTTGATGCGGTCCATCGCCCTTGTTGCGCAAGGAGAGGCGCTGTTGCACCCCGAACTTATGTTGCTCATCCACGATGACGAGTCCGAGTTGGTTGAATTCGACCGAGACTTGGAACAGTGCATGGGTGCCGATGGCGAGCAGGGTGTCGCCAGAGGCGATGCGTTCGGCTGCTGCGGTCTTCTCCTTCTTCTTCAAGCTGCCGGATAGCCACACGGGCGTGATGCCGAGCGGCACCAGCCACTCACTCAGCTTGAGGTAATGCTGCTCGGCGAGTATCTCCGTCGGTGCCATGAAGGCGACTTGGTAACCGTTCTCAATGGCTTGCAGTGCGGCGAGAGCGGCGACGATGGTCTTGCCGCTGCCGACGTCACCCAATAGAAGGCGCTGCATCGGATGTGCAAGAGCTAGATCGTGCGCGATCTCTTGCCACACTTTCTGCTGTGCACCGGTGAGTTTGAACGGCAACTTCTTCAATAAGGCGGCGGTCAACTTTTGATGCGGTGGCAAAGCGGGGGCGATGCGTTTGCTGCGTTCGCGGTGATGCACACGCATCGAGAGTTGTTGCGCCAACAGTTCATCGAACTTGATGCGTCGCCACGCAGCGTGGTTGTGCTCCTCCAATTCAGTCGCCGAGACATCGGCTTCCGGGTTGTGCAATAGACGCAGGCTGTCGCCGAAATCGGCGAGTTTCAAGCGCTTCAACAGCGGTGCGGGCAGAGTGTCGGTGAGTGGGATGGTCTCCAGCGCATTGTTGATGAGCTTGCGCAACACAGGCTGGGCCAGCCCTGCCGTGGTTGGGTAGATGGGAGTGAGGCTTTGCTGCAAGGGCGTGTCGTCATCTGCCGCGCGACATTTCGGGTGCACCATCTCCAAACCGAAATAGCCCATGCGAACTTCGCCGATGGCACGTATCTGCTTGCCGACGGCCAGTTGTTTCTGTTGGCTTGGATAAAAATTCAGGAAGCGCAGCGTGAGTTCTTCGTGGCCTTCCATCAGACGACACACCAAGCTGCGACGCGGGCGGAACATCACCTCACTATGTGTGACGATACCCTGCACCTGCACCGTCATTCCCGGCTGTGTATCCGCGATGGGCATGAGATGCGTTTCGTCCTCGTAACGCAACGGCAGATGCAACAACAGATCGGCACGATGATGGATGCCGAGCTTGGCGAGTTTCGCCAGCGTAGTCGGGGAGATTTTGGAGGGCGTGCTCAATCCTGCAGAACTAATACCCCATCCGCTTCCACCAATGCGCCGCGTGGCAGGGTGGCGACACCGACAGCGGCACGCGCGGGATAGGGTTGGCTGAAATAGGTCGCCATGATCTCGTTCACTTTGGCAAAGTGGATGAGGTCGGTGAGGTAGATATTGAGTTTCACCACGTCGTCCATGCTGCCGCCAGACGCGACAGCGACGGCACGCAGATTCTGGAACACGCGGTTCACTTGCGCTTCGATGCCGTCCACCAAGATCATGGTGTCGGGGTCGAGGCCGATCTGGCCGGAGAGATAGACGGTGTCGTCCACGCGCACGGCTTGTGAGTAGGTGCCGATGGCGGCGGGTGCATCGGGCGTGCTGATGATGGTCTTGGTTGCCATGTTGTGTGGCCTCGTGAGTGAAAAGAGCTGCAGATTTTAACTGATTAGTTTCGAGACGCGGTCGTCCGACATGCGCAGACGTTCTGCCAACACGAACATGAACGCCTGATTGAAGTGCGATTGGCACTGTTCCGATAGTTGATTGAGTTGATGCGGGTCTATCTTCATCACGGTGATATCGGTGTTGGCGGTGACGGTGGCGGAACGTGGCATGCGGCGACCTCGGATGTAGGCCATCTCGCCGCAGCAGTCGCCTTTGCGTAGCGCGATGAGCAGCCGCGAACCGCGCGTGACGCTGACGCTGCCATCGATGATGATGTAGAACTCGTCGCCCATCTCGTTCTCACGCATCAAGACAGTCTTCTCGGGTTGTTTCTGCCATTCGCTGATGCGCAGGATCTCCCACAGTTCGATGTCGGCGAAATCTTCGAAGAACTGCATCTTGCGTAGCGCGGCGAACTTCTCGGTCTCGTTGACCTCAAGGTCGCTCTTCTCGAAATGGCCGACAGCGGCGAGCGCGTTGCCAAAGTCGCGCCAAGTGGCAAAGCGTTTGGCGGGGTCTTTTTGCATGGCGGTGATGACGATGCGTTCCAGCGTGACGGGCAGGTCTTTACGGAGCTGGGTCGGTGCGATGGGCGGTTCGTTCAAGATCTGGTGGTACAGATTGGCCAGATTCTTCGGGCTGTAAGGCGAGTGGCCGGTGAGTAGGCGGTACATGACCACGCCGAGAGAATAGATGTCTGTGAGGTGTGAGACGGATTCGCCACGCACCTGTTCGGGCGACATATAGTTGGGTGAGCCGACATTGCTTTGTGTCTGCTCGATGTCCATGCGAACGGCCGCGCCGAGGTCGGAGATCTTGATGCTGGCTGCGTCGCTCAGCAACAGGTTCGCCGGTTTGATGTCGCGATGGATGACGCCGTTGAACTGCGCATAGTTGAGGGCGCGGCAACATTCGAACATGTATTCCACCACGCGATCGAGCGGTAGCAGATTGTCCGCGTGGATGTGTTTCTCCAGCGTGCCACCCGGCATGTGTTCCATCACGATGTAGCAGACCTCGTCGCTGATGACGGCGTCGTAGGTGGTGACGATATGGGGGTGTGACAGCTTTCCAGCCAATCTCGCTTCGTTCTGCAACTGCTTACGGTTCTGCCGTCCGTTCCGAGGGTTGTCCAAGAAGGCCTGATTGATGACTTTGATGGCGACTTCTTTGTCTTTGGCGGGGTCGTGTGCCAAATAGACCACACTGGTCGCACCCGCCCCTAGTTTCTTGAGCAGACGATACTGGCCGATGTGTGAGGGATGGCTCATCTGACGTGTCTTTGGTATGGGCGACGGGAGTGAGGAATGGGGAGCAATTTACACCATGGGAGCAACGACGAACAGATGTTGCATCTCGGCTTGTTCGGGCGGGTGCTTTCGCCGATAATCGCGCAGCGTTGGAGCGGCTCACGCCTCCGACATTCAAATCAATAACGGGGCTGCTTCTTGAACATCAATTTCCAACGGGCTGTGGATCGACTGGCCGGTGTGCCGATCTGTGCGGTTTTATCGCTCATCGAGAAGCTACGCGTTTTCTTTGTAGGCGAAGCCAAGGTCGAACGACCTAAGCGCATCCTCATCGTATTGCTCTCCGAGATGGGCAGCCTAGTCTTGGCGCAGCCCATGTTCGCGGAGCTGAAGCGTCGCTATCCGGATGCTGAGCTGCACATGCTGATGTTTCGCAAGAACCGCGAGGTGTTGGATCTGTTGGGGGTGATGCCCAAAGACAACGTCATCACGCTGAACGACAAGGCGCTGGGAGAATTCGCGGGCGATAGCATCAAAGCGCTGCTCAAGATGCGTTCGCTGGACTTCGATGTGGTCATCGACTGCGAATTGTTCTCGCGTGCCAGCAGCATCTTCTCTTACCTATCGGGGGCGAAGGTTCATGTTGGTTTTCATCCTCATACGCAAGAAGGCCTGTATCGCGGCACGTTCATGAACCGCAAGGTGATGTACAACCCATATCGTCATCTGTCGCAGCAATTCCTCACCATGGTGGATGCCATCGAGTCCAGCGGCACACCGATCGCCAAAGCGCCTGCACATGAAGTGAGCGCGCCGCCGATGTTGAAGTTCGACGCGGGCGAGGTGGCAGGAATCACCGCTCAACTGCTCAAAGACTTCCCTGTGCTTCAAGGTAAGAAGTTGATCCTGGTCTATCCCGACGGAGGGCTGTTGCCGATTCGCGCTTGGCCACCCGCCTACTACAAACGCTTGTGCGATGAACTGCTGAAGGAGGGGTATGCGGTTGGCCTCATCGGTCTTCCGGATGCCAAGCCATTGGCGTTGGAGGTCGTGGCACATTGCAAACACGAGTTATGCATCGACCTCACGGGTTACACCAAGTCTGTGCGTCATCTGTTGGCGATCTTCCATCATGCGTCCTTACTGGTGACCAATGACGGCGGGCCTGGCCAGTTCGCCGCGCTCACCCCTTTGCAGACATTGGTGTTCTTCGGGCCGGAGACGCCTGCGCTGTACAGCCCGCTCGCGCCGAACATCCATTGCTTGTACACATCGTTGTCGTGTTCGCCCTGTCTCACTGCCTACAACCATCGCCTCTCACCTTGCGATGGTAACAACCAATGCCTGCAGCAAATAACGCCCGAGCAAGTGTTGTTGAAGGCGCGCACGTTGTTGCAGGGTGCTCACTAGGATGGCATCGCCATTCAAGATCAGGATGCGCACAGCTTCATTGCTGCGCCGTATCTTCTCGCGCCGCTTCTTGAAGTTCGGCACAGTGGGCGCCTCCGGCACGGTGGTCAACATCGGCGTTCTTTACTGGGCGCAGGAGTTCTTGTTCAACACGGTGCAGACGACTGAGATACGTCTCAATCTGTCTTTGGCGCTGGCTATCTTCTTGGCGACGCTCAATAACTTTTTCTGGAACCGCCTGTGGACATGGGCGGACCGCAAGCAATATCACCATCTGTCTTTGCCGGCACAGTTCGGTCAGTATTCCTTGGCGTGTAGCTTGAGCATCATCTTGCAGATCGTGTTCACCAATCTATTGGCGCCGCACTTCTACTATCAGATCGCCAACCTCATCGCCATCGGCGTGACCAGTGTGTTGAACTTCTTGCTCAACGACATCTGGACATTCGGTCGCACTAAGCTTACGTCGTTCAAAGATTTGGACAAGCTAGACTGATATGTTGAGCCGCATCGTCGCCACGCCCGTCACTCGATATCTCGTGGCTTTGCTGTTGGCGGTGTTCGTCTATCTATATGGTCTCGATGGTCTGCATATCCCACGCAACGGTGATGAAGAGGTGTATGCCCACATCACGCGCATGACAGCGCAGAGTGGCAACTGGTTGCCTTTGCAGTCTTCGCTGGACGATATGCGTAACACCAAGCCGCCATTGGTGTTCTGGCAGGGCATCGCTTCAACGAGTTGGGGGAGCGATTGGGATTGGTGGCATCTGCGCTACCCTAGTGTGATCTACACTTTGCTGACCGCTTTACTTCTGTTCCTGTTGGCGAAAAGGCTCACAGGAAAAGTCGAAACAGGGTTCGTTGCGGCGCTCACCTATCTTGCTTTCTTCAGCACCTATCGTTACGGGCGGCCTTTTCTAGTCAATCCGGGCGAGGTGTTTTGGTTGTTCTTGCCGTTCTTTACTTTGTTGTATTGGCGTTCGTTCAGCTTTGCATCGCGTTTTTGGATGCCACTGTTGCTGGGTGTCGAAATCGGGATCGGGCTGCTCTATAAATCTTTCGCTTTGCTCGCGCCCATCGGTTTGATATTGGTTTGGTGGTATCTGCATCATCGTCGTTATCAATGGCGAGAGTTCTTTGTACGCGATGCTTTCAAGCCTGTGCTGGCAGGTGCTATCGCACTTGGTCTGTTCGCACTGTGGTTCGCCTTCGATCCTGATCCGCAGTCGGTGTGGCGCGAGTTCGTGATGGGGGAGAACGCGAGCAAATTCGATGCGCGTTCAGGAAGTTATTGGGGGCAGTTGTTGTGGGGTGGTAGCAGTGTGTGGGCATTGGTGTTGGGCTATCCGATGAGCGCAGGGCTGTTGGCATTCCCCGTAGCAGCGGTGTTCGTACTGGCCTACCGTCGTCGCCACTATCTGAGTCAAGAAGAGCGCTTGGTGTGGATATGGATGGCAGTGCTGTTCGTGGTGTTTGCTATCCCTAGTCAGCGCACGGCGCGCTATCTGCTAGAAGCGATGCCGGGTGTGGCCTTGCTGTGTGCGCTGAATTGGCACCGCATCCCACGTTGGGTATTCGTGGTTAGTCTTGTTACTTGCGGTGCAGTGCTCGGCTTGTTTGGTTGGTTGGCGAACAATTTAGAGAACGAGATCGGCGGCCTGTACGGTTTCGGCTATTGGTCGTTGATGGGCGTGACGGTGGTGTTGGGCTTGTTGGCCATTTTCAATCGCGCTTGGACGCGTGGTCTGGTGAATGTGGTGGCGCTCCTCACCTTGTTGGGTTTTGCGGCTTTCTTGCGCCCTTTCGATGGCGCACTTGGTTCGTATAGCGCGGAGGCCAAGCAATATGTGCAGGACAAGACAGTGTGGGTACCGTGCAACTTCCGTGCGCACTTCGAAGGCCCAGCCATCATGCTGAAAGGTGCGCAGGTATATGGCTATCAAGCGAATTGGAATCTGAGCATGGAACAGATGGTGGATCGTTATTCGCTGTTCGCGGTGCGCTTGCCCTTGCAAGCCATGCCGTGTGAAGGCTGCGCCGTCATCGGTCAGCGCTTGGAGATACGTGGTCGTCATAGCCGTGATGAGTTACGTGCGATGCTGAATGGCGAGGTGTATCAACATCTGTTCGAGCGCGAGTGGCTACTGGAATCGCCGCAAGAAAGTCGCATCAAACAAACGAGCACACAAGTAGAGGGATGTCGCTGATGGGGAAATATCAAAGGCTGGCGCTACTGGCGTTCGTGCTCACTGCCTTCTCGATGGCCTTGTTCAAAGCATCGGGGTGGCAAGTGTCGTATGGATTCCGTATGCCGCCCGTGCCAGAAGTGAAGGCTGCTCAGAAGACGGTGATCGTTAAACAAGTGGTGGTACGTAAGAAGGGGCGTCGTCAAACGGTGCGTGTGGCTGAGACGGTCGCACCGCAAGGACGACTCGATTCCCACTTCGTGTCGAGTCGACTCGGCGCTCAGACTCACGCCGCATCATTAGTCGAGTTAAAAGATGGCCGAGTGCGCGCGTTCTGGTTCTCTGGCAGCCGTGAGGGCGCATCGGATGTGACCATCAACAGCGCTGTGTTCGATTCGACAAAAGATTCATGGAGCGACGAGCAGGTGGTGACAGGGCGTAGCGATACGCAACGTGGCCTGCATCGTTACATAGCCAAGGTGGGCAACCCCGTGGCGACGCGCGCGCCGGATGGCTCGCTGTGGATGTTCTACGTCACCGTGTCTATGGGTGGCTGGGCAGGTAGCTCCATCAGCATGCTGACCTCGACTGACGAAGGCGAGAGCTGGAGTGCGCCGCGTCGTCTCATCACCTCGCCCTTTATGAACATCAGCACCTTGGTGAAATCGCCACCGTTCTTCTATAGCGACGGCACGGTGGGCTTGCCTGTGTATCACGAGTTCATCAGCAAATATGCCGAGATGTTGCATCTCGACAAAGCTGGCAAGGTCATCGACAAGCAGCGCCTAGCGGCAGGTGGGCAAGGCACGTTGCAACCAGTGATGCTCATTCGCAATGATAAAGAAGCGACGATATTGACGCGCTACGCAGGCAAGGACGAAGCGCCACGTGCGATGAGTATGGCGACGGAAGATGGTGGCAGACATTGGAGTAAACCAACCAAGTCGGTCATGAAGAATTCGAATGCCGCTTTGTCGGCGCTGGTATTGCCTGATGGCAAATGGCTTGCGGTATTCAATGATCAAGAGCATGGGCGTGAGAATCTGAGTCTGCAAGTCTCCAAAGATGGCGGAGCGACGTGGGAAGAGTTGCGCCGACTGGAAGAGATGAGTCGCCTGCGTGGTGCGACCTTGGATGAGGCTGCGTGCACAGGTCTGGTCGAGGGGTTGGCACGTAGCACGGACACGAAGTTGGAAGAAGATGTCGAGCGGCTGGGTGCATATGTGGATTCAGCCAAGCGTTGGGTGCGCAACAATAGTGGCTGCCATTTCGAGTTCTCCTACCCATACATGATCCAAGCACACAACGGTGACATCCACGTGGCCTACACATGGAACCGTACTTTCATCAAACATGTGGTGTTCGATAACCTTTGGTTGCAGCAACGCTTGAAAGGGGAGCGACCATGACACGGCGTTGCGAAACATCTGGAGCGGGAATGGTCGCTTTGCACCTCCTCCCGCAATCTGCTGGCTACGCCAGTAACGTGTCGGAGGTGCATTAAATGTCATTCACCGATTGGACAGGTTTATCGGGCCTCGCTTTGGTATGGGCGTTGTTGGCATTACGTTTGCCTGTGGCGGCTCGCCTTAGTCACGCTAAGCGAATGTTGTTCGTGCTGGTTGTCTATGGTTTCGTGTTGCTGCCCATCTTCGGACTTTCGCTAGCGGGTTTCTTGCGCGGCTTGGTAGGGGATTTGAGCATGACCAGCGTGTTGCTTTTGCTTGCAGCGCTGGTCGCGCGTCTGCGCCAGTTGGCAGGAGGCGAAGGAGTCGTCTGGTGGAGCATGCGCGAACGTTTCGCGCTGTTCTTGTTCGTCAGCGTGTTGGCCTTGCTGTTGTATCCGTTCGCACTGGGCATCGGCATGCTCGATCCTTACCGTGCCGGCTTTGGCGGTGTCGGTATCCTCGTGATGTTGGCGCTGTTGTCACTGTGGTCTATGCGACGCGGTTCTTATCTGTTGCCTGCTGCCTGTTCGTTGGCCGTATTGGCGTGGAGCATGGGCTGGTATGAATCGACCAACATATGGGACTACCTGATCGATGTGCCACTGGCGATCTACGCCATCGTGCAGACGATCAAAGTGATGATGCGAGCGAGAAAGGTCGAACGTGTCTAGTTTGAATCGCAACGACTATCGAACCTTGTCGCTCGCCGCCTTGGGCGGTGCGCTGGAGTTCTATGATTTCATCATCTTCGTCTTTTTCGCGGCAGCGATCTCGCAACTGTTCTTCCCGCCCGACATGCCAGATTGGCTGCGCCAAGTGCAGACCTACGGCATCTTTGCGGCGGGCTATCTGGCGCGCCCCCTAGGCGGCATCATCATGGCGCATTTTGGTGACCTGTTCGGGCGCAAGCGCATGTTCATGTTGAGCATACTGTTGATGGCGGTGCCGACGCTCCTCATCGGTTTGTTGCCGACCTATGCCGTCATCGGCATCTGGGCACCCATCCTGTTGTTGGCTTTGCGCGTGATGCAGGGGGCGGCTATCGGCGGTGAGGTGCCAGGGGCATGGGTGTTCGTGGCTGAGCACGTGCCGCAACGGCATGTGGGTTTCGCCTGCGGCACACTGACTGCCGGATTGACGGGCGGCATCCTGCTCGGTTCCTTGGTGGCGATGGCAGTGAACCGCAGTTATGCCCCAGCCGATTTGCTAGCCGAAGGGTGGCGCATACCGTTCATCATCGGCGGCGTGTTCGGTCTGGTGTCGGTGTGGTTGCGTGGTTATCTGCATGAGACACCTGTGTTCAAAGAGATGCAGGCGCGCAAACAACTGGCTGATGAACTGCCATTGAAGACGGTGGTGCGCGAGCATAGGCCTGCCATCGTGCTCACGATGCTAATGACTTGGCTGCTGTCGGCTGCGGTAGTGGTGATGATCCTGATGACGCCGACCTTGGTGCAGAAGCTGTTCGCCATTCCAGCGGCGACGGCCTTGCAGGCGAACAGCATCGCTACGCTCTTCTTGAGTGTCGGTTGCATCGTTTTCGGTGCGTTGGCCGACCGCTTTGGCGCGGGGCGTGTACTGGCATCGGGTTGCATCGGGCTGGGGGCGACTTCATGGTTGCTCTACCAACAGTTGGGTGTCTCACCAGAGAATATCTACGTGCTGTATGCCTTGTGCGGATTCTTTGTTGGCGTCATCGGTGTGGTGCCCAGCGCTGCCGTGATGTCCTTCCCACCCGTGGTGCGCTTCTCTGGCCTATCCTTCTCCTACAACGTCGCCTATGCCGTGTTTGGCGGATTGACCCCTGTGATGGTCAGCCTGCTGTTGCCGCTGGATAAGCTGGCGCCTGCACATTACGTGGTGGCGTTGAGCATGGTGGGGGTGGGGATAGGCTTGTATTTGATGCGACGCAGGGCGGTTATCAGTTAAGAACCTTTGTGCGACAATGCGCTCCCTCAATAGAGCGCGACTACGCGCCGAGTAGCAGTAACGATTCAGAATAGGGATTTCCTTGGATAAGCTCAAACAGTTGATCGCATCGGACATGGCGGCGGTGGATGCGGTGATACGCACCCGCCTGCATTCCGACGTGGCACTGGTCAATCAGATCGGTGAGTACATCATCAATAGCGGTGGTAAACGCTTGCGCCCCGCGTTGGTGTTGCTGTCTGCACAATCATTCGGCTACACGGGTAAGCATCAGCACGACTTGGCGGCGGTGGTGGAGTTCATCCATACCGCGACTTTGTTGCATGACGATGTGGTGGATGAATCCGACCTGCGCCGCGGGCGCGAGACGGCGAATGCGCTGTTCGGTAATGCTGCCAGTGTGTTGGTGGGTGATTTCCTTTATTCGCGCGCGTTCCAGATGATGGTGGATGTGGGCGAGATGCGTGTGATGCAGACGCTGGCTGACGCGACCAACATCATCGCTGAAGGTGAGGTGTTGCAGTTGCTCAATTGCAATGATGCCGATGTCGATGTGGCGAACTACATGCGAGTCATCCACTGCAAGACAGCCAAGCTGTTCGAGGCCGCGATGCGCCTAGGTGCCATCTTGGGTAAAGCTTCGGCGGCAGAGGAAGAGGCCGCTTCCAAGTACGGCATGCATCTGGGTACGGCGTTCCAATTGATCGACGATGTGTTGGACTACTCAGCCGATGAGGCACAGACCGGCAAGCATCTGGGCGATGATCTGGCCGAAGGTAAGCCGACCTTGCCTTTGATCTACGCCATGCAACACGGCACAGTGCAGCAAGCGGCCGTGGTGCGCGAGGCGATCGAGCAAGGCGATGTGAGCAAGTTCGCAGAGGTATTGAGCATCATTCGCGACACCGGCGCGCTTGATTTCACCCGTCAACAAGCACTGCAAGAGGCGGAAGCCGCACGCGCTTGTATCGCAGGCTTCGTTGATTCAAAACATAAACAGTGTTTGCTAGAATTGGCTCACTTCGCTGCCACACGGCAGTTCTGAATCCCATCAGATCGGGGTGTAGCTCAGCCTGGTAGAGTACTGCGTTCGGGACGCAGGAGTCGGAGGTTCGAATCCTCTCACCCCGACCAATCCATTTTGGAGAATGCGCATGAGTCGTTTACTGTTTCTGTTCGCTGTCATCGCAGTCGTCTATTGGTTGTTGAAGTCATATCGAAAGCAATCGCCCAAGCAGGACGTTCCTGCGGCGACAAGCGAGGATATGGTGCGCTGTACACAATGTGGCGTCCACCTGCCCAAGAGTGAGGCGATGCTCGCTGATGGGAAGTTCTTTTGTGGCGAAGCGCATCGTCGCGAGTATCAATCTAAATAGTTCTCATGCGGGATAGTCCATCCCCTTCCGTTCCGACATATCCTAATCCGCAGGTGGCCGATCCGCTTTCGCAAGCGAGCCTTTGGCGTTCCCTCAGCCTGTTCAATCTGTATCGGGTGACGCTCGGTGGGGTGCTGATGTTGGTGCCCTCGCTGTTCGGCGAGATATTCACCCTCAATGTGCACAATCAGCGCTGGTTCTTTTGGGTATCGGTGCTCTATACCCTCATGGTATGTGCGTCAGCCTGGGCTGTGTTGCTGCGCAAGCCGCGCCCGACTTTGCAACTGGCTTTCCAGATCGGAACGGATATCGCTGCGCTGACGGCGTTGACCTATTTTGGTGGCGGTATACAGAGCAATCTGGGTATGTTGCTGTTGGTCTCGTTGGCGCTGGGCGGCATGATCGCCCGCGGGGGTCGCATAACGCTACTGTTCGCGGCATTGGCCAGCATCGCTATCCTGCTCGAACATAGCTACGCAGTGCTAGTGAGCGACGCCACGAGCGCGCAGTTCTTGCAAGCAGGCATCCTCAGCACTTCCTATTTCGCCGTGGCTTGGCTGGCGCACACCTTGTCCAAATATGCGGTGGCGAGTGAGCGCTTGGCGTTTCTGCGCGGCGTCGATCTGTCGAACATGGCCGAGGCGAACCGCCTGATGATCCAAGACATGCCAGACGGTGTGTTAGTGGTGGATGAGCGCGGCGTGGTGCGCCAATCCAATCCTGGGGCAGAGCGCATGCTGGGTTATCCATTCTCTTCCAATGAATCAGTGAATCTCGCAGATTGTTCACCTTTATTGGAAGCCTTGTTCGCTGCGTGGCGGCAGAACAAGGCACTGGGGCATGAGGTGTTGCGTCTGCCTGTCAGCAATCAAATGGCGCGAATCCGTTTCTTACCTGTCGAGCGCGAAGGTTTTTGGGGTGCAGTGATCGTGCTGGAAGACATCCAACGGGCACAGGAGCAAGCGCAACAGGTGAAATTGGCTGCGCTGGGACGGCTCACGGCGAACATCGCGCATGAGGTGCGCAATCCTTTGTCTTCCATCAGTTACGCCACCGAGTTGCTCAAAGAGACCGCGCAAGACCCAGCCAAGCAACGATTGTTACAGATCATTTTGGACAATACGTCCCGCCTCAACCGCATCGTGCAGGATGTCATGCAGGTGAATCGGCGAGATCGTGTGCAGTCAGAGCGTTTTGATCTAGGAGCGCGTTTGCCGGCCTTTCTTGAGAACCTGTGTCAAGTCGAAGGCGTATCGCTGGATGTGTTCCGCTTGGAAGTGTCTGATGGTTGTCAGGTACATTTCGATCGAGGCCATCTAGAACAGATCTTATGGAACCTGTGTCGTAACGCTTTGCGCTATAGTCAAAAGAACGCGGGTAGCATCAGTATGCGTGTGCTGCGGAATGACGATGGTCGTGTGACGTTGGATGTCTTGGACGATGGCAGGGGGGTATTGCCTGAAGCCGTGCAGAAGCTGTTCGAGCCCTTCAATACGACGGATGCGGGCGGGACGGGGCTTGGCTTGTATATCGCACGAGAGTTGTGCGAGGCGAATGGTGCACACATCGAATATCTGCCAACAGAGCAAGGTGGTGCATGTTTCCGTATCTCGTTCGGGATGCCGATGAATGATGAAAGAGGTGGGTGAAGTGGGAACGAATATTCCGCGCGTGCTGATCGTGGATGATGAGCCAGATATCTTGGAACTGTTGGAATTGGCTCTGACGCGTATGGGCTTGGAGGTCGAGAGTGCCAGTGGTGTACAGCAGGCTTTGCAGCGATTGGGTGCTAGCCGTTTCGATCTGTGTCTGACCGATATGCGCATGGCCGATGGCGATGGGCTTGAAGTGGTGCGCCATATCAATGAGAAGGGGCTCGATCTTCCGGTGGCGGTGATCACGGCGCATGGCAATCTGGAGAACGCGGTTGCTGCATTAAAAGCGGGTGCGTTCGACTATCTATCCAAGCCAGTCGCTTTGGATCAGTTGCGCTCTTTGGTCAGTTCCGCCCTGCGTTTACCCCATGGGGACGATAAGCCGGGCAAAGGCGGGGCGCTGCTATTGGGTGATTCGCCGGCTATGCAGTCGGTGCGGGACATGGTGGTCCGTGTGGCGCGTAGCCAAGCGCCGGTACATATCAGTGGAGAATCCGGTAGTGGTAAAGAATTGGCGGCAAGGATGTTGGTGGAGCAGGGAGCTCGTCGCGGGCAACCCTTCGTGCCGGTGAATTGTGGTGCAATCCCTGAGAATCTGATGGAAAGTGAGTTCTTTGGTTATCGCAAAGGGGCTTTCACAGGGGCAGACAAGGACAAGGAGGGGTTCTTCCAAGCGGCGAACCAGGGGACTTTGCTGCTAGATGAAGTGGCCGATCTACCTTTGGCGATGCAAGTGAAGTTGTTGCGCGTGATCCAAGAGAAGAAGGTGCGTCGCGTGGGGGCGACTGACGAAGAGCCCATCGATGTGCGCATCTTAAGCGCGACTCACCACGATCTAGCCAAATGTGTGCAAGAGGGCAAATTTCGCCAAGACCTTTACTATCGACTAAATGTCATCGCCCTGCAGATGCCTGCCTTGCGCGAGATGCGCGAGGATGTGCCGTTGATCGCCAATCAGTTGCTGGAACGCTTGCGCGGTGATTCCAAGGCTCAATTCTCTAAAGAGGCATTGAAGGCGCTGGTAGCTTATGACTTCCCCGGCAATGTGCGCGAGTTGGAGAACATCATCGAGCGTGCCGTGGCGTTGTGCGCAGATGGAATCATTACGCCCGATGACCTGCAACTGTCGCCCATCGAATCCGGCTCGATGGCGCAAAAAGCAACAGATGGAGGCAGGTACCCGCTCACGGACTATCTTGATCGAGTCGAGCGCGAGGCCATCTTGGAGGCCTTGGCTCAAACCAATTTCAATCGAACGGCTGCCGCCAAAATATTGGGGGTGACCTTCCGTGCCTTGCGTTACCGCATGGAGCGTCTATCCATCACAGACGAGGATAAGCGGGCATGAGGGTCGATGCCAACGGCTGGTTGCGCGGAGTCGAACGCCTTCCCTCGCCCAATCATGATGTGCGCCCAGCTGGTACTTCGATAACCTTGCTGGTCATCCATAACATCAGTCTTCCTCCCGATGAGTTCGGCGGGCCGGCCATCTGCGAATTCTTCACCAATGCCTTGGATTGCAGCGCGCATCCCTATTACGAGCGCTTGAAGGGGTTGGAGGTTTCGTCGCACTTCTTGGTGCGGCGCGATGGTCGCATCGTCCAATTCGTGTCTTGTAATCGTCGGGCATGGCATGCAGGAGTGTCCGAATGGCAGGGGAGGGCTCGCTGTAACGATTTTTCCATCGGCATCGAGTTGGAAGGGAGCGACTTCGTCCCATTCGAGTCTGCACAATACCAAGCACTTGCCAAACTTACGCGCCTGCTCAGGCGCGCCTATCCTATCCGCGATATCACGGGACATTCCAACATCGCCCCTGGTCGCAAGACCGATCCGGGGCCCTTTTTCGACTGGGATCGCTATCTTTCTCAAGCACGGTAGGGTGTGTTGGTTTGAGAGGATTAGCGAAGACTGATGCAGAAAATATATAGGCCAAAATTCTGCTTGCATAAATCGAAACAGACACTAGAATTAGCCCCAATTCGTGGTTTAGACCACTACATCTAGTGTTTTTAGTTTTTCGGGTGATTCTGGCTGGGAGGCCGAACATGCCGAGTAATTCAAGGGGGAGTTACATGTTGCAAGCTTCAGAAAATGTCATGCCATCTGCTTCCACACCCGTGTTCGCGCACAAAGAATCCGATTCCGTTGCTTCCTCCGCCAGTTTGCCTTTAGATCAATACAAGACGATTCGTCGTAATGGTTCGGTCGCGGCATTCGAGCCCAGCAAAATCTCTATTGCGCTGACCAAGGCGTTCATTGCGGTGAACGGCGGTCAGGGTGCGGCTTCTGCTCGTGTGCGTGAGATGGTCGAGCAATTGACATCGGGTGTGGTGAATGCGCTGGTGCGTCGCCAACCGCACGGTGGCACCTTCCATATCGAAGACATCCAAGATCAGGTCGAGCTATCCCTGATGCGTTCGGGTGAGCATGATGTTGCGCGCTCTTATGTCTTGTATCGCGAAAAGCGTATGCAAGAGCGCGCCAAAGCGAAAGCGGAAGTCGTTGAGCATGTGTTGAACGTTAAAGACGGTGATGTGCTGCGTCCGCTGGATGTTGCGGCGCTGACTGCGCGAATCGAGTCGGCGTGTGAAGGCTTGGGTTCTGCGGTCGATGTGAACAAGATCCTGAAAATGACATTGAAGGATTTGTATGACGGCGTCGCCATCGAGGAAGTGCGCAAGTGCGCCATCCTTTCTGCTCGTACGCTGATCGAGCAAGACCCCGCTTACAGTTTCGTCACAGCCCGCCTGCTGTTGAACAACATCTGCTGCGAGATCATTGGTGAGGAAGTCGCGCCAGCTGAGATGACCGAGCGTTATGCCGAATATTTCCCCAAATTCATCAAGCGCGGTATCGAAGCGGAGTTGTTGAACGAAGATATGGGGCACTTCGACTTGGCACGCTTGGGTAAGGCGCTGGATGCAAGTCGCGACCTGAAGTTCAACTACTTGGGTCTACAAACCTTGTATGACCGTTATTTCTTGCACGTCGAAGACAAGCGCATCGAATTGCCACAGGCATTCTTCATGCGCGTCGCCATGGGCTTGAGCTTGAACGAGATCAATCGTGAAGAGCGTGCTATCGAGTTCTATCGTTTACTCTCCAGCTTCGATTTCATGAGTTCCACGCCGACCCTGTTCAATGCGGGTACGCGCCGTTCGCAACTGTCGTCGTGCTACTTGACGACCGTGGCGGATGATCTGGATGGTATCTACGAAGCGCTGAAAGAGAATGCCTTGTTGTCCAAGTTTGCAGGCGGTCTGGGTAACGACTGGAGCAACGTGCGCGCCTTGGGTAGTCACATCAAGGGTACCAACGGCAAGTCACAAGGCGTGGTGCCATTCTTGAAAGTGGTGAACGACACGGCAGTGGCAGTCAATCAAGGCGGTAAGCGCAAAGGCGCGGTGTGTGCCTACTTGGAGACATGGCATCTGGATGTTGAAGAATTCTTGGAGTTGCGCAAGAACACGGGTGATGATCGTCGTCGTACGCACGACATGAACACCTCGAACTGGATCCCTGATCTGTTCATGAAGCGCGTGATGGAAGGTGCGGAATGGACTTTGTTCTCGCCATCTACTTGCCCAGATCTTCATGATAAGTTTGGCGTGGAATTCGAAAAAGCTTACCTCGGTTACGAGGCGAAAGTCGCCAGCGGTGAACTGAAGCTATTCCGCAAAGTGCCTGCACAAAGTCTGTGGCGCAAGATGTTGACCATGCTGTTCGAGACAGGTCATCCGTGGGTCACCTTCAAAGACCCTTGCAACATCCGCTCGCCACAGCAGCATGTGGGCGTGGTGCATAGCTCCAACCTTTGCACTGAGATCACGCTGAACACCTCGGATAGCGAGATCGCCGTGTGTAATTTGGGCTCTGTCAATCTGGAAGCGCATCTGTTCCCTAAGGGGCATCCACAAGCTGGGCAGATCAACCATGAGAAGTTGAAGCAAACGGTGACCACTGCGATGCGCATGCTTGATAACGTCATCGACATCAACTACTACGCTGTAGCCAAGGCGCGCAATTCCAACTTGAAACACCGTCCGGTCGGTTTGGGCATCATGGGCTTCCAAGATTGTCTGCATGACTTGCGCATCCCTTACTCTTCGCCAGAAGCGGTCGAGTTCGCAGATCGTTCGATGGAGGCGGTGTGCTACTACGCTTATTGGGCGTCTTCCGAGTTGGCTGAAGAGCGTGGTCGCTATGCCAGCTATCGCGGCAGTCTGTGGGACAAGGGCATCTTGCCGCAAGACAGTTTGGACATGTTGCGTGAGCAGCGCGGTGGTTATGTCGAAGTCGACATGTCTGCGACGATGGATTGGGATGCTTTGCGTGCACGCATCAAGCAATACGGCATGCGCAACTCCAACTGCGTGGCGATCGCGCCGACCGCGACGATCTCCAACATCATCGGCGTCTCTGCCTGTATCGAGCCGACCTATCAGAACATCTTCGTCAAATCGAACCTGTCTGGCGAGTTCACCGTCATCAACGAGCATCTGGTGGCAGACCTGAAAGAGATGGGATTGTGGGATGAGGTGATGATCGCCGACCTGAAGTATTTCGATGGCAGCTTAGCCAAGATCGATCGCATCCCGACCGAATTGCGCAACTTGTATGCGACCGCATTCGAGGTCGAGCCGACATGGTTGATCGAAGCGGCATCGCGTCGCCAGAAATGGATCGACCAAGCGCAATCGCTCAATATCTACATGTCTGGCGTGTCGGGACGTAAGTTGGACGACACTTACAAGCTGGCGTGGTTGCGTGGCCTGAAGACGACCTACTACCTACGTACTCTGGGTGCGACCTCCGCAGAAAAATCAACATCTCGCGCCGGTTCTTTGAATGCGGTATCGAATGGTGAAGGTGCTGGCGGTGCGTTCGCTGCTGCGCCAGCGGCTGAAGAGCCAAAGTTCTGTTCGATTGACAACCCTGAATGTGAAGCCTGCCAATAAGCAGGATTCACTTCAGGGTTGCGGTGAAGGCTAACTTGCGTAGCAAGTTAAATCCCGAAGGGGGGCGGAGCCACAATCATCTGGTGTTGGGTCTGCTGAAGCAGGATTTGCACTTAGGATTACGGCGAAGACTAACCTCTAGGTTATGTCGTAACCACAATCCATTTGTGAAGATTTGCAGTAACTGATACTTTTGCTGCGCGTGCGGCGAATAATAAAAACAAGGGAATGCCATGTTGAATTTTGATGACGAAGTAACAAGCACTACGACACCAGCCGCGGCACGCATGCCTGCGATGGGAGCAAGTTCTGGTGCGGCAGATCACAGCTACACGATCGCTTCCACTTCGGCTGGACGTATCCGTGTCGAAGACAAGCGCATCATCAATAGCAGCGCTGATGTGAATCAGCTGGTGCCGTTCAAGTACAAGTGGGCGTGGGAAAAATATCTGGCAGGTTGTGCCAACCACTGGATGCCACAAGAGATCAATATGTCGGCAGACATCGCTTTGTGGAAGAACCCCAATGGTCTGACCGACGATGAGCGTCGTTTGGTGAAGCGCAATCTAGGTTTCTTCACCACGGCTGATAGCCTTGCTGCGAACAACATCGCCCTGGGTACCTATCGCCACATCACCAATCCAGAGTGCCGTCAGTTCTTGCTGCGTCAGGCGTTCGAAGAAGCTATCCATACACACGCTTACCAGTACATCGTGGAAAGCTTGGGCTTGGACGAGGGCGAAGTGTTCAATATGTACCACGAGGTGCAGAGCATCCGCGACAAAGACGAGTTCTTGTTGCCATTCATCGACGTGCTGACCAATCCAGAATTCAAAACAGGAACGCCAGAGAACGACCAGAAGCTACTGCGCAGTCTGATCGTATTCGCTTGCATCATGGAAGGTCTGTTCTTCTATGTTGGTTTCGTGCAGATATTGGCGTTGGGTCGTCAGAATAAGATGACTGGCGCGGCCGAGCAGTATCAATACATCCTGCGTGACGAATCCATGCACCTGAACTTTGGTGTGGATGTCATCAACCAGATCAAGCTAGAGAATCCCCATCTGTGGACACCAGCCTTCCGCGAAGAGATCCGTGGTCTGTTCCAAAAAGGTGTCGAGTTGGAGTATCGCTATGCGGAGGACACCATGCCGCGTGGCGTATTGGGTCTGAATGCGGGGATGTTCAAAGAATATCTGCGCTTCATCGCGAACCGTCGTTGCCAACAGATCGGAGTGGACATTCTGTATCAAGGTGCGACCAATCCATTCCCGTGGATGGCGGAGATGATCGATCTTAAAAAGGAGAAAAACTTTTTTGAGACGCGAGTCACCGAATATCAGACGGGTGGCGCGCTATCTTGGGATTAAATCGATGACAAAGGCTGCTTTTGCAGCCTTTGTTGCAAGGGCTTCAATCATGCCGTTCGCGGTGTGTTGAGGGTGTAGTAGTTGTTCGTTGTAGTGTTGTTTTTTGTTAACTTTCACCACTAAGGAGGTTGAAATGGTAGCAGCAAAGAAAGCTAAACCAGCAGCAAAGAAGCCGGCAGCGAAAAAAGTAGCAGCTAAGAAGCCAGCCGCTAAAAAAGTAGCCGCCAAAAAACCAGCAGCCAAGAAAGCTGTTGCTAAGAAGCCAGCAGCCAAAAAAGTAGCAGCTAAGAAACCAGCTGCGAAAAAAGCTGTAGCTAAAAAGCCAGCAGCCAAAAAGGCAGTTGCTAAGAAGCCAGCAGCCAAAAAAGTAGCAGCTAAGAAACCGGCTGCGAAAAAAGCTGTAGCTAAAAAGCCAGCAGCCAAGAAGGCAGTTGCTAAGAAGCCAGCAGCTAAAAAAGTAGCAGCTAAGAAGCCAGCTGCGAAAAAAGCTGTAGCTAAAAAGCCAGCAGCCAAAAAGGCAGTTGCTAAGAAGCCAGCAGCTAAAAAAGTAGCGGCTAAGCCAGCGGCAAAGGCGGCAGCTAAACCTGCAGCTAAGAAACCAGCTGCGAAAAAAGCTGTAGCGAAGAAACCAGTAGCAGCTAAGCCAGCAGTAGCACCGGCTGCCGCTCCGGCTCCTTCAGCACCTGCTCCTGTGCGTCCAGCTGCGACTTGGCCTTTCCCAACACCAGGCATCAGCAAGCCAAACTAAGGTGTTTGAAAGGCTGTGAAGGCGGCCCCGATCAAGTAGTTGTAGTTAGGGGCTGATTCACGGTTGTCGGGTGGCGGGCCGGACAGGCTCGAAGTGGTTTTTGGTCGCACTTGAAAAAGTGCGTGGGGCATTGTCCTCTGAAATAGGCAAGGCGTTGTTTTAGGTTGGCGTATCGTGGTTCGTCTGCGTTGCGTTAAGGCTCGCACCGCTATCTGACGGCAGGTTCAAAAATTATTACCGCGTGATGTGGAGGGAGTTGTGCCCTCTGCGAATCAGGTGGTAAACAAGCATCCAAATCCTTGGAGAGCTTCGTTCCCTCTAAATAAACGTCATTCGATCAGTTCAGTTTGACGAGGTAGGAAGTGATGGGAGCATCGCTGTTCTTATCGAAAGCGATGCCGGTCTCGACGCCGGCGCGTGCGATATCTGCGGCATTCTCCTCGTGAAGATAGGCTTGGTGCATGGCGCCTAGTGCGAACTCGTGCCCAGAGCCGATCGCCCAGAATTGGGTGAACTCGAACACCTCGCGCATCGAATACACTCCAAAGATGCCATTGGCATTGGCGATGAGTGCGGTGATCTGGCTCGATTCATAGGGATCTTCTTCATCTTCTTTGGGGTTCAAGAAGCATTCTTCTTTCAAGATGGGGTGTAATTTCTTGAAAGTTTCAAAGATGGATTCCTTGCTGTTAAGCTGTACGTCAGGCATCTTCGCTAGCAGGCTGGTAAGTACGAGGTGGTGAGCGGCACTGCCACACACGCCGACGAAGTTGTCGCCGACACGTAATATCTTGTCGTGTGATGCATCCTGGGTGGCGTGCAGGCGCGTGTTGCCGAAGGTGGTCAGGGTGTCAGCGGCGATGGCGACATATCCATTCTTTTTAACAGCGACGATCGTGGTCATATCGAGTACCCAAATTAAGTCTGTCTTTGATTCTATCACCGATGCTCTATAGCTCTCCCTTACCCTACTTATCTGATAGCAGCGCCTATTTCGAGGCGGTGCGCGATCTGCCTTGGGCGGCTTGGTTGGATAGTGGCGGCAGGGGCCGATATGACATCATCGTTGCGCAACCCGTAGCTACGTTGACCACGCGTGGCCAAGTCACGGAGATTGTGCGTGGAACAGAAAAAAGCCGCTCATCCGATGACCCCATCGCATTGTTGCAGGATATGTTGGGGCATAAGTCAGAGGCGATTCCCGAACTCCCCTTTGCGGGGGGCGCATTAGGGTACTGGAGCTATGAACTCGGGCGTAGATACCATCAGTTGAATGACACCATGTCGCTCAATAACGAGCCTCCTGAGATGGCAGTTGGCCTCTACGATTGGGCGATCATTGTCGACCACCAACAAGCGAGTGCCCGATTGGTTTCGCGGTTGCGCTATCCGGAGACGGAGCGAAGTTTGGTTCAGGTCAGCACGCGAATCGTTGCGAAGTTGGAACAGCCGAAAGATCAGAAGGCGACGTTCAATGTGGCAGGACACATTCGCCCAGATCTGAGTCGAGACGACTATCGCTCCGCCTTCGAAAAGGTCATGACCTATCTGAAAGAGGGTGACTGCTATCAAGTCAATCTGGCACAAAGGTTCTCAGTACAGGCCACGGGAGATGCATTCGAGGCCTATCGAGCGATGCGCATCTCCAATCCCGCACCCTATTCGGCGTTTCTGGAATATCTAGGGCTAAAGATAATGTGCGCCTCACCCGAGCGTTTCCTTAAGGTACAGCAAGGTAGGGTGGAGACCAAGCCCATCAAGGGCACGCGACCCCGTAGTGAGAATACGGACGAAGATCGTCGAATGTCAGATGAGTTGCGCGATCACCCGAAGGATAGGGCGGAGAATCTGATGATTGTCGATCTGTTACGCAACGACCTCAGCCGGAGTTGCGAAGTGGGGTCGGTAAAGGCGCCTAAGTTGTTCGAGGTGGAGAGCTTCGCCAATGTGCATCACTTGGTGAGCACGGTCGAAGGACGATTATCCAAAGGGAATGATGCACTCGACGTGCTGAGAGATTGTTTTCCCGGCGGCTCGATCACGGGCGCACCCAAGCTAAGAGCGATGCAGATCATCGAAGAGTTGGAATCACAGCGTCGAGGTGTCTATTGCGGAGCGATAGGTTATGTCGGGTTCGACGGCAATATGGATACCAATATCGCGATCCGTACACTGACATTCAAGGATGGGGAGCTATCTTGCTGGGCGGGTGGGGGAATCGTGGCAGACTCTGAATGTGACGCCGAGTATCAAGAGACGCTGGACAAAGCCTCCGCCATGTTGAAACTGATGCAGCGCTTCGGTGCATCAGCGTTTTAATTTTTCTTCCAGCTTCGCATCGAATCTCTCTTTGTTGATGACGAAGCGTTCATGTCTGCCTTTGGAGATGGTGTCGATACCATCATGCGCTTCGACGCTAAATACCAGCCGTCTACCATCCACTTCGATCAACTCGACCGTCGCGGTAACCTCTAGACCAGGTGGCGTTGCAGCAAGGTGGCTCACATCCACATGTGTTCCCACGGTCTGCTCTTTAGGCCAATCGAGGTGAGGATTGATGCACTTGATGCATGCCCACTCCAAAAAACCCACCATGAATCCAGTAGCGAACACCTCGGGCATCGCTAGGAATTCTTCAGCTTCAGGATATAAAGCGGGAACCGTCTTGGATGTGGGTACGAGGAATTTAAGTTCGTATCTGATGCCGGGTTTAAGTGTGTCTTTCATGTCGCCTCCTGATCGTTGAAGGGAATCGAATCGGTTCAGCCTGTATTCTTCACACGGATGATGCGTATCACTTCTTCGATCTTGCGCAGATTACGCATGATGGCAGCGAGGTGTAGGCGATTGTTCACTTGCAGAGTGAAGTAGAGAGCCGTGTATTCGCCCTCGTTACTGAAGTTGACGTTCTCGATGTTGGACTCGGATTCAGCGATGGCGGCGGCCACTTTGGCCAGTACCCCGCGACGATTGGCTACGATGAGCTTGAGGCTCACGTCGAATGGGCGTGTGATGTTCTTATCCCACACCACGTCTAACCATTCATCACCGCTCCGCCCTTTGCGCAGAGTTGGGCAATCATGCGTATGGACGATGAGTCCCTGTCCACTCTTGATGACGCCGATGATGGGGTCGCCCGGAATGGGGCGGCAGCATTTCGCGTACTGGATGGCCATACCTTCATTGCCAAGCAAGGTGATGACACCGCCCGAATTCGTATCGGACCTAGAGCTCTCCCCATCGCTCATCTTGGCGAGTTGCTTGGCGATGACCATGTTCAGGCGACGACCTAGGCCGATATCGGTGAGCAGGTCTTGCCGTGATTTACTTCCCGTCTCCTTAAGCACTCTATCCCAGCAGATATCAGGGATGTCTTGTAACTTGATGCTGAGTGAGGTGAGTGCTTGGCTGAGTAGTCGCTCCCCCAGCTTGGATGACTCATCAAGATGCATCGTCTTCAACGCGTGGCGGATCTCGCTACGCGCTTTGCTGGTGACGACGTAGCCTAACCATGCGGGATTCGGATGTGCATGCGGCGCGGTGACGATCTCTACGCGGTCACCGTTACGCAACTCGGTACGTAGAGGAACGAGTTCGGAATTGACTTTCGTTGCGACGCAACGATTGCCGATATCGGTGTGCACCGCGTAGGCGAAATCCACGGTGGTCGCCCCACGCGGCATGGCGAAAATCTTGCCCTTGGGTGAGAACACATACACCTCGTCAGGGAAGAGATCGACCTTCAGGTGTTCGAGGAATTCGACCGAGTCGCCACTCTGCGCCAGACTTTCCAGCAGGCTTTGCAGCCATTGGTGAGTCTTTTGGTGCAACTCGTTGATCTGTGTCTCGGATGTCTTGTAGAGCCAGTGAGATGCCACGCCACTCTCCGCCAACTTGTTCATCTCATGCGTACGGATCTGTACCTCGATTGGTGTGCCGAATGGGCCAAACAGGGCGGTATGCAGGGACTGATATCCATTGGCTTTGGGAATGGCGATGTAGTCTTTGAATTTGCCAGGGAAGGGTTTATACAAACCATGCAACACACCCAGCGCGAGATAACACGAGGGCACGTCATCGACCAAGATGCGGAAGCCGTAGATGTCCAGCACCTGTGCGAAGGCCAGCGACTTGGACTGCATCTTTTCGTAGATGCCATACAGATGCTTTTCGCGACCTTTGACTTCGGCTTTCAGATGATTGTCGGCTAGGCGTTGCCCGATGGCTTCCAATATCTTGCTGACCACCTCGCGACGATTACCTCGCGCGACCTTGAGTGCCTTAGAAAGCACCGAATAGCGGTTGGGGTGCAGGTACTTGAAGCTGAGGTCTTCTAGCTCTTGGTAGACGTTGTTCAAACCGAGGCGATTGGCGATAGGTGCATAGATGTCCATCGTCTCATGTGCGATGCGCTCGCTCTTTCCCTTGGAGACCGAACCTAGGGTGCGCATGTTATGCAAGCGGTCGGCGAGTTTGATGAGGATGACACGCACATCGCGCGCCATCGCCATCAACATCTTGCGGAAGTTCTCGGCTTGCGCGTCCTCTTTCGTCTCGAACTGTAGCTTATCGATCTTGCTCAGACCATCGACTAGGTCGGCCACTTGTTTGCCGAAACGGGTCGAGATCTCTTCGATGGTGACATTGGTGTCCTCAGCGACATCATGCAGCAAGGCCGCGGTGATGGCATGTACATCAAGGTGTAGCGGAGTGAGGATGCGGGCGACCGCGATGGGGTGTGTTACGTAGGGTGCGCCCGATTCGCGCAACTGGCCTTCATGAGCGGCATGGCTGAAATCAAGCGCGGCTTGGATCAGCGCCACGTCCTCAGACTTCAGGTAGGCGGAAACCTCTTGCAGGAGAGCGTCAGCATCGGCTTGCGACATGTAGGGAAAGTGCCGCCGAAGTGCTCGGCGGCAATGGCATTAGGCCATTCCGCGATTCAGGATCTCGATACCTACCTTACCTTCGCTGATCTCGCGCAGGGCAACGACTGTAGGCTTGTCTTTACCGCTTTCGACCAGATGGTTCGCGCCGTTCGCTAGTTGACGTGCGCGATAAGCGGCTGCCAGTGTCAGTTCGAAACGGTTAGGGATGTTCTTCATGCAATCTTCGACAGTGATGCGTGCCATGGTTTATTTCTCCGATGTCTGTAATTGGTTGATGAGTTGCTGATGTCTAGCCAGTTGGCTAGACCCTCGCAAACGGGCGGCAAGCACGACAGAATTGAGCTCGCGTAACGCCTCGTTCAGGTTGTCGTTGATAATAACATAATCGAATTCAGCGACATGAGATACATCCTCGCGCGCAGCGGACAGACGCTTCGCGATGACGGAAGCATCATCTTTGCCGCGCCCTTTCAGACGTTGCTCAAGAGCTTCGATTGAAGGCGGGAGGATGAAGATGCTGACGCACAGGGGGAACAGCTTGCGCACTTGCGCTGCACCCTGCCAATCGATCTCCAGCAAGATGTCCCTATCTTTCGCGTTCTCCTGCGTGATCCAACTCTGCGAGGTGCCGTAGAGGTTGCCATATACCTCGGCGCTCTCTAGGAATTCGCCACGTTGCGCCATGCTGAGGAATGTTTCGCGAGTGACGAAGTGGTAGTCCTTGCCGTCGACTTCTCCCGCGCGTGGTTGACGTGTGGTGTAGGACACCGACAGGTCGATCTGCGGATTGATGTTGAGCAGGGCATGTACCAAACTGGTCTTGCCTGCTCCTGAGGGGGCGCTGATGACAAAAAGGCTGCCGGACATGATTCTCTCCAATTCCTATTCGATATTCTGTACTTGTTCGCGCATCTGTTCGATGAGGATCTTGATCTCCATCGCGCAGCGCGATACTTCTGCATCCACTGATTTTGAGCCTAAGGTGTTCGCTTCGCGGTGCAACTCTTGCATCAAAAAATCCAAGCGTTTGCCGACAGCGCCGCCTTTGCTCAATACACGTTTCACCTCATCCAGATGCGTCAGCAAGCGTGACAACTCTTCGTCCACATCGACCTTGCTGGCGTACAAAGTGATCTCTTGGCGCACACGCTCGTCATCCTCGCTACCCAAGGCTTCCAACAACTTCGCGCGCAGTTTGGTCTCGTAGGCGATGATCGCATTGGGGATGCGCGGCGCGACACTTATGCGTAACGCTTCGATCTGTGCGACGCGTTCGAGAAGGAAACTCTTGAGCTTCTCTCCCTCGCGTTGGCGCGCGGCGGAGAAGTCGTGTAGCACCTGTTTCATCAGGCTTTGCAGGGTGGTCTGCATCGTATCGGCAGATAGTGCAGGGCTTTCCAATACGCCGTTCCAGCGCAAGACATCGGCAACGGATAAAAGACGCGCATCGGGCATCACTTCACGTACTTGGGTGCTCCATGCGGCCAACTGTTGGACCATGTCTTGATTCAGGTGGGCGGGATTCTGAGTGGACGCGCGAGGGGCATAGCCGATACGGCATTCCACCTTGCCTCGGGTCAATTGGGCGGAGATCGCTTCACGCAATGCGGATTCTTGCGAGCGTAGCTCATCCGGCATGCGTAGCTGTAAGTCGAGATAGCGATGGTTGACGGCGCGTAGCTCTAGCGTGAGCGAACCACTATCGAGTTCGGCGGAGGCGACGGCGAAGCCGGTCATGCTGTAGATCATCGAGACTCCAGAGGGATGGAAAAAACACGGGCTGAATGGCGCGCATTATATTACGATTGCACACCGTCACCGCTGAACACAGCGCTGCTGGCGACTAAATAATCAGGAAAACAATGAAGTTCGCTGTCCATCAGGCCAATCACATCGGCGGTCGCAAATACAACCAGGATCGGGTGGGCTACGCTTACACCAACGATGCGCTGTTGTTGGTGCTCGCTGACGGCATGGGCGGACATCTGCATGGCGAGATCGCGGCGCAGATCGCGGTGTATACCTTCATGCGCGCCTTCAGTCGTTTGGAGCAAGGGCGCGCGAAAGAGCCAGAAGTGTTTTTGCGCGCCACCATGCGCGCCGGTCATGATGCCATCATCGACTATGCACGAGAGAACCAATTGGGGGGCAATCCCGGCACCACCTGTGTGGTGGCCTTGGTGCAGGATGGCAAAGTATGGTTCGCGCATGCGGGCGATTCGCGCTTCTATCTATTGCGCGGTGATGCTGTCGCCAATGTGACCAAAGACCATTCCGTCGTACAACAGTGGGCGGACTGGGGGATCATCACCGAAGACGAGATGAAGACCCACCCCGATCGCAACAAGATCACCAACTGCTTGGGTGGTGTGGAAGATATGTTCTATGTCGAAGTGTCGCCTAGTGTCGATGCGATGAGCGGAGATGCCCTGCTGCTGTGTAGCGATGGCTTTTGGAGTCCGTTGCTGCGAGAAGAGTTGGTGAAGCTTGTCTCTGCGCAACCGATCGGCAACCTGTTGGTCGAATTGGTGGAAGTGGCCGTGTTCCGTGAGGGTGCGCGTGCGGATAACACCACCGCTGTGGTCGCTCGCTTGGGCGATGCCGAGCAAGATCATAGTACTGAGTCACCTGTCTGTATCATTCTTGACGAGCGGCCAGCACCTACCTAAGTCGTTAAGCCCCAGAATTCCTGAAAATTTTAAGAGGTATCACCATGCGTCCTAGTCAGCGTCAGCCCGATCAACTTCGTGCGATCCGCATCACCCGTCACTACACCAAACATGCTGAAGGCTCGGTACTCATCGAGTGCGGCGACACCAAAGTCATCTGCACGGCCAGCGTGGAAGAGCGCGTACCGCCGCATAAGAAAGGCAGCGGCGAAGGCTGGGTCACGGCGGAATATGGCATGCTGCCGCGCTCCACGGGTGAACGCATGGGGCGTGAAGCGGCCAAGGGTAAGCAGTCTGGACGTACGCAAGAGATCCAACGCTTGATCGGGCGTAGCCTGCGTGCGGTGGTCGACCTCGGTAAGTTGGGCGAACGTACCATCACGCTAGATTGCGACGTGATTCAAGCTGATGGCGGCACGCGCACGGCCAGCATCACGGGTGCATTCGTCGCGCTGCAAGATGCGGTGACTAGCCTGATGACTAAAGGTCTGTTGAAGGAGAGTCCAATCAAGGATGGAATCGCCGCCATCTCTGTTGGCATCTATGAAGGCACGCCCGTGCTCGATCTGGACTACGTCGAAGACTCCGCCTGCGATACCGACATGAACGTGGTGATGTTGGGCAACGGTAACTTCGTCGAAGTGCAGGGGACGGCAGAAGGTCATGCCTTCTCACGTGCAGAGATGGATGTCTTGCTCGGGCTGGCACATAAAGGCATCACCGAATTGATCGCCATGCAACGCGAGGCGCTGAAGCAATGAAGAAACTTGTCATCGCCTCCAACAATCCGGGCAAGCTCGCCGAATTCCAAAGGATGCTCGCGCCGTTGGGCATCGAGGTGGTGACGCAGTCGCAATTGGGCATCTCGGAAGCGGAGGAGCCACACATCACTTTCGTGGAGAACGCTCTGGAAAAGGCACGCCATGCCAGCCGTGAGAGCGGCTTGCCCGCGTTGGCGGATGATTCCGGCATCTGCGTGGATGCGCTCAAAGGCATGCCCGGCGTGATATCGGCGCGTTTCTCTGGCTTGCCACGTTCGGACGAGCGCAACAATCAAGCCTTGCTGGAAGCGATGAAGACGCATGAGGATCGCCGCGCACATTACTACTGCGTGTTGGTGTTGGTGCGTTGGGCAGGAGATGCGCAGCCCATCATCGCCGAGGGCGAATGGCATGGCGAGATAGCACGTGAAGCGCGAGGGGATGGTGGTTTTGGCTATGACCCGTATTTCTGGTTGCCAGAACTAGGCAAGATGAGTGCGGAGCTCACACACGATGAGAAGCACGCCATCAGCCATCGCGGCAAAGCGATGAAAGTATTGTTAGAGAAGTTAAAGGCTCGCGGCATCGAATGACCTCGCATCAGTTGCAAGCAATCGGGCTACGCTCCCGTGGCGTAGCCTTTCAAGCCTTACCTCCGCTGTCCTTATATATCCACATCCCTTGGTGCGTGCGCAAATGTCCGTATTGCGATTTCAATTCGCATGAGGCGAGGGCCGCAATTCCTGAAAAAGAATATGTGGCGGCGTTGGTGCGCGACTTGGAGATGGCGTTGCAGCAAATTTGGGGGCGCAAGGTCTACACGGTCTTCTTTGGTGGGGGTACGCCCAGCTTGTTGAGTGGTGAGGCGGTGAGCGAGATCCTACGCAATGTGCGCATGTTGTTGTCTTTGGATATGAATGCCGAGATCACACTGGAGGCAAACCCCGGCACGGTAGAGGCGGATAAATTCGCGGCGTTCCGCGAGGCGGGAGTGAATCGCCTATCCATGGGCATCCAGAGTTTCAACGATAAGCATCTAAAAGCCTTGGGGCGTATCCACTCGGCAGATGAGGCGAAGCGCGCCATAGAGATCGCGCAGCGGCATTTCGATAACATCAATCTCGATCTGATGTATGCGCTACCGGATCAAACGATTGACGAAGCGCTACAGGATGTACGAAGCGCATTGCTGTTCAAGCCGCAACATCTGTCCTGTTATCACCTGACGCTGGAGCCGAACACGCAATTCCATCACAACCCGCCTGCGTTGCCCGATGATGATGCGAGTGCTGAGATGCAACAGCGCATCGAAGCGTTATTGGCAACACAGGGCTATGAGCATTACGAGACCTCCGCCTTCGCGCAGCCCAAACGGCGTGCCAAGCACAATCTCAACTACTGGCAATTCGGTGATTATCTTGGGATAGGCGCGGGTGCGCACAGCAAACTAAGTTTCCCCGATAAAGTGTTGCGCCAAGCGCGCTACAAACAACCTCAGTCGTATATGCAACAGGTCGCGGCAGGTGCGCCGATTCAAATCGAAAATGTGGTAGGTGTCGATGCGTTGCCGTTCGAGTTCATGATGAATGCGCTACGCTTGAACGGGGGATTCGAGAGCAACTTGTTCGCAGAACGCACCAGTTTGACGTTGCTTTCTATTCAAAACGAGTTGCTGGAAGCGGAGAGGCGAGGATTGCTATCGCGCGACCATCAGCGTATCGCCCCGACGCAACTGGGGCAGCGCTTCTTGAATGACTTGCTGGAGTTATTCCTTACGGCGGAAGACTAAGTCCCAAACGCCGTGTCCTAGATTGAGGCCGCGTTTCTCGAACTTGGTGAGTGGGCGATAGCTTGGGCGTGGTGCGTAATCGGTCGCCGTGTTCTCTAGCAAGACCTCTGCATCAAATACTCGCAGCACTTGCTCAGCGTAATCCTGCCAATCGGTGGCGACATGGATGTATCCGCCGACTTTTATCTTCTTTACGAGTTGCGCGATGAAGGGCGATTGAATCAAGCGCCGTTTGTTATGACGCGCTTTGTGCCAAGGGTCGGGAAAGAAGATATGAACCCCATCCAAACTGGCATCAGCGATCATGTCGCGCAGAACTTCGACTGCATCGTGTTGCATGATGCGGATGTTCTCTAGATTTTCTGACTCGATCAGTTTGAGTAGGTTGCCGACACCAGGTGTGTGAACCTCCAGTGCCAGATAATCGGTGTCAGGATTTGCCTGTGCGATGGTCGCTGTGCTGTCTCCCATGCCGAAGCCAATCTCCAAAATCTTGGGCGCCTTGCGGCGGAAGGCTGTATCGAGATCGAGTGGATGGGCAGCATACGGGATGCCGTATCGAGGCAGCAGGGTGTCGATGGCACGTTGTTGTGCCACGGACACCCTGCCTTGGCGCAATACGAAGCTGCGGATATGCCGCTTGCTGAGGTCTTCGGTATCGTTCATTAGCTTCGTGCCGAAGAGATGATGCCCGTAGTGGGTGAGCTAGGGCTGGCGCTGTACAACTTCTTAGGCATACGTCCTGCGAGGTAGGCTTCGCGTCCCGCTTCTACGCCCTTCTTCATCGCACTTGCCATCAGTACAGGATTTTGTGCGCCAGCGATAGCGGTGTTCATGAGTACGCCTGCACAGCCAAGCTCCATTGCGATCGCCGCATCCGAAGCCGTGCCCACGCCTGCATCAACGATCACAGGTACGCTGACGCGATTCATGATGAGTTGCAGGTTCCACGGATTGAGAATGCCCATGCCGGAGCCGATGAGAGAAGCCAGTGGCATGATGGCGACGCAACCGATATCTTCCAGTTGTTTGGCGATGATGGGGTCGTCCGAGGTGTACACCATCACTTGAAAACCCTCTGCCACCAAAGTTTTTGCGGCGGCGATAGTCTCTATCACATTGGGATACAGCGATTGCGGGTCGCCCAACACTTCCAGCTTGACCAAGCTATGGCCATCCAGTAGTTCGCGCGCTAAACGTAATGTGCGCACAGCGTCGTCTGCGGTGTAGCAACCTGCGGTGTTGGGCAGGTAGGTGAATTTCGAGGGCGGCACGGCATCGAGCAGATTGGGCTCGTTCGCGTTCTGCCCGAGATTGGTGCGACGGATCGCCACAGTGACGATCTCGGTGCCGCTGGCATCCAATGCCGCGCGCGTCTCGGTGAAGTCTTTATATTTGCCAGTGCCGACCAAAAGCCGAGATGAATAGCTCTTGCCTGCGATGATGAGTTTGTCGTTCATGATGATTTTCCTGATTGATGTCCTAGCCGCCGCCTACTGCGACGACGATCTCTAGCTTGTCGCCGTCGGCCAAAGTCTGCGTGGTGAATGTACTGCGCGGTACGATGTCACCGTTTCGCTCAAGGGCGATACGCTTTCCAGTCAGCCCCATCTCCTCGATGAGTGATGCGACCGTTGTGTTCGTGGGAACTTGGCGCGATGCGCCATTGATGGTGAGGGTGATCACTTTGCTTAAATCGCTCGTGTTAGAATGCGCGCCGCATTCTACTATATGCGGGTGTAGTTCAATGGTAGAACGGCAGCTTCCCAAGCTGCATACGAGGGTTCGATCCCCTTCACCCGCTCCATCCCTCGTTATCTATTACTCCATCCTTGATCAAGGCTTTTTGATTTATATCAAATAGGCGCGTAAGGATATTGCCTACTATCTGCCACATTCTGGTCGCATCATCCCGAGGGTTTTAGTTGGGTATGCTGGGGTTGGAACTAGTTTTGGCTTTACTTGTCGTCGCCGCACTGCGACAATTTGCCGCGCTTTAGAAATAGGTAGTAAAAGGGTGCGCCACGCATTCCGGATTATTGGTGTGTTGGGCGCATTGGTTTTTTAACTTGCTCTGGGGAGGAGATTACTGTGGCAGCTACTCAAGCGACACCAGTAAAGTATGACATGGAGGTAGTGCGTTGGTTTACCATCGCCGCCGCCATTTATGCAGTTGTGGGCACGTTGGTCGGTGTGTATGTGGCATCCGAATTGGCATGGCCGTTCTTAAACTTTGACCTCGAATGGATCACATTCGGTCGTTTGCGTCCTTTGCATACCAACGCGGTGATTTTTGCGTTCGGTGGTTGTGCGCTGATGGCAACAGGTTTCTATATCGTTCAACGTACTGGCGCGACTGCTCTGTGGAGCAACAAGCTGGCATGGGCGACGTTCATTGGTTGGAATCTGATCATCGTTTCCGCTGTAGTCACATTGCCTTTGGGCTGGACTTCAGGCAAGGAATACGCTGAGTTGGAATGGCCGATCGATATCGCGATTGCAGTCGTATGGTTGATGTACGGTTTCAACTACATCATGACCATCGGCATCCGCAAGACTTCGCATATCTATGTGTCTAACTGGTTCACCATGGGCATGATCGTGATGATCACGTATCTGCACGTTGTGAACAGCATGGCGATCCCTGTCAGTATGACTAACTCCTTCTCCATCTACTCTGGCGTACAAGACGCTATGATCCAATGGTGGTGGGGTCACAATGCGGTGGGTTTCTACTTGACTGGCGGCTTCTTGGCCATCATGTACTACTTCGTTCCTAAGCAAGCTGGTAAGCCAGTGTTCTCGTATCGTCTGTCTGTGTTGCACTTCTGGGCATTGTCTTTCGGTTACGTTTGGTTGGGCGCGCACCACTTGCAATACACAGCATTGCCTGACTGGACTGGCTCCCTTGGCGCCGCAGTTTCTCTGGCGATGATCATCCCATCTTGGGGTGGCGCGATGAACGGTATGATGACTTTGTCCGGTGCATGGGACAAATTGCGTACCGACTACATCTTGCGCTTCTTGGTTGTGGCTCTGGCGTTCTACGCGATGTCCACATTCGAAGGCCCTGTGATGTCTATCAAGACTGTGAATGCACTGTCTCACTACACTGACTGGACGGTTGGTCACGTTCACTCTGGCGCGTTGGGCTGGATGGCGATGGTTGCCTACGGCGCGATGTACCACATGGTTAAAAAGCTGTGGGGCGTAGAGAAGATGTACTCCGAAGGTCTGGTTAACGTCCACTTCTGGTTGGCGACTATCGGTACCGTTATCTATGTTGTTGCGATGTGGGTCTCTGGCATCATGCAGGGTCTGATGTGGCGCGACTATGACGAGTACGGCACACTGACCTATACCTTCGTTGAATCGGTTTCCGCAATGCATCCGTACTACGCGATGCGTGCTATCGGCGGTCTGATCTTCAACATCGGTACCTGGATCGCTCTCTACAACATCGTGATGACTGTGCGTACTGCAAGTGCTGCGCGCAGTGCAAGCGGTGTTCCAGCTAACGCATAAGGAGTGAAAAATGTCTGATCACGACACACTGTACTCGACAAAATTTCAGGACAAGATCGAACGTAGTACGCTCCTGATGTTTGTTATGACCGCGATCGCTGTGGCGATCGGCGGTATCGTTGAAATCGTTCCGCTGTTCTATCTGCCTAACACGGCGATGTGCCAGAACGATCCAACTTGTAACAACACGCAACACAAAGACGCCAATGGCAATGTGATTCCGATGGACAAGATCATCTGGAATCCAGAGACTTCAGCACACAAGACGCTGAATGACTGGGTTCCTGGCGATGGCGTGCGTCCTTACAAAGCGTTGGAAACGGCTGGTCGTAACGTGTTCATCCGCGAAGGTTGCTTCTTGTGCCACTCGCAGATGATTCGTCCATTCCGTGATGAGAAGGATCGTTATGGTCACTACTCCATCGCTGAAGAGTCGATGTATGACCACACTTACCAATGGGGCTCCAAGCGTACAGGTCCAGACTTGGCTCGCTTGGGTGGAAAATACTCGGATGAATGGCACCGCCGCCATCTGAAGTATCCACGCGAGGTCGTTCCTGAGTCCGTTATGCCGAACTACTTCTGGTTGGAAAGCAAGCCAGTGAATGTTGAAGAGACCGTGCAAACACTCAAGGTCATGACGATGATGCCGTTCAACCCAGTGCCAAAGACTATCTACACTGACGAGTATATCGCCGGTGCAGCGGCCGAGTTGGAAGGCAAGACCGACATGGACGCGCTGATCACCTACCTGCAAGGGCTGGGCAATCACGTCAAGTTCGAAGAAGGTGTGAACTACCGTGACTAAACTGTTGGAATACCTAGGCATGGATACGCAAGCCATGACCACGAACGACTGGCTGGGAGTCTTCTTCCTGCTGGTCGCAGCGGCGGGGATGGTTGCGGCCTATGTCATGGTGTTCCGGCCGTCCAACAAGGAACGATTCGAATCCCAGGCCGCGATGGCGCTGGATGACGAAGACCCTATCAAATTGGGAGAAAAAAGATGAGTGATAAACATAATGCAGGTGACGTGCCAACCACTGGCCACGTTTGGGATGACGATTTGGGCGACTATATCAATCAGCCGCCCAAATGGTGGATGCTGGGTCTGACGGCCAGCGCGATCTGGGTGGTGATTTACTGGATATGGTATCCATCCATTCCGCTTACAAACGGCAATACCTTCTTTAAGGGGGTTGGTGGCTGGACTGCGATCAGCGAGATGGAAGCTGACAAGAGCGTTGTGGACGAAGTGCGTGGTAAGTATGAAGCCAAGCTCAAGGACATGACTCCTGCAGCGATCTTGGCTGACGGCGAATTGACGGAATACGTTACACGTTCCGGCAAGGTGCTGTTCGGTGATAACTGCGCAGCTTGTCACGGTCAGAACGGTGTAGGTACGCACGACAAGCAAGGTCTGTTCGCACCTATCCTGAATGACGACGACTGGTTGTTCGGTGGCAAGATCGACGACATCCACACTACGATCGTTGGTGGTCGCCAAGGCATGATGATGGCGCACAAGGATATGTTGTCTGAAGCTGAAGTCGATGCATTGGCGAATGCTGTTGCGGCGGGCAAACCAACTTCCACTCCTCTGTTTGCGGAAAAGGGCTGTACCGCATGTCACGGTGAAGACGGTAAGGGCATGCAAGCGATGGGCTCTGCTAACCTGACTGACAGCGTATGGCGTTTTGACAGCTCTGTCGAAGGCATCAAGTACACCATCAAGAACGGCGTCAACGCAGGCACACCAGAGACACGTGTGGCTGTGATGCCAGCGTTCCAAGGTGCGAAGCTGTCCGATGCTGAGATCAAGAAGCTGGCAGTTTACGTTTACAAGTTTGGTGGCGGTCAGGCTGACGCTCCGGCTCCAGCAGCAGCTCAGTAAGATGTACAAGTCTGCACGGGTGCGCCCGTGCAGTCCTTCAGAATCTGAACAAGGAGTGTGAAGATGAATTCCATCAACAATGATGCGGTTTTGTGGGGAGTGATTATTTGCGTCGCTCTGTCATTCTTGGTTCCAGTGTGGTTGCTTTTCAAGGCAATTCGCAATGCAAAGCAAGCTGAAGCCGAAAAAGCGGGAAAGTAATAGTTAGCATTTGAAAAAGGAGGAGAGTTCGCTCTCCTCCTTTTTCATTCTGTGCAAAATATCACTGAAGCGGTTCTACTCAAGCAGTAGAATCGCTCCGATGTTATTTTGGGACTCGGCGCGAGGCTGGGGATTCCTCTTTCAATTAGGAGTGTGAGCGTGAACCAAGGAATTGATAAGCCGGAAGCAGAAAAGAAAGAGGTTGGCGAAGTTACCTCGATCTACAATGAATTCGAGACGTGGACGTGGACGGTCAACATGGGCGACAAGACCATTCATGCAAAGCGCATGGCTGGTTTTTTCCGTACCTTCAAAGACCGCGCTCAACTCGCATTGTGGCTGCCCTTCTTCCTAGTGCCGTACCTGCGATGGAATGACAAGCAGGCGATCTTGTTCGACATCGATCATCGTCAATTCCATTTCTTTAATCTGACCGTTCTGCCGCAAGATATCTGGATGTTGTCCTTGCTGCTATTGGTGGCGGCGATGACGTTGTTTGCTGTGACTTCGGTCGCTTCGCGCGTGTGGTGTGGCTATTTCTGCTTCCAAACCGCTTGGACCGACTGGTTCACTTGGATAGAAGAGAAGATCGAAGGTAATCCTACCGCACGCCGCAAATTGGAGGCGGCGCCTTGGGATGCGGACAAGATCAAAAAGAAGGGCCTAAAACACTTGGCATGGGCAGCAATTGCCTTGCTCACAGGTATTAGCTTCTCAATCTGGTTTGTCGATGCATTCGATTATTGGAACATGCTCATTCACTTCCAATTGCCTATGGTCGGTTGGGTGACACTGTTTGCGTTCTTTGCGGGCACCTACATTCTTGCCGGACTCCTGCGTGAGCAGACATGCATCTGGTTGTGCCCATACGCTCGTATTCAAGCGGTGATGAATGACTCGCAGACCATTCTGCCGACATACGATTACACACGCGGCGAGCCTCGCGGCAAGATCCGTCGTGGCGGTGAAGTGGTCGCGCCTCAGGGTGATTGCATCGATTGCTTCCAATGCGTTCAAGTTTGTCCAACGGGTGTAGACATTCGTAACGGTCAGCAACTTGGCTGCATCACTTGCGGCCTGTGTATCGACGCTTGTGACTCCATCATGGATAAGATCGATAAGCCGCGCGGTTTGATTCGCTATGCGTCACTAGACGAGTTGTCTGGCAAACCAGCCAAGAAGATGTATGAACACCCTCGTACCTTGGTGTACATCGGCATCATCGTTTTGGCGCTGAGCGGGATCGTCTGGGGCTTGACTCATTTGGGATCGATGACTCTAAAGATCATGCATGAGCGTCAGCCGCTTTTTGTGAGCATGAGTGATGGCTCCGTCCAGAACAAATACGACTTCAAGTTGCTGAACAAGACAGATAAGGACTTCCAAGTCAAAGTGACGGCTGAGGGCGGTGTGAAAGACCAAGTCATCATTGGGGCTGAGAACAATCCGATGATCCATCATGGTCGTGGCACATCTTTCACCATCTTTGTCAAAGCACCTGGCAAATTCGCCACCAAGGATGTGACACCGATCCAGTTCCGTGTGGAGAGCGTGGATGACCCGATGGTGTTCGCTGAATATACGAGCCAGTTCTACGCTCCGAAGAAATAAGGTTAAAGATATGATCTCGCAAGACCAGAAATCAGGATTACGCAACCCGTGGATGTTGAGTTTGATCGGCTTGATCTTGTTGGTGCTCGCTGTGAATGCGACTTTCATCTGGTTCGCCACGCACAATAAATCGATGTTGGTCGATCGCGAATACAAGACGAAGGATCGCAAGACGAACACGCAAATATTGAGTGAACTGGGCGCACAGCAAGCTTTGGCTTGGCAGACCACGATCAAAAAACCTAAATCCATCGTATTGAATCAACCTACGATGTATGAGATCAGCGTGGTGGATAAAGACGGCAAGCCTGTGAGCGGTCTGATGGAGGTCGAGGCCTACCGTGCAGCTGATGCAAGCAAGGATTTCACAACGGCGTTCAAAGAAGTGGCGGCAGGAAGTTATCAAGGCTATGTGACTTTTCCATTGAAAGGCTATTGGGAGTTGCATATCCATCTTAAGCGCGGCAACGATGAATTCACTGTGGACACAGATCGCTTCAAAGTCGCAGAAACCTCTTAATTGCTAGCGTGTATCAATGACGCCAGCCAGCCATCACGCCTTGCATGACTGTTTCCACTGTGGATTGCCAATCCCAGCAGATGCACATTTCAAATCCGAACTAGAGCAACGTGAGCGCGAGTTCTGCTGTTTTGGTTGTCAGTCAGTTTGTAATGCCATCTACGAGTCAGGGTTGCAAGGCTACTATCAGCGCACACCAGACGGTGTGCTTCTAGGCCCTCCGCCAGAACCACCAAAAGATATCGAGATATACGACTTCGACGAAGTGCAGCAGGAGTTCACCACCTGTTCGGGTGATGTGCGTGACATCCACCTATTGGTCGAAGGTATCCATTGCGCCGCTTGCGTGTGGCTCATCGAGCGTGGTTTGAAGCGCGCGCCCGGCGTGCAACTGGCTGAAGTGAATCTGGCGGGTAAGCGCCTGCATCTACGTTGGGACAACAGCAAGAGCAAGCTCTCCGAGTTGATCAAAGCACTTTCTCGTATCGGTTATTCCGCTGTGCCATACGATCCGGAAAGCGCGGAAGGTTCGATCAAGAAAACCAATCGCGCCATGTTATTCCGCCTGTTCTTTGCTGGATTCGCTGCGATGAACATGATGTGGATCGCCATCGCGTTGTATAGCGGTGCGAACCAAGATGAGTTCCGTAGCTTCTTTCACTGGGTTGCGCTCGTGCTGGCGACGCCCACCTTGTTATATTCAGGCTATCCCTTCTTCCGTGGTGCGATTGGTGGTTTGCGAGCGGGACATCTCACGATGGACATGCCCATCGCTGTCGGGTTGAGTGTCACCTATGCCTACTCAGTCTATGTGACGATCACCAATAATCAGCACGGTGAGGTTTATTTCGACACCGTGACCAATCTGACTTTCATCATCCTCATCGGCCGCTACTTGGAAGGCATGTTCCGTCACCAAGCGGTATCGGCGACCAAGCGATTGATGGAATTGCAACCTCGAGTCGCGCTGGTGATGCATGAAGGTGTGGAACAGATGACGCCGATACGCGGCGTGAAGTTGGGTGATCATGTGCTGGTCAAGCCGGGCTACACCATCCCTGTCGATGGCGTGGTGCTGGAAGGGCATAGCGCTGTAGATGAATCGATGTTGAGTGGTGAATCCTTGCCAGTGACCAAGCGTGCCGGGTCATCTGTCTCGGCAGGTACGGTGAACACCAGCGGTGCCTTGTTGGTCGAAGTCAGGACGCAGCTACAAGATACGACACTGTCCAAGATCATCAAGCTGGTGGAAGAGGCGCAGTCTTCTAAGGCGCCCATCCAGCGTTTGGCTGACACCATCGTGCCGTGGTTCGTACTCGTGACGATGGTGTGCGCGACGGCGACCTTCTTTATTTGGAACAGCCAAGATTTCGAGATCGCGCTGATGGCGGCCACCTCGGTCCTCATCATCACCTGCCCTTGTGCGCTGGGCATGGCGACGCCGATGTCGATAGCAGTGGCTTCAGGGCTAGGCGCTAAATACGGCATCTTGGTGAAGAACGGCCTAGTGTTGGAGACCTTGTCTAAAGTGACCCATTTCGTGTTCGACAAGACGGGCACGCTCACGGAAGGCGTGATGAGTGTCGCGCAAGTGAGGTTTGCCGATGGCGTGAATACTGAAGAAGCGATTCGCAATGCGGCAGCGGCGGAGCGCTACAGCGAGCATAGTGTGGCGCATGCCATCACGCGCTATGCGGAAGAGCAACGCTATGCCTACCGCGACATCGGGGTGGTGGACTTTCATGCCACGGCAGGGTTGGGGGTGGTGGCAACGGTGGCCGGGCAGCGAATCTTATTAGGGAGCGCCAACTGGCTTAGTCAGAATGGGGTCGCATTGGATTCTGGATTGCAGGCGCAGGCTCATGATCTAGAAGCAGAGGCGATGAGTTGTGTCTACATGGCACAAGGCGATAGGCATGTGGCTATCATCGCGCTGGCAGATCGTTTGCGCGGCGATGTGCAGCAACTGGTGGATGAGTTGCGTGCTAGCGGTATCAAAATGACGCTTTTGAGCGGGGACCGTCGCCCTGTCGCCGAGGCCATCGCCAAGCAATTGGGCGGCATGGAAGTCATCGCGGAAGTTTTGCCACAAGATAAAGATCGCGTCATTCACCAGCTACAACAGGAAGGAGCGATTGTGGCGATGGTGGGTGACGGCGTGAACGATGCGCCCGCCTTGATCCGTGCCGATGTGGGTATAGCGTTGGGGTCGGGCACGGATGTGTCGGTGGAAAGTGCCGACATCGTGCTGATGCATAACGAGTTGAACAAGGTATTGCAGGCGACCCAGTTGTCGCGACGTACTCTGCGCACCATCAAACAAAACATCGGGCTGTCGTTCGTGTATAACATCATCATGGTGCCATTGGCGATGATGGCTAAAGTGACGCCATTGACGGCAGCGATCACCATGCCGATCAGTTCGCTCATCGTCATCGGCAATGCGGCGCGTATCCGCACCCTGTTCAAAGACGAAGTCAAACCTTCTTCAAAAGTGAGATAGAAACATGGAAGTGATCTACAGCTTGATACCCGGCATGATGTTCTTTGGCGTCATCCTCGTGGTCGTACTGATCTTTTCGGTGAAGAAAGGTCAGTATGAGGATATGGAAGGTAGTGGCAATCGTATCTTGATGGATGACGATGAAGACATGATGCCGCATCCGACCAAGAAGCGGCCAGACGCGGATCAGAAGACTACTGAGTGATCACTTCGCCGTTGGCTAACAACGGCTTCACAAGTGCGTCGAATTTGTTAGGTGATACGTATTGCAATACCGGTTTCTCGCCACCACCCAAAGTCAGATCAAGTCCATTCTGAGGGTAGAGCCAGTGGATGGCACCCGTCTTGGTTTCTTTGACGACTTGTGCCGGCTTACCAAAACGCTTCAGGAACAACGGCTCTTCCACGCGCACACCCGGCATGTAGGTCATGCTGCTGATAGGAAGGCTACGCAAACGAGCCACATCCTCGGGCGTCAAGGTGATCTTCTTGCCACTCCCCGTTCCCGCCATGCGCAAACCGCGCGCATACATCTCTTTCATCTCGGCATCAGCGATATCCACAGTCAAAACGACGCGTGAACGCAAACCAGCCAGATTGATCTGCTCAAAGAACACCTCTGTGCTCATTACGCCATCAGGTGACTTGAACAAGCTGGGCTCAGCTTTCTCTTTGAAGCGTGCCTCAGCCTCGGCAGGCGTCGATGTTCCCAAGGTCAGCCCGAATACGCGCACTGTATCTACAGTCGGGTGTTCGATATGCCATGGCAGGTCTTCTTTTTCTGGGCGGTCACCGGGGATCAAGAACGCGCCAAAGATGATGACGACGGAGAAGATGCCGACGCCCCAGTAGATCTTGTTTTCAGTTTTCATTTTTTGAGCGAATGGTTAAGCGGCGTCGACTGGTTGAGTCGTACCGCGCGGGAATTTATGGTGACGAGCTTGATACATAGAATCATTACCCAGCACGATCAAGACTAACAACGACACCATGAATGGCAACAAACCAACTCCGCCCAACAGTGCGATGGTGGCGATCTTGGACCAGCCCATTATCTTAGACAGCCAGAACCCACCGCCGATGATGATGCAGGTAATGGTCAAAAGCCACATGAAATGCGTGTTGCGTTTGTTTGCCACGACCCAATGCGCCTTCACAAATGCGGTATCACTCCCAGTAGCGACCTGCTTTGCTTTGATCGCGATGTAGGCAGTGATGATGAACGATGTCAGCGGCACGATCAGCACCATCAAGGGGAAGGTACTGAAGACACCGAAAGTGGAGGCGAATACGAGGATGTGGTTGAACACTAGATTGATGAGGAAAATCTCATGCGGCCATTTGGCGCGCGTCATCTCTTCTAGTGTGGCTTGGTACGGTTGCGTCATGTCATCTCCCTATCGTGTTTTGGTTGCGGTGCGCAGGATACCTATTTCAGGCCAATAAAGGAATGCGGCAATTTGACTCAGGATTTTCCGACTAGGATGCGTAGACGCGGCAGGTCTAACAGTTCGACGGCGCGCGCCTTGACTTGGATCAAACCCTCATCCTGAAAATGCGAGAAGGTGCGACTCACCGTCTCCAGTTTCAAGCCTAGATAGCTACCGATCTCCAAGCGCGACATGCGTAGCTTGAATTGTGTGGCCGACATGCCATGCGTGGCGTTACGTTGAGAAAGGTTGAGCAGGAATGCCGCCAATCGCTCTTCTGCGCGCATAGAGCCCAGCAACAACATGATGCCTTGGTCGCGCACGATCTCGCGGCTCATGATCTTGTGCAGGTGGCGTTGCAAGCTGGGGATGTCGCGGCTTAGCTCTTCCAACTTATTGAACGGCAGTTCGCACACCTCGCTGTCTTCCATGGCGACTGCTTCGCAGGTGTGGAAGTCCGTGCTGATGGCATCCAAGCCGATGATTTCGCCGGCCATCAAAAAACCAGTCACCTGTTCGCGTCCATCTTCATGTAGGACGCGTGTCTTGAAGGAACCGCTACGGATGGCATGCAGAGATTTGAAGCGATCCCCCGTTCGATAGAGATAGCCTCCCGATGTATAGCTACGTTTGTTATTGCTCAGGTCTTCCAAGCGGTGCATCTCGCCTGCGGTCAATTCGACAGGCAGGCAGATCTCACGCAGGTTGCAATTGGAGCAGGCGATCTTCAGTTCTGTGGAGGTGTTCGGCGGCACTATCGGGTCACTCAAAGCCGCAAATTGCGGAGGGTTTATATACCCGACTATTTTGACATATATCAAGTCTTCTAGGCTGAGTGATGGCATAGTACGCGCCTCATTTATGGAGGCAGTGATGAACGACGCAGTCAATCAATTGGTGGTGGATCTGGAGCTGATACGCAGGCTGGATAAGAATGGGCCGCGATACACCTCATACCCCACCGCAGACCGTTTCATCGAAGCCTTCAACGCCGAGAGCTATAGCCAATGGGTCGCTAAGCGCGAGATCGGTGGCGTTAGCCGCCCATTGTCTCTGTACATCCATATCCCCTTCTGCAATACGCTGTGCTTCTATTGCGCGTGCAACAAAGTCATCACCAAAGATCGCAGCAAGTCGGCCGAATACGTGCGCTACCTCATCAAAGAGATGGCGATGCAGGCGAAATTGTTAGGTCCCAATCAAGTGGTGGAGCAGTTGCACTTTGGTGGCGGTACGCCGACCTTCATGAGTGACGACGAGATCCGCGAAGTGATGGCGGCCATCCGCCAAAACTTCAAGCTGGTGGAAGACGGTGAATATTCCATCGAGATCGATCCGCGCAAAGTCAGCGACGAGACCATCGCGCTACTTGGCAAGGCAGGCTTCAACCGTATCAGCGTCGGCGTGCAAGATTTTGACGACGACGTACAGAAAGCGGTGAACCGCATCCAAAGCGAAGAAGAGACCTTGCGCGTCATCAATGCCTCACGCGCCAATGGTTTCAAGTCTGTGAGCATCGATCTGATCTACGGTCTGCCCAGACAGACGTTGGAAGGTTTTGGACGTACCTTGGATCGAGTCATTGCGACAGACCCGGATCGGCTATCCATCTACAACTACGCGCATATGCCGACCATCTTCAAGCCACAGCGCCGCATCAATGAAGATGAGTTGCCTGCCGCGCAGACCAAGCTGGACATCTTGAACATGGCAGTGAACAAGCTGACGGGTGCTGGCTACGTTTATATCGGTATGGATCACTTTGCCAAACCTGAAGACGAGTTAGCGGTCGCCCAACGTCAGGGGCGCTTGCACCGCAACTTCCAAGGTTACTCGACGCATTCCGATTGTGATCTGGTCGCATTGGGCGTGAGTGCGATCGGTAAAGTCGGCCCTACCTATAGTCAGAACTACCGTGAGCTGGAAGACTATTACGATGCGCTCGATCGCGATCAACTGCCCATCATGCGTGGTTTGGAATTGAATGCGGACGACTTGGTGCGTCGCGCCATCATCCAAGCCTTGATGTGTCATTTCGAGATATCGAAAGAGTCTCTGGGCATCGCCTATCTGCTCGACTTCGATCAATACTTCGCTACCGAGATGAAAGAGCTGGCCGAGTACGAGAAAGAAGGCTTGTTGAAGTTATCGCCGCAGTGGATCACTGTCACCCCCAAGGGGCGCATGCTCATCCGCAACATCTGCATGGTGTTCGACAAATATCTGCGTACGCGTACCGAACATGCGCGCTATTCCAAGGTAATATAGCGTCACAAAGCTGACCGCATGATCGGCACATAAAGTTGACGGAGGAGACCCCCAAAGTGCTGGGGAGACGATGACAAAAAAAGTAGATGATTACCGCCTGAAGTTGGGCAAACACGAGTTGGTTCCCATCATGATCGGCGGTATGGGCGTGGACATCTCCACAGCTGACCTCGCTTTGGAAGCGGCTCGCCTAGGGGGTGTAGGTCATATCTCCGATGCGATGTTGCCCACCGTGTCCGACCGTCGTTACGACACCGGCTTCGTCAAAGAAAAACTCCAGCAATACAAAGCCAACATCGACAATTCCGACAAGACCTTGGTCAAGTTCGATCTTGGCCATATCGCCGAATCAACTCGCCTGCACGTGAGCAACACCATGGAGCGCAAACGCGGCTCCGGTATGGTGTTCATCAACGTCATGGAGAAGCTCACCATGAACTCGCCGCGCGACACTTTGCGTGTGCGCCTGCATGAAGCGATGAGTGCGGGTATCGATGGCATCACCTTGGCGGCAGGTTTGCATCTGGGTTCGTTCGGCTTGATGGAAGACCATCCGCGTTTCCGTGATGTGAAGCTAGGCATCATCGTGTCTTCAGTGCGCGCCTTGCAATTGTTCCTGCGTAAGAACGTGAAGACCAATCGTCTTCCAGACTACGTCGTAGTCGAAGGGCCGCTGGCGGGTGGTCACTTGGGTTTCGGTATGGATTGGGCGCAGTATGATCTGCGCACCATCACCAATGAGGTACACGCTTTTCTGCGCGCTGAGAAGTTGGACATCCCAGTCATTCCCGCAGGCGGCATCTTCACGGGGAGCGATGCGACAGGCTTCCTGCAAGAGGGGGCAGGTGCAGTGCAAGTGGCGACTCGCTTCACGGTCGCCAAAGAGTGCGGCTTGCCAGCGGACGTGCAGCAAGAATATTTCAAGGCAAGCGAAGACGACATCGAGGTCAATGGCACCTCGCCTACGGGTTACCCGATGCGCATGTTGAAGAACAGTCCCTCCATCGGCTCTGGCATCCGTCCAGGCTGCGAGTCTTACGGTTATCTGTTGGATGCGAATGGGCGTTGCGACTACATCGAAGCCTACAACCGCGAAGTGGCGGCACATCCGAACGATAAGAAAGTCGTTGTCATGGATAAGACCTGTCTATGCACGCACATGCGCAACTTCAAATGCTGGACATGCGGACATCTGACTTATCGTTTGAAAGACACCACTCGCAAGGCAGCGGATGGAACGTATCAGTCGTTGAGCGCGGAACACATCTTCAAAGACTACCAGTTCAGCACGGGCAACAAGATCGCGCTGCCGGATTAGTGAATGGTTGTGCGGTCAGCTGTGATGGCAGACCATGCAGTCAGCATCCTTTGAAAGCCTTATCGTGCGTACTTCCATGGTGAGTGCGTTCACCGTCAACAATCTTCCGCATAGCGTCGTATCGATATCCATCAATAGTTTGAGCGCTTCTGCGGCTTGCATGCTACCCACGATGCCGACCAGCGGTGCGAAGACGCCCATGACGGCGCAGCGCGTCTCCTCACTTTCCATCCGTTCGGGATACAAGCATTCGTAGCAGGGCGTGTCATCACGACGAAAGTCGAACACGCTTACTTGTCCATCGAAGCGTGTGGCTGCGCCAGAGACGAGCGATTTCTTCAGGGTATGGCAAACACGGTTGAGGGCGTAGCGTGTGGGAAAGTTGTCGCTGCAATCCAGCACGACATCAGCTCGAGCCGCCAATTCCGCTAACCGCGCTTCATCTGCTCGCTCGGTCAGTGCAACTACCTTCACTTCTGGGTTGATCTCTGTAAGGGTCGTTTTGGCCGAGGCGACTTTGGTTTTGCCGATACTGGATGTGCGATGTGCGATCTGCCGTTGCAGATTGGTGAGGTCGACGGTGTCGTTGTCACACAGCGTTATCGTGCCGACACCACTCGCTGCGAGGAAGAGGGCGACCGGCGAGCCGAGACCGCCTGCGCCGATGATGAGTGCGTGTGCATCCGATAACTTTTGCTGTCCTTCGATGCCGACCTCTGGCAAGAGGATGTGCCGGCTGTATCTAAGGAGTTGTTGGTCATTCATAGAGCGAACTCGGCAGCGCGCCGAGGGTCATTTCGATTGGTGCGATGCAGGCGCTTTGGTGTAGTCGTGATCGCCGTGAGGATGATGGTCGTAGGCTTTGATGAATACCTCTTGCGTGTTGTTCTTGGTGCGAGGCTCTGGCGACTTCAGATTGTGATACTGCACGTCCTCGCAATAATGAATGAATCCATTCTTCAATTTACTCAACCAGCCGTAATTGAAGGTGAAGCCTTCCTTGAGTAGCGCTTTTTCCAAACCTTCGAGCGAATAATGTTCGACGCTGTATCGTATGAGCAAGCTATTTGAGATTGGGCCATTCTCGACTTGTAGATCATCCAACCCGCTCAGCAGCAGGAAGGCTTGTTCGATCTGATGCGCAGGCTCATCGGCGAACACCAAGACACGTTGTTTCTGTAATTCGAACGGATTCATCGCTTATTTCCCCCGTAGGATGCTGGCGCCTTTTAGCAAGTCGAGCGCGCGATTCAACTGGTAATCGTTCTTCGCCCCGAATTCTGCGATCTCAGGTTTTTTGCCATCGGATTCTTTGTCTTTTGGCGTGACCTTGCTTGCAGGTTTGGCCGCTTCACTCTTCTCATCGGGCTGGCCGTTAGTCAGATGTTTTTCCAGATCGGCTTCACGCAAGCGGAACGCGTTGTCCATCGCGGCGGTGGCAGGATCTTCTACCACGATGTCAGGAACGATACCTTTAGCTTGGATGGAGCGACCGCTAGGCGTGTAGTAACGCGCCGTGGTCAGCTTGATCGCGGTGTTGTTGCCTAGCGGCAGGATGGTCTGCACCGATCCCTTGCCGAAAGATTGCGTTCCCATGATGACAGCACGTTTGTGGTCTTGCAGTGCGCCCGCAACGATCTCTGATGCTGATGCGGATCCGCCGTTCACCAGCACCACCATCGGTAGGTTCTTGTACTCACCTGGCAGGTCTTTCAAATAATCATCTTTGCCGCTACCGCGCAGGTAGAAGTCAGGATTGGCCATGAGGCGCATCTTGGCATCTTCGGTGCGACCTTCGGTGTAGACCACCAGTGCATCCTTGGGCAAGAAGGCGGCGGAGACGCCCACCGCACCTGTCAGTAAGCCACCTGGGTCGTTACGCAGGTCGAGCACCAGTCCTTGCAACGGGCCATTGTTTTGTTTGCGCAGATTCTGCAATGCGGTCGCCAAATTCTCGCCGGTGTGTTCTTGGAATTGGGTGATGCGCACGAAGCCGTAGCCGGGATCCACCAGTTTGGATTTCACGCTTTGCACCTTGATGACGGCGCGGGTGACTTTGATCTGCAATGGCTTAGTCTCGCTCTTGCGCACGATGGTCAGCATGATGTCGCTACCGGGTTTGCCACGCATGCGCTTCACTGCATCATTCAGCGTGAGCCCTTTGACCAGCGTGTCATCCAATTTGATGATGAGGTCGCCGCTCTTGATGCCAGCGTTGAATGCCGGTGTGTCCTCGATAGGGGAGATGACTTTGACCAAGCCATCTTCCATGCCGACTTCGATGCCCAGCCCGCCGAACTCACCTTGTGTGCCGACCTGCAGTTCTTTGAAGCCTTCCGCATCCAGATAAGCCGAGTGTGGATCGAGACCGCTCAACATGCCGTTGATGGCCTCGGTGATGAGTTTTTTGTCGCTCACGGGTTCGACGTAGTCGCTCTTGATGCGACCGAATACATCAGCGAAAGCGCGTAGCTCTTCAACGGGCAGTGGTAGTGGCACTTCCTTCTCGGCTACGGCCGAGAAATGTAGGCTGATCAACACGCCTGTGACTAGACCGATACCGACCAATCCATATTCTTTGAAGCGACGACTCATGTAATTATCCTTAGTTAACGTCTAACCCACTTGCTTGGATCAATAGGCTTACCTTCAAACCTCAGCTCGAAGTATAAACCCGAATCTTCATTGCCGCCGCTGTTGCCCACGGTAGACACAATGTCTCCCGCGCGGATGCTATCGCCCACCTGTTTGTAGAGCGTCTCGTTGTTTCCGTACAGACTCATATAGCCTTGTCCATGGTCGATGATGAGCAGATTGCCGAAGCCGCGCAACCAATCCGCATAGACGACTCGTCCACCAGCCACAGCCCTCACCGATTGGTTGGCAGGTGCACGCAAGAACCAACCTGTCCACAGCAGATTGTTCTCTGCGCGGCGCACACCGAACTTGTTCGCCTTCTTGCCGTTCACCGGTAACGCCAATTTTCCTTTGAGTGATTTGAACGGCTTACCCTCGATGTTGGGCAGCATATGTGCCAGTTTTTCAACCAACTGCGAAAGCTGAGTTTCGTTGCGCTGCAAGCGACCGATCTCGCGGCGTTGTTGTTTGAGCTGCGCGGCGATCTTGTTCAATGTCTGTTGCCGTGCACGCTTATCGCGCTCCAGCTTTTGCAGTCCATTCAATTCCTCAGCTTGCAGCGCGGCGATCTCTTCACTTTTTGTCCGCACCTCGGCGGCCACTTCGCGCAACTTATCCAAACTGCTGCGGATGGACTTCATGGTGTCGGCGCGGCTGCGTGCGATGTATTGGTAATACTGCAAGTCACGGGAGAGTTGGTTCGCATCCACATCGTTTAGAAGTAGCTTGAGGTGGTCGCGGTCTCCGCCCTCGATGTATTGGCGATACAGCAAGCGTCCCAGCAACGCCTGTTGCTCGCGCATGTCGCCGCGCAGTGCAGTCGCACGCTGTTGTAATCCAGCGAGGTCTTTCTTGGCGGCGTGTTGTTGCTGTGACAATTGTTCCAAGGAGCGGTTGCTGTCGCTGATGGCGCGTTCCGATTCGCGCAGATCGTCGGCCACTTCGGCTTTTGATTCGTTGGCTTTCTCGAAATCCTTTTGCAAGGAAGAGATGCGCTGGCGCAGCTTTTCTAGATCGTCTTGCTTGGATGCGAAGGCGACCGTCGACGTCAGCAACAACGTCAACAGCAGCAAACGCATCATGCGGATCACAGTAGTTTGATGAGTGATTTGCCGGTCATCTCGGCAGGTCGTGGTACGCCCATCATCGCCAGCAAGGTGGGGGCGACATCTTGCAACGCGCCCGTACCGACTTCTGCCATCTCGGCTTTGCGCCCGATGTAGAGGAAGGGCACGAGGTTGAGCGTATGAGCGGTGTGTGCTTGGTTGGTGCTGCGGTCGATCATCTGTTCCGCGTTGCCGTGATCGGCTGTGATGAGCACTTCGCCGCCACATTCCAACATCGCATCCACCACGCGTCCGATGCAGGTGTCCAACGCTTCCACCGCTTTGACTGCCGCTTCCATGATGCCGCTGTGACCGACCATGTCGCCGTTGGCGTAGTTGCAAAGAATCGCTTGGTATTGCTTGCTACGGATGGCGGCTTCCAGTTTGTCAGTCACCTCGAACGCGCTCATCTCAGGCTTGAGATCGTAGGTCGCGACCTTGGGAGAAGGTACGAGCACGCGATCCTCGCCTGGGTAGGGTTGTTCTTTGCCGCCGTTCATGAAGTAAGTCACGTGCGCATACTTCTCTGTCTCGGCGATACGCAGTTGTTTCAAGCCCAGATTCGACAGGTATTCACCGAAACCATTATGGATGGTGTCTGAGGTGTAAGCACAAGGGTAATGGAAGTCTTCACCGTAGCTGCTCAAGGTCGTGTAGTTGGACAGCTTGGGGAAGCGGGTGCGAGTGAAGCCGCTGAAATCGGTATCGGTCAATGCGCGGCTGATCTCGCGTGCGCGGTCAGCGCGGAAGTTCATGAATACCACGGCATCGCCATCCTGCATCGTAGCTGGCTCGCCGATGATGGTGGCTTGCACGAACTCATCGTTCTCGCCACGCGCGTAGGCGGCTTCCAGTCCAGCTTGCGCCGAGGCGGCGCTGAATGGGGCTGTGCCCGAGGTCAGCATGTCATAGGCGATCTGCACGCGGTCCCAACGATTGTCGCGGTCCATTGCGAAGAAGCGCCCGACGATAGTGGCGATGCGGCCCGCACCAAGTTGAGCGCATTTGTCTTCAAGCAACTGCAACGACTGCGCAGCGCTGCGTGGTGGCGTGTCGCGACCATCAAGGAAAGCGTGGATGAACACCTTCTTCAATCCTGCGCGCACGGCAAGTTCGACCATCGCATGGATATGCGCTTCATGGCTGTGCACGCCGCCCGCTGAGAGTAGGCCCATGATATGCAGCGCCTTGCCACCTTGTTTTGCGCTCTCCACGGCTTGCACCAACGCTGGGTTATCGTAGAAGGTACCGTCCTCGATACCGAAATCCACCTTGGATAGGTCTTGATACACGACACGACCCGCACCGATGTTCAGGTGACCGACCTCTGAGTTACCCATCTGACCTTTAGGCAAGCCAACGTGTAGCTCGGAAGTATGGATGAGCGTGTGTGGATACGTATTCCACAGACGGTCGAAATTCGGTTTGCGCGCATGTGCGACGGCATTGAAGTCGGCATCTTCGCGATAGCCGAAGCCATCCAAGATGAGCAGAAGAACGGGCTTGATTGTCTGAGTGGAACGGTTGGTCATGCTGGCTTTTTCTTTCTTAAGCTATCAAAATAAGGATTCACTAATTCACTAGGCCGCGATTTTAGCCGATTTCGCCATCGGGCATTTGCGAGCTGACTATCCAAGGGAGGATGGTATGGGCAAGAAACTGATCGACAAAGAAGAAGACATCGTCGTTGCGGCCGAATCAATGAAGGCCATCGCCCATCCGCTACGTCTCAAGATCCTCTGTGTGTTGGCGGGTGGCGAACTGAGTGTGCAGGACATCGTGGATCAGGTTGGCACCACTCAGAGCAACATCTCCCAGCATCTCGCCATCCTGCGCGATAAAGGCGTACTGGTCACCACTAAAGACGCCAACCGCGTCTATTACCGCATCAATGACCCGCGCACCGTCAAATTGGTGGGGATGATGCGCGACGTGTTCTGCACTGCCTGAGCTAAAACTGTAATACGATTCAACAAGTTAAACATTCTGGGCGGATGACGCCCGCTTTGTGTTTTTCCTACACTTGCGTTGAATATTAGAAATCGCTAATATGCGCGTCCTTAACTTTTCGGCTGGTGAAATATGAGACTAAATCTAGGCATTTTGATCGGGCTTTCATTGGCGGCTTCCGCTCACGCGGTTGAGCCTGCGGCGACCGTTGCGGTGCAGTTTCGCGAAGTAGAGCAGACCTATAGCGTAGACGGCGTGGTGGAGGCGACGCGTCAAGCGACGGTGTCAGCACAGATATCGGGCCGTGTGAAGGCGGTGATGTTCGATGTGGGTGATCGCGTGAGCAAGGGGCAGGTCATCTTGCGTATCGACGAGAGCGAGGCGAATCAGGCCGTCGCGGGAAGTGATGCTCAGTTAGCGCAGTCGCAAGCAGGCTTGAACAATGCCAAACTAAATTACGAGCGTTCACAGCAATTGTTCGCGCAGAAGTTCATCAGCCAAGCAGCGCTGGATAAAGCTAAAGCGGATTTCGATATGGCAGCGGCGCAAGCCAAAGCCAGTGCAGCAGGTGCGCAACAGTCCGCCTTGGCGAAGAGCTATACCTCTGTCATCGCGCCCTATGCTGGTGTGGTGTCCGCACGCATGGTGGAGATGGGGGAGATGGTCACTGTGGGTAAGCCATTGATGACGGGTTTCGATCCATCCGAATTGCGCATCATCGCGAACGTGCCGCAGTACAAGTTGGCTGAGATCGGTCAGCGCCCTGCGGCGAAGGTCGAAGTGCCAGAATTGGGCCGTTGGCTCAAGGTTGCGAGTGTGATGGTGCAGCCGTCCGCGGATGCGCGTACCCATAGCACGCAAGTCCGGGTGAATCTGCCTGCCAATGAGAAGGGCATCTATCCAGGCATGTTCGTACGTACTCATTTCGTGGTGGGCAAAGAGAAGAAGTTGTTGATCCCGGCTTCTTCGGTGTTGCGCCGGAGTGAAGTGGTGGCGGTGTACGTGATGGATGACAAGGGACAGCCACGCCTGCGCCAAGTGCGCTTGGGTGAAGTCACTGAAAAAGGCGAGGTCGAAGTATTGGCCGGTTTGACGGAAGGTGAGCGTGTGGCGACTGATCCGATCAAAGCGGGCATGGCGGTGAAGAAATGATGGGCATCTCTGGGCGCATCGCCCGCACCTTCCTGCACTCGCAGATGACGCCACTGCTGGCTATCGTGGCCATGTTGTTGGGCATCTTCGCGGTAGCGGTGACGCCGCGTGAGGAAGAGCCGCAGATCAACGTGACGATGGCGAACGTGCTCATCGCTTATCCGGGTGCATCGGCACAAGACGTGGCGCGTACGGTATCGACGCCTGCCGAGCAGGTGTTATCGCAGATCGCTGGCGTGGATCACGTCTATTCCGTGTCGCAGCCCGGCATGTCCGTCCTCACTGTGCAATTCAAAGTGGGAGAAGAGCACGTATCTTCTTTGGTGAAGTTATATGACGTGATCAACTCGCATGCAGATTGGTTGCCGCCGACATTGGGGGTGATGCAACCGATCATCAAGGCGCACGGTATCGATGATGTGCCCATCTTGGCGCTGACCTTGTGGCGCGAAGAATCTGCGGGTGGCGGATTGGCATTGACGCAGGTGGCGCACGCCATCGAGGCCGAACTGAAGCGTGTGAACGGTACGCGCGAGGTGGCCACACTGGGTGCAAGTCAGCGTGCGGTACGCATCTTGTTGAACCCCGAAGCACTGAACGCCTATCAGATCTCGTTGCAAGAAGTGCGTGCCGCATTGCAGGCCGCTAACGTGTCGCAAAGTGCGGGCACCTTGGTGCAAAGCAACCGCGAAGTGTTGGTGCAGACCAACAACTTCTTGAGTGATGCGGGCGAAGTGCGTCAATTGGTCATAGGTACGTTCGATGGCAAGCCGGTGTTCTTGCATGATGTCGCGCAGGTGCGTGACGAGGCTGAATTGCCTTCGAACTACGTCTGGATGGGAACAGGCGTTGCAGCAGGTGACAAAGGTATTCAGGGGCAAGGCGAGTTCACGGCAGTCACGGTGAGTGTCACCAAGAAACCGGGCGAGAACGCCGTCGATGTCGCAGAGAAGTTGTTGCATCGTGTGGATGAGTTGAAAGGGAGTGTCATCCCGGATGATGTGAAGGTCACCATCACGCGCAACTACGGCGAGACCGCGAACGACAAGGCGATGAAGCTCATCAAGAAGCTGTTCTTCGCGACCTTCGCAGTAGTAGCTTTAGTGTGGTTCGCGCTGGGTAAGCGTGAGGCGGCCATCGTTGGCATCGCGATCATCCTGACCTTGGCGTTGACGTTGTTCGCTTCGTGGGCGTATGGATTCACATTGAATCGCGTGTCCCTGTTCGCGCTCATCTTCTCTATCGGTATCTTGGTGGACGATGCCATCGTGGTGGTGGAGAACATCCACCGTCGGCGTGAGCTCTCACAACACCAGCCCTTGTCGGAGATCATTCCAGAAGCGGTGGATGAGGTGGGCAGTCCGACCATCCTCGCCACCTTGGCTGTTATCGCCGCGCTGTTGCCGATGGCCTTCGTGACCGGCTTGATGGGCCCCTATATGAGCCCGATTCCGATCAATGCCAGCATGGGTATGTTGATCTCGCTCGCCATCGCTTTCATCGTCACACCTTGGTTGGCGCATAAATTGTCCGATGCTCATCATGCGGTGGTGAAGGATGAGCGTGATACCAAGATCGCCCACTTCTTCCGCAACCTACTCACGCCGTTCTTGAACGGGGTGCATGGCATCCCGATGCGTCGCAAATTGTGGCTGGGTATCCTGGCCGCACTGTTGATCGCGGTATCGTTGGCCGTGGTGAAGTTGGTCGTGTTGAAGATGTTGCCCTTCGACAACAAGTCCGAGTTCCAAGTGGTGGTGGATATGCCTAGTGGCACGGCGTTGGAGCAGACTGCGGGCGTGATGCGTGAGATCGGCAGTTATCTCTCTACAGTGCCAGAAGTGACTGACTATCAAGCGTATGCAGGCACGGCATCGCCAATCAACTTCAATGGCTTGGTGCGCCAATATTATTTGCGTAACGCACCGGAGCAGGGCGACCTCCAAGTCAATCTGCAGGACAAGCATCAGCGTGACCGTAGCAGCCATGAGATCGCCACGGCAGTGCGCGAGCCCATCGAGGCGATCGCCAAAAAGTGGAACGCCAAGGTGAAAGTGGTCGAAGTGCCCCCTGGCCCACCTGTGATGTCGCCTATCGTGGCTGAGATCTATGGCCCAGATTATCAGGGTGCGCGCGAGGTGGCAGGCAAGGTGCGCGAGCAGTTCGTGCAGACAGAAGACATCGTCGGTATAGACGATACGGTGACTGAAACCACGCCTAAACTGATGTTGCGTGTGATGCAAAGCAAGGCCGCGATCTTGGGCGTCTCCACGCAGAACATTGCGGACACCATCCAAGTTGCTTTGGCGGGGCAGGATGTGACCTCATTGCATGAAGAGAATGCCAAATATGCGCCGCCCCTGCGCATGGCTTTGCCGGCAGAGAAACGCAGTCGTATCGACGATGTGCTGAAGCTGAAGGTGCGTGCCAAAGACGGCGCGTTAATTCCGCTGTCGGATCTGGTGCAAGTCATCCAGATGCATCGCGACTACCCCATCTATCACAAGGATTTGTTGCCTGTGGTGTATGTGACCGGCGATATGGCGGGTGATCTGGATAGCCCTCTGTATGGCATGTTCGACATCAACGGCAAGACGGGTGACATGGCGCTGACGCAGGGCGGCGAGTTGCAATCGTGGTTCTTCCATCAACCATCCGACCCCTACAAGAGCTATGCCTTGAAGTGGGATGGCGAATGGCAAGTCACCTTCGAGACCTTCCGCGACATGGGCATCGCCTATGGTGTGGGATTGATCCTGATCTATCTGTTGGTGGTGGCGCAGTTCAAGAGCTATACCGTGCCGCTCATCATCATGGCGCCCATTCCACTCACCATCATCGGCGTGATGCCGGGGCATGCTTTGTTCGGTTCGCAATTCACCGCGACCTCTATGATCGGCATGATCGCCTTGGCGGGCATCATCGTGCGTAACTCCATCTTGTTGGTGGACTTCATCAACTTGCAGTTGCGCGACGGAGTCGATCCGCAGCATGCGGTGATCGCCGCTGCCAGTGCGCGTGCCAAGCCAATCGTCTTGACAGGATTGGCAGCGATGTTGGGCGCATTGTTCATCTTGGATGACCCGATCTTCAACGGTCTGGCGTTGTCGTTGATCTTCGGTATCTTGGTGTCCACTATGCTCACTTTGGTGGTCATCCCAGTGCTGTATTACGCCTCGCTGTACAAGAAGTACCAATAAGCCTGGAGCCCTTACCTTCCATCGAGGGGGTAAGGGCTTATTATTTTTTCGAGTAGAATCCGCAACCCTTAAGGAGTTTCAAATATGAACGCAGAACGCATCGTCCGCATCGTCGCTGGTTTTTTCATCCTGTTGTCTTTGGCATTGGGCGTAGAAGCCAGTCCCGTATTCGTCAGTAGCTATTTCTTGTTCTTTACAGCATTCGTTGGTTTGAACTTGTTCCAAAGTGGGTTCACACAAATCTGTCCGTTGAACGGCATCCTAGCTAAATTTGGGGTCAAAGGCAGTTGCTAAAAAAATTCATACCTGCTTCGTTTAATTTTGCCCACATCAGTTTGGCCTTCGTCGGCCTGATGTGGGTTTTGCCTTTTCTGAATTACAACCACGCATTCCCCATCACTACCTTCTATCAAGAGTGGAGTGCAGCCTTGCTGGGCGTGTGCGCGCTTCCGCTGTTGTTGACCACGCGTTATTGGCAAGCTCCGCATGTGCCGAGCATCGTGCTGTTGCCGATAGGGCTGATGATGGTGATGTTGGTGCAATTCTTGATCGGGCGTGTCTCGCACTTCGACCATCTGCTATTGCTTTCCCTCTATTTCTTATTTGCAGCGCTACTGATGATGTTGGGGCAGAGGTTGCGTGAAGAGTTGGGCTTATCTTTGGTTGTGACCGTGCTCGCTGTTTTCGTTCTGATCGGTGCCGAATTGAATACGCTAGCAGGCGTGCTGCAACACTATCGGTGGGATACATTTTTCAACTCATTCGTTACGGTCAAATCATCCAATGCGGTCTATGGTAATACCGCGCAACCGAACCACTATGCCAGCTACATCGCGCTAGGCTTACTCTCTCTGGGTTACCTGCATGTGCGGGCCTATTTGCGTCGGTGGCAAGCCATTGCGCTTGCCATCCCGCTCCTGTTCGTATTGGTGCTTTCGGGGTCGAGGAGCGCTTGGCTCTATCTGACGTTTGCGCTAGCACTGGCATGGATGTGGCAGCGTAAAGAAGTGGCGTTGCGCCCAGTGATGTTGTTTTCGTTGGCCATTTGGTTGGGCTTTGCGCTGATGCATTTTGTGGTTCAGTTGCCCTTCTTGGCAGGGAACACAGGCACAGTCACTTCAGCTGAGAGATTATTCGCCGAGGTGGGTGGCGGTAGTATCCGTTTCCATATGTGGCGCGAAGGTTGGCTGATCTTCACGCAGTACCCGCTGTTGGGAGCGGGGTTCGGTCAGTTCGCTTATGAACATCTACTGCTCGGATCGGAGTTGCAAAATACATCCATCACAGGGCTTTACAACAACGCGCACAACGTCGTCTTGCAAATCGCAGCCGAAGCAGGGGTTGTCGGTTTGGTGGTTTTATTGGGCGCTGCTGGGGTGTGGGTCTGGCAATCGGTGATCCGTCAGGTGCAGTTCGACCTAGAGCATTGGTGGGCGTTTGGCATCGTTGCCGTCATTGCCATACATAGCCAATTGGAATATCCGCTCTGGTATCTCTATTTCATCGGCGTCGCTGCGATCGTATTGGGTCTCGTCGACAAGATGAGCTATCGCTTGGAATTGCGAAAAGTGGGGCGCCTATCGGTCGGTGTCATCCTCTTGTTGGGGGCAGTATCACTGGTGCAGGCATTCCAAGGTTATAAACATCTTGAGGAGGCGCTGCAACTCAGAATGGCGGCAACCAAGGATCCTAGATTCGTACCAGCGGCACGTGACGAACTACTAGTCGCTTACCGTTATCCCTTATTGAGTTCCTATGCCGAGCTGTTCATCGCCAACATGATGGATCCGAGCGCGGATCATCTGAAGGAGAAACTTGAGTTGAATGAACGCGCCTTGCGCTACATTCCCAACTCGCCCGTCGCGTACCATCAAGCCTTGTTATTGGCTTGGTCGGATCGCCCAGAGGAAGCCAAGGCGATGATCGCTGATGCGATCTGGTCTTATCCTTTCGAATGGTCTGCCGTCAAGACCGAGTTCGATCAGTTGGTGAAGCTGGATTCAGCCCGCTTCGTGCCTCTGTTAGAATTTGCCACCCAAAAATATGAGGAGTACCAGCGTGCTGCAGTTCCTAGAAAATAACGTATTAACAGTATCCATCACCTTCATCAGCGGCTATATGTTGTTCTGGTCGTTCTACGGCAATCGTCTGCGCGGCATCGCCGAGGTGGACACGCAGAACGCGATGAATCTGATCAACCGCCAGAACGCGGTCGTATTGGATGTGCGCGAACAGGGCGAATACGATGCCGGCCATATCATCAACAGTCGTTTGATCCCGACGGGGCAATTGAAGGATCGTATCGGCGAGTTGGAAAAGTATCGTGAGCGCCCCATCGTCGTCGTATGTCGTAGTGGCGCACGTGCGGCGGGTGCGACGGTCTTTTTGAACAAGCAAGGGTTCAAACCGCACCTGCTGGCAGGGGGTGTGATGGCATGGCAGAAAGCCAACCTGCCGTTGGAAAGGTAAGCGTCATGGCCAAGGTCGTGATGTATTGCACTGCCGTGTGTCCTTACTGCATCAACGCTGAGCGGCTGTTGTTGAGCAAAGGTGTGAAGGAGATCGAGAAGATTCGCATCGACTTGCAGCCGGAACAGCGTGAGCTGATGGAAGCCAAGACCGGCCGCCGCACTGTGCCACAGATCTATATCGACGAGACACATGTGGGCGGATGCGATGATTTGTTTGCACTAGACCGGGCAGGGGGCTTGATGCCTCTGCTTAACAATTAACCAAGGAATAGAAATGACCGAAGCCGCAACTGCACCCGCCGTCCCCGTTTTCAATATCGAAAAACTCTATGTGAAAGACCTGTCGCTGGAGATCCCCAATGCGCCAGCCATCTTCTTGGAGCGTGTCAATCCGCAGATCGATCTGCAATTGCAGACACAAGCGGCAACTGTGGATGAGGGGATCTTCGAGGTCGTGGTGACCATCACTGTGACTGCAAAATTGCCAGAGCAAGATAAGGTCATGTTCCTCATCGAAGCCAAGCAAGCAGGCATCTTCCAGATCCGCAACATCCCGACGGAAGAGATGGAGAACGTGCTGGCCGTGATGTGCCCGAACATCCTCTATCCGTATCTGCGTGAAGTGGTGTCTGACGTGGCGGTGCGCGGCGGTTTTGCGCCCGTGCTACTCAATCCGATCAACTTCGACGTCATCTACCAACAGCAAAAGCAACAGCAACAGGCGCAAGCTGAAGCGGCCGCAACGGTCAAACATTGATGAGATTTGCTACCGCATTGCTGCTCCTTTTCTTCAGCCACGCGGCTGTAGCGATCGAGTACGTTTCGGTGGCAGAACCCGCCATCCTTTACGACGCCAATTCACTCAAGGCGAACAAGCTGTTCGTTGCTACTCGCTACCTGCCACTAGAGCAGGTCGTCGTGTTGGAGAACTGGGTCAAGGTGCGCGATTCGGGTGGCAAGATATTCTGGATCGAGAAGCGCAATCTCAGTAGCAAGCGTTATGTGGTGGTGACGGCAGAGACAACGACCGTCCGTACCAACTGGGACGAGGGTGCTACGGTCGCGTTCATCGCGCCGCGTCAACTCGGGTTGGAATGGTTGGGTAATGCGGGGGCAGGTTGGGTCAAAGTGCGTCATCGCGATGGCACGACTGGCTATGTGAAAAGCAAAGACGTCTGGGGTCACTGATGCGTATCGCGGTTCTAGGTTCAGGAGCATGGGGCACAGCATTGGCGATCAGCTTTGCTGCGCGGCACGATGTCACTCTGTGGGCACGTGATGAGGCGCAAGCGGCTGCGATGCGCGATACTCATCGCAACCAACGTTATCTGCCCGACTTGCCGCTCCCTCAGAATCTCTCTATCACCGCTGACTTCACTCAGGCTTTGCGCGAGGTCGAACTCATCATCGCCGCCGTTCCTGTCTCAGGTCTGCGTCCAGTGATGCAACAGATCGCCAGTCATTTTGAGACGGGCGAACGCCGCCCTGGCGTCATCTGGCTGTGCAAAGGCATCGAGACCATCACCTCCTTGTTGCCTCATCAGATCGTCAACGAGACATTGCCTGCGGTCTTCCCGCGTGGCGCACTGACGGGGCCTAGCTTCGCGCAAGAAGTCGCGCGTGGTTTGCCCACTGCGTTGACGCTAGCCTCTAACGATAGCGAGTTCGCACAACGTACCGCCAAAGCGCTGCACCACTCACGTTTGCGTATCTATTCCAGCACCGATGTGGTTGGTGTCGAGATCGGTGGCGCCATCAAGAACGTATTGGCGATCGCAGCAGGTATCTGCGACGGTATGCAGATGGGATTGAATGCGCGCGCTGCGTTGCTCACACGTGGTTTGGCTGAGATGTCGCGCCTTGGTTTGCAGATGGGTGGGCGTGCTGAGACATTGGGCGGATTGTCTGGTGTAGGCGACCTCATCCTGACCTGCACAGGCGACCTCTCGCGTAATCGCCAGGTCGGCATGTTGCTCGCGCAGCGACATTCACTTTCCACCATCTTGGGTGAACTGGGGCATGTGGCGGAAGGTGTCTACACCGCGCGTGAGGTACAGCGCATCGCCCAACAGCAAGGCGTCGAGATGCCCATCTGCCAAGCGGTGTATCGGGTGTTGTACGAGAATCTAGCTGCAGATAAAGCGGTTGAGGCGCTTCTCAGTCGTCAACCCGGCGAGGAGTTCTCCAGCACAGGGCAATACCGCGCCCAGCAGTGATCAGCGCATGTCGAAGCCGCATTGCCTCCAAGCTTCGTACACCGCCACCGCCACCGTGTTAGAAAGATTCAAGCTGCGATTGTTGGGCAACATCGGCAATCTCAAGCGCTGTTCAGATGGCAATGATTCCAAAACCTCTGCGGGCAAGCCGCGACTCTCGGGCCCGAACAAGAATGCATCTCCCTTTTGGTAGCGTACCTCGTGGAAGGGATGCGACCCCTTGGTGGTGAACGCGAACAGGCGTGAATGCGGCACAGTGAGCAGACATTCCTCTAGGCTGTCGTGCACCTGCATCGAAGCGTATTCGTGATAATCCAGTCCCGCACGTTTCAGTTGTTTGTCATCCAGATCGAACCCGAGCGGGCGGATCAGATGTAGGTTCGCCCCCGTGTTCGCACACAAGCGAATGACGTTGCCCGTATTGGGGGGTATCTCGGGTTGGTACAGAATGACTTCAAACATGGGAAAAACCTTGTCAGGCTATTGGAAAACGGCTAACTTCCGCTCCGATTGTTGGATGTGATGGAATAACTTCAGGGGGAATTATGGCGCGTCCGGAAAAAGTTCGCTTGGGCGACTTGCTGGTGCAGCAAAAACTCATTTCGCTAGACCAACTGCAATTCGTGTTGGAACAGCAGAAACGCTCAGGGCGCAAGCTAGGTCGTGTGCTGGTGGACAATGGTTTCATCACGGAAGATCAGATATCCGAGGCGCTGGCCAAGCAACTCAACATCCCCTATATCAACCTCAAGTACTACAACCCCAACCTAGAGATCGTACGTCGCTTGCCAGAGAATCAGGCGCGCCGCTTCCGTGCGGTCGCGTTGGAGGAACGCAACGGGGCGCTCCTCATCGGCATGACCGACCCAACGGACCTGTTCGCATTCGATGAGATCTCACGCATCCTGAAGCGCGACATCGACGTGGCCGTGGTCACCGAAGGCCAGTTGTTGGAGACCATAGACCGCGTCTATCGCCGTACTGACGAGATCAGCGGCTTGGCGCGCGAGATATCGGAAGATCTGGGCGAAGGCTATATCGACTTCGGCGCTTTGAGCGATACCGTCGGCACCGAAGAAGCGCCGGTGGTCAAACTGTTGCAGACGATGTTCGAGGACGCGACCCAAGTGGGCGCTTCCGACGTCCATATCGAACCGCAGGAGATGCGATTGCAGATCCGTTTCCGCATCGACGGTGCATTGCATCTGCAAACCGAGGCGGACAGCAAGATCGCTGCCTCCATCGCCTTGCGGTTGAAGCTGATGTCGGGTCTCGACATCTCCGAGAAGCGTTTGCCGCAAGACGGTCGTTTCAACATCCGTGTGCGCGATCAGGCTGTGGATGTGCGTATCTCCACCATGCCGACGCAGTACGGCGAATCGGTCGTCATGCGTCTGCTCAATCAGAGCGGTAGCTTCCTGACGCTCGATAAGCTCGGCATGCCGCCCGAGATGTTGAAACGCTTCCGCGAGATCATCCGAGCTAGCAACGGAATGGTGCTGGTCACAGGGCCTACCGGTTCAGGTAAGACCACCACCCTGTATGCGGGGTTGGCTGAGATCAACACCATTGACCAAAAGATCATCACTGTGGAAGACCCAGTGGAGTATCGCTTGCCGGGCATCAACCAAGTTCAAGTGAACGAAAAGATCGAACTCACCTTCTCCAAGGTGTTACGTTCCGCCTTGCGTCAAGACCCCGATATCATCCTTATCGGTGAGATGCGCGATGCAGAGACCGCACAGATCGGTATGCGTGCCGCGATGACGGGTCACTTGGTGTTCTCCACTTTGCATACCCGAGACTCTGCCGGTACCTTGTTCCGTTTGGTGGACATGGATGTGCCGAAATATATGGTCGCCTCTTCAGTGCAAGCCGTATTGGCGCAGCGTTTGTTGCGTCGTATCTGCGAGAGTTGTAGCGAAGCGCATCAACCGACGCCGCAGGAAGTCGAGTGGTTGGAAGCGGAAGGGGTGGCACGGGGCGAATGGGGAGATCTCATGCATGGTCGAGGTTGCTCTCACTGCAACGGCACCGGATACCACGGCCGGATGGGGGTTTATGAGATGCTGGAGATGAATCAGGCGCTGGTGGATGCCGCTGCCCATGCAGACAACACGCACTTCATGCAAGCCGCCCGTAACTATCTAAAGGGCAAGACCTTGCTCGATGCCGCGCTACATGAGATGAAGTTGGGACGCACCAGCATCGCTGAAGTGATGCGCATCAGTAACCAGGTCGAGGATTAAGCGTGCCGGTCTTTAGTTATAAAGGGCGGAGTGGTCGCGGTGAGTTGGTACAGGGCTCCTTGGAAGGAGCGGACAGCAGCGTAATCGCCGACCAATTGCTCAACACGGGCATCACGCCGACCGAGATCAAAATCTCACGTAGCGCGAGCGCGCCCAGCAAGACGGAGGGCGTGAGCTTGTGGCAACGGCTGTCCCAAGAAAAGAGCGTCGATCCTTTAGAGGTGATGCTGTTCTCACGTCAGATGTACACCTTGCTCAAGGCGGGCGTTCCCATCATGCGAGCCTTGGCAGGGTTGCAAGAATCCACCCAGAACCACTTGTTCGCCGCAATGATCCAAGACCTGCGCGAGAGTTTGGATAGTGGTCGGGAGCTTTCCACCGCCATGCGTCGCCACCCCAAGGTCTTCTCCCATTTTTATGTGAGCATGGTGCAGGTCGGAGAAATGACGGGGATGTTGGATCAGACCTTTTTACGTTTGTATGACCACCTGATGTTTGAAAAAGACATGCGCGAGCGCATCACTTCCGCTGTGCGCTATCCCATGTTCGTGGTCATCGCGATGGCAATCGCATTAGTCATCGTGAATATCTTCGTGATCCCCGCCTTTGCCAAAGTGTTCGAGGGATTCCATACCGAACTGCCGATGATGACCAAGGTCTTGCTTGGCTTCTCCCATTTTATGGTGGTGAGTTGGCCGCTTCTATTAGCGGCCAGTATCGGCGGGGTGGTGGCCTTCCGCTCTTGGATCAACACGGCGGATGGGCGTTACAAATGGGATCGCTACAAATTTGAACTACCCATCGCGGGGCCCATCATCAAAAAAGCCACACTGGCTCGTTTTGCGCGTAGTTTGGCACTTTCGTTCAAGAGCGGCATCCCCATCGTGCAGGCACTCAACACGGTAGGGATGGTGGTGGATAACGAATTCATGCGTAGCAAGGTGGAGCAGATGCGCGATGGCGTGGAGCGCGGCGAGAGCATCTTGCGCACGGCAAATGCCACGGGGGTATTTAATCCGACCGTCATGCAGATGATCGCCGTAGGTGAAGAGACGGGCGATATGGATGGTCTGATGTTCGAAGTGGCGGGCATGTACGAACGCGATGTGGAATATGAAGTGAAGACACTCAGTGCTCAGATAGAACCCATCATGATCGTGGGTCTAGGGGCGATGGTATTGGTACTCGCCTTGGGCATCTTCTTGCCGATGTGGGACTTGGGTAAGGCGGCTTTGCACAGATGATGAATAGGTTCGAGTTGCAAAGACTGATAATTGAAGAGCGGCGATGTGAAGCACGTCGAGCGCTTGGTCTTGCTCAATCCCTAATACTCAATCAAAAAACATCTAAAGGCTTCACTCTCATCGAGCTCATCGTCGTTATCATTATTATCGTGGTATTGGCGGGCATATTCTTGTCGCGGGTCCCGTTGTATCAGGCGCAAGCTGAAAAAGCCGCGATGCAACAAGTCGAGGGGGCGTTACAGAGCGCGTTGGTGTTGCGTTATGGTGCGCTGATGACGCGTGGTGCTGCGAATGAACAAGAGTTGAGCATCTTAGCGACCGACAATCCCGTCAAATGGCTGCAAAAGCTGCCCCCGAATTACAAGGGTGAATACTATGACCCCAGTCCGCAGTCTGTCGCACCGGGAAGTTGGATGTTCGACCTCAAGTCGCGCGAACTGATCTACGTCGTCGATCACTCGGAGTATCTCAAGCCGGGCAAAGACGGCAAGAATTGGATACGTTTCCACGTCCATACTGACTACGAGCAGATGCTGGGTCGTCCGGAGTCGGGTAAAGAATTGGTGTCCGCCTTGTTCGAACCGATAGAGCCTTATCGCTGGGTGGAGTGAATATGCAACCCGCCGTCCAGAGTTGGTTGTTCCAATCCGCAGTGACCTTCTTGGTCATTGGGAGTATGGCTGGTGTCCTCATCGGCGTGTTGCTGTTGTTCTATCCAAGCTATTTCACCGCATTGAGTTCCATCCTTAACCGCTGGGTCTCTACGCGCAAGATGGACAAGTCGCTTGAAAGTAGTTTTAGCTTGGATCCTTGGATTTACAGGCACCGGAAACTTACGGGCGGGCTCATTCTTCTCGGTGCAATCTACGTGCTGTATTTCTTCACATTCAAGATAGACCGGTCTGCGGCCATCATAGGGCTGGCGAAACATTTCAACTATCCGTTGCCACTGATCGCAGGCTTGTTGGATGCCTTGGTGCTGAGTTCATTGCTGGGCGCACTTTGCGCGGTGTTCGTCGCATTGAGCATGACGTTGCGCCCAAGTTTGCTGCGCGGTTTTGAGGATGACATGAATCAATGGCTGTCTTTGCGCAAGGCGCTCAAACCCTTGGAGATCCCGCGTGATGATGTGGAGCGATACGTAGAGCGGCATAGTCGTCAGGTCGGCATCTTTCTCTTGGTGGGCGGGCTCTATACCCTTCTCATCTGGTTGTTGTGGCTGACTCATTAGGGCCAAAGTCGCATACCGTTCATCGTTTTTTCCTTACCACTCACGGGGTTGTGAGGATTTATGCTTGCAACTTCTAACTGCTTTCAGTTACATTGCGCCCCGTCTGTAGGGCATTCGCTGCGGCAAGTGCTCGGGACGCAATGCGCAATACCAACGGAGCTGCGGCTCCATAATCTCTAGGAGAGTGAAATGAAGAAACAACAAGGTTTTACACTGATCGAACTGATCGTCGTTATCGTGATTCTGGGTATCTTGGCGGCGACTGCGTTGCCTAAGTTTGTAGATTTGAGTGCCGATGCAAGATTGGCGGCAGTTAAGGGAGTTGCTGGCGGTATTGCATCATCCGCAGTGATTCAGAAATCGGCGAATGCAATCAGCTCTGTTGCTTATCCATATTCGACCGCCAATGCGTGTTCTGGTACTTATTTGGAGAGCGGCTTGCCGTCCGGATATTCAGCCGCTTTGTCGGGGCAAAATTGCACGGTTACAGATACAGCTGATACGGCAGTTACTGCTGTTGCCGTCCTTCCTTAAGAGTCAATAAGAAGAAAATAAAGGGGCTGGGTTCGAATTTTAAACAGCCAGCCCCATACCCTCAACTCACCGAGGTTGAACAAATGGCAGTATTGAACAAAGGAGGCTTCGGCCTCCTTTGTTTTAAAGCTTTTTGCTGCCTTGTTGCAAAGTATCCCGCACAAACTTTTAATGAAAATACCTAGAGAAAAGATGACTCACCGCGACCAACAGATCGTCACAATCGCCTGCGGAGTCAAGCGGGCGTTGGCTATTTGCGGGGATGTTCGCTGTGTTACGACTCGGCAGCGAAGTCAATTTGGTTTTACGCTGGTGGAGTTGATCACCGTGATGGTGATCGTTGGTATCTTGGCGGTGTCGGTGTTGCCCCGATTCTTCACGGTGAGTGATTTTGAGAATCGCGGTAGCGCGGATCAGGTGAAATCCATATTGCGCTTCGCGCAAAAAACGGCGATCGCGCAACACACTCCGGTGAGTGTCACGCTGGCACAAGGCGCCAGTTCGGATTGCACCACCACGCTGGCTGGTGGGAATCTCACTTGTACCGTGAAATCTGAACTGACTGGCGCTGGCACCTATACGTTCAACGCCTTGGGGCAGCTGACTGCACCAGCGGCACCGGTAACACTCACCATCGGAACTGTGAATATCACGGTGGAAGCGGAAACAGGTTATGTGCATTGATCGAAATCTTCGGATGCAGCGCGGCATCAGTCTCATCGAGTTGATCATCTTCATCGTCATCATCAGCGTGGCGCTCACTGGCATCTTGCTGGTGATGAATCAAACTACCGCACACAGTGCGGACCCTTTGATCCACAAGCAGGCAATCGCGGTGGCAGAGTCCTTGTTGGAAGAGATCGAATTGCAAGACTACACGGATGCCAATGATGGGGTGACCACGGTGTGTCCGGTGGCGAGCGCGGTATCGGTCGCTAACCGCGCTACCGACTATCACATCATAGATTGTTACAAGGCATTCAATATGCCTAGCCCTCCTGGAATATATGCGTTAAATGATGGGGTGACACCTATAGCTGGCTTGGCTGGGTATGCTGCGAATGTGGCTATCGTCAACGAAGTGCTCAACGGGGTGGCGAGCGCAGTACGTATCACGGTGACGGTGACCGACCCGCAGGGTACGCAGATCGCCATTGACGGATACAGGACGGCTTACTGATGCGCGAACCGAACAAAATGCAGACTGGTTTCACCTTGGTCGAGATGATCATCGTGATCGTCATCACGGGCATCATCGGCGGTATCGTAGCCATCTTCATCCAAGCGCCAGTGCAGGGGTATGTGGACAGTGCGCGCCGTGCGGAACTTACCGACATCGCCGATACGGCGGTAAGGCGCATGGCGCGAGACGTGCGTACGGCAGTACCCAACAGTGTTCGTATCGCAGCGTGTACGCCCTTGTGTGTTGAATTCCTGCCGACGAGGACGGGCGGTCGCTATCGTGCTGCTGGTTCAGGTGCAGAGAACATATTGGATTTTGATGTGTCAGACACCAGCTTCGATAATTTGGGGCCGCAGATCACTTTTGTGGCGGGCGACCAGATCGTCATCGGGAGTACGCAATCAGATGGGGCGCCGCCCTACCAAGACCCAACCTCGGCAACGGGTATCCGGCGTGCCGTCGTGGCGCCTTTCGGGGTTCCGGTCGGCGTGGTGAGTATCGATTCGACGGTTGCATTTCCTGGATTCTCGCGCTTATGGGACGCGAGTCCATCGTCGCAACGCTTCGACGTGGTGGACGGCACTCAACAGGCGGTGACCTATGCTTGCGAAGGCACTTTGGGAGCCTTGGACGCGAACGGCGATGGACAGGCGCGATTGGTTCGGCATTGGGGCTATGGTTTCAACCCAGCGCAAGCTGCGAATGTCGTCGGCGGGTCGAGTGCCCGCCTTGCGGATAAGGTTAGCGCATGCAACATCGAATATGCAGTCCCCAATCAACGTTTCGGTCTGGTGGGCGTGCGGTTGACCCTCACCAGTGGTGGGGAGAGCGTCACCCTGTATAACGAGATCCATGTGAGTAACGCGCCATGAGAAGACTTCAACGCGGTTTCAGCATCATTACGGCCATCTTCTTGTTGGTGGTGTTGGCTTTCTTGGGAGTGGCGATGGTGACGTTCTCGACCAGCCAACATCAAAGTTCTGCGATGGATGTGATGGGGTCGCGCGCCTACCAAGCAGCACGAGCAGGGGTGGAATGGGCTGCATTCCAAGTCGTGACCGGGGCGGGGTGTCCCGCCAGTACTGTGCTGCCCGTATTGGGTGGTACTTTGCAACCCTTTACGGTGACGGTCTCCTGTACTGCGACAGCAGTCGCAGGGGACACCATCACGAGCGTGTATGAAGTGGCCTCCACAGCTAAGGCTGGTGGGAACCCAGGTGATGCAGGATACATCGAACGCGTGATCTCGACGAAGATGGGTAAGTGAAGATGTGCTCGCACACCATTGAGTGTGTAATTGAAATGATGAATGAACACCGTGCGAGAGTCGCGGCGATATCTATTCCAGTATGCGAAGTTGGAGAATCAAATGAATAAACTGATCAAATCCATCCTATTGTTGTTGACGATGTTGGTGGTATTCCCACAGGCAGCGAATGCCACCTACGTGGGCGAGGTCCAGACTACCAAATATCTCGATCCAGCAACCGTCGCATTGATATCGAGCCGATTGCAATCCGGTAATCCCGGGATCCAAGTCGGCGACGAGGTCTCGTACTTTATCCAATTCACCCCGACCAACAATGGCGGCATGGTGGGTGCGGGTGGTTATGTGACCGACTACCTACCCGCAGGCACGCAAGTGGTGAATGCCCAGTTCGTGCAACTGAATGCGGACGGCTCTTTCACTCAGATCGCGCCGCCTACTCCAGCGGCGATGTTGCGGATGTATGTTCCGATCTATACCGAGACGGGGATTTTCTACTCGACCGATCCGCGTACTGCTAAATACACTAATCCTAGCAGCGCCAACCTTTCAACTGCGAACGGTTATCCGCTGGGCGCGGCTACCGGTTGCGTAGCCGCTTCATTGCCCAGTACCACGCATAATTCATGGGACAACGGGATGATGCTCGCCTATGAATCATCTGTGATGGGTCGTGCAGGTACGGCGCCCAACGTAGGTTGTGCCACACTGACGATGGGGACGTTATTGATCGGAGCGCCCACGGCTTCTGTCGTGGGCTCTGCAGTCACCGGCCCTGATTCACTCATCAAGACGGACTATACCGGTGGGCAAGGGCCGTGGAGGCGCATCAGCTATCCGGGCTCGATGATGGGAACGTTGGTAGGCACTCCCTTGGCATCGAATGCGAACGCCTGTGTGGGGGGGCAACCGACGAGTGCTGGCGTTTCTTTCCCCTTGCCTGCCAATACTAATGCAGTACGTTTTGCTGCAGGGCGTGTCACGGTCGGTGAATTGTTCACCGTACGTATCACATTGAAGGTGACGCAAGCTGTCGGTGTTAGCGGCATCATTAACAACTCTGAAGTGTTCGGTGGTGATGCCAGTCTGGATCCGGGTAGTGTCTCCGGTCGTCACGTGCCTTGGCGTTATCACTGCCCTGCGGTGGCGAATGCGGATACCACTCTGACCGTGCTCAAAACGGTAGTAGGTATGTGTACTGGGGTCAATTGTGTCATCCAGCCATTCTCGGGTGGCGCGATCCCTTCGATCGCCAACGTCAAATTGCGCTATCGCATCACGTATCTGAACAGTAGTGGCGGTACGCATACAGGTGTGACCTTGTCAGATATCCTGCCTGCTGGCGGTGCTTACGTGGCCAATTCGGTGAATGTGGTGGCAGGTCCCAATATCCTTCCTATCACGCCGGCGGCACCGGCGGCAGGATCTACGTTCAGCTTCTCTCCCATTTCTTCTTTAGGCTCTGGCGGTGGAGGCACGGTAGAACTCGATGTGAATTTCGCGACGGCCCCCGCCAACAATAGCGCTATCAAGAACACCGCAAAACTGACCTCGGTGAGTGTGCCTGCGGGGGTGCAGTCGGTCGCCAGTGTGACGGCGACCAATGTGGCTAACTTGGCAGTGAATAAGACCACGACCACGCCTACTCGGGCACCGGGTTCCACCGCCACCTACACGATATCGATAGCCAATAATGGTGGTGGGACAGCGACTGGCATCACCGTGCAAGATTTTCTGCCTAGCACGGGTTCGACGGGAGGGATGCAGATCGCCGATCGTTTCCAGTATGTGGTGCAGGCTGCGGGAACGCCATGCGTGGGGGGGGCAACGACCATCACTTTGGCGGCGGGTCAGGCGTGTGGTGTGTTCACTTCGGCTGCGGGCGTGGCTCAACCTGTCGCACTGACCGTGACGAGTGGAACGGTCGCCAACGTGACGCCCTACGTTGGCGAGAATAGGGAGGTGGTGACGTTCACTATGCCTGCGGCGCCTGCTTTTGCCTCAGGCAGCAATTTGGACATCACCTTCAAGGCGGTAGTGGGAAACAATATCGCAGCATCCGCCACGCCTTATACCAATGACGCCATCGTTCAGTATGGCGGCGGTTTCGCTACGGCGCCTGCATTGAGTTCATCGAACGTGATCGGGGTCGCACCCGTCACGGTCACGAGTGATCTGAGCATGACGATGAGTATCGATTGCGTGTATTCAGGCGCCACATGTGTCGCCTATACCGGGGGAACCATCCCGACAGCGAGCAAGGTACGTTACCGCTTAGATTATTCCAATACGGGGGGCGCACAGACTGGGGTGACCTTGGATAACACCATGCCAGCTAACACGACCTATGTAGCGGCATCGGTCGTAGGGGGTACGCTGGCTGGGCAAGCAGGACAGACGCTTAATTTTGACTTGCCCGACATTGCAGCAGGTACACCCGCGTCACCGACGACGGGTTCGATGACATTTGAGGTGCAACTTGGAAGTGCAGCACTGATCCCAAGTGGTTCCTACATCACCAATGCTGCCGTGTTGGCGAGTGTGGAGTCTCTGGGGGGAGTGTCGGTCAGTAAGACGACCTCCGTTTTGGATTCCGCCAACCTGACCATCTCCCACGCAACAACAACCCCTACCATCGCGGCAGGTGGCAATGCGACCTATACCGTCACGGTGACCAACACCGGCAACACGAATGCGAGCAACATCGTGGTGTACGACGAGCTTCCTTATGCAGGGGCGACAGCGAACGCGTTGACACGCTTCAATTACACCGCCGCATCTGCAGTGGTGACCTGTCTGGTCACCCCATGCCCAGCGACAGCGCCGACAGTGACTGCGGTGGTTCCGCCAACGATGGCGGGTTACACCACCTTCCCGAACCAGCAAGAGGTCGCATTCAACTTCGGTGCGCAAACCTTGGCGCCGGGGTCGAGTTTCAAGATCACCTACACCGCTGCCGCCGGTACGGGGATCGCGGCAGGTAGTACGGTGTATCAAAGTGACGCCATCGCAAAGTATAGCTCGGGCGCAACGGTCCTCTATGCCTCTGATCTGAATACGGCCTCGGTCACCATCCCGACCGGACTTTCTGTCTCCACCAGTATCGACTGCGTGTACAACACGGCGGGTACCCTGTGCGAGGCTTACTCAGGTAGCGGCATCATCCCCTTGAACGCCACCGTGCGTTACAAGATGCATTACCAGAACACCGCTGCGACTGCGCAGACCAATGTCTATCTGTGTAACCAGCTCACCTCCACCCAAGCTGCGCCAGTGTTGACGGCGACCATCACCACGCCAGTCACCACAGCGCGCAGTCCGGCAGGTGCTTCCACCAATACGGCCGCGCCTAGCGGCCCGCCTGCGGGCGCGGTGACCAACCCTGCCGTCGCTGCTTGCGGTTTTGCTGCCACTGGGGTCAGCTTCAACTATCCGGTGATCCCTAGTTTGGCTGCTGGCGCCAGCGGTGACATGTATTTTGATGCGGTCACCAATGTGGCGGTGGGGGCGACGCTGACCAACACTAGCAACATCACACGTTCTACCGCTCCTGGGGTAGTGCCGACGGCGAGTGAGACTGCATCGGTCAATGCTTACGTACAGGACGGTGCCGTGATCTCGATCACCAAGTCGACCTCTACGCCTGCAGTGAAAGCAGGTAATACAGCTACCTACACCATCACATTGAAGAATACCGGTAACGTGGCGACGACCTCGCTCAAGGTCTACGACTTCCTGCCTTTCGCGGGAACCACAGATGATCCGACGATGCGATTCCAGTGGTTGGCCAACGGTGCGATCAGTTGCACCCCAGCCGCGCCATGCCCAGCACTACCCGCAGCCGTCACACAGATAACGCCAAGTGCCAACAACGCACCGTTCAATGCGAACACCAACCAACAGCAAGTCACCTGGGACTTCGGGGCTTTGGCTTTGGCGCCCGGTGCCAGCATCAGTTTCACCTTCGATGCGACGGTCGGGAGCGCCATCCCTGCCGATGACTACTTCAACAACGTCAAGGCGGAAATCACCTATGGAACCGCACCCAATGCGAAATCGGCGAATTACCGTAGTCCGCTAGGTGATGCCTCGGATATGGTTACCGCAGCGGCGAACTTGGCTGACATCGTGGTCTCCATCACGGATGGGAAATCGGTCGTCTCGACTGGAGACACCAATACCTACACCATCGTGGTCACCAACAATGGAGCTGATTCTGCGAGTGGGGTGAAACTCCAGTTCCCCGCTGTGGCCGGATTGTCGAAGACCAATGTGACATGCCTATCGGCTAACTTCAGCTGTCCTATGTTACCAACCATCTCTGGCTTGGAAGGTTCGGGACTGACGCTCACCCCACTGTCTAGTGGTCAGTCAGCGACGTTCACGGTGACTGCGACAGTGGATGGGCTCCCAGGTACGACGTTGCCTGCGACGGTGACTGCTGTGATGCCTGCAGGCGTGGCTGACAATACGCCGCTCACCCCTCTGACCGTGACGGACGAAGACGCAATCGTCATTCCGGATCTTTCTACTTCGACCAAAACATGGGTGGACGCCAACGGTGGCACCCATGAGCCAGGCGATGTCATCACTTACACCATCACGCTCAACGAGACGGCGGGTATGGCAGCGACAGGGGTGACGGTGACCGATCCGATCCCAGCCAACACCACAACGTTGACGGTATTGAGCATCCCGCCGGGCGCGTCGGATTCTTCAGATGCGAGCAATCTGAACATCAGCGGTATCAATGTGCCCGCCAATGGTTCAGCGACGGTCAAGTTCAGCGTGGTGATCGCTGCGGGAACTGCGGTGGGTACGACGATCACCAACACGGCGACCATCTCTTCGCCAGCGGGTTCGGGGGCGACTGCGACTGCGACGCCGATCACAGTAGGCACGCCACCTTCTGCAGGGATGAAGAAACTTTATGTCTATGGCGCCGCCGCCGCGCCTTATTCCTTGTCCCGTATCGTCACGCCGAATGTGGCTCCGTCCAATACGGCGGTGACGATCAATCGTGGCTCCGTGTTCACTTGGGCGCTGACACCTGTATTGCAGTCTCCAGTGACGCTCAGCCCTACGATCGCGGCCACCGTGCCGGTCACATTGAACCTCTCCACGACCAACACGCGCACCTACAATGTGCTAGTCGAGTTGTACTGTTCTGCGGCAGTGCCTGTAGCGCCAGCTCCAATCTCGCAGACATTGGCGATCCCGCTGACCAACGGCGCGGCTTCTGCTCCGTACACATTCAATCTGCCCTTGGCCGCAGCCACGACCTGCGCTACTGGTAACTCTTGGGTTCTGAGAGTCACCAACAGCGGTGGTGTTCGCACCGGACGACCTGTCATCGTGACGCCGGTGTCCGCTGCATTGGCAGCGTCTAATGTCTCACTGCCCTCGCAACACGTGATCAACGTGGATACTTTGGTGGCATACGATGCAATCTATCCGGCCATCACGACCCGTGCCACACCCTATCCATCAGGCAATACAGTGTATCTACGGGCGACGGTGAGTGACCCATTTGGGAACTTTGATATCACCTCGGCTAACGTCACCATCACCGCGCCAGCGGGAACTGCCCTAGTGAGCGCGGCCGCGATGACTCCGGTGGATTCTTTGGCGGGAGGCGGAACTGCGATGGCAGGGTCGGTGGCGGCGACGTTGAATGGTACGGCGATCACAGGCACAGGTACGGCATTCACGGCTGCGATGGTCGGTAAGGCGATCTCCATCGCTAATCAATGTTATGTCATCGCCACGCGTGCTTCGAACACGGCGGTCACGTTGATGAGCCCCTATACCGGCCCTACAGCCAGTGGATTGGCGGTGAAGACTTCTACGGCGACCGTGTGCGGTGCGACGAAAGTGTACGAATATCCTTTCACTGTTCCATCTGGAGCGGCAAGTGGGACTTGGACGGCATCGGTCACGGCGAACGAAGGTACGGAAGGTACGGTGACCCACTCGCGTGCCACGACGTTCGAAGTGAGTCCGTCTATCGATCACTATGAGATACAAGTACCGAGCAACAGCATCACTTGTCTGCCGACCACGGTGACGGTCAAGGCCTGTCAGGATGGCAGCAACCCATGTACGGCGATCGCCACATCGGTCACTGGATCGGTGACCATCGCAACGAGCAATGGCGCACTTTCACCAGTGACGTTCAATCTGGTGAGTGGTGAGGGTACGAGCAATCTGACCTATCCCTTGGCTACGGACGGGGCGACAGCGACGGTCAGTTTTGTTTCAGTGACGGATACCGCTCCGAATACGTCGACTTGTGCGGGCGGGGCGGGTGGTTGCACCACCACCTTCAACACGGCAGGTTTCGTGGTATCAGCTACGAATGCGCTCAATGCGCCAGCAGTCAATCTGCCGACGCAGATCGCGGGCAAGACGAGTGCGACCTATTACCTGCGTGCGGTCAAGACTGGTAGCGTGACGCGTGCTTGTGAGACGGTGTTGAATAGCGCCACCACGGTCGGTGTCGGTTACGAATGTACAGATCCAGCGACTTGCGCGGCCGCAGACCTGTTGAGTGTGAATGGTGGAACAAGCACAGTCGTAGGGCGAGACGACACGGTAGGTGTGACAGCGGTGTCTTTTGACTTCACTGCGGCGAATAATTATGCGGCACCTTTCACATTTAATTTCGCTGATGTAGGGAACATCAAATTGCATTTCCAAAAGACTGGGGTGAACTCCGCGAATTTGGGAAGTGGTGGTGCGACGTTGAATGGCGGCAGCAACGAGTTCCGCACCGACCCCTATGCCTTTGATGTGAAGGCGTGTACCACGCTGGATGTGCTGGGTAAATGTAACAGCGTGAACGCTTCGCCAATTGATGGTTCTGGCGCGAAATTCATCGAAGCCGGCAATCCATTCAAAGCGACTATCACTGCCGTCCGTTGCGCGGAACAAGCCGATCTGTCCTGTCTGCCTGGTGCTGTCACACCAAGCTATGGAGTGGCAGGAAGCGCTTCGGCTGGGTCAGAGACGGTAGTGTTGACACATGCCTTGACTGCACCGACTCCGGGCGCCAATGGAACACTAGGAGGCACGGCTACGGTAGTAGGGGCTACTTTGAATCGTAGTGCATTCACCGGAGGTAGTGCGACATTGAGCGACCTCACATGGAACGAGGTGGGTGTGATCACGCTGACGGCGAGTGCCAGCCAATTCATGGGGGCGACACTTGCCACTACGGGAACGAGCGGCAATGTGGGACGTTTCGTGCCGCATCATTTCGATACGGTGGCGACCGGACGGATGGCTTGTGCAGCAGGTTTGACGTGTCCTGCAAGCACGGATCCTATGGTGTACTCCGGCCAGACGCTCGCTAGCGCTTCGGTCACAGCTAAGAATGGAGCCACTCCGATAAGTGGGATCACGGCGAACTACAAAGGTGTCTTCGCTGAGCAGGTGACGCTGACGGGTGTGGCAGGCGTGGTAGGAGCGACTGCTGTCGGTGGTGGTGCATTGGCTGGGACGCTCACGCGAGCCGCCACCGATTTCGCCAATGGCACGGCTACCGTGACGGCGACAACGATGACGACTGGGGCACCGCTGTTCACGTTGACGGCGAGTGCCACACCAGCGCCTGTCGATGTGTATCTGAATGCAGAAGAGAGTACCGGCGCCGATCTGGTCGCCTCTGGTGGCATTGGATCTGTACAAGGCGGTGTGAAGGTGGTGGCTGGTCGTATCAAAGTCAGCAATGCTTACGGTTCGGAACTGCTGCCATTAACGATACCCGTCAGGTTGGAGTTCTATGACGGCACTTCATGGGTCACAAGCACGATGGATAATGTGACTAGCTTGAACACGGCGCTAACATCTGCAGGGGGGAACTTCAGCCCTGCCGGATTAAGTGTGCAAGCCAAGGTTGCTGCTACCAATACCGTTGCGGGCGGGATATTGCAAAACTTCATGTTGGCGGCGCCGGGTGCTAAAGGGAAGGCGACGATAAGCTTTAGTGGCTCGGCCGGGAATGACTTAGGCTATTTATTGACCAACGCAATTGTGACTGGAGAGGCTACCTTTGGGATATACACGGGTAAGCGGCCGTTCATCTATCTGCGCGAATCGTACTGATGACTATTATTCGACAGTCTGAACGGCGGCTGTTATCTAGTTGATAGACTATGGTGGCGAATAATCGCCAAAACCTGTCCGATAGTGGTCATGGAGTTATAAAAATATTATTGACAGCAATTGGTTACTCAACTAAGTTCGCAAAAATTATGGGATTGCTAAACATCTATTCAATGTTCAATCGAGGTAGCCGCGATGCCGGCTGGGTGTCGGTGTCTCTCGGTAACAAGGGTGTCTATGTCGCACAGGCGAAATATGTAGGGATGCGTCCGCAAGTGACGCGTTGTTCGTTCTATCCTGCTGGCGAAGTCAATTCTGCGACATTGGAAAAGATCCGTAAGGAGGCGCAACTCGAAGGTGGGCGCTATACCACGGTGCTTGGCTCCAACGAATACCAGTTGATGATGGTCGAGGCGCCGAACGTGCCGGTGGATGAATTGAAGACGGCGATTCGGTGGAAGATCAAGGATTCGCTCAACTACCATATCGATGATGCGACCATTGATGTGTTGCAGATTCCGGCCAATAAATATGGCGGTGATCGTCCTCAATCTTTATATGCGGTGGCTGCTTCCAACGAGACGATCCGTAAGCGCATCTCACTTTTCGAGAAAGCCAAAGTCGATCTGACTGTGATCGACATCGCGGAGACTTCTCAGCGCAATATTGCCGCACTGTATGAGAGTGAGGGGCGCGCCTTGGCGCTCTTGGCTTTTGATGATGAAGGCGGTTTGTTGACTATGTCTTGCGATGGCGAGTTGTTCTTGGCTAGACGCATCGAGATCACTTTGGGGCAATTGACCGATGCAGACGATAGTCTGCGTCAACAATATCAAGATCGTGTCGAGCTGGAGGTCCAGCGTTCTCTGGATTACTTTGACCGTCAGTTCCATCACATACCAGTCGAGCGTATGTTGGTGTCTGCTCCCACTGAATTGGGATTGGTGCAGAGACTAGCCGAGAATCTGGGCCTGCCTGTCGAAGCGTTGGATCTGGCGCAAGGGATGGATATCGTGGGTGTGCCGGAGTTGGCCGACAGTGAGTTCGCCAGCTATGCCTTGCACGCTTTAGGTGCTGCATTGCGTTTGGAGAAGAAGGCGCTATGAGTCAGCAGATCAATCTGTTCAATCCGGTATTCCTCAAGCAGAAGAAGTATTTCTCTGTGGTGACGATGTTGCAAGCGATGGGTTTGATCGTTCTGGGTTCCATGTTCTTCTATGGCTATGCGTGGTATCAGGTGCAGAAACTGGATAAGCAGACGCAGGAGATCACCAAGCGTTACGAATCTGAGCAGAAGAGGTTGATCAACTATGCCAACGAATTCTCGCCACAAAAATCTCAGCAACTTCTGAATGAAGAGTTGCAGGTGCTGGAGACGCAAGCGAAATTGCAGAGTGATCTTCTGAATACATTGAAAAGCGGTGCGATCGGTAATACGCAAGGGTATTCCGAGTACATGCGCGCATTTGCCCGTCAGTCGGTCAGTGGTTTGTGGTTGACTGGGTTCGATATCAATGGAGATGGCGCACAGATGAGTATCCAAGGGGCCGCATCTGGGCCGCAGTTATTACCAGCCTATATCCAGCGCTTGAGCCAAGAGCCAGTGATGCGCGGCAAGTCGTTTGCCGCCCTGCGCATGAATCAGCCCAAAGCGCTGGTAGACAAGCCGGCTGCTCATAGCTATGTCGAATTCAACCTTCAATCGATTGCGGTCGAGGGGGGCGTGAAATGATGCAAGAGAAGATCGATCAATTCGTCAGCAAAGTGGATGGCATGTCTTTGCGAGAGCGTGCGCTGATATTCGCGGCGGCGGCCTTCGCACTCGTGTCTCTTATCAATACCTTCTTTCTCGATCCTTTGTTGGTGAAACAGAAGCGGATGTCTTCTCAAGTCGTTCAGCAGCAGGAGAAGATGAAGGAGATACAGGCGCAATTGACCAACTTGTTGGCGGCCAAGCAGGCTGATGAGCATGCCCCGCAACGTGAGCGCATCCATTTGTTAAGAGAGCGGATCGCAGAGGGCGATGCCTATTTGAAGGCGACGCAAGACAAACTGGTTCCACCGGATAAGATGGCGGCGTTGTTGGAGCAGGTGCTTGCGAAAAACACGCGGCTACAATTGGTGGCCTTGAACACGCTACCCGTGTCTTTGTTCATTGAGCCAGCGGTGGGTGCGGCGAGTTCGGTCGATACGCAAGACAAGAAGATTTTCAAGCACGGTGTGCAGATGACCGTGCGTGGTAACTATGCGGATCTGATGCAATATCTTGCAGCACTGGAAAAGATGCCGACCCAGATGTTCTGGGGGATGGCGAAGATGAATGTCGTGCAGTATCCGAATGCGGAATTGACTTTGACGTTATACACCTTGAGTTTGGATAAGACATGGCTGCAAGTATGAGATATCTATCGACTGTAGGTGTTTGTCTTCTTGGCTTGTGCGGCTCCACGCTAGCAGCGGAACAGTTCAGTGACCCGACTCGGCCCGCGTTCGAATTGGTACCGGGCCTGTCTTCGACTACTGCTGGCGCGGACACTGTTAGCGACAAAGTGGAGACGCCGCCGACCGGATTGCAGTCTGTCATCATCTCGCCGGAGCGCGAGGCGGCCATCATCAATGGTGTCGAAGTCGAGCGCGGCAGCAGATATGGCGATGCTGTACTGACTGTGGTGAACGAGACATGTATCGTGCTGATGGGGCCACAAGGGCGTCAGGTGATGCATATGTTCCCGACGGTAAGCATGACGAAGAATGAATTGTCTTGTGTAAAGCAGCAAGGAATGAAACCGATTGCAAAAGTGGCTCATGCTGCCGGATCGACCAATACAGCGGGTGCAAAGAATAAGCCGAAAGCAAGGCGTAAGCCGAGTGCGGTAAAGAAACGTGCGGTAGTGTGCGCGCCAGAAGAAATCAAGGATGGGAGTAAGAAATGAGGCGAATAGTCAGCTTGCTGTGTGTGTTGTTTCTTTCGGCGTGCGCAGCCGGCGCAGCTAAAGATTCGGTAAAGAATGAACTGGGTGCGCAAATGGATGCCGCAGCCAAGAATTCTGCGCAGCCAAGCAAACAAGAAGAGGTCAACAATGCTTTGTTGCCGCCACTGGTCGCCCCTGCTGACAAGGCGGATGGAACACCTGTCGAGGCCAAGTTCGATCTAGCGGTGAGTAATACGCCCGCTCAGCAAGTATTCATGGCGATCGTCTCCGGTACGCGTTACAGCATGCTTTTGCATCCCGATGTCAGCGGCAACGTTTCGCTGAACCTGAAGGATGTGACCGTGTTTGATGCGCTTGAAGCGATCCGCGAGATGTATGGTTACGAATACAAGATGGATGGGAATCGCATCTACATCCAGCCATTGGGATTGCAGACGCGCATCTTCCAAGTGAACTACTTGACCGGGCAGCGCGATGGTAAATCGAACCTGCGCGTCGCCTCGGGTTCCGTGGCTGATTCGGCAAATGGGATGACAGGCACTACGCCAGCAAACATGGCAGCGAATGCGACCAATCGTGACAGCAGCAAAGTGACCATGACTTCGAAGTCGGATTTCTGGGAAGAGCTGAGCGAGGCGTTGAAGGCCATCGTGGGCACCGAAAAAGGTCGCAGTGTCGTTATAAGCCCCATGTCGGGCGTGATTGTGGTGCGTGCCACTCCGGAGGAGATGAAGAATATCTCGGCCTATTTGAAAGCATCGCAGATATCCATCGAGCGTCAGGTCATACTTGAAGCTAAGATCGTAGAAGTGCAGTTGAACGATTCGTTCCAGTCGGGCGTGAATTGGGCGGCGTTTGCCAGTGGTGGTGCGAAGCAAGCGAGCGGTGGCGTGCTGACCTCGGGTTCCACACTGTCTGCTACAGCAGGTTCTACGCTGTCCAACTCGATGATCTCTTCAACGCCAGGAACAAATCTTTTGGCGACTGCGGCGACTACATTACCCACTGGAGCTGTTGCCGGAACCATGTTCGGTCTGGCATTCCAAACGAGCAATTTTGCAGCGCTTTTGAACATGCTTGAGTCTCAAGGTGATGTGCACGTGCTTTCAAGTCCACGCATCGCCACCTTGAACAATCAAAAAGCAGTGCTTAAAGTAGGTACGGATGAGTTCTTTGTCACCGAGGTCACAGGTGGTACGCAGTCGACCACTGCGATAGCCGGGACATCGCCAACCGTCAAAGTACAGCCCTTCTTCTCAGGCATCGCACTTGATGTGACTCCACGTATCGATGAGAACGACGACATCATCTTGCATGTGCATCCTTCCGTCAGCACTGTGACCACAGTGAACAAGACAGTCAATCTGGGGACCTCGGGCGGGGTGTCGAACATCTACAATCTCCCCTTGGCTTCCAGCTCGGTCTCTGAGACGGATAGCATCGTTCGTGCGCGTGGTGGTCAGATCGTCGTGATCGGTGGCTTGATGCGTCAGGCTTCGTTCGATGATCGTTCCGGTCTGCCCGGTTTGCCAAAACTGATGTTCGGCCAAGTGAACCAGCGTACCGAAAAACGCGAACTGGTGATCATGATCAAACCGACGGTAGTGAACAGCGATAAGGACTGGTCGGAAGATATCACTCGTAGTCGCGATCGAATCAACAGCATGTCACGTTAAGCATGTATCTGCGTCATTTTGGACTGCGTGAAGCCCCGTTCTCATTGACGCCGGATACGAGTTTCTTCTTCGCGTGCTCGAATTATCAGGAAGGTTTGAACACCTTATTGGTCGCTGCGCGCAACGGGGAAGGCTTCATCAAGATCACGGGCGAAGTAGGTAACGGCAAGACCTTGCTGTGCCGCAAATTCCTCGCCACGCTCAATCAAGGCAAACAGGCAACGACGCTCATCGGTACCCAAGACGAGCAGTCGCAAGCCAACACAGGCCAACATTTTGTCACTGCCTATCTCCCTAACCCTTACCTTGAGCCGCGTAGCCTTTTGATGGCCTTGGCGGATGAGTTTCGCATCGAGCTGGATGGCAACATCGATCAACATCAACTGCTCAAAGAGATCACCCGCACCCTGTTGAACTTTGCCCGTGAAGGGAAGCGCGTCTTGGTCTGTTTGGACGAAGCGCAGGCGATGCCGCTGGAGAGCATGGAGGTCTTGCGCCTGCTGACGAATTTGGAGACTGAGAAGCGTAAGTTGCTCCAAGTGGTACTGTTTGGGCAGCCTGAACTGAATGAGCGTCTACAGCATCACTCGGTACGCCAGTTGCGTCAACGCATCAGCTTTCAATACGAGCTAAAAGGTTTGCGTAAGGATGAGATGGAGCGTTACCTGCGCCATCGCATGGCGGTGGCAGGTTATCTGGGGGACACCTTGTTCAATAAGCATGCGGTTGCAAAACTGCATCGCATCACACAAGGAACGCCCCGGCTCATCAATATCGTGGCGCACAAGGCTTTGATGCTGGCGTTCGCTGAGGGACGACAGCAGGTCACTCGCAAACATGTCGCGCTTGCGGCGGCAGACACGCCAGAAGTACGCCGCGATTGGCAGCCTTGGGCGATAGTGGCAGGTATGGCATTCCTGATTGCGGGCATCACAGTTTGGTGGATGCTGCAATGAGTCTGATTAATGAGGTGTTGACCCAATTGGAACAGCGCGGTGCGCAAACATCACCGAATCAAACCCAAGTGCGCGCCGTTTCCATCTCTGAGGAGAGACACTGGGGGAAGCATGTCTGGGGCGTCGTCGCCATTTTATTGCTGGTGGTAGCGGTCTATGCGATTCGTTCTTTCCAGAACGAATCGCAAATCGAGCACACGCTGCCCGAGATTCCTGCCGAGCCGATCAACAAATTAGCAGTGAGCGAATCGAGCGACCCTGCCTCCAAACTCAGCTATGAATTGTCGGCACTTCCATTGCCGGATTCTCTGCGTGATCAAGGCGCAGAGAATTCAGTTAAGGTTAAACCGGAGGCGAAACCGATCAGGCCGGCGTCACCCCGAGCTGCATTGGTAAGCAATAAACAAGCGGATGAGAAATCGCCTGTCGTCCAACAAGTGCCAAGCGTAGCTCCCGCGATCAAACAGGTTAGCCAAACACAACAGGCTGACGCGGAATTCCGCAAGGCAGTCGCCATGCAACAGCAAGGACGCGTGAATGAGGCGCTAGCAGGCTATGAGGTGGCGCTGAGATTGAATCCCCAGCATGACTCGGCACGACTGGCGTTCGCGGCATTGCTTTTGGAAAGCAAGCGCGGAGCGGATGCAGAGCGCGTGCTGCAAGAGGGTTTGAAGCTGCGCGCCAATCAAGTTGGCCTCAGTATGGCGTTGGCGCGCGTGCAGGTAGAGCAGGGGGCGATCGACCAAGCTCTCTCCACGATGCAGAAGAATCTGCCCAAGGCCGATGGCAAGGCGGACTATCAAGCATTCTACGCGGCCCTGTTGCAACGTCGGGGTCGTCACAAGGAAGCGATCAATCACTATCAGATCGCTACGGAACTGGTGCCAAGCAATGGAGTCTGGTGGATGGGCTACGGCATCTCGTTGCAGGAGGTGCAACGAAATGACGATGCAAGGGCCTCTTTCAAAAAAGCGCTTGCTACTCACACCTTGACGCCAGAATTGAACGCCTTTGTAGAGCAGAAGCTGAAAAGCCTCTAGCCTTCCTCATGGTGCGGAAGGGTTCGCGCCACCACCCACGCACTCACTTCTCTTGCCCCTGCTTGCTTCAGCGTGTGTGCGATCTCGCCCAGTGAAGCGCCGGTCGTCATCACATCGTCAATGATCGCCACATGCTTGCCTTGAACATCTGCATCAGGATGCATCGAGAAGGCGTGGCGCATGTTCTTATCGCGTTCCTTCCACGGCAAAGAGGATTGTGGCGGCGTGTCACGTACACGCTGGCATGCATCGCTGAGTAGCGGGATGTTGAGTCGCTTAGCGATGTGTACTGCCAGCAGTTGTGACTGATTGAAACCGCGCTCTCGTAAGCGAGTCGGGTGTAGCGGTACGGCGATGACGCCTTCTGGTTTGCTGGTAACGCATGCGGCCAATTCATCTGCAAGGAAATCGACCAAGATCAGGCGTTCGTGGAATTTCAGTGCCTTGATGAGTTGATCGATGGGGAAGCTATAGCTGAATGCCGCGACGGCATGGTCGAAAGCGGGGGGATGTTGCAGACATCCGCCGCAGACTTCTCCAGCCAGCGTCGGTAAAGCGCAGGTCGGACAGTGCGCAATTGATAAACGCGGTAGCTCCGCATTGCAAGCGGCGCAACATAAGCCGTCACGACTCAGCGCGCCGCACAGCAGACAAGGTTGCGCGGGCAGCAATCGTCCAAATTTCAAGCCGATGTTAAGTAGATGCTGCGATAAAATAGACAAGTCGTTCCAGTCCTGAATCAAGGGGTGGGGTTCGTTCCAACATTCTAATGGCAGGTCATCCTTCTTATGCAAACTCAAACCGTCGAATTCATCCGTCCCATCAAGCCAAAGACCACGCCGCAACGTTGGAGCGTGGAAGCGGTAGAGGAATTATTCAAGTTGCCGTTCTCGGACTTGATGTTCCGCGCGCAACAGATCCATCGCGAACATTTCGATCCGAATGCGGTACAACTTTCCACGTTGCTATCCATCAAGACGGGCGGCTGTTCTGAGGATTGTGGCTACTGCCCACAATCGGCTTTCCATGATGCAGGGGTCGAGAATCGCAAGATGCTGGAAGTCAGCGAAGTGGTGAGAGCAGCCAAGGCAGCGCAAGAAGCAGGTGCGGATCGCTTCTGCATGGGCGCGGCGTGGCGCGAACCTTCCAAAGAAGACATGGAAGCCGTGGTGGAGATGGTGAAAGCCGTGCGCGGCTTGGGCATGGAGACTTGTGCCACCTTGGGCATGTTGAATGATGAGCAGACCGAGCAGTTGCGCGTCGCAGGCCTTGATTACTACAACCACAACCTCGATACCTCGCCCGAGTTCTATGGCGACATCATCAGTACGCGCGACTATCAAGACCGCCTTGATACGCTAGACCGAGTGCGCAATGCCGGCATGCACGTGTGTAGCGGCGGCATCGTTGGCATGGGTGAGAATCTGACGCAACGCGCGGGTCTCGTCGCGCAGCTCGCCAACATGGAGCCGTATCCTGAGAGTGTGCCCATCAACAACTTGGTGAAAGTGGAAGGCACGCCCTTGGCTGATACGGCCGACTTGGATCCACTCGATTTCGTGCGCACCATCGCCGTTGCGCGTATCACCATGCCGACAGCGCGCGTACGTCTATCAGCAGGTCGCCAGCAGATGAGCGATGCCATTCAAGCCTTGTGCTTCTTGGCAGGTGCAAACTCCATCTTCTACGGTGATCAACTGCTGACCACGGGCAATCCCGATGTGGAGCGTGACCGTGCGTTGATGGATAAATTGGGAATGTATCCATTCGCTGAAAAGCACTAAAGACGCCTCACTCAAATCAATTGCGGTCTCGATAGTTGTCTCGAATGCCATTTTCAGAATTGCACAAGGCTTTAGTTGAGCGTGTAGCGCAAGGTTTGCTGCGCGCGCGCCGTACGCTGACTACGCCGCAATCGCCGCACATCGTTGTGGATGGAAAGTCTTATCTAGCTTTTTGCAGCAACGACTATCTCGGCCTCGCTAATCATCCGCAACTTATCTCTGCGCTACAGCAAGGTGCGCAACAGTGGGGTGTGGGTGCAGGGGCTGCACATCTGGTGAGCGGCCATTTCGAGCCGCATCACTTGCTCGAACATCAACTCGCCGCCTTCGTCGGCAAACCTGCGGCGCTACTTTTTTCAACGGGCTACATGGCCAATCTTGGCGTGGTGCAAGCCTTGGTGGGAAAAGGCGATACGGTGTTCGCCGACAAACTCAATCACGCCTCGCTCAATGATGCGATGTTGTTGTCGCGTGCAGTAGTGAAGCGCTATCGGCATGGCGATATGGCGCAGTTGGAAAAATTGTTGAGTGAAACAGATAAGGGCCGAAAGCTCGTCATTACCGATGCGGTCTTCAGCATGGATGGCGACATCGCACCTTTGCGCGAGATGCTGGCGCTGTGCGAACGCCACGATGCTTGGTTGTATGTAGACGACGCGCATGGCTTCGGTGTCCTAGGTGAGCAGGGGCGTGGTTCGCTTTCTCATTTCGATATTGCCTCTGAGCGCATCATCTACATGGCGACCTTAGGCAAAGCTGCTGGCGTGTCCGGTGCTTTCGTCGCGGCAGAGCAAGTGGTTATCGACACATTGGTCAATCATGCGAACAGCTACGTCTATACCACCGCATCGCCTGCTGCATTGTCCGTTGCGTTGTCACGCAGTTTGCAACTCATCACACAGGGCGACGAACTGCGTGCGCATCTAAGGCGGTTGATCGAACAACTGCGCCGTGGCCTTACTGATTTGCCATGGTCGTTGATGCCGTCTGATACGGCTATCCAGCCAGTACTCATCGGCGACAATCAGCGTGCATTGGAATTGAGCGCCGCCTTGCGCGAGCGCGGCATCTGGGTCGCCGCGATCCGTCCGCCCACCGTGCCACAAGGAACGGCGCGTTTGCGCATCACGTTGTCGGCTGCGCACACCGAGGGTGATGTGGAGAGATTGATAGAGGCGTTGCATGAACTTGCATGTTGAGACGCTAGGGAGTGGGACGCCACTTGTACTCATTCACGGATGGGGCATGCATGGCGGAGTGTGGGGCGATGTCGCGCAGCGGTTGGCACAGCACTACCAAGTCCATTGTGTCGATCTGCCGGGATTTGGGGCGAGCACCGCACTACCCCAGACCGATCTGGATTCACTTGTTCGATCGCTGTCGGGGCATTTCACTGAATGCGTGAACGTATGTGGTTGGTCGCTGGGTGGGCAGGTGGCCATGCATTGGGCGGTGCGCGAACCGACCAAGGTGAACAAACTCATCGTGGTGACGAGCACGCCGTGTTTCACCGAGCGTGATGATTGGCTGTTCGGCTTGCCGAGTGATGTGTTGGAGAAATTCGCGGCGGAGTTGGAGCATAACCATGCGGCGACCTTGCGCCGTTTCATCTCCCTACAACTACGCGGTAGCGAGAACGAACGCGAGCTGCTCACCAAGTTGCGCGAGCAACTATTCAGTCGCGGTGAGCCGGATATGGGCGCATTGCGTGGCGGCTTGGAGATATTGCGTGATGCGGATCAACGTAGCGAGGTCGCGTCCATCCAACAGCCGACCTTGGTCATCGCCGGTCAACGCGACAAACTGACGCCACCTGAAGCGTCCTACTATCTTGCGCAGGTCATCCCGAATGCAAAGGTCGTTGAGATCGAGGGCGCAGCCCATACGCCTTTCTTATCGCACCCAGATATTTTTATCGAACATGTGAAGAGTTTTCTCAATGGATGAATTCGAAATAGACAAAAAACAAGTGCGCCGTGCGTTCTCGCGCGCCGCGACCCAGTACGATGCTTCCGCCGTGTTGCAACGTGAGGTGTGTATCCGCATGTTGGAGAAGCTCGATTACATCCTGCTAAAGCCAGCACGTTTGCTGGACGTGGGAAGCGGTACGGGATGGGGGACGCGCCAACTCGGGGAACGCTATCCCAAGGCGGACATCACCTCGCTCGATATCGCACTCGGCATGTTGCAGGTGTCGCGCGGTACATCGAGTTGGTGGAAGAAGCTGTTCTCTACGCCGCGCGAGAGCCACCTCTGCGCCGATGTCGAGGCTTTGCCTATCGCCACCAATAGTGTCGAGATGGTTTGGTCGAATCTTGCTTTGCAATGGTGTAACGATCTGCCCGCGACCTTTGTCGATTTGAATCGCATTCTCAAGACCGAAGGCTTGCTCATGTTCTCCACCTTCGGCGTGGATACACTGCACGAGTTGCGCATCGCCTTCGATGGTGTGGATGGCTACAACCACGTGAACCGTTTCGCCGATATGCACGACATCGGCGATATGCTGGTGGCCGCAGGTTTTGCCGATCCGGTGATGGAGATGGAGAAGCTCACGCTCACTTACGATGACGTGCGTGCCGTGATGCAAGACTTAAAGAGCATCGGTGCGAACAATGCGACAGCAGGCCGTGCGACCGGCATGATGGGTAAGGCCGCGTGGCAACGCATCACGCAGAACTACGAGAAACTGCGCCGTGATGGTAAATTGCCGGCCACTTTCGAGATCATCTACGGTCATGCATGGAAGCCGGCCCCCAAGATGATCGAAGACGGACGTGCCATCATCAAAACGGATTTCAAGTTATGAGTTATTTCATCACCGGTACCGACACCAGCGTGGGGAAAACGCTGGTGAGTTGCGCGTTGCTACACGCCTTCGCGGCGCAAGGTAAGCGCGTCGTTGGCTTCAAGCCGGTGGCGGCTGGTTGTGATGAAAATGATCACAACGAAGATGCCAAACAGTTACGCGATGCGAGCACCGTGCGCGCGTCGTATGGTCAGATCAATCCCTATTGTTTTCCCCACCCCATCGCACCCCACCTGTCGGCGCGCCATGCGGGTTCGCGTATCGACTTCTCTCGCATCTTGACCTCCTACGATGAATTGGCGGGGCAATCGGATGAGGTCATCGTGGAAGGGGTTGGCGGTTTTTGTGTCCCATTGAATGAGAAGCAGGACAGTGTGGATTTGGCCAAGCAGTTGGATCTGCCCGTCATCCTCGTCGTCGGCATGCGTTTAGGATGTTTGAATCATGCGTTGTTGACCCTGCGCGCCATCGCGGATGCGCAGATCGAATGTGCAGGTTGGGTCGCCAATGTATTGGATGCGGACATGCCTGCGCTGCAAGAGAACATCGATGCGTTGCGTGAGCGCATCCAAGCGCCACTGCTGGGTGTCATCCCATACCAATCGCAACCCGACGCGCGTGAAGCAGCGAAGCATCTACAACTAGCGTCGCTCGTGAAAGAAGAGTTGGATGTCTGAGTTCAGCATCTTCGCCGTGTTCTTGGTGGGCCTGCTCGGCGGTGTGCATTGCCTCGGCATGTGCGGCAGCATCGTCGGCATCTTCACTACACAAGTGCCTAAGGAAAGATCACGCTGGCCTTTGGCCGCAAGCTCGAAACTTCGCCTTGTCTTCGACAAGACTCGTTTTCATCTGGCTTACAGCGGTGGGCGTATCGCCAGTTATGCGGTGGCAGGCGCCTTGGTTGGCGCTATCGGACAAGCAGGCATGGTGATGCGGGATGCGGTGCCGATCCAACACATCTTGTTCGCGCTATCCAGCGCCATGCTTATTCTGTTGGGGTTGTATCTCGCGGGATTGTGGGGGGCTGTGCGTCGCTTGGAGCAGATGGGTGCAGGACTGTGGAAACATCTGCAACCCTTCACTACCAAGCTGTTGCCGGTGAATACCGTGCCGCGAGCTTTGGGGTTGGGGGCGTTGTGGGGTTGGTTGCCCTGCGGTCTGGTGTACAGCGTGCTTATCACCGCATTGGCGAGTGGGAGTGCTACGCAGGGCGCACTTATCATGGCAGCCTTCGGATTGGGTACACTGCCGAACCTGCTCGCCATCGGCTTGTTTTGGGAAAACATCAAAGGCTGGGCGCAGTCACCGCAAGTGAGGTTGGTGGCGGGCGGGATGGTGATGGCGTTCGGGGTGTACGGCCTGTACAAGGTGGGCTACACCTTTGCGGTTCACGGTTGGTCAGGAGCATGTCATGTTGCTGCGTAAGTCGTTCATCTTGTCGCTGGTTCTTGCTTTGGTCGCCTGTGGCGAGCCTAAGTTGCCTTCACCTTTCAAGGCGAGCGACGTGACATCCAAATATGCGCAGGCTGACTTCCACCTGTTCGATGCGAATGGAAAGCCGCGTAGCTTGGCGGATTACCGAGGCAAGGTGGTCGCGATCTTCTTCGGCTACACGCATTGCCCCGATGTATGCCCGACCACCATGGCGGATATGGCGACGGTGATGGACAAATTGGGTAAGGATGCGGACAAGGTGCAGGTGTTGTTCGTGACGGTCGATCCGGAGCGCGACACACGTGAGTTGATGGCGCAATATCCACCCGCCTTCTATCCAACCTTCATCGGCTTGTCGGGAGATGCGGTAGCGACGGAACAAGCCAGCAAAGCCTTCGGCATCATCTATCAGAAGCAAGCGACCAATAGTGGCAGCTACACTGTTGACCACTCTGCGGGTACTTACCTGATCTCTCCTTCGGGCAAAACGATCCTGCTGTCTCCCTTCGCGCAACATCCTGATGCCTTGTTGCAAGACATTCGATTACTGCTGGCACTGAAATGAGCTTGCAGGAATACATCTGGCGCTTCGATATCGACGAGATGAATCTGCCCATCCGTCGCGAACAGGTGCGTGCGCGTATCGCGATGTATCCCACCATGTTGGGCAGCCAAGCCATGTTGGCGGTGTTGCTGGTTTGGTTGATGTGGGATTTGCTGGGGCACGACACGCTGCTGGGCTGGCTCGCCTTGGTCTATGGTGCCCATCTGGTCGAGTTGGTCGGCTGGTGGCGTGCCAAGGATGTCGTCGAAGATGTGCACAGTTGTCGCAGATGGGATGCTCGTTTCAAATTCCACACCACCCTTGCTGCCGTTGCATGGGGATTGGGATGGATAGTCATGTTCATTCCCGCAGACCTCGGTTATCAAGCGCTGCTGATCTGCGTCGCGATGGGGATGTCAGCGGGTGCCGTTACCATCAATCCTATCTATCGTCCTTCCCTCTTCATCTATTTGGGCGTGTTGCTGATGCCGCTCATCGTGCGTGTCGCGCTGGAGGGGGATGGCACGCATTGGATACTGGCATTCATGTTGCTGACCTACGTGGCGTTCCTGTTGAACTCGGGTATCAAGTTGATGCTGACCTTCGAGACCTCGTTGCGGCAGCGTTTCGAGAAAGAATCCTTGCTGCATGAGCTGCGCATACGCGAGGAGGAGATCGCGGTCGCTTTGGACACTGCCGAACAAGCTAACCGAAGTAAATCGAAGTTCCTCGCTGCGGCCAGCCACGATCTGCGCCAGCCCTTGCAGGCGTTGCGTTTGTTCACCGAGGCGTTGCAAGACGTCGCTAAGGATCAAGAGAGCCAGCGCTTGGCTGGGCAGATCGGCAAATCAGTCAATGCCTTGGTCGATATGTTCGACGACCTGCTCGATGTGTCACGTCTTGATGCGGGCATCATCCAACCGCGTTGGCAGCACTTCGAGCTGTTCGAGCTGTTTGACCGTCTCTATGTGGATTTCAAGCCGATGGCGCAGGCCAAAGGACTCACCTTCGAGTTGCTGTATTACAACGAAAACGGCGTGAGCGGTGCGCAATGGACCGCTATCGTCTATAGCGATCCCTTCCTGCTGGAGCGCATGATGCGCAACCTCATTTCCAATGCCATTCGCTATACCGACGCGGGCGGGGTCGAGGTGAGTTGTCGTTGTCTGGCGGATCAGGTCGAGATCGCAGTGCGTGACACCGGGATCGGCATCCGCGCCGAAGTGCTGCCGCACATCTTCGAAGAATATTACCAAGTGGGCAATCCGCATCGAGATCGGCGCAAGGGCTTGGGTCTGGGCTTGGCCATTGTGCGTCGTGTGGAGGAGTTGATGGGCTACCACGTGGAGATCGAATCCACGCCAGGGCACGGTTCGACATTCTGTTTCGACGTGAAGAAAGGCGATGCCACCATGTTGGCGCGTCCTTTCGTCATCACTCAATCTCGCCAAGACGTCAGCGATAAGGTCATCGCCTTGGTCGAGGACGATGCCGACATTCGCGAATTCACCGCAGAGATCATGCAGGATTGGGGATGCCGCGTGGTCATGGGCGAAAGTGGTGAGGACGTGTTGCGGGCGCTGGACAAAGTCGCGCTCAGGCCGGATCTGCTGGTCTGTGATTTCCGCCTGCCAGACGGCCAGACCGCCTTGGATGTGATGAGGCAGATGCGCGAGGCTTGGGGCGAACTGCCGGTACTGGTGGTCACGGGAGATACCGCTGCGGAGACCCTGCAAGCCATCCAAAGAAGCGGCGCGATGTTGCTGCATAAACCCATTGCGCCCAGCCACTTGCGTTCGATGATGTTCTTGTCCATGCAGAACGCGGGCAAGTCGCAGTGAATGGTATGATTGCAGGCGGGAATTGAAAATCGCATTTCACGTTCGTTCTTTCTCCCGCTTGCGGGGGAAAGTTAGATAGGGGGCAGTCTGTGGGAGAGCGGTTGGGGTTTCCTGCAAAGATTGAAAAAGGGTTGGGAGAATGAAGATCAAAGTATTGCTGGTGGATGACCATGCGCTGTTCCGCGATGGGATGCGCTACGTCTTGCAGCAGCTCGCCGACGAGGTCGAGATCTACGACACAGGCAATTTCAATGAGGCGATCCAATTGGCTCAAGCGCATCCTGATATCGATCTTGCGCTACTCGACCTGAACATGCCTGACAGCAAGGGCGTACCTTCCCTGCAACATTTCCATCAAAGCTTTCCCAGTATCCCACTGGTCGTCGTGTCCGGCTCGGATCAGCGTGACGATGTCGAGAACGTGATGAACTTGGGCGCGATGGGATTCATCTCCAAGATGTCCGCCAGCAAGGTGATGTTGTCCGCTTTGCAGATCGTGTTGGATGGGGGCGTGTACGTGCCGCCGCAACTGTTGCAACAAGCGGTCGCCAAGTTGGAGGTGGGGCAGGTGCTCTCCGATAAACGCAGTCAGCGTGCCAGCAAGTACGGACTCACCCCGCGTCAATCCGAAGTCCTGAAATTGATGGGCGCAGGGCTCAGCAACAAAGACATCTCCAAACAACTCGATCTGGCCGAAGGAACGGTGAAGATCCACGTGGCCGCCATCTATCAGGCATTGCACGTGGGGACGCGCTTGGATGCGGTCACTGCGGCGCGTCGTTTCGGTTTCATCGCCGATGATGATGTCGAGGCTGAGGGCAAGGAAGCCTGATGGCACTGCACGACGCTCCGCGCGCGCCCCTGCCGGAAAGATTGCTCGGCCTGTTGCGTGAGTCGCGCTGGTTGCTGCTGGTCGCGGTCGCCCTGTATCTCATCCTCATCCTGTTTGGTTTCGACCGTAACGATCCGGCGTGGTCGCACACGGTGACGCATGCCGTCATCAACAATCCCGGTGGTGTGGCAGGCGCATGGTTGTCGGATGTGCTGCTCTATCTGTTCGGTTTCTCTACTTGGTGGTTGGTGGTGCTGATGTTACAGCGCGTGTGGGCGAGCTATCGTCGTATGCGTTCCGATAGTCTGTTCGATCAACGTGCGCTGTGGGTGTCACTCGCGGGTTTCTTGGTGTTGCTCTTCTCCAGCAGTTCGCTCGAAGCATTGCGTCTCTACACATGGTCGGTCGAGCTGCCCTTGGCGCCCGGCGGTATGTTGGGGGCGATACTGGGCGGTGCGTTATCGCACGCCATAGGCTTCACCGGCGCGACCTTGTTGTTGCTCGTATTGATGGCTGTCAGCTTCAGTCTGTTCACGGGCTTATCATGGTTGCGCTTCATCGACTGGTTGGGTGCGGCGCTGGAGACGGGCTACGTGTGGGCACGCAATGCTTGGCAGACACGCCAAGACAAACGCATCGGCGCACAAGCCATGCAAGAACGCGATGCCATCGTGGAAGAAGAGAAGAAGCGCGTAGAAGACCATCAACCCATCCACATCGAGATGCCAGTGGTCGAAGTACAGAAGTCCACCCGCGTGGAAAAGGAGAAACAAGTCTCCCTGTTCGCCGATATGCCGGACTCGCCATTGCCTCCTTTGCATCTCTTGGATGAGGCGACGCAACAAGTTGAGCAGACCAGTCCTGAGACGCTCGAGTTCACCTCGCGCCTCATCGAGCGCAAGCTCAAAGACTTCGGCGTGAACGTGAAAGTGGTCGGTGCCTATCCCGGTCCCGTCATCACGCGTTACGAGATCGATCCCGATGTGGGCGTGAAGGGTAGCCAGATCACCAACCTCGTGCGCGACTTGGCACGTGCACTGTCCGTGGTCAGCATCCGTTTGGTCGAGACCATCCCGGGCAAGAGCTACATGGCGCTGGAACTGCCCAATCCGAAACGTCAGATGGTGCATCTCTCCGAGATATTGGGTTCCAAGGTGTACGCCGACATGCATTCGCCATTGACGATGGCGATGGGCAAAGACATCTCCGGCAAACCTATCGTCGCCGACCTAGGCAAGATGCCGCACGTGTTGGTCGCGGGTACGACCGGTTCGGGTAAGTCCGTGGGCATCAACGCCATGATCTTGAGCATCTTGTACAAAGCTACACCGCAAGAAGTACGCTTGTTGCTCATCGACCCCAAGATGCTGGAGCTCTCCGTGTACGAAGGCATCCCGCATCTGCTGGCTCCTGTGGTCACCGACATGCGTCAAGCCGCATCCGGTCTGAACTGGTGCGTGCAAGAGATGGATAAGCGTTACAAGTTGATGTCGTCGCTCGGCGTGCGCAACATCGCGGGCTACAACCAACAAGTGCGCGAAGCCATCAAGGCGGGCGTGCCACTCACCAATCCATTCACGCTCACACCGGAGAATCCAGAGGCGTTGGAAGAGTTGCCATTCATCGTGGTGTTCATCGACGAGTTGGCTGACTTGATGATGGTGGTGGGCAAGAAGGTGGAAGAGCTCATCGCACGTCTGGCGCAGAAGGCGCGTGCCTCCGGCATCCACTTGGTTCTGGCGACACAGCGTCCATCGGTGGATGTCATCACCGGACTCATCAAAGCCAACGTTCCGACCCGTGTCGCGTTCCAAGTGTCGAGCAAGATCGATTCGCGCACGATCTTGGATCAGATGGGGGCGGAAGCCTTGTTGGGACAAGGTGACATGCTCTATCTGCCACCAGGCACTGGCTATCCGCAGCGTGTGCATGGCGCGTTCGTGTCCGACCAAGAAGTGCATCGCGTCATCGAATATCTCAAGTCGCAAGGCGAAGCCAATTACATCGAGGGTGTGCTGACCTCGTTGGATGAAGCGAATGGTGAGGGTGGCGAACTGGATGGTGGAGCGAATGCCGAAGCCGACCCGCTGTATGACCAAGCCGTCGAGATCGTGTTGAAGACGCGCCGACCTTCCATCTCCTTGGTACAACGCCATCTGCGCATCGGCTACAACCGCGCTGCTCGACTCATCGAAGCGATGGAGAAGGCAGGGTTGGTGTCGACCATGCAATCGAACGGCAACCGCGAAGTCCTCGCACCTGCAAGGCAGGAATAAATGATCAAAAGAATACTGATAGCTGCGTTGTGTCTGGCAGCGTTGGAGGCGCATGCTGCGGCTACCGACAAGCTCAAATCCTTCATCTCTGCCACGCGCTCTGCACAAGCTAATTTCACCCAAGAAGTGAAAGACAAGAACGGGAAACGCCTGCAGTCTGCCTCCGGCACCATGCAGTTCGTGCGCCCCAGCAAGTTCCGTTGGGAATATCGCAAGCCTTACGCGCAACTCATCGTGGGTGATGGACAGAAGTTCTGGATGTATGACGCCGATCTGAACCAAGTCACGGTGAAGCGTTTGGATGCCGCGCTGGGTAGTAGCCCTGCCGCATTGCTTTCAGGTAGCAACGAGATCGAGCGCGGATTTGTTCTTTCCAACATCCAAGGGCGTGATGGATTGGAATGGCTACAAGCGAAACCAAAATCTAACGAGACGACATTCGAAAAGATACTCATGGCGTTCAACGCCAAATCTCAGTTGGTCGTGATGGAGCTACATGACGCATTCGGCAATCACACCGTGCTGCGTTTCTCTGAGCTAGTTAAGAACCCGCCGATGTCGCCGCAACGCTTCAAGTTCGTGCCACCCAAAGGCGCGGATGTTTTGGGTGAGTGATGTCTGACCTGTTCGCTCCACACCAACCTGCTGCTCCACTCGCGGAACGTCTGCGTCCGCAACACATCGACGAGGTCATCGGGCAGTCGCATCTGTTGGGAGAAGGTAAGCCGTTACGACTCGCGTTCCAGTCGGGCAAATTGCACTCCATGATCCTGTGGGGGCCGCCGGGTGTGGGTAAGACCACCTTGGCGCGTTTGATGGCATCCGCCTTTGATGCCGAGTTCGTGCCTTTATCGGCAGTGTTGTCTGGCGTTAAGGATATCCGCGAAGCTATCGCCCAAGCTGAACTCACCCTGCAACAGAATGGTCGTCACACCATCCTGTTCGTGGACGAGGTTCATCGTTTCAACAAGTCGCAGCAGGATGCATTCTTGCCCTACGTCGAGCAGGGCTTGGTCACCTTCATCGGCGCGACCACAGAGAATCCCTCTTTCGAGTTGAACAACGCCTTGCTGTCGCGTGCACAGGTGTATGTGCTGCAATCGTTGTCTGAGGCCGAGATGGGGCAATTGTTCGAGCGCGCACAGCAGGCTGTATTGGAAGGCATCAGCTTCGATGTGGCAGCGCAGGAGCGCATCATCGGTTATGCCGATGGTGATGCGCGCCGTTTGCTCAATGTGATGGAGCAAATACAGACGGCGGCCACTGCAGCCAAGCTCGACAAGATCGACACCAAGTTCCTCGACGCCACGCTGGCACAGAAGATGCGCCGTTTCGACAAGGGCGGCGAAGCCTTTTACGACCAGATCTCCGCGCTACACAAATCGGTGCGCGGTTCCAATCCTGACGCGGCGCTGTATTGGCTGGTGCGCATGTTGGATGGGGGTGCCGACCCACGCTATCTGGCGCGGCGCATCGTGCGCATGGCATGGGAAGACATCGGCCTCGCTGATCCGCGCGCCATCCAGTTGTGTAACGACGCGGCGCAGACTTACGAGCGTCTAGGTTCCCCAGAAGGTGAGTTGGCGCTGGCGCAAGCCGTGTTGTACATGGCGGTCGCGGCCAAGTCGAACGCGGGATACGTCGCGTATAATGCCGCCCGCGCTTTCGTCGCTCAGGATGGTTCGCGTGAAGTGCCGCTGCACTTGCGTAACGCACCGACCAAATTGATGAAGCAACTCGATTACGGCAAGGACTACCGTTACGCGCACAACGAAGAAGGCGGCTATGCGGCGGGTGAGAACTACTTTCCCGATGGCATGCCCGCAGTGAGTTTTTATGAACCTACCGAGCGTGGCTTGGAGGCGAAGATTTCAGAGAAGTTGAATCATCTGAGGCAACTCGATGAAGCGGCTTCGACACGGCATCGCGAAGCGTCGGGGGCGGGAGAAGCCGCTGGCACCAGGCTCCCGCAATCGGCTGGCTCCGCCAGTAACGTGTCGCATGGTGCGACAAAAAACAAAAAAGGATAAGCAGCATGTTGGATATTCAATCACTACGTAATGACTTGGCTGGTGTAGCAGCACGTTTGGCGACACGCGGTTACACGCTCGATACCGCGAAGTTCGAGCAGATGGAAGCCGAGCGCAAGACCATCCAGTCGCGCACGCAAGAGTTGCAAGCAAAGCGCAACGCATCATCCAAGCTCATCGGCCAAGCCAAGGCCAAAGGCGAAGACACAACGGCCATCATGGCGGAAGTGGGCGCGCTGGGCGACGAGCTGAAGCAACTCGAAGCGAAGCTGCCACAAGTATTGACTGACATGGATGCTTTCCTTGCGGTCATCCCCAACGTTCCTCACGCCAGCGTGCCCGTCGGCAAATCGGACGCAGACAACGTCGAAGTGCGTAAGGTCGGTGAAGTGCCCAAGTTCGAGTTCGAAGTGAAGGATCACGTCAGTATTGGCGAAGGTCTGGGTGGTTTGGATTTCGAGACCGCGACCAAGATCGCAGGTGCGCGCTTCACCTTATTGAAAGGCCCATTGGCGCGTATGCATCGTGCTTTGGCGCAGTTCATGTTGGATACGCACACCGAGAAACACGGCTACACCGAGACCTACGTGCCCTTCATGGTGAATGCGGAATCGATGCGTGGCACAGGTCAGTTGCCGAAGTTCGAAGAAGACTTGTTCCGCGTTCCACGCGTGGTGGGTGATGACGGTGTGGAGAAGAACTTCTACCTCATCCCGACCGCCGAAGTGCCCGTGACCAACATGGTGCGTGATGAGATCGTGGCTTTAGAAAAACTGCCGATGAAGTACGTCGCTCACACGCCCTGCTTCCGTAGCGAAGCAGGTTCTTATGGTCGCGACACGCGCGGCATGATCCGCCAGCATCAGTTTGAGAAAGTGGAGCTGGTGCAGATGGTGCATCCTGAAAAATCTTACGAAGCACTGGAAGGTCTGCTCGGCCATGCCGAGACCATCCTGAAGGCATTGGGCTTGCCTTACCGTGTGGTGAAACTGTGCACGGGCGACATGGGCTTCTCCTCGGCGACCACCTATGACATCGAAGTGTGGCTTCCTGCGCAGAACACCTACCGCGAGATATCTTCTTGCTCCAACTTCGAAGCGTTCCAAGCGCGCCGTATGCAAGCCCGCTTCCGCAACGCGGCAGGTAAGCCAGAGCTACTGCACACACTGAACGGTTCTGGATTGGCTGTTGGCCGTACCTTGGTGGCTGTCCTAGAGAACTATCAGCAAGCCGATGGCAGCGTCAAAGTACCTGAAGCGCTGCGTCCTTACATGGGCGGTGTGAGTTCTATCAACGCGATCTGATTGGCTGTCATTCCCGTGCAGGCGGGAACGACGAACTAACATGCGATTCGCTCTGCGACCTAAGTTTGGCCGTTCGAGCGCGCATAGAAGATGATCGAATTCCTTCCTTGCTGTTTGGCTTGATACATGGCGCTGTCAGCCTTGGACAGAGCGGTATCTAGCGTCTCCACTTTGCCATGGAAGAGGTGCACGCCGATACTGGCGGTGCAACTGTGTTCGATGACGGAGGCCGGCTTTCCCTCTTGTTGGTAGATGAGGTGATAGGGAGTGGCTAACGCTCGCAATATCTTCTCGGCGATCAGTCTTGCCAGCTCGACCGATCTATTCTCATCCTCATCCAACTCACTCAGCATGACGACGAATTCATCACCGCCGAAACGGGCGATGGTATCGGTCGCGCGCACACACTGCGCGATACGTTTCGCTGTTTGGATCAGCAGCAGATCACCCACCGCGTGGCCGCAGGTATCGTTCAGCGGTTTAAAGTTGTCCAAGTCTAAGAACAGTACCGCACCAAAGTGATTGTTGCGTTTGGAGGTGGCTAATGCGCTCGTTAGACGGTCATTCAAGAGGCGCCGGTTCGGCAGTCCGGTCAACGTGTCGAAGAAAGCCAAGGTGCGCAACTGCTCGGTGGCGTCATCGATCTTGCGTTGCAGTTCGATCCGGTCTTTCAGCAATTCTGTCGTCATTTGATTGACGCCATCGGTCAGTGTGCACAATTCGCGGATGCAACTCGGCGTCTGCACTTCGACGGTCAAATCGCCGGCGCCGATCGCATCGACTGCATCGCACAATCTTTGTATGGGTTCGATGAGACGTCGACTGGCGGCGCGTACCAGATAGCCGGTGATCAACAAGAAGAAGATCGTGCCCAGAAGGGTGGTGGTCAGGATCCTCAGCTTTACCTTCTTCGTCTGTTCCCAACTCATCTCGATGATGATCGCGCCGATCTGTGCGGGAGGTACGTCACTGGAAGCATCGTCAAGGATGATCTGGGCTGAGCGGATGGGTTCGTAGATCAGCATCGAATGACCATCATCAATGACAGGATGGTCTGGACTCATCGAGTTCAAGCCAATGGGGGGTGTCGATCCGGCCGCTCCAGAAGACGCAATGATCCTGCCGTCCTTGTAGATGAACACGGCTTTGACTTCGGATTCTCTCAGTGTGCTTGCTACCAGTTCGTTCAAGTTGTTTTGGTTGTTGGAGAACACGCCGTATTCGCTACTGGCTGCAAGTTGGCGCGCGAGCAATTGACCACGAGATAGCAAGTCACGATTCAGCTCAACGTAGCGATCGATGAGGAAATAGCCACCCAAACAGAAGGCCAGCAAAAGCAGCGGTAGCAGGGTCAGCCAGCTCACATACCTGCGGATGTCGAACGACTGAGGATTCATGGCATACCTCCTTGCATCTTATCTATCTTGATCCGCAACAGTTCGGCAGAAGGCAATGTGATCCCCATGGATCGCGCGACATCGGCATTCACTTCGATGCTAAATAGTTTTGGGTGTTGCGGGGCGGGGAGCGATTTATTTTTTGCAAATTGCAAGGCCATCGCACTTGCCTGTGCGGCGATCTGTTCAGGGGTGGAGTAGACCGCGCATAGCGCCCCCGCCCTCACTAGTGATTGCGAATACCCCACCAGAGGGACATCGTGACGGTAACTTTGCAGCAGGATGTTGCGCAGGGTGTTGCTGTTATAGATGTTGCTATCTGGGATGGCCAACAACACATCGCTGCGATCCAAGAGCGCTTCCAAATCGTCGTGCAAAGATTCGCCCGAGAGGCTCAGTCGCGCGATCAGGTCGACACCTTGTTGAGCGGCCTTGTTCTTGAGTTCATCGGCATTCGATCTAGTCTCTGCCGAATAGAGCAAGCCGATCCTAGCGCTATCAGGGAGGGCGGCGCGCAGTAAAGCCAGTTGTCTATCGAAAGGTTGGTTCAGAAAGATGGCGGAGAGGGACGCGCCTTTCGGTCGTTGGCGGGACAACTTTGCGTGCTGGTCGAGCGTGACGAGCGTCGCCAACAACGGGGTGTTTGATTGCGGCGCCACCTGATTGGCGGCTTTTATGCCAACGGTCACGATCAGGTCGGCCTTGGGCTCGGCAGCAGTGAACGCCTCTGCCTGCATGACTACGATCTTCGCCTGAGCGTTCAGATTCTGCGACAGTGAGTCTGCGAAGCTTTGATAGAGTGGGGTGTCGTCACTCAGCACCAGCGTGATGTGTAGCGGCTCAGCCGCACTGGCCACCGAGCAGAGGAAGAACAGGTGCAGAAAGGCGATGCGGAGGCGCGTGAACATTCTCACTCGATACTCACCAGTTGAACCTTAGCGTCAGGTGGCCGTGCCGATCGAACACGTTGTTAGCCACATACTCGGTGTAGCGCTGGTCGAAGAGATTTTGTATTACTAGTGCTACCTCTCCTTTGATACCGCCCCAAGGGTGAAAAGCCTGGGCTAGGCGCACGTCCATTCTGCGTTGCACGGGCTGATAATCAGCTGAGCCTCGGTCGAATGGTTGCAAAGCATCCTGGAAATAATATGCGGCGCTGTAAGAGAAGCCATCACCCATGTCTTGTGAATACAACGCGCTGGCGCTGCTGCGTGGGATGCTGCCACTGTAGCTGTCGATGATGGAGGAGCTAGCCGGTTGGAGTGAGGTGTTGCCTGCCGCCAGCAACGCTGGCGCGTTGCTGTTGCCCGCTTGATGGGCGAGATTCAAGGTGAGGTGGCTATCGTTGTTCAGGGCATGTTTGAAAGTGATCTCTACGCCATCCCTTTGGGTGTGCATGCCGTTTACAAACATGTTGGCTGCATTCCAATATATCCCGTCGCTAAGCTGCTCGCTGAACACGCGCAGATCGAGCGAAGACGTCGCATCCATGTGCTCCAGATAACCGATCTCTTGCGATTGCATTCTTTCCGGTCTCAATCCGGGTGAATTGACCGTTGGACCCGGGATGAACAATTCGCCTGGTTGCACGCTTGGGAATTGCGCTTCAACCAAAGCGGGCGTACGGTAAGCGATAGATGTGCCGACACGCAGGGTGCGGCGTGGCGAGAGGTGGAGGTTGAGGGCGATGCGGGGGGATGTGTTGGTGTTGCCCATGCCATCCTTTTCATACATGCCGCCGGTGTTGAGCAACAACGACTGTGTGATACGCCATTCGTCATGCGCAAATATCCGATATTCGTTGCGAGCAGTTGCGAATGAGTAGGCGGGGAGGAGGTTGTCGTAGGTCGCGTTGCCGTCGATGTCGTCTTTGCGCCAAGCCGCGCCATACACGAGGCGATTGTTCGGTGCCGTGTGTAGTGTGTGCTGTGCTTCGATCTCATCACGCCCAGTCGTTAACGATTGAGTGATGGGGCCTGCGTTGAAGCTACCGCCTATGTAGTAGGGCAAGCGCTCCCATTTGTTGTGATGGATATGGTAGTAGCGCAGTTGTAGTTCGGAATCGCCCGCTAATTGGTGTACCCATCCAAGCTGGATGAAACTAGCATCGGAGAATAGCTCGTGTGTGGTGTTGAAGTTGGTTCCGGTGTTCTTGTCAGTCCACCCTACCGTCTGTACATCATGATTGAGCCCGAACTGGAACTCGAAATTGTCTACATTGTTGGGGAGGAAATCGGCGTGGTAGTTCAGCAACTTGGAACGATTGTTGTCGAAGCTGTTGTTCAACAAGCTTGGCACCTGCGGCTGAGTGATTGATTTCCCAGGGGGCGCGGACAGCAGGTTGTCATAGCCGTCGTCTGCGCTATAAGCGAGCGTCATCCGATGATTGAATCTTTCCCCGCGTCTGCCAAAGCGTGCGGTCACATCGTTGATGCCTTTGCCGCCCCGTGTGAATGCAACGCTGCCTCCATCCAAGACACCCGCATCGCGCGTGATGATGCTGATCACGCCTTGCGTCGAGTTTGCGCCGTGAGACGCTGCCGCCGGTCCACGGATGACTTCGATGCGTTCGATGTCATCCACCGTGATGGGCAGGTCGGCCCAATCTACAGTGCTGACAGGAGGCATGTACACGCTGCGTCCGTCGATCATCACCTGCATCCTGCGCGCGTATTGATCTGTGGTGCCGTGGTAGGAGACGAAGGCTTGGCTTCCCTTGTAGTAACTGACATACATGCCGGGTACGAGTTTGAACAAGTCGGGAATCGTTCTGGATCCGGAGGCGATGATCATCTTGCGGTCGATCACCGTCATGGCGTTGGGTGCTTCAGAGAGCGGTTGCGCCAGCCGAGAGGCACTCAATACAACGGGTAACTCTTGGTAATAGTCGAGCTCGCTCACCTCGTTGGAGGCGTTCGCACAAGTAGTAGCGAAACAGAGGCTGGTTAGCAGTGAGAACTGTCGATTATTCATGGTGTTTTCCAGAAGGCCGGACGAAGGTTACACTGTGTGTAAGTTCGTGTATGTAAGAAGAATTCCTACAAACGAACCGACTAGAATGTCGTGCCAAGACATGGGCGTGGCAAGGAACAATTCATGGGACTCGATATGACTAAACACATCGCCGTCATCACCGGCGCTTCCAGTGGTATCGGCATGGAGTTGGCGCGACTGTTCGCGGCCGACGGTTACGATCTGATCGTGACGGCGCGTCGCGCAGAGTTGTTGCAGAAGCTGTCCGACGAATTAGTGAAAGCACACAGCACTTCGGTGCGCATCATCCAGATGGACATCGCGCAACCCTACGCAGGCAAAGCCTTGTGGAAAGCCATCAGCGACATCACGCCTAACATCGAAGTGCTGGTGAACAATGCCGGCATCGGAGATTCAAGTGACTTCGCCACCGAATCGCCCGAGGTCATCGAGCGCATGATCCACCTCAACATCTCCACGCTCACTTCTCTCACGCGATACGCGTTACCGCAGATGGTGTTGCGCGGTAGTGGCAAGATATTGAACGTCGCTTCGCTGGCGGGTTATCAACCTGGCGGGCCGGGTATGGCGGTGTATTACGCGACCAAGGCTTATGTGTTGTCGTTCTCGCGTGCGATACGTTGCGAGCTGCAAACGACTGGCGTGAACGTGACGGTGTTGTGCCCCGGTGCGACGGCGACCGAGTTCGAGCAGACGGCAGGTGCGGAGAAGACTTTGCTGTTCAACTGGAGTAGGCCGATGGATGCCAAGGCAGTGGCGTTGGCGGGGTATCGCGGTATGCAACGTGGGTGCGGCGAAGTGGTGCCTAGATTCATGAATAAATTGTTGGCGGTGAGCCCCAAACTCGGGCCAGCTTCCATCGCATTAGCCGTCAACAAAGTATTGTTGGCGCGACGTGGTTGAATCATTGGAGAGAAGAATGGATCAAGAATTACATGTGGTGTTCGGCTCCGGCCAAGTCGGTTACCCGCTGGCGCAAAAATTACTCGAAGCAGGTAAGCGAGTGCGCGTGGTGAAACGTCGCCAAGGCGATGTGCCAGAAGGTGCTGAGACGATGGTGGGTGATGCGACACTGGAATCGTTCTGCCATGAGGCTTGCGTCGGCGCGAGTGTGGTCTATCACTGCATGAACCCGGCGTATGACAGCAAGCTGTGGGCGGCTACTTTGCCGCGTTATATGGATAACCTCATCGCGGCGGCGAGCAAGGTCGGTGCGCGCCTCGTCGTATTGGATAACCTCTACATGCTGGGGCGCACGGGTGGCAAACCGATGAATGAGGACACGCCTGTGAATCCATGCAGCAAGAAAGGTGCGATACGAGCTAGGGTCGCCGAGCGTTTGTTCGAGGCACAACGGACTGGTGAAGTGCACACGGTGTGTGGTCGTGCGGCGGACTTCTACGGACCGCGCGGATCACTCACGATGTTCGGCGAATATTTTTGGAAGCCTGTGCTGGCGCGCAAGGCGGGTATGTCGTTAGGGAACGCCGATACGATACATACCTATCACTACATCCCCGATGTCGCTCAAGGACTGGCTACGTTAGGTTGTGCAACGGATGAACAACTCGGCGGGCAGGTGTTGTGGATGTTGCCCTGCCAACCTGCGGTGACCACACGCGAGATGGTGCGTCGTTTCGAGCCAGCCGTCGGTCACACCATCCCGCTCAATGTGATGCCGCGTTTCATGATGAATATCCTTGGCCTGTTCGTCCCCATGGTGCGCGAGATCAAAGAGATGGCCTACCAGTGGGACGAACCTTTCATCGTGGATGACAGTCGTTTCCGTGCGCGCTTTCCTATGAAACCTATTCGAGAAGATGAGGCGGCACGCGCGACGGTGGAGTGGGCGCGCCAGACTTACGGTGCGAAGTGATTCACTTCTTCGGTGGTTGCAGCCCGAGTTTGCTTTTGAACAAACCTAGGAAGCCGCGTTGCAGTGCTTGTGGGGTGTAGCCTAAGGCATGCTGACTATCTAAACGTTTCAGCATGTCGTGATAGAGGCGCACCGTCTCCACATGGATGACCGCCTCGCCGCCGCGTGCTTGCCCATATTTGGCATTATCAAAATATTCCTTGCGCGATAGCAGCGGCATCACGCGCTTCACATCAGTCCACACATCAGGGTTCAAGCCAGAGCGTACGGCGATGACGCGTGCATCCTCCAGATGCCCCATGCCTTGGTTATAGGCGGCCAGTGCCAACCACAAGCGCTCGTCTTCCGAGATGCGCAACGGCAACTGTTCTTTCAGCAATTGCAGGTAACGTGCACCCGCCATGATGCTCGTCTGCGCATCCAAACGGTTCTCGACGCCCATGCGGTCTGCCGTATCTTCGGTGAGCATCATCATGCCGCGCACATTGGTGAAGGAGGTCGCGCTGGGATCCCAGCGCGATTCACGGTAGGCAAGTGCAGCGATCAGTTTCCAATCCAAACCGGTCAGGTCGGCGGCCTCTTCGAACCATTGACGATAGTGCGGCAATTTCGATTGCGTTTGGGCGATGAAGGTCTCGGTATCGACCGTTCCTAAGCGCTCGTTGTGTCCGTAATGGCGGTCGATCATGTGGCGCAGAGTGTCGTCTTGCTTGATCTCATCCATGAATCTATCGGCCTCTTCCAACAAGGCATCATCACCATCGGAGCTGATCGCCCAACTCATCTGTGAGGGCGACTTCAAGCTCAAACGTGAGCTCAAGTCGGGATAGTAGTTGCGCATACTGGCGATCTGTTCCTCATTGGCGACCGTACACTCTAGGTCGTCTTCAGCCACTTCTTGCAGCAACTCGACGGGGGAACTGCCTTTGCGGGTCTCCCACTCCAAGTCCTCGTATTCGTCGCGTACGATGCGCAATGCCGCTTCTTGCGCCGATGCGTTCGCAACCGCGATCTTATGGTCGTAGACATCGTCCATGCGTCTGGGGGAATCGTTGTTGCACACGAGGCGCTCATCCAGCGTCTGATAGCTCTTGCTGTAGCGCAAGGAGCGGTGCGAATTGGCGCGGATACCTGTCGCCAGATGAGCGCGCCCCTCGTTCAGGCTGGCGACAGCATCATCGGTGGTCTGATGGAGTAGCCGCACTTTGACCTTGAGTCGCTGTGCGAAGAGCTCCGCTAGGTCAGTCTCGAACGCCGTATCCGTCTCCATCTCCACATTGGGGACGACCACGACCAACTCGCCCTGACGCCAATCAGGCAATGGGTGCGCTGTCATGAACCTGATCGTCACCCAAGCGCAGAGGCCGATCACGACAGCGAGTCGCAGAGGAAGTAGATTCCACATGCGATCATTCTGCCCGAAATCACAACGTTGCTGGTAAAATGCGCGCCCTTCGCGCTGGGTGTGACGTAAGCTGTTGTGCCTAAAGCGAATCGAGTTGCTGAGCGGTGGTAGGCGTGTTTAATTTCTGGACTCGACAACACGCCACGAAGTGGCTTGTTGCGGCGAACGCTAACCTGCTTGCAGGTTAAGCCGCGAAGCGGCGGCGGAAGCCAAATCAGGCATAGTTGTTCAGTAATATAGTCATCTGGAGAGGTGGCAGAGTGGTTGAATGTACCTGACTCGAAATCAGGCATAGATGAATAATCTATCGAGGGTTCGAATCCCTCCCTCTCCGCCAGACGGACTGCACGTCCACATTGCAAGATATCGTTGCATTCAATTCGATAAAGTTGAAGTGGGAATCGCTATGAGCAAGACAACTCGCTTTACTATCATGTCGCTCCTCACGTTGCTGGCTGTGGCTTTGTTCTCAATGAATGCCAACGCATCAGGAGGTGGTGGTGGCGGTGAGGGGGGCGTCGCTTACGAGCGAGTAGAACCTTTGACCGTCAATCTCATGGGTGCGCAACAGTATTTGCAGGTGACGATCACACTTAAGCTGGCAAAGCCGGAGGCGGGTGAAAAAGTCAAGCTGCACATGCCTGTGATCCGTAACAACATGATCTATCTGTTGAGTGGGAAATCTGCCGAAGAGATCAGCAACATGGAAGGCAAAAAACGTTTGCTCGTCGAGTCCAGAGATGCGGTCAACAAAGCCATCGGACTTGAGGCTGCGGAGGGTGTGGCGGATGTGTTGTTCGAGACGTTCATCATTCAATAGGTAGGTGGGGAGCATCGTGGCAGATGATTTGAATTCCCCTCACCCAATGGAGCGACGTACCAATTCTCGTTTGCGCGGTGTCTTTGATCAAGCGTATAGCATCGCCTTCCAATTGCTCGACCCTAAACAAGCCTCGACATCGAATCATTTTTTACGCGTCGCTCTGCACGAGGCGTTCCCTGATTTCCATCTTCAAGATATCGCTGTCTTGGCAGTCGCCGTGGAACGCGTATTCCATGAGCGTAATAAAGGCGTAAGCCAATAGCGACAAGCGTTCTGGCGGTTTTAGCTGTGCGTCCCCGAGCAAAATAATTCCTTCTAGATCGATACCATCCCGGTGGTAAAATTCTCGCGAGATTTTCTTCGCGAGCATCATGCACCCCTCCTTCGTCCACCTGCGGCTTCACAGCGAATATTCCATCGCCGATGGCATCGTGCGCATAGGCGAAGCGGTCGGTGCGGCGAAAGCTGATTCCATGCCTGCGTTGGCGCTCACCGATCTGTCCAATGTGTTCGGTCTGGTGAAGTTCTACAAAGAGGCTCGCTCGGCGGGCCTCAAGCCCATCATCGGTTGCGACGTGTTCGTCACTAACGATGCCTCACGTGACCAACCTTTTCGCCTTCTTCTGTTATGCCAATCCCATGCCGGCTATCTGCGTCTGTGTGAGCTACTCACGCGCGCCTATCTGGAGAACCAATATCGGGGCCGACCTGAGATTCGCAAGCTATGGCTAGATGAGGGAACGGAGGGATTGATCGCCTTGTCCGGCGGGCACATGGGCGAGGTGGGGATGGCCTTAGCCAATGGTAGTGCGGGGGCAGCGCTGATGACGGCGCAAGAATATGCCGAGAGGTTCCCCGACCGTTTTTATCTTGAAGTCCAGCGCTATGGCGCCCCGCGTGAAGAGAGCATCTTGCGAGAGACGGTGAAGTTGGCTGCCGAATTGGAGTTGCCGGTGGTTGCCACCCATCCGGTGCAGTTCCTTGCGCAGGATGACTTCAAGGCGCATGAGGCGCGCGTGTGCATCGCCGAAGGTTACGTGCTGAACGACAAACGTCGTGTGAAGCAATTCACTGCGCAGCAGTATTTCAAGACGCAGGCTGAGATGGCGGAACTGTTCGCCGACCTACCTGAGGCCTTGCAGAACAGTATCGAGATCGCCAAGCGTTGCAATCTCACACTCAAGTTGGGCAAGCCACACCTGCCAGACTTCCCCACGCCGAATGGCGAATCGTTGGATGATTTCTTGCGTAGCGAATCGCAGAGCGGGTTGGAGCAACGCATGCTGCATCTATATCCCGACGAGGTGCAGCGTGTAGCCAAGATGCCGGAGTATCAGGCGCGCCTCGATTTCGAGGTGAACACCATCATCAATATGAAGTTCCCTGGCTACTTCCTCATCGTGGCCGACTTCATCCGCTGGGCGAAATCCTTCCGTGACGAGAAATTTCCCAATGGCGTGCCGGTGGGGCCGGGGCGCGGTTCGGGAGCGGGATCGTTAGTCGCGTACTCGCTTGGGATCACCGATCTCGACCCTCTGCGTTATGACCTGCTGTTCGAGCGCTTCTTGAATCCTGAGCGCGTGTCTATGCCCGACTTCGACGTGGACTTCTGCCAAGACGGACGCGAGCGTGTCATCGAATACGTGCGTCATCACTACGGCCAGCAGAACGTTTCGCAAATCGCCACCTTCGGTACGATGGCCTCGAAGGGCGTCATTCGCGACGTGGGTCGTGTATTGGATTTCCCTTACATGCTGTGCGACAAACTTTCCAAGCTGGTGCCCGTTGAAGGCGTGAAGCCCGTCTCGCTAGCCAAGGCGCGCGAGATGGAGCCCGAGTTCAATGCCGTCATCGCCAATGAAGAGGGCGTGGAAGAGTTGATGGAACTGGGTATGAGTCTGGAAGACTTGACGCGTAACGTCGGTATGCACGCAGGCGGTGTGCTCATCGCGCCGGGTAAGCTCACCGATTTCTGTCCGCTGTATTGTGCCGAGGGGAGCGAGAGCACCGTCAGTCAGTACGACAAAGACGACGTGGAAGCGGTCGGTCTGGTGAAGTTCGACTTCTTGGGCTTGCGCACGCTGACCATCATCGACTGGGCGGTGCGTTACATCAAAGGTTCCGGTATCGAGGGCGCGCAAGAATTCAATATCGACACCATCCCGCTCGACGATAAACCTACCTACGACAAAGTATTCAAGAACGCCAACACGACGGCGGTGTTCCAGTTCGAATCGCGCGGCATGAAGGACACTTTGGTGAAAGCCAAACCCGACTGTCTGGAAGACCTCATCGCACTGAACGCATTGTATCGTCCCGGCCCGATGGACTTCATCCCCGATTACATCAATCGCAAGCACGGCAAGGAACAAGTCATCATCCCGCATCCTTGTCTGGAGAAGGTCGTGGGCACCACCTACGGCATCATGGTGTACCAAGAGCAGGTGATGCAGGCGGCGCAGGTGGTGGCGGGCTACACGCTGGGTGGTGCGGATATGCTGCGGCGTGCGATGGGTAAGAAGAAGGCAGAGGAGATGGCCGAACAGCGCAGCATCTTCGTGGCGGGCGCGGCCAATAACAACATCGACGAGAAGAAGGCGAACGAGATCTTCGACACGATGGAGAAGTTCGCGGGCTACGGCTTCAACAAATCGCACGCTGCTGCGTACTCGCTCGTGGCGTATCAGACCGCCTATCTCAAGTGTCACTACCCAGCCGCCTTCATGGCCTCCACCATGACCTCGGAAATGGTGAACACCGACAAGGTCAGCTTCTTCTACCAAGACACCGTGCAGCAAGGTCTTACCATCTTGGCGCCGGACATCAACTCATCCTGCTTCCGCTTCCAGCCAGTGGATGCCAAGACCATCGCTTATGGATTGGGCGCGGTGAAAGGTACGGGCGAAGCGGCGGTGGAGAACATCGTGGCGGCGCGCAAGGATGGCCCGTTCAAAGACCTGTTCGATTTCTGTCGTCGTGTGGACAAGCGCATCGTCAATCGTCGTTCCATCGAAGCCTTGATCCGCGCGGGTGCATTCGATGGCATCAATGATCATCGTTACCAAATGCTCGCATCGCTCGACGCGGCGCTGGGCAGTGCCGAGCAGTACGCGCGTGCGGCGAACCAGAACAGCTTGTTCGGTGACGACGACGGGGGCGATATGCCTGTCCAGATGGCGGATGTGCCACGCTGGAAGATGCGCGAAGAGCTGGCGCAAGAGAAGACGGCACTGGGTTTCTATCTGAGCGGACATCCCTACCAAGAATTTGCGAGCGAGTTATCCCACTTCGTGAAGCACAAATTGGTGGATGTCACTCCCGACATCATCACGCCCGCGAGCGGCAACGGTGGTGGCTACGGAAATGGTAACGGTGGTGGTCGTCGCAACAACGCGAAAACCATCGTACTGGCTGGCATGGTGAGCGGTGTGCGCATCTTGCAGACGCGTCGCGGCAAGATGGCGGTACTCACCTTGGACGACGGCAGTGCGGCATTGGAAGTGGTCGTGTTCAGCGAGCTCTACGATGCGAACCGTAACTGGATGCGTGACGACGAATTGTTGGTGGTGAATGGCAAGGCGGAGTTGGATGCCTACTCGGGCAGCATGCGCGTCACCGCTGACGAGTTGTATGACTTCGCCTCCGCGCGTGCCGCTTTTGCCAAGCGTTTGGACATCCAATGCTCGATCGATGGCACGGTACGCGTGCCTAAGTTGGCCGAATTGCTCAGTCCCTATCGTGGCGGCAAGTGTCCTATCCAGATCAACTACACCAACCTCATCGGCAGTGCGCCGCTGCGCCTAGGTGACGACTGGCAGGTCACTTTGCCAGACGAGCTACTGGAAGGTTTGCGTAACTTGTGCGGCAGTGAGAACGTGCAGGTCGTCTATTCTTGATGGACTTAGTGGGGCATTCGATTTGCGCGGACACTGATTTCATTTGCGGACTTGTTTGTTCGACTTAGAAGGTGCACCATTCGGTACGGTCTTGAAATAGGCCTAAGGTCTTAGGGCATCAAAACCGACACTTTTGGGAGAGTTCAAATGAAAAAAATCAGCGTTGCAATCGTGATGTTGTTGTCTGTATTTTCTACTAGCTCTGCGATAGCAGAAGATTCACTCTTTGCCAAGGCAATGGGTGGCGAGAAATCGGCGTCGGGATACACAAGAGAAGAAATGATCATGGGTATGGTCGATTTTGGTGACACGACGACGACGGGTACTATCTTTCTAAGTGAAGGTATATACATCAATCCTAAAACCGTACTGTCCATGAATCTTATGGAAACCATCTCTAGCACGACAATTGGTACAGCAACTTCAACTAGCATGCTGATGATGCTGGGGGTGGGGGCGAAGCAATACCTAGGTGAGCCGGCCAAGTCAGCCACTGTGCCTTACGTGCTTGGAAGTGCTGGTTTTATAATGATGTTATCTTCATATGACTCACCAACGATTTATACTTCCTCAACCGATACCGGTTTCTCCTTCCAAGGCGGCGGCGGGATTGCGCACTTTATGACAGAAGCAGTATCCATCGATGGTACCTTGCAGTATTACTCTAACAGTATTGCGGGTTTCACTACTTCAGGTGTGCGTCTGAACGCTGGTATCACTGCGCGTTATTGAAACGCAATTCGACACGGGCGGCATTCGCGGCCTGTGTCGATTTTGTTGCCAGCTCCGAAAAGGTCATCAAATGAGACGCGTTCTTTTTGGTTTCTGCCTGTCTATCTCCCTTTTTATTTCTAGCGCCTACGCGGTGCAATCACAAGTTGCTGTCGTGGTCTATGGGCAGAATGCGAGTGCAAAACAATACCTACGAGTAGCTCAGACTCGTTTTGAGCAGTTACTCGCAGACAATGGCGTGGTCGTTCTGGATCAAAAGAAAGCCGAGCAACTCAAAAAATCTTGGGTGCGCCTGAGCGATCCAAGTGCATTGATCACGGCAGAAGATTTTGTAGAAAATGCGGGCCGATACGACATCGCTGGAATCTATCGAATCTATATTGGTGTCGGTAAGACAGAAGGTCTGTCATCCACTTTCACGGCCACGTCGACAGCGGACATTCGCTACATCGGTGAAGATGCGCAGATCAGATCTTTCGCATCGGCTCCCATGGGTACCAAAGGTGCCCCTCCTTCCGATGGTCTGACCGAGTCTGCCGCTGTCAATAATGCGATCCAACGTGCCATTGATTCCACAGCAGAGAAGTTTGGTTTGCAAGTGATGGATATCACCAGTCCGCGTTTGGTCAGGTTCTCTTTGAAGTCGGTGTCTGTGCTACCCGATAGCGCGGTTCAGGTGACCGCTTCGCCACGCTTGAGCAACACTGGTGAGATGGTGTCCTTTGCAAAGCTCCAATCTGATGACTGGACATCAGAGGAGGCGACCTGCGTCCGAGCTTCACCCGATGGACGCATGGCAGCAGTCGGCACCTATTTGATGAGGACGGCATTCAATATGGGTAGGCCGACGCGTTCGTATGCCTCCTATCTGCATGTGGTCGATGCGGATGCAAAGAGTGAGGTCGAGCGTTTTGAGGTATCCATCAAGGACCCGCGCTATCAGCGAGGTGGCTCCAAGATCACTGATTGTATGTTCTTGCAGACATGGCGCTATGTGGCCGCAGTCTCGCAGAGCCATCTCATCTTTGCGGATACCGAGCGCGGTGTTGAATTGGGTAGGGTCTATTTTGACGAACCTTTTAATGCGCCTGTGTTGATCCATCTGCGTGATAAAGAAGTGGATTATTTGGCGGTTGGTGAGGGCGCTCGTCGTCAGATGTTCCAAGTGGTGCGCGAATGATCGAGGTGAAGATGCGGATCCGCCTGACTGCTTTGTCGGCAGTACTTATACTTTTTTCCACCCTATCCTCAGCACAGTGCGGAGGGGGGGGGCAGAGGCCTGATTGGGTCGATAGTCCGGAGGTGGTGACGGCTGATTTTTTCTTTGCAGCTGGGGTATCTGTCGATCCACGAGCATCGCTTTCGGAGCGGATCACTACTGCAAAGCAGAATGCATTGCGGAGCCTTTCAGAAGTGATCGAGGTGTCGGTCAAGAACTCCTTGGTGTTGGAGCAGTCGAGTCGTAAATCGTGGGGGTTTGAATTGACCGATTCGAATCTTGCCTCTATCACTCAGACATCCACCAATGCCTCCTTGCGTAACGTCGAGATCATTGAGACTTGGGAGGATCCGAAGTCTTGCGACCTTTGGTTGCGTGCGCGAGTGGCGAAGAGAGATGTCGAGAAAGGAAAGCGCGAGGGGATGTCGAAGGCGCTCTTTGCGTCTTTGACGAGCAACCTTGAGCTTGCGCAAAACGAGACTGAGACGTTGCTCAAGCGGCTATCAGCAGTCGAAGCTTCGCGGGATCTGTTGTCTCGCATCGCCTTCGAGTCGATTCCCGGGATCAACTCGGCCGAGTACTACGATCAATTATTGGTTCGGCTGGAAGTGGGATTGCGGCAAGCGCTGGATAAGTTAGCGCGCTCCAAGGCCGATTGGGAGGCCGCAAACCTCTTGGTGAGTGAAGCGAGTTCGCAGCACAACGAAAATGAAAAGTCGAAACGACTGACGAAAGCGGTCATTCTCTACAAATCTTTGTTGGCCAAACATCCCTCTGGGATGGCTGATGTCTTCGATTCGGGCGACGTCCTCTTCAAGCTGGGAGAAGTGGAAGAGTTGCGTGGAAGTTCATGTGGTGCAAAGAATTATTTTCAACAGGCCCAAGATTCGAAGCAGTTGAATGATAGAAAAGAGATCGCTCGGAAAAAAGCAGATGCCCTAGGTTGCTCTCAGCAAGATATGGAGAAGACTTTGTGGCGACAGTACTTCGAGGGGCGCGCGGTGACCTTGGTTTGTTTCTATAAAGCGGGTTCGAGATTGGGAGTTTGGAATAAAGCTTGCGATGGTCTGAATAGTGCCATCCGCCCCTTGGGGGCAGAAGTCACCTTAAGGACAAGACCGCTGTCTGATAAACAGCTGTCAGCATTCATACAAGGTGATGTCGCCGCTGATGCGATAGAGTCGAATGGGCTGATCTTGGCTGTCGTCGCTTCGGGCAGGATGGCGAGCCGTGCGGGTGAGTTTCAGTTCGATGGTGAGATGGCGAGCATCCTATTAGAGGATGGCGAGCTCATATTCTCTGATCGTTTCAAAGGCATGACTGGTTGGAACCCGATCTCCGCTGATATGGTGATGGACGTGCTCGGAATCAACGTGATCAAACGTTGGCAGGGGAAGTTCTCTAAGTTCCTTCGGCACGAGTTGAATTAGCGTTGAGACTTTCCGAGTCTATAGGGATGTTTTTCAGGCGGCTGAATTGGACACATATCGGAGGTTGATGATGTGCAAAGTGAAGAGATGTGGTGTGAGCCTGTTCGTTGGCATACTGGGTATGCTGATGGCGAGTTCTTGCTTAGCTACCGAAGAGATCGAGGTCGTGAAGCATGATGGCGCTGTAGAAGTCATAGAGCAGGACAAGCCGTTAGGTTCCGCTACGAGCAAACGCCTGCCGAATATGCGATATACGTTCAGAACCGGTGCGACAGGCAGGGCGGTGGTGCGAGTCGGCGAATACGGCATCATCGTGGTTGAAAAGAACAGCACTGTCGAGGTCGATCGTTCTAGCGATGCGGCGCATGTATTCCGACAAGTCACGGGAATGATCTTTTATGCGATGAACAAGATCCGAGGTTCCGCGCACCCGATCAGTGTGAAGACGAAGACCGCGGTACTCGGTATCAGAGGCACTCGGTTCGTTGTCGTTGAAGAGGCAGATAGGAAAGAGATCAGCATGCGGAAGGGCGCTGTCGCAGTGACCAATCCTGATACGGAGTTCGAGATACACAGGAAGTTGGTTGAAAATGAGTTTTCGGAATTCAAGAAAGAGGCTCGTGATTCGATCGCGCGCGAGAAGCTTGAGTTCGAAGCCTATAAAGCGAACTCAGACAGGGAATTCGTGGAATTCAAGCGGGAGTTTACGTTGGGCGCTGACAGAATGGTGTCATTCGATGGACGTCGCGTGACAGAAAGCGTCCTTAGCCAGAGGTCAAAGCAGGAGATCGAGAGTATGGAATCGTATGCAGCGGAATGGCTCAAGGAGGTTCGTGATTGATGGGTTGTAATGTGATGTGCTCAACGGCTGTTTTTTCGTGTATGTCTAAATCAAGGAGATCTGCATTATGAATAATCGAATCGTTGTTTCGTTAGCTGTACTGAGTCTATTGGGTTTGGGTGGTTGTAGCAGTCCACCGCCACCAAAGGTTGCAGCGCCAGAGTGCGTCTTCCCCAATTCGACTTCGGCTGCGCCAGGCTGGGTATGCGATATGCCAGTCGAGGGCGCTTCAGTGACGGCAGTCGGCATCTCTGCCAAATCAAATGCGGGCGTTGCCTTCATGAAACAGATGGCTATGGCAGATGCGCGCGTGCAGTTGGCTCAGACTGTCCGTATCCGTGTGTCTAATATGATCAAGCAATATGCGGAAACGACGGGTGCTGCGAACCAGCAAACCGTTGATCAGGTGAACACTTCGGTGACCAAACAGATCACGGACGAGACTTTGGTTGGGACTAAGTTGTTGCGTACTATCACAGGTCCAGATGGCGCCATGTATGCCCTAGTCGGCTTGGATGAGATGAGTGCACAGCAAATCACCGAGGTGGCGATCAGAAGTAGCATGAACAACGATCGTGCCGCATGGCAGCAGTTCCGTGCACAAAAGAGCCAAGATGAATTGGCTGCTGACATCGCCAAACAAAAAGTCGGGCAGTGAGTTTGGTGTGTGACGAAAGTCGTCGGGTCTAGACGACTTTCGTGGATGCTGAGTGCATTGACAGTGCAACCGTAAGCAATGAGTGGAGGCATTATGCGTAGATTCATTTTATTGATCGTTTCGCTTGGCTTGATTGGCCTCACCTCAGGGTGTGCTACAAAAAAAGAGCAAAACGATTGGGAGCAATACCGAGCAAAGAAAGGGCAGGATGAGCTGAGTTCGGAGATTCAAAAGTAGTAGGAGCTCGAACAGGGGTGAGCGATTCCGAAGCTGGGGGTGCGTATCTTGTGCGGTGGTGAGAACGTGCAGGTCATCTATGCTCTCTAGCCTGATTGAATACAGGTGCGCGCGAGGAGTAGAATCCAAGCCTTGTTTCATCACTCATCTTCGCGAGGTGTACAAGTAACACCGAATGGACGTCGCAAGTCTCTCTACACTTGAAATCACGAATGGTGTGATCCTGTTCTGGATCATGCTCGGTGTGGCTGGACTGTTCTGGCGCAACACCCATCTACTCACCCGAATCTTGTTCCCCTTGAGTGCGGTCGCCTCGCTGGTGTTGGCGCTGGCGGGTTTCATCGCGCTGGGCGCGACGGTGCAGACGCTGGTGTTGCCGCTCGGACTGCCTGATCTGCCCTTCCACCAACGACTCGATGCTTTGTCCGCTTTCTTCCTCATCCTGCTGGGGACGGCTTCGGCCGGTATCTCGCTGTTCGGTAGCGGCTACTTCCGCCACTTGGATGCACAGACGCTGCGTCTGCTGACATTGGAGTATCACCTGTTCTTGGCGGGTATGACGCTGGTGTTGCTGGCGGACGATGCCTACATGTTCATGGTGGCGTGGGAGCTGATGGCGCTGTCCTCATATTTCTTGGTCACCACCGATCATGCCATTCCCGATATCCGCAAGGCGGGTTTCCTCTATCTGTTGATCGCGCATGTGGGGGCTATCGCCATCCTGTTGAGCTTCGGCGTGATGCAGGGGGGTAACGGTATCGCTGCCTATACCTTCGATGCGATGCGCACCGCTCATTTGACGGACTTCTGGGCTTCGGCCGCCTTCCTGCTCGCGCTGTTCGGCTTTGGTGCGAAAGCGGGTGTGTTGCCGATGCACGTGTGGTTGCCCGAGGCGCATCCCGCCGCGCCCTCGCCTGTGTCCGCCCTGATGAGCGGCGTGATGCTGAAGACGGCGATCTACGGCATCCTACGAGTCACTTTTGATCTGCTCGGTACGCAGTTGTGGTGGTGGGGTGTGTTGGCACTGGCTTTGGGCTTGGCGACCGCTGTGTTCGGCGTGATGTTCGCGGCGGTGCAGGTCGACATGAAACGTCTGCTGGCCTATTCGTCCATCGAGAACATCGGGCTGATGCTGGCGGGAATCGGACTCACACTCATCTTTCACGTGTTCGGCAAAGACGCGCTGGCTGCGTTGTCGCTCATCGCCACTTTGTATCATTCTCTCAACCATGCCATGTTCAAGAGCCTGTTGTTCGTTGGTACGGGAGCCATCCTGCATTCGACCGGTCAGCGCAACATGGGCAAGATGGGTGGGCTGATCCGCAAGATGCCCTGGGCGGCGTGGTTGATGCTGGTCGGTGTGTTGGCGATATCAGGGTTGCCGCCACTCAATGGTTTCGTGTCGGAATGGTTGCTGTTGCAAGCATTCCTGTTGTCACCCGGCTTGCCCAACGATTACATCAATATGCTGGTGCCCGTAGCGGCGGCAGTGGTCGCGCTGGCGGCGGCACTGGCGGCTTTTGTGATGGTGAAGTTCTACGGCGTGATCTTCCTCGGCCAGCATCGCGAAACGGCGTTGGAACATGCACATGATGCGGGTGCATGGGAACGTTCGGGCATGGGCTGGTTAGCGCTGGTGTGTGTGGTCTTGGGTTTCGCTCCCGTGTTCGTGGTGCAACAGTTGGATCAAGTGACGCAGATGTTGGTGGGCGCACAGTTGGGTAACGCCGCCAACGATTGGGTGTTCCTCACGCCGGTGGATACCGAGCGTGCCAGCTACAGCCCACTCTATTTCCTGTTGGCGATTTTGGGGGTGATGTTGCTCACCACGCTGATGGTGCGCCGTCTGTATCATGGTCGCGTACGTCGTAGTGCGCCGTGGGATTGCGGTTTCCCCGCCCAAACGGCGCGCATGCAGGATACGTCGCAAGGTTTTGGTCAGCCGATCCGGCGTATCTTCGAGCCCTTCTTTAAGATCGAGCGTGAAGTGCCGACCCCGTTCGACACCCATCCGATTTACCTCGGTAAGACGGAAGACCGCTTGTGGTACATCCTGTATCAGCCGATCAAACAGCTCACCGGAAAGCTGTCTGCCTTGGCGGGTCTGTTGCAGCATGGTCGTATCCATCTGTATCTGACCTATACCTTCGTCACGCTCATCGTGCTGCTCTTGTTCGTATGACAGAACCTAACGAACTTCTTTTTGCCATCCTGTTCCAACTCACCCAGTTGTTGCTGGTGGTGTTGGCCGCGCCGCTACTCACCGGTTGGGTCAATCAGTGTCAGGCATGGTTGCAGAATCGATCCGGTGCCGGGGTGTTGCAACCCTACCGTGTGTTGCACAAGCTATTCAACAAAGACGCGGTCATGGCCTACGACGCGTCATCCTTGTTTCGCGCCACGCCCTACATCGTGTTCAGTTGCATGTGGTTGGCTGCCGCCATCATTCCCATCATCGCCATCGATCTACCGTTCTCGCGCGCAGCGGACGTGATCGCGCTGGTGGGCGTGTTCGCCGTGGCACGCGTGTTCATCTCGCTGGCGGCGATGGATATCGGCACTGCATTCGGTTCGATGGGTGCGCGGCGCGAGATGCTGGTCTCGTTCTTGGCTGAGCCCGCCTTGTTGATGGTGCTGTTCACTGCCTCGCTCATTAGCCACTCCACACAGTTGCCGACCATCGTGGACACATTGGCGCATCATCAGTTCGTCATCTATCCGAGTCTGGCCTTCGCGGGTCTGGCATTCCTCATCGTGTTGTTGGCGGAGAACGCGCGTATCCCGGTGGACAATCCGAGTACACACCTTGAACTCACCATGATCCACGAGGCGATGATCCTCGAGTATTCCGCGCGCCATCTGGCTTTGATCGAGTGGGCCAGCAGTTTGAAATTGTTCGCTTACATGTCACTCGGCATCGCACTGTTCCTGCCGCACGGTATCGCTGAAGTGGGTAATTGGGCGGGTTTACCTTTGGCCATCCTACTGTTGACGCTGAAGTTGATGCTGGCAGGCGCAGGGTTGGCCTTGTTGGAAACTATCAGCGCCAAGATGCGTATCTTCCGCGCGCCGGAATTCCTCGGTACGGCGTTCCTGTTGGCGGTGCTCGGCTTGTTGATCCACTTCTTGTTGGGGGCGTGATGCAGATCCCCTACACGCTCCAATTCGTCAATCTGCTCGGTGCCATGTTGCTGCTGGTGGTGTTCGCCATGCTGGCGCAGCGGCGCATCCTGTCTATGATCAATCTGTTCGCATGGCAGGGCGCATTGCTCTCCGTGAGCACTTTCATCGTCGCGTATTCCACTTCGCAACATCATCTGTACTACTCGGCTGCGTTGACGCTCATCCTGAAAGTGTTGCTGTTGCCATGGTTGCTGCATCGCTTGATCCGCCGCTTGAATGTGCGCTGGGATGTGGAGACCTTGATCAACATCCCGACCACCATGCTGGTCGGTATCGCGCTGGTGATCTTTGCATTCAATCTGGCGGCTCCTATCTCGGAGTTGGCCGAAGGCATCACGCGCGGACTCATCGGTATCGCGCTGGCCAGCGTGTTGATCTCGCTGCTGATGATGCTGACGCGGCGCAAGGCGGTGTCGCAAGTGGTGGCGTTCTTGGCGCTGGAGAACAGCCTGTTCTTCGCCGCCACCAGTGCCACTCAAGGCATGCCCTTGGTGGTCGAATTCGGGATCGCATTGGACGTGTTGGTCGCCACCTTCATCTTCGGTATCTTCTTCTTCCAGATACGCGAGACCTTCGACAGTCTGGATATCACCAACATGGAGAAGCTGAAGGATGATTGACCTGCAACTCTTGACGTTGTTGCTCATCCCCCTGTTCGGCGGTGGCATGCTGGCGGTGTTCGGTTCGCGCTCGTGGGCGGCAGAGCTGAATTCGCTGATGAGCTTCTGTACCTTTGTCGCATCGGTCGTGTTGACCGTGCGCGTCGTCGACGCAGGGCCGCAGGTCGCATTCAACGAGCAGTTCTTCATCGACCCGTTCAACGTGTATCTGGTCGCGCTCACCGCCTTCGTCGCCTTCACCACCTCGCTGTTCTCGCGCCCCTACATGCGCATCGAGCAGCATCACGGCAAACTGTCGGTGGGCATGTTGCACCTGTACTACAGCATGTATCAGTTGTTCACCTTCGCCATGCTGGTCGCACTCACCACCAATAACATGGGCATCGTGTGGGTGGCCATGGAAGCGGCGACGCTCACCACGGTGCTGCTGGTGTCGCTGTATCGCACACCGGCCAGTCTGGAGGCGGCGTGGAAGTATTTCATCTTGTGCGGCGTGGGCATCGCGCTGGCGCTATTCGGCACCATCCTGCTGTATTTCGCCGCCGAACGCGTGCTGGGACAAGGCGGCACCGCGTTGATGTGGACACACTTGAATCAAGTGAAGGGCGAGTTGGAACCGACCGTGCTCAAGCTGGCATTCATCTTCTTGTTGGTGGGCTATGGCACCAAGATCGGCCTAGTGCCTTTGCATAGTTGGCTGCCGGATGCGCACGCGGAAGGGCCGACGCCTGTATCGGCAGTGCTGTCCGGATTGTTGTTGAATGTGGCGCTGTACGCGGTGGTGCGCAGCAAGGTGCTGGTAGATGGTTCGCTCGCCAGCCATTTCGCGGGTGACTTGATGATGGGTTTTGGCCTGCTGTCGTTGTTTGTGGCCGCGCTTTCGCTGTTCCGACAAAAAGACATCAAGCGCATGTTCGCTTACTCCTCCATCGAACACATGGGTCTTATCACTTTCGCTTTCGGGATGGGCGGACCCGTGGCGACCTTTGCCGGGATGTTACATATGACAGTGCACTCGCTGACCAAGTCAGCTATCTTCTTTGCAGTCGGCCATGCCGTGCAAAAGGTCGGTACGCAACAGATGGAGAACATACGCGGTCTGTTGCAGGTCAGCCCGACCGTGGGATGGGGCTTGGCTCTGGGTACCTTCGCCATCTTGGGCATGCCGCCGTTCGGTGTGTTCGCCAGCGAGTTCCTCATCATCACGACAGCCATGCATGAATATCCATGGACGACACCTATCCTGCTCATCTCCTTAGGCATCGCCTTCGCCGCCATCTTTGGCAAGATACAACCCATCGTATTCGGTGAGACCACCGCCAAACCGTTGCCGCACCCACCCGCGCTGATCCCTGTGTTCCTGCATCTCTTGTTGGTGTTGATGCTGGGTTTGTATATGCCGCCCTATCTGGCTGACTGGTATCGCCAGGCAGCGGCGTTACTCGGATAAAAGACGATGCCGATCAAACATCCCAATCTAAAACTCTCTCGGTTCAGCGATGCGATCCCCGCGTGGACTGGCGAGATCGCGGCGGCGGATCTGTTGGAAGTGTGCCAGCAGGTACGCGATGGCGGTGGCAGGTTGGTGGCACTGTGGGGCAGTGACGCGCGCCAATCGCGCGGTGTCTTCCTGTTGCATGTGGTGCTGGTCAATGAGTCGGGACTGGTGTGTATCAACGTGCCGTTGACTGAAGCACATCCGCATTACCCCGACATCAGCCCTTTGTTCCCTGCCGCTATCCGTATGCAGCGTGCCAGCTATGACATGCTCGGCATCCATCCGCTCGAAGGGGCAGACCATCGCAAGTGGGTACGTCATGGTGCTTGGCATAGTGCTAGCTTCCCATTGCGCAAGGATTTCGACGCGCAGGCCAGCCGCAGTGATGAAGCCGATGATTATGCGTTGGTGCAAGTGGCCGGCGACGGCGTACATGAGATCGCAGTGGGTCCGGTACATGCGGGCATCATCGAGCCGGGACACTTCCGTTTCTCTGTCATCGGTGAGCGGGTGTTGCGCTTGGAAGAGCGGCTGGGCTATGTGCATAAAGGTATCGAAAAACGTTTCGAGAGTTTGGATCTGCAACGCGGCGCAAAGTTGGCTGGGCGCGTCAGTGGCGACACCACGGTGGCCTACGCGTGGGCCTATGCGATGGCTGCAGAGAGCATCGCGCGCATCACGCCGACTGAACGTGCGCTGTGGCTGCGCGCATTGCTACTGGAGCGTGAGCGCGTGCTGAACCATCTCGGCGATCTCGGTTATCTGGGCAACGATGTGGCACTGGCTTTCGGCCTGACCCAATTCTGGATATTGAAAGAGCAGGTGATGCGCAACAATGCCACTCTGTTCGGTCATCGCTACCTGATGGATAGCATCGTGCCGGGTGGCGTGACGGTGAAGTTGGATGCAAGTGGTAAGCAACTCATCGAGCAGGAGTGCGCCATGCTGGAGCGCGAGGTCACGGTGTTGCGCGGTATCTATGAAGAACATGCGGGCGTGCAGGACAGGTTCATCGGTACTGGACGGGTCGAACCAAAACTGGCGGCCCAACTTGGGTTGTGTGGCATGGCTGGACGTGCCAGTGCGCAAGCATGGGATGCGCGCGTACAGTTCGCTTGCGCCCCTTACGACAAACTCGATGTGAAGATGGCGACGTATAACAACGGTGATGTGGCAGCGCGAGTCATCGTGCGTTTCGATGAGTTGTTCGAGTCGCTGCGCCTGATCCGCCAGATATTGGTCAATCTCATCCATGAAGAAGCGCCGACGCGCGTGCTGGAAGGATTGCCGGCGAACGGGTTCGGCGTTGGCATGGTGGAAGGATGGCGCGGCGAGGTGCTGGTGGCGATCCACACTGATGCAGAGGGCAAGCTGACGCGGGTGCATGCGCACGATCCCTCTTGGCAGAACTGGCCCGTGCTGGAACACGCCATCATCGACAACATCGTGCCCGATTTCCCGCTCATCAATAAATCGTTCAACCTGAGTTACTCAGGTCAGGATCTGTAGAGGTTAATCCATGTACCCCATCCTTAAACAGATATGGAAGACCGGAATCAAGACCGAAGCGTATCCGCAAGCGGATGAGGCGATGCGTCTTACCACGCAACGTCTGCAACAAGAGATATTGGATGTGTTCGGCGGTGCGTTGGCGATACGCATGGTGGATGCCGGTTCGTGCAATGGCTGCGAGTTGGAGATCCACGCGGTCAACAACGCTTACTACAACATCGAAGGACTCGGGATCAGATTCGTCGCCAGCCCGCGTCATGCCGATCTGTTGCTGGTGACGGGGCCTGTCTCGCGCCACATGGAAGTCGCCCTCAAACGTACCTACGATGCGACACCCGAACCCAAGCTGGTGGTCGCCATCGGCGAATGCGCCTGTGATGGGGGTATCTTCGGTGAGAGTTACGCGAGTTGCGGAAAGATTTCCAACGTGATCCCTGTGGATGTCGTGGTGAGCGGCTGTCCACCTACGCCGACCGCCATCTTGCAAGGCATACTCACCGCGATTTCGGCAGGTCATGTCGCGCAAAAATAGAACCGGCCATAAAGTGGTGGGCGCGTTGCGCCAAAAACTGGGGCAACTGCTTGCGTGGAATTCCAATCCGCATGGAGGCGCTCAAGCGGGCAAGCCTTATGTGATAGAACGCGACGGCATGCTCGCTTTGCAATTCGATGCGCTGTGTCTGCAAAGCGAGATGAACATCGACGATCCCGATGAACTGGTGTTCAGCTATACGCGGGCCATGATGAGTTTCTTGCTGTTCGAGCCTTCACCCAAATGCATCGCGATGATCGGCTTGGGCGGTGGTTCGCTGGCGAAATACTGTTACCGCTATCTGCCGCAATCCACGATCACGGTGGTCGAGATCGATCCTGATGTGATCGCTTTGCGCAACGAGTTCGCGATTCCCGCCGACGATGCGCGCTTCAAGATCGAGTTGGGCGATGGTGCGGTGTTCGTGCAAGAACATCAGCAGACCTTCGATGTGTTGCTGGTGGATGGTTTCGATGCAGCGGGTCTGCCCGATGAATTGAGCAGCCAATCGTTCTACGATGATTGCTTCGCAGCGCTCTCTGACGACGGCATCATGGTGGCCAATCTATGGAGTAGCAATGGTCGCTTCGAGATATTCGTGTCGCGCATCCAAACCAGTTTTGCGGGTCGCGTGGTCGTGGTCAGCGCTGACGATAGCCCCAACAAGATCGTGCTGGCCTTGAAGAACGATGAGTTGCCTTTGTCGCCCGTCACCATTCGCCGGCATGTGAAGATACTTGCACAAACACACCCGCTCAACTTTCACACCAAATCCAGAAAACTGATCGAGGCGATAAACGACACACTCGACAGCAGTACGGCATCACGATGACGGATCACGGTGCGCGCATCCGCTACTTCAGGCGGCACATTCCCAACTTCGCCTGTATCCCTGGTTGTCATGATTGCTGCGGGCCGGTCACCGCTTCGTCCGAGGAGATGTCGCGCTTGCCTGTCAAAAGCGAGGCGGTGCATGCGAAGGCGCTAGCTGAGTTGAGTTGTCCGCATCTGGGACAACAAGGCTGCGAAGTGTATGCGGAGCGCCCGCTGATCTGTCGTCTGTTCGGCACCACCCCGCGCCTGGCTTGTCCGCACGGCAATCGCCCAGATGAGATGGTCTCGGAAGAATTGGAAAAGCGGATACACGGCTATCTTCAGAGCACGCGCCAAGTGCTGGTTTGAGGCGGTCAAGCTTTGCGTTGTTCCAGCTGATGCGTGCAATCGAGTGCCGCAAGTTTGTAGCACTCTGCCAGCGTCGGGTAATTGAACACATTGCTGATGAGGTCGCGCACTGTGCCGTTCAGATTCATCACCAGTTGTCCGATGTGTACCAGTTCGCTCGCTTGTTCACCCACGATGTGCACGCCCAATAACTTCTCATTGCGCGCATCCACGATGAGTTTCAGCATGCCCTGTGCGTCACCGATGATCTGTCCGCGCGCGCTGTCTTTGAAATAAGCGCGACCGATGATGTAAGGGATGTTCTCCTTCTGCACTTCTTTCTCTGTCTTGCCGACGTAAGAGATCTCGGGAATGGTGTACACCGCCATGGGTAGATTCTCTGCGCTTACATGTTGCGTGCCGCCAAAAGCGTGCAGCACAGCGGCACGCCCTTGTTCCATGCCGGTCGAGGCAAGGGCTGGTCGACCGATCAGATCGCCGACGGCAAAGATGTGCGGCACATTGGTTTGGAAATGCGTGTTGACAGCGATCCAGCCATCCTCTGCCGCGATGTCTGCGCGCTCCACATTCAAGCCGCCGCTATTGGGCTCTCTGCCTTGGGCGTAAAGAACAGCGTCGGTGCGAATCTGCTTTCCGCTTTCCAGAATAGTGAGCGTGCCGTTGCCCTCTTTGCGGATCTCCGCCACGCGTTCTTGCATGTGGAACTCTACCCCCATGCCGAGGAAACTCTCAGCTAGTACACCCACCACGTCCTCACTCAGATACTCAAGCAACTGTGCGTGGCTATCCACCACACACACCTGCACGCCGAGTGCGGCGAAGATGGAGACGAATTCGCAAGCGATGACACCGCCGCCCACGACGAGCAGGCTATCTGGCAGGTGACGCAGATTCAGGATGGACGTGGAATCGAGGACGGTCTTCTTGTCGAAGGGGATGTTGCTAGGGCGACGCGGGCGCGAGCCACTGGCGAGCAGGATGACCTCGGCGGAGAGGTTGCGCGTGTTGCCGCTGGCATCCACCACTTGCAAGGTGTGCGCATCGATGAAGGAGGCTTCACCCGGGATGAGTGCCACACCGTGGCGCAACAAACGTTGGAGGATGACAGACTCCTGCTGCGCGATGACGCCTTCCTTGCGGCGTACCGCGTCAGCTAACAGACCGTGGCGACCTCGGCTGTCGGGTGTCAGTGCCTGCCGCATGCCGCCAGAGCGTGAGAGCAGATACGCCACTTCGCGCATCGCTTTGCTGGGGATGGTGCCGGTCTGCAGTCCAGCACCGCCTATCTTGGGTTTACGTTCGATGATGGCCGCACGCTTTCCCATCCGTGCGGCTTGCCACGCAGCATGTTGTCCGGCGGGGCCGGAGCCGATAATGAGGATGTCATAATCCATGTGCGTAGCCCGAATTGTGAGGTGCGATTATTTGATGCGCATGCCAGGCTGAGCGCCATCATCCGGCGACAAGATGAATAAGCCCGGTGTTTCGCCAGAAGCCGCCAGCACCATGCCTTCACTCATGCCGAACTTCATCTTGCGTGGCGCCAGGTTCGCCACCATCACCGTCATGCGACCTTTCAGTTTCTCGGGATCGTAAGCGGACTTGATGCCTGCGAACACAGTGCGCGGATTTTCTTCGCCGATGTCCAGCGTCAGCTTCAACAACTTTTCGGCACCTTCCACATGCTCGGCATTGGCGATGCGCGCCACACGCAGATCGATCTTGCTGAAGTCGTCGATGCTGATGGTCTCAGCGATAGGGGCGATGGCGGGTTTTGCAACGGCAGGGGTTTCGGTCATGGATTTCAGGCTTTCTTGATTGGCGGCGATCATACTCTCGATGAGTTTAGGGTCGAGACGGGTCGCGAGATGTTGATAGGTGTTGATGGTGTGGCTGGAAGGCAGAGCTTGCCATGCACCATTCCATGTCAGCGGTCCGATGTTCAGGAAATTTTCCACCTGTGCGGCCAGTTCTGGCAACACGGGTTTCAGATATAGCGTCAGGTCGCGGAACAGGGTCATGGCGGTGGAACACACTTCGTGTAATTCCGCTTCCTTGCCTTCGAGTTTAGCCATCGCCCAAGGTTGTTTCTCGGCGATGTATTGGTTAGCCACATCGGCTAGGCGCATGATCTCGCGCAGTGCACGGGCGTAGTCGCGATCTTCGTAGCAACGGGCGACTTCGCCATTGTCGAAAGTCGATTTGAATTCTGCTGTCGCACTGGCGTCGACGGTGCCGAGCTTGCCGTCGAACTTCTTGCTGATGAAGCCTGCACAACGGCTGGCGATGTTGACGTACTTGCCGATGAGGTCGCTATTCACCTTGGCTACGAAGTCGTCGAGGTTGAGGTCGAGGTCTTCCATCGAGCCGTTCAGTTTCGCCGCGTAGTAGTAACGCAGGTATTCGGTGTTCTTGATGTGGTCGATGTAACTGCGCGCGGTGATGAAGGTGCCGCGCGATTTGCTCATCTTCTCGCCGTTCACGGTGAGGAAGCCATGCGAGAACAACTTGGTCGGCGTGCGAAAGCCCGCGTGTTGCAACATGGCCGGCCAGAACAGCGCGTGGAAGTAGAGGATGTCTTTGCCGATGAAGTGATACAGCTCGGCATCCGAACCTTGCTTCCAATAGTCGTTGAAATCGATGCCACTCTTGTTGCAAAGTTGTTTGAAGCTGCCCATGTAACCGACAGGTGCATCTAGCCACACATAGAAATATTTGCCCGGCGCATCAGGAATCTCGAAACCGAAATACGGCGCGTCGCGCGAGATGTCCCAGTCGGTTAGTTTGTTCTCACCCTCTGAGCCCAGCCATTCTTGCATCTTGTTCGCCGCTTCGTTTTGCAGCGAACCGCTACGCGTCCATTTGCGCAAGAATTTCTGGCAGGAATCTGCAGATAACTTAAAGAAGTAATGGTCTGAATTGCGCAGTTCAGGTTTCGCGCCTGACACCGCAGAGAAGGGATCGATGAGGTCGGTCGGTGCATACGCCGCGCCACACACTTCGCAGTTGTCGCCGTATTGGTCTTTGGCATGACACTTCGGGCATTCGCCCTTGATGAAGCGATCCGGCAGGAACATGTTCTTGACGGGGTCGTAATACTGCTCGATGGAGCGCACCTCGATGAGGTTTTCGGCCTTCAGTTTGCGGTAGATGCCTTGCGCGAATTCCTTAGTCTCGTTCGAGTTGGTCGAGCCGTAGTTGTCGAACGCCACATGGAAGGCCGCGAAATCATCGTAGTGTTCTTGCCATACGCGGGCGATGAGTTGCTCAGGTGTGATGCCTTCGTTGTCAGCGCGCAACATGATGGGCGTACCGTGCGTGTCGTCGGCGCAAACGTAGTGGCAGGTGTTGCCGCGCATCTTCTGGAAGCGCACCCAGATATCGGTCTGGATGTATTCGACGAGGTGGCCTAGATGGATGCTGCCGTTGGCGTAGGGCAGGGCGGAGGTGACTAGAATTTTACGTGACATATTGCAAGGTTCCTTTAACGAGGCGCGATTGTAGCAAAACCCACGCACCGCCGAGGAATTTGGGTAAAATCGCGCCCGCACAAACCCCTCAAGGAATCAGGATGAGCATCAAGTCAGACAAGTGGATACGTCGCATGTGCGAACAGCACGGCATGATCGAGCCTTTCGAGCCGAACCAAGTGAAGCAGGTGAACGGTCAGAAGATCGTTTCTTACGGCACGTCGAGCTACGGCTACGACATCCGCTGCTCGCGCGAATTCAAGCTGTTCACCAACATCAACAGCACCATCGTCGATCCCAAGAACTTCGACCCCAGTTCCTTCGTGAACGTCGAGGCTGACTATTGCATCATCCCACCCAATTCCTTTGCGTTGGCGCGTACCGTCGAATACTTCCGCATCCCGCGCAGTGTGTTGACCGTGTGCTTGGGCAAATCCACTTATGCGCGTTGCGGCATCATCGTCAACGTCACGCCTTTCGAGCCCGAGTGGGAAGGTTATGTGACATTGGAGTTCTCCAACACCACACCGCTACCCGCCAAGATCTACGCTAACGAAGGTGTGGCGCAAGTGTTGTTCTTCGAGAGCGACGAAGTGTGCGAGACATCCTACAAAGACCGTGGCGGCAAATATCAAGGCCAGGTCGGTGTGACTCTACCCAAGATTTGATCAGGCAATAGGCATCAGATATTTCTGCGCAGGCGGAAGACTGGCACTTCTTTCAATCAGCAATCCCCCATTAGGGAGCTATCCATGAAATTCAATTTTAGTTACGGCATCACATTGACCTACGGCCAATATGAGCCTGCACTGAAATCAAACTTCATCTGTGTTCCGTTGCAGAGTGCAATTGTTTAACTCAATGTTTCCTCTTTTTTAGGATGCCGCCATGAAGTTTAATTTTCCCATCATCATCATCGACGAAGACTACCGTTCGGAGAACGCCAGTGGTCACGGTATCCGTGATCTGGCCGACGCGCTGGAGAAGGAAGGTAGCGAAGTGGTCGGTATGACCAGCTATGGCGACCTGACCTCGTTCGCGCAACAACAAAGTCGGGCATCGGCTTTCGTTTTGTCCATCGACGATGAAGAGTTCGGTGCGGGCAGTGTGGAAGAGACAGAAGTGGCACTGCGTACCCTGCGCGCTTTCGTGGAAGAGATCCGTTACAAGAACGCCGATATCCCCATCTATCTGTACGGTGAGACACGTACCTCGCGCCACATCCCGAACGACATCCTGCGCGAGTTGCACGGCTTCATCCATATGCATGAGGACACACCGGAATTCGTGGCGCGCCACATCATCCGCGAGGCTCGATCGTACATGGATTCATTGGCGCCACCGTTCTTCCGTGCGTTAGTGGGATATGCGCAAGATGGTTCTTACTCTTGGCACTGCCCGGGGCACTCCGGTGGCGTAGCGTTCCTGAAGTCGCCGGTGGGACGCATGTTCCATCAGTTCTTCGGTGAGAACATGTTGCGTGCTGACGTGTGTAACGCAGTGGATGAGTTGGGACAATTGCTTGACCATACCGGACCTGTCGCCGCATCCGAACGCAATGCAGCGCGCATCTTCAATGCCGACCATCTGTTCTTCGTCACCAACGGTACGTCTACCTCCAACAAGATCGTGTGGCACTCCATGGTGGCGCCGGATGACATCGTGGTGGTGGATAGAAACTGCCATAAGTCCAATCTGCACGCGATCATCATGACCGGTGCGGTGCCGGTGTTCCTCACGCCGACGCGCAACAACTTCGGCATCATCGGTCCCATCCCGAAATCTGAATTTACGATGGAGAGCATCCAGCGCAAGATCGATGCGAATCCCTTCATCAAAGACAAGACCAAGAAACCGCGCATCCTCACCCTCACGCAAAGCACCTATGACGGTGTGTTGTACAACGTGGAGATGTTGAAAGAGATGTTGGACGGCAAGATCGACGCTCTGCACTTCGACGAAGCTTGGTTGCCGCATGCGGCTTTCCACGATTTCTATAAAGACATGCACGCCATCGGTAAAGACCGTCCGCGTGCCAAAGATTCCATGATCTTTTCGACGCAGTCCACCCACAAATTGCTGGCGGGTCTGTCACAGGCGTCGCAGATCTTGGTGCGTGACAGCGAGAAGAACAAGCTCGACCGCGACTGCTTCAACGAAGCCTATCTGATGCACACCTCGACTTCGCCGCAATATGCCATCATCGCCTCGTGCGACGTGGCAGCGGCGATGATGGAGCCTCCTGGTGGCACTGCGCTGGTAGAAGAATCCATCGCAGAAGCTCTCGATTTCCGCCGTGCCATGCGCAAGGTGGATGAAGAGTGGGGTGCGGACTGGTGGTTCAAGGTGTGGGGCCCAGACTACCTGTCGGAAGAAGGCATGGCCGACCGTGAGGATTGGGTGCTACGCGCGGATGATCGCTGGCATGGCTTCGGCAATCTGGCCGAAGGTTTCAACATGCTCGATCCGATCAAGGCCACGGTGGTCACGCCGGGTCTGGATGTGGATGGTGACTTCGCCGACAGCGGTATTCCGGCCAGCATCGTCACCAAATATCTGTCCGAGCATGGTGTGGTGGTGGAGAAGTGCGGCCTGTATTCCTTCTTCATCATGTTCACCATCGGTATCACCAAGGGGCGTTGGAACAGCATGGTGACCGAGCTACAACAGTTCAAGGACGACTACGACAAGAACCAGCCGCTGTGGCGCGTGTTGCCCGAGTTCATCGCCAAGAACCCACGCTACGAGAAGATCGGCCTGCGTGATCTGTGCGACCAGATCCACGGCATCTACAAGGCCAACGACGTGGCGCGCCTGACCACTGAGATGTACCTGTCGGACATGATCCCCGCGATGAAGCCGTCCGATGCCTTCGCCAAGATGGCGCACGGCGAGATCGAGCGCGTGGCGATCGATGATCTGGAGGGCCGCGTCACGGCTGTGTTGCTCACGCCTTATCCGCCCGGCATCCCGCTCCTCATTCCAGGTGAACGCTTCAACAAGACCATCATGGATTACCTCAAGTTCGCACGCGACTTCAACAAGAAGTTCCCCGGCTTTGAGACTGACATCCACGGACTCGTTGCAGAGAATCGCAATGGAGAACGTTTCTATTACGTGGATTGCGTGAAGTAACAATTCGTTCGTATGCATTTCTACGCTGAAAACCATCTGGCCGAGATACTGGTCCTGTACGGGCTTGCCTTCATCGTTCTCGGCGCCGTCGTGTTCGTATTGCCGCGCCAAGATTCTGCTGCCCCTTTCGTGCGTCATCTGCCCTTGCTGGCGGCCTTCGGTTTGATACACGGAGTGTTGGAGTTCACCATCCTGTGGGAGACGATGCATCAATCCGGTGGCAACATGTTGGAGTGGGTCACGGCACTGATTTTGTTCGCCTCTTTTTTACCCCTGTTCGAATTCGGCCGCAGATCGATAGCGGCGGACATGAACGCGCCGTTCGGCCTGCCTGAGGGGCAGGCCACCCCGTGGCTTTATGCGATCCTGATTCTGGCGATATTGGCCGTTGCGCAGATGGCGAACAATCCGCTGCTCGGTTTTGTCACCGCGACACGCTTCTTCCTAGGGTTCCCCGCTGCACTTCTGGCGGGGTTCGCGCTTTGGGGGAGAACTGGGCTTTTATTCTCCTTCCAGAGTTATTCGCGCATCGCCGCAGTGGGTTTCTTTATCTATGCAATATCGACCATCGTGATGAATACCAACGATGCAAATCTGCCTCTCTCGTTCATGACTCAGGCCCAGTTCAGGGATGTCTTCGGTATGCCGGTTCAGACTTTGCGCGCTGTGTGTGCATCGGTTGTTGCGCTGGGCATCGTTCAATTCGTGCGCCACATGAATGATGAGGCGAGGTCGCGTGAGATGGCTCAGGTGGCCAAGATCGTGCAAGTCAATGCCAAGCTGCAACACCAGATCGAAGAGAACGAGGTGTACGAGCGTGAGCTGTCTATCTTGGCCACTGCATTCGAGATGCAGGATGGACTGCTGATCACGGATGCCCAGGGCAAGATCGTGCGCGTGAATGAGGGATTTTTGCGTATCACCGGTTACACCGCTGAAGAGGTGATGGGGCGTAACCCGCGCATGTTGAGCGCAGGCATGCAGGATGCTGAGTTCTATAAAGCGATGTGGCAGGGTGTGCTTGAGAATGGTACATGGGCTGGCGAGGTTTGGAACCGTCGCAAGAGCGGTGAGATATATCCTGAGCATCTTGCGATCACCGCCGTCAAGGGGGGGCAGTTCTTCGTGGGTGCCTTCAGTGACATTTCCAAACAAAAGCTGGCAGAAGAAGAGGTGCGTCAGCTGGCTTTGTACGATCCTTTGACGAAGTTGCCCAACCGTCGCTTGTTGCGCGACCGCCTTGCATTGGCTTTCAAAGCCAGCGCACGCAGCAAGAAGCATGGCGCGCTCATGTTCATCGATCTGGACAACTTCAAGAACATCAACGACACCAAAGGACATGAACTGGGTGATCTGCTGCTGCAACAGGTGGCGGATAGGCTTACCAACAGTGTGCGAGAGAGCGATACCGTGGCACGGGTGGGCGGCGACGAGTTCGTCCTCATCTTGGTCGATCTGGATGAACATGCTGAAGCCGCTGCGGCTCAGGTCGAACGTGTGACCGACAAGATACTGAAATCATTGCGGCAGACCTATGATCTGGATGGGTATGAATATCACTGCTCTGCGAGCATCGGCGCCAGCCTGTTCTTCGACCATGAGATGGGTATAGATGAGTTGTTCCGCCGCGCGGACACGGCGATGTACAGGGCTAAGGCGACAGGCAAGAACGCGTTCTGTTTCTTCGATCCGGAGATGCAGTCGACCCTCGAGGCACGGCTGCTGCTGGAGAACGACCTGCGCGATGCCATCGACAATGGCCAGCTACAACTTTACCTCCAGCCACAGATGGACGCTTCGCGCAGCATCTACGGTGCAGAAGCTCTGTTGCGCTGGCGTCATCCTAGGCGCGGAATGGTCGGTCCGGCTGAGTTCATTCCACTCGCCGAAGAAAGCGGGCTCATCCTTCAAGTGGGGGAATGGGTGCTGTCCCAAGCCTGTGCGCAACTCAAGCGGTGGGAATCGAACACACGGACACGTCATCTCAAGCTCGCTGTGAACGTCAGTGCCTTGCAATTCCGGCAGCCGGATTTCGTCGCACAAGTGGAGCGACTCATCAGGCAAAGTGGTATCGATGCCGCCTTGCTCAAACTTGAACTGACCGAGAGTGCGCTGTTGGATGATATCGAAGTCTGTATCCAGAAGATGGCTGAACTGCGGATGATGGGGGTGGGGTTCTCGCTGGATGATTTCGGCACCGGCTTCTCATCTCTCACTTATCTGAAGCGTCTGCCGATCACTCAACTCAAGATCGACCAGTCGTTCGTGCGTGATATCGCAAGTGATTCGAATGACGCAGCCATCGTGCAGACGATCATTGCGATGGCGGCCAAACTTGATCTGGACGTCATCGCCGAAGGCGTAGAGACGGAGGGGCAACTGTCGTTCCTGGAGCGTAGCGGCTGCTGCCTGTTCCAGGGATATCTGCTCGGGAGGCCGATGCCGATCACCGAATTCGAGCAGTTGCCCCTGGCTCGATCTGGTGTGTGAAGACATGAGCGAAGGTAACGACAAGCTGCGCGTCGACAAATGGCTGTGGGCCGCGCGTTTCTATAAGACGCGTAGCATCGCATCCGATGCGGTCGAGAGCGGCAAGGTCACCATGAACGAGGCGCGCATCAAGCCCGCCAAGACCATCGGTGTAGGGGATAGGCTTCTTGTTCGCCAAGGGCAGATCTACTACGACGTGGAAGTATTGGGATTGTCCAACAAACGCGGCGGCGCACCCGAAGCGCAGAAGCTTTACCGTGAGACGGACGAGAGCAAGGCTCGTCGCGCTCAGATCGCCGAGCAGAACAAAGCGCTGCCTCTCCCCACATTCAAAGGACGCCCCACCAAGCGGGATAGACGCGACATCGAGAAGTTTGAGACGAGTACCAAGCGCGCATCCAAAAGTCCTTGGGGTGATTTCGAGTAGATGACTGAACAGTCCGACAGCTCTGTACGCACAAGAAAATGGCGCAGCTATGTGCTGAACGCCTTGCTCATCATCGTGGTGGTGACGGGCATCCGTATGTGGCAACAGCGCGACATGGTGAGTGGTGTGGCTCCCGCGTTGAAAGGCGTCACGCTGACGCAGACACTTTACGACTTACCTACGCATCCCGCCAAGCCGACATTGGTTCACTTTTGGGCGACGTGGTGTCCTGTCTGCCGCACCGAGCAGGGCAACATCGCCGCCGTCGCGCACGACTATCCCAACACCATCACCGTTGCCATGAATAGTGGATTGACCAATGAGGTCGTGCAGTACATGAAGGAGCACGGCATCACCTTTCCGACGGTGAACGATCCGGATGGCAGCATCTCCGAAGCTTGGGGTGTGCATGCCGTGCCTGCCAGCTTCATCATCGCGCCAGACGGAGAGATACAGTTCGTCGAAGTGGGGTACACCACCGAATTAGGGTTGCGGCTGAGATTGTGGTGGGCGGGTGTTTGAGCGGTTGACGCTCAGAACAGCTCGACGTCACTGGATTGAAAGTGTTTCGCTGCGAGTCGCTTGCTTTCGATCAGCTCTTCATAACTGGCCAAGCCGTTCCGGCCATTCTGTTTGACATAGTAGAGCGCCTCATCTGCGCGATCGATCACATCCGGCGGGGTATCGCGGGTGGTGAGCTGGCTGTAACCGATACTGACTGTGATGCGTCCGGCCTGACTGAAACTGTGGGTCTCGACGTTCTGCCGGAAACGGTCGAACACCTTCTTGATCGATTCGGCATCCGTGGGTTGCGTCACGACGACGAACTCTTCTCCACCGAAGCGGAATATCTGGTCTTGAAAGCGGAAGTTCTCGCGAATCAGCCGCGCGAACATGATCAAGACTTCATCGCCGATCAGATGTCCGTAGGTATCGTTCACTGATTTGAAGTGGTCGATATCCAATACGGCCAACCAGTGGTGTGCATCCGTCTTGGGCTGGCGTCTATGATTTCCCTCCGTTGTTACGGATGCAGCGTTGCCCTCATCTATCGCCGCCTGTGTCAGCACCTCGTACAGGTGCTTGTCGAAAGTCTTGCGATTCGGCAACCTCGTCAATGCATCCGACTCACCATAATCGAGCAGACCGACGTGGTTCGAAAAGTATTCGATCAAGCCGGCGAGTACTTTGTACTGTTCCGGTGTCGGGCGTTCCTCGAAGCGGATGTCGATGATGTAGAGCACTTGGTCGACGGGGCGTATCAGGAAGGCGATACGGAAACCATCGCTGTCGGAAGCCTCGATGGTCGATAGATGTTGTTTCTGCCCTTGATAGAGCAAAGGGTCGGTGTCGATCAGGAAGGAGTGATCGATATCAGGCAAGTAGGCGTTGCGAGTGAAGCGGCCCCGTGCATCCATGCCGGCACAAGAATAGAGCACCGTCTTGGCGCCATTCTCGAAGACACGGTAGATCGAGAAGGCGCGAGGGTGGAACAGTGAATCGATTGCGTCTGTGCAGGCGATACAGAGATTGGTGTGGTCTCTCTGTTTTGACGTGTGAACGATGTGTTCGATCAGTTGCAGCATGTCAGCCTAGTTGTGGGTGGAGGGGGTGTTTGCGAAGCAATGGCGCGGATTATATACCTCGACCATGAAAGGTTATTTTCTCTATTTTGGGCGGTGCCGCGCTTAAGATGTGTTTCTTCATCTTACCCATGACGTGCATCTCACACGCTTTGCAGTCGAACTCCAGTCGCAACCTTTCAGTGCCATTGATGAGCGTCATCGGCTCGGCACGCACTTGACCCTGCACACCGATCACCCCTTTCGCTTGCTTAGGGCATAGGCTCAAGGAGTAGCGGATGCAGTGGCGGGTGATCATCAGTGATACCTCGCCTTCCTCTTTGTGCGATTCGTAAGCGGCGGCGATGAGTCGTACGCCGTGCTTCTTATAGAAATCGTTCGCCGCTTTGTTGTAGACGTTAGCGAGGAAGGAAAGCGACTCTTCCGGATATTTGGCGGGTGGCTCGATGGCGGCTTTGCGCGGCAAGCGAAGGTAGGCTGCAAGGCGGGCTGCTTCAAGTTGTTCTACCGCATCGCGGCGCAACTTGTTGGCTAACGAACTTGGGATGAACCACGGTTGCGTCCAGTGAATAGTCAGTTCGCGCAAATCGAAATCGGTATTGCCGAAGCGTGCCAATTGCTCGCGCACGCCACTTCCCGCTTCGCTTGGATTCTTCGCGGGTTGTTTGTCGAAGGCGGCGGTGGCAGTTGCGCTGATGCCATCCTCGTCTTGCAAAGTCAGCGCGAACCCTTCTGCAGTTTCGGAGAATGTCGCGTACAGGCTGATACGACGTTCGGCAGACTTTTTGTTGAGTGCTTGTTCCCACGCATGGTCGCGGTTGCGACTGATGACGATGTTGGGACGTAGCCCTTGCAATGTGTGCATGGGCTCGTTGGGGAATACGCGCCATACGTCACCTTTGCGCTCCACCACGTTCGCCTGTAGCCCGATGACTTCGCGTTTGTATAGGTAGTTCAAGCCGTCGCTGTTTGCCAAGTCTTCGTTCGATTCCATCTCGAACCATTTGTCACCGACCTTGGTCACGCAACCCAACTCCAACCCAACGAAGGTGGGTGTGTCGAATGCGCCGATGTCGGCTTTGCGTCCTTGCGAGAAGTAGTCCGTCGCGCCGCGATGGAAGGTCTTGTCAGGGTTGGGGGTGAACAGCAGTTTTGTCTTGCCGCTGGAAGAGGTATGTAACTCGGGGCGCTCGTTCAATATCGCGTCGAGTAGTTGGCGGTAGTGCCCCGTGATGTTCTTCACATAGGCGGCCTCTTTGTAACGGCCCTCGATCTTGAAACTACGCACACCGGCAGCGATGAGCGCGCGCAGGTTGTTGCTTTGGTTGTTGTCCTTTACCGACAGCAGATGTTTCTCGAATGCGACGATCTGGCCTTTGTTGTCTTCCAGCGTGTAGGGCAGGCGGCAGGCTTGTGAGCAATCACCGCGATTCGCGCTACGTCCCGTGTGTGCATGACTGATATTGCATTGGCCGGAATACGCAACGCACAACGCACCGTGGATGAAGTGTTCGATGACGGTATCGGCAGGTACGGCAGCGCGCACCTTGGCGATCTCTTGGATGGTCAGTTCGCGCGCCAGCACGAGTTGCGAGAAGCCGACATCGGCCAAGAAACGCGCCTTCTCTGGCGTACGGATGTCGCATTGCGTCGAGGCATGTAGATCGATAGGCGGCAGGTCGAGTTGCAGCAATCCCATGTCCTGCACGATGAGTGCATCCACCCCTGCGTCGTAGCAATCCCACACCAGCTTGCGCGCCGATTCCAATTCCGCATCGTGCAAGATGGTGTTGAGGGTGACGAATATCTTGGCGTGGAAGCGATGTGCGAATCCAACTAGTGAGGCGATGTCTTCGATGGAGTTGCCCGCTTTTTCGCGTGCGCCAAAAGAAGGTCCGCCGATATACACCGCATCTGCACCATGCAAGATGGCCTCGCGACCAATAGCAGCGGTCTTGGCGGGGGCGAGTAGTTCTAGGTTTTGGTTCAGAGGTGACATGCGGCGGGATTATACAGAGGCGTAACAGGTGTTCCGCTTCGAAACGTGTTGTCGCTCAGCGTCGGTGCGGGCACTTCGCCTTGGTGCAATCGCCGTAGATTTGTAGCGAGTGGTCGTGAATGGTGAAGCCGAGCTCGGCGGCGATCTTCTTCTGACGTGACTCGATGGCGCTGTCGTAGAACTCCTCGACGTGGCCACATTGCATGCACACGATGTGATCGTGATGGGTGCCTTCGTTCAACTCGAACACCGACTTGCCGCCTTCGAAGTTATGGCGCACCAGCAGGCCTGCTTGTTCGAACTGGGTCAACACGCGATATACGGTCGCGAGCCCGACGTTGTCTCCACTATCCCGCAACAGCTGATAGACATCTTCCGCGCTCATGTGGCGCTCCTGCCCGTTCTTGAACAGATCCAACACCTTGAGACGGGGTAGGGTGGATTTCAAGCCTGCGCTTTTTAGGTGTTCCGGTTCCAGTTCGTTCATGTGAGTGCTCGCGGATGGTTTTTTTGCATCATGCCAAAAAGTGCTTGCAAATGCAAATGAGAATGATTATCGTTCGCGGCAATGGAAAAATGATCGGTATAGAAGAATCCTTCCACAAACGAGTCACCTGAAACTAACTGAGGAGAGTATTGTGAAAAAAGTAGTGCTAACAAATGTGTTCCTAGCGGGCCTTGTGTTGTCCCCCCTGTGTGTCGCTGGCCCCGCAGATTATCTATACACCCCGCACATCGAGCGCGGCGAGTTGGAGTTGGATGTCAAATACGGGGTCGCTTCCTCGAATGTGGGGGTGCGCCCACAGGCAGTCAGCATCGGCCTAGGCTACGGCGTGACCGATCATTGGTTCACCGAAGGATATCTGAAGCAGAAGCACAATGCGGGCGGCGATAGCACCTACCTAGAATGGGAGAATCGTTTCCTATTGGTTGGCGGCGAAGGCGCACCTGCCGATGTCGGATGGGTGACTGAATTGGAAGCGCCACTGACCAGCGGTGCACCATGGGAACTGCGAGCGGGCCCGCTCTTCCAATCCACATTCGGGAAAATACAACTGAACGCTAACGTGCTCTTTGAGCGCGCTTTTGGTGGGGCGGATGAGGATAGCGTGGGGCAGGTGACGAACATCGGATATCAATGGCAAACGCGATACAGAGCGGGGGGGGCGTTCGATCTCGGTATCCAAGGTTTTGGCGAGATGGGCAAGTGGGACCAGTGGAGCAAGACGGCAGCGCAGAATCACCGCATGGGACCGGCGCTGTTCGGCAAGTTGGTTCTAGGAGAGCATCAGGCCATCAAATACAACGCAGCGTGGTTGGTGGGAGTGACTGATGCAGCCCCCGATGCGACGCTGCGTATGCAGATGGAATATGAGTTCTGAGTGAGGTGATGTTAAAAAACAGAGGCCGACGTATTGTTGTCGGCCTCTGTCACGTTCAAGCGCTCGAGGTTAGATCAATCCCATCGTCACCAGTGCGATGAATGCAGCGAACAATACGAAGTGACTGATACCTTCGATGGCGTTGGTTTCGCCGTCATGTAGGTTGTTCATCACCGTGAGGAAAGTCAGCAACAACATGCCACCCTGTATCGGCGTGAGCGCCATGATGATGCGTTCGCCGTTGAATAGCGCGATGGCTTCGATCACAGGCAGTGTCAACAGCACGGTAGCGAGAGAGGCGCCCAGCGCGATGTTGACCGTGGTCTGCATACGGTTGCTCTGTGCAGCACGCAACGCGGTGAGTATTTCGGGGCTGGCAGAGATGAGCGCAACCAACACGGCAGGGATGGATTTAGGCAGACTGCTACCAGCCAAACCTGCATCCAGTAACACCGACAACACTTCTGAGAGCAGGCCGACCAATACGATCGCACCCAGCATGATGCCGACATGAAGACTGTTGGGACTATGTGCTTCGTCGTGAGCCTCTTCGTCGGTGCTGCTGGAGTATTCGAAGAAGGTGCGATGTTCCACTGTCTGCAAACGCAGGAAGGCAGCGTACATCACCGCCATGATGCAGATAGAGAAGATGGAATAGATATGCCATTTGTCATCGGGTACGAAGTCGGGAACGAACATGCCGACACCGATGGCGACCAGCAACATGGCGACGAAAGAGTTGCCTGAGTCAACGTTATATTTGGAACTGCCATGCTTCAATCCACCGACGATGGCGGCCAGACCCAAGATGCCGTTGATGTCGAACATCACGGCAGCGAACACGGTGTCGCGTGCGAGCGTAGGGTTGGGTTCGCCCATCAGCAACACCACCAAGATCACCACTTCCACCGACACGGCGGCGAGCGTCAAGATCAACGTGCCATAAGGTTCGCCAAAGCGTACGGCCAACACTTCAGCGTGATGTGCGATGCGGAAAGCGACGCCGATGATGGCGGCCAAGATGACCAGTAGCAATCCCCACAGAACCATGCCGCCGTGCTCGACCGCGCCATGTTCAAGTGCGAAGCCAAGCCCTAAGATAATGAGGGCGATGGCGATGGGTAGTTCTGACTTCAGGTATTTCATGTTGACTCCTTGATGCTAGTAAATATGTTCTTGGGTATTTCGCGTTTGCTCCCTCTCCCTATGGGAGAGGGTTGGGGTGAGGGGGTTTCTTGTACGTGACGAAATGATATTGCAAAGGTTGAGGTGATTCTTGAGAGCGCACTTCACGTGCGATTTCTTGCCATGCGATCTTATCGAAAGTAGGGAAGTGAGCATCACCTTCTACATCCTGCTGAATCTCGGTGATGTAAAGGGTGTCAGCAAGGGCAAGTGATTGTGCGTAGATATCAGCACCACCGACAATGAAGGTTTCTTCATCTTCTGCACACAAGGCGATTGCCTCTGATAGTGAGTGCGCCATGAGACAGCCTTCAATCACTAATTGCTTGTCGCGCGTAACGACCACCGTGGTGCGCCCTGGCAAAGCCTTGCCGATGGAGTCGAAAGTCTTGCGCCCCATGATCATGTGATGCCCCATGGTCAGCGCTTTGAAATGCTTCAGGTCTTCTGGGCAACGCCACGGGAGTGTGTTGTTGATGCCGATGGTGCGGTCGCGCGCCATGGCGACGATGATGGAAACGCTCATATCGCGACCGGTGCCTTGATCGCCGGGTGTGGGTCGTACCCTTCCAGTGTGAAATCCTCGAACTTGAATGCGAAGATGTCTTTCACTTCAGGATTGATCTTCATGGTCGGCAGTGAACGTGGCTCACGTGAGAGTTGCAGCGCAGTCTGTTCCATGTGATTGGAATAAAGATGCGCATCCCCGAAGGTGTGAACGAAGTCGCCCGCTTTCAAGCCGCACACTTGCGCCATCATCATGGTGAGCAGGGCATAGCTGGCGATGTTGAAAGGTACGCCGAGGAAGATGTCGGCACTGCGCTGGTATAGCTGGCAGGAGAGCTTTCCGTCCGCCACGTAGAACTGGAAGAAGGCATGGCAGGGTGCCAGCGCCATCTTGTCCAGTTCGCCCACGTTCCAAGCGGAGACGATGATGCGGCGTGAATCGGGATTGTTCTTGATCTGCTCGACGGCGACTTTGATCTGATCGATGACGCGGCCGTCGATGGTCTCCCACGAGCGCCACTGCTTGCCATACACCGGGCCAAGGTTGCCGTTCTCATCCGCCCATTCGTCCCAGATGCTGACGCCGTTCTCTTTCAGATACTTCGTGTTGGTGCTGCCCTGCAAGAACCACAGCAGTTCATGCACGATGGATTTGAGGTGGCACTTCTTGGTGGTGACCAGAGGGAAACCTTGAGAAAGATCGAAGCGCATCTGGTAGCCGAACACGCTGGTCGTGCCGGTGCCGGTGCGGTCGGATTTAAATGTCCCATTTGTTTGGACGTGACGCATCAAATCTAGGTATTGGTGCATGGTGTAGCCCTTATAATCGCGGCGTTCTGTGACTTAATTCGAGGATGCAATGCTAGCACAACTGACTCTATTCCCTGCCCTGCCAAAGACCTTCAGCGCCACTCATCTGCTGGTGCTGATGCCCAAGGCAAAAACGCTACAAAAAGATGTTCCCTACGGCGACCTGCTGGCAGCGACACTCAAGCGACGCGATATGAAGGTGGATGAATTCGCCAAATCATTTGTCAGCGCGAATACGGCGGGCGGAGGTTTGGTCTCGTGGGTGATGCTGGATGCGGCCAAGGACACCTTTGGCTTGCAGACTCAGGTGCGCAAGGCGATGCAACCTTTGTTGGATGAACAGCCTAAAGAACTGAGCATCGTCGTCACGGGGATGAATGCACAGCGTGAGGCGGAGTTGGCTGTGTATAGCGCATGGGTGAATGGTGCCCTGCTGCCCGTGAGCAAAAAGAAAGATGAACGTAAGGCGTTGCAGAAGATCGCGCTGTACGGATGCGGCGACAAAAAAGTCTTCGATGCGTTGAAGGCGCAGGCAGCAGGCAATCTACTATGCCGTGAATTGACGGTCTTGCCGCCCAACGAATTGACGCCAGGCGCATACCGTCAGCGCGTGAAGAAATTGGCGCAAGAGAACAAGTGGAAACATGAAGAGTTCGATATGAAAGCACTGCGCAAGATGGGCGCGGGTGCATTCGTTGCTGTGGCACAGGGCAGCCATGATGAGGACGCCGCCATCGTGCATCTCAGCTACAGACACCCGAAAGCGAAACAGACCGTGGCTTTGGTGGGTAAAGGTATCTGTTTCGATACGGGCGGGCATAATCTGAAGCCGTCTCGTTACATGCTCAATATGCATGAGGACATGAACGGCTCGGCGGTGAGTCTGGGCATCTTGTTGGCGGCTTCCCAACAGAAACTGCCGGTGAACATCGATTGTTGGCTAGCGCTGGCGCAGAACCACATCAGCCCCAAAGCCTACAAGCAGAACGACATCGTGAAGGCGCTGAACGGTACGCATATCGAAGTGATGCATACCGATGCCGAAGGACGCATGGTGTTGGCGGATACCTTGACGCTGGCTTCACGTGACAAACCCAACCTGATGATCGACTTCGCCACACTCACGGGCAGCATGGCGATGGCATTGGGGGCGCGTTACAGCGGCGTGTTCGCGACAACAGACGAATTGGCGCAACGTGCAGTGACAACGGGTAAGCAGGTGGGAGAGCGCCTGTGTGCCTTCCCGCAGGATGAGGATTACGAACCCGCGCTGGATTCTAAAGTGGCCGACATCAAGCAATGCACGCTGGATGGCGAAGCCGACCACATCTTGGCGACCCGTTTCCTGAAGCGTTTTGTCGAAAAGGATACGCCTTGGCTACACGTGGATCTGTCGGCTAGCCGCTGCGAAGGCGGGTTGGGAGCGGTAGCGACCGAAGTGAACGGGTTCGGCGTAGCTTGGGGCTTGCGTATGCTTCAAGGGTGAGCCTGTCAAGCAGAAATAATATATAGGCCATCGAAACGCTTGACCTTGTCGCAGAGCAATGGGTAATGTGCGCTCGGGTTTGTTAGTTCATGAGTTTACATACGGGCAAGGAAAATAAAATGAAAAAGAAAGTTATATGCATCGCCTTAGGTGCGTTGTTCATGAGTGGTTGTTCCACGATATTTGAAGGGGGGACACAGCCGGTTACGTTTAAAAGCATTCCAGACGCAGCTTCAGTAGCCATCTTGAATCGCGCAGGCGAAAAGGTTCATGTGGGAACAACACCGATGACCGTTACTTTGAAGCGTGGTGCGGGTTACTTTAAGTCGGAAGTCTATACGGTGAAGGTTTCCAAAGACGGCTTTGCTCCTCGAGATATTACGGTTACAGGGACAGTGAATGGTTGGTATGTGGCCAATATCCTGTTTGGCGGATTAATTGGAATGCTGATTGTTGATCCGATCACAGGTGCTATGTATGACCTTGCTCCAGAAACCGTCAATGCGACTCTAGATGCAATGAATGTAAAAACATCTAGCACGGAAAGATCTTTGACAGTAGTTTTGGCCGAGCAATTGCCTGCTGATGCATGGGCGCACGCACGGCTAATTAAGGCCAACTAAATATATATGCCTTCATGCTAATTGCTTTTGCTGTAGGCGTTTTGCTACTATCGAATCGCCGTTTGAAAAGGCACTTTTGTAGTCCATCAACTCTCTAAGGGGGAATCATATGAAGCATGCAATGAAGAAAACGCTTTTGGCTTTGTCTTTGTCTGTTGCAGCAGCTGGCGCGAACGCAAGCGTTACCCAAGATGCAGCGGGTTGCGGTGTCGGCACGATGATCTTCAAGGACAAAGTAGGTCTGGTGTACAGCGTATTGGCTGGTACGACCAACGGCTATCTGTCAGGTTCTATCTCAATGACGATGGGTATCTTGAATTGCCCAGAAGCATCTTCCATCAAGGGCAAGATCGCTACTTTCATCGACTTCAACAAGCAACAGTTGGCTGTTGAGACCGCACAAGGTCAAGGTGAGCATCTGGCAGCATTGGTTGATATGTACGGCGTGAAGGAATCTGATCGTGCAGCTGCGACCAGCGCGCTGAAGGCCAACCAAGCTTCCATCTTCAGCGGTTCTACCACTGCTGAGATCCAAGCCGCTGTGACTCAGACTCTGCAAGCATTCGTTTCCTAAGATCGCTTGTGGTATCAAAAAGGCCGAGGCTAATCACCTCGGCTTTTTGTTGGGAATTCCAATCTTAAATGCGCATCCACTTTCTCATCTCGAATGTTTTGTTGGCGACAACGTTGAGCTTGTTCGTTGGAGTGAGTCACGCTCACGAGGTGACGGCACAACAGCAAGCGGACATAGACACTATGTTGCGACTGGCTCAACAGGCGCAACTGGCTCAAAGTGCCGAGTGGCACAAGATCAATCAATTCCATCCCACGCTCGGTGGTGTGAAAAGTCGCGTGGATGACACCAGCTATTTTTTGGCGGAATACGGCAAGCGTGATCCACAAGCTGAATTAGAAGCTACCATCCGTGCTGCCTTCGATGAAGGCATGGCGGAACAGAGCAGGCAGCCAAAATTGTGTCGCTGGGTGGCACGTTATCAATATCTCAATCGCAGCATGCAGGCGCTCGGCTTTGACTATCCTGCGCCTCGTTGCGAGGGTTTCGAGCGCTGGAAGTCTGGCATGGCGCGCGACCATGTCTCGATGATCTTCGCATCCATCTATCTCAATAGCCCTGCCTCGATGTACGGCCACATCTTCATGCGTTTCGATAGTGCGAAAGCGGGTGAATTCAATCGACTCGGCGATACGACGGTAGGCTACACGGTGAACAGCAACGGCGACTTCGGCCCCCTGTTTTTGGCGCAGAGTTTGGCGGGCGGTTTCCCCGGCAACTTCGTTTCCGTCCCCTACTTCATGAAGGTGCGCGAGTACGCCGATCTAGAGAATCGAGACCTATGGGAATACCAGACCGATTTCACCTCAGAAGAGATCGACAAGATGCACGCCTTCATCTGGGAGCAGAGCTTTACTTATGTCGATTATTATTTTGCTGACGATAACTGTGCGCTGATCTTGCTGGCCACACTTGAGGCGGGGCGTCCAGATCTAAATCTGATCGCTTCTGCCAAACCTTGGCTGGCACCGTTGGATACCGTCAAAGTGTTGCGTAAGGCAGGCGTAGTGACGAAGAAACGTTATCGCCCTTCGCAATACAGCACACTTATCTCCAATGTCGAACATGCGCCGGCAGCGGTGCGTGAGCAAGCCGTCACGCTCGCCCACAGCATGACGTTGCCTGAGTCACTACCTGGGGCGAACGCACAAGAGCAGGCGCAGTTGCTAGACCTTGCGCTTGGCATCTTGGAATATGAGCGCAACCAAAAGAACTCAGAGCAAGAGTCCATCCCGATCAGTCAGTTCCAGCTCAAGCTCGCTACGCTGCGTAGCAAAGTGGATGCATCGGCCACCTATCAACCCGCGCCCACGCCTCGCCAAAGCCCAGATGAGGGGCATGACTCTTTCCGCATCGGGATGGCATTGGGGCAAGTGGATGGAATCCAGTACGGTCAGATCAACACACGCTTGGTGTATCACGACAGCCTCGATCCAGATGCAGGCTTCTCGCCGGGGGTGAGTTCCAAGATTGGCGATCTTTATCTGCGCTTCAATGACAAAAAGATACGCTTTGAGCGACTCGATCTGTTCGAGGTGTTCTTACCTTCAGTACGCACTGTCTGGTATCGCCCGTTGACCATCAAAGCGAACATCTCTGTGCGGCGCGAAGTGCAGCGCAACGATGTATTGGCACCCACTGTGTTCCGTATCGAGCTGGGAGCGGGCGAGGGCTATCGCATCAGTGAGCACAGCCAGATGTACATCATCGCCGACACCATCACGCGGCTTAGAGGTGGTGCATCAAGTTTGGCGGCAGGCCCTGTCGCGGGATGGATGTGGCAGCCCGAAGGTAGGTGGAGGATGGAAGCGACGGCTGGTGCGTTCTGGAATGCGGCAGGTGGTCGGCGCGACACAGGTGTCTATCGCGTGACGGCAGGTGTCGCATGGGATGTGTTCGACAGCCAGAACAACATCCGTCTCAATGCATCACGTCAATCGACAAGTAAGGGCGGTGATGCGCTGGATAGTTATTCCGACGTGCAACTGGCTTACTTTCACTACTTCTGATCAGACCGCCGCCGCGACTATCCAATATCGTGCGAACTTGCCTGCGGCCATGAACAGCGCCGCTTTCCACGGGTTCAGACGCAACCAGCCCGCCGCGATACACAGTGCATCACCGATGAAAGGTAGCCATGCGAACAACAATGCGGGCGTGCCATAGTTGCGCACGCGCTCCACGTGTTTGAGTTGCTGTGTCATCGGCAACATCCAACCCATGCCGAAAGACATCATCCCGCCGAGCGTGTTGCCGAGTGTGCCGATCAAGAGCGCAGGCCAGAACAATTCCGGTTGAGCCTTCAGTGTGCCGATGAGCACCAGTTCAGAACCGCCCGGCAGCAAGGTTGCACCAAGCAAGCTGGAAAGGAATATGCCCCACAGGCTGAGGTCGCTAGCGAAGAATTGGGAGAGGGATTCCATCGAAATGCGTCATTCCTGCATACGCAAAGCTGGCGGGCAACTCAGAGCTTGAGTGCCGAGAACACCTTCTTGGCGAGATCGCCAGTCGCTTGTGCAGGGTTGGAGCGGATGTTCTTTTCCTGCTCAGCCATCATCAAGAACAAACCATCCATCGTTTTGCGTGTGATGTAGTCGTTCAGATTGGCGTTCTTAGGGTCGACCAAACCGAACTGCGCGCCCTTGCTGGCGAATTGGTTGTATTTGTCGCTGAGCTTCACCTTCTGCATGGATTTCGCCACGATAGGTTGGAACTTGCTGGCTAGCGCCGCTTCGGTACTAGTGCGGAAATATTGCGTAGCCGCATCTTCCTTGCCAGTAAGGATATCGGTCGCATCTTTCACAGACATCTTCGATATCGCCCCGACCAGCAATGCTTGTGCTTCTGGGACGGCGGCTTCAGCGGCGCGGTTCATCGTCGTGTTCAGCTCATCGGCGTATTTACCCATGCCGAACTGGCGCATCGTGGCATCGACCTTTTTCAAGTTGTCGGGTAATGGGATACGCACCTTTTCATTGCCAAGAAAACCATCAGTCTTTGCAAGACTCTTCACGGCGGTCTGTGCGCCTTGCGTCAAAGCTTGCTTCAAGCTGCCTACTTGGTCTTTGTTGGTGAACATCGAAAGGTCGACGGCGGGTGTGGCTGGAGCTGTAGCCATAGGAGGTGCCGAGGCGGCGGGTGTGGCGACTGGTGCTGCCGTGGTCTGCTGCCCCAGCTTCTGATTGATGAGGCCGCCCAAATCGAATGCGCCAGCTTGCAGCGAGCAGGCCATCATCACGATGCCCGCTGTGTTCTTGAGTTTTCTCATGCTGTTACTTTCTCTTCGGCGGCAACAAGTCAGTGATGGTGCCTTCAGCCATCTCGGCAGCGAAGTTGAATGTCTCTGACAGTGTCGGATGCGGGTGGATGGTAAGACCGATGTCGTGCATGTCAGCGCCCATCTCCAATGCCAGCACCGCTTCAGCTATGAGTTCGCCCGCGTTCACACCCACGATACCTGCGCCCAAGATGCGGCGCGATTTCGGATCGAGCAACACTTTGGTCATGCCTTCTTCGCGCGCGATGGAGAGTGCGCGACCCGATGCTGCCCAAGGGAAGGCGCCCTTCTCGTATTCGATACCTTTGGCTTTCGCTTCGGTCTCGGTCAGGCCCATCCACGCCACTTCGGGGTCGGTGTACGCCACGGATGGAATGGTGAGGGGTTCGAAGAAAGCTTTGTGTCCAGCGATGTTCTCTGCCGCCACTTTGCCTTCATGTACCGCTTTATGAGCCAGCATCGGGTTGCCCACGATGTCGCCGATGGCGAAGATGTGCGGCACGTTGGTGCGCATCTGTTTATCGACAGGGATGAAGCCGCGTTCATTCACGATGAGCCCAGCCGCTTCGGCATTGATGAGGCGACCGTTAGGGCTGCGACCTACTGCCATCAATACGCGGTCATACACTTGTGGTTCGGCGGGTGCTTGTTCGCCTTCGAAGGTGACCTTCAAGCCGGCCTTCGTTGCTTCGATCTTGGTGACCTTGGTCTTCAGCATGATGGCTTCGTAACGCTTGCCGATGCGGGTATGCAATGGCTTGACCATATCCTTGTCCGCACCTGGCATCAGTTGGTCCATCAATTCGACCACAGAGATCTTGGATCCGAGCGCGTCGTACACCGTCGCCATTTCCAAGCCGATGATGCCGCCGCCGATGACCAACATGCGCTTCGGCACATCCTTCAACGCCAGTGCGCCAGTAGAGTCGATGATGCGTTCATCGTCGTAAGGGAAGCCGGGGATGCGTGCCACGCTAGAACCTGCGGCGACGATACAGTTGTCGAAGGTGACGATCTTCTTGCCTTCAGCCGTATCAACTTCAAGACTGTTGGGCGAGGTGAACTTGGCAGTGCCGCGCACCACTTGCACCTTGCGTTGTTTTGCCAAACCGGCGAGACCGCCAGTGAGCTTGCCGATGACGCTTTCTTTCCAAGTGCGGATGGCATCGATGTCGATCTTTGGTTTCGCGAAAGTCACGCCGTGATGCGACACCTCTTCAGCCTCGCTGATGACCTTGGAGACATGCAGCAACGCTTTGGAGGGGATGCAACCCACGTTCAGACACACACCGCCTAGCGAGGCGTGTTTCTCGATGAGGATGACTTGCTTGCCTAGATCGGCCGCGCGGAACGCAGCGGTGTATCCGCCGGGGCCAGCACCTAGCACCACTACTTCAGCGTGCAGGTCACCTTTGGCAACAGCGGCGGCGGGAGTGGGGGCCGCTTGCGGCGCAGCAACAGGTGCGGGAGCAGCTTGTGGCGCAGGTTTGCTTGTAGCGGGAGCGGCTACTTCGACACTGGCTTCCAACAACAAGATCACCGAGCCTTCGCCTACTTTGTCGCCGAGCTTCACTTTCAACTCTTTCACCACACCAGCGGCAGGGGAGGGCACTTCCATCGTGGCTTTGTCTGTCTCCAGTGAGATGAGCGCCTGCTCCTTCTCAATGGTGTCGCCCACTTTGACGCTGATCTCAATGACGGCGACGCCTTTGAATCCGCCGATGTCTGGTACTTTGATTTCGATAGTTTGGCTCATGTTCTTCTCTTTCTTTTTAGACTCTGATTTGCCCGTTGCCGAGCACGATGAACTTCTGTGACGTCAATCCTTCTAGTCCGACCGGTCCACGCGCGTGGATCTTGTCGGTGGAGATGCCGATCTCTGCGCCCAGCCCATATTCGAAACCGTCGGCGAACCGCGTCGAAGCATTCACCATCACGCTGGCGGAATCTACTTCACGCAGGAAGCGCATCGCCTTGGTGTAGTTCTCGGTGACGATGCTGTCCGTGTGTTGTGAGCTGTAGGTGTTGATGTGGACTATGGCTTCGTCCACGTTCGCCACGATACGCACACTCAAGATAGGAGCGAGATATTCGGTGTGCCAATCTTCTTCCGTCGCCACCTTCATCTGTGCCACGAGTTCGCGCGAGGCGTCATCGCCGCGCAGTTCCACACCTTTCTTGGTGTAGATGGCGCACAGCTCAGGCAACACTTGGGATGCCACATTGGCATTCACCAACAAGGTCTCCATCGTGTTGCACACGCCGTAACGGTGTGTCTTGGCGTTGTCGGCGATGCGGATGGCTTTCTTCAAGTCGGCGTCGTCGTCGATGTACACATGGCAGATGCCGTCCAGATGTTTGATGACAGGCACCTTGGCTTCTTCCGAGATGCGCGCGATGAGGCCCTTGCCGCCGCGTGGCACGATTACATCCACATACTCTTTCATGGTGATGAGCTCGCCCACTGCTGCGCGGTCAGTGGTGCTCACCACTTGCACGGCCGTCTCTGGCAATCCCGCTTCGCGTAGCCCTTGATGCACGCAAGCTGCGATGGCTTGGTTGGAATGGAGGGCTTCGGAGCCGCCGCGCAGGATGGCGGCGTTGCCCGACTTTAGGCACAGCCCAGCCGCATCCGCCGTCACGTTCGGACGAGATTCATAGATGATGCCGATGACTCCGAGTGGCACACGCATCTTGCCGACTTGGATACCAGAAGGGCGATATTTCATGTCGCTGATCTCGCCGATCGGGTCGGCCAATGCGGCGATCTGGCGCAGACCTTCTGCCATGCCATTGATGGTCTTTTCTGTGAGGGTGAGGCGGTCGATAGATGCGTCGTCGAGGCCGTTGGCTTTCGCTGCGGCGACATCCTTCGCGTTCTCGGCGAGGAGTTTGTTCGTATTGAGCAGGATGGCGGTCGCGATGTTCTCCAGCGCGTGGTTCTTAGCGTTGGTGTCGGCTTGCGCCACGATGCGCGAAGCGGCACGTGCCTGCTGTCCCATCCCTTTCATGTATTGCTTGATGTCTTCCATGATGTTCTCAGTATTGCGAGTGGCGCGCATTTTAGCACCCCGCTTGCGCTAGAATGCGCGCCTTAATTCACATACCGTTCGCGGTGAGTGTTTCCCGTTCTCATCTTAGTTACAACGCGCTTCCCTCGATACACCGCGCTTTGCGCGGCACTCGGGACGAACGGGTGGAGAGAACGGGAAATGTATCGAACCGCAGATTGAAAATCATGTCCGACATCCTGAAAAAGATATTGGCAGTGAAGGCGCAAGAAGTCGCCGCCGCGCTGTCCGCAAAATCCCTTCCTGCCATCCGTGCCGAGGCAGAGCAGGCCGCGCCTACTCGTGATTTCGTGGGTGCGATCCGCAGCAAGATAGCCGCAGGAAAATCGGCGGTCATCGCCGAGGTCAAGAAAGCCAGCCCTAGCAAAGGGGTCATCCGCGAGGATTTTCGCCCAGCAGACATCGCGCAGAGCTACGAGCAGCATGGCGCAGCGTGCTTGTCTGTGTTGACAGACGAGCAGTTCTTCCAAGGCAGTGCGGACTACCTGAAGCAAGCTCGCTCGGCTTGTGCCTTGCCCGTGTTGCGCAAAGACTTCATGGTCAGCGAATACCAGATCTACCAAGCGCGTGCGATGGGGGCGGACGCCATCCTGCTCATCGCTTCCGCATTGACCTTAAGCCAGATGACGGCGTTCGAGCAGTTGGCGCACAAGCTGGGTATGGCGGTGTTGGTGGAAGTGCATGACGGTGCCGAGTTGGAAGTGGCCTTGAACCTCAAAACACCTCTCATCGGCATCAACAACCGCAACCTTCGCACCTTCGAGGTCACCCTGCAGACCACGCTCGACCTTCTATCGCGCATCCCCGCTGATCGCATCGTCGTCACCGAAAGCGGCATCTTCACCGCAGAGGATGTGAAGCTGATGCGCGACCATCAAGTCCACACCTTCCTCGTGGGAGAAGCCTTCATGCGCGCAGCAGAGCCGGGTGTGGCGCTTGCCGCCATATTCCTGCCCAACTAAATCACCCCTCTATGGGGTTATGGGCTTCACGCTTTAGAGGGATGGACGCTCAAGTGTTGTTTACCCTCTAATCTAAGTGCCAAGCACCCGCTTGATTCGGTGTGTGGCGACTACGCAGATTCGGTTGTTGTAAATTTGCGACACAATCGTTAAATATTTGATGCAGGTCAATTTGCAGAAGGATTGTTGGTGCAGAATCCGCACCGAACTCGCATCTTGGGTTTGTGGCGGATGCCGCTGAGAGCCATGGGTTGTGGCTTTGTGACACTGTAAGCATGTCGTAAGTTGTGGGTAGTACGTTTTGCCGTGAGACGGATGAGGGGTTGAGGCAATCGTCTTCATGGTTAGAAAATAAACTTTAATTACTGAGGAGTTCTACATGCAAAAGAAAATCATCGCACTGGCTGTTGCTGCTGCTTTCTCCACCCCGGCTTTCGCTGACGTCGGTTTCTACGGCATCGTTGACGCGACCATTGCAAATATTTCTGCTAGCGGTACAAAAGGCGATTTCCTCGCTGTTTCTGGTGGTGCTTCTCAATCCCGTCTGGGCGTGAAGGCGACAGAAGATATCGGCAACGGACTGACAGCAGTTGCTGTTGTTGAATACGGTCTCGATACAGAAACCAATGACGGCACTGTAACTTCCACTGGTACAACGACTGGCGTAGCTGGCTCAACTGTGACTTCCACTGGCTCATCCGCATTCACTCCTCGTCAAAAGATGTTGGCTGTAGCGGGTGACTTCGGTACGGTCGCTACTGGCTACCTGCAAACTGCGGCTTACGACTTCTTGGCTAAGTACGACCCGATCTACGGTTCTGGCTCTTCTGCCCACACAATTGCTGCTAAGGGCTTCTTGGTAGGTAGCGCAGCACAACGCGCACAACGCGCTGTTGCTTACATTTCTCCAAACATCAACGGTTTGGTCTTGGCTGCCAACTATTCGACTGCATTAACTACGAATAATTTGGCTGTGGGTAGTGGAGTTTCGACTGGCCTGAAAACGACTGCATACATCCTGTCTGCTAACTACGCAGTGGATGCTTTGTCCGTAGGCGCAGTTTATGCGGCAACTAGCAATGCAAGTACACCTGCTGTTGCAACCAACACGGAATTTGCCTTCGGTGCATCTTACGATCTGGGCGTTGCCAAGGTGATGGGTACATACCAGTCCGACACGGCTAGCACAGCGGGTGCAAAGGCAAGCACAGTGTTTTCTGGTGCTGTTGTAGTGCCAGTAGCCACTGGCGCAATTGCAGCGATGTACGCTAAGAACTCCATCGGTGGTGTATCTGCTGCCAGCGGTGCTGCTTTCACAGCGGGTTACTTGCATACCTTTACTAAGTCCACAACTGGTTACGTTGTGCTCTCCCAAGTGACGAACGGTTCTGCATCGACTGCTTACTCCGTATCTAACAACGCCTTAGCTGGTGTAGTCACTGCGGGTGGTAGCTCCACACTGCTCGGTGTTGGTCTGCGCAAGAAGTTCTAATCTGACTTAACTGTTAGTTTTAGATTGAAACGGGCATCTTCGGATGCCCGTTTTTATTTTTGCAGGCCATTTCCGCGCTGCGTGTGGTGTAGGAGCGAATGCTCCGTACAGCCACGGCGCACCCCTTGCGGGTAAAGGCGGGAATCCAGTAATCTTCGGTAAGTGATAAATAAGGGAGTACGCCATGCCTAACCTAGACAGTCTCATCATCGAATTCGATAAAGGTCTGCGCACTTTGTTCGCCAAAGCGCCGACCGCTCGTCCCTATCCCGATGCCAATATCGAGGATGCCACCATGACGGATGCAGAGAAGAAACACGCCGCCGCGTTGATGCGCATCAACCACACGGGCGAGATCTGCGCGCAGGCGCTGTATCAAGGTCAGGCGCTGACGGCCAAAGACCCAGCAGTGGAGGCGAGGTTGAACCATGCGGCGTGGGAAGAGACGGAGCATCTGGCGTGGACGTCGCACCGTGTGTATGAGTTGGGTGGGCGCTTGAGTCTGCTCAATCCGATCTGGTACACCAGCTCTTTGGCGATCGGTGCGCTGGCGGGTGCGCTGGGTGATAAATGGAATCTAGGTTTCTTGGCAGAGACCGAACGCCAAGTGGGCGCGCATCTGAAACATCATTTGGATACCTTGCCGCCGCAAGACGCCAAGAGCCGCGCCGTGGCACGGCAGATGTTCACCGATGAGGTTGGACATGCAGATATGGCGGTGGAGCTGGGTGCTGCCGAGTTGCCGTTGCCGGTGAAGGTGGCGATGCGGGGGATGTCGCAGGTGATGACTAAGACGGTTTACTGGGTCTAACCCGCCTTAAGAAAATCAATAGTTCTAAACCAGACTAGGCGCACGAAGGAAATCGCCGCGCCGCATACTGTGTCGTATGCAAGCAAGATTTACTGAGTGCAACGACGTATGGTGACGAAATATTGGTTTTATTCCTGCACCACCTCAAAATCATGCGTCATCTCTGCTGTCGCCCCCAACATGATGGACGCAGAGCAGTATTTCTCCGCAGATAGTTTCACCGCTTTTTCTACCGCTTCCGGTTTGATGTCTTTGCCCTTCACCACGAAGTGCATGTGTATCTTGGTGAATACCTTGGGGTCGGTCTCGGCGCGTTTTGCGCTCATCTCTACATAGCAATCCGATACGGCTTGGCGTGATTTCTTCAGGATCATCACCACGTCGATGCTGCTACAGCCTCCCGCACCGAGTAACAACATCTCCATAGGGCGCGGTCCTAGGTTGCGTCCGCCGACTTCAGGTGATGCATCCATCACGACGGCGTGGCCGCTCTCGCTCTCGCCTATGAAGGTCATACCGTCTACCCATTTGATGCGTGCTTTCATTTTCTTACCTCGCTTGTTCTCAATATTTGGATTTTAACTGATACCACAACATGCCAATCATCTCGTGGAAGTACCAGCGGCTATCGGCGAGTGCCTCTGTATTTGGGATGAAGGTCAGAAGCGTCGTCTCATGGCGTGTGGTGTAGCCAGTCGGTGCAGGCACGACTTGGAAGCCTGCACTTTGGAATGCTTGGACGGAGCGCGGCATGTGCCATGCATGGGTGACGAGATAGATGCGCGAGATGCCCGCTTCTTTAAGCGTCACTCGGCTCATGCGTGCATTCTCAAACGTGTTATCTGATTCGCCTTCGATCCACTTCACAGGTACGTTGAATTCTTTTTCCAATACTTGGCGCATCTGTGTCGCTTCGGATTGGCTGTTTCCTAGTGGCTTGCCGCCCGTGGCTAGGATGGGTTTGCCGGTTTCTCTGTGTAATTTAGTGGCAAAGCGCAGGCGTTCCAAAGTTTCTTTGTTGATGGTGTCGCCACCATATTCGGGTGCGTGGAAATAAGTTCCTCCACCCAGTACCACGATGGCGTCAGCCAGCGGCTTTTGAGTGTCGGTGACGTAGGGTTCGCCTTCCAAACTGTGCATCAGCGCGTCCGAGATGTAAGGGGTCGAGAGTAGCCACAATCCGGCAAATGCGAGGGTGACGATGAAGCGTGCGATGCGCGGACGTTTGTGCCACAGCCATAAGCCGATGCCCGCTAAGACGAGCAAATTGAGTGGTGGCAACAAGAAGGCGCTGATGAGATTGGTGATGAACCAGGACATGGCTGTCTTTGAGAATAAGGTTGCGCATCATAAGCTGGAAGAGGCCTTTCCAGCCACATTCCGGCGGGTACAATGGGGCATGAACTTCTTCACTAAAACCCAATTGGGGCTAAGGCATCAACCTTCAGGAAATCAAGTGCGATCGCCTGATGCTAATTTGCCTTTCGCGGAGTATGTGGCGCAGACGAGGGTGATGTTGGAGCAGGCACACGCTGGAATGAATGATGCGGAGCGATGTGTCGAAGGTAATGCTCCCTTTGAATCCTATCCCTTGGGTGACTTTGAGCGTGGACAAGGCAAGCCCTTCAAGCGAGGCGTTTTGCTTACGCATGGGCTATCCGACTCTCCTTACCATATGCATCATCTGGCGGCGTTCTTTCAGCGTAACGGTTTTCGTGTGATGGCAGCTCTATTGCCGGGGCACGGCACACAGCCAGGTGATCTGCTTAACGTGAGTTGGAAAGAATGGGCGAAGACAGTGGCGTACGGCGTGGATAGACTTTTTGCGGAAGTTGAGGAGATCTATTTGGCTGGATTCTCTGCGGGCGCAGCGTTGAGTGTTTATCACGCTTCGGTCGATAAGCGGGTGCGCGGGTTGTTACTGTTCTCCCCCGCGCTGAAGATCACATCGCGCGCAAAATGGGCGAACCTACATCAGCTCTATAGCTGGATGATCCCTTCTGCTGCGTGGGTGAGTGTGATGCCTGATCGTGACATCTACAAATATGAATCCTTCTGCAAGAATGCTGCGGCGCAGATGTATGCGTTGACCCAAGCTTTGCCCAAGGGTGCGGTGGATATCCCCGTATTCGTTGCTGCCAGTGAGGATGATGCCACCGTGGATTCCTGCGCCACGTTACGCTTCATGGGGCGCACGAAACATCCTGCGAGCAGGTTGGTGTGGTATTCCATAGCCAAGATCGAGCGGAGCAAGGTGGAGTGGGTGAACAGCGCGATACCGGAACGCAGGATATTGAGCAGCGCACATACGGCGGTCATCATGTCGCCAGAGGATGAGCACTATGGCGTGGAGGGCGAGTATAAGAATTGCCTGCACTATCACGGCAGTGCCGAAGAACTTTACGTCATGTGTTTGAAGGCTAAGCATGATGTCGGCTTGGGTGAGGTGAATGAACGTAACTTGAAGCAAGGATTGCTGCGTCGTCTGACCTTCAATCCCCACTACGTAGAGATGGAGGCGTCCATGCTGCGGTTCATTAAGGAGCTTGGCTGATGCGTACACAGATATTCGCCCATCGCGGTGCGAACAAAGAGGCGGCGGAGAACACGCGCACCGCTTTTGATAAAGCCTTGCGTTATGCCATCGACGGCATCGAGACTGATATCCAGCTCTCGCGGGATGCGGAAACGGTGTTGTGGCATGACGATGATCTGGCGAAGCTCGGTTTGCCCGACAAGCGCATCGATGATCTGGATCGCGCGCAGTTGCAGGTGATGGATTTTGCATCTCACTTCGCAGGCGCGGACAAAGAGGGGGTGATGTTGCTGGATGATTTCGTCGCCAGCTACCGCGCACGTTGCAGACTGTTGTTGGAGATAAAACGCTATCCGGGCGAGCCTGATGCGCGTCAGCACATCAAGGTGAGAGAGGCTTTGTCGATTGCGGGTACACCGGAAGGTGATCGGGTGCTCGCATCGTCATTCGATCTTGATAGCCTGCTTTACGCGCGCCACATCGCGCCGCAGTTCCCTTTGGTGTTCAACTTAGAGCCGGAGCACGACGCAGCTTTCGCGGCGCGTGCGTTAGACGAGCATGCTTTCTTGCATGGCCTGTGTGTGCATATCTCCACCTTGGATGAGGTGATGATGAGTGTGGTGCGTGAGCGGGGAAAATCTATCGCGGTCTATACCTGCAATACGGATGAGCAGATCGGTCGTGCGCTGACGCTGGGTGTGGATATCCTCATCAGCGACTATCCGCAGAAGGCGTTAGAGATGAGGGGTAGATGAAGCGCGATTTCGTATCGCTGGATGGGGAATTCGATCTGCTGGTCTGCGGCGGCGGTATCTATGGCGCGTGGACAGCTTACGATGCAGCCCTGCGCGGATTAAAGGTGGCGCTAGTCGAGCAAGGCGATTGGGCGAGTGGCACTTCTTCCGCGTCGAGTAAGCTCATCCACGGTGGACTGCGTTATCTTGAGACCTACGATTTTAAGTTGGTGCGCAAAGCGCTGAAAGAGCGACGCATGCTGTTGCGCATTGCGCCGCATCGGGTGTGGCCGCTGCGTTTTGGTGTTCCAGTCTATAAAGATAGTCGAAATGGCATGCTGAAGATGAAGGCGGGCCTGACCTTGTACGACGCGATGGCGGGTTTTCCAGAGGCGTCGATGGCTCATCGCTGCTTCGACAAGCGAGGTTTCTCTGCGCAATTCCCTTTCCTCGATGACGCAAGCCTTAAAGGTGGTTTCACTTACGGTGATGCGCAGACCGACGATGCGCGCTTGGTGCTAGAACTGGTCTCGGGTGCGATGGCGCAAGGGGCGGTGTGTGTGAACTACGCCAAGCTGGTTGAATGGCAGGAAGACAAAGGACGCGTTTGCGCAGTCCTTGTAAATGACGAAGTCGGTAGCGAGACGAAGCGCGTGCATGCTAGGCAATATGTCGATGCGACTGGGCGTTGGGCCAGCAAGACGGAAACGGTGCGTCTGAGTAAAGGTGTGCATCTGGTGATGCCAGCATTGTCATCCGATCAAGCCATCCTGCTCACCGCGAAAGAAGACGGCCGCGTGTTCTTCATCATCCCTTGGTATGGACGCACGCTTCTGGGCACAACGGATACGGACTATCGCGGCGATGTAGATAAGGTGGCGGTCGAGGAGGCGGATGTCGCCTATCTGTTAAAAGCCGCTAATCATTATCTCAAGACAGGATGGGCGCAGAAGGATGTCATCGCGAGCTACGCAGGCTTGCGAGTGATGAAGCAGAGCGATGCGCAGCATCCCTCTTCTGCAAGTCGTGATTGGGAGTTGAGGACGGCGCCTAATCACGTCCACCACATCATCGGCGGCAAGCTCACTTCGGCGCGCGAGGATGCAAGTGAAGTCGTGGATGTGGTGTGCGCACATCTAGGGACGAATCGGCGTTGTACGACTCAAGATATTCGTTTTCCGTGGAAGCCGGAACAGCCCTATCCGATATGGTCAAAGGAGATGCTTGCGCGTGCGCAACGCTTGGGGATCGATGCGACGAGTGCTAAGACCTTGCTGCGCAGGCATGGCGCGCGCGTGGAAGAAATATTCAACTTGGTCGTGGGCAAGTCGATGTTGGCCGAAAGGATCGTTCCGGATCTGCCGTTCATTTACGCTGACTTGGTGTTCTGTGCGAACAACGAGATGGTCGTCAGCCTGTACGACCTACTAAGAAATCGTTTGCCCTTGCTTATCTTGGCCAAATTGAGCGAAGAGGCGCTGGCTAGAATCATGTCTGTCTTAGTTGTCGAGTCTGGTTGGAATGAGAAAAACATGAAATTAGACAGTTGGTTACATGCATCTGGCGGGTTGGGGTAAGTTCGGCTCGATAGGTTGTGGAGTTTATGTTTGACAGGGGTTGGGGGCTGACATAGAATGCGCGCCCTTCGCAGTCCGTTAATTATTTTTAGTTTTAGGAAATGCCATGAAAACATTTTCCGCCAAGTCCCACGAAGTCCAGCACGATTGGATCCTCGTTGACGCAGCCGACAAAGTGCTGGGCCGTTTGGCCAGCCAGATCGCTTACCGCTTGCGCGGCAAGCATAAAGCCATCTTCACGCCACACGTAGATACGGGTGATTTCGTCGTTGTCGTCAACGCCGACAAGGTTCGCGTGACTGGTAACAAGGCACAAGACAAGATGTACTACCGCCACACTGGTTATCCAGGCGGTATCTTCGAGACCAACTTCACTAAGTTGCAGCAACGTCATCCACAACGCGTTTTGCAAAAGGCCGTACGCGGCATGTTGCCAAAAGGCCCGTTGGGTTATGCGATGCTGGCTAAGCTGAAAGTGTATGGCGGTGCTACTCATCCGCACAGCGCGCAGCAACCAAAACCAACTGATCTGTTGAAAGCATAATAATGACTACGACTTACAACTACGGAACCGGTCGCCGCAAGAGTGCGGTAGCTCGTGTGTTCATCAAGCCAGGCAAAGGCGACATCACTGTCAACGATAAGCCATTGGACGTGTTCTTCTCTCGCGAAACTGGCCGTATGGTCGTTCGTCAGCCTCTCGAGTTGACTGAGATGTCTGGCAAGTTCGATATCATGGTCAACGTGTCTGGCGGTGGTGAGTCTGGCCAAGCGGGTGCAGTTCGTCACGGTATTACTCGTGCTCTCATCGAATACGATGCGAGCTTGAAGCCAACATTGAGCCAAGCTGGTCTGGTTACTCGTGATGCACGCGAAGTCGAACGTAAAAAAGTCGGTTTGCGCAAGGCGCGTCGCAGGAAACAATTCTCCAAGCGTTAAGCTTGTGGGGAATTGGGAAAGCCGCCTTATGGCGGCTTTTTCATTTATAATTCTGGCACTTACAAGGAGTTTAATGTGGTCAAAGTCGGCATCGTAGGCGGCACAGGTTATACCGGAGTCGAGTTGCTTCGCTTGTTGGCGGCACATCCGCAGGTGGAATTGCGCGCAATTACTTCGCGCGCCGATGCAGGTATGCCCGTCAGCCAGATGTTCCCCAGCCTGCGTGGCCACGTCGATCTGAACTTCTCGCATCCAGACGAAGCGGGCTTGGATAAATGTGATGTGGTTTTCTTCGCCACGCCCAACGGCATCGCGATGCAGCAGACGCGCGCCCTGCTGGACGCGGGTGTGAAGGTCATCGACCTTGCCGCAGACTTTCGTATCAAAGATATCGCAGAGTGGGAAAAGTGGTATGGCATGACGCATGCCTGCCCAGACCTCGTGGCAGAAGCGGTATATGGATTGCCCGAGGTGAATCGCGCCCAGATCAAAAACGCACGTCTGGTGGCGAACCCAGGTTGTTATCCAACGGCGGTTCAGCTCGGCTTCATTCCGTTGCTGGAAGCGGGTGTCATCGAAGAAGGTTCTTTGATCGCCGATTCCAAGTCGGGTGTGTCGGGCGCTGGGCGCAAGGCAGAGGTGCATTCTTTGTTCTCGGAAGCCTCCGATAATTTCAAGGCATACGGCGTTGCGGGTCACAGGCATCTGCCTGAGATCAAGCAGGGTTTGGCGAATGTGTCGGGCCATCCTGTTGGTTTGACCTTTGTGCCTCACCTCACACCGCTGATCCGTGGTATCCATGCCACCTTGTACGGGCGGGTGAAGAAGGACGTCGATCTGCAAGCGCTGTACGAACAGCGCTATGCCAATGAAGCTTTCGTCGATGTGTTGCCAGCGGGAGGGATGCCGGAGACGCGTTCCGTGCGCGGCTCCAACATCTGTCGTATCGCGGTGCATAGACCGCAAGGTGGCGATACCATCGTGGTGCTGTCGGTGATCGATAACCTCGTCAAAGGGGCGGCAGGGCAGGCAGTGCAGAATATGAACATCATGTTCGGTCTGCCCGAGGCGATGGGCATCAACATAGTCCCATTGCTCCCCTAAATGATCCGCAAACTAAAGCGCAGATTCAGCATCACAGCACCGCGTCTGTCGGTGCGCCCGCACGTACCTTGGTATGTGCGATGGGCGATCACGCTGCCTTTCTTCTTCTTGGCTGGCTTTCTGATCTGGTGGTCATATGACGCAGGTATGGAGCTGGCGGGTTTCCATCGCGGCAAAGCTGAACAGGAAATCGCTTCACTGCGTGATCGGGTGGCTACACTTGAGGCAGAGAATGCGAACCAAGCCAGTCTGCTTGCTGTGGGAGATCGCCAGGTGCAGATGCAGCAGGCATCGGCCGACGAAGTGCAGGAACAGCTTAAATCGCTTAACGAAGAGAACTTGCGACTGAAGGAAGACCTTACTTTCTTCCAGAACCTGCCGCTCACTAGCGGGCGTGATGCCGACTTATCCATACATAGTCTGAAATTGGAAGCGGGTAGTCTACCGGGCGAATACCATTGCAGGATGCTATTGGTGCAGGGCGTGCAACGTCGTGGAGGTGTGTTCGATGGTGACCTGCAGATTGTGGTTAACGGTGAGCAGGACGGCCAAAAAGTGGTGTTACAATTCCCGCAGAAGGCAACGCCTGAAGTGGCCGCGCATCACCTGAACTTTAAATACTATCAGCGCGTTGATCGGGTGTTCAAATTACCCGCCGAGTTGCATATCGATAGCGTAGAGATTCGGGTGTTCGAGAAGGGCATGCAAGAGCCTAAAGTCAAACAGACGGTCTTGCTTTCATAACGGAGAGTCCCCATGTTTGAAAAGCACAGCAAACCTCAAAATCGTATCGACTCTTTGATCGGTTTAGGCACCAAGGTCAAGGGCGACGTCAACTTCGTCGGCGGGTTACGTGTGGATGGTGAGATCAGCGGCAATGTGATCGCCGATCCTTCCAAAGCGAGTACGCTAGTCTTGAGTGAACATGCGCGCGTGGATGGCGAGATACGTGTGACGCATCTGGTGGTCAACGGTATCGTCACAGGGCCGATCTTCGCTGCTGAGTATTTGGAATTGCAAAGCAAGGCCAAGGTCACAGGTGATGTGAAATACAAGAAGCTTGAAATACAGTTGGGTGCGATCGTAGAAGGTAAGTTGGTTCACATCAATGAATCGTCGGAAAAAGTGGTGTCGCTCAAATTGAGCGGTACTGAATCGAAATAATCAGTAAGGAGAGAGATCATGAATGCAGTGACCGAAATGCAAGATCCGCTGTTGTTCACCGACAACGCGGCTAACAAAGTGAAGCAACTGATCGAAGAGGAAGGCAACGCCGACCTGAAGTTGCGTGTGTTCGTCAGTGGTGGCGGTTGTTCTGGCTTCCAATACGGTTTTACCTTCGACGAAGTGGCTAACGAAGACGACACCGTGATGAGCAAGAACGGCGTGCAGTTGTTGATCGATCCGATGAGCTTCCAATATCTGGTCGGTGCAGAGATCGACTACACCGAAGGTTTGGAAGGTTCGCAGTTCGTTATCAAGAACCCGAACGCAACGACCACCTGCGGTTGCGGCTCCTCGTTCTCAGCGTGATCGAATAGAAAGTTGTACCAAGAGCGGGGCGCGAAAGCGCCCCGTTTTCATTTAGGCGGGATAGATAGCACCCAATACGACAGGATGTTTCGCGCCAGTGACGGCAGGCAGATTGCCGGGGCGCAGATGCATGGTCTGCTGCGCCAGCCACGCGAAGGCGATCGCTTCCATCCAGTCCGCATCGATACCGACGGAATCTGATTTCTTGATCTTACATTGCGGTAGCGCGCGTTGCAGATGCGACATCAGTGTGTCGTTATGAGCACCACCGCCGCACAGATAGACCTCTTCAGCACTTGCACAGAAGCGTTTGACTGCGTCGGCGATGCTGTCACCCGTCAGCGCAAGCAGCGTCGCCTGAACATCTGCCGGTTTCTCATTCCCACTCAAGCGTTGTGCTAGCCAATCCATATTGAATAGATCTCGCCCAGTGCTTTTTGGTGGATCGGTGCTGAAGAAAGGTTCATCCAGTAGTCTTTGTAACAACTCAGGGATGACTTTCCCCGTGGCTGCCCAAGCGCCATCTTTGTCGTAGGGTTTACCTTGATGTTTGGCGATCCATGCATCCATCAATAGATTGCCGGGACCGGTGTCGAACCCCAGGGTTGGCTTGCCGATGGGCAAGTCGGTCACGTTGGCGATGCCTCCGATGTTGAGGATGACGCGATGGACGTTGGGGTGGCGCAGCACCTTGTCATGGAAAGCAGGCACCAGGGGGGCACCCTGGCCGCCCGCTGCGATGTCGCGTGAGCGGAAATCACTCACCACGTGGATGCCCGCCAATTCGGCCAGCAGTGCTGCGTTATTCAATTGAATGGTGTAGCCATGTTCGGGGCGATGGCGAATGGTCTGACCATGACAGCCGATGACTTGCACCTGCGTTGCAGATACACCAGCTTTCTTCAAAAGAAGTTGAGTCGCTTTCGCATATTCACGCGCGAGCTGATTGGCGATGAGTTGTGCTTGATGCAATTCATTGTGCGCCGGTTGATGCAGCGCGAGTAGCGCATCCTTTAAGGGCTGCGGATACGGTTGATACTGGCTGGCGAAGAGGCGAGGTTCAGTCTGTGATAGATCGACCAGCGCGGCATCGACACCGTCCAGACTGGTGCCGGACATGATGCCGATGTAGAGGTCGGGGGCGGAGCTCAATGCAACTTAGTCGAGTTTGGCGATGCGTGTATTGCGCAACAGAGACAAGCGTGAATGCAGGTCGCGGGTCGATTCCACGAACACCATCTTCTGCGCTTCGTTCACTGGCTTGCCGTCAGGTAAGGCAACTTTCAATGGATCGCGATGTACGCCAGCTTGCTTGAATTCATAGTGCAGGTGGGGGCCGCTTGTCATGCCTGTCATGCCAACATAACCGATGACTTCGCCTTGGCTCACGCGTTGGCCTTTGTGAATGTTGCCGAAGCGGGACAGGTGACCGTAAACGGTTTCGTAACGGCCTTGGTGATTGATCATCACGACATTACCGTAACCGCCTTTTTTGCCAACGAACTCAACCACGCCATCGGCAGTCACTTTCACTTTGGTGCCGATAGGCGAAGCGTAGTCCACGCCTTTGTGCGCGCGCCACTTGTTCAATACGGGGTGGAAGCGTGAGTTGGTGAAACCGGAACTCACGCGAGAGAACTCGATAGGTGAACGCAAGAAGGCTTTGCGCATGCTCTTGCCATCGGGCGAGTAGTAGTCACCAGAGAAGCTGGTGGTTTGGAAATACACGGCACGATAAGTGCGGCCTTGGTTGATGAACTCGGCAGCCAAGATACGGCCAGTACGTGCGGCCTCACCATTGATGTAAGTCATCTCGTAGATCACGCTGAACTTGTCGCCTTTGCGTAGATCACGGTGGAAGTCGATATCGCCACCGAAGATCTCGGCCAATTGGTTGGCCGCTGGATCAGGCAAACCTGCTTCGTCGGTTGCGGCGAACAAGCTGCTTTCGATCTCGCCGGTACGTACAAAAGTGCGTTGCTCGACCAAAGCTGGTTTGACATCAACTGTGAAGCTGTCGCCACTCTTGGCGATGATGACTTGGTTGTTTTCGTTATCCAGATAACGCAATGCCAGCAACGCGCCTTCAGCGTTCGTCTCGGCTTGCACTTCCTTGCCTACGCCCAATTGACGGAACGAAGCGGCAGGATTGTATTGACGCAGATATTCGCTAGCGGCTTCGTCTTCCACGTTCAAGCGGCGCAACAGTTCGACTACGGTGTCACCGCGTTGGACACGTTCATTGCGCCAGAAAGTGGTAGTGGAAGGAGCTGCTTGTGCTGCAGTTGGAAGGGCGATCTCTTGAATAAGGGTCTTTTGTGACCCAGTCAGCACGTCAGACTGAGGCATGATGCCGAACGCAGTGACCACGCCCAGCAAAGGCAGGGTGGACAAGGTGACGAACCAGCGCAGCTTCAACTTGTGTGCGTTCAATAAAGAGTTTTGTTGTAACATTCGCGCCTCCCTAGGCGGTTAACTCGTGAGCTTCTGTCAGCTGGATATCGGCAGACTAGTCGCATCACTGAATCGGGAGCGGACTTTAACAGAAAGCGACACCCCCTCAAAACCCGTTCGGTCGATTGGTGCTGACCGACAAGCGGTTTTGATTGATAAAAATCATTATGAATCAACAAGAAACCTTAGAGGTCATCAAGCGCGGCTCAGAAGAGTTGCTCATCGAGGCCGAACTCATCAAGAAATTGGAGCTGGGTCGTCCACTGCGTATCAAGGCGGGCTTTGACCCCACCGCGCCCGACCTGCACCTCGGTCATACCGTTCTTCTGAATAAGATGCGCCAGTTACAGGACCTGGGTCACCACGCCTTGTTCCTCATCGGCGACTTCACCGGCATGATCGGCGACCCCACTGGCAAAAATGCCACCCGTCCACCATTGACGCGTGAGCAGGTGCTCGCCAATGCGCAGAGCTATAAAGAACAAGTGTTCAAAGTGCTCGACCCGAACAAGACCGAGGTCGTGTTCAACTCGACTTGGATGGACAAGTTCAGCGCCGTTGACCTGATCAAGTTGGCGGCCACTCACACGGTGGCGCAGATGCTGGAGCGCGATGACTTCTCCAAGCGCTACAAGAACAGCCAGCCCATCGCCATCCACGAATTCGTCTATCCACTGGTGCAGGGTTACGACTCCGTCGCGCTCAAGGCCGATATCGAGTTGGGCGGTACCGACCAGAAATTCAACCTGCTGATGGGGCGTGAGCTACAAAAGCATCACGGTCAAGCCCCTCAGTGCGTACTCACCATGCCTCTGCTGGAAGGGTTGGATGGCGTGAACAAGATGTCCAAGTCTTTGGGCAACTACATCGGCGTCACCGACACCCCGACCGAGATGTTCGGCAAATTGATGTCCGTCTCCGACGACCTCATGTGGCGTTATCTTGAATTGCTTTCCTTTGAAAGCCTGGCGACCATCGCCAAGTGGAAAGAGGATGTGGCCGGCGGACGCAACCCGCGCGACATCAAAGTCATGCTGGGCCAAGAGATCGTCGCTCGCTTCCATGACAAACAAGCCTCCATTGATGTGTTGGCCGAATTCGAGGCGCGCTTCCAAAAAGGTGTGTTACCGGACGATATGCCCGAAGTGACTTTGGCGAGTGCGGATGGTCAGATCGGCATCGGTAATCTGCTCAAACAAGCCGGATTGGTGGCAAGTACCTCCGAAGCCATGCGTATGATCGATTCGGGCGCGGTCAAGCTAGATGGAGAGAAGATCAGCGATAAATCCTTACAGATCAAGGCGGGAGCGGTCGTTGTGGCACAAGTGGGCAAGCGCAAATTCGGCCGAATCACGGTTCAGTAAATAGCGGTTGTATATTGGGGCGTTGTTTTGTAGAATCGCGCCCTCAAATTTTTGGTAGAAGGTAGTTTGTTCATGACAACCGTACGTGTAAAAGAGAATGAGCCGTTCGAAGTAGCAATGCGTCGCTTCAAGCGTTCCGTAGAAAAGACTGGTCTGTTGACCGAGTTGCGCGCTCGTGAGTTCTACGAGAAGCCAACCGCAGAGCGCAAGCGCAAGCTGGCTGCTGCTGTTAAGCGTCACTACAAGCGTCTGCGCAGCCAAACACTGCCACCAAAGCTCTACTAATTCTGTTTCATGAGCAACGCCGCAATCCTTAGTGATTGCGGCGTTTGCTTTTGTGGTCGGAGGCGACATGAGTCTGAAAGCACAAATCACTGAGGACATGAAGAACGCGATGCGCGCCAAAGAAACGGCACGTCTCGGGGCGATTCGTCTTTTGCTATCGGCCATGAAGCAGCGCGAAGTCGATGAGCGCATCGAGCTGACCGATGCCGATGTGGTGAGCATCATCGAAAAGATGTTGAAGCAACGCCGCGACTCCATCAGCCAATACAAGACAGCCAATCGTCAAGACTTGGTCGATGTCGAAGAATTCGAAGTCTCCATCTTGCAGACCTATATGCCGCAGCAACTGAGCGAAGCTGAGATCGTCTCTGCCATCGCAGAGGCAATTGCTTCCACAGGCGCAGCAGGCCCGCAAGATATGGGCAAAGTGATGGGCGTGGTGAAAGCCAAGTTGGCGGGTCGTGCCGATATGGGCAAGGTTTCAGGCCTCATCAAGGCGCAACTAACAAAATAGTTTGAATACCCGTTCGGGCTGAGTAGGGGCGCAGCCCCGTATCGAAGCCCCCTCGATATGGCCTTCGGCCTACTCGGGACGAACGGTAAGTAATATTTCCGAAGTTTCAATCGAAAGCGGGAGGGCGGGGTGATTCCAAAAAGTTTCATTCAGGATCTGCTCAATCGCCTCGACATCGTGGATGTCATCGAGCGCTACGTCCCGCTCAAAAAAGCCGGCACCAACTTCGTCGCATGCTGTCCGTTCCACACTGAAAAATCCCCGTCGTTCACCGTCAGCCAATCCAAACAGTTCTATCACTGCTTCGGGTGTGGCGCGCATGGCACGGCCATCGGCTTCGTCATGGAGCACACCGGCATGGGCTTCGTCGAAGCCATCGAAGATCTCGCTAAAGGTATCGGCCTCGCCGTACCGCAAGAAGCCTCTAACATCACGCAAGTCAAAGTCGCGCCGGATCTTTACGATCTCATGCAATCCGCTACGCGTTACTACCGCGATCAACTCAAAGTCACGCCGCGCGCCATCGAATATCTGAAGAAACGTGGGTTGAGCGGTGAGGTCGCCGCACGTTTTGGCATCGGTTATTCCCCTGACGATTGGCAGAACCTGCGCGCAGCCGTGTCGAATTACCAAGATGCCAGCCTCGTCGAGACAGGTCTGGTGATCGAAGGCGAGGGAGGCAAACGTTACGACCGTTTCCGTGATCGCATCATGTTCCCTATCGTCAACGTGAAAGGACAGATCATCGGTTTCGGTGGGCGCGTGCTGGACAAAGGCGAACCGAAATATCTCAACTCACCCGAGACCACCTTGTTTGAAAAGGGCCACGAACTTTACGGCTTGTACCAAGCGCAGAAATCCATCCGCGCGCAGCAACGTGTCATCGTCGTCGAAGGTTACATGGACGTGGTGGCCTTGGCGCAGAACGGCGTCGAATACGCCGTCGCCACTTTGGGCACAGCGACCACACCATTCCATGTACAAAAACTTTTGCGCCTGTGCGAGCAGATCGTGTTCTGTTTCGACGGCGACAAGCCAGGCCAAAAAGCCGCGTGGCGCGCATTGGAGAACGCGTTGCCGCAACTGCAAGACGGCAAGCGCATCGGATTCTTGTTCCTGCCCGAAGAGCACGACCCCGATACCTACATCCGCGAATACGGTCGCGATGCTTTCGAGCACGAAGTGGAGAATTCGCTCCCACTTTCGGGTTACCTGTTGCGCGAACTCACCGCGCAAGTCGATCTGAAGACGCAAGAAGGTCGCAGTGCTTTGCTCAAGAACGCGCAACCTTTGCTTACCGCCATCACCGCGCCAACCACCGCACTGCTGTTGCGCAAAGAGATCGCCGCGCTGGCGGGTGTGACGCAAGCCGAATTAGAAGCGTTATGGTCCATCAAGCCGGTGGCCGCGCCGCATCGTGGACCATCGGCGCCGCCCAAGGCCAAGCGCACCGCGCCCTCTGGCATGCGCACCTTGTTGCGTTGCCTGGTGATGAAGCCAGAGTTGGCGCGTGAGTTGCCGACAGATTGGCAGGGCGAGGGCGCGGAAGGGGCGGCCATCCATGCGCTGGTGGATTGGCTGAACGAATCGGCGGACGAACTCAGCACTGCCGCCATGATCCAGCACTTTCAAGGCAGCATGCACGAGGCTGTGTTCGCGGCCGCTCAGGGCGACGTGATGCAGTGGGGCGAGGAATTCGATGTGGATGCGGAATTTGCCGATACCCTGCAAAAGGTACGACGTGACGTGATGGATGCCGAGCTGGAGACTTTGAACGCCAAGATGCGCAGTGGCGCAGGCGGCCTTTCTAGCCTCAGCAAAGACGAGCAGGCACGTTATTTGCAGTTGCTCCAACTCGGCAAAAAGTAGCTAAGCCTCGGAAAGATTTTAGGAATCGGGTATAATCCGCGACCCTTTTCGGCGGCCTTTCTTTTTTGGTCGCTTGATGCAAATACGAATCAACTTTGGAAATCCATAAAATGGCGACTCCGAAACAAACCAAAAAAACCGCTCCAGCAAAACCAGCCGCAGCGACAACTAAAACTAAAGCGCCCGCTGCAAAAACGACCAAAGTCGTTGCTGCTGTCGAAGCGCCAGTGAAGGCTGCACCCGCACCCGTCAAAGCCGCCGCGAAGCCAGTCGTCAAACAGACTGCAAAAGAAAAAGCCAAAGAGAAGGCCGATGCGGCCGCAGCCGTTGGTACAGCCGATCCCGCACAAGACATCGAAGCGCGCCGTACGCGCCTGAAAGAACTGCTGCTGCTGGGTAAAGAGCGCGGCTACCTGACTTACGCCGAGATCAACGACCATTTGCCAGAGATGCTCGAAGTCGAGCAGGTCGAAGGCGTGGTCAGCATGATCAACGGTATGGGCATCACCGTCTGTGACGTCGCACCTGAGAGCGATGGTTTGGGCTTGAACGAGACAGCGCCCGCCGCAGCGGATGACGATGCTGCAGAAGAAGCCGAAGCCGCCATCTCTACCGTTGAATCCGAATTCGGCCGTACCACCGACCCTGTGCGTATGTACATGCGCGAGATGGGCGTGGTCAATCTGCTGACTCGTCAGGACGAGATCGAGATCGCCAAGCGAATCGAAGACGGCCTGAAGCACATGATCATGGCGATCTCCGCCTGCCCAGCCACCATCGCCGAGATCCTGATGTTGGCCGACAAGGTGCGCACCGACCAGATCAAGATCGACGAAGTGATCGACGGTTTCGTGGATAGCGAAGACGAAGCGCAGATCGGCGACGACGACGAAGATGAAGATGCCGAAGAGCCAGAAGTCGAAGTGGCTGACGAGGAAGAAGACGAAGAAGCGACCGCAGCTGCGGCAGCTGCAAACTTGGCGCAACTGAAAGAAGACGCACTCGTACGCTTCGACCTCATCGGCGACCTGTTCGCCAAGCTGGGCAAAGCCTATGAGAAGCACGGCTACCGCAGTAAGCAATACGACAAACTGCAAGAACAGATCTCTACCGAGTTGATGCAATTCCGCTTCGCTGCCAAGCAAGTGGATGCCCTGTGCGACACCATGCGCGGTCTCGTAGAAGAAGTGCGCAGTTGCGAACGCACCATCCAAGACCTGTGCGTCACCAAAGCGCACATGCCGCGCCCACACTTCATCAAAGTGTTCCCGCAGAACGAACAGAACTTGGATTGGGTCAAGCACGAGATCGCTGCCAAGAAGCCTTACAGCGATTCCTTGGTGCGCCATCAACACGCCATCGTCGATCAACAGAAGAAGATGTTCGCTCTGCAACAACGCGTGGGCATCCCCATCCTTGATCTGAAAGACATCAACAAACAAATGACCAACGGCGAAGCGAAAGCACGCCGTGCGAAGCGCGACATGATCGAGGCCAACTTGCGTCTCGTCATCTCTATCGCCAAGAAATACACCAACCGTGGCTTGCAGTTCCTCGACCTCATCCAAGAAGGCAACATCGGCTTGATGAAGGCCGTGGACAAATTCGAATACCGTCGCGGTTACAAATTCTCGACGTACGCGACATGGTGGATCCGTCAGGCCATCACCCGCTCCATCGCCGACCAAGCGCGCACCATCCGCATCCCAGTGCACATGATCGAGACCATCAACAAGATGAATCGTATCTCGCGCCAGATTTTGCAAGAGACCGGATTGGATGCCGATGCCGCCACCTTGGCCATCAAGATGGAAATGCCGGAAGACAAGATCCGCAAGATCCTCAAGATCGCGAAAGAACCTATCTCCATGGAAACACCCGTGGGCGATGACGACGACTCTCATTTGGGCGACTTCATCGAAGACGGCAACTCACTCGCACCGATCGAAGCGGCCGTGTACGACAGCCTGCGCAACGTCACCAAAGACATCTTGGATTCGCTCACTGCGCGCGAAGCCAAAGTGCTACGCATGCGTTTCGGTATCGAAATGAACACCGACCACACACTTGAAGAAGTCGGCAAACAATTCGACGTCACCCGCGAACGTATCCGCCAGATCGAAGCCAAGGCACTGCGCAAACTACGTCACCCTTCACGTTCCGAAAAGCTCAAGAGCTTCCTCGACGGCGAGAGCTAAGCCTTACGGGCCTTTAGCTCAGTTGGTTAGAGCAGAGGACTCATAATCCTTTGGTCCCCGGTTCAAGTCCGGGAGGGCCCACCAAATAAACAACGGTCTACAGAGATGTAGGCCGTTTGTTTTTCTACAAATCATTCAGCTTTTCTACAATTCCGCTGGGCTATTCTCGGAGTAGTCCTGAGTTGATGGCAGCTAATACAAATATTAAAGCGAAAGAAATGGCTGCGGGGCCATAGTATTCAAGATACAAGTTCGCTCTTTTAATTGAATATTCCCGGAGCTTCTCCATATACATAACCAAACCAATGGAACTCTGATTTGGTATGTTCAATTTGTCGTAATTGATTATCAGGAAAGGATAGAAAAATGGAAATATATACAACGGTATTACACTAATTCTTAGAAGGATGTTTATCTCAACCAGTATTACGCCTGATATAAATCCAACAACCAAACTCCACACAAGCACTAATGCAACTATAGCTCGAACGTACAAAGCTTTAGTTTTTCTAGACTCTATGATTCTGCTTAGCTGCTTCGCCATTGTGAATCGCAAATAGCTTGCAAAGAACAGACCAAAAATAACTATTAAATCGATTTGAGAGGGTGAAATCTCTACTTCAAAGATGAAATGAAGTTGCGTCTTTACTGGCGCCAGCATCGAACGGTAGAAAGTTATCCCAGTTAGGATAAACCCCTTCCACGCAAAGACAGTTTCACCAAGAGATGTAAGAGCCCCCGAGGTTAATATCGTAGAAAAGGCCCAGTATATTTTGGCCCACGTTGGAGAGCGTTTCCAGTATTCGATAATGGCGTCTGAAATTGAGACTTTTGAGTTATCCATAATTTCTCACTGGTAGTGAATATAAGTAATTTCAATTGCCTAATCATAACTCCGCTGTATTCTATTATTGAGCAGTATAGTTCTACTTATTTCAATGGGCTGACTTGCTCGCCCTTCCTGTTGCGCGTGTAGTGCTCCGTCATCGTTCTAGATTTATGCCCTAGCAGTTTTTGCGCACCTGCTAAATCTCCAATGTCGGTTGCTGTCTTTGCGCGTATGTCTCGAAACTGAAAACTAATCCCAGCTGCTTTGCGTGCCTTGTCAAATCGTGAGCGTAGGGCGCATGTGGATAGTCTCTGCCCATTTCCATCCTGTAGCAGTGCGCTGCATCCCTTTGCGCGATTCTCACGGTTCATGATTCGTTCTATAAGTGTTTCAAGTTCACCAGTGATGGCAATGCGTAGTGATTTCGAGGTTTTATTTTGTACTGTGCAAAGTTGTCCATCTCGAATATCGCTGCTGTTAAATTTAAGCAGGTCGGCAGGACGTTGCCCTGTTAGGTAGGCTAAGTCCATTGCATCTTGCACGCTGCAGTCAGAATTTTTCCATACGGAAAGATATTCACTGTCTTCAATATATCTATCTCGTCCTTCTTCTCTGTGTCCTTTCACTCCTGCACAAGGATTTGGTGCATCGGTATATCCGCAAGAACGAGCAAAGTTGAATACATGGCTGAATAGAGCCTTTTCGCGGTTTGCGCGAACCTTTGCGGTTTTGCCCCGTTCGTCTAGATAGCGTTTGATGTGATGTGGTTTGATTGAATCAATCGGCATGATTCCGAAAACTGCGATTAATCGAGCGAGTTCTTTTTCATTGTCGCGTTGGGTTTGCAGAGCTTTGGTAGGCAACACGTCCTTTCGATATCGAATGACTAGGCCGCTAAAAGTGTGGTCTTGTGGATTGTGTTGCTCACCTTCGATATCTGCCCAAAGTCGTTTTGCAAGCGCGATGTCTTGGTCGAGCTTCGTCCACTTGCGCGGCATCGTTGTTGAAACGTGATAGTACGTCTTTCCTTTGAGGTGCATCCTCGGAGGTAAGTCGAAACGCTTCGTACGTCTGCGGCCCATGTTTAGATGGCTCCCCAATTTGGTTCAGGACGTGGACGTTGCGCATGAGTGTTAGCACCACCTAGTCGTGCAAGAACATATTCGCGAGATACACGAGCATGCCCATTTGCACCTATGCTGAATGGAAATTGATTTGCAATCAGCCAAGCAATTTGCATTGCTTTGCGTTTGCGCTCGGTGAGTTCGATTAACTCGGATTGATTTAGGAAGAGTGACATCGCATCACTTTCCATGATGAGTTAACGAGGGGGTAGCAAGCCGAGAAGGTATGCCGTCCCGGATTAATTTCTCGACTACTTTTTCAGGCGAACCCTCGGTTTGAAGCATGACACCAACGAGCTTGCCGTATGCATTGCCAGCGTGATGAACTAAAAAATCGTAGGAGATTTTCTCAGTCTTCTGAATAGTTCGAATGCGCTGCATTTCTTCTTGAACCCAGTTAAGCGCTTTTGGATAAGCACCCGCAACATACTTTCCCGGCTCTAGGAGTACTTCAAAAGGGATTTCGCGGTCTGTGTTGTGCATCTCTACTTCCCAGCGTGTCCAAGGATTCCAAAGGGCTCCTAATTGCATGCCCTTTTCATAGATGCGAATCATCTTGCCGTTCTCTCGCTTGCCGACGTAGAACGTTCGTCCTTTTCCATCAGGCTTAACCCAATTGCCGCGCTGGTCACAGGTGGGTTCATTGCCCCCCGCATTGAACATGCCATCCAAGTACATCTGCATTGCAAAATCGACGCTATGAGTCCCGGCGTAATCATCAACAGCCCCATCCCAACGGCTGATACGACCGCCAAGGTTCTCCTGTAGTAGGAGGATTAAAGCGTTCCAATCTGGAACGAGGTAGCAGGCCTCCCCGGGTAAGGAGAGGATTCCACCTTGAGGGCCATGCGCGAAGATGGCTGATGAGCTTCCTAGGCTGTATGAGTAGGGGTAAAAGTGCAAAGGCCGACCACGTTCAATGGCAGGTGCAAAGCAATTCCCAAGACATACGAAGAGCTGGGCGAATAATTTGGTCAGGTCACCTGAATTGAAGGGGAATGTGCAATTCAGGTAATCGGTAATCGCGGCATAGGAAGCGCCATCAGGCTTGGGGAGGGGGTGGGCGCGAAGAGATGGGCGGCCATTCTCGGAAACCAGCTCATATCTTTCACCGCTTTCAGGGAAGGCTGTTCCTTCTAAACTTTCCCCCCGTATTACCAAGGGGGGGATTCCGCCATCTGTCGTGCGGCTGCCGCCCTTGCGGGCGGTCAGGCGCGCGCCAGAATTGGCGGCCTGAACTTCAGAATCAAGGTGCTCTGGTTGTGATGGGCAAGTAGTCATACAAAGGAAACATGAAATCTCCTTTGCATCTTAGGCGTGAAAAAAGGAAACGTCAAGTACCCTTTATGAATCTACCTTCTTCCGGTCAGGAATCTTGATGTCTCCACCAACCACCTTCCAGAAGTTGCTGAACTTTTCGGCAAGTGCCAGACCATATGAGCGATAACTACTTGGGCCAGTCTCAGGGAAAACGTCTCTAACCTTGATTCCCAGCATCCCTTCATACTTGCGTATGGTGCGCTTGCTATGGATGAGATAGAGAACCTTCCAGCCGAAGTGATGACCCATGCGAAGCATGCCTAGAGCGGACTCCAGCTCGTCTAACTGTCCTGAGAAGCCAGCGATAGCATCCTCTTCAATTTTTTGAAGTTCGACCTTTTGCTCATCGGTCAGCTTGGCGAGTTTTTCTTCACGCGGTTTTGCGGGGGCTGAAAAAAGTAGGCTGTCGAATTTATCGGCAACAATTTCCCCAAGAGATTTATTGTGCTCAGGGATTCCCTTTGAATCGTTTATAGAATCGGTGTTTTTTATGGTCATGTGGAACCCTATAGTCATGCACACATTAACCCCGGAAGGAGATTTCAGCAACCCTTAGGTGTGAAAAAGAGATAGAGCGGGACATCCGGTGTGTATCAATCAGGTACAAAAAAGCGTTGACAAGGTATGGGTGCGCTTGCAGTATAGCCACTAAGGAATTGTTTGGTTGACGCAGCGTTTGAGGGTGGATACAATCGCCGCCCTTATTTTGCGCAAAAATTTTTTTGCGCGTCGCACCAAAAATTAAGGGTGTGCGGGGAAACAGAAAATGTTACTGCACAAATTAAATTTGTCTATTTTGTAGAATTTAATTTAATTAATTTGGAAGCGGGGAAATCGTGGAAATTACTAAAGAACAAATCATAGCCTTAGCGGGGCAGTACCCAATTAGTTTGAATGGGTGTGAAGAAGCGCTTAATAAGTGCATTGCTCCTTATGAACTGAATAATCATTTGGATGAGTGTGGCAATCATTTAGATACCGACTTTATGGATGCACTTAAGAAAGGCATTCATTTAGACGTGAGCGTTGTGCCGCTACACGCCTAAGAGTAACAAAGAACGAAAAAAAGCCTGCTTGAATGAGCAGGCTTTTTTATTAATACAAGGTGAACAATAAAATGGCAAATCCATATATTCAATTAAACAAAGAATCTTGGGAAATAATTCTTAACAGCCTGAAGGAAACGGTTGTTCTAATAGTTGCCGCACAACCTAATAGTGACATTGCACAAATAAAAGAATACTTAAAGCAGTACACGACAGTTATAAATAATAATTCTGAAAGAATATTTGATGAGGCATCGAATAATATTCAGCAATATATAAATTTTTACAAGGTTTCACCTCAGGAAGGTATATATGACGAATTTAAGAACATATATTTTCTTGGTGAGGCGATTACGATTTTTCTGAATTCTATGGGTTGGGTTGATTTAACCAAGATTCATAGGAAGGCAATGCTTAGGCTCTTGGACGTTCGACTAGAAGTGCCACATAAGGCTTACCGTAAGGCGCTATCTTCTAGAATTATTTCGACTATAGACAATAATATGGTTGAAAAACATTTTGGAACATATGGATGGTATTTGACATACAAGTGCCTGTACAACGCCGCAGCTAATCAGAAAAAACAAATTGTCTAAACGTCCGTAATTTGCGCAACAATTTTTTTCTACAATTTACTAAAGCATAAATGCTATGCAGTGTAAATGGGCTGGTAGCGCAACATGTTTTGTAGATGAGTGGCGGAATATCTTGTTGGTTTATTGATAAAACGAAACTGACTCATAATCCTTTGGTCCCCGGTTCAAGTCCGGGAGGGCCACCAAAAACAAAAGCCTCGCAGCGATGCGAGGCTTTTTGTTTGCAGTGCAGAAGCGAAAGTTTAGCTCTTCGGATCGTATTTGAACGACAAAGCCACTCGCGCACGATACGCAGACACCTTGCCGTCTTTCACCACCATATCCAACTTCACCACCTCTGCCACTCGCAGATCACGCAACGTCTTCGAAGCCGTCGCTACCGCATTCGCGGCCGCATCCTCCCAAGATTTCTTACTGGTTCCCACGATTTCGGTGATGCGATAAACGCTGTCTTTTGCCATGGTTCACTCCTTCGTCTAGGTTGATCAGAGATTGGTTGATGCAGGTTCGTAAATTACGCCTAAGCGCAAACTTCTGCACTGGTATTTGCATCGGCAACCAGTCACAACCGAGGGAAGTCTTTGACACACACCGTGGCGGCGCGCAGACTGCCGCGCATTCACAAAACACGCACAGGAGAGCACCATGTCAAAGAAACGGTTCCATTGCCAAGCAGTCACCCACGCAGGCGTCAAAAGCATCAGCATCACCGATGACGAACACCACTTCTGCCTCACCCTAGAAGACGCAGGCAATCGCCTCACCTTCCTCACACAAGCCATCGCCACCGGCAAATATCCCATCGCCATGGAACTGGTGAACTCTTGCGCCAAATTGATGACCGGCCCCACCATCAAATATCACGTCAACCAACACGACGCCGAAAAGTTTCACCACTCGCTGGATAAAGCGCTGCATCATTGAAGGCGCGAGCACGCCATAAGTTAGATTGCGCTTCTGAAAAGATGCTCTGCTACACTTTAAGCCTCTAGGCCGTATAACTTTTGCCTGAACATATTCAGGAGGGATGAATGCAATACACGTATTTTTCGCACCGTCATGCTTTTGAACTCTTGGAATACAACAGCGAATTTCAAGCCGACTGGTTCACCCTGAAGTCTGTTCTCGATGGTCTGTCTGATGAAAAGCTGATTGAGTATTTCAATCGCCACTCGCAAGGCAAGAACAAGAGCCTTTCAGTGGCGATCAATCGTGTATTGAAGGACGAACTCATGGCTCTTGGTTGGAGAGAAGAGAGTCCGATATTCCAAGACCCGAACTATGAAGGCGATACGTGGAGACTCGATTTTGCCAAGGGCAAGATAGCTGTGGAGGTCGCATTCAATCATGGTGAGGCTGTTGCTTGGAATCTGATCAAGCCCAACCTGTCTGGCGAATTGAATCATGTAAATAAAGCGATCCAAACCGATATTGGTATTGTCATCACTGCAACGGAGAACTTACGGCGTTCTGGTGGCTTCGATGGAGCTGTCGGTACATATGAGAAGTTCTTAACTTACCTGAAACCGATGCGCCAGATGTTGACAGTTCCGATGCTCATTATCGGTTTGGAAAGTCCTGCGACCTTTAGGATGAAGCATGAATCTTCAGTAAAAGGTAAGCTCGGCGTCATCGAGCAAATCGAAGCTACTTATGATTTGACTCGCTGAACAAGCAAGTTGGTGACTCTCTTTAATACTTCGGCATGACTTTTCTTGATCTCGCATTCCCATACGGTCAAAGTCAGCCAGTCGAGTTTCTTTAGTGCTTTTATTTTTGCCTTGTCTCTTGCTACGTTCAGTTCAAACTTCTTCTTCCAAAATGCCGCGTTTGTTTTGGGGAGGCTAGCCGCGCATTTTGGACATCTATGCCAGAAGCATCCATTTACGAAGATAGCGATGCGTTTTCCGGGGAAGCAGATGTCCGGTGTGCCTGGGGCTTTCTTCCAGTTGATGCGATAGCCGCGAATCCCGGCACTCCAAAGGATTTTTCTGACAGCTAGTTCGGGTTTCGTGTCTCTAGCCTTATTGGCTTTCATAACCTTCGTCGTTGCGGACGATTTGGCGGGCGGCGAGATTGGTAGTTGCCTAACCACGGTTGGCTACTTTATGAATTCCTTGAGATGTTTCCCCATACGTTCCACCAAGCCTACAACTAAAGCATTTCCCATGCAGAAGTAACGCTTTCCATGTGGCATGCCACTATTTGTCCAGTCGTCTGGAAAGCCGTTCAGTCTTTCAACTTCAATGGGTGTAAGTGTCCGAAATTTCTTTGTGCGTGGATCTTGTATTAGGTGAGTTGAACGGTTTGGGCTTTGATTGCCTTCGCCAGTAAGTATCGTTCTCGATGGCGAGTTGAGATTTTCTGGGAATGGGATGGCGCCTTCGGTAAAGAAATATTTATAACCCGTGGTCTTTGATGTTCGTTCTTCTCGCTTTGCACCTTTTACATATCTCCACCCTCTGGTCTTATCGATATCAGAGTCGGCGACGTAGTATTTCTTATCTACTGTTGGCAGCAACACGGATTTTAGTGGTGTGATGGTGCTATGTTTCGGAACGACCTTTAGCGTATAGAGTTTGCCATCTGACATCACTCCAGCATTGTGGAGCTTGAAGGAGAAATTATCAGAGATCTCTTGCAAAGTATCGTCAAAGACATCGGCTGTGTCGTGATCGGTTGGCTCTTGCTCCACAGGAAACTCGCTCGCGAAGAAGCCGTATGTTTGTAACCACTCGTGAGTAAGGCCGACCTTCTTTATTTTCTTTACGACTTTAGTGTCTTTTCTCGATGCGAAGATGAAAACACGACGGCGTTTTTGTGGAAATCCATAATCGGCGGCATTTATGACGCGCCACTCTACGGAATAGCCTAAGTCTCGAAAGCAAGCTAGCAGGATTCCCATATCTCGCCCTCGCTGTTTTGCGGGCGAGACCAGCAATCTATCGACGTTCTCTAGCAAAACGAACTGGGGTGACTTATGCCGAATGATCTTCTCGATCTCCCACCATAGCACCCCCTTTTTTCCGAGCATCCCTTTTGCCTTGGTTGTTGCGACGGAATAGTCTTGGCAAGGGAAACCACCAACTAGCAATGTGTGATCGGGAATCGTTTTGCTATTGACATCCAACTGTGCTGTGACGAGATTGATGTCGGTATTGAAATGAGGATTGGATGCTTCATCTGGAAAATGAGACAGGTAGCAATCTGCGGCATGTTGAGTCTTTGTGGCTGGTTCCCATTGATTGGCAAAGACAGTCTTCCAGCCACCTCGCTCTAAGCCAAGGCGAAAACCACCAACACCTGCAAAGAGTTCGCAAACTGTATATTTCATAGCGGGTCACTTAATGAGTTTGATTATTGCCAGATTGTAATCGATCGAATCAAAAAGATCCACTACTTTGGAGTGATTGCTCGCAGATCAATAATGTGGAGGTCTTTCATTCGCCAACATGCCGCCATCGTTCCTTGCTGCCGAGAGTGATTGCACGTGTTGCGCGAGTGACTGGCACATGGCTTCCAGTCGTTCGATCTTTTGTTGTTGCTGATACACGGTCTTGTTCAGTTCTTCCACGAGGTCTTCTTGGAAGCTGAGTTTAGTCTCGATGTTCTCTAGGCGTTCTTCGCTCATGGTGTGTTTTATTTCTTCTTGCTGCGTTGTGCTTCGATGATCTCGCGATACTGTTTCAACTCTGTCTCGATGGTGGAGAGTTGGTAGTAGTCGTTGCCCGCGCGTTTGGCGAGTTCTAGTTGTTCGATGGCGCCGCGTAGGTTGCCGTGCAGTATCTGGTAGTACGACAGCACGTGGTGCTCTTCTTGGTGGCGGCCTAGTGGGCCATAGGCGCGCGCTTGCAGCTCGTATAGCTTGGGGTCGTTGCCGTTGAGTAGCACTTCGTAGTCCAGCAGTTTCAGTGCGTTCACATATTGTTTCTCTTCCAGCATCAGCTCGGCGTAGTCGTAAACGAGTGCGCGATGGCGTGGGAATTGTTTCAACGCTTTGCGATAGAAGGTGGGGATGTCCTTGTCTTTTTTATCCAGACGTTTGACCTGCCCTGCCAGTGTCTCGATGGTGGCGTTGTGCGGTGCGTTCTTGTACAGCGTTTGGAATTCTTGCATGGCGAGTGCGTCTTGTTTGTCGCGCATCAATGAGACGACCAGGCCGTAACGTTGTGCGATGGGGTTGCCGAATCGTTGTTCACCCAGCGCGCCGTTAAAGAAGGCGACCGCATCACGCGGTGTCTTTTGCAGGGCATGCACACGCGCGCGCATCAGTTGGAATTCGAGGCTGTCGGGTACGAGCTTGAAGGGGATCTGTTGCACACGTCCATCCACGTCGGCCACACGTTCGATGGTGAGCGGGTGGGTGCGCAGGTAGGTGGGCGTGTCACCCTCAAGGAGTTGCGTGGCTTTTTGCAGACGCTCGAAGAAGAGCGGCATGCCGCGTGTGTCGAAGCCGCTCTTTTCCAAGATGCCCAGGCCGATGCGGTCTGCTTCTTTTTCGTGTTCGCGGGTGAAATCGAGTTGGCGTTGCATCATGCTACCTTGCGCACCGACGATGGCAGCACTGGCAGCTTGTGGGTTGTCGCGCGCGGCGAGGATGGCGATGGCCATGGTAGCCATGGCAGCGAGTGAATCGTATTTCTGTCCAGATACCATGCGCGCCAAGTGATGCTGGGTGACGTGCGATATCTCGTGGCTCAATACCGAGGCGAGTTCGGATTCGCTCTGTGAAAGTAGGATGAGGCCGGTGTTCACGCCAATGAATCCACCGGGTAGGGCAAAGGCGTTCACGGCGTTGTCGTTGATGACGAAGAATTCGAATGGTTGGCTAGGTTCGCTACTGTTCGCTACCAGTCGTGCGCCCAAATTGTTCAAGTAATCCACGATCTCGGGATCGTCCAGATAACTTTCACTGGCGCGGATGCGGAACATGCTCTGCTCGCCGATCTGGCGTTCCATCTGCGGTGACACCATGGTCTGCGACACATCACCCAAATCGGGTAGGCCGTCCGCGTTGAGTTGAAGGGGGAGCAGCAGGAGTAGAGCCAAGGATATTTTTCGCATGACTGCTATGATAACACTCGCTCGTTTAGGTTCCTTTGAGCGCCGGCAAACTGGACAGTGATGCCTCAAACCCGCAGAATGTCGGCCTTGTAAAGCAAAGACTTGCATGGATCCCATCGGCAAATATCAGATCGTGAAAGAACTCGGACATGGTGCGACTAGCACCGTGTACTTGGCGCTCGACTCGTTCAATGGCCAGCAGGTGGCGCTCAAGTTGTTCAATCCCATGGTGATGCAAAACACAGGTAGCGGCAAAGCCTTCCGCAAGCTGTTGCTCACCGAGGCATCGCTCGCGGGCAAGCTATCGCACCCGCACATCGTCAAGATCCACGATGCGGTGATGGAGGGCGAACAGAATTACATGGTGATGGAGTACGTCGAAGGCGAGACGCTGGAACGCTACGCCGAGGTGGATCATCTGCTTTCACTCGGGCGTATCGCCGAGATCATCTACAAGTGTTGTAAGGCGCTGGAATATGCGCAGTATCAGGGCGTCATCCATCGCGACATCAAGCCGGCCAACATCCTCATCAAAGGTGAGAGCGACATCAAGATCTCTGACTTCGGCGCGGCGATGCTGGAGAACCAGCAGACCACCCAAGTGAGCGGTGTGGGTTCCCCAGCATACATGTCGCCGGAGCAGATCAAAGAACTGACACTGTCGCACCAGACGGACATCTATTCGCTTGGGGTGACGATGTATCGCATGCTCACCGGCAAGTTGCCGTTCGAGGCCGCCAACAACTACAGCATGATCTACCAGATCATGAACATCGAACCACCCGCTGCCAGTACCTTCCGTCCTGAGATACCACCCGCGTTGGATGCCATCGTGCAACGTGCCATGTGCAAGGATGTGGCGCATCGTTATCAGTCGTGGGACGAGTTTGCGCGCGATCTGGTGTCGTTCATCAGTTACGAGGTGCCGCAGCAGGAGCAGATCTTCGACACCGAGAAGTTCGATACGGTGCGTGCCTTGCCGTTCTTCACCGACTTCAGCGATGTGGAGTTGTGGGAAGTGTTGCGCATCAGCGAATGGCGAAAAGTGCCCAAGGACGAGAAGATCGTGAGCGAAGGCGAGCCGGGCCAGAAGTTCTACATCGTGGCGAATGGCTCGGTGCGCGTGGTGAAACAAGGCCGTTTGTTGAGTTTGCTGCACAAAGGCGATTGCTTCGGCGAGATGGCGCACCTGATGGGCAAGGATGCGAAACGTTCGACCGATGTGTTCGCCAAGACCGATGTGAAGCTCATCGAGATCGATCCTGAAGTGTTGATGCTGGCGACGGCGAATTGCCGCTTCCAGTTCGCCGAGGCTTTCTTGCGCATGTTGGTGAAACGATTGAGCGTGGCGAATACACGCATCTCACGTTTGCTGAGTGACCACGGCGACGAACAATGATTTTTTGAAAGTGGAGACGTAGACGTGTCAGATTTTAAGAACATCACCGTAGCCGAATTACCCGCATTGCTCGCAAGTGGCGATGCGCAACTTGTCGATGTGCGCACCGATGCCGAGATCGCACGTGGTCGAATCAAGGGCGCGATCAGTTTGCCATTGCATCTCTTGCCTTTCCGCTTGAGCGAATTGGATGCAGAGAAGATCACCGTGTTCTATTGCCAGATGGGCGGGCGCTCCGCGCAGGCGGCGGCATTCGCTGCAGCGCAAGGTTTGAATGACGCGGCCAACCTGCAAGGCGGCATCACCGCTTGGTATCACGCTGGTGGCGAGGTCGTCGCATGAGCGAGATGACATTTGATGTCGAACTGGATGTGCGCAAGCTGGCGTGTCCGTTACCTATCTTGCGTGCTAAGAAAGCACTGTCGCCGATGACGAGTGGTCAGGTGTTGAAGTTGGTGGCGACAGATAAGGGTTCACCCAAAGACTTTATTGATTTCTGCAGCAAGACGGGGAATGAGTTGCTGTCGTCAGAAGAAAAGGACGACGAATTCATATTCTTCATTCGTCGCCGCTAAATCATTTGGAACAGATGCCGTTCGGCCTGAGCTTGTCGAAGGCGGAGTGGCCGTTCATGCTTCGACAAGCTCAGCGCGAACGGTATTTCTAACAGGTTACCCCAACTTATTGCGCTGAGCCTGCAACTGCACCAGTGTCGCGCCGAAGTCTTCCATGCGTTTCTTCTCTTGCTCCACTACCGCTGCGGGTGCGCGTGCCACGAAGCTCTCGTTGCCGAGCTTGGCTTGTGTCTTGGCGACTTCGTTGCTCAGGCGCGTGATCTCTTTGTCCAAGCGTTCACGCTCAGCTGCGACATCAATTTCTACCTTCAACATCAGTTTGAAATTGCCGACGATAGAGACAGGTGCGTCACCTTCCGGTAATTCGGCGACTACATTCACTTCGCTCAACTTGCCCAAGCTGCTGATGTAAGGCGCGAGTGCGTTCAGCACTGTCGCATCACCTGCGGCGATGAGTGGTACACGTGCGGCAGGTGACAAGTTCATCTCGCTGCGCAAGCTGCGGCAGGCGGTGATGAGTTCTTGTAGCAGGCCGATCTGCGCGATGGCGGCGTTGTCGATCTTGCTATCGTCTGCCTTTGGATAGGCTTGCAACATGATGCTGCTACCTTTGGCATTCGCCATCGGCGCAACGGACTGCCACAACTCTTCCGTGATGAACGGGATGATGGGGTGAGCCAAACGCAGGATAGTCTCTAGCACACGCACCAAGGTGCGGCGGGTGGCGCGTTGCTGTGCATCGTTGCCGTTGGCGATCTGTACCTTCGCCAGTTCCACGTACCAGTCGCAGTAGGTGTTCCACACTAGTTCGTACACCGCGCGTGCAGCCATGTCGAAACGGTAGTCTGCAAAGTTGCTCGCCATCTCCGCTTCGGTCTGTTGCAGCAGGCTGATCATCCACTTGTCAGCAGCAGAGAATTCCAGTGTCAGAGATTCGTCTTGTCCTACGTCCTTGCCTTCGCAATTCATCAGCACGAAGCGTGTGGCGTTCCACAGCTTGTTGCAGAAGTTGCGATAGCCTTCGCAGCGTTGCATGTCGAACTTGATGTCGCGGCCAGGTGACGCGAGCGAGGCAAAAGTGAATCGCAGCGCATCCGTGCCGAATGCGGTGATGCCTTCCGGGAATTCTTTGCGCGTGCGCTTCTCGATCTTCTCGGCGTCCTTCGGGTTCATCAATCCAGTGGTGCGTTTTTTCACCAGCTCTTCGATGCCGATGCCGTCGATGAGGTCGATGGGGTCGAGCACGTTGCCCTTGGACTTGGACATCTTCTGACCTTCCGCATCGCGGATGAGGCCGTGCACGTATACGTCTTTGAACGGGATTTTGCCGGTGATGTGCTTGGTCATCATCACCATGCGCGCCACCCAGAAGAAGATGATGTCGAAGCCGGTGACGAGAACGGTAGAGGGCAGATATTTCTGCACGAACTCGTTCTGCGCATCGAACGGTTTGCTCATGTCCCAATCCAGTGTGGAGAACGGCCACAGCGCGGAAGAGAACCAAGTGTCGAGCACGTCGTTGTCGCGGTCGAGTTGTCCGGCATAACCTGCCTTGTCGGCGAGCTTGCGCGCTTCGTCTGCGTCATGTGCGACGAATACTTCGCCGTTCACGCCGTACCACGCAGGTATCTGATGCCCCCACCACAGTTGGCGCGAGATGCACCAGTCTTGGATGTTGTTGAGCCACTGGTTGTAGGTGTTCACCCAGTTCTCGGGATGGAACTTGATCTCGCCGGAACTCACGCATTCCAGCGCCTGCTCGGTGATGCTCTTGCCGCTCGCACTCGGCTTGCTCATGGCGACGAACCATTGATCTGTCAGCATCGGCTCGATGACCACATTGGTGCGGTCGCCGCGCGGCACTTTGAGTTTGTGTTTCTCGGCCTTGTCGAAGACGCCCGCTGTCTCCAGATCGGCGACGATCTGTTTGCGTGCGGCGAATCTATCCATGCCCTGATATTGCTTCGGTGCGTTCTCGTTGATCTTGGCATCCAGTGTGAGGATGGAGATCATCTCCAGCTTGTGGCGTTGGCCGACTGCATAGTCGTTGAAGTCATGCGCAGGGGTGACCTTGACCACGCCGGTGCCGAATTCCTTATCGACATATTCATCCGCGATGATGGGAATGGTACGGTCGCACAAAGGCAGTTGCACTTGCTTGCCGATGAGGTGTTTGTAGCGTTCGTCTTCGGGATGCACCATCACAGCGACATCGCCCAACATGGTCTCGGGGCGAGTGGTGGCGACCGTGAGATGACCACTGCCATCAGCCAGCGGATAACGGATGTGGTACATGAAGCCGTCTTCTTCCTCTTGCACGACTTCGAGGTCGGACACAGCGGTGTGCAGTTTCGGGTCCCAGTTCACCAAGCGCTTGCCGCGATAGATGAGACCTTCGTTGAACAGGCGCACGAATGTCTCGGTGACGGTCTTGTTCAGCGCGGGGTCCATGGTGAAGCGCTCGCGCGACCAGTCGGGCGAGGTGCCGAGGCGGCGCATCTGTTGGGTGATGGTGTTGCCGGAATGCTCTTTCCATTCCCACACTTTTTCCAGGAACTTCTCGCGACCTAGGTCATGGCGCGTGATGTTCTGTGCGTTCAGTTGTCGCTCGACGACGATCTGCGTGGCGATACCCGCGTGGTCGGTGCCCGGTTGCCACAGCGTGTTGTCGCCCTTCATGCGGTGGTAGCGCGTGAGCGCATCCATCAAGGTCTGGTTGAAACCGTGGCCCATGTGCAGCGTGCCGGTGACGTTGGGGGGTGGCAGTTGGATACAGAAGTTGTCTGGTTTTGCGGCATCGACGCCCGCCTTGAAGTAGCCAGCGGATTCCCATTCGGGATACCAACGTGCTTCGATGTCTTTGGGGTCGAAACTTTTTGCGAGTTCTTTTTGAGTCATTTTCGTGCGGCAAAGTGAGGCAGCCCAGCGGCTGCGAAGGGGCGCGATTATATCAAGACAACCCGCAGACTGCGGGCGCTTCAGCTGGGATCTTGCGGAGTGGCTAGGGCTTTGCGGATGAGCTCGGGCAGTTCGGCTTTTAGCTCTGCCAAGGTCTGAGAGATGACTTGTTGCTGGGCTTCGGCCAAGCGTTGTTGCAGTCGCTGTGCCAATACATCTTCAAGGTGTGTTTCGAGGTGGCTCAACAGTTGCGGTGAGATGTCGAGCGGCATCTCTTCGGGCAGCAACACATCGGCGGATTCAGTAGAGATCGGCGCGAGGCGTTCGATCTCTATCGTTGTGTCGAGGTCGGGTGTGGTGGGTGCTTCCACGACTTCGGTCAGTGTTGGAAAGCTCCATGTCTCTTCACCGACTACCTCGGTCAGCACAGGAAGGTCTGGGGGCAGATGGCGGTCGGTCATCATGCGCGCAGTTTCGCTAGGTCTGTGTGGCCGACATCGTAGCCACGGTCTTTATAGAACTTGAAGCGAGCGCGGCCCAACTTGGCATCATCGTCGTCGCTGCCGACGATCTCGATGACACGTTCGAAACGGCTGAAGAAGGTGGTGCATTCATCATGCAAGCTGATGAGCAGTTCCGAGTGTGGGAAGTTCTCATCACGTCCGATGACGACAGGCATGGTCGCTGCATCGGCTTCGTGGCTGTGGCAGTGCGGCAGAAAAGCCGTGGCGGGATAGTGCCACAGCAATTTGTCCAACTTGTCTGCGGTGTCGTCGTTCGGTACATGCAACAACACGCGCAGACCGTTCTGCATCGCTTTGTGGCTCAGCTGACAAGCAGTTCTTAGTTTGTCTTCCGAGCCAGTATAAAAATCTACTTTAGTCACTTAGCGGCTGCGCGGTTGATGAGGTATTGCGTGAGCATCGGCACGGGGCGGCCTGTCGCGCCTTTTTGTTTGCCCGACAACCATGCCGTACCGGCGATGTCCAAGTGCGCCCAACGATATTCCTTAGTGAAGCGCGCCAAGAAGCAGGCAGCGGTGATGGTGCCGCCGGCGCGACCGCCGATGTTCTGCATGTCGGCGAAGTTGGAATCCAGCAGCGGCTGATAGTCATCCCACAGCGGTAGTTGCCATGCGCGGTCGTGTGATTGTTCGCCAGCGGCCAGTAGCTCCTTCGCCAGTTTGTCTTCGTTGGCGAACAAGCCGTGTGCGACATGGCCCAATGCGATGACGCAGGCGCCAGTGAGTGTGGCGATGTCTATGACGGTGTCAGGTTCAAACTTGGCAGAGTAGGTGAGGGCGTCACACAGGATGAGGCGACCTTCAGCGTCGGTGTTCAAGATCTCGATGGTTTGGCCGGACATGGAGGTGACGATGTCGCCCGGTTTAGTGGCGATGCCAGAAGGCATGTTCTCGCACGTGGGGATGACGCCGACCACGTTCAGTTCCAAGCCCATTTCGGCGATGGCTTGGATGGTGCCGAGCACGCTGGCTGCGCCGCACATGTCGTACTTCATCTCGTCCATTTCGGCGCCCGGTTTGAGCGAGATGCCGCCGGTGTCGAAGGTGATACCTTTGCCGACCAGCACGATGGGCTTTTGTTTCTTGTCACCGCCCTTGTATTCGAGGGTGATGAGTTTGGCGGGTTGTTCGCTGCCACGTGTGACGGAGAGGAAAGAGCCCATGCCCAATTTTTGCATGTCCTTCTCTTCCAGCACGGTGGTTTTGATCTTCTTGTGCGCCTTATCCAATGCCAATGCGTGTGCAGAAAGATAGGTCGGTGTGCAGATGTTGCCGGGCAGGTTGCCTAGGGTCTTGGTCAATTCCATGCCGTTTGCGATTGCCGCAGTTTGCTCCAGCGTGGCCTTGAGTTCGGCGGCAGGTTTGTCGAGTGTGGCGAAGACGATGTGTTTGAGTGTCGCGGGTTTTGCGGGCTCGCTCTTCAGGCCGTCAGCGCGGAAAGCTTGTTCGGCGGCGGTGAATACGGCTTGTTTGATGACCCAGTTCGCATTCTTGCCGACGCTTTCGTCGGTGATATAGAGCGCAGCATCTTTCGCGGGGGTCGCATTCAGTGCCTTGAAAGTCGCACTGAGGATGTCGAGGCTGGCCTTGTTGTTCAGCTCGCTTGCTTTGCCTAGACCAACGAGCAGTACGCGCTCGGCGGCGATGCCGATAAGTTTGTGCAGGAGCAGTGTGGATGCGGCTTTGCCTGTCATGTCGCCACGCGCGATGAGGTCGCTCAATGCGTGCTTCGCAGCTTTGTCTAGGGCTTGCGCCGCCTTGGATAATTTCCCGCCATCGAACACACCAACGACGATACAGCCGCTCTTCATCGAGTCCGGGGTACCTTGTTTTATGCTAAATTCCACGTGTCGCTCCTCATATCTACCGATTAACCTGCAATGGCCGATTATCCGCAATCTCAAGGCACAAAGTCAAAGAAGCGATGTCCTCGGATCGTGCGGGGTATCTTCTATTGGTCGTTGGTGCGCGAGTTCGCGAGTTCCGGCCTGCTCATATTCTCCATTCTGATGGGTATCGTGGTGTTCACGCAGCTGATCAAGTTGCTCGGTGAGTCGGTGAGCGGTTCGCTGGCAGTGGATGGCGTATTGGTGATGTTGGGTTTCAGCGCGCTGAGTTTCATTCCGGTTTTGCTCTCTATCAGTCTGTTCCTTTCTATCTTGCTTACTTTGAGCCGTATCTATCGCGATAGCGAGATGGTGGTGTGGTTCTCATCGGGGGTCGGTCTGACGCGATTCATCCGACCTGTGATGGCTTATACGATCCCAGTGGTGGGCATCATCGCCTTGCTGAGCTTGGTGTTGTCGCCATGGGCGTGGTCGATGGCGGACGAGTTCAAGCGTAGATTGAACAGTCGCGACGATGTCTCCTCGGCGGCGCCTGGGGTGTTCCGTGAATCCAAGCAGGCCGACCGCGTATTCTTCTTGGAAGAAGTGGATACGGAGAAAAAGCGCGTCCAGAACATCTTCGTACAGTCGGTGCAGAACGGCAAGGACGGCACCATGGTGGCAAAAGAGGGCTATCAGGAGATCGTCGCCAACGGTGATCGTTTCCTTGTGTTGCTGAACGGTTCTCGCTACGAAGGTGTGCCGGGGCAAGCGGATTTTAAGATCGCCGAGTTCGAGCGTTATTCGATTCGCATCGAGCCAGTGGAGTTGCCACAAAATACGAGTAATCGAAGAGCCTATTCCACGCTGTATCTGATTCAAAACCCAGACCCGTTGAATCGATCGCAACTAGTGGAGCGCATCAGCATGCCCTTGGGGGCCTTTATGTTGGCGTTGTTGGCGATCCCGTTGAGTTATGTGAACCCGCGTGCAGGCCGTTCATATAACTTGATCGCCGCCATCGTGCTGTATATGTTCTACAACAATATGTCGACCATTGCGGTGTCATGGGTGGCGCGTGAGAAGGTCAGCATGCTGGTCGGTCTGTGGGGTATCCATCTGGTCTTGTTGGTGGGTACGATTATCTATTTCTATCACCGTAGTTCGCCGTTCTCGTGGCAGAGGTGGCGCCGATGAATCTGCTGACGCGTTACCTTGCTAAAGAGATATACCTGAGTGTACTCATGGTGTTCGCCGCATTGCTCATGTTGTTCGAACTGCTCGATCTGATCAATCAGATGAACGAGATGGGGGATGGTAGCGGTTATCACATGGGATATGTGTTGCTGTTCGTGTTATTGACTGCTCCTAATCATATCTATGAGCTATTCCCAGTAGCCGTGTTGATCGGCACTATCTTTGCGTTGGTGCAGATGGCGGCCAATTCCGAATTGACTGTGTATCGCGCTTCGGGGGTCTCGTTGCAGCAGATGATCCATGCGCTTTTACGTATCGGATTGCCGTTCATGATCGCGTGCTTCGTGGTGGGCGAGTTCATCGCACCGCCGAGCCAGCATCTGGCCAAGCAGATCAAACTGAAGGCGAAGAACGCGAATGTGAGTCTGATGGAGTTCCGCTCTGGTGTGTGGGTGAAGGATGAAGGTAGCTTCGTCAATGCGAAGGCTGTGTTGCACGATACGACGTTGCTGGGGGTCAGTATCTATCAGTTCGATGAGGGTTATCACTTGCGTAGCATCACGGCTGCGGAACGCGCCTCATACAAAAATGGGCAGAGTTGGGAGTTGACGGGTGTCAAACAGACGAAATTCATCGAGGCGGGAGCGACGGTCAATCAGGTGAGTACGATGGAATGGCGCTCATCTTTGAGTCCCAACATCTTCACGGTGTTGCTGATCGAGCCAGAGCAGATGTCGGCGTGGAGTCTTTATCAATACATTCAACATCTGGATGACAACAAGCAGAAGACATCGCGCTATGAGATCGCCATGTGGAATAAATTGGCTTACCCATTTGCGGTGTTGGTGATGATGTTGTTGGCCTTGCCGTTCTCTTCCTACAACAAGCGCGAGGGGGGCGTGAGTGGCAAGATATTCCTGGGGGTCGTGCTTGGGTTGGGATTCCACTTTGCCAGTCGTTTGTTCGCCAATCTGGGAACACTTAAAGATTGGTGGCCAGTGTTCAGTGCTACTGCGATGACGTGGATCTTCCTTGGGTTGGCGCTGGCGATGCTGTGGCGCACCGAGCGCCGCTGACATTAGGGATTACTTGGCTGGGGCGGCCTGTTGTTCGCGTACCATCTGTTTCACAGCTTCACGTTTTTCTTCGGGTACTTTGCTAAAAGCGGTGAATTTTTCTCTGGCGCGATGACGTTGCTCAGTCGTCAGCTTTCCCCAAGTCTCCAACTGTTCTTGTAAGCGTTGCTGCTTTTCAGGAGTGAGCTTTGCGTACCCCTTCGCAATGCCAACGAAGCTTTGTTGTTCGCTCTCTGGTAGCGTATTCCACGTCGTCGAGAGCGGTGCAAGTACCTGTTGTTGATCGGCACTCAAGCTGCTCCAAGGCGCGGCAAAGACGCCCATGGGAGCCAGCAGTAGGGCGGCGAAAGTGAGGCTTAATTTGCGTGACATCTTTGGTTCTTCCTAGCGTTGCGTTTAGTCGACGTACATGTGTACAGGCAGTTCGTCCGTCAAGATGGCGATATCAATCGTGCTGTGATCGCGTTCGGGTGTGATCTGCCAGTAGCTGATGCCGCCGACCAGTGCCACGGCCAAAAATGTCGCCAGCCCCCAATTGAGTGCTTTGTGTTGGTGTGAGGCGTGGTGTCCGATAACGCCGTGTTCGGCCAACCATGCATGTACCAAAGTTGGTTGCTTGGTCTGTTGATGTTGCAAGGCGGCGCGGCGCGAGGCTTGTAATTTGTCTACAGTCGTTGCGTTCAGGTCACTCGCTGAACGATCCAGCAAGCGGCGGACGTCGTTGATGTTCAGTTTGATTCCCATGATAGGTCTATTCCTTTCTGTTTCAGTGTCTCGGCTAGTGCGTGTGTCGCTCTTGAGCAATGTGTTTTTACGCTTCCCTCGGAACACCCCATTGCGGACGCTGTCTCCGCTGTATCTAATCCGTCCCAGTAACGCAGTAGGAAGGCTTCTCGTTGACGGGCGGGTAAGCGCAGCAATGCTGCTTCGATGCTCGCCAAGATTTGGTTTTGTTGCAAGTCGGCATCGGGCTGTAAGACGTGGCTAGGGCTCTCGTTATCCTCTAACACATCGAGCGGGTCAAACTCTTCGTCGGCATGTTGCGGGGTGAAGGAGGAAAACAAGGAAAACCAAGAGTTGCGCACCTTTTGCCTGCGGAAGTGGTCCATGATGGTGTTCTGCAGGATGCGATGGAATAGCATCGGGAATTCTTCCGCTGGCTTGTCGCCGTACCTTTCCGCAAGTTTCATCATGGCATCCTGCACGATGTCCAGCGCGGCTGCTTCATCGCGCACGGCGAACATCGCATGCTTATAGGCACGGCGCTCTACGCTGGCGAGAAAGTCGGATAGTTGTTCGCGGCTGGACAAGACGGGTCTCCTGGGGGCGGCGCATGATAGCAAATTCCCGTAGGGACAAGGGTTTTCGGTGCTTTTAGGCTTGATTGGGGTTGACCAAAACGCCGCCAGCCTTTATCTTGCTCGGTCTTTAAATCGAAGCAATTCATAGGTTTTCGCTCATGGAACTGACCGGCGCAGAAATAACCATAAAATGTTTGCAGGAAGAGGGCGTCGAGTACGTCTTTGGCTATCCTGGTGGCGCAGTGCTGTTCATTTATGACGCACTGTTCCAGCAGGACAAGGTGAAGCACGTATTGGTACGTCACGAGCAGGCGGCTGTCCATGCTGCGGACGGCTATTCACGTTCTACAGACAAGGTTGGCGTGGCGTTGGTCACTTCTGGTCCTGGTTTGACGAATGCAGTGACCGGCATCGCAACGGCGTATATGGACTCCATCCCGATGGTGGTCATCAGTGGTCAAGTACCCACTAGCTACATCGGCGAAGATGCTTTTCAGGAAGTGGATGCGGTCGGCATCACACGTCCTTGTGTGAAACACAATTTCTTGGTCAAAGATGTCAAAGACCTAGCGACTACGTTGAAGAAGGCTTTCTATCTGGCGAAGTCAGGCCGTCCGGGGCCTGTGCTGGTCGATATCCCTAAAGATGTTTCTAACACCAAGACCGAGTTCATCTATCCGGAGTCCGTCAGCATCCGCTCTTATAACCCCCAAACGCATGGCGATATGGGATTGGTCAAAGAGGCGGTCAAGCTGTTGCTCGACGCCAAACGTCCGATGGTGTACGCCGGTGGTGGCGTGGTGCTGTCCGATGCTTCTACGCAATTGACCGAGCTAGTGCGAAAGCTGGGCTTCCCAGTCACCAACACGCTGATGGGCCTGGGTGGCTATCCTGCGACCGACAAGCAGAATCTCGGCATGTTGGGTATGCACGGTACATACGAAGCCAATCTGGCGATGCAAGATTGCGATGTCCTGTTGGCCGTCGGCGCGCGTTTCGATGATCGCGTCGTCGGCAATGTGAAGCACTTCACCTCCGTACCGCGCAAGATCATCCATATCGATATCGATCCTGCCAGCATCTCTAAGCGAGTGAAGGTTGATGTGCCTATCGTGGGCGATGTGAAGCAAGTGTTGACTGACATGCTGGGCGTGTTGGCTGCAAGCAAGCAAAAACCGGATGCTGAGAATCTCAAGACTTGGTGGCAACAGATCGACACGTGGCGTAGCCGCAAGTCGCTCACTTACAAGAATTCTGACGAGTTCATCAAGCCGCAGTTCGTGATTGAAAAGCTGTATGAGATCACTCGCGGTGAAGCCTTTGTTACGTCTGACGTGGGGCAGCATCAGATGTGGGCTGCGCAGTACTACAAGTTCGATAAGCCACGCCAATGGATCAACTCTGGCGGTTTGGGCACGATGGGCTTTGGCTTACCAGCTGCGATGGGAGTGCAGCTCGCACATCCAGGCGCAGCAGTTGCCTGTGTGACGGGTGAGGGTAGCATTCAGATGAACATTCAGGAGCTATCCACCTGCAAGCAGTACAACATCCCAGTCAAGATCATTGCCTTGAACAATCGCTATTTGGGTATGGTGCGTCAGTGGCAGGAATTCTTCCATGGCAACCGTTATTCGCATTCCTATATGGATGCCTTGCCAGACTTCGTGAAGTTGGCAGAGGCTTATGGACATGTAGGTATTCGCGTGGATCGTCCGTCCGATGTCGAAGGCGCCTTGAAGGAAGCCTTCGCACGTAAAGATGATCTGGTTTTCCTAGACTTCCGTACCGACTCGACCGAGAACGTCTACCCGATGGTACCTGGTGGCAAGGGCCTGTCTGAAGTGATTTTGGCGGAGGACTTGTGATGCGTCACATCATCTCATTGTTGATGGAAAACGAAGCGGGCGCTTTGTCTCGTGTCGCGGGATTGTTCTCGGCACGTGGTTACAACATCGAATCTTTGACTGTCGCACCGACTGAAGATACGACCATGTCGCGTATGACCATCGTCACGCGCGGTTCGGACGAGATCATCGAGCAGATCAAAAAGCAGCTCAACAAGCTGGTGGATGTCGTGGCGGTGATGGACCTGACCGATGGCGACCATCTGGAGCGTGAGTTGATGTTGTTGAAGGTGAGTGCAGTGGGTGAGGCGCGTGAAGAGTTGAAGCGCATCACTGACATCTTCCGTGGTCGCATCATCGATGTTTCCAGCACCAGCTACACCATCGAGTTGACCGGCACGGGTTCCAAGCTGGACAGCTTCCTGCAAGCCATCGATCACGCTCTCATCATCGAGACAGTACGTACCGGATCTTCCGGCATCGGACGTGGCGAACGAGTTTTGAAACTTTAACAACCATTTTTTATTCACTGATTTTTACGACGAGGCCAACATGAAAGTTTATTACGACAAAGACGCAGACCTATCCCTGGTCAAGGGCAAACAAGTGACCATCATCGGCTACGGCTCCCAAGGCCATGCTCACGCACAGAACCTGAAAGAGTCCGGTGTCAACGTGACTGTCGGTCTGCGCAAGAATGGCGCTTCTTGGAAGAAGGTAGAAGCCGCTGGCATCAAGGTCGCGGAAGTGGCGGATGCAGTGAAGAACGCTGACGTCGTGATGATGCTGTTGCCTGATGAGAACATCCCTGATGTCTACAACAAAGATGTCGCACCGAACATGAAGGCGGGCGCTGCGCTGGCTTTCGCACACGGTTTCAACGTGCACTACAACCAAGTCGTGCCACGTGCTGACGTTGACGTGATCATGATCGCGCCAAAAGGCCCTGGCCACACCGTACGTTCCGAATACCTCAAAGGCGGCGGCGTACCGACATTGATCGCGGTGTACCAAGACAAGACCGGCAAAGCGAAAGACATCGCATTGTCTTACGCAGCAGCTAACGGTGGTACCAAGGGCGGCGTGATCGAGACTAACTTCCGTGAAGAGACAGAAACGGACTTGTTCGGTGAGCAGGCTGTGTTGTGCGGTGGTGCGGTTGAGTTGGTGAAGGCTGGTTTCGAGACATTGACCGAAGCGGGTTACGCGCCTGAGATGGCTTACTTCGAGTGTCTGCACGAACTGAAGCTAATCGTCGATCTGATGTACGAAGGCGGCATCGCTAACATGAACTATTCCATCTCCAACAATGCGGAATACGGCGAGTACGTCACCGGTCATCGCGTCATCGCTGATGAAGCGCGTGCCGCAATGAAGGAATGCCTGAAGAACATCCAGAACGGTTCCTACGCTAAACAGTTCATCTTGGAAGGTCGTACCAACTATCCAGAGATGACTGCACGTCGTCGTTTGAATGCTGAGCATCCGATCGAAGTCGTGGGCGGACAGTTGCGTTCCATGATGCCTTGGATCGCTAAGAACAAACTGGTCGATCAATCTAAGAACTAAGCAATGTATGGGGGGCGTATTGGAGGGCGATTTTTCGCGCTCCAATACGCCCCCGATTTTTCGTACTACGTCAAAGTCACCATCGGTGATAAAGTGTCCGTAACGACTACCTTCTTGGCAAGCATCTGACCCTATGATCGAAACCAAACAGCGTGAACGAATGAACCTGCGCAGGCGCAGCATCTATTTGTTGCCCAACTTGTTCACCACGGCCGCCTTGTTCGCCGGCTTCTATGCCATCGTGCAATCGATGAATGGTCGCTACGAGATCGCTGCTGTCGCGATCTTCATCGCAATGGTGTTGGATGGCTTGGATGGTCGCGTGGCGCGCATGACGCACACGCAAAGCGAATTCGGTGCGGAGTATGACAGTTTGTCCGACATGGTCTCGTTTGGTGTCGCGCCGTCTATCCTGATGTACGAGTGGGCGTTCCGCGATCTGGGTAAGTGGGGCTGGTTCGCAGCTTTCATCTACTGCGCGAGTGCAGCCTTACGTTTGGCGCGCTTCAACACCAACATCGATGTGGTCGATAAGCGTTACTTCCAAGGGCTGCCCAGCCCGGCTGCGGCTGCTTTGGTCGCTGGTTTCGTATGGGTGATGTTGGATAACAAATTCACGGGGTATGAGCTGCGCTGGTATGCCGCTGCGGTGACGGTGTTTGCGGGCTTGAGCATGGTGAGTAGCCTCAAGTACTACAGCTTCAAGTCCATCAACATGCGCAAGAGTGTGCCGTTTATCGTCATCTTCTTGTTCGCGCTGTTCTTCATCTTGGTGTCAGTGGATCCACCCTTGCACCTGTTCTTGCTGTTCTTAGGCTACTGCCTGTCCGGCTATGTGATGGCGCTATTGGATCTGCGCAAGCCGAAACCGATCCCGCCGTCGCAACCTTAAGTACGAGCCCAAAGCGTTTCGTTTTCTCCCGCAGTGCGGTTCAGTACGCGGGACAAGACGAATAGCAGGTCCGATAGTCGATTCAGATAACGCCCTCCGTCATCACTCACGATTTCGCTGTGTGCGAGATGGCAGTGATCACGTTCCGCACGCCGCGCTACGCTACGGGCGACATGGCATAACGCCGCCGTACGTCCACCACCGGGCAGGATGAATTCTTTGAGCGGGGGCAGGTCGGCGTTGTAGTGCGCGATGGCTTCATCCAGTCGTAGGAGTTTCTCTTGTGCGAATGCTGTGCCAGGCAGAGCCAAAGTCGAGCCTAGATCGAACAAATCATTCTGTATACGCAGCAATTCATCGCGAATATCTTGCGGCATCGGTTCGGAGAGCAATACGCCGAGGTGGCTGTTGAGTTCATCTACACTGCCCAGTGCAGTGATGCGTGCGCTGTCTTTGCTTAGACGTGTGCCATCGGCTAGGCCAGTGGTGCCATCGTCTCCCGTGCGTGTCACGATGCTACTCAAGCGGTTCGCCATCACTGTTTCTCCAAGCAACCGATATAGATAGCGGCATCGGGTGCAGTCTTGTTGCGTTGCGCCTGCCAGATCATCTCGCCCAGACAGTCCATCATCGCGTGTTGCGCCTCATGCTCGGATTCGTATTTCTGGGTCAAACGGGAGAACTGTTCTCGGATGCCGTGCGGCTGGCCGATAGAGATCTGTTCCTCGATGGTGAGGTGCATCATCAAGTGTAGGAAAGGATTCACCACGGAACCATCGGCAGCGAAATCCTTGTCTCGGTTCTTTTCGGCATCGTTGAAGATGGCGTGATACTCGGGATGCTTGTCGATGAGCTGTGCCGTCAGATCTTCCAGCGGCGATAACAACTCTTTGGCGCAGCGCTTACGCCAAGATTCGAACAGGAACAGTCGCGCTTCATCGCGGGTCGGATTGAACATCACAATTCCTTATTTTTGTATTCACACAGATCTTGAATGACGCAGTCGCCGCACTTCGGTTTGCGTGCGATGCAAGTGTAGCGTCCATGCAGGATGAGCCAATGGTGCGCGTCTTGTTTGAATTCGTCGGGGACGAATCTCATGAGTTTCTTTTCGACTTCCACCACATCTTTGCCGGGCGCTAAGCCGATGCGGTTGCTGATGCGGAAGATGTGCGTGTCGACGGCGATCGTTGGTTGTCCGAATGCTGTGTTGAGGATGACATTGGCGGTCTTGCGGCCTACACCGGGCAGGGCTTCCAGTGCTTCGCGTGTCTGTGGTACTTCGCCTTTGTGTTGTTCGAGCAGGATGCGACACATCTGGATGATGTGCTTACTCTTGGTTTGATACAGCCCGATGCGTTGTACGTAGCTACGTAGTTCGGCTTCGCCTAGATCAAAGATGGCTTGCGGGGTGCGTGCAACGGGAAACAGTTCGCGCGTGGCGAGGTTGACGCTCTTGTCGGTGGCCTGTGCGGAAAGGATAACTGCGACCAGCAACTCGAACGGAGAAGCGTGTTCCAACTCGGTGGTGGGGTGAGGATTCGCAGCTTGCAGGCGCAAGAATATCTCACGCCGTTTTGCTGCATTCATCCTTGTACAGCCTCGCCAGTCATCGGTGTCGATACTGGTTTGTTGCGTGCCTTGGCTTCTGCGCGCAGGTTTAGCCAGTTCTTGCCGGCGATGAGCAAGCCGAGGCCGATGAATGCGCCGGGTGGCAGGATGGCGAGCAGGAAACCTTTGTAGTCAGGGATGACATGTAGCACCCAACCTTGAGCCATATCGCCAAGTGCCAAGTCGATGCCTGAAAACAAAGTACCCTTGCCAATGACCTCGCGGATCGCGCCCAACACACCCAGCACGGCGGTGAGCCCAAGCCCCATCGCAAAGCCATCCCATGCCGAGGCTAGCGCCCCGTTCTTGGAGGCGAAGGCTTCTACGCGTGCCAATACGATGCAGTTGGTGACGATGAGCGGGATGAAGATGCCCAGCACCACATACAGGCCGTACATGTATGCATTCATCAGATACTGCACCACGGTGACCAGCACCGCGATGATGAGGATGAACACGGGGATGCGGATCTCGTTAGGAACGTAGTTGCGGATGGGGGCGATGGAGGCACCGCTCAAAGCCATCACGACGGCAGTGGCGAGTCCTAGGCTGACGCCATTCACTACCGTGCTGCTCACGGCCAGTAAAGGACATAGGCCGAGCAATTGCACGATGCCAGGATTCTGCTTCCACATACCGTTGTGGAAGATGTCGCGGAATTCTTGGAGAGTCATTTGCGTTTCTCCTTCTTCACAGGTTCGCTCACGGCGAATAGTTGTTCACGATTCTCGGCGTAGTAGATGAGCGCCTTGTTCACCGCTTTGACGATGGCGCGCGGCGTGATGGTCGCACCTGCCATGTAGGCGAACTGACCGCCATCTTTCTTTACTTTCCAATCATCGTCTTTGTACACCTCGCGCGATTTGCCGTCGAACCCTTTGATCCAAGGGTCTTTCGGGAGTTCGATGTAATCACCTAGTCCAGGTGTTTCTTTGTGTGTCACTACACGCACGCCGGCCAATTCACCGTTGGCTCGTACGGCGAGGATGAGGAATATCTTGCCGCTGTAGCCGTCCGGTGCGATGGATTCCAAGACCACGGCGGAAGGTTCGCCTTTGAGTCGCGCGCGGTAAGCGATGGTGACCTCTTCTGTGCCCAACAAAGGATTCGGTGCGACGTTCAGTTTGTCTTGGATGATGTCGTTGTCGAACAAGGTGGTCGGCACGATCTGGGTGATGAGCTTCATCTTCTCCGCTTCTTCACTCTTCACGATGGCGTCATGCGTCATGAAGAACACCGAGGCGAGGATGGCGGTGGCGATGACCGCGAAGAAGATCAGATTGGCTGCCGTTTGCAGAGTGGAGCGGGCGATACGTTTCATTTGCTAGCCCCTTTCTTGCCGAATACTTTGGGCTGTGTATAGGCATCGATGAGCGGCACGCAGATGTTCATCAGCAGGGTTGCGAAGGCCATGCCGTCAGGGAAACCGCCGAAGGCACGGATGAGGTAGGTGAGTATGCCCGCGCCGACTGCGAAGATGATCTTGCCTTTTGCTGTGGTCGGCGAAGTGACGGGGTCGGTGAGGATGAAGAACGCGCCGATCATGGCTGCACCAGAGAACCAGTGGAACAGCGGCGTGACGTAATGTTGCGGATCGACTAGATGGAATATCCCTGCGGTGGCGAACAGCGCAGCTAGGTATGCCACGGGCAGATGCCAAGAGATGATGCGTGTGAAGATCAGGTAGAGACCGCCGATGGCGAAACCGATGGCGACCATCTCGCTCCCCTTGCCTGCAAGGCGACCATAGATGGGCATGTCGCGGATGTCGCTGACAGACAAGCCGAGATGCAACTGCGTCTTCATTGTGTCCAGCGCCGTTGCCATGGTGATCGCATCCAGCGTCAGATTATTGGGAAGTACGCCGTTGAAGATGTAGTTCAGTTGTTCGATGAAGGATAGCTCGGCTCCGCCAAGTGCATGTGGCGTCAGCCAGTGCGTCATGTGCACGGGGAAGGAGATGATGAGCACCGCATAGCCGATCATCGCCGGATTGAATGGGTTGCTACCGAGGCCGCCGTACAGATGTTTGGAAACGGCGATGGCAAAGGCTGTTCCAACCACCACCATCCACCAAGGTGCCAGAGGCGGGATGGATAGCGCCAACAGCCAAGCGGTGAGCAAAGCTGTGTTGTCAGAGATGAATGGCTTGATTGGGCGGTTGCGCAGCTTGAGCATCGCTGCTTCCGTGGCCAGCGCCGTGATAGAGGCGAGCGTGATGGACACCAAGATGGCGGGGCCGAAATACCACACGTACAGCGCGATGCCTGGAATGAGCGCGAGCAACACGCGCAGCATGATCTGGCTGACGCTGCTGGGTTGTGCGATGAAAGGGGAGCTCAACATGTTTCTTTATTCCTCAGTGGGATTTTGGCGGCTCGTCATCGGCGCCGGCATCGGCAGCCATCTCACGTATCTTGGCGCGACGCGCTTCGATGGCAGCGATCTCGGCTGACTGCTCGGATGTGAGCGTCTCGGTGTTTTGCGGATGAGCGACTGCCGCTTGTGCGTTGGCGCGCGCCAAGGCTTCTTCGATGAGTTTTTGCTGTGCGTCATCAGGCGTGGCGACAGGAGCGGCGGCAGCTTGTGCGGCTTTGGCTGCGGCCTCACGTTCCTTCTGTGCCAGTTTCTCGGCCTTCTCTTGCTTGTCGCGCTCGATGCGCAGTTGGCGATACTCGTGGCGTTCACGCGCTAGGTCGGCTGCTTTCTTGTCGCGTTCACGCTCGTGTATCTCGCTCTTGGCGTAGCGGTAATACTGCACCAGCGGGATGTTGCTTGGGCACACATAGGCGCAGGCACCGCACTCGATGCAATCGAACAGGTGGAACTCTTCGGTCTTGCCGAAGTTGTTGGATTTTGCGAACCAATACAAGTCTTGCGGTTGCAATTCGGCAGGGCACACCTCGGCACAACGTGTGCAGCGGATGCACGGCAACGCAGGCGGTTGTGGCGGGAATAGTTTGGGCGATGACTCGATGATGCAGTTGGTCGCCTTGGTGATGCCTATCGTACCCGTAGGCAAATCGACGCCCATCATCGGGCCGCCCATGATGTGGCGATTTGTGTCGGGTTTGCTACCAGCCAGTACGACCAGTTCAGCCAACGGCGTGCCAATCAACACGTCGAAGTTCTGCGCATCCGTCACATTGCCGGTGACGGTGACGATGCGGGACAGCAAAGGCTCGCCATGCGCCAATGCGCGCCACACGCTGTAGGCTGTGGCGACATTGAAGCATTGCACACCCATCTCGGTGGAGCGCACACCTGCCGCGACTTCGATACCAGTAAGGATGCGGATCAGTTGTTTCGCGCCACCGCTTGGGTACATGGTGGGCACGGACAACACTTCCATCTTGTCGTGCTTGTGTTGTTCGACGGCGAGTTGCATCGCCGCGATGGCTTCAGATTTGTTGTCTTCGATGCCGATGAGGACTTCCTCGGCATGTAGCAATACTCGCAAGATATCAGCGCCACGCAGGATGTCGGCGGCACGTTCGCGCATCAGTACATCGTCGCAGGTGATATAGGGTTCGCATTCGGCACCGTTGATGACCAAGGTCTTGATCTTGTGGTGGTGCGCATCCGTCTTCAGGTCGCTTGGAAACACCGCACCGCCCAAGCCGACCACGCCCGCCTTGCGTAACAGGTGGCGTAATTCGGAGTGCGAAGTGTGCTGTAGGTCGACGCCGCCGTGTTCTATCCATTCATCTTTGCCATCGGGAACGAGGGTGACGCACAGATCCGGCAAGCCGGAATGATGTGCGACCAGTTGCATGTCGATGGCGGTCACTGTTCCAGAGGTGGAAGCATGTACCGCGCTAGAAAGCTTGCCCTCGGGACGACCGATCTTTTGCCCTTTGAGCACGCGCTCACCTACTTGCACGATGGGTACAGCGCGGTTACCCACGTGTTGGCTCAAGGGGATGACCAGCTTTGAAGGCAGTGGTGTTCGCGCGATGGGCGTGCGTGTCGACTCATCTTTGTGAGTGGGTGGATGCACACCGCCGTGGAATGCAAAGAGCTGTCTCATGCGGCTACCTTGATAGGGATGATCACAGGGTGGCGCCATTTCCAATTGGTGATGTTCTCGCCTATCGCTTCCATCGTGATGCAATCGACGGGGCAGGGCGGCAGGCATAGTTCGCAGCCTGTGCATTCGGAAGCGATGATGGTGTGCATCTGCTTGGCGGCACCTGCGATGGCATCGACGGGGCAGGCTTGGATGCACAGCGTGCAACCGATGCAGGTCTGTTCGTCGATGAATGCGACCGCCTTGCCTTTCGGTGCCGCGCCTTCGCCGAAAGGTTGGAACTCGACGCCGAGCAGGTCGGCTAACTTTTGGATGCCCTCTTCACCACCCGGCGGACATTTGTTGATGCCGACCTCGCCTTTTGCTATCGCTTCAGCGTAAGGCATGCAGCCGGGATAGCCACACTGACCGCATTGCGTCTGGGGCAACACAGCATCGATCTTCTCGACCAGCGGATTGCCTTCGACTTTGAACTTGATGGCGGAGTAGCCCAACACTGCACCGAGCAGCAATGAGATGCCGATCATCACCCACAACGCAGAGATCATTTCACCAGACCCGAGAATCCCATGAACGACAGGCTCATCAAACCAGCGGTGACCATCGCGATGGCCGTGCCCTTGAAGATGCCCGGCACGTCAGCGCCTTCCAGACGTTCGCGGATGCCCGCGAACAGCACCATCACCAAGGTGAAGCCGACGGCGCCGCCGAAGCCGAACAGCAAGGACTCCATGAAGTCATGCTTGGCCTGCACATTGAGCAACGGGATGCCCAATACTGCGCAGTTGGTGGTGATGAGCGGCAGATAGATGCCTAGGGTCTGATACATGTCAGGGCTGGTCTTCTTGATCGCCATCTCGGTGAATTGAACGATGCCAGCGATGACCACGATGAACGACAGCGTGGTGAGGTAAGCCAGCTCGGGGCCGAGCAGGTAATGTTGGATGAGATAACTGGCGCCAGAGCCCAATGTCAGCACGAACGTGGTAGCCGCACCCATGCCGATAGCGGCCTCTAGTTTTCTGGAAACACCCATGAAAGGGCACAGGCCAAGGATCTTGACCATGACGATGTTGTTCACGAAAACCGTGCCAACCAGAATCAATAGGTATTCAGACATTCAAAAACTTGCCGATAAGGACTGAAATAGGCGCGGATTATGCGCTCGATTGGGGCTTGCTTCAACCAAGAAGGCATTATAAGGATATAACCTGAGATGCCCATTCTAGGCCGCTGGAATAGGTTTAGAATCGGCCCGCTCAAGGGGGAAATCGGTGACACCGAACCAGAACAACATATTAGCCAAGCTCAAGCTTAGTGGTCGCTTGCCCACCCCCAAAGGGGTGGCGCTGGAGGTCATCAACCTCACGCAGCGTGAGAACGCCTCCAATCAAGACATCGTGCGGCTCATCAGTGCTGATCCAGCCTTGAGCGTGCGCGTCATCAAAGCAGCCAACGTCTTGATCTCCAACTCTTCACGGCCCATCGTCACCATCTCGGATGCGGTCACTGTCTTGGGATTGCGTGCCTTGCGGCAGTTGGTGTTGGGGATAGCGCTCATCGTCGATTACCAACATGGTCCGTGCAAGCAATTCAACTATGCGCATTTTTGGGCACACTCCCTGTTGACTGGCATCTATGTGCGACACCTTGCTGCCCTCTCTCGGTTGGCGGCGGTAGAAGAGATATTCGTCATCGGTTTGTTGGGGGGGATAGGGCGGTTGGCGATGGCGACCGTCTATCCGGACGAGTTCGGCAATATGCTTTCAGCTTCCGAACGTCAATCGCTGGATGAGCTATATCGTAAAGAACTTGAAAAATTCGGTTTCGAGCAAGCTGAGCTGAGTGCGGCGATCTTGGCGGACATGAATTTCCCCGCCATCTTCCAGACGCTGATCCATGACTATCCACAGCCAGAGACTAGCCGTGTCGTGGAAGGCTCGCGCGAGTGGAAATTGATGAATATGTTGCATCTGGCATCGTTGATGGCGGATGTGAGTTTGAGCACTCCGGCGGAACGCAACAAGCTGGCTCGCAAGTTAAGGGTGGATGCCGCACTGGTCGCCATCGAAGAAGATGGGTTGGTGGGAGTGGCTGAGGAGTGCGCGCGCGAATGGGGGGAATGGGCGACATTGTTGAACATGGGTACGCGCCACCTGCCTTCCTTTGCGGAGCTGATGGCGCATCTGGATGACGAACCGGAGGAGATATCCGTCCCGCAATGGCCGCACGCTAACCACGAGTACAAGATGCGTGTGATGGTGGTGGAGGATGATCGTGCTATGCGCGTCTTGCTCGAAAAGATGTTGGTCGCGGCAGGCCATCATGTGGTGATCGCATCGAACGGGGTCGAAGCCTTGGGTATGGTCGAGAAGGAGCGGCCGCAGCTCATCGTGACGGACTGGATGATGCCGCAGATGGATGGCATATCCCTCTGTCGGGAGTTACGTAGCCGTCCTGAGAATCGAAGCATCTATGTGATCATCGTCACGATGCAGGAATCGGCAGATAAGTTGGTGGAGGCGTTCGAGGCGGGGGCGGACGACTATCTCAACAAACCCATCACCCCCAAGATCTTCTTCGCGCGTTTGCGTGCCGCGCAGCGCGTGGTGCAGCTGCAGGAAGAACTCGCCTTCGACCGTGAGCAGTTGATACGATTCTCCGCTGAACTATCCGCAGCCAACGAACGCTTGCAAGGGCAGGCATTGACGGATGCGCTGACGGGATTGCCCAATCGCCGTTTCGCCATGGAGCGCTTGGAGCAGGAGTGGGCGTTGGCCAAACGCGGGGATAGGACGCTCTCCTGCCTGATGGTCGATGTCGACCATTTCAAATCCATCAACGACCGCTACGGTCATCAGGTGGGGGACGATGCATTGAAACTGATCGCAGATATCCTGCGTCGCGCGGCACGCACGCAGGATGTCGTCTGTCGTTACGGCGGCGAGGAGTTCTTGGTGATCTGCCCAGATACCGGTGCGCAGGCTGCGGTCCAATGTGCGGAGCGTTTACGCGTCAGTATCGCCGCGCAAGCACTGGATCTGCAGAATGGCAGCGAACATAAGATGACGGTGAGTATCGGCGTGGCTGAGAAGAACGAAACCATCGATACACTGGAAGCACTGTTGATCCGTGCCGACAACAATCTGTATGCGGCCAAAGAGGCCGGCCGCAATCGAACCATCCTAGATCTTAGTTCTTAGTATTTCTGATCGCCTCGGCGGCCTCGGTCACTAGAGTTTGCCCGCGATAGATCAGACCACTATAGATTTGCACCAAGGATGCGCCTGCTTGCATCTTCTCCACTGCTTCCTCCCCGCTCGATATGCCGCCGACCCCGATGATGGGGAGCGCGCCGCCGAGTTCGGTGGAGAGTGCGCGAATCACCGCAGTCGATCTTTCTTTCACAGGTGCGCCGCTCAAGCCGCCAGTCTCATTGCCGTGAACTAGACCCTCCACCCCTTCGCGCGACAGCGTGGTGTTGGTGGCGATCACGCCGTCGATACGATGTTTTATCAACAATGACGCGATCTGTTTGATCTGCTCGGCATCCAAGTCGGGAGCGATCTTCAATGCCAGCGGGACATACTTGCCGTGTTGTTGCGCCAACTTCTCTTGTTCTGATTTGAGTTGCGTGAGCAAAGCATCCAACTCGTCACCGCCCTGCAATTGGCGCAGATTCTTGGTGTTGGGGGATGAGATGTTCACCGTCACATAGCTGGCGTGGGCGTACACCTTGCGCAAACAGATGAGGTAATCATCGGCGGCTTTTTCTATGGGCGTGTCGGCGTTCTTGCCGATGTTGATTCCCAGCACACCCTTGAAGTTCGCGCGCTCCACATTCGCTACCAGTGCATCCACGCCATGGTTGTTGAAACCCATGCGGTTGATGATCGCCTTCGCCTCGGGTAGGCGGAACAGGCGCGGGCGCGGATTGCCCGGCTGTGGACGCGGTGTGATGGTGCCGATCTCGATGAAGCCGAAACCGAGTGCGGCAAGGCCGTTGATGCAGTCACCGTTCTTATCCAAACCTGCAGCGAGTCCGACCGGATTAGGGAAGTTCAAGCCCATCACCTTGCGAACGTCATCTTGCGGCTTGGGTATCAAGCGCGAAAGTCCGAGACAGTGGGCCGTGTTGAGCGAGGTCAGTGTGGCATCGTGTGCCGTCTCGGGGTCGAGCGTGAACAGGGCTGGGCGGAGTAGGTTGTAGGGATTCATTTTTTGACCACGACAGGTATAGGAAAGGATTTCTTTTTGAACACTTCAGCGCGTGTCTTGCCGCGCCAAGCTTCGGCGATGACATCGCCAAGTTGCAAACAGGTCAGGCCAAAGAGCGCCAAGCCGAGTT